>NZ_JBHYGL010000020.1:47257-57496 GCF_051859025.1 Falsiroseomonas sp. | reverse complement strand
TGATGAAGGCGGTCGATAAGTTCGAATACCGCCGCGGCTACAAGTTCAGCACCTATGCGACCTGGTGGATCCGGCAGGCCATCACGCGCAGCATCGCCGACCAGGCGCGGACCATCCGCATCCCGGTCCATATGATCGAGACGATCAACAAGCTGGTCCGCACGTCCCGGCAAATGCTGCACGAGATCGGCCGGGAGCCAACGCCGGAGGAGCTGGCCGAGAAACTCGGCATGCCACTCGAGAAAGTCCGGAAGGTTCTCAAGATCGCGAAGGAGCCGATCAGCCTCGAGACGCCGATCGGCGACGAGGAGGACAGCCACCTCGGCGATTTCATCGAGGACAAGAACGCCATCATCCCGCTGGATGCCGCGATCCAGTCCAACCTCCGCGAAGCCACGACCCGCGTGCTGTCGTCGCTGACGCCGCGCGAGGAACGCGTGCTGCGCATGCGCTTCGGCATCGGCATGAACACCGACCACACGCTGGAGGAAGTGGGCCAGCAGTTCAACGTGACGCGCGAACGCATCCGGCAGATCGAGGCGAAGGCGCTGCGCAAGCTGAAGCACCCCAGCCGCAGCCGCAAGCTGCGCAGCTTCCTGGACAATTGAGGTGGCGACCATCGCCGTGGCCCGGGAACCGGTCCAGCGCATCGCGGTGGATGTCACCTTCCTGCGGATGGACAGCCCGCCGGATGATGCGCCCCCGCCGCTGCCGCGGGGCAGCGTGGTGCAGCGCGTGGCGCAATGCTCCGTGCCCTTCTACCGCTATCTCTACGACACGGTCGGGCGCGACTATGTCTGGTGGCTGCGCCGCACCGTGCCGGACAGCGAGATCGCGTCCCTGCTGGCGCGGCCGGAGATCAGCATCCATGTGCTGTATCACGGCGGCGAACCCGCAGGTTTCTATGAACTGGAACGCCGCAGCGACCACGGCATCAACCTGGCCTATTTCGGCCTGATGCCGCATGCCATCGGCCATGGCGCCGGCCGCGCGCTGTTGCGCCACGCGGTGGACGAGGCCTGGGGCGACCACGCCCGCGCGCTGACGGTCAATACCTGCAGCGCCGACCATCCCCGCGCCCTGCCCAACTACCAGGCCGCCGGCTTCCGATTGATCCGCACGGTAAGGGAGGTCTGGCCGGTGCCGCTGCGGCTTGGGCTTTCGATCCCGGAACGCTTGAAGCTCTCATGACAAAGGCCGGCGGATCGCTCCGCCGGCCTTCCTCGTTTCAGCGATGCTGGCTCAGCTATGCGCCAGGATCGCCAGCAGCAGCAGCGCCACGATGTTCGTGATCTTGATCATCGGGTTCACCGCGGGGCCGGAGGTATCCTTGTAGGGATCGCCCACGGTGTCGCCGGTCACGGCGGCCTTATGGGCCTCGCTGCCCTTGCCGCCGTAATGGCCTTCCTCGATGTACTTCTTCGCGTTGTCCCAGGCGCCGCCGCCCGTGGTCATGCTGACCGCGACAAAGAAGCCCGTGACGATGACGCCGAGCAGCATCGCACCCAGCGCCGAGAACGCCGCCGCCTTCCCGCCGATCAGCAGGATCACGACGAAGACGACGATCGGGCTGAGCACCGGGAGCAGGGAGGGGATGATCATCTCCCGGATCGCGGCCTTGGTGAGCATGTCGACGGCGCGGCCGTAATCCGGCTTCTCCGCCCCCGTCATGATGCCCGGATGTTCGCGGAACTGCCGGCGCACTTCCTCCACCACCGCGGTCGCGGCGCGGCCGACGGCGGTCATCGACATGCCGCCGAACAGGTAGGGCAGCAGCCCACCGAACAGCAGGCCGACCACGACATAGGGGTCCGACAGGCTGAAGGTCATCGCCCCGATCCCCGCGAAGTAGGGATAGGTCTGCGGATTGGCGATGAAGTAGTTCAGATCCTGCGTATAGGCCGCGAAGAGCACCAGCGCGCCAAGGCCCGCGGAGCCGATCGCATAGCCCTTCGTCACCGCCTTGGTCGTGTTGCCCACGGCATCCAGCGCATCGGTGGAGACCCGGACCTCCTTCGGCAGCCCCGCCATTTCCGCGATGCCGCCGGCATTGTCCGTGACGGGGCCGAAGGCATCGAGCGCCACGACCATGCCCGCCAGGGCCAGCATCGTCGTCGTCGCGATGGCGATGCCGTAGAGGCCCGCCAGACCATAGGAGGAAAGCACGCCCGCGATGATGATCAGCGCCGGCAGGGCCGTGCTTTCCATCGACACGGCGAGCCCGCGGATCACATTGGTGCCGTGGCCGGTCTGGCTGGCTTCCGCGATGGACCGCACGGGGCGGAAATCCGTGCCCGTGTAGTATTCCGTCACCACCACGATCGCCGCCGTCACCGCCAGGCCCACGGCCCCGCAGAGGAACAGGCTGAAGGCGCCGAAGGTGACGCCGCCCGCCGTCACCGTGCCCGTGCCGAAGGCGATGTAGCAGAGCGGCAGCAGCACGATGAGCGAGAGCACGCCGGTGACGATGAAGCCCCGGTACATCGCGCCCATGATGTTGTTGTTCGCCGGCAGCTTCACGAAGTAGGTGCCGATGATGGAGGTGACGACGCAGACCGCGCCGATCGCCAGCGGGAAGATCATTGCCGCGATGCGGCCTTCCGCGCTGAAGGAGATCGCGGCCAGCACCATGGTGGCGACCATCGTCACCGCATAGGTCTCGAACAGATCGGCCGCCATGCCGGCGCAGTCGCCGACATTGTCGCCCACATTATCCGCGATGGTGGCGGGGTTGCGGGGGTCATCCTCGGGAATGCCGGCTTCCACCTTGCCGACCATGTCGCCGCCGACATCCGCGCCCTTGGTGAAGATGCCGCCGCCGAGGCGCGCGAAGATGGAGATGAGGGAGGCGCCGAAGCCCAGCGCCACCAGCGCATCAATGACCACGCGCGAATTGGCGGCCAGGCCGCCGATCGGCACCAGGATCATGAAGTAGACGGCGACCCCCAGCAGGGCGAGCCCCGCCACCAGCATCCCCGTGATGGCGCCCGACTTGAACGCGACATCGAGGCCGGAGGCGAGGGACTGCGTCGCGGCCTGCGCCGTGCGGACATTGGCCCGCACCGATACGTTCATGCCGATGAAGCCCGCGGCCCCGGACAGCACCGCGCCGATCAGGAAGCCGATGCCCACGGCGAAGGCGTGCCCGCCGAAGCCGAAGGCCGCCAGGATGACAAAGAACAGCACCACGCCGACGATTCCGATGGTGGTGTATTGGCGCCGCAGATAGGCGGATGCGCCTTCGCTGATCGCCGCCGCGATCTCCTGCATCCGCGCATTGCCGGCATCCCGGCTGAGGACATCCTTCGCCGTCACCACGCTGTAGGCGATGGCCAACCCGCCCAGCGCGATGATCAGCAACAACGATAGCGTCATCAAGGCAGCCTCTCCCCCTCTGCTTCCCGGTTATCCGGGTTTGCTGGATCGCCTGGCCGTGGGCCGGGGCGGGGGCGCGGGCGCCTTTGCCTTGGCCCGGAAGCCGGGCTGGGGAAAGCTTGCCGGGGGCGCAGGGCCGTGGCAACGCCGCATGGTTGCCGCGCGACAGAAAAAGTCGCGCGGGCCGGTCACGCTGTCATGCAGGTGGGGAAAGGCCGCCCCCGAAGGGGCGGAAGCGCCCTATTCCTTGGAATCGTTCTTGTAGGCCGCCATGGACTTCAGGATGATCTCCGCCGCCTCGCTGGCGGGGCCCCAGCCGCGGACCTTCACCCACTTGTCGGACTCCAGGTCCTTGTAGGTGGCGAAGAAGTGCTCGATCGTCGCGCGCGTGATCTGCGGCAGTTCCTCGGCGCTGGTGATGCCGGAGAACATCGGGTGCACCTTGTCGTGGGGCACGCAGACCAGCTTTTCATCCGAACCGGCCTCGTCCTCCATGTGCAGCACGCCGATCGGGCGGGCGCGGATGACGCAGCCCGGGACCACGGGGGCGGGGGTCAGCACCAGGACGTCGGCGGGGTCGCCATCATCGGCCAGCGTGCCGGGGATGAAGCCGTAGGCGGCCGGATAGGCCATGGGCGTGAAAAGGAAGCGGTCCACGACCACCGCGCCGCTCTCCTTGTCCAGCTCATACTTCACCTGGCTGCCCTGGGGGATCTCCACCACCACATTGACGTCATGCGGCGGGGCCTTGCCGGTCGGGATCTTGGCCAGGTTCATGGGGCTTGGACCTCTGGAAGCGGTTGCTGCGCCTGCTTGTAGCGCATGGGCCCTTTCCGCGGTAGCGGACCCTTGCGCCTTCCGCGGTAGCGGACGCTTGCGCCACATGGCGGGGCGGGATCACCATGCCCGCAACCCTGGGGAGGGACCGATCCATGAAACGCCGCCTTCTATTCGCCGCCACCCTGGCGCTGGCCGCCCTGTCGCAGGCGCCCGCCATCGCCCAGGGCCCTGCGGCCACCCCTGCGGCCACCCCGGCGCCAGCGACGGAAATCGTGGAGAAGAAGGTCTTCGAGACCACGGGCTACGTGACCCGCGGTGGCGCCACGATCCCCACCATCCGCATCGGCTACCAGACCGCGGGCACGCTGAACGCGGCCGGCGACAATGCCGTGATCGTCACGCATTTCTTCTCCGGCAACAGCCACGCCTTCGGCCGCTACGCGGAAGGCCAGCCCGCCGGCTACTGGGACGCCATCATCGGCCCGGGCCGCGCGATCGACACCAACCGCTACTTCGTCATCTCCTCCGACACGCTCGTGAACCTCAATGTCCGGGATGGCCGCACGGTCACGACCGGCCCGGTCTCGGTGAACCCGGCCACGGGCCGGCCCTGGGCGCTGGAATTCCCCGTCATCGCCATGCGCGACTTCATCGAGGTGCAGAAGCGCCTGCTGGACAGCCTGGGCGTCCGGCGGCTCGCGCTGGTGACCGGTGCTTCCATGGGTGCGCTGCAGGCCATCGAATGGGCCGCTGCCTATCCGCAGATGATCGACCGCGTGATGCCGGTGATCGGCAGTTCCGAATTCGATCCCTGGGCCATCGCCTGGCTCGACATCTGGGAAAGCCCCATCCGGCTCGACCCCAATTTCAACAATGGCGACTACTACGCGCAAGGCCGCGAACCGCCCACGCGTGGCCTGGCGGAGGCGCTGAAGATCGTCACGGTCCAGGCGCAGGACCGCCCGGCGCTCGCCCGTTTCGGCCGCCGCGCGGCGGAAGGCCAGGACCCGCTGCGCCGCATCGGCGACCGGTTCGAGGTGGAGCGTTTCCTGGACGAGGCCGCGATGGCCCGCGCCCGGGTCTCGGACGCCAACCACTTCCTCTACCTCGTCCGCGCCAACCAGCTGTTCCTGCATGAATACGCCAGCAGCGAGGCCGCGCTGTCCCGCAGCCAGGCGCGCTGGTTCGTCGTGGCCAGCCCGACCGACCGCGTCTTCATGCTGGACTACAACACGGAGATGGTGGCGACGCTCCGCCGCCTCGGCCGCCCCGTGGACTTCGCGGAGGTGACGGGCCCGCTCGGCCACCTCAACGGCGTCGTCGGCATGGCGCCGCTGGCCGACCGCATCCGGGCCTTCCTGGCCAATTGATATCCCGCCAGGCGGAAGGGTGGCGCCGGGCACGCGCCCGCCTTTCCGCTGGATGGCCGGGAAGCCTTGGCTCTTGGCAGGGGGCGCGCTTCGGGGCGATGCTGCCGGCGATAACCCTGCCGGGAGCCCCCTGATGCGCATCCTCGCCTACGCCGCCGCGGCCTTCCTCGCCGCCGCGCCCGCTGACGCCCAGACTGGCGGGGCACAGACGGGCGGGCGCGTCACGCTCCAGGCCTATGCCGGCATCTTCAAGGACAACTACACCCAGACGGTTCTGGCGCCCTTCGCCGCCCGCAGCGGCACGGCGGTGCAGTATCATGAGGGCGGCACCAGCGCGCAGATGCTCGGCACGCTGCGCGCCCAGCGCGCCGATCCGCAGATCGACCTGGTCATCATGGATGTGACGACCGCCGCCATCGCCTGCGCGGAGGGCCTGGTGGAGCGCATCGACGCCACCACCCTGCCGGTGATCGCGGAACTGGACGACCAGGCGCGCGCATCCGGCGGCGCCTGCGGCCCGGCCGTCACCTATGACCACCTCGTCATGGTCTATGACACGCGCGCCGTGACCCCGGCGCCGACCCGCTGGGCGGCGATGTGGGACCCCGCGCATCGCGGCCGCATCGCGCTGTCCGCGCCGCCGAACATCCAGGGCCTGGCGATGACGGCCATCCTGGCCCATGCCAATGGCGGGTCGTGGCAGAACCTCAACGCCGCCATGCCGCGGCTGCGTGAAATCGCGCCGGCGGTGCAGACCTTCGATCCCAACCCCGATGGCTACACGCTGATCCTGAACGACCAGGTCCGCTTCGCCACCGGCTGGAACGCCCGCGCGCAGCTGTATCGGGACCAGTCCCAGGGCCGCATCGGGGTGGTGCTGCCGGAGGAAGGGACCGTCTTCCAGATCAACACCATCAACATCGTCGCCAACAGCAAGAACCGCGCCCAGGCCCTCGCCCTCGCGGCCCATGCGCTGTCCGCCGATGCGCAGAAGGCGTTCACGGAACGCATGTTCTACGGCCCGACCAACACCCGCGCCCAGGTCGCACCGGAAGCCATGGCCCGCACGGCCCTGGCGCCGGAATTCCGCAACCGCGTCATCCCGCTGGACTGGACGGAGATGGTGCGCCTGCGCGATGGCTGGAACCAGCGCTGGCGGCGGGAAGTGATCTCGGCCTCGGGGCGCTGACGGCTTCGTCGCGGCGCATCGTCGCGTGAGCCATCTCAGGCTGGAGGCGCTGACGCGCCGCTTCCCCGGCGCGGCGCATCCGGCGGTGGATGGCGTCTCCCTCGAACTCGGGCAGGGGGCGCTGCTGGCGCTGCTCGGCCCATCGGGCTGCGGCAAGACCACCACGCTGCGCATGATCGCGGGGCTGGAGGTGCCGGATGCCGGCCGCATCCGTGTCGCGGGGCGGGACGTCACCGCCCTGCCGCCGCACAAGCGGAACATGGGCGTGGTGTTCCAATCCTACGCGCTGTTCCCCCACATGACCGCTGCGCAGAACGTCGCCTTCGGGCTGGAGATGCGGGGCCACCCCCGCGCCGATCGCGCGCCGCGGGTGGCGGAAGCCCTGTCCCTCGTCGGCCTCGGCGCGCTTGCCGCCCGCAAGCCGCGGCAGCTGTCCGGCGGGCAGCAGCAGCGCGTTGCGCTGGCCCGCGCGCTCGCCCCGCGCCCGGACCTGCTGCTGCTGGACGAACCGCTCAGCGCCCTTGATGCCAAGCTGCGGGAGGAGGTGCGTGACGAGATCCGGTCGCTCCAGCAGCGCCTCGGCACCACGGCCGTCTTCGTGACGCATGACCAGACGGAGGCGCTGGCCATGGCGGACCTTGTCGCCGTGATGAATGAAGGCCGGATCGAGCAGTTGGCCACGCCGGAGGCAATCTTCGAGCGTCCCGCCACGCGCTTCGTCGCCACCTTCGTCGGCCGCGCCGCGCGCCTGCCCGCGGTGGTCGAACAGCCAGGCCTGCTGCGCGTCGGCGATGCCGAACTTCGCGCCGCGGAGACGCCGGCCACCGGTGCCGCGGAAATCTTCATCCGCCCCCATCACGTCCGCCCGCTGCGCGATGGCGAGATGGCGGAGAACATCCTGCCCGCCACGCTGTCCCGCCGCACCTATACGGGCGATTTGGTGACGCTGGATTGCGCCACCCCCGCCGGTCGCCTCATCGCGGACCTGCCCGGTGGATCGCCGGGCGCCGATCTGCGCGTGGGGGATTCGATCCGCCTCGGCTTCCGCGCCGCCGATGTCCGGGTCTTCGCGGCGTGATCGGGCTGCTGCTCTGCCTGCCGGCGGCGCTGGTGCTGGGGGTGGGCTTCGTCTGGCCCGTGGCGCTGCTGGCCCGCATCAGCCTCAACCGCACCACCGATATGGGCGCGATGGAGGAGGCACTCAGCTTCGAGACCATGGCGAAGCTGGTGGAGGATGACTTCACCTGGGAACTGGCCTGGAACACCGCGACGCTCTCCGCCACCTGTGGCGCCATCGCGGTGGCGCTGGCGCTGCCTGTCGCGCTGCTGATCCGCAGCGCGCCGCCGCAATGGCGGGGGCTGCTGTCCTTGATGGCGGTGGCGCCGCTGCTGGTTTCCTCCACCGCGCGCGTCGTGGGGTGGATGGCGATCCTGGGCGACCGGGGCATGATCAACGCGATGCTGGCCTTCGCCGGCCTGTCCGATGATCCCGTCCGCCTCATCAACAACTGGACCGGCGTGCGCATCGGGCTGACGGAAAGCCTGATGCCCTATGCCTGCCTGGTGCTGATCGCGGGGCTCGGACGGCTGGATTCGCGGCTGGAGGAAGCGGCGGCGACGCTGGGCGCGACACGGACGAAGACGTTCCTCCGCGTGACCCTGCCGCTCGCGGCCCCCGCGTTGGCGGCGGCCTTCCTGCTCGTCTTCGTGCTCGGCGTTTCCGCCTTCGTCACGCCGCGGCTGATGGGGGGCGGGCGCGTCTTCGTCGTCGCGACCGAGATCTTCGACCTGGCGCTGGAAACCGTGGACTGGCCCGCGGCGGCGGCCATGGCGATGCTGCTGCTGGGGTCGCTGGCGCTCGCCATGGCGCTGCGCGCCGTGGTGGCGCGGGTGGCGCGATGAAGCCGGGCTGGGTGCTGCGTATCGCGGCGATCTGCGGCTATGCGCTGCTGCTGGCGCCGGCGGTGCTGGTCTGCGCCATCTCCTTCTCCGCCGGCGATTTCCTGACCTTTCCGCCGCCCGGCCTGTCATTGCGCTGGTACGGGGCGCTGGTCTCCAACGCCGAACTCATGGCGGCCTTGCGCAATTCCGCCGTGCTGGCCGCCATTGTCGCGGTGATCGCCCTGCTGGCCGGCGGGCCGGCCGCCTATGCCATCGCCCGCCTCGAATTCCCGGGGCGCGGCGCCATGGCGGCCTTCCTCGCTGCGCCGCTGCTGCTGCCGACGCTGGTCTTGGGCCTCGCGCTGCTGCTGGCGCTGCAACCCGTGAAGCTGGCCGCCACCTGGCCCGGCCTGGTGCTGGCCCATGCCATGGTCGCCATCCCCTTCGCCGTCCGCATCATGACCACCGCCTTCGGCGCCGTGCCGAAGGACCTGGAGGAAGCGGCCTGGACACTCGGCGCCACGCCCTTCCAGGCGGCGCTCCGCATCACCCTGCCGCTTGCCGCCCCCGGCGCCATCGCCGCCGGGGCGCTGTGCTTCCTGGTGTCCTTCGACGAGACGGTCATCAGCCTGTTCCTGGTCGGCCCCCGCCTCTCGACCCTGCCGGTCGAGATGTTCCGCTATGCCGAGAACCGGACCGATCCCCTCGTCGCCGCCCTGGCGATGACGCTGATCGTCGTCGCCCTTGCCGTTGTCCTGCTGGTGGAACGCCTGGTCGGCTTCACCCGCGCCGTTGGAAGGAACTGAGCCCCATGGCCCGCTACGTCGTCGAACCCATGCCCAACCCGATCAGCGCGGAAATCGTGGCCCTGCTGGAGCAGACGGAGACCGCGACCGTCGGCCATTGGCGCCACTGGGGTTTCTGCGACCGGAAGATCCAGGGCCTGCTGCGCCGCCGCGTCGCCGGCACCGCCGTCACCGTCCAGATCCCCGGGCCCGACTCGACCATTCTGCACCACGCGCTCGGCCTGCTGCGGCCGGGGGACATCCTGGTGGTGGACCGCCTGGGCGATGACCGCCACGCCTGCTGGGGCGGCGGCGTGACGGTCGCCGCCAAGGCCGCCGGCGCCAAGGCCGGCATCGTGGACGGCGCCTGCACGGATATCGAGGAAGTGGAGGCCAGCGATTTTCCCCTGTGGTGCCGTGGCCTGGCGCCGATCACGACGCGCATCTACGACCTCGGCGGGCGGATGAACGTGCCGGTTTCGATCGGTGGCGTTGTCGTCATGCCGGGCGATGCGATCCTGGCCGATGAATCCGGCGTCCTGGTCCTGCCACCCGGGGAAGCCGAGGCCGAGGCCCGCGCCGCCATCGCCCGCCAGGAACGCGGCCTTACCGTCCAGGCCCGCTGCGCGGCGGGGGAGAAGCTCGGCGATATCAGCGGCGCCACGGCCAAGGTGCTCGCCGGGCTTGCATGAAGCCGCGGCGCTTGCCATGCAGGCGCGGGCTTTGGGCCTGTAGCTCAACGGTTAGAGCGGGCCGCTCATAACGGCTTGGTTGGGGGTTCGAGTCCCTCCGGGCCCATTTCCCGCGGCCGCGTAGCGGCGCGGGGCACTGCCCCGCGAGCGGGAAATCCGCCGGAGGC
>NZ_JBHYGL010000020.1:0-47157 GCF_051859025.1 Falsiroseomonas sp. | reverse complement strand
TTTTGCGGCCGCGTAGCGGCGCGGGGCACTGCCCCGCGAGCGGGAAATCCGCCGGAGGCATGAGAATCCTGGCGCGCAGCGCGGGTCCTGATTTCTTTTTGCGGCCGCGTAGCGGCGCGGGGCACTGCCCCGCGAGCGGGAAATCCGCCGGGGGGCGCTTTTCGGCCGCAGGGAAGGCGCTGCCTTCCCCGCACCCCATCCGCCAGGGCCGAACCGGCCCTGGACCGTCATCAATTTGTTTTGGTTCATGAAATTCAGCGATGCTACGCCCCATTCGGACCGGGCAAGGGGGAAACCCCTTCCCCCAAGGCAACCGCCAGCCGCCTCCCCTCACACGCGTCGGTAGTCTATGCTGCACCCATGACGACCAAGGAGGGCCCAGGATGAGCGACGCGCTGACCGAAGCCCGATCCCTCAGCGCGGAATACGGGGAGGCCTTCGCCAACCACACCCCCATGGTCCTGCACGCCCAGAAGCGCCTCGGCGGCACCGAAGCCGATGCCCGCCGCTTCCTCGACGCCTATCGGCGCCAGAACCACCTGGCCGCCACGCCCCGCTCCGACGTCACGATCACCCAGCTCAACTGGACCCTGCGCCTCGGCGAACGGCCGGCCCAGGCCGCCTACCGCGCCTTCTTCCGCGCCGAACTCGCCCGCCTCGGCTCGGCGGAGGCGCTGGCCAGCCGCTATCTGCCCCGCCTGCTGCCGGGCCTGGCCGCCAGCGCGCTGCACGCGCTGATGCGGCTCGCCTATGCGCGGGACGCCGGGGATGCGGAGGAAGTGGCCGAAAGCCTCGGCTATTGGGCCGCCACCTACCTGCCGCTCGGCGAAGGCGTCGGCCAGAAGCCCGTCACAACCGAACCGCTCGGCGTGCTGGCGCGCGTGGCGGCGGATCCGACCCTCGTCGCGCTCACCTTCGATGAAGGCCTGCTCTGGCACGCCATGCGCAAGGTGGCGCGAATGCCCGCCTTCTCCCCGGTGCATGACTGGCTGGAGGTGCGGGACGACACGCTCGACCTCATCGCCCGCGATTCGCTGCTGGTGCTGGCGCACACGATGGAATTCTGCGCGATCCACGCCGTGACCGGCGCGCATTGGCTGCGCCTGGTGCTGCCCCTGCTGAAGACGGAGGAACAGAAGCGCGCCATTCGCTTCTTCTGGCAGGCCATCGCCTCCGTCTATCCGAAGATGGGCTTCCCCCGCCCGCTGACGGAAGCGGAAGCGGACGCCATGCGCGCGCTGCCCGCCCCCGAATGGGATGAGATCGCCGCCGCCGCCTGCGCGTCGGATGACGAGCACGACGTCTCCCTCGCCTATTCCGCGCGCTGCGAGGAGGAATTCCGCGGCGACCGCCTCTACCGCGTGGTCGCCGCGCGCCGCCTGGGCCTGATTCCGGGTTAACCCGCGAAGACCAGCGACAGCCCCGGGAAGGCCACGATCAGCGCCAGCACTGCCAGCATGACGCCGACGAAGGGAAGGGCGCCGGCGAAGATCGTCTCCAGCCCGATCCGCTTGTCGTTCAGCGTCGCCTTCACCGCGAAGGCGCTGATGCCAAAGGGGGGCGTCAGCAGCCCGACCTCCACCGCGATGACGGTGATGATCCCGAAATGGATCAGGTCGATCCCGAAATCCTTGGCGATGGGTGCGGCGATCGGCGTGACGATCAGCAGGATCGACGAACTGTCGATGATCATGCCCAGCAGCAGCACAAACAGGATGTAGACCAGAAGGAAGCCGTAGACGCCGAGCCCCATCGTCTGGATCAGGTCCGCGATGGAGGCCGGGATGCCGGCCATGGTCAGCATCCGCGAATACATGCTGGCCGCGATCAACAGGAACAGGATGCCGACGGAGACGAACCCCGTCTCCACCAGGATGCGCCAGAAGCGCGGCAGGGACAGGCGCCGCCGTACCAGCGCGATCATCAGCGCGCCGAAAGCCCCGATGGCGCCGGCTTCCGTCGGCGTGAAGAAGCCGGTGTAGAGGCCGCCGAGGACGAGGGTGATCAACGTCGCGATGGGCACCGATTTGCCGAGCAGGCTTGCCGTGGTCTCCACCTGGATGGGCAGCGCCGCCTGCGCCGCCAGGGGCTGCACCATGTCGGGCCGATAGGTCGCCAGCAGCCAGATCATCGCGACGAAAGCCAAGGCCATCAGCAGCCCCGGCACGATGCCCGCCAGGAACAGCCGGCCGATCGAGACCTCCGCCAGCACGCCATAGATGATCATCAGCAGCGATGGCGGGATCAGCATGCCGAGGATGGAGGACCCCGCCACGCAGCCCACCGCGAATTTCGGCGTGTAGCCGAAGCGCATCATCTGCGGCACGGCGACCTTGGTGAAGACGGCGGCCGAGGCGATGGAAATGCCCGTCACCGCGCCGAACACCGCATTGGCCGCGACGGTCGCCATGCCGAGCCCGCCGCGCAGCTTGCGCAGCAGGTATTGCGCGACCTCGAATGTGTCCTTCCCGATGTCGCTGACGGAGACCAGCAGTCCCATCAGCACGAATAGCGGGATGGTGGCGAAGAGGTAGTCCGATATCGCGGCGTAGGAGGCGAGTGCGAGCATCCGCCCGGCCAGGTCCCAGTTCTCCCGGATCAGGCCGATGCCGATATAGGACAGTAACACAAGCGCGATGCCGATCGGGATGCCCGACAATACCAGCGCCGCCATGATGGCAATCAGCGCCAGGCCGATCTCGATCTCGATCATGCGGAAGCTCCGGTCACGGCGCGCTTCAGGGACAGCACGGCCTGCAGCGCGGAAGCGGCCATGGCGCCGGCACAGCCCACCAGGATGGAAAGCCGGATCGGCCAGGTCGGCAGGGTCCAGACGCCCTGCACGCCGAAGAACTCGTTCTGCTGCCAGGCATCCTCGAATTGCGGCCAGGTCCAGATGAAGATGATCCAGAAGATGAAGACGGCGACGCCGGCGAAGATCGCTTCCAGCACCTCCGCCGCGCGGGGGCTCCAGGCCTGCAGCTTCGCCAGGAACATGTCCGCCCGCGTCATCCGCTGCGCATGGATGGTGGCGGGCAGTTGCAGGAAGACGATGGCGACGATGGTCATGGCGGAAATCTCCGCCACGCCGTTCAGCGGCGCGTTGAGGAAGGACCGCCCCACCACGTCGCAGACGATCAGCACCATCATGCCCGCGATCATCAGCGTGCCGAGGCTGTTGAGCAGCCACAGCACCAGGCCGAAGGGGTCCTTGGGCGGCCGCGCGGCGGCTTCCTGCGCCGCCTCGTTGACCGTATCAAGCTCGCTCATCCAACACCCCCCAGGCAGCACGCGCCCCGGCCAGCTTCCAGGCCGGGGCGCCAGTCATCGCAGTCAGGCCGCCCAGTTGCGCGCCGGCGTAGCGCCGCCGGCGCGAAGGCCGGTCATGTAGGCATCGAGCACCTTCCGCGCGGGCTGGTTGCGGCCCTCATTCGTGCGCGCCCAGTCGCCGGCGATGTCGGGCAGGCCCGCCACCCAGCGCGCGCGCTCGGCCGCCGGGAATTCGGACATCACCGCGCCCTTCTGCACCATCTCCTGCATGTTGGCGCTCGACGTCTCCACCACGCGCTTCGTCAGTGCCTCCGTGTACGCCCGGCCACCGGCGCGGAAGGCGGCCTGCACCACGGGGTCCAGGCGGTTGAAGGTCTGCCGGTTCATGCCGATGCCGCCGACATACATGCAGCCGACATTGACCCGCGTGATGTACTTCGCGACCTCATGCACACGCACCGGGAAGATGCCGGAGGCGAAGGACAGCGCGCCTTCGGAAACACCCGTCTGGATGTCGGTGTAGTAGGTCGTCAGCGCGCCATTCACCGCGACGGCACCGGTGCCGGCCAGCCAGCTGGCGGAGACGCCCGGCGCGCTGATCTTGCGGTTGCGGAGGTCATCCAGCGTGCGGATCGGGAAGGTGGTCCAGAGGTCATAGGTCTCCGTCCCGCAGGAGCCGAGATAGACCATATTGTTCTCGGTCCAGGCCCGCTGCATCTCGGGCATCTCGTTCGTCATCTTTTCCATCACCGCCACCTGCAGGGGCAGGTTGTCGGTGGCGAAGGGGGTGAAGTACGTCACGTTCTGCAGCGGCATCGCGCTGCCTTCCCACAGCGTGCCGACGAAGCCGACATCGGTGATGCCGTCCTTCACCGCGTTGCGCGTTTCCGTGAAGCGGTAGAGCGTGCCGCCGAAGGCTTCCCGCCAGCGGATGCGGAAGCGGGTGTTCTCCAGCTGCTGGTTCACCATCGGCATCAGCGCCTGCTGCATCGCCCAGATCCAGGCGATGGTGGTGGGGTGCGATGCGGCGATGGTGATGTTGATCTGCGTCTGCGCGGCGACGATGCCGGGCGCGGCCAGCGGCGCCGCCGCGGCGGTGCCGAGCAGCAGGCGGCGTGTGATGAGGCTCATTTCCTGGTTCTCCCTGTTGTCGACTAGATTTTTCCGAGCGCGCCGAGGATGCGCGCCGGCGTGAAGGGTTGCGCGAGGACGCGCGCGCCGAAGGGCCGCAGCGCGTCGTTGATGGCGTTCTGCACCGCGGCCGGGGCGCCCGCGGTGCCGGCCTCCCCCGCGCCCTTGGCGCCCAGCGCGCTCTCGCGGGTCGGCGTCTCCACATGCGCCACCTGGATGTCCGGCATCTCCCCCGACATAGGCAGCAGATAGTCGGCGAGACTCCCCGTCAGCAGCTGGCCTTCCGGCGAATAGACGCAGTGTTCCAGCAGCGCGCCGCCAAGGCCCTGCACCACGCCGCCGCGGATCTGTTCATCCACCAGCATGGGGTTGATGACCGTGCCGCAATCCTCCACGCACCAGTGGCGGAGCAGCGTGACGAAGCCGGTCTCGACATCCACTTCGACGTAGCTGGCCTGCGCGCCGTTGGTGAAGCAGAAGGGATAATCCTTCGGCGTGTAGTGCCGCGTCGCGACCAGCTCCCGCGGCAAATCCTTCGGCAGCGTGTCGCCGCGGAAATAGACGATGCGGCCCAGCTCCTCCAGCGGCAGCCGTTCCGCCCCCGTCGCGCGGTCCACCACCACGCCATCGATGATGTCGAGTGTGTCGGGCGTGGATTGCAGCATCGATGCCGCGATCACCAGGATCTGGTCGCGCAGCGCCGTGCCGGCCTGCAGCGCGGCTTCGCCCCCGATGCCCGCGCCGCGGCTGGCCCAGGTGCCGCCGCCATAGGGCGTCGTCTCGGTGTCGCCGGTGGTTACGCGCACGCGGTTGATCGGCACGCCCACCGCGCTCGCCACGATCTGCGCGAGGATGCCCTCCGTCCCCTGGCCCTGTTCCGTGACGCCGGAGGCGATGGCCACGCTGCCATCGGGGTCGAGGCGCACGGTCGCGCCATCCATGGCTGAAATCCGCGCGCCGCCGATGCCGTACATGAAGGGGGAGGGATTCGTGAGTTCGATGAAGCTCGCCAGGCCAATGCCGCGGATGATGCCCTTGGCGCGCAGCGCGTCACGCTCCGCCTTCAGCCCCTCATAATCCATCATCGCCAGCAGCTTTGTCAGGCACTGGTGATGCGACAGCCCCTCGAAGGAGAGGTTCGCCAGGTTCTTGCAGGGATAGGCATCGTCGGCGATCAGGTTGCGGCGGCGGATCTCGGCGGGGTCCATCCCGATCGCCTCCGCCGCCATGTCCACCAGCCCCTCCGTCACCGTGGTGGCGATGGGGTGGCCGACGGCGCGGTATTGGCATGTCGGCGTCTTGTTCTGGAACACCACCGTGGTGCGTGCCTTGTAGCCCTTCAGCACATAGGGCCCGCCCGTCAGGTTCACGACCTGGTTCCCCTCCACAGCGGAGGTCCGGGGATAGACGGAATAGGGGCCGATGCCCGTCAGGTCATCGATCTCGATGGCCAGCAGCGTGCCGTCCCGCTTCACAGCGCAGCGTGCCTTGATGCGGTGGTCGCGGGCATGGATGTCGCTGACCATGCCCTCCATCCGGTCGGCGATGAACTTCACCGGCCGGCCGAGCATCTTGGAGAGTGCCGCGGTCGCGACCTCATCGGGGTAGACATGCACCTTGATGCCGTAGCTGCCGCCGACATCCTTGCAGACGACGCGCACATCGCCCTCGCGCAGCGCCAGGTGCTTCGCGAAGACCGTCTGCATCATGTGCGGCGCCTGGTTCGAATGATGAACCGTGAGGCGCCCTTCCGCCGGGTTGTAGTCCGCCAGGATCGCGCGGCCTTCCAGGCAGACGCCGGTATGGCGCCCCGTATGGAAGGTGGCCTCCACCACCACCGCATCGGGGTCCGCGAAGCAGGCATCCGGTTCGCCGCCGACATGGTCACGCTGGAAGGCCAAATTGTCGCCGAGCACGGGATGGATCACCGGCGTCGTCGCATCCAGCGCCGTCTCGGCATCCACCACCGCCGGCAGAGGCTCCCACTCCACCTCGACCAGCCCGATCGCATCCTCCGCCTCCGCGCGCGACCGCGCGACGATGGCGACGACGGGTTCCCCCTGCCAGCAGGCGACATCGACGGCCAGCGCGTGCTGCGGCGCGGATTTCAGCCCCTTGAGGTGATGCAGCACGCCGACCCAGGGCGTGCAGACCGTGGCCATCTCCGCCCCCGTCACCACCCGGATCACGCCCGGCGATGCCTTGGCCGCCGATGTGTCGATGGAGAGGATGCGCGCATGGGCATGCGGGCTGCGCAGGAAGGCGGCATGGACCATCCGCGGCAGGCGGATGTCATCGACATACTGGCCGCGCCCCGCCACCAGGCGCTTCGCATTGGGGCGGGGGACCGAACGGCCGATATAGGAATTCGGCCTGTCGACAGCGGATAGCGGCGGCATGTCGTTCATCACGCGCTCTCCCGCATCACGGTGGCCGCCGTTTCGATGGCGTCGACGATGGCCTGGTAGCCGGTGCAGCGGCAGTAATTGCCGCTGATGCCCTCGCGGATCTCCTCGCGCGTCGGGCTCGGGTTCTGCTTCAGCAGCGTCGCCGCGGCCACCAGCATCCCTGGCGTGCAGAAGCCGCATTGCAGCGCGTTGCGCGCCACGAAGGCGTCCTGGATGGCGCTGATGGCGCCGGTCTCGGTCAGGCCCTCCACGGTCCAGACCTCCGAACCCTGCGCCTGCACCGCCAGCATCAGGCAGCCCCGCACCATCGCCCCGTCCACGATCAGTGAGCACGCACCGCAGACGCCGTGTTCGCAGCCGGCATGGCTTCCGGTCAGGTCCAGCCCTTCCCGCAGGAAGTCGACCAGATGCGTGCGCGCCTCGACGCGGGCGGAGACCGCCTCTCCATTCACCGTCAGCGAGATATCGAGAAAGCGGTCCATCTCAGTGTCCCCCCAACGCGGCTGCGGCGCGGCCCAGCAGCACGCGGGCGAGGTGGCGTCGCAGCGCCGGCGGGCCATGCAGGTCCTGCGGCGGGTCGATCTCCTGCGCCACGGCGTCCTGCGCGGCCGCCAAGTCGCCGGCGGCCAGCGCCGCTTCCGCGCGCGGCGTGCGCAGCGGAGTCGTCCCCACGCCGAACCAGGCCAGCCGCAGCGCCGCACCGGCACGCTGCGCGGCGAGGCCCACGATCGCGTAATCCCCCTGCCGCCGCGCCAGTTCCTGCACGGTGCAGGGCGCGCCTGCATGGGACGGCACTTCCACCGCCACCAGCACCTCATCCGTGCGCAGCGCCGTCTGGTACAGGTCCCGGAAGAAATCCCGCGCCGCCACGCGGCGTTCGCCCGCCGCGCTGCCGATCACCAAGGTCGCGTCCAGCGCCAGCGCGCAGGCCGGCAGTTCCGCCGCCGGGTCCGCCATGGCGATGGAGCCCCCGATGGTTCCCCGCGCGCGGATCGCCGCATGGGCGATCCAGGGCACCGCCTTGGTCAGCAGGGGCGCGTGGCGCGCCACATCGGGATCGGCACCCAGTTCCTGGTGCCGGGTCAGCGCGCCGATCCGCAGCACACCATTCGCCACCGTCACGCCCCGCAGCGCGGCGACGCCGTTGATGTCGATCAGCAATTCGGGCGCGGAAAGCCGCAGGTTCAGCGCCGGGACCAGGCTCTGCCCACCGGCGAGCAGCCGCGCGGAATCGCCATGGCGGGCAAGGGCGGCGAAGACGTCATCCAGCGTCGTCGCGCGCGCATAGGCAAAGGGGGCGGGCTTCACCGCTGGGGTACTCTCCCTGGACGTTGGGCCCGGTTGTTCCGCGCCGCTTGCCGTTCATTTGTCGTCCGCCCGCCGCTTTTGTCCAGCGAACAGGCATGCCGCCCTATTCGTCCAGGATCGCGACCGCCCGGCACCATCCGCCCGACGCCGCCCTGATCTTCACCGGGAGGCAGGAGACGGTGAAGCCCGTGGCCGGCAAGAGGTCGAGGTTGGTCAGCTTCTCGATCTGGCAGTAGCCCGCTTCCCGCCCGGCCTTGTGGCCTTCCCAGATCAGGCTGGCATCGCCGCTCTCCGCCACCCGCGCCTTGGTGTGGATGAAGGGCGCGTCCCAGGACCAGCCATCGGTGCCTACCACCCGCACGCCCTGGCCGGTCAGCCACAAGGTCGCCTCCCGCCCGAAGCCGCAGCCGCGCGCGACATAGTCCGGCCGGCCGTAGCAGGCGCCGGCGGCGGTATTGGCCAGCACGATGTCGCCGGGCCGCAGCACATGGCCGATCTCGGCCAGCGCGGCCTGCACCTCCGCCGCGGTGACGACATGGCCATCCGGCATGTCGCGGAAATCCAGCCTCACGCCCGGCCCGATGCACCAGTCCAGCGGCACCTGGTCGATCGTCAGCGCCGGCGCGCCGCCATCCATCGTGCTGGCATAGTGCCAGGGCGCGTCCAGATGGGTGCCGTTATGGGTGGTCAGCTGGATCATCTCGATCGCCCAGCCTTCCCCGTCTGGCAGCTGGTCCGGGCTGATGCCGGGGAAGAAGCCCAGCAGCTGGGCCACCGTCTCCTTGTGGGTGCGATACTCGATATGCGGGCCGAGCCCCGGCGGGTCCGCCGCCACATCATTCTCGAGCGCGAGCGACAGGTCGATGATCCGGCGCGGCATGGACGCGATTCCCCCCGGGACGTGGCCGGAGCCTATTCCTTCCGTGGCCCCGCGCCAGCCCGCCGATCCGGCACGGGGTCGGAACGCCCCACCCCCTCCGATCAGAAAGCCTGGCGCCAGCCCACCAGCACCAGCCCCGCATCGGTGTTGGCCCGTCCGCCATCCTCGGTGCCCGCGCGGGTGCGGGACCAGCCGATATCGGCGGTGAAGCCCAGGCCCAGCTCCCGCCCCACCGTCGCTTCCAGATAGGAGGATCGCGCCACGCCATTGGCGCTGCGGTTCCGGTCCTCCACCTGCCAGCCCAGCGAACCGCGCCAGGGGCCATAGGTGGTCAGTGCCGCCAGCGTCGTGATGGTGCGGCGTTCGCCGATGGGCGCGGGCACCCCCGCCACATCCTCCACCGGCCGGCCGCCGGCGTTGCGGAAGCGCACGGCTTCGGCGAAGAGCGTCGTGGAGACCTCCTCCGTCCAGGGGATCTCCCAGCTGGCGCCGATGGCCGTGCCCCATTCCCGCGCGCGCCCATCCACGCCCGCGCCGCGCGACAGCACCGCGACCTGGTAGGTGAAGCCCGGCAGCGCGGCCATCTTCTCCCCCTCCAGCGCCACGGCGACATTGTCGAGCTCCCCGGTATTGCCCGCGCCGCCCAGCGCCCGGCTGTTGCGGCGGTAGCGCTCGGCCTCATCCCGCCCGAAGCGCTTGCGTGTGATGGCGGTGGAGGAGAGGGAGGTGGTGTCGAAGGTGAAGACGGCCGCGGTCAGCCGGTGCTCCCCCCACCCGTCGCCGTCATCGACGATGGTGGCCCGAGCCTGGAAGCCCAGGCTTTCCGCGATCTCATAGAGGGAGACCTGGTCGGTCAGCCGGATGCCCGGCAAATTGTCCCAGCCGCGGCCGAAGGGGGCGGTGAACTTGCCGGCCGTCAGCGTCAGCCGCGGATCGGCCTGCCATTCCGCATAGAGCGACTGCACCCAGGCGCCGTGGTCCTGGAAGGCGCGGTCCTGTCCCCCCATCGGCCCGGCGGCCACGGGTTCGAACTTCAGGGCGCCCCGGATGGTGAAGCTTTCCGCCAGATGCAGCCCGGCGGTCAGTTCCGTCTTGGTGTAGAGGTCGCGGAAGCGATCCGTCCGGGACAGGGCGCGATAGGTGGAGACGCCGTAGAGATCGACCGACAACTCGCCGCTCACATGCGGCACGAAGCCGGCGCCCGTCCGCACCTCCTGCGCCCCGGCCGGGGCACCGCCCGCGGCCAGCATCGCCGCCGCCACCCCGGTCTTCATCCACCGCATATCGTCGTTCCCCTACGCGCCATCGGACCAGGATGCCCGATGGCGCGGCAAGGTTGCATCCTGGCACCGGGGGACGAACGGATTCTTGCTCAGAACCCCCGCCAGCCCAGCCGGAGCAGCACGGCATGGGCGGTGCCGAGGCCGCCCGCTTCCTCCCGCGCATAGCGGGCATACTGGTAGCCGACATCGAGGGAGACGTTCGGCGCGATGTCCCGCCCGATGGAGGCCTCGACGTAATTCTCCGTCGGCGTGGCCTCCACACTGCGCTTCCGCTGGTCCCGCTGCCAGGCGAGGGTGCCGCGCCATTCGCCCACGCGATGCCGCAGGCCGAGCGTGGTGAAGGTGCGGCGTTCGCGGATCGTCGTTTCCAGCGTCGTCTCGACCTCGTCGCCCGTATCGGGGTCGAGGCCCAGCAGCGTGACCTCCGTGCGGGGGCGCGCGGCGGCGTTGCGGAACTGCACGCCTTCCGCGAAGAACAGGGTGGATTGGTTGGCGGACCAGTCATGCTGGTAGCGGGCGGCGGCGGCATAGCCCCATTCCCGCGCCGTCCCGTCCGCCCCCGCGCCGCGCGTCAGCACCGCCAGGTGGTAGGAGAAGCCGGGCAGCACCCCGAAGCGGTCGCCATCCAGCGCGATGGTCGCGTTGTCGAACTGCCCGGTATTCGCAGGCCCCCCCTGCGCGCGGGTATTCCGGTTGAACCGCTCATACCGCTCGTCGCAGCAGGATCGCCGCGTCATCAGCGTGGAGGACAGGAACGTCCGATCCAGCGTGAAGACAGCGGCGGAAATGTCATGCTCCCCCCACCAGGCATCGACGAAGGCCGTATGCGTGCCCGCGATGCCGAGGCTGTCGGTGATGGCGGAGACCTCATGCGCCCGGATCTTAGTGAGGATACCGGGGAAGTCGTGGTGCCCGCGCGCGAAGGGGGCCACGAAGCGGCCCGCCTGCAGCGTGGTGTCCCCGTCCGGCTTCCATTCCGCGTAGAGCGCCTCGATGAAGGCGGATTGCCGGCGGAAGCCGGTGGTGCCGCCATCGGGGAAGCCGCCCAGCGCGTCGCCCTCGCCGATCGGCTCGAAGGCCAGCACGCCCTGGAGGGAGAAGTTGGGCGCCAGGTGCAGCCCCGCCGCGACCTCGCCATACAGGAACAGGCTGGTCCCGCCACGCGCGCGGTCCGTCGCGCTGGTGGTGCCGACGCCATAGAGGCCGAGGTCGATCTCGGTCGAGACATGTGGCGTGAAGCCCTGTGCGGTGGCAACCGCGGGCAGCAGCGCCGTGCCGGCGACCGCGGGCAGCAGGGCCGCGCCGGCGGCCAGAAGAAGGCGCTTCATGCCGCCTGGCCCCGCATGGCGGGCACCAGCAGCCCGACATTGTGGCGGAACATCGCCTCATAGCTCGCGGCCGGGCCGTCCGGCGCGCTCAGCGCATCGGCATAGAGTCTGCCGCGCACCGTGACCCCCGCCTCTCGCGCCAGGCGTTCCAGCGTGGCGGGGTTGCCCATGTTCTCCAGGAAGACGGCGGTGATGCCCTCGGCCCGCACCTGGCGGATCAGCCGCGCCACATCGCCGGCGCTGGGCTCCGCTTCGGTGGAAACCCCCTGCGGCGCCAGGAAGGTGATGCCATAGGCCGCGCCGAAATAGCCGAAGGCGTCATGGCTGGTGACCACCTTGCGCCGCGCTTCCGGCACGGCGGCGATCTGCGCCCGGACCCAGCCATCCAGCGTGTCGAGCCGCGCGGCATAGGCGTCGGCGGCGGCCTGGATGGCGCCGGATTGCGCCGGCAGTGCGGCGGACAGGGCGGTGGCGATGCCCCTGACGTAATGGATGCCGTGCCGGAGGTCCTGCCAGGCATGGGGGTCCGGCACCTGGCGCGACCCGACGGAATGGTTCTGCCGCCGCTCCGCGCCGCCGCCATGGCTGTGATTATGGGCATGGCCCGCCATCATGCGCGGCGTGATGCCATCCGTCGCCGTGGCCACCGCGCCGCGATAGCCCGCCGCGCGCACCATCCGGTCCATCCAGCCATCGAAGCCCAGCCCGTTGCGCACCACCAGCGCCGCGCCGCGCAGCGCCTCCGCATCGCTCGGCCGGGGCTGGAAGCTGTGCGCGTCCACATTCGGCCCCGCGATGGTGCGCAGCCGCACGCGGCTGCCCGCCACTTCCCGCACCAGATCGCCCAGGATGGAGAAGGAGGCAACGACCAAAGGCGCCTCTTGCGCGCGCGCCAGGCCGGGCAGCAGCAGGGCGGGCAAGGCGAGGAGGGAACGCCGTTGCATGATGGTGTCTCCGCAGTAACGTTATAATATAACGATAACCGGGCGGGCGAAGGCGCGCAAGGCGGGCCAGGCAGGGGCCGCGCCTATTGCCCGCCGAGCAGCCGCTTCAGACGCGCCCAGAGCCCTTCGCCCCGCGCCGCGATGCGCTGGTGGCTGACATGCGGGCGGCGCGATGGCGGGGGCAGGGCGCTGGCCACGGTGTGGCGGCCGGAATCCTGCGCCTCGATCAGCCGCCGCTCCAGCGCCACCACCTGCGCCACCGCCTCCGCCGGATCGGTCAGGCCGAGGCTTTCGGCCGTGCTCGCCGCATCCTCCCAGGCTTCCGCCCGCCGCAGCGCATCGATGATGCGCACGGTCTGCTCCGCATCCAGCGTCGGCCCGCCGCGCCACAGCGCCACGGCATCCAGCCGCCAGGCCCGCGCCAGATCCGGCCGGCCGAGGTCATCGGCCACCCAGGCCGCGTGCAGCGTGGCCTCGGCCGCCGCATGCAGCGCGCCCGTCTCCTCCAGCACCAGCGCCCAGGCCAGGAAGCGCCGGGCGAGGGGGGGTGCGGTGCTGTCCTGCAGCAGGGCGCGGAAGGGCGCGGCGCGCACGGCTTCGGCGGCGGCCGGATGGGCGCGGGTGATGTCGGGCGCCGCATAGCCGCAGGCCGGGCATTGCTGCAGCCAGCGCGCCATGGTGGATCGCACCGGCTCCCCCGGGCGCAGGTCCAGGTCCGGCGCCTGTTCCGGCGGCGCGGGGCGGAAGGGCGGGTGCCGGCTCTCCGTCCCGCAGACCCCGCAGCGCAGGGCGCCGGCGGCGGCGGATCGGGAGCCGGCCGAGGGTGTCTCGGCCATCTCTCCAACCTAGGCACGAACCGGCCCGGGGCGAAGGGCGAAAAGCCATAAATCCGCCACCGCATCCGCAACGGACCCATGGACTCCGCCACCCCGGCGCCCCTAAAGGGCATTCATGCCGCGCGGCGACCTGTTTCCCGACATCGCACCCTATGAGACTGGCCTGCTCCCGCTCTCCGCGGGCCACGTCATGTATTGGGAACAGGTGGGCAATCCCCGCGGCCAGCCCGTGCTGTTCCTGCATGGCGGCCCGGGCGCCGGGGCCGGCGCCATCCACCGTCGCTTCTTCGACCCCGCCCATTTCCGCGTCGTGATCTTCGACCAGCGCGGCGCCGGCCGGTCCCGCCCCCTCGGCGAGTTGCGGGAGAACACGACCCCCCATCTGGTGGCGGATATCGAATCGCTCCGCCGCTTCCTCGGCATCGAACGCTGGCTGCTGTTCGGGGGATCCTGGGGCAGCACGCTCGCCTTGGCCTACGCCCAGGCCCACCCAGACCGCGTCACGGGCTGCGTGCTGCGCGGCGTCTTCCTCGGCCGGCCGTCGGAGGTCGAGTGGTTCCTCTACGGCCTCCGCCGTGTCTTCCCCGATGCCTGGAACGCCTTCGCCGAACACATCCCCCCGGCCGAGCGCGGCGACCTGCTGAACGCCTATCTCAAGCGGCTCTGCGACCCCGAGCCCCTGGTCCACCAGCCCGCCGCCCGCGCCTGGAGCCTCTACGAAGGCTCCTGCTCCACCCTGCTGCCGAGCCCCGAGACGGTGGCGAGCTTCGCGCAGGACCGCACCGCCCTCGGCCTGGCGCGGATCGAGGCGCATTACTTCAAGCACGACCTGTTCCTGCCGCCGGGCGGGCTGCTGGGCGGCATGGACCGCATCGCGCATATCCCGGCGGAGATCGTGCAGGGCCGCTACGACATGGTCTGCCCCTGCGACACGGCCTTCGACCTCGCCGCCGCCTGGCCCCGCGCCCGTCTGACCATCATCCCGGATGCCGGGCATTCGGCGCTGGAACCCGGCGTGCGCACGGCGCTGGTCAGCGCGGTGGAGCGTTTCCGCCGGCGGGGCTGAAGGCCCCCCTCTCAGCAGGCCCCCCTTCAGCACGCCGCCGCCATCGCCTCCGCCGCCGCCGCGTTGCGCCGCGGCAGGAAGCGCATCGTCGCCCGCACGCCTCCGGGCTCGAAGGCCAGCGTCACCTGCGACCCCGGGCCCAGATCCCGCGCCAGCGCCCGTTCCAGCAGCCTGGTCCCGAAGCCCCGCCGCGCGGGCGGGCCCGGCACCGGCGGCCCGCCGCTTTCCTGCCAGGTGATGATCCCGACCGCGCCGCCCTCCTCCGCCCAGCAGGTCACGGTCACGCGCCCGCCGGGTTCCGACAGCGCGCCATGCTTCACCGCATTCGTCGCCAATTCGTGCAGCGCCAGCACGATGGCCTGCGCCTGGCCCGGCGATGCCGGCGGCGGCACCGGCGAACAGGCGCAGTGGAAGGAAAGGCGCGGGTCCGGCGGTTCCAGCCATGGCGCCAGCCCCGCCCGCACCACGGCGCCCAGCGCCGCCGGTTCCCAGGACATCGCCGCCAGCAGGTCATGCGCGCGGGACAGGGTCTGCAGCCTGGCGCCGAATTCACTGGCGAAGCGCGCGGGGTCCGAACCGGCCTCCCCCCGCGCGGTCTGCAACGCCAGGGCCTGCACCGTCGCCAGCGCGTTCTTGGCGCGGTGGTTCAATTCCGCCACCACCAGCCGCAGCCGTCTTTCGCTGTCCTTCAGCCCCGCCGTGGCGTCGATCCGCCGCCGGGCTTCCTCCCGCAGCGCGGCCGCCACCTCATCCGCCTCCGCCAGCCCCGTCGCCCGCGCCAGCTTCCCCTGGTCCCCATCCGGCGCCGCGGCCAGCCGGCGCAGCGCCGCGATCGGCCGCGTGACGCTGAGCGAGACGCGATGCGCCAGCCCCAGCCCCACCAGCAGCAGCGCCAGGCCGATACCGGTGGAGGTCAGCGCGGAAATCCAGGCCGGCCGCGTCAACTCCGCCATCGGAACGGCGACCACCACGCCCCAGCCCGAACCCGGCAGCCGCGCATGGGCGGCCAGCAGCGCCTCCCCCTCCGGCGTCGTGCTGGTGACGATGCCGTCGCCGCCGATGGCCCCGGGGCTTGCGAGAAGGGCGGGCATGAAATCCCGCGGCATCGGCGCGCCGCGCAGCGCCTCCCGCTCCGGCGCGCGCGCGATCCGCCTTCCCGAGCGGTCCAGCAGCGTGATGATCCAGCGATTGCCCTGGTGCTGCCGCCGCAGCACCTCGTCGAAGGTGCCGAGCGACGGGTTCATCGCCAGCACCGCCCGCACCCGCCCCGCGGCATCGCGCACCGGCACGTCGATCGCCACCACCAGCCGGCCGGGCTGGAAGCCCTCATACAGGTCGGAGACGGAGGCCCGCCCGGTGGCCAGGACGCGCCGCTGGTTGTCGAGCGTGCCGCGCGCCGGCAGTTCCGCCTCCGCCGGCAGGGCCGTGTTCAGCAATTGCTGCCCATCCTCCGCCAGCAGCAGGATGGCGGCATCGGGCGAATGCTGCGCCACCACGGCCTCCGCCATCGCGCGCAAATCGGCCAGATCGCCGCGCCGCGCCGCGCGGGACAGGGCCAGCACCTCCAGCGACGCCATGCGCATGCGGAGTTCGCCTTCCACCGCCAGCGCCAGGCCCCGCGCCAGATCCAGCGCCTGGCGGCCGGCGCGATCCCGTTCATGCCGGAAATCCGCGTGGATGCTGCCGAGGTTCAGGGCCAGCAGCGGCAGCGTGCCGGCCAGCACCAGCAGCGCCATGCGACCGCGCAGCGGAAGGCGGGAACCGCCCGACAGGCTCCAGGCCTCGTAGCGATGCCGGGGCGGCAAAGCCGCCCGACCCTGGATCCCTTCCGCACTCCCCGGTCGCGTGCCGTCGGTCATGGTATTTAATATACGAACAAAAACAGGCGCTGGAAGGGGGGCTTCGCTATTGGCGTGCGTCGTTACGCTGGATGACACGCGGGGATTGCGGCGATGCCCCGGCCCTGCCGGCCAGGGCGGCGCGGGGGGCTCTCATGATCCCCGGGATCGGCATGAAGCGTCGCGGCGGGCGGCGTGTTCCCGCCCCATCGCGTTTCCGGATAGCTCGGTCCGCTACAGGTGCAGCCGCACCGCCGCCAGGCCCTCCAGCGCCGGCACTTCGGCCGGCAGCCAGCCGGGGCGTCCTTCGCGCGGCAGGTCCGACAGGAGCGCCACCACCCGCATCCCTGCGGCCAGCCCGGCCATCACCCCCGCCTCGCTGTCCTCCACCACCAGGCAATCCGCGGGCGGCAGGCCCAGCGCATCGGCGGCGTGCAGGAACAGGCCCGGATCGGGCTTCCAGGATCCCACGTCATAGGCGCTGAAGATGCGCTCCCCGAAGAAATGCCGCAGCCCCGTCAGCGTCAGGCTCAGCTCCGTCTTCGCCCTTGGCGCGTTGGAGGCGACGCAGAAGGGCAGGGGCATCGCCTCCAGCAGCGCCGCCGCGCCCTCGATCCCCCGCAGCCTGTCCCGGAAGGCCAGCGTGGTGCGGTCGCGGACCATCGCCTCGAAATCCGGCGGCAGGGTCCGGCCCAGCATCCGCTCCGCCATCGCCACGCACAGCGCGAATCGCCGGCCGCGGAAGGCGTCCAGCGCCGCCGCCGGCGTGATCTCCAGCCCCTGCTCCGCCAGCGCCTCCGCGAAGACGAGGGCGGAGAGCGGTTCGCTGTCCACCAGCGTGCCGTCGCAATCGAAGATCACGCCGCGCGGCGCCATCACCCAACCTCCTCCGCTACCCGCAGCACATCGATCTTGACCAGCCAGGCCAGGGCCCGCGCCAGCCGGGCGGCGCGCCCGGGGGGCAGCGTGGCCGCGATGTCGGCGACGCTGGCCGGCCCCGATTCCAGCACGCGCAGCGCGGCGCGGAAGCTGTCCTCGCCCGGCAGAAGCTCCCGCCGCGGGGCGATGCCGGGGATGGCCGACAGCGCCATCAGCCGCGTCACCGCCGCCGTCGAATCGGCGATGCCCGGCGCCAGGCGAAGCCGCGTCGCGGGCCGAAGCTGCGCGGTCGGGTAGTCCGCGAACAGCAGGGCCGGGTCCGGCCGCCGTGGGGATTCTCCCGATGCCGGCGCGGCCGCGCCCCGGATCGCCGCCAGCTCCGCCCACAGCGCGCGGTACTGGGCGATCACGGCGGACCAGTCGAACAGCGCCGCCGCCCGAAGCCGCCCGGCCTCCCCCATCCGCGCGCGCAGCCCGGCATCGGCGACCAGGGCGCGGAAGGCGGCCTCCGTCGCCGCGACATCGACGGCGGTGAACTGCGCCGCGCCCCCGATATAGCTGTCATAGCTGTCGAGCGTGGCTTCGTGCCGCGCCGCCAGGTCGCCCATCGGCCCGCCCATCAGCGTCTTCACGCGGAAACCCGTGACGCCATGCGCCACCGTGTCCCGCAGCCCGTCCCAGTCACTCGTCACCACCGGCAGCCCCGCCGCCATCGCCTCCACCGGCGCCAGGCCGAAGGTCTCCTGGATGTTGTCGGAGAGCAGAGTGAAGACGTCCGCCGCCGACCAGATCTGCCGGCGGACCTCCGGCAACCGCCCATCCACGTGATGGATCGCGAGCATGGGGCAAAGCGCCTGCGCCATGGCCTGGAAGGCGCCGCGCTGCACCTCATCCGCGAACCAGCCGGACAGCACCAGGTGCACCCGCGCCCCGGCCGGCGCCGCGGCGGCGGCCCGCCCCAGCCCGAGGAACATCGGCAGGGGATGCGCCTTGGCATGGAAGGACAGCCGCCCGTGATGCAGCACCACCACATCCGCCGGCCCGACGCCGAGGCGCTGCCGCCAGGCCGCCCGCGCCCCCCCGTCCCGGGCCAGGGCGAGCACATCGACGCCGAGCGGGATGACCGGCAGGGCCGGGCGAGGGAAGCGCGTGGCGCCCAGCCGTTCCGCCAGCCAGGCGGCCTCCGCCTCCAGCAGCCGCGTCACGGAAGCCCGCACCGCGGCGGAGGTGCAGATCAGCGCGTCCCAGGGCTGCAAAGGCCCCGTCAGCAAATCCGCGATGCTGTCCATGGCGCCGTGGGAGGCGGTGGTATGGGTGATCCCCACCAAAGAAAATCGCGCCGCGCCGGTGCGCTGCCGCCGCCAGCCGAGCCCCGCCATCTCCGGCCCCGGCAGCATCAGGCAGCCGGTTTCCGCCACCCGGTGCAACTCCGCCTCCGGCACCGCCTCCAGCGCCATGGTGGCGCCGAGGTCCCTGGCCTGCGCCTGGAAGGCCTCCGCATCCGCGGGCCGCGGCACCAGGGCCACCAGCCGGTCGAAGCCGGAATGGCGCACCATGCCGCGCAGGAAGCCCTCCCCCGCCGCATGGCGGCCCATCAGCCGGGGGCGGGAGGTGTCGTAGCCATCCTTGGCGTAGAACAGCGTGGCGGTGGGGGCGGGCATGGCGCGGCAGGCTGCGGGCCCGGCCCCGGCGCGTCAACCGCGGGGGGCTGGGCCGCGCCCGGTTTCCCGATGCCCGGTTGCCCGATGCCCGGTTGCCCGCAGCCGGGGCGCGGGTTAGTCCCGCCATCATGGATGCGAAGATGAGCCCCGCCGGCGGGGAGGGCCCGCTGCCCGCCTACCGCGCCCGGATCGCCGCCGGCGCCCTGGCGGCCGACCCCGCCCAGGCCCGCGCGGCGGAGGTGCTGCAGGACCTGTTCCGCCGCACCCGCGGCTATGACCCGCACCCGGACGAGCCGGAGCAGGGCGGCTTCTTCGCCCGCTTCATGCGCCGCAAGCCCGTGGCGGCGGAGGAAGCGCCGGCCGGCACGCCGATGGGCCTCTACCTCGTCGGCGAGGTCGGGCGCGGCAAGTCCATGCTGATGGACCTGTTCTTCGATTGCGCGGAGGTCCCCCGCAAGCGCCGCATCCACTTCCACCAGTTCATGCAGGATGCCCACCAGCGCATCCATGCCTGGAAGAAGCAGCACGGCGACACGACCGATCCCATCCCACCGCTGGCCGACAGCATCACGGCAGAGGCCGCGCTGCTCTGCTTCGACGAATTCCAGGTGCACGACATCGCCGATGCCATGATCCTCGGCCGGCTGTTCCAGGCGCTGTTCGCCCGCGGCACAGTGGTGGTGGCGACATCGAACACGGCGCCGCAAGACCTGTTCAAGGGCCGCCCCGGCCGCGATGCCTTCCTGCCCTTCATCGCCCTCATCTCCCGGCGGCTGGAGGTGCTGACGCTGGAAGCCGCGCGCGACTATCGCCGCGACCGCATCCGCGCCATGCCGACCTGGCACGTGCCGGTGGACCACCGCGCCGAACAGGCGCTGGACGCCGCCTTCGCCGAACTGACCGGGGAGCCGCATGGCGCGCCGGAACGCCTGACCCTGCTGGGCCGCAGCCTGGAAGTGCCCCAGGCCGCCCGCGGCGTGGCGCGGTTCGACTTCGAGTCGCTCTGCGGCCGGCCGTTGGGTCCGGCGGACTATCTGGCGGTGGCGACGCACTACCACACCGTGCTGCTGGACGGCATTCCGCGCCTGGGGCCGGAGAATTTCGACCGCGCGCGCCGCTTCATCACGCTGGTGGATGCGCTCTACGAACATCGGGTGAAACTGGTCGCCAGCGCGGCCGCCATCCCCGATCGTCTCTACGAACAGGGCGACAATGCCGCGATGTTCGCCCGCACCGCGTCGCGGCTGAACGAGATGCAGAGCCAGGACTGGCTGGGCCTTGCCCACCTGCAGTAGCCGAAGTCCCGCGAAACACGCGGACATAATGCGTTGACAGGCCACGCCGCCCTCCGTCTATTGGGCGCGGGAAGTGGCTTCGGGTCCAAGGGGGACCCGCGTTGGGTTGACGGGGCATCGAAGCCGCGCGGCCTGGCGACGCAATCGGGGAATATCATACGCATGCGGCTTGTCCTGCTCGCCCTGTTCTCGCTCGTCCTCGTGGCCCCCCAGGCGGCCGACGCCGCCAGGCGCGAAGAACCGAGGACCGCGAGCGCCAGGCCGCAGGCCGGCACCAAGCCGCCCGTCACTCGCCCCGCTGCGGCTCCTCAGCGCAGCAGTGCTGCGACCCCCCAGCGCAGTAGCGCCAATGCCCCCCGCCAGGCCGCGCGCCCCCAGCAGGGTTCCCGCACGCAGCAGACGGCCCGCGCCGGCGATGTCCGCACCCAGCGCACCGGCATCGTGGTGCGCGGCGCCTCCGCCGCCACCGTGTCCCGCGACGCCTCCGCCAACTGCACGCGCCGCAATGGCCGCACGGTCTGCGGCGGCCGCAGCGGCGTGGCCGGCTGGCAGGCCGGGCTGCCGGCGGTGGACTACGCCCAGACCGATTGCCCCGCCGGCACCTTCGCGACCTTGGCCCGCGGGCATGAGAACGTCGTGCGCTGCATGCCCATCTGACGTCCCGCCCACCGGGATGCCCCCCTGGGTGCTTTTCGGGATGATGCATGCGGCCCGCCCCCAAGGCAGGCCGTTTTGCGTTCCAGCCCCCGTTTTCCGGGCCCCAGGCCCCTTTCAGGGGCTGAGACGCCGCCTTGCCCGCGCTGCACTGCGGGAGTAGGTAACGCGGCGGGCGCGTCAAGCGGCCGGTGAGCCTGCTTTTTCGTGGGCCCGCCTGCGGTTGGGGCGCCCTCCGGGAATCCGCGCAGCCGGCCCCGGCAACACATCAAGTCCCCCCATCGGGGCAAGGTCGAGGACCGCTTCATGGCCCGCAAGAAGATTGCGCTCATCGGCGCCGGCAATATCGGTGGCACGCTTGCCCACCTGATCGGCCTGAAGGAACTCGGCGACGTCGTCATGTTCGACGTCTTCCCGGGCGTCGCCGCCGGCAAGGCGCTGGACATCATGCAGTCCGGCCCCGTCGATGGCTTCGACAGCGAGATGTCGGGCACCGGCGACTACAGCGCCATCGCGGGCGCCGATGTCATCATCGTCACCGCCGGCTTCCCCCGCATGCCGGGCATGACGCGCGACGACCTGCTGACCAAGAATGCCGGCGTCATCGGCCAGGTCGCGGAAGGCATCAAGACCTACGCCCCCAACGCCTTCGTCATCTGCATCACCAACCCGCTCGACGTCATGGTGTGGGTGCTCCAGCAGCGCTCCGGCCTGCCGGCGGAAAAGGTGGTCGGCATGGCCGGCGTGCTGGACAGCGCCCGCTTCCGCCTCTTCCTCGCCCAGGAATTCAAGGTGTCCGTGGAAGACGTCACGGCCTTCGTCCTCGGCGGCCATGGCGACACGATGGTGCCGCTGACGCGCTACTCCACCGTCGCCGGCGTGCCGGTCCCCGACCTGGTCAAGATGGGCTGGACGACGCAGGAGAAGATCGACGCGATCGTGGCCCGCACCGCCAATGGCGGCGGCGAGATCGTGAAGCTGCTGGAGCGCGGCTCCGCCTTCTACGCCCCGGCCGCTTCCGCCATCGCGATGGCGGAGAGCTACCTGCTGGACAAGAAGCGCGTCCTGCCCTGCGCCGTGCTGCTGAACGGCGAATACGGCCAGAAGGATTTCTACGTCGGCGTCCCCGTGGTGATCGGCGCCGGCGGCGCGGAACGCATCATGGAAGTCGAGTTCACGGCCGAGGAGAAGGCCGCCTTCGACAAGTCCTGTGACGCCGTGAAGAAGCTGATCGAAGATTTCAAGAAGCTCGGCGTCTGAGCCTGGCTGCTGCCTGACGGCGTCGCGGGGGCATCCCCGCGGCGCCAATTCGCAAAAACCCCTGCCGGGAGCTGCCGGATGAATATTCACGAGTACCAGGCCAAGGAGCTGCTGCGCCGCTACGGCGTCACAGTGCTCGACGGCCATGTCGCCTGGACGGCGGATGAGGCTGTCGAGGGCGCGAAGAAGCTGCCCGGCCCCGTCTATGTCGTGAAGTCCCAGATCCATGCCGGCGGCCGCGGCGCCGGCCGCTTCGCCAACGACCCCAACGGCAAGGGCGGCGTCCGCGTCGTCAAGTCGCTGGAAGCCGTCAAGGAAGCCGCCGACGCGATGATCGGCAAGGTGCTGGTCACCAAGCAGACCGGCGAGGCCGGCAAGCTGGTCTCCCGCGTCTATGTGGAAGATGGCTGCGACATCAAGCGGGAACTCTATCTCGGCCTGCTCGTGGACCGGGAGACCTCCCGCGTCACCATCATGGCCTCCGTCGAAGGCGGCATGGAGATCGAGGAGGTGGCCGCGAACCACCCCGAGAAGATCCTGAAGGTCGCGGTGGACCCGGCTTCCGGCATTTCCGGCTTCCATGCCCGCAAGCTCGCCTTCGCGCTCGGCCTCGAAGGCAAGCAGGTCGGCAGCTTCACCAAGTTCGTCACCAGCCTGTACGGCGCCTTCCTCGAACTCGATTGCGCGATCGTCGAGATCAACCCGCTGGTCGTGACCGGCAAGGGCGACATCGTGGCGCTGGACGCCAAGGTCAGCTTCGACGACAGCGCGCTCTATCGCCACAAGGACCTCGAGGCCCTGCGCGATGACAGCGAGATGGACCCGAAGGAACTCGACGCCATCAACAACGACCTGAACTACGTGGCGTTGGACGGCGAGATCGGCTGCATGGTGAACGGCGCCGGCTTGGCCATGGCGACGATGGACATCATCAAGCTCTACGGGTCGTCCCCCGCGAACTTCCTTGACGTCGGCGGCACCGCGAATGCGGCGCGCGTGACGGAGGCGTTCCGGATCATCACCTCCGACGTCAACGTCAAGGCGATCCTGGTGAACATCTTCGGCGGCATCGCCAAGTGCGACATGATCGCCAACGGCATCGTCGAGGCGTCCAAGAACCTCTCCCTCAGCGTGCCCCTCGTGGTGCGGCTGGAGGGCACGAATGTGGACCTCGGCAAGAAGATCCTGGCCGAGAGCGGGCTTGCGATCATCGCCGCCGACAACCTGGCCGACGCCGCGCAGAAGGTTGTCGCCGCCGTGAAGAAGGGGGCCTGATCCATGGCCGTTCTGATCGACGCCAACACTCGCGTCATGACCCAGGGCTTCACCGGGGCCCAGGGCACGTTCCATGCCAGCCAGGGCATCGCCTATGGCAGCACCTATGTCGGTGGCACGACCCCCGGCAAGGGCGGCACCATGCACCCCGAGCTGAACCTGCCGGTGTTCAACACGGTCGCTGAATGCGTGGCCGCGACGGGCGCCAATGCCAGCGTGATCTACGTCCCCGCCCCCTTCGCGGCGGATGCGATCCTGGAAGCGATCGACGCCGAGCTGCCGCTGATCATCTGCATCACGGAGGGCATCCCGGTGCTCGACATGGTGAAGGTCAAGCGCGCGCTTGACGGGTCCAAGTCCAGGCTGGTCGGGCCGAACTGCCCGGGCGTCATCACGCCGGATGCCTGCAAGATCGGCATCATGCCGGGCCATATCCACCGCCGCGGCTCCGTCGGCATCGTTTCCCGCTCCGGCACCCTGACCTATGAGGCGGTGGCCCAGACCACGGCGGCCGGCCTCGGCCAGTCCACCTGCGTCGGCATCGGCGGCGACCCGGTGAAGGGCATGGACTTCATCGATGTCCTGCAGATGTTCCTGGCGGATGACGAGACGCAGTCGATCATCATGATCGGCGAGATCGGCGGCCAGTCCGAGGTGATCGGCGCCGAATACCTGCGCGAGCATAATTTCGGCCCGGGCAAGCCCAACAAGCCCGTCGTCGGCTTCATCGCCGGCGCCACGGCCCCCCCGGGCCGCCGCATGGGCCATGCCGGCGCGGTGATCTCCGGCGGCAAGGACACGGCGGAAGCGAAGATGGCCGCCATGAAGGAAGCCGGCATCCATGTGGCGGACAGCCCCTCGGCGCTGGGCTCCACCATGGTGAAGGCGCTTAAGAAGTAACAGACCAGTCACCACTCCGGGCGCAGATCACCATATGGATGGGGGTCTGCCGCCGTGGTGGTGGCGGGCCTATGATGCCGTAACGCCTGCCGGGCGGAATCCCCGCCCGGGTTGAGTAAGCCGACCGGGCGGGTTTCTGCCCGGGTTGAGGAAGCCCGCCGGGCGGAGTTCCGCCCGGGTGAGGAAACTGCGACGCCCGGACCCCAGGAAGGGCACCGGGCGCGACGGAGAAGAAGATGGCCGGAGTGGATATCCTCGCGAGTGCGATGTCGGGGGCGAATGCCGCCTACCTCGCCGACCTCTACGCCCGATGGGCGGAGAAACCCGACAGCGTGGACCCCTCCTTCGCCGAGTTGTTCGGCGCGCTGAACGATGAGGCCCGGTCGGTCCTGACGGACGCGACCGGCGCCTCCTGGGCGCCCCGCCTCCGCGGCGCCTTCGGCCCGGACCCGGAGCCGCCGCCGGCGCCGAAGAAGGGCGACAAGCCCGCCGCCGCGGCCCCTGCTGCCGCCCCTGCTGGCGCGCCACAGATGGACAAGGCCGCCGCCCAGCGCGCGGTCCTGGACAGCATCCGCGCCCTGATGCTGATCCGCAGCTACCGCGTCCGCGGCCACCTGGAAGCGAAGCTCGACCCGCTCGCCCTCCAGGTGCCGAAGCCGCACCCGGAACTGACGCCCGCGACCTACGGCTTCACCGAAGCCGACATGGACCGGCCGATCTTCCTCGATTTCGTGCTCGGCAAGGAATACGCGACGCTCCGGGAGATTCTCGCGATCTGCCGCGCCTCCTATTGCGGCTCCATCGGCGTGGAGTTCATGCATATCCAGGACCCCGAGCAGAAATCCTGGATCCAGCGCCGCATCGAAGGCGCCCCCTGGCTGCAGGCCTTCGACCCCGCCGCGAAGAAGGAAATCCTCCAGGACCTGATCGAGGCCGAGGGCTTCGAGGCCTTCTGCGCCAAGAAATACGCCACCACCAAGCGCTTTGGGCTTGAGGGCGGGGAGTCCACCATCCCCGCCATGCAGACGATCATCGAGACCGCGGCCGCGGGCGGCGTGAACGAGATCGCGATCGGCATGGCCCATCGCGGCCGGCTCAACGTCCTCGTCAACGTCGTGAAGAAGCCCTACTCGGCCGTCTTCTCGGAGTTCCGGGGCGTCTCCGCGCATCCCGAGGATGTGCAGGGCTCCGGCGACGTGAAGTACCACCTCGGCACCTCGACCGATGTCGAGATCGGCGGCCGGATGGTGCACCTGTCGCTCCAGCCCAACCCGTCGCACCTCGAAGCCGTGGACCCCGTGGTCATCGGCAAGGTGCGCGCCAGGCAGGACATGGCGGGCGATACCAAGGCGCGCCGCAGCGTCATGGGCATCACGCTGCATGGCGATGCCGCCTTCGCCGGCCAGGGCGTGGTGTATGAGACGCTGGCGATGAGCCAGCTCATCGGCTACCGCACCGGCGGCACGATCCATGTCGTGACCAACAACCAGATCGGCTTCACCACCGTCGCCGCCCACGCCTATTCGGGCCTCTACTGCACGGACGTGGCGAAGAGCATCCAGGTGCCGATCCTGCATGTGAATGGCGACGACCCGGAAGCGGTGGTGTTCTGCGCCCGCATGGCGGCCGAATTCCGCATGCAGTTCGGCGCGGACTTCGTGCTCGACATCGTCTGCTACCGCCGCCACGGCCACAACGAGACGGATGAGCCGGCGTTCACGCAGCCCCTGATGTACAACCGCATCAAGGAAATGCGCACGACGCGGACCCTCTACGCCGAGAAGCTGGCGCATGAGGGCAGCATCCCCGCCGCCGAATCCAAGGCGATGCTGGATGCCTTCAACGCGACGCTGGAGGATGCCTTCCAGGCCGCGCAGAGCTTCAAGCCCAACAAGGCCGATTGGCTCGAAGGCCACTGGTCCGGCCTCAAGGCCGTGACGGTGGGCGAGGAAGTGGAGCGGCTGCATGAGACGGCGGTCGGCCTCGACACGCTGCGCGAAGTGGGCGCGGCGCTGGCCCGCGTGCCGGCGGATTTCGGCGCCAACCCGAAGATCATGCGCCAGCTCGAAGCCAAGAAGCAGGCGATCGAGACGGGCGAGGGCATCGACTGGGCAACCGGGGAGGCACTGGCCTTCGGCACGCTGCTGCTGGAAGGCCACCGCGTCCGTCTGTCCGGTGAGGACGTGCAGCGCGGCACCTTCAGCCACCGCCACGCCTACCTGATCGACCAGAAGACCCAGGCGGAATATGTGCCGCTGAACAACATCCGCGCCGGCCAGCCGAAGTTCGAAGCCTTCAACAGCCTGCTCTCCGAATTCGGCGTGCTGGGCTTCGAATACGGCTACACGCTTGCGGACCCGCGCACGCTGGTGCTGTGGGAAGCGCAGTTCGGCGATTTCGCCAATGGCGCGCAGGTCATCATCGACCAGTTCATCGCCAGCGCCGAGACCAAGTGGCTGCGTATGTCGGGCCTCGTGATGCTGCTGCCGCATGGCTATGAAGGGCAGGGGCCGGAACACTCCTCCGCCCGCCTGGAACGCTATCTGCAGCTCTGCGCGGAGCGGAACATGCGCGTCGGCAATTTGACCACGCCGGCCAACTACTTCCACGCCATCCGCCGCCAGATGAAGGCGAATTACCGCAAGCCGCTGGTGCTGATGACGCCGAAGTCGCTGCTGCGCCACAAGCTGGCCGTCAGCCCGCTGTCGGATTTCGCCCCCGCCAGCAGTTTCCAGTACGTGATCCCGGAGATCGACGCGATCGCGGCGCCGGAAGCGGTGAAGCGCGTCGTCCTCTGCACCGGCAAGGTCTATTACGACCTGCTGCAGGAACGCCGGGACAAGGGCGTGAAGGACGTGGCGATCATCCGCGTCGAACAGCTCTACCCCTTCCCGAAGATGAGCCTGGCCAAGACCCTCGCGCCCTACGTCAATGCCGAGGTCGTCTGGTGCCAGGAGGAGCCCGAGAACATGGGCGCCTGGACCTTCCTCGACCGCAAGATCGAGGGCGTCCTCAAGGAAATCGACATCAAGGCGAAGCGGCCCGCCTATGCCGGGCGCATCGAAGCCGCGAGCCCCGCCACGGGTCTCGCCAAGGTTCACCAGCAGCAGCAGGAAGCCCTGGTGCGCGACGCGCTCGGCCTGAGCTGAGCGCGGCACCAGGCAGAAGGCAGGACAGATGACCGACATCGTGGTGCCCCCCCTCGGGGAGAGCGTTTCCAGCGCAACCATCGCGCGCTGGATGAAGAAGGTGGGCGAAGCCGTCGCGGCGGATGAGCCGTTGGTGGAGCTGGAGACCGACAAGGTCACGGTCGAGGTCAATGCCGCCGCCGCCGGCGTGCTGGAGAGCATCGACGCGGCCGAGGGCGCCGAGGTCGGCCCCGGCGCCGTGCTGGGCCGGATCGCGGCCGGCGGCGCCGCCGCCGCGCCGAAGCCCGCCGCCGCCCCGGCCCCGCAGACGGAAGCGCCGAAGCCCGCCCCGGGCCCGGTGCCCACGCCCGCTCCGGCGCCCGCCGCCGCGGCATCCAACCTGCCGCCCGGCCCCGCTGCCTCCAAGCTGATGGCGGAGAACAACGTCGCTCCCGGCGCCATCACGGATGCGACCGGCAAGGATGGCCGCGTGACGAAGGGCGATGTCCTCGCCTTCCTGTCCAAGCCCGCCGCCGCGCCGGCTCCGGCCGCCGCCGCCGCCCCGAAGGCGCCGCGCGCCGCGAGTGAGGGGGAGGAGCGCGTGAAGATGACGCGCCTTCGCCTGACCATCGCGCGCCGCCTGAAGGAAGCGCAGAACACCGCCGCCATGCTGACCACCTTCAACGAGGTGGACATGGGCGCCGCGATGGCGCTGCGCGCGGAATACAAGGACGCGTTCGAGAAGAAGCACGGCGTGAAGCTCGGCTTCATGTCCTTCTTCGTGAAGGCCTGCGTCGCCGCGCTGAAGGAATTCCCGGCGGTGAACGCCGAGATCGATGGCGACGAGGTCGTCTACAAGCACTTCGTCCATATGGGCATCGCGGTCGGCGGGCCCTCCGGCCTCGTCGTCCCCGTGGTGCGGGACGCGGACCAGATGTCCTTCGCGACGATCGAGAAGACGATCGGCGCCTATGGCAAGAAGGCCCGCGATGGCGCGCTGAAGCTCGATGAACTCACGGGCGGCAGCTTCACCATCACCAATGGCGGCATCTACGGGTCGCTGATGTCGACGCCGATCCTGAATCCCCCGCAATCCGGCATCCTCGGCATGCACAAGATCCAGGATCGCCCGATGGTCGTCGGCGGCAAGATCGAGATCCGCCCGATGATGTACATCGCGCTCAGCTACGACCACCGGATCGTGGACGGCAAGGAAGCTGTTTCCTTCCTGGTGCGCGTGAAGGAAAGCATCGAGGATCCGCGCCGGCTGATGCTGGACCTCTGAGCGGGATCGCCTGAACCAGGGCCGGTGGCGCCGCATGTCGCGGAACCCCCGGCCCTTTTTCATGCCCGCCCTGCTGGGCGTGGCGCTGAGCCCGGCCTGGCTGGCGCTGCCCTTCCTGCGCGCGCTGGATCCCGGCGACCTCGCCACCATCCTCGCCACCCCCTTCACCCTGCTGGTGCCGGTTCCTGCCCTGGTCGGGCTGCTGCCGCTGCTCGGCTGGGTGCTGGCGCGCCGCTGGCCCTTCGGCCTGGCGGTGGCGCTGGGATCGCCCTTCCTGCCGGTGTGGCCCTTCATGGTCGCGGATGTGCTGGGGGGGGCGGGCGCCAGCGCGCTGGTGGTCCTGCTGCTGCTGGCCGCGCCCGCCTGGGCCTTCCTTATGGTCCGCGCCGCGCTGCGTGCCGGAAATCCCACGCGCTGAAACAACCGGGCGTTGCTATCGCCCGTTCACCCGTCTGTCATCATGCGCGGACCACGCCCGGGTGCCTTCGCATGCTGATCCTCGCCTTCGGTTTCCTCGCCTTGGCCGCTGCGCTCGAATACCGCGCGAGGACCGCGCAGCTGCTGCGGATGGACCCGCGTTCCGACCGCGCCTGGCGCATCCTTGCCACCATCTGCGGCGTGGTCGCGGGAATCGGGCCGCTGGTGGTGATGGCGCGGATCGGCGTGGGGCAGGGGGCCGGGGCCTACCTGGCCGGCGCGGTCTTCGCCTTCGCCGGCGCCTTCACGCCGCCGCGCCTCTGGCCGATGATCTCCCCCGCCGCGGGCGTCTTCGGCCTGGGCCTGCTGGTGGGTGCGCTGCTGCGGTAGTGGCTGTTGCCAAGGTTCCCGTTCAGATCACGACGATCTCGGAATCGTTCCAACCCGTCACGCCGTTGAAGCCCGCCAGGCGGATCGCCGCCCCCGCGCCCATGCCATCCGCATCCCACCACAGCGTGGCGTTGCTGCTGTTGAACACGAACTGCCCCGTGCCGGGTGCGCTGGTCGCGGCGTTGCTGGTGCTGGTGATGGCGCGCCCGGTCGCCGCCAGGTTCATCCCCTCGGACAGCCCGCCGCCGAAGCCGCTGGCCATGACCAGGATCCGGTCCTCGATTCCCGCGTAGGCGAAGATGGTGTCGCCGCCTTCGGTCGCGTCGCCGAACAGGAAGCTGTCGCCGCCGGCATCGCCGAACAGCCGGTCCACGCCCTGCCCGCCGCGCAGCGTATCCGCCCCGGCGCCGCCGACCAGCAGGTCGTTCCCATCCCCGCCCAGCAGCCGGTCGAGCCCGTTGCCCCCGTACAGCCGGTCCGCATCCGTGCCGCCATCCAGCGTGTCGTTGCCCGCATCGCCTTCCAGCAGGTCGAAGCCCGCCATGCCCGCCAGGCTGTCCCCGCTTGCGCCGCCATACATGCGGTTCGCCACGGCGTTGCCGGTGCCCACCACGGGGCCGGTGCCGAAGGCGCGCAGCGCCTCGACATGCTCCGGCAGCACGAAGCCCCCAATGCCGCTGATGAAGACCGTGTCGTAGCCGCCAGCGGCATCCTCCAGGATCAGGTCGTCGGCCTCGGCATGGATGGTGTCGTCGCCCGCCCCGCCGGCCAGCGTATCGCGGCCGGTGCCGCCCTTCAGCACGTCGCGCCCCGCGCCGCCCATCAGGCTGTCGTCGCCGGCATCCCCGCGCAGGCCATCATTGCCGTCGCCGCCATCGACGGTATCGTTCCCGTCGCCGCCCAGCAGCCAATCCGCCTCCGCGCCGCCATCCAGGCTGTCGGCGCCGCCTTCGCCGTACAGGCTGTCCCGCTCCAGCCCGCCCAGCAGCGTGTCATTCGCCGTGCCGCCCTGCAGCGTGTCCTGCCCGTCGTCGCCGGACAGCAGATCCGCGCCATCCCCGCCGAACAGCCCGTCATCATCCGCGCCGCCATCCAGCCGGTCATTCCCTGCGCCGCCATGCAGCGCGTCGGCGCCGTTGCCGCCCACCAGGCTGTCCGCGCCGCCTTCGCCGCGCAGCGTATCGGCGCCATCCAGACCCTCCAGCGTGTCCGCCCCGCCGGCCGCGCGCAGCGTGTTGGCCAGCGCATTGCCCTGGCCGCTGAAGGCGGCGGAGGCTTCATGGATCAGGCCCTCCACATTCACCGGCAGGGCATAGGCGGCCAGGCCGGAGACGCGGATGGTGTCGAAGCCCTCCGCCGCGGCCTCCACCACCGAATCGCCGATGTCGTCCACCCAGTAGAGGTCGTCGCCGCTGCCACCCGCCATCGAATCCGCGCCTGCCTGGCCGTTCAGCGCATCGTCCCCGCTGCCGCCATCCAGCGTATCGCCGCCGCCCCCGCCGCGCAGCGTATCCGCCCCGCCCAGCCCCAGCAGGTGATCCGCCATGCCCAGCCCCGTCATGGCGTTGTCGCCGCCATTGCCGGTGCCGGTGAAGGCGATCGCACTGGCCAACACCAGATTCTCCACCGCCGAGGGCAGGGTATAGGCGGCCAGCCCCGTGACGCGGACGGTGTCCGTCCCCTCCCCATCCCGTTCCTCCACCCGCGTGAAGGCGGAGACGGTGTAGAAATCCTGACCCGTGCCGCCCCGCAGCGTGTCGGCGCCGCTGCCGCCATTCAGCACGTCGTCGCCCGACCCGCCTTCCAGCAGGTCATCGCCCCCCATGCCGAGCAGCGTATCCGCGCCGTCTGACCCCGCGATCGTGTTCGCCCGCGCCGTGCCGGTCAGGCGGTCGGCGAAGAGCGTGCCGGTGATGATGGACATGCGAACCCCGTTGCGCCGGATGCGCAACGGTATCGCGGGGCGGTCGGGGCCGTAAACCTGTGATTGATAATCAGGCGATGATGATCGCCTATTCGATGGCGCGGAATCCCGTGGCGCGCACCACCTCCGCCCAGCGGCGGGTCTCGTCCCGCATCAGGGTCGCGAAGGCGTCCCGCCCCCGTCCCGCCGGGCGGAACCCGGCCTCCGCCATCCGCGCGCGCAGCGGCGCGGCCGCCATGGCGGACAGCACGCCGGCTTCCAGCGACGCCACGGTGGATGCGGGCGTCGCCGCCGGCGCCACCAGGCCGAACCAGGAATGGAAGCCGATGGCGCCGAAGCCTCCCTCCGCCAGCGTCGGCACCCCCTGCAGCATGGCCGCGCGTTCAGGCCCGCTGACCGCCAGCGCGCGCAGCCGCCCCGCCTGCACATGCGGCGCCACCAGCGCCAGGCTGCCGAACATGCCCTGCACGTCGCCGCCCAGGATCGCCGTCATCGCATCGCCGGTGGCGCGGAAATGCACGGCCTCGTGCCGCAGCCCGGCCGCGTTCGCCAGCATGGCGGCGCCGAAATGGCCCGGGGTGCCGGCGCCGAAGGTGCCCATGAAGACGGTGGGCCTGGCGCGGCCCCAGGCGACGTAGCCGGCGAGGTCCGTGACCGGTAGGCTGGCCGGCACGACGAAGGCGAAGTCGATCGCCGCCACCTCCGCCACCGCCGCGAAATCCCGCGCGGGGTCGTAGGGCAGGCGGGCATAGGTGCTGGGCGCCATGGCCAGCTGCCCGACCTCCCCGAACAGCAGCGTGGTGCCGTCCGGCGCGGCGCGGGCCACTTCCTGCGCGGCGATGGCGCCGGCGGCGCCGGGGCGGTTGTCCACGACCACCCCCGCGGGCCAGGCTTCCCTCAACCCATCCGCCAGCATCCGTCCCACCAGATCCGGCCCGCTGCCGGCCGGGAAGCCCAGCACCAGGCGCACCGAGCGGTCCGGCAGGGCCGCGCGCGCTGTCGAAAGGGGCAGAAGCAGGCCGGCCGCGGCCAGCACGGAACGGCGCGAGGCGTTCATGGTCGTCACTCCCTGGAATTATTATGATGCATAATGCTCCAACCCCAGGGAGGATTTGAAGATGGAAAACAGCGGGCATCCCACGATGCGCTTCGTGGCGGAGGTGAAGGCCGCGGTCGGCGCGCCCGTCAGCCTCGGCGCTGGCCCCAATGGCGAACGCCGCGTCATCGCCATCCTCGGCGGCACGGTCGAGGGCCCGGGAATGCGGGGCGAGGTCCTGCCCGGCGGCGCCGATTTCCAGCTGATCCGCCCCGATGGGGTGGCGGAGATCGAGGCCCGCTACACGCTCCGCCTCGATGACGGCGCCCTGGTCCAGGTGACGAATCGCGGCCTCCGCCACGCGGCGCCGGAGGACATGGCCAGGCTGCTCCGCGGCGAGCCCGTGCCCCCCGACCGCGTCTATTTCCGCACGTCGCCGGTGTTCGAGGCCGTGGCCCAGCCGCATCTCTGGCTCACCCGCAGCCTCTTCCTCGGCTACGGCGAACGCCGCCCCGATTCGGTGCTGATCCGGATCTACGCGGTCTGATCCTTCAGCGGGATCATCACCGCCGTCAGCCATTCGCTGGGCGGCAGCCCACGCGGGTCGTTCAGGTATTCTTCCCGAGGGGGCTGGTCGCCCGGTTCCTCGCCACTCATGGGCAGCCATTCCCGGTAGAGCCAGGTGTAGGCGCCCTCCAGCTCCGCATAGGGCCCCTTGAAGACCAGCGTCGAGACGCGGGTGGCGGGCAGGTCCAGGATGCGCACGCCTTCACTGCCCTCCACCCCGGGGGGGACGGTCATGCCGGCCTCGGACAGCAGGTCCTTCTCTGGCACCGTCACGGGGTCATTGAGATACAGGGCGATGAAGCGCGCTTCCGCCGTGATCAGCCCGCGCGGGGCGGCCCAGGCCATCAGCCGGTCATAGACCGTGCCGATGGCGGCATAGGGGCCGCGATGGGCCAGGGCGGCCAGGCGCAGCGCGGGTTCCTCGCGGATCGTGACCTCGAACATGCCAGGGTGCTCCCGGTTGGGTGGGGACAAGGGGTTGCCGATCGGGGTGCCGATGCCGCCGCTGTCGCGATACGCCGCGGGCGGTACGCCGTAGGCGCCCCGGAAGGCGCGGGTGAAGGCGGCCGCGCTGCCATAGCCGCAGCTTTTCGCCACCACCGCGACGGGAAGCCCCTCCCGCACCAGCATCGCCGCGGCGCGGGACAGGCGTTCCCGCGCCAGGGTCTCGGCCGGGGTCTCCCCGGTCAGCTCCCGGTAGAGGCGGTGGAAGTGGAAGGGGCTGAAGGCGGCGGCCTCCGCCATCGCCTCCAGGTTGGGGGGGCGGGCCGGGTCGGCGGCGATCAGCGCCATCGCGCGGGCGATGCGCCGTCCATAATCGATGCGGGTGCTCTGCTTCGGCATGGGCGTATCATGCCCCAGCGTCGCTTGATCGCGCTTGCGAAGTTGGTCCGGCCCCCGAAGCCCTTGGGCCTTGAACCCTGGCGCCCGGCGCGTATGGTCCGGCCGCAGAAGGCAAGGCATCAGGACCACTTCCCATGGCAGACAGTTTCGACGTCATCGTGATCGGCGCCGGCCCCGGCGGCTATGTCTGCGCGATCCGCGCGGCACAGCTCGGCATGAAGGTCGCGTGCGTCGAGAAGCGGGCGACGCTCGGCGGCACCTGCCTCAATGTCGGCTGCATCCCCTCCAAGGCCCTGCTGCAATCCTCCGAGCATTTCGAGGAAGCCAACCACAAGCTGGCGGAGCATGGCGTGAATGTCGGCCAGGTCTCGCTCGACCTGGCGCGCATGCAGGCCCGGAAGGCGGAGGTCGTGGGCGCCAACGTCAAGGGCGTGGAGTTCCTGTTCAAGAAGAACAAGGTCACCTGGCTCAAGGGTTCTGGCCGCGTGGTCGCCGCCGGCCAGGTGGATGTGGACGGCACCACCTACGCCACGAAGCACATCGTCATCGCCACGGGGTCCGAAAGCACGCCGCTGCCCGGCGTGACGGTGGATGAGAAGCGGATCGTCACCTCCACCGGCGCGCTGGAGCTGGAGAAGGTCCCCGGCCACCTCGTCGTCATCGGCGGCGGCGTCATCGGCCTCGAACTCGGCAGCGTCTGGCGCCGCCTCGGCGCGCAGGTGACGGTGGTGGAGTTCCTGGACCGCATCGTCCCCGGCATGGACAACGAGATCGGCAAGGCCTTCGAACGCACCCTCGCCAAGCAGGGCATCAAGTTCAAGCTGAAGACCAAGGTGACCGGCGCGAGCGTCACCGATGCCGGCGTGACCCTGACGACGGAGCCCGTCGGCGGTGGCGCGGCGGAGACGCTGGCGGCCGATGTCGTGCTGCTGGCCATCGGCCGCCGCCCGCATGTGGAGGGCCTGGGCCTGGCGGAAGCCGGCGTGGCGCTGGATGAGCGCGGCCGGGTGAAGACGGATGGCCATTTCGCCACCAACATCCCCGGCATCTGGGCGATCGGCGACGTCATCGTCGGCCCCATGCTGGCGCACAAGGCGGAGGATGAGGGCGTGGCCCTGGCCGAGCAGATCGCCGGCCAGAAGCCCCACATCAACTACGATGCGATCCCGGGCGTCGTTTACACCTGGCCGGAAGTGGCCAACATCGGCAAGACCGAGGAGGAACTGAAGGCGCAAGGCGTCGCCTACAAAGTAGGAAAATTTCCATTCACCGCGAATGGCCGCGCCCGTGCCATGGCCTCCATGGACGGCTTCGTGAAGATCCTGGCGGACAAGGAGACGGACCGCGTGCTCGGCGCCCATATCCTCGGCCCCGATGCCGGCACGCTGATCGCGGAGATCGCGGTGGCGATGGAATTCGGCGCCAGCGCCGAGGACGTCGCCCGCACCTGCCACGCCCATCCCACGTTGAACGAGGCGGTGAAGGAAGCCGCCCTCGCGGTGGATGGGCGGGCGCTGCATATCTGACATGGTCGTGGCTTGCCTCTGCCGCCCCTCTCTTGAAAGGGGTGAGAGGTCCAGGGTGAGGGGGGCGTCGCGCCCTCCCATCCGGCGCCGGCAGACTCGTCCCGGCGCCCCGCCGTGCCACAAGGCAGCGGCAGCCTGATAAAATACCTTGGCTCCAAGCGCGCCCTGCTCGGCCAGGTGCTGCGCGCCGTCGGCGCCGCGGCCGGCGACGGCGCGGTGGTCGCGGACCTCTTCTCCGGCTCCGCCCGCGTCGCCCATGCGCTGAAGGCCGCGGGCTGGCGCGTGGTGGCCAATGACCACCTGGCCTTCGCCCATGCCCTGGCGCTGGGCACCGTCCAATCCGACGCCGAACGCTGGTCCGTCCAGGCCCGCGCCATCCTGGCGAAGCTCTCCCACCTCCCGCCCACCCCCGGTTGGTTCACGGAAACCTATGCGGAGGGCGCCCGCTACCTCCACCCCGCCAATGCCGCGCGGCTGGAAGCGGTGCGGGACGCGATCGAACGCCTGGACCCCGAGCCCGAGCTGCGCGCCATCCTGCTGACCGCGCTGCTGCAGGCCGCGGACCGCGTGGACAGCACCGCGGGCCACCAGATGGCCTTCATGCGGGAATGGGCGCCGCGCGCCCTCAAGCCCCTCGAACTCCGCCTGCCCGAATTGCTGCCCCGCCCCGCCGCCGGCCCATGCCTGGCGCTGCAACGGGATGCCGTGGATCTGGCGGGGGAGATCGATTGCGACGTCGCCTATATCGACCCGCCCTATGACCAGCACGCCTACCTGTCCAACTACCATCTGTGGGAGACGCTGGTGCGCTGGGACCGGCCGGAAACCTATGGCCGCGCCGCCAAGCGCGTGGAATGCCGCACCCGCCGCAGCGCCTTCAACAACCGCCGCGAGATCGGCCCCGCCTTCGCCCGCCTGGTCGGCACGCTGCGCGCCCGCACCCTCGTCGTCTCCTTCGGCGCGGAGGGTTTTCTCCAGAAGGAGGAGCTGGAACGGATGCTCGCCGCCCGTGGCTTCCTCCGTGTGCTGGAAATCCCCCATCGCCGCTATGCCGGCACCCGCCTCGGCATCCATAACGGAAGGGGGGAGCGCGTGGGCATCCCCGGTGCGGACACGACGGTCGAACGCCTCTATGTCGTCAGCGATCGCCGGCTGGACCTGCCCGCGGACCAGCCCTGGGCGGATGCCTGATCCGCGCCACCCCGTCTATGACCGGAGCCCTGCCCATGCCCGAGACCACCCCGGACCGCCGCGCAGAGGGCATCCGCCGCCTCGCCGACCACATCGGCGGCCTGCTCAAGGCCGATGTGGTGCTGCGGCTCTGGGATGGTTCCACCGTGAAGCTGGGGCCGGAGGCGCGGGACGATCTGGCCATCGCCATCCGCGACCCCGCCTTGCTGACGCGCCTGGTGCGCAAGCCGAAGCTCGGCACGCTGATCGAGGGCTTCGCCACCGGCGCCATCGGGATCGAGGGCGGCACCCTGCTCGACCTGGCCACGCGGGCGGAGGGCGGCCGGCGCGGATTGCTGAAGAAGGTGGACAAGGGCCTGGCGGCGCGGGCGCTGCTGCCCTTCCTGTTCGGGTCAGGACCTGCCGTCACGGACCATGGCTGGCGCGGCCCCGGCGATGCCGCGCAGTACGGCAAGGGGCGCGACGACAAGGCCCTGATGCATTTCCACTACGATCTGTCGAACGCCTTCTACGCGCTCTTCCTCGATCCCGAGATGGTCTACACTTGCGCCTATTGGCCGACGCCGGAGACGACGCTGGCGCAGGCGCAATTCGCCAAGCTCGACCTGGTCTGCCGCAAGCTCCGTCTCTCCCCCGGGGAACGCCTGCTCGATATCGGCTGCGGCTGGGGCGGCATGGTGATCCACGCGGCCACGCATTGGGGCGTGCACGCCACCGGCGTGACCCTGGCGGAGGAGCAATTCGCCTATGCGACGGAGAAGGTGAAGCGCCTCGGCCTGCAGGATCGCGTGACGATCCTGCTGAAGGATTTTCGCCAGTTGGACACCCCCCCCTTCGACAAGGTGTCGTCCATCGGGATGTATGAGGCGGTCGGGCTGGATAACCGGGAGGGCTATTTCAAGGGCGTGAAGGAACGCCTCCGCCCCCGCGGCGCCTACCTCCACCACGCCATCGCCCGCCCGATGAAGAAGAACGAGAAGGAATTCCGGAAGAAGCGCCCGGAGTTCGAGGCGCTGGTGAAATACATCTTCCCAGGCGGGGAGCTGGACCACCTCGGCGGCACCCACGATGCCATGGAGCGCAACGGCTTCGAGATCCACGATGCCGAGGGCCTGCGGGAGCATTACGGCCGCACCTGCCGCGCCTGGACGGAGAACCTGCACGCCAACCGCGACGCCGCCATCGCGGAGGTCGGCAGCGCCAAGACCGACCTCTGGCTGCTCTACCTCGCGGGCTGCGCGCTGGCCTTCGAACGCGGCACGGTCGGCGTCTTCCAGACGCTCGCCACCCGCCGCGCCCGCGGCCCCGCCGGCCTGCCCGCGACCCGCGCTGACCTCTACCGATAGGGCCCCCGGAGCCCCATCTACCTTCCCATGATGGAGTTCCGCCCCTCGCTGCCCCGCAAGATCGCGGGGTGGTCGCTTCTCGTCCTTGGTGTCATCGGCTTCATCCTGCCGATCCTCCAGGGTGCCGTGTTCACCGCGCTCGGCCTCTTCGTGCTGCGCCACCAGTATCTCTGGGCGCATCGCGGCCTGGGCTGGGCGGGGTACCGCTGGCCGAAGGCGGTCGCCAAGGTCGAGGAGATGGAAACGCGCCTCATCGCCTGGGGCGGCCGGAAGCGGGACGGGCTGCGGCGCCTGCTGCGGCGCGGGTAGCCCGCGACTGAACCCTTTCCGCGAAACCCTCGGCGCCTTCTCTCGTTCTACGGCCTGACGCCACCGAACCGGAGACAACGCCGTGAACCGACGCCGCCTGATCCTGGCCAGCACCCTGCTGCTGCCCGCCATGCCCGCCTTCGCCCAATCCTCCTCCAGCCTGCTGAACCTGTTCGCAGGCACCGGCGCGGGCGCGAATGCCTTCGTGGAACGCGTCACCATCGCCAGCAATTTCGAGGTCGATTCCAGCAAGACCCTGCTGGAGAAGAGCATCCATCCCCAGATCCGCGACTACGCGACGCGCATGATCGCCGACCACACCGCGATCCTGGCCGAGCTCCGTGCCCTGCCGGATGCCGCCACGCGCCTGCCGGCGGGCCTGGATGACCGGACGCAGGAGAAGCTCATCCGCCTCCGCACCTTCGAGGGTGACGAGCTGAACCGCTGGTACGTCCAGATGCAGGTGGACGGCCACAAGGAGACGGTGGAGATCTTCGAGGCCTATGCCGCGAACGGCGAGGTGCCGCGCCTGAAGGAATTCGCGCAGCGCCACCTGCCTTCCATGCGCGCCCACCTGGCCGCGGCCGAGGCCCTGCAGGGGCCCCGCCCGCCGCAATAATCCCAGGGCGAATAATCCCAGGGCGAATAGTCACCGGGCAATTGTCACACGGCCCGGCTTGGCCCGGCCGGCGGCGCGTAGCACCCTGGCTGGATGCTGCGCGTCGCCATCGGGCTCGGGGTTGCCCAGACCATCGCCTGGGCCTGCACCTACTACCTGCCCGCCGTCATCGCGGTGGCGGTGGCGGAATCGCATGGCGTCTCCCGCACCCTGGTCGTCGCGGCCTTTTCCGCCGCGCTGCTGGTGGCGGGCCTCTGCGCGCCGCGCGTCGGCCGGGCGATCGAGGCCGGCGGCGGGCGCAACCTGCTGGCCGTCTCCGCCTTGGTCATCGCCCTCGGCCTGGCGCTGCTGGGGCTGCTGCCGGGGCTCTGGGGTTGGACCATCGGCTGGCTGGTGCTCGGCCTCGGCATGGCGATGGGCCTCTATGAGGCCGCCTTCGCCACGCTGGGGCGGCTGTTCGGCCAGCAGGCGCGGCGCGGCATCACCACCGTCACGCTCTTCGCCGGCTTCGCCAGCACCATCGGCTTCCCGGTCGGCGCCGCGCTGCTGCCCTTCCTCGGCTGGCGCGGGCTTTGCCTGGCCTATGCCGCCGTGCATGTGCTGGTGGTGCTGCCGATCTACTGGTTCACGGTGCCGCCGGGCGTGCCCGCCGCCGCCACCGCCGCGGCCAGGCCCCGGCCTGATGCCGCGGCGCTCGCCTGGGCCAGGCGAGCCTTCCTGCTGCTGGCCGCCTTCTTCATCCTGCGCTCCATCATCTCCGCCGTCTTCGGCGTGCACCTGATCGCGCTGCTGGAAGCACTCGGCCTTGGTATCGCGGTCGCCGTCGGCATCGCGGCCGCCGTGGGCGCGGCGCAGGTCGGCGGGCGGTTGCTGGAATTCACGCTCGGCGCCGGCACCCATCCGCTGAAGGTCGCGCGGCTCGGCGCCCTGCTGCTGCCGGCCGGCGTGCTGGCGCTGCTGCTGGCGGGGCCCGTCGCGGCGCTGCCCTTCGCGCTGGCCTATGGCGCCTCCAACGGCATCCTCACCATCAGCCGCGGCACCGTCCCCCTCGCGCTCTTCGGGGCGGAGGGCTACGCCGTGCTGATGGGCCGCATGGCCATGCCCGTGCTGGTCGCCCAGGCGCTGGCGCCCACGCTGGCCACGCCGCTGGTGGAGACGCTGCCCGCCATGGCGGTCTTCGGCATGGCGGGGCTGATGGCGCTGGCGGCGCTGGGCTGCCTGATGCTGGTGGCGCCGCGCCCGGCATCCTGACGCCCGGCCCCCTGACGCCCGGCACATCGTCGCCAGCACGGCGATCGAATCGGCCGGCCCCGCAGGAAGGGCACCCCCGAGGCCTGCCAGGTGCTACGCTGCGGGATGGACGACACGGGGCCCCACTTGATCGAACAACATGGCTGGTCCGATGAATGGCGCGCGGCCTTCGCGCCCCATGCCCGTGCGGGCCTGATTCCTGGCCGCATCGTCGTCCAGCAGCGCGAATACAACCTCGTCATCACCGAAGCCGGCATCCTCAACGCCCGCCTCTCCGGCCGCCTGCGGCATGAGGCGGCGGAGGGCGGGCACCCCGCCGCCGGGGATTGGGTGGCGCTGGCCGCCAAGCCGGCGGAGGGCACCGCCACCATCCACGCCGTCCTGCCCCGCCGCACCGCCTTCATCCGCCGCGCCGCCGACAGCGTCCGCACGCTGCAGGTCATCGCCGCCAATATCGACATCGTCTTCGTCGTGACCTCGCTGAACGCCGATCTCAACCCGCGCCGGATGGAACGCTTCCTCGCCGCCGCCTGGCAGAGTGGCGCGCGGCCCGTGGTGGTGCTGACCAAGGCCGATCTGGCCGACCAGCCGGAGGCCCGCCTGGCGGAGATCGCGGCGCTGGCCGCCGGCTGCCCCGTCGTCATCGTCTCCGCCCGGGACGGGCAGGGGCTGGACGACCTCCGCGCCCATATCGCGCCCGGGGAGACCTGCGTGCTGATCGGCTCCTCCGGCGTCGGCAAATCCACTTTGGTGAACACCCTGCTGGGAGAGGCCCGGATGGCCACGCAGGAGATCCGGGAGGACGACGCCAAGGGCCGCCATACCACCAGCCATCGCCAGTTGGTCCTGCTGCCCGGCGGCGGCATGATCCTGGATACGCCCGGCATCCGCGAAGTCGGCCTGGTCGATGCCGAGGAAGGCGTGGTCGCGGTGTTCGAGGATATCGAGGCCCTGGCCGAGACCTGCCGCTTCAACGATTGCGGCCATACCAACGAACCCGGCTGCGCCGTGCGCGGGGCGCTGGAGGACGGCACGCTCGACCCCGATCGCTGGGCCGCCTTCCAGAAGCTGCGCGACGAACTCGCCGCCGCCGCGCAGGTCAAGGATCGCGCGACGCAGGATGCCGACCGCGTCCGCGCCGCGAAGCAGCAGCGGTCCTACCGCAAGGCCAAGACGAAGCTGCGCGGGGGGGACAGCTGATTCAACTCATGCTGGCCGTCACGCCGCCATCGACGAAGATCAACTGGCCGGAGACGAAGTCGCTGGCCGGGGAGGCGAGGAACACCGTCGTGCCCGCGATCTCCTCCGCATTGGCGTAGCGCCCGGCGGGGCAGCGGCGCTTCACCATCGCCAGCCATTCCGGGTTGTCCAGCAGCGGGCGGTTCATCTCGGTATCGAACCACCCGGGCCCGATGGCGTTGCACTGGATGTTGTAGGGGCCGAGTTCCACCGCCAGCGCCCGGATGAACATCTTGATGCCCCCCTTGGCGGAGGCATAGGGCGTGATGGTCGCCCGCCCGAGGTCCGACGCCAGCGACCCCGTCGCGATCACCTTCCCCCGCCGCCTTTCCTTCATTCCCGGGACCACCAGGCGCGAAAGCCGCCACAGCGCGGTCAGGTGCGTGTCCAGCACGCTGTGCCAGCCTTCCTCCGTCGTCTGCTCCACCGGCGCGCGGTGCTGGTTGCCAGCGTTGTGGACCAGGATGTCGATGGGCCCCATCGCGCGCACCGCGGCCTCCACCGCCGGGCCGTCCGTCACGTCGAAGGCGCTGATGCGGGCATCGAGCCCATCGGCCCGCAGCGCATCCGCCTGCGCCTCCAGCGTCGCGGCGTCCCGCCCGTTCAGGATCACGGTGGCGCCCGCCTGCGCCAGGCCGCGGGCCATGGCGGCGCCGAGGCCGCGGGACGCGCCGGTGATGAGGGCGACGCGGCCGGTCAGGTCGAATTGGCGCGCATGGGCGGCGCGGGCGGTGTCGGTCATGGCGGTTCGCTCCCGGTTGTGTTGGGGGGAGCGTGCCATTGCTTCGGCGCGGTGGGGAAGGCGCTGCCTTCCCCACACCCCATCCGCCCCCCAGTGAAAGATTGGGAGGCAGAGCCTCCTGGACCATCTAAAATTCAAGGGTTCCAAGGGCCCGCTGGCCCTTGGCGAGGGGGAGCAGCGCTCCCCCTGCGGCAACCCGCCTCATTCCGCCCGCGGATGCGCCTTCTGCCACGTCTCCAGCAGCGCCGCCGCATCCACCCGCGTGTAGCGCTGCGTCGTGGACAGGCTCGCATGCCCCAGCAATTCCTGGATGGCGCGCAGATCCGCCCCGCCCCCCAGCAGATGCGTCGCGAAGGAATGCCGCAGCGCATGCGGCGTCGCATGTTCCGGCAGCCCCGCCAGGCGCCGCCAGTTCCGCAGATGCCGCTGCGCCACGGCAGGATCCAGCCTGGCCCCCCGCGCGCCGACGAAGAGCGGGCTGTCGGGATGCCGGTCCGGATGTTCCGCCAGCCAGGCCTCCATCGCCTGCCGCACCGCCGGCAGCACCGGCACCAGGCGCTCCTTGTTGCCCTTGCCCGTCACGCGCAGCGCGGAGTCCTGCCCCGCCCGCGGCGCATCCTTCACGTCCAGTGCCAGCGCCTCCGCGATCCGCAGCCCGCAGCCGTAAAGCAGCGTGAACAGCGCCACATCCCGCGCCGCCTGCATGCGCGGCTGCTCGGACCGATCGGGGTCATGCACCCCCCCGATATTCGCCGCGATGTCCTTGGCATCGGCGGCCGACAGTGCCCGCGGCACCGGCGCCCCCGCACGCGGCCCGCGCATCCCCGCCAGCGCCGCCACCGGGTGGCCCTGCCGCCGCGCCAGATCCCGCAGGAAGCCGCGGATCGCCGCCAGGCGCCGGGCGCGCGTGGCATTGGCATCGCCCGCACGCGCACGCTCCGCCAGGAAGCCCCGGATATCGGCGGGCCGCAGCGTGGCGAGGGCGGTCGTATCCGGCACCTCGCCCAGGTGCCGGGTCAGGAAATCGATGAACAGCGCGAGGTCCGCGCCATAGGCCTCCACCGTATTGGCGCTGGCGCGCCGTTCCTGCGCCAGCATCCGCAGCCAGGCAGCGGCTGCCTCCGGCGCTTCCATCAACGGCCCGGCATCAGCGAGAGAGCGCCGCCGCCACCGCGCGGCCCAGGAAGGCGAGCGTCGTCACCGCCTGCCGCGCCGGCAGCGCCGCCGCATCCCGCGCGCCGAGTGCCAGCATGCAGGGCGTGCCGCACCACAGCGGCACCCGCGCCACCGCATCCCGCGTCACCAGGGCCGCGGCCTCCGCGTGCAGCAATTCGGCATCGGTGATCTCGGTCCGCACCCGCGCATCACGTCCGCGCCCGACCAGCCGGGCGATGGTCCCCGGCGGCAGCATCCGCACGCCCTGGCGGGGCAGGGAGGTTTCGGCCGGCGCCCGGCGGCCGGGCAGGAAGGATGGCGCGCCGGCCGGTTCCGCGAAGATCGCGCAGCTTTCGATGCGCAGCAGCGCGGGCAGTTCCTGGCTGACGGTTTCCGGGATGTCGCGGGACCGCATCAGCGCCAGCGTCGCCAGCCGCACGCGCAGCACCAGCGCCGCGCCGGCGCGGCCATCATCGATGGCGGCCTGGACCTCGGCCTCCAGCTGCCGCGTGCGCGCGCGCTCCGCGGCCACCATCGCCGCCATGTGGTCGGCCAGATTCTCCCCATGCACCCGGCGCGGCGGCACCAGCGCCCGGTACAGGTCGGGGTGTCGGACCAGGAAGTCCGGATGGTCGCACAGATACGCCGCGACCTCCTCAGCCGTCAGTGCGTGGCCACCCGCGGCAAGCGCCGCCGCGGTATCGAGGAGGGTCGCGGCGTTCGATGTCATGCCAACGGCCTTGATGAGGGACCTGCGGCCGGCAAAGCCGGCCGAGGCCGCGAATGCGGCCCGCCGCTCATGCGGCGAGCCAAGCGGCCGGAGGCCGCGCCCGGCGCTTGAGGGCGACGAAAGAAGCCCGACGAGTCGCCGGAGGCGGCCGACGGGGTCACAGGATGCTCTGCCCCGTCTTCGCCCAATCCGCCAGGAAGGCGGCGAGCCCGGCCTCGGTGAGCGGATGCTTGAGAAGCTGGCGGATGACAGCCGGCGGCAGCGTCGCCACATGGGCACCGAGCTTGGCCGACTGCACCAGGTGGATCGGGTGCCGGATGGAAGCGACCAGCACTTCCGTCTTCAGCCCGGGATAGTTGCGGTAGATCTGGACGATGTCGGCGATCAGCGCCATGCCATCGGTGGAGATGTCGTCCAGCCGGCCGACGAAGGGCGAGATGAAGGTGGCACCCGCCTTCGCCGCCAGCAGCGCCTGGGCGGCGGAGAAGCAGAGCGTGACATTCACCGGCGTGCCTTCCTGCGACAGCGCCCTGCAGGTGCGGAGCCCCGCTTCCGTCAGCGGCACCTTCACGCAGACATTCGGCGCGATCCCGCGCAGGTACCGGCCCTCCGCCAGCATCCCCGCGAAATCGGTCGCCGTGACCTCCGCGCTCACGGGGCCCTCCGTGATGGCGCAGATCTCGGCGATCACCTCCGCCATCTTGCGACCGGACTTGGCGATCAGGCTCGGGTTGGTGGTGACGCCATCGACCAGGCCCGCTTCCGCCAGGCTGCGGATATCGGCCACATCGGCGGTATCGACGAAGAACTTCATCAGGCTTGGTCCCTTTGGCCTATCAACCGGCGACGCATCCCTTGCGGTGCGGCAGCCGGGCCAGCGAAAATCGTTTCGCTTTCGTTCACTCTGGAGCTTATAGCATGCGCCCCTCCGGGCGGAAGTCTTCGCCCCCGAACCAACCTGCCGGCGTGGCTTCCGCGCCACGGGTCCGGGTCCTGCTGCCACTTCCCCTGGCGGCCGGCGCCTATGACTACCGCCTGCCCCAGGGCTTCGTTGCGCCTTTGGGATCCTTCGTGGTTGTGCCCCTGAACGGCCGTGAAACCCTGGGTGTGGTCTGGGACGGGGAGGGCAATCCGGACCTCGCCCCCTCACGTCTGCGCGACGTCATGACGGTGCTGGATGTTCCACCCATGGGCGAAAACCTGCGCCGCTTCGTGGACTGGGTGGCCGCCTATACGCTCAGCCCCCCCGGCGCCGTGCTGCGCATGGCGATGAGCAGCCCCGGCGCCTTCACCCCCCCCTCCGCCAAGGCCGGCTGGCAGCGCGCGCCGGGCGAAGGCCGCAACGCCCCCGACCCCCGCATGACCCCCGCGCGGCTCCGCGTGATGGAAGCCCTCCCGCCCGGGGAGGTGATGTCCGGCACCGCATTGGCCGAGGCCGCCGGCGTCTCCCCCGCCGTGGTCCGCGGCCTGGCCGATGCGGGAATGCTGGTGCCCGCCTTGCTGCCGGAAGGTGACCTGTTCCCGCCGCCCGACCCCGAACACCCCGGCCCCATTTTGCTGCCCGACCAGGCCAGTGCGGCGGCGCGACTGCGGGAGAAGGTCGCCGAACGCCGCTTCGGCGTCACGCTGCTGACCGGCGTGACAGGGTCCGGCAAGACGGAAGTCTATCTCGATGCCGTCGCGGAATGCCTCCGCCGCGGAAGGCAGGCCCTTGTCCTGCTGCCGGAAATCGCGCTCTCCGCCCAGTGGCTAGACCGCTTCCGCGCCCGCTTCGGGGTCTCCCCCGCCCTTTGGCACTCCGAACTCGGCACCCGCACCCGCGCCCGCACCTGGCGCGCCGTGGCGGAAGGCGGCGTGCAGGTGCTGGTCGGCGCGCGATCCGCGCTGTTCCTGCCCTTCCCGGACCTCGGCCTGATCATCGTGGATGAGGAACACGAGACCGCCTTCAAGCAGGAGGACGGCGTCGTCTACCACGCCCGCGACATGGCCGTGGTCCGCGCCCGGCTTTCCCAGGCCTCCTGCATCCTCGTCTCCGCCACGCCCTCCCTGGAGACCCTCAACAATGTGGAGGCCGGGCGCTACGACCACGTCGACCTTCCCCAGCGCCACGGCGCGGCGGGGATGCCGGGGGTGGAGGCGATCGACCTCCGCAAGCACGCCCCCGAACGCGGCCGCTTCATCGCACCACCCCTGATCGAGGCCATCCGCGAAACCCTGGCCCGCGGCGAACAGGCCATGCTGTTCCTGAACCGCCGCGGCTACGCCCCCCTCACGCTCTGCCGCGCCTGCGGCCACCGGATGCGCTGCCCCAACTGCACCGCCTGGCTGGTCGAACACCGCGCCCAGCGCCGCCTGCAATGTCACCATTGCGGCCACGCGGAACCCATCCCGCCCACCTGCCCCGAATGCAACGCGCCGGGCACCCTGACGCCCGTCGGCCCCGGCGTGGAACGGGTGGTGGAGGAAGCGACCGAACTCTTCCCCGACGCCCGCCGCATCGTCATGGCCAGCGACACCATCCCCGGCCCCGCCGCCGCCACCGCCGCCGCGGATTCCATCGCGACGCGCCAGGTGGACCTCATCATCGGCACGCAGATCGTCGCCAAGGGCTGGCACTTCCCCCACCTGACGCTGGTCGGCGTGGTGGACGCGGACCTCGGCCTGGCGGGCGGGGACCTCCGCGCCGCCGAACGCACGCTCCAACTCCTCCACCAGGTCTCCGGCCGCGCCGGGCGCGCCGAAGCCCCGGGCCGGGTCCTGCTGCAGACCTTCAACCCGGACCACCCGGTGATGCGGGCCCTCGTCTCCGGCGACCTCGAAGCCTTCATGGCGGAAGAAGCCGCCGGCCGCCGCCCCGGCCACTGGCCCCCCTATGGCCGCCTCGCCGCCCTCATCGTCAGCGCGGAAGACGAACGCGAAGCCGACCGCGCCGCGCGCGACCTCGGCCTCGCGGCGCCGCGCGCCGACGGCGTCGAAATCCTCGGCCCCGCGCCCGCCCCCCTCGCGCTGCTGCGCGGCCGCCACCGCCGCCGCCTGCTGCTGAAAGCCCGCAAGGACGTCCAGATCCAACCCCTCCTCCGCGACTGGCTCGCCCGCGTCAAACTCCCCAACAGCGTGCGCGTGCAAGTGGACGTGGACCCGGTGGGGTTCCTGTAGCGGGGGTGTCGCGCGGGTGGGGTTGCACGGGTGGCCGGGGGGGGGGGGGGGGGGGGGGGGGGGGGGGGGGGGGGGGGGGGGGGGGGG
>NZ_JBHYGL010000019.1:0-69063 GCF_051859025.1 Falsiroseomonas sp. | reverse complement strand
CAGGGGGGTCTCCCCCCTGGCGGATGGGGTATGGGGAAGGCAGCGCCTTCCCCATCGAACTGGCGCTACTCCTCGGTGCCTTCCGCATAGGGATTGTCCGTCCCGCGCAGGTTCAGGCGGATCGGCACCCCCGGCATGTCGAACTTCTCCCGGAAGCTGTTCACGAGGTAGCGGCGGTAATCCTCTGGCAGCATCTCCGCCCGCGTGCCGAAGACGGCGATGGTGGGGGGGCGGGCCTTGGGCATGGTAGCGTAGCGCAGCTTGATGCGCTTGCCCTCCACCAGCGGCGGCTGGTGGCGGTCCTTCATCACCTCGAACCAGCGGTTCAGCTCGCCCGTGCCGATGCGGCGGTTCCAGAGGTCATGCACCTCCCGCACCGCGGGCAGCAGGCGGTCGATGCCGCGGCCATTGGCGGCGGAGATCGGCACCACCATGATGCCCTTCATCTGCGCCAGGCTGAAGGTCAGCACATCGTCCAGCTTCTTGCGGCAGGCGGCGCGATCCTCCACCGCATCCCATTTGTTGAAGGCGATGACGCAGGCGCGGCCCTCACGCTCCGCCAGGCGGGCGATGCGGAGGTCCTGTTCCTCCATGCCCAGCAGGGCGTCGATCACCAGGATCACCACCTCCGCCTCCTTCAGCGCGGCGATGGAGGCGCCGGTGGACATTTTTTCCAGATCCTTCTCGATCCGGGCCTGCTTGCGGAGCCCCGCGGTGTCCACCAGGCGGATGGGACCGACCTCGTCCTTGATCTGCACGGCGATGGCGTCGCGCGTCAGGCCGGGCTCGGGGCCGGTGATCATCCGCTCCTCGCCCAGCAGGGTATTCAGCAGGGTGGATTTGCCGGCATTGGGGCGGCCGACGATGGCGAGCCGCAGCGGGCGTTCGCGGTCGCCACGATTGCCGCGCGGTTCCTTCTGCAGGTGGTCGCGGACCTCGTCATGCAGGGTGCCGAAGCCGTCGCCATGTTCGGCGCTGACGGGGATGGGATCGCCAAGGCCGAGTTCATAGGCCTCCATCGCGTTCTGGATGCCAAGGCGGCCTTCCGCCTTGTTGGCCAGCAGCAGGACGGGGACATCGGCGCGGCGGAGCCAGTTGGCGAAGGCGCGGTCGGCGGCGGTGAGGCCCGTGCGGCAATCGATGACGAACAACACGAGGTCCGCCTGGCGGAGCGCCGCGTCGGAGGACGCGGTCATGCGGCCGGCCAGCGTTTCCGGCGCCGCTTCCTCCAGCCCCGCGGTGTCGATCAGCGTCACGGGGATGCCGCCGATCTCGGCCTCGACCTCCTTCCGGTCGCGGGTGACGCCGGGGGTGTCGTCCACGATGGCGATCCTGCGACCGGCGAGGCGGTTGAAGATCGAGGATTTGCCCACATTGGGGCGGCCGAGGATGGCAACGGTCTGCATGGGGAAGGGGTTCGATCAGGTAATGCTGACCGCGCCTATAGCACGGCCAGCGCCCCTGTCGTGTTCGGCGGTGGCGGCCAGCCTACCGCAGCGCCATCAGCGTCCCGTCATCGCCCAGCACCACGACCGTGCCCTGCGCCACCGCCACCGGCAGGGTGCTGCCGCTGGACAGGGGCACGCGCCCGGCGATGGTGCCGGCGCCGGGGTCGATCTGCAGCAACTCGCCCCGGCTGGAGGGGACCAGCACCAGGCCGCCCGCGACCAGCGGCGGGCCGAAGCGCGTGGCATCCCGCCGGCGGCCGCCTTCCGGGGTGGGGTCCAGTTCCAGCACCCAGCGGATGCGGCCATCATTGCGGCCGACGGCCACGGCTTCACCCCCGCGCGTGACGGCGAAGACCCAGTCGCCGGCGGAAGCCACGCCATTGCCGCCGCCGAAGGCCCGTTCCCACAGGCGCCGGCCGCTGCGCAGGTCGACCGCGATGGTGGTGTTGGACAGGCCGGCGGCGAAGACGCGGCCGCGGTCGATCACCGGCAGCCCGGTGATGCCGACGATGTCGGACAGGCTGGTCGCGCCCGCATTGCCGAGGCCTTCCTGCCACAGCAGGCGGCCATCGGTGACGCGAACGGCCGCCATCTCACCCGTGCCGAAGCCGGCGACGACGGTCTCGCCCTCCACCGCAGGTGCGGGGAGGCCCAAGGGGATGGTGGCCTGGGCGCCGGCGCGATGCGTCCAGAGGCGGCGGCCATCCTCGGCCGAGAGGCCGATGAGGTGGTTTTCCACCGTGACGACGAAGATGCGGCCATTGGCGACGGTGGGGGCGCCGCGCGTCGGCGCGGGGACCCGGACGCGCCAGCGAACGGTGCCGTCTTCCGGGGAGAGGGCCAGAACCTCGGCCTGGCCGGTGGCGACATAGACCACGCCGCCTTCCACCGCGACGCCGCCGCCCACCGCGCCGTCGCGGTCTTCCTCCGGCGCCGTGTCGCGGCGCCAGCGGCGGCCGCCGGTATCCAGCGCATGGGCTGTGACCTCGCCATAGGCATCAACGGCATAGACCGTGCCGCCGGCGATGACCGGGCCCGTGGTGATGCGCTGGCGGTAGCCGGAGCCGTAGCCGATGGAACTGCGCCAGGCTTGGCGCAGCGTGCCGGGGATCTCGGCATGGGGGGCGGCGTGGCTGGCCAGGCCGCCGGCCTGCGGCCAATCCGTGATCGGCTGCGGCGCCGGCAGCGTGACGGGGCGGCCTTCCTGGCCGGCATCGGCGGTCAGTTCGGGATCGGCGCGCATCACCGTGCGGCGTTCGCCGGGCAGCGGCTGCTTGCGGGTGCCGAGGATGCCGTCGAGCGTGTCGCAGCCCGCGAGGAAGCCGGCGGCGCCGAGGAGGGCGGCGCGGCGGGTGCCGCGCGTGGTCAGGATCTTCGTCATCAGCTTCCGAGCCCCGCTGCAACCCGTTGTGCGCGTTCCCGCATGGTCGGGGACACGGTGGCATCCGTCGCCAGCGCCTGCAGGCGGGCGCGGGCATCGGCGGTATCGCCGCGGCGGATGGCGACCAGGGCCGCGATCTCCCGCGCCGGGGCCTGCCAGGGATTGCCGGCAACGGTCAGCGGCCCGATGCGGGCCGCGAGCTGGGCGGGGTCCCCGCTTTCCAGCGCATGGCCGACGGCGAGCAGGGTGGCCAGGTCGCGGTAGAGACGATCGGCATCACTATCCGCGGCGACGGCTTCCCACAGCGCGAGGGCCGCGGCGGCGTCGCCGGCCTCGGCCTTCAGTGCCGCGGCGCGCAGCCGCGCGAGGGTGCGGTAGCCCGCGGGGGCTTCCCGGGCCATGGCGGCGAAGCCGTCCGCCGTGGCGGGCAGGTCAGCGCCCTCCCGCTCCGCGCCGCGATGCAGCGTCATGTAGGTGCTGGCGGCGGCGGCGGCCTGGCTGGCCTGGTGCCAGCGCCAGCCCTGCCAGCCGCCGGTCGCGGCGAGCGCGAGCAGCGCGACGCCCACGGCGACGCCGCCCCATTGCCGCGCGAGGCGGCGGGCACGGTCGGCGCGAAGGTCCTCTTCGACCTCGTCGAAGATATCGGGCACGGGCGATCCTCATTGGTCCGGCAGGGGGCGGACCATAGCGGCGTGTTCAGGTGACGTTAAGCCCGGAGGCGCAGCTTCGCGCCATGCAGCCCCGCAAGACCCCGTCTGAGCGTCCCCTCCGCCTGCCCCCCGCCGCCCTGGCGGTGGCGCTGCCCTTGCTGCTGGGGGGGTGTTTCGCGGAACAGGCGATGGGTCCGGCGCTGGTGGTCGGGGGGGCGAGCGTGGTGCTGACCGGCCGGACGCCGGTGGACCATGTGGCGAGCCTGATGACGGGCCAGGATTGTTCCATCGTGCGGCTGGAGCGGCGGGAGAGCTGGTGCGCGCCGCCGCCCGGGCCGCCGCCGCCGCAGGCCTTCTGCACGCCGAGCCTGGGACGGGTGGATTGCTGGACCAGCCCGCCGCCCGGCAGTGCCCGGCAGGTGGCGGACCCGCCGACGCCGCCCCTCGCCTCGGCGCCGGCCGCGGCCCCGCCCGTATTCAGCGCGCCACCCTTCAGCGCGCCCGCCTATGTGCCGCCGCCGGAAGCCGCCGCGCCAGCGGCCCCGCCCGCCAGGGTGCCAGCGGCCCCGCCTGCCCTTGTGCCAGCGGCTCCGCCCGCCACGGCGCCAGCGGCTCCGCCGGCCGCGAGCCCCGCCGCGGCACCCGCCGCCACCCCCGCCGCGCGTCCCCCCGCGGTGCCGGCGGCGCGGCGCGAAATCCGGACCTGAGCCTCAGGCCAGGGGGCCGCGCCACAGCTGGGTGCCGTTGCGCTGCGCCCTGCGGGGCGCGGCGAGGTCCAGGATCGCCGGGCGTTCCGCCACCAGCCGCCATCCCGCGGCATCGAGGATGCGGACGGACAGCGCTTCCTCCCCCCGCGCATGGGTGCTGAGGAGAAGCCAGCGCACCCGTTCGTTCAGCAGCGCCCCCGCGTTGTTGAGCAGCGGCGGGATGAGGCCGCGCACCGCGACCCGCACCAGGTCCCAGGCAGGCGCTTCCGCTAGCAGGTGCTGCGCCAGCGGCGCGGCGCTGCCGGCGCGGCTGGGCTCCGCGGTGGCGTTGCCGCCCATCACGCGCGCGGCCGTGGGGTCGAGGCCTTCCGCCTGCAGCCGTGACTGAAGCTGCCGGAGCCGGTCGGCCGCCGCCTCGGTCGCCACCAGGCGGGGCGCCAGGCCCTGGGCGCGGGCGACCCGGGTGGCGGTCAGCGCGATGTCCGCCCCCTGGTCGCCGCTGGTGCCGAAGAGCAGGCCGGCCCAGCTGCCCCGCGCATCCCGCAGGCTGTGCTCGACGGCCAGCCATTCGGCGCCCTGCGCCCCGGATGCCGGCGGCAGGGTCGAGCCCGTGAGCGCCGCATAGGCCATGGCGACGGAGACGTCGTTGCGCGGGTCGGGCCGTGAGTCGGGCCGCGGCGCCGCGGCGATGGCCGGCGGAGATACGGGCGCCGGGGATAAGGGCGCCGGGGGGGCGGGCACGGGGAGAGGGACGAGAGGCGGGATCGCGCCGCCCGACAGCCCGGTGGGCAGGGCGGCGGGAGGCGGGACCGGGACGGGGGGCGGGGCGAGCGGCATCGGGATGGCGGGCGGCGGGGCCGCGCTGGCGATGCCTGCCCTGTCGGGCTGGTCGGTGGGAGGCTCGGTAGCTGGCGCTGCGGGCGTGGCGACGGGTGGTGCGGCGACCGGCGGTGAGGCGACCGGCGGCGACGCGACCGGTAGCGCGGGGATGGGCGGCGCAGCGATGAAGGGTGCCGGCAGCGGGGGCGGCGCGGGCAGGGATGCGGGGGTGTCGGCCATGGCCTGTGGGCCAGGCGCCGCAGCCAGGGGCTCTGGGGCCGGTGCCGTGGGGGCCGGTGCCGTGGGGGCCGGTGCCTCGGGGGGGGGCGGTGAGGCCGGGGGGGGCGACAGGACGGGCGGCGCGAGGGGGGCGAGCATGGCCCAGGCTTCCGGCGCGATGGGTGGCAACGGAATGCTGGCGCCAGGGTCCATCGACGGCTCCACGGGCGAGTCCGTGGCGGCGGGGACGGCCGTGGACCAGGCATCGGCGATCATGCCAAGGGCTGGCGGTGCGTCCGGCGCGGGCGCCTCGGCCGCCGGGGCGTCTGGCGTCGTGGCGTCGAGCGTCGGGGCTTGGGCCTGGCCGAGGGACCAGGTCTCGATGGCCGGCGCCGGGCGGGGCTGGGGCTCCGATTCGGGCCTGGCGGTGGGGCGCAGCCCGCCGAGTGCCGGGACGCGGGCGAGGATCGCCTGGGCATGGGCGGGTGCATTCACCGGCGCGTTCGCCGGGGGGGCATGCACGGGACCAGGCGCCGGGGCCTGCGGCGGCGCAGCCTCCGCCAGGGCAGCCAGCAAGGCGGTGAAGGCTGGCGGGGCCGGCGCGGCGGGCGGCGGCGTCGCGATCAGGGAGGCGAGCAGCGGCGCGGGCGGGGGGCCAGGCTCAGGCGTGGCAGGCTCAGGCGGGCCAGGCTCAGGCTCGGCGAGCTCAGGCGCGGGCGCCTCGGGCGCGGGAGGCTCCGGGGTGGTGGGCTCGGGGGTGGGCGCCTCGGGCGCGGCAGCCTCCGGCATCGCGTCCTCGGGTGCCGTGTCCGCTGGCGCCGTGTCCTGGGGGGCGGCGTGATCGGTCCCGCCCTCGGCCTGCGGGGGGACGGCGGGCGGGGCGGCGGGCGGTTGCGCGGCGAGCGAGGCAAGCAGCGTGGTCAGGGGCGGCAGGGGGGGCGGTGGCGGCGGGGCGGCCAGGGGGGTGAGCCGTGCCGGCGCGGCGTGGCTTGCCGGCACCGCGGGCGCCGGGGCGGTGGCCGCGGGGGAATCGGAGGGGCTGGCGAGTGAGCCCAGGAGGGGGGAGCCGAGAAGGGGGGAGCCCATCTGGGGGTAGCCGGTCAGGGGCGAAACCGGACGGGCCTCGGCCGGGGGCGTGGCGGCGGGCATCGGGAGCTCGCTGTCCCGCGCCCCGCCAGTCGGCGCCAGGGCGGCGAGGAGGCCCGTCGCGGGGACGGTTCCGAGCGAGCCCAGCATTGAAAATCCGGATGACACCGCGCCCGGGGGCGGGGCCGCAGCCGCAGCCGGGGCTGGGCGCGGCGGTGCGGCCTGCGGCGCCTCGGGCGCCAGGGCGGCGAGGAGCCCGGCTGCCGGCGCCGGGGGGGCGGTGCCGAGGGAGTCCAGCAGCGAGGCGGCGGGCGGCGCCTCGCCCGGGGATGCCGCTGCGGGGGCGAGGAAGGAGAGCAGGCCCGTCGAGGCGGCCGGCGGGGGCGCGGGGATCACGGACGGCGCCGGCGGTGGCGCGGCCGCGGCCTCCGGCGCGGGCGCCTGCGGCGGTTGGGTGGCCGCCTGCGGGGGTTGGCCGGGCGCCTGCGGCGCGGCGGCCGACGCCTGCGGCGCGGCGGGCTGGGCGAGCGACATCTTCAGACGTGCCGCCCAATCGGGAAAGCCGCTGCCTCGTTCCGTCATGACCAGAGCCTCCGCCGCATCCCCGCCGGGGCCTTACCAGCCCGCCGCCATGCCCTCAACCGCGGCGATGTGCGGCGCCCCCCGGCTGGGTGGGTGGCGTGACGGCCACTGCCCGATGCTTGGGCAGATGGCGGTCAACCAGATGGCGGAGCGCGGCGTGATCCAATCCGCGCGGAGCGCAGTGGGGTCCAATCCGCGCGGAGCGCGGTGGGGTCCAATCCACGCGCCCCGGCAGGGTGGGCGGTTACGGCGCGAAGCGCACCGGGGCGCCGGCGGGGGTGCCCAGCACCTCATCCTCCCGCATCACCGCCTGGCCGCGCAGGATGGTCATCACCGGCCAGCCCGTGCAGCGATGGCCGGCGAAGGGCGTCCAGCCGCAGGGGGAGACGATCCAGCTTTCCTCGATGGTGCGGCTGCGCTTCATGTCCACCACGGTGAAATCGGCGTCATAGCCGGCGGCGAGGCGCCCCTTGCCTACCATGCCATAGACCCGCGCCGGACCCGCGGCCATGAGGTCCGCCAGGCGGGACAGGGACAGCCGCCCGGCGGAGACATGGTCCAGCATCAGCGGCACCAGCGTCTGCACCCCCGTCAGGCCCGATCCGCATTCCGGCCAGGGCTTTTCCTTGGATGCGCGGCTGTGCGGGGCGTGGTCGGAGCCGACGGTGTCCACCGTGCCATCCGCCACGGCGGCCCAGGCGGCCTCCATGTGCCGCGCGTCGCGGATCGGCGGGTTCATCACCGCATAGCCCTTGAGGCGGTCATAGGCCTCATCCGTCTGGGTCAGGTGGTTCAGCAGCACCTCCACCGTGCAGAGGTCGCGGTAGTCCTTGAGGTAGTTCAGTTCCTCCGCCGTCGAGACATGCAGGATATGGGCGGGGCGGTTGGTCTTGCGGGCGATCGCCATCAGGCGCCGCGTGCCGAGGAAGGCGCATTCCACGTCGCGCCATTCCGCGTGCATCCGGTGCGGCATCCCCGTGGTGTAGTTCGGGCGGCGGGACTGGAGGCGGAACTCATCCTCGCTGTGATAGGCGATGCGCCGCCGGCCGCTGCGCATCACGGCCTCCAGGCTGGCATCATCCTCGATCAGCAGGTCGCCGGTGGAACTGCCAGCGAAGACCTTCACGGCGCAGATATTGGGCTGTGCTTCCAGCTCGGCCAAGTTCGGGATGTTGGTCTTCAGCGCGCCCACGTAGAAGCCCATGTCGCACCAGGCGCGGCCACTGATAAATTCCCGCTTCCAGTCGATCTTCTCCCGCGTCGTGATGGAGGGCGCGGTGTTGGGCATGTCGAACACTGCGACCAGCCCGCCGAGGATGGCGGCCCTGGTGCCGGTCTCGATCGTCTCGACCGCCGGGTCGCCGGGTTCGCGGAGATGGACGTGGCTGTCGATCAGGCCGGGCAGGATATGGAGGCCGCGGCAATCGATCTCCTCCTCCGCATGCGCCTGGGACAGGTCGCCGATGGTGGCGATGCGGCCGGCGCGGACGCCGACATCCGTGACCTGCTCGCCCCAGGGCAGCACGCAGGTGCCGCCGCGCAGGACCAGTTCGTAATGCGCCATCTCGTCGTCGTCCCCTGGGAAGCTGCCGATGTCCGGCGGGGGTTCTGCCATGTTTCCGGGCGCCGGGGCAGGGTGGGTGCGCTTGCTTGCGGGGTGGGGGGGGTTGTGGCTTGGTGCCCGCGCCCCTGCCGTTGATGGATCGCCGCGTGACGCCAGCCTCCGCTTTTTCCCGAAGCCCGACGCTTCCCCTCCTGGTCATGCTGATCGTGGTGCCGGTGGTGGCGGTGCTGCAGTTCCGCGCCATCGCGCTGGTGACGAGCCTCGGCCTGCTGGCGATGGTGGTGGCGGGGCGGCGGGTGACGGGGGCCTGGCCCTGGCCGCGCATCGGCCCGGTGCTGGGGGCGGCGCTGGCGATCGGGGCCTGGACGATGGTGAGCGCGGCCTGGGCGCCGGACCCCCTGCGCGCGCTGGGCACGGGGCTGCGCTTCGGCGGCTTCGTGCTGCTGGCGGCGGCGGCGGCGCGGGCGATGGGGGGAGAGCCGCCACGGCACCTGGCGCTGGCGGGGCGGGTGCTGGCGGCGGGGCTCGCCATCGGGATCGCGCTGGCGGCGGCGGACCACCTGAGCGGCAATGCCATCCGCGCGGCGGTGCGGGGGCTGCGGGAGGTGCCGGTCTGGCTGTTCTTCGGGCTGAAATCGGCCGTCGCCGTGATCGCGGTGCTGCTGCCGGTGGCGGCCGCCTGGCCGGGGTTGCGGTGGTGGGCGCGCGTGGCCCTGGTGGTGGCGGGGCTGGCGGCTTCGGTGATGCTGCCGGCGGAATCCGCGAAGATCGCGGCCTTCGCGGGCATCCTGGCACTGGGCGCGGCCTGGCTGCTGGGGCCCTGGGCGGGGCGCTTGCTGGGGCTGGCCGCCGCGGTGGTGGTGCTGGTGGCGCCGCTGCTGACGGCGGCGATCCTGCCGCGCCTGCCGGGGCTGGAGGCGATCCAGCCCTCCGCCGCGCATCGCATCCTGATCTGGGATTTCGCCAACCAGCGGATCGCCGAACGCCCGCTGCTGGGCTGGGGCGGCGAATCGGCGCGCGCCATCCCCGGCGGCTCGGCGGTGTTCGATCGCGCGACGCTGGACCGCTTCGGCCTGACCTCCGAGGCATCGCGAACCTGGTTCGCCCGGCCGCCGGCGCAGCGCCTGCCGCTGCACACCCACAACGCCGCGCTGCAGGTCTGGCTGGAACTGGGCGCGGTGGGGGCGGTGCTGGCGGCGGCGATGCTGGCGGCGCTGGGCTTCGCGGCGGCCAGGCTGGGGCCGGGGGCGGTGGGCGCCTATGGCGCGGCGCTGGTGGTGGGGATGCTGAGCTATGGCATCTGGCAGGAATGGTGGATCGGCATGCTGCTGCTGCTGGCCGTGGCGATCCGGGCCATTCAGGGGCCGCGCAGCAGCAAAATCTAGTCCGCGCGCAATAGCGAGATGTAGTCCGCGCGCAACAGCGCGACGTGCGCGGCGTCACCGAATCTCAGACGAAATCGCGCCGGACGCGCGCCGCCGCCGCCTGGCCCATGGTGGCGCGGGCCGTTGCGTCGCCCAGCATCGCGGCCAGGGCGTCGCGCACCGCATCCGGATCGCCGCCGTCGCAGACCAGGCCGGTCTCGCCCTCCGCCACCGCATCCACGGCGCCGCCATCGCGGTCCGCCAGGGCAGCCAGCCCGTGCCAGGCGGCTTCGAGATAGGTGAGGCCGAAACCCTCCACCGAGGCACCATCGCGCCGCACCGGCATGGCGAAGAGGGTGGCGCGGCGATAGAGCGCGGCCTTCAGCCCTTCCTCCACCCGGCCGGCGAAGACCACGCGGTCCGCGACGCCGCCCATGGTGGTCTCGATGCCGCCGGGGTCTGGGGTGAAGTTCTGCGTCACCATGACCACCCGCAGCGGCGTCACCGCGCGGATAGCAGGGCGGTGGCTGCTTCCAGCACGCGGGGCGCGGGCAGGTCGGTCATGGGCGATTCATAGGGCGGGCCATCGGCCTCCACCGCGCGGGCATGGGGGCCGGAGGGGCCGTATTCCGCGGCGCTGCTGCGGCCGAACAGCCCGATGGTGGGCGCGCCGGCTGCGGCCGAGAGATGCATCAGGCCGCTGTCATTGCCGATGAACAGCGCGGCGCGCTTCAGCACCGAAGCGACCTCCGGCAGGGACAGCGTGCCAACCAGGTCCAGCGCGCCCGGCAGGGCCGCCAGGACGGGGGCGGCCATGGCGCGTTCGGGGCCGCCGGGGCCGCCGAGGATGGCGATGCGGGCGCCGTCCAGCGCGGCGCCGGGGGCGGTGAGCGCCTGTGCCACATGAACGAAACGGTCCGCCGGCCAGACCTTGCGGTCCCAGTTTGCCGTGGGGCCGAGCACGAGCCAGGGCCCGCCCGGCATCAGCGCCGCCGCCTTCGCCTCATCCGCCGCCGCCGTCCAGGCGACGGGCAGGGGGGGCGGCGCCAGGCCGAGCAGCGCGCCGAGATGGACCAGGCGATGGCCCGGGCGGCGGCCGCCCTTCCCCGTGGCGCGGCGGAGCGTGGGGACCGTCCAGGCGAGGGCGGAGGCGCGCAGGTCGATCACCAGATCCCACCAGGTGAAGGCGACCTGCGACCAGAGGCTCAGCCAATGCAGGGACCAGCGGCGCTTGCGCAGCACGATCAGGCGTTCGAGCCCCGGCATGCGCGCGAAGACGCCCTCCGCCGCCGGGCCGCAGGCCACCGTGATTCGGGCGCCGGGATGGGCGCGCAGCAGATGGTCGAGCAGCCCGGTGGACAGCACGGCATCGCCGATCCGGGTGGAGGTGACGAAAAGGATGCGCATCGTGGGATGGCGTAGCACGCGGCGCGGTGGGGCCCCACCCCGCCCCCGTGAAGGGTTGCCGGTTGCAACCATGGCCTCGCCCGCCCACCTTGTGGCCCATGCCGATCGCCGTATTGCCGGGCCGTGGAGTCGTTGAAGTGGCGGGGGAGGATCGAATCCCCTTCCTGCAGGGACTCGTCTCCAACGACGTGACCAAGGCGGTGCCGGGGGTGGCCGTCTGGGCCGCGCTGCTGACGCCGCAGGGCAAGTGGCTGGCGGATTTCTTCATTCTGTCCGATGGCGACCGCCTGCTGCTGGATGTGGAGCGCGAACAGGCGGCATCCCTGGTCCAGCGCCTGACGCGCTTCCGGCTGCGCAGCCGGGTGGCGCTGCGCGATGTCTCCGCCGATTTCGTGGTGCTGGCGGCCTGGGGCGGTTCGCTGCCGCCGCCACGGAGCATTGCCGGGCCGGACCCGCGGCTGCCGGAGGCGGGATGGCGCATCCTGGGAGGCACGCCGGTCGGCGATGCGGATGAGGCGGCGTGGGATGTGCACCGCCTGTCGCTGGGGCTGACCGATGGCAGCCGGGACCTGGAGCCGGAGAAGTCGGTGCTGCTGGAAGGCGGCTTCGACGAACTCGGCGGCGTGTCCTGGACCAAGGGCTGCTACATGGGCCAGGAGCTGACGGCCCGGACCAAGTATCGCGGCCTGCTGAAGCGGCGGATCATCCCCGTGACAGTGGCGGGCGGCCTGCCGCCGCCCGGCACGCCGGTGATGCGCGATGGCGTCGAGGTGGGGGAGATGCGATCCGCCCGCGCCGGGCATGGCCTGGCCATGCTGCGGCTGGATGCGCTGGCGGCGGGCGTGGTGCTGTCCGCGGGCGGCGCGGTGGTGACACCGCGGGTGCCGGAGTGGATGCATTTGCCGGCGGAGAAGACGCCCGCCGGCTGAGACGGGTGTTGCACGGGGGGAGGCTCCGGCCCCCCCCCTGGCACCCCCTCGCCAGGGCCGAGACGGCCCTGGACCGTCTTCAGCCTGAAGCGGCCTCGATCTGCGCGCGCGTCATGAGGTCAGCGTATTTCTGGCCCATGTCGAAAAGGTTTGCCTCATGCGGGCCGATCGCGCGGTCGCCCACGCAATCCGTCGCGACGATGGTGCGGAAATTGTGCTGCATGCTGTCCACCACCGTGGCGCGCACGCAGCCCGATGTGGTGCAGCCCGCGACCACGACCGTATCCGCGCCCTGGTAGCGCAGCCAGGACGCCAGATTGGTGTCGAAGAAGCCGGATGCCCCCTGCTTGCGGACGATATGCTCCCCGGCCACGGGCGTGAGCTCCGCCACGATCTGCGACAGGGGCGAGTGTTCCGTCAGCTTCAGCAGGGACGGCGCCTTGAGCGTGAAGACGCCGGCATCCGACCCGTCATCGGCATAGATCACGCGGGTATGCGCGACCGGCCAGCGATGGTGGCGCGCGAAGGCGAGGAGCTTCACCGTCTGCCCGATGGCGGGGCCGATATTGCCGCCGCCGAAATGCTCGGGATCGGCGAAGCCGTTGACGTAGTCGACGATGACGAGGGCCGGGCGCCTGCCCATCCCCGCCGTGTTGCCCATGCCCTGGCGGTGGTAGATGTCGGCCTCGGGATGACCGCTCATGATGCCTTGCCCTCAGGCGCCGGGCGCCGGCTCCGCCGGCTTGGCTGCGCGCCTACGCGCTGTTGCGCGGGTTGATGGTGGTGGTCTGTGCGCGAGCCGCCTTTGGCGGCCGAAGGGAGGGCGCGTGGGTGGCGCGTCACGCCACCGCCTCCAGATCGCGCAGCGACTGGATCATCGCGCTGCGCAGCAGGTAGGCGCGGTGCTTCGTGGGGTCGGCGACGGTGGCGCGGAGCTCGTCGTGGTAGGCGCGGCGCTGGTCGGGGTCCCGCTGGTTCAGGATCTGGCGGTTGCGCAGCGCCTGCTGCTGCACGACGTCGAGTGCCACCTTCCGGCGCTGGCGGCCGTAGCGGCCCATCATCGACGCATCGGCGCCCTTCCAGACCTCGGTCAGCTTGGAGGCCAGGTTGAAGGCATCGTGGATGCCGCCATTCATGCCCATGCCGCCGAGCGGGTTGTTGATATGGGCGGCATCCCCCGCGAGGAAGACGCGGCCATGGACGTATTCGTCCACCACCCTCTCATGCACGCGATAGGCGGTGCGGTGCTTGACGGTATAGCCCTCGGGGTTGGGGACCACGGCCTGGAGGCGCGCATTCATCCGCACGGGGTCGGTCATCTGTTCCTCCGTCTCATTCGGATCGGTGGGAAACAGCACGCGCCACAGGCTGGCCGTGCGCAGCAGCACGAACCATTCCTGCGGATCGCTGATATAGGCGATGTTGGCGAGGTCGCCGATATGCTCGTGGAAGGGGAAGGTTGTCGACAGGGACAGGAAGATTTCCGGGATGGTCTGGCCGCGGAATTCCGTGCCGACGGAACGCCGGACCGCGCTGCGCGCGCCATCGGCGCCGATGAGGAAGCGGCCGCGGAGCGGTTCCTTCGATCCATCCGCGCGTTCGATCGTCAGCGTGACGCCATCCGCATCCTGCGCGACGCTGTCGGCCTTCGCGTCATAGATGAACTGGACGTCGGGGTTGCCGGCCATCTGTTCGCGCAGCATGCGCGTCAGGCGCCATTGTTCGCATTGCAAGCGGTAGGGGTGGGCGGTGTCGTCCTTCAGGCGCTCCATCTCGAAGGTCGCGATCACGCCCTGGTGGCGGTCGCGGAACTGCCAGAAGGGGCAGACCAGGCCTTGGTCGATCAGCGTCGGCACCACGCCGAAGCGGCCCAGCATGTCGAGGGTCGGCGGGTGGAAGGTGGAGGCACGGAGGTCGTCGGGCAGGTCCTGCGCCTGTTCGACGATGGTGACGGGGATGCCTTCCCCCGCCAGGTAGGCGGCGGCGACCATGCCGACGGGGCCTGCCCCTGCGATGATGACGCGATCGTCCTTGGCCATGCTGTCCCTCGGGATTCGTCCGGACAATATCGCGCCGATGCCGCGTGCGGGAAAGGGCGGGGTGTTGTTCTGATGATGGTCCAGGAGGCTCTGCCTCCTGGCGGATGGGGTCCGGGGAAGGCAGCGCCGTCCCCACCGAACTCACCCGCCGCTTGTCTGCCATTCCGCGAGACGCATCTATACCGCCATGAAAATCCCCTTCCTGGATCGCCCGCCCGTGGTGGCGGTGTTGCGTCTTTCCGGCGTGATCGCCGCCCGCGGCGGTGGCCCCCTTTCCTCCCCCGGCATCAGCGCGGAGGGCATGGCGCCGCTGATCGAGCGTGCCTTCCGCCTGAAGCGCCTGGCCGCGGTCGCGCTGGTGATCAATTCACCCGGCGGTTCCCCGGTGCAGTCCAGCCTGGTGGCGCAGCGGATCCGGCGCTTGGCGGACGAGAAGAAGGTGCCCGTGACCGCCTATGTCGAGGATGCCGCGGCGTCCGGCGGCTATTGGCTGGCCTGCGCGGCGGATGAGATCGTGGTGGACCCGGCTTCCATCGTCGGCTCCATCGGCGTCATCAGCGCGGGCTTCGGGCTGGAGGAGGCGATCGGGCGCATCGGCGTGCGCCGCAGGATGCACACGGCGGGGGGCGAGAAGAGCTTCCTCGACCCCTTCGGGCCGGAGAAGCCGAAGGATGTCGAGCGGCTGGAGGCGCTGCTGGCCGATTTGCATGTGACCTTCAAGGATTGGGTGCGCGGCCGGCGCGGCGCCGCGCTGAAGGCCAGCGAGGATGAGTTGTTCACCGGCCGCTTCTGGACCGGCGGGCGGGCGGTGGAGCTTGGCCTGGCGGACCGGATCGGGGAGGCGTCGTCTGACCTCCGCGCCCGGTTCGGGGAGAAGGCGCGCCTGGTGCCGATTGGCGCCCGGCGCCCGCCCTGGCCGCTGCGCCTGCTGTCCGGCGCCGCGATCGCGGAAGGGGCGATGGCGGTGGTGGAGGAACGGGCCGCCTGGGCCAGGCTCGGGCTGTAGGCGATGAAGCGCATCAATGGTTCCGTCGTCACCGCCACCATCGGGGGCGAGGAGATCCGCTTCTTCGTTGCGAATGAACGGGACGCGATCCAGAAGCACCATGCCGCCGGCGAGTTCTACGAGGCGGAGGAGATCGCCATCATCGCCCGGTATCTCCCGCCCGGTGCGCATTACGTCGATATCGGCGCGAATGTCGGCAACCACGCCGTCTATGTCTCGAAGTTCCTGGCGCCCGCCGGCGTGGTGGTGATCGAGCCCAATCCGCCGGCCATCGAGATCCTGCGCCTCAACCTGCTGCTGAACGACCTGGCATCGCGGGTGGATGCCAGCCTTCTGGGCTTCGGGCTGGCGGAGGCGGAGGGCATGGCGCGCGCCGTGGTGCCGCCGAACAATCTGGGCGGCTCCGGCCTGGTGCTGGATGCCGCCGGCGCCACCATCCCGCTGCGGCGCGGCGACGATCTGCTGGCGGGGCGGCGGATCGACTTCATCAAGCTGGATGTGGAGGGGATGGAACTCGGCGTGCTGGCGGGGCTGGAGGGGCTGATCGCCACCTGGCGGCCGCGCATGTTCATCGAGGTGCATAACCGCAACGCCGCGCCCTTCCGGCAATGGCTGGCGCGGCTGGGCTATGGGGTGCGGGCGACGTTCCGCCGCTATCCCTCCAACGAGAATTTCATGGTGGTGCCGGCATAGGAGCCGTCAGCGATCGCAGAACAGGATGCCGCCCTTGGCCTTGGAATCCTTGGGCGATTCGATGATCTGGACGGTGACGCTTTCGGCCGGCACGCCGAAATTCTTCACCATGGCGTCGGTCAGGTCGCGCGCCAGGCCGCGCTTCTGTTCGGTGGTGCGGCCGGTGGCGGCGAAGACCATGATCTCGGGCATGGGCGTGATTCCTTGAGGGCGCCGGGGTAGCCTCCGCCCCGGCGCGGGCGGCGCGCAAGGGGGTGGGTTGGCGATGGGCGTGGTGCTGCTGCCCGGCTTCATGCTGGATGCGGGGATGTGGGACGAATTGGCGCCGCTGCTGGCGCCGATCGGCCCGGTGCATCACGGCGACCTGTTCCAGGACGACACCATCGAGGGCATGGCGGCGCGGGTGCTGGCAGGCGCCCCCGAACGCTTCGTGCTGGTGGGCTTTTCCATGGGCGGCTTCGTGGCGCGGGAAGTGGCGCGGATGGCGCCGGGCCGGGTGCGGGCGCTGGTGCTGGTCGCGACCTCCGCGCGGGGGGAGAGCGCGTCCCAGCAGGCCAGGCGCCAGGCCATCGCGGGACGGCCGGAGGGGCAAGCCTTCCGGGGCATGAGCCGCGCCGCCATCGCCCGCGGCCTGCACCCTGGCCGCGCCGGCGATGCCGCGCTGGTGGACCGGCTGCGGGCGATGGGGGACCGGCTGGGCGGCGAGGTCTTCCTGCGGCAGACGATGATGCCGCGCCCGCCTTTCGACGACCGGCTGGGCGGGATCGCCTGCCCGACCCTGGTGGTGGCCGCCGCGCAGGATGCGCTCCGCAGCGTGGAGGAAGCGCGCGAGATCGCCGCGGGCATCCCCGGCGCGCGGCTGCACATCATCGAGGGCAGCGGCCACATGGTGCCGATCGAGGCGCCGGGGGAGTTGGCGCGGCTGATCCTCGATGTCGTGTCTCAGGCCGAGACCTGAGCGATCCAGTCCTCGAGGTTGTAGTAGGTGGTGATGCGGCTGATGAGGGCGCCCTCCACCGCCAGGAAGGCGCCGGCGGGGATTCGGTAGGTCTGGCCGCGCGCCTCGGGCAGGCCTTCATCGGTGCGGAGATACCGGCCCACCACGGTGAACTCGGCCGCGGCGCGGGTGCCGGTGGCGTCCACCATCACGACGATATCCTCGAGCTGTTCGGCATAGGCGCCGTCCATGCGGGCGAGGAATTGCGTGAATGCCTGCTTGCCGATGCGCCGCGTCCCCTGGTTCGGGTCATGCGCCACCTGATCATGCAGCAGGGCCAGCATCGCGGCGCGGTCGCCGGCATTGAAGGCGGCGTAGTAGCGGCGGATCAGGGCTTCGGTCGGGTGCATGGGGTGGGGCTCCGGCGAGGTTGCTTGCCGGCTTCCCGGCGCCGGGGGTAATGAACGCCTGAAACCTCCCCCGGCAAGATCCGCCCCCGCATGTCCGACAAAGCGCCGTCCTTCCAGGAAATCATCCTGCGCCTCCACAGGTTCTGGAGCGCGCAGGGCTGCCTGATCCTGCAGCCCTACGACATGGAAGTTGGCGCGGGCACCTTCCACCCCGCGACGACCTTGCGCGCGCTGGGGCCGAAGCCCTGGGCGGCGGCCTATGTGCAGCCATCCCGCCGCCCGTCGGATGGCCGCTTCGGAGAGAACCCGAACCGGCTGCAGCACTACTACCAGTACCAGGTCATCATGAAGCCGTCCCCGCGCGATGCGCAGGATCTGCTGCTGGCCAGCTACCGGGACCTCGGCCTCGATCCGATGAAGCACGACTTCCGCTTCGTGGAGGATGACTGGGAGAGCCCGACGCTCGGCGCCTGGGGGCTGGGGTGGGAGATCTGGTGCGACGGGATGGAGGTGGGCCAGTTCACCTATTTCCAGCAGGTCGGCGGCATCACCTGCGAGGTGCCGAGCTTCGAGATGACCTACGGGCTGGAACGGCTCGCGATGTTCATCCAGGACGTGGATGACGTGTACGAGCTCGATTTCAATGGGCGCGGCGTGAAGTACCGGGACGTGTTCCACCGGGCGGAGGTCGAATACTCCCACCACAATTTCTCGGGTGCGGACACGGGGATGCTGTTCCAGCATTTTGCCGACGCCGAGCGCGAGTGCCTGTCCCTCCTGGCCTATGACCCGCCGCTGGCGTTGCCGGCCTATGACCAGTGCATCAAGGCGTCCCACCGCTTCAACCTGCTGGACGCCCGCGGCGCCATCAGCGTGACCGAACGCGCCGCCTATATCGGCCGCGTCCGCGCGCTGGCGAAGGCGTGCTGCGAGGCCTGGGTGGCGGGGGAACGGGTTTGAGCTTGCCCAGGCCTGGCCATTCTACCATGTTGATGGCGGTTTCTACCGTCGGGGTGGCGCCATGGGGCAGTTGAACATCAAGGACGAGGCGCTGATCGCGGAGGCGAAGGCGCTGGCGGAAATGCTGGGCACCAGCACGACGGGCGCGCTGCGGGAAGCGGTGCGGGACCGGCTGGCACGGGCGCGGGCGGAGAAGCAGGCGGATCGGAAGGCCCTGGCGGCGGAACTGATGGCGATCGGCGCACGCGCCGCCGCGCGCATTCCGCCGCATCTGCGGACCAGCGACCACTCCGACCTGTATGACGAGAATGGCGTGCCCGTTTGATCCTCGACACCTCGGCGCTGTTCGCCATCCTGTCCCAGGAACCCGACGCGCAATCCTATGCGGATGCCATGGCGCTCGCTGCTGGGGATTGTGCCATCTCCGCGGCGACGCTGGTGGAGGCGACCATGGTCGTGGAGGGCCGGGGCGGCGCTGAACTGGGGCGTGACCTGAATGACCTGCTGCGCAGCGTGAACGCGGCTGTTGTGCCGGTCAGCGCGAATCAGGCGGAACTGGCCCGCGATGGCTGGCGCCGCTTCGGCAAGGGGCGGCACCCCGCGAAGCTCAATCTTGGCGACTGCTTCTCCTACGCCCTGGCGCAGGAACGGGGCGAGCCGTTGCTGTTCAAGGGCGATGATTTCGCCCAGACCGATGTGAAGAGGGCCATCTAGGCCATGCCTGAACTGCTGCTTGAACTGTTCTCCGAGGAAATCCCCGCGCGGATGCAGGCGCGGGGGGCGGAAGATCTTTCGCGAGTCTTCGCCGCCGCCGTGGCGCCTGTCCTCGAAGGGGCGCCGAAGCCCTTCTACGGGCCGCGGCGGATCGGCCTGTCCGCGACCCTGCGGGCCGAGGTGACGACGGAGGGGAAGGAGGAACGCGGCCCGCGCACCTCCGCGCCGCCGGCGGCCCTCGATGGCTTCCTGAAGAAGCACGGGGCATCCCGTGACATGCTCGCAGAGCAGAACGGGTTCTGGGTGCTGCAGAAGCCGGGGGCGACGGTGACGGCGGCTTCGCTGGTGGCCTCGGCCATGCCGGGGCTGATCCGGGGCTTCGGCTGGCCGAAATCGATGCGCTGGAACGGCCCCTTCACCTGGGTGCGGCCGCTGCATCGGGTGCTGTGTGTGCTGGACGGCCAGGTGGTGCCCTTCGCGATCGAGGAACTGCCGGGCCTGGTGAGCGGCAACGAGACCGAAGGCCACCGCATCATGGCCGCCCATGCCGGCAAGGGCGGCGCCTTCGCGGTGACGGGGCTGGCGGATTACGAGGCCGGGCTGCGGGACCGCTTCGTGGTGCCGGATGCGCAGGAGCGCATGCGCATCATCGAGGACGGCATGAACCGCCTGGCGGCCGCGCAGGGCGTGGCGATCGTGCCGGACCGGGGGCTGCTGGAGGAAGTGGCGGGGCTGGTGGAATGGCCGGTGCCGCTGCTCGGGCGCATCGACGACGCCTTCATGGATTTGCCGCCGGAACTCATGCGGACGACCATGCGGGTGAACCAGCGCTATTTCTCGCTGGTGAAGCCGGATGGCGGCGCGGCGCCCTTCTTCGCGCTGGTCGCCAACATCGCGGCGCTGGATGGCGGCGCGACGCTGGTGGCGGGGAATGAGCGCGTGCTGCGCGCGCGCCTCTCCGACGCCCGCTTCTTCTGGGACCAGGACCGCAAGCAGCGGCTGGAAAGCTTCCTGCCGAAGCTCTCGACCGTGGTGTTCCACGCCAAGCTGGGCACGCAGGGGCAGCGCGTCGAACGGCTGGTGAAGCTGGCGCGCCACCTGGCGCCGCTGGTCGGCGCGGATGCAGGGCTGGCGGCGCGGGCGGCGGAACTGGCCAAGGCAGACCTGGCCTCAGGCCTCGTCGGTGAATTCCCGGAATTGCAGGGCGTGATCGGGCGCTACTACGCGCTGCATCAGGGTGAGGACCCGCGCGTCGCGGAAGCCATCGCCGCGCATTACCGGCCGATGGGGCCGGGGGATGCGGTGCCCAACGAGCCGGTGGCCATCGCGGTGGCGCTGGCGGACAAGCTGGACACGCTGGCGGGCTTCTTCGCCGTCGATGAACGGCCGACGGGGTCGGGCGACCCCTTCGCGCTGCGCCGCGCGGCACTCGGCGTGATCCGCATCCTGCGGGAGAACGGGCTGCGGCTTCGCCTCGGCGATGTGATCGGGGAAGCCTTCTTCGGGTTTCCGCAGGCGGTCGGCATGACGGCCAATCCCGAATTCGGCATGGCGGTGGCGCAGGAGAAGCTGCGCGCGGGCTACCAGGCGCCGAAGGGCAGCGCGCATCCGCCCATGGTCGCGGCCTTCGGCGCGGGGCTGGTGGATTTCCTGGCCGATCGCCTCCGCGTGCAGCTCCGCGCGGAAGGCGCCCGCCATGACCTCGTCGCCGCCGCCTTCGGCGCGGGCGGCGAGGACGATCTGGTCCGCCTACTGGCCCGCGCGGATGCGCTGAAGGCGCTGGTGGAAGGCGCCGACGGGCCCAATCTCCTCGCCGCCTATAAGCGCGCGGCCAACATCCTCCGTATCGAGGAGAAGAAGGACGGCCCCCACCAGGGCGCCATCGAGGCTGGCCTGCTGACGGCGCCGGAGGAGCAGGCGCTGGGCGCCGCCCTCGATGAAGCGGCGCCCGCCGTCACGGCCTCGTTGGGTTCGGAAAATTACATTTCTGCCATGTCGGCCCTAGCGGCGCTGAGAGGCCCACTTGATGCCTTCTTCGACCGCGTCACCGTGAACGACCCCGTTCCGGAACTCCGACGCAACCGGCTACGCTTGCTCGCACGGCTCCGCGCCAGCATGGATGCGGTGGCTGACTTTTCCCGGATCGAGGGCTGACGTCCAGGCGCCCCCGCTTCCCCGGCACGAGGATTGCCTCGGCCGGGGTGTGGTGGCAGTCCTTCGCGAACAGCCACGCAGTTTGCAGGAGAACGCCGTCCAATGACGAAGTGGGTGTACAGCTTCGGCGCCGGTCACAATGAGGGCCGCGCGGACATGCGGAACCTCCTGGGTGGCAAGGGCGCCAACCTCGCGGAGATGGCGAGCATCGGCCTGCCGGTCCCCCCCGGCTTCACCATCACCACCGAGGTCTGCACCTACTACTACGACCACGGCCAATCCTACCCGCCGGAACTGCTGGACAGCGTCAACAAGGCGCTGGCGCTGGTGGAAAACGCGGTCGGCGCGAAGTTCGGCGACCACCACAAGCCGCTGCTGGTCTCCGTCCGCTCCGGCGCGCGGGTCTCCATGCCGGGGATGATGGACACCGTCCTGAACCTCGGCCTGAACGACGCGACCGTGGATGGGCTCGCCGTCGCCTCCGGCGATGCGCGCTTCGCCTGGGACAGCTACCGCCGCTTCATCCAGATGTTCGGCTCCGTCGTGCTCGGCGTGGACCATCACCGGTTCGAGGAGATCATCGAACATGTGAAGATGGACAAGGGCGTGGATGAGGACACGCAGCTGGTCGCACAGGACTGGCACCGGGTGGTGGATGGCTACAAGGAGATGGTGGCGGAAGTCACCGGCAAGCCCTTCCCGCAGGACCCCCACGCGCAGCTCTGGGCCGCCATCGGCGCCGTCTTCGGTTCGTGGATGAACCCGCGCGCCAACACCTACCGCCGCCTCCACGACATCCCCGCGCAATGGGGCACCGCCGTGAACGTGCAGGCGATGGTCTTCGGCAACATGGGCAGCGACTGCGCCACGGGCGTCTGCTTCACGCGCGACCCCAGCACGGGCGAGAATTTCTTCTACGGCGAATACCTGGTGAATGCGCAGGGCGAGGACGTCGTCGCCGGCATCCGCACGCCCCAGCCCATGGCGGAGGCCCGCGCGAAGCCGGGCGAGAAGTCCATGGAAACCGTGATGCCGAAGGCCTACGCGGAACTCATCGAGGTTCGCGCGAAGCTCGAGAAGCATTACGCCGACATGCAGGACATCGAATTCACGGTCCAGCAGAACAAGCTTTATATGCTGCAGACGCGCAACGGTAAGCGCACCGCGGCGGCCAGCCTCAAGATCGCGGTCGACATGGCGCGCGAAGGGCTGATCGACCGGACGGAAGCGGTGAAGCGAGTCGATCCCAAGTCGCTGGACCAGCTTCTGCACCCGACGCTCGATCCCAAGGCGCCGCGCAAGGCACTCGCCAAGGGCCTGCCGGCATCGCCTGGCGCCGCCTGCGGCGTCATCGTCTTCTCGGCGGATGAGGCCGAGGTCCGCGCCGCCAAGGGCGAGGCCGTCATCCTGGTGCGAATCGAGACGTCGCCCGAGGACATCCACGGGATGCACGCGGCCAAGGGCATCCTGACGACGCGCGGCGGCATGACCAGCCACGCGGCCGTCGTCGCCCGCGGCATGGGCCGACCCTGCGTGGCCGGCGCCGGCACGATCAGCGTGGACTACGCGCAGCAGACCATGTCCGCCGGCGGCAAGCGGCTGATCGCGGGGGATACCATCACCCTCGATGGCGCGACGGGCGAGGTCTTCGCCGGCACCGTCGCGATGATCGAGCCCAAGCTGTCCGGCGACTTCGCGACGCTGATGGAATGGGCCGACGGCGTGCGCAAGATGAAGGTGCGCGCCAACGCCGAAACGCCGCTGGACGCCGAGACCGCGCGCAAGTTCGGCGCGGAAGGCATCGGCCTCTGCCGCACCGAACACATGTTCTTCGACCCGGAGCGCATCGGCGCCGTCCGGCACATGATCATGGCGGAGACGGAGGAAGGTCGGCGCGACGCGCTCTCCCGCCTTCTTCCCTTCCAGCGGAAGGATTTTCTCGAACTCTTCCGGATCATGGCGGGGCTGCCGGTGACGATCCGGCTGCTCGACCCCCCGCTGCATGAATTCCTGCCGCACAAGGAAAGCGAGATCGAGGAGGTTGCCGAAAGCCTCGGCGCCGATGTCGCGCTGATGAAGCGGCGCGTGGCCGACCTCTCGGAAGCCAACCCGATGCTCGGCCACCGCGGCTGCCGCCTCGGCGTCACCTACCCCGAGATCTACGAGATGCAGGTCCGCGCGATCTTCGAAGCGGCCGTGCAGACCGGCAAGGAAACCGGCGCGGCGCCGGTGCCGGAAATCATGATCCCGCTGGTCATGACCAGGCGCGAGTTGGAAATCACTCGCGCCCAGGTGGACAAGGTGGCGCAGGAAGTCTTCGCGGAAAGCGGCTACCACATCGTCTACCAGGTGGGGACGATGATCGAACTGCCCCGCGCGGCCCTCACCGCCGACACCATCGCCGAAAGCGCCGATTTCTTCAGCTTCGGCACCAACGACCTGACGCAGACCGTCTTCGGCCTGTCCCGCGACGACGCCGGCAAGTTTCTTCCGTTCTACGTCGAGAAGGGGATCCTGCCGAAAGACCCCTTCGTCTCCATCGACATCGAAGGCGTCGGCGCCCTGGTGCGGATCGCGGCCGAGAAGGGCCGCAAGGCCAAGCCGGACCTCAAGCTCGGCATCTGCGGCGAACACGGCGGCGACCCGGCCTCCATCCACTTCTGCGGCTCGGTCGGGCTCGACTACGTCTCCTGCTCCCCCTACCGCGTCCCCGTCGCCCGCCTGGCGGCCGCGCAGGCCGCGCTGGCGACGGGCGGGGGCGACAGGACGGCGTGAGCGCGTGTTGACCGCAGGGAGGGCTCTGCCCTCCCCGCACCCCACCCGCCAGGGTCCGGCGCATGCGCTGGACGGGGCCTCCTGGACCACCGTTCATGGGTGGGAAGGGAGGGGGCGCGGTAGCCCTGATTCGAAGGGAGCGCCTGTGACGCCCCCTCCCTTCCCACCCATCAAGTCATGGGTTCCAAGGGGCCGCTGCCCCTTGGCGGGGGGTGCAGGGGGGCAGCGCCCCCCTGCGGCCACATGAGCACCACCCCGACCCTCTCCGCCCTCATCGTCGCCCGCAACGAGGCCGAGCGGCTGCCGGACTGCCTCGCGTCTGTCGCGTTTGCGGATGAGGTCGTCGTCGTCCTGGATCGCACGACCGATGCCAGTGCCGCGATCGCGCGCGCGGCGGGCGCGCGGGTGGTCGAGGGTGGTTGGGACCTGGAGGGTGCGCGGCGGAATGCCGGCATTGCGGCCTGTGCCAGCGATTGGGTGCTGGAGGTCGATGCGGATGAGCGGGTGAGTCCGCCTCTGGCCGCGGCCGTGCGGCGGGTGATCGGGACCTCGACCCATGCCTGGCACCAGGTGCCGGTGGACAATTATGTCGGCGATCGGCTGGTGCGGTATGGCTGGGCGGGAAGCTTCGGGACCACGTCGGTGCCGCGGCTGTTCCGCAAGGGCGCCAAGAGCTGGCGCGCGCAGCGGGTGCATCCGGGGCTGGACTGGGTGGGGAAGGAGGGCCCGAAGATCACGGAGGGCGCGCTGATCCACCTGGTGGACCGGGACATTTCCGACATGCTGCGGCGGCTGGACAAGTATTCCTCGGCCAAGGCGGCGGATTTGATCGCGCAGGGGGATATCGGGTCCATGCCCGACAACCTCCGGCGTTTCGTGTCCCGGGTGTGGAAGAGCTACGTGTCCCGCAAGGGATATCGGGAGGGCGGCTGGGGCGTGCTGCTGGCGCTCTGCACGGGGGCCTTTCCGCTGCTGGCCTATCTCAAGGCCCGGCTGGAGCCGGAGCGGCATGGGGGACAGCGGAAGGGCTGACGTTCCGCGGGCGGAGGTGAACTTGGGGTGGGGCGCGCCGTTGCCTGGAGATAACCAGGAGAACGCCGCCATGCCCGACACGCCGCAGCCCCGCCAGCGCCAGTCCCACCAGCCCGGCATCGAGGCCGAGATGGAGCCTCGTCCCGACTCCGCGATGAGGAACTGGAAGCCCTCCGGCAAGCTGGCGGGCAAGGTCGCGCTGGTGACGGGGGGCGACAGCGGCATCGGCCGCGCGGTCGCGATCGGCTTCGCGAAGGAGGGGGCGGATGTCGCGATCCTCTACCTCGATGAAAGCGAGGATGCGGCGGATACGAAGCGGCTGATCGAGGCCGAGGGGCGCCGGGCGGTCGCGATTGCCGGCGATATCGGCGATGCGCAGGTCTGCGACGTGCTGGTGCAGCGCGTGGTCGGTGAACTCGGCCGGATCGACGTGCTGGTGAACAACGCGGCCGAGCAGCATGTCTGCGAGGATTTTTCGCAGATCCAGACCGAGCAGGTGGAGCGGACCTTCCGCACCAACATCCTCGGCATGATGTGGGTGACGCGGGCTGCGCTGCCGCACATGGCGGAGGGATCGGCCATCATCAACACGACCAGCATCACGGCCTATCAGGGCAATCCGACGCTGATCGACTATGCCAGCACCAAGGGCGCGATCCTGGCCTTCACGCGCAGCCTGGCGAAGTCGCTGCAGCAGAGGAAGATCCGGGTGAATGGCGTGGCGCCGGGGCCGATCTGGACGCCGCTGATCCCCGCGAGTTTTTCCGAGGCGCGGACGGCGGAGCACGGGGCGAGCGCGCCGATGGGGCGCGCGGGGCAGCCGGACGAGGTGGCGCCGGCCTACATCTTCCTCGCGAGCAGCCTGGATAGTTCGTACATCAGCGGGCAGGTGATCCACCCGAATGGCGGGACCGCCGTGAACGGGTGACGGCCCCCTCGGCCGGCGTAAAGCCGGCCGAAGGTCACTGGTGCCGGTCAGACCACCTGGTTCTTCAGCGTGGTCTCGCCGGCGTGGAGGCGCGTGAGGTTCTCCTCCATCAGGTCGAGGACATTGCCTTCATAGGCCCGCGTCTCCCCGCCCGTGTGGGGGGTGATGAAGACGTTGGGCATGGACCAGAGGGGGGATGCCTCGGCCAGCGGTTCCTCCGCCGTGACGTCGAGCGCGGCGGCGCCGAGATGGCCGGAGGCGAGGGCGGCGATCAGGTCGGGCTCCACGCAGACGGCGCCGCGGGCGACGTTCACCAGGGTGGCGGCCGGCTTCATGGCGGCGAATTGGGCGGCGCCCATCAGGCCGCGGGTCTCCGGCGTCAGCGCGCAGGTGAGCGCCACGTAGTCGGCGCGGGGAAGCTGGGCCATCAGCGCGCCCATGCCATGGATCTCGTCGGCGCCTTCCGATCCCTTGGCGGGGTCCTGGCGCAGGCCGATGACATTCATGCCGAAGGCCTTGGCCAGGCGGGCCAGGCGCCCGCCGATGCGGCCGATGCCGACCACCAGCAGGGTCTTGCCGCCCAGCTCATCCTCTCGCTTCGTGAGGTCGCCGATCATGCCGCGCCAGTGCTTGCGGGCCTGGTTGTCGCGGGCTTCCGGCAGGCGGCGGGCGATGGCGAGGATCAGGGAGATTGCGTGTTCCGACACCGCATTGGCGTTGGCGCCCTGGGCGGAGGCGAGGCGGATGCCGGCGCCGGCCAGCACCGCGCGGTCATACTGGTCCACGCCCGCGGAGATGGACTGGATGAACTTCAGGCGCGGCGCCTTCACCGCGAGGTGGTTGCGCCACATGCCGGAGACGAGGAGGACATCGGCCTCGCCGATCCGCGCTTCCAGTTCGTCCAGGCTGCGGACCTCGAAATGCGGCAGCGTGCCGCCGCGCTCGGCGTAGCGTTCGGCGAAGCGGTAGGCGACATGGGCGAAGCAGAGGGTTGGCTTGGGGGGCAGCATGGACGGTCCTCTTTTCAGCCGCGGGCAAACAGGGCCCGGGCCAGGCGGTCGAATTCGGGGATGGTCAGCGTCTCGGCCCGGCGGTCGCCGGCGATGGCGGCGGTGTCCAGCAGCGCCTCGGCCTGGCCGAGGGATTTCAGCGATCCGCGCAGCATCTTGCGGCGCTGGCCGAAGGCGGCGGCAGTCAGGCGTTCCATGGTGGCGAACAACTCGGGCCCCGGGTCGTCGGGGTGGGGCACCAGGCCGACCACGGCGGAATGGACTTTCGGTGGCGGGCTGAAGGCACCGGGCGGCAGGCTCAGCAGGAAGCGCGCCTGGCAGCGCCATTGGGCGAGGACGCCGAGGCGGCCATAGGCATCCGTGTCCGGCGCGGCGCAGATGCGTTCCGCCACTTCCTGCTGGAACATCAGCGCCATGGATTCGAAGTGGCGCGCATTCCGCAGCCAGCCCACCAGCAGGGGCGTCGCCACGTTGTAGGGCAGGTTGGCGATGATCTTTCGCGGTGCCGGCAGCAGCGCCACGGCGTCGATGGTCGTGGCATCGGCCTCCAGCACCGTCAGGCGGCCGGGATAGGCGTCCGACAGTTCCGCCAGGGCGGCGATGGCGCGGCGGTCGAGTTCCACGGCCAGGACGGCGGCGGCGGGCGAGGCCAGCAGCGCGCGGGTCAGCCCGCCGGGACCGGGGCCGACTTCCAGCACATGGCGCCCCGTCAGGTCCCCGGCCAGGGTGGCGATGCGGTCGCACAGGTTCTGGTCCAGCAGGAAATGCTGGCCGAGCGACTTGCGGGCATCGAGCCCGTGCCGCGCGATGGTGTCGCGCAGCGAGGGAAGCGCCGTGCTCACGCCGACGCTGCCTTGCCCGTCAGCTGCGCATCTCGATCTGGGCGCGGCGGCGGAGGTCGCGCTGGAGCTGGCGGGAGAGCAGTTCGACGCGGTCGCGCAGCAGCTGCTGGCGGGCCACCTCGGGCGTGACCTCCGCCTGGTTCCGGGTCTCCCGCGTGCAGACCATGATGATGGCGACGCCGTCGGGCGCGATCACGGGCTGGCTGGCGCGGCCGGGGGCGAGGCCGCCGATGAGCTGTCGGAGCGCCGGCGGCTGCACGCCTTCCAGGCGCACCGGGCCGGGATCGGGGTCCCGTCCGCTGCCGGCGGCGCGGGCGGCCTGGTCCACTGCCTCGCAGCTGCGGGCGCTGGCGGCCAGCGCGCGGGCGCGTTCCACCACGGCCACCTGCTGGGCCGTGGGCTCCTGCGGGTTGAGGGGGGAGGCGAAGGGGAAGAAGGCCTGGCGCAGCGTCAGCATCGTCGCCAGGTCGCGGCCGACCTCTCGCCGCTGGCGCAGTGCCACGATCTGGAAGCCGCCGGGGACGGGGATGGCGTTGCTGATGGCGCCGGGGGGCATCTGGCCGACGATGCGGGCCACGTCCTGGTCCAGCGCCTCCAGCCCCACCCAGCCGAGGTCGCCGCCCTGCAGCGCGGTCTGGGCCTGGCTGAACTGGGTGGCGGCGACGGGGAAGGGGACGCCGCGGCGAAGCTGGGAGACGACCTCATCCACGAAGCGGCGGACCTCGGCTTCCTCAGCGGGATCGTCCACGGGGATGAAGATCTCGCTGACCAGGAATTCGGGCTGGCCGACGCGGGCGCGCTGGAGGGCGATCTGCTCCGCCACCTCCTCATCGCTGGGCTGGGCCTGCGGGCCGAGGATCTGGCGCAGCAGCCGCGCCCAGCCGATCTGCACGCGAAGCTGGTCGTAGAGCACGCGGGGTTCGACGCCGGCGCGGCGCAGCTGGGCCACCAGGCCGCCGGCCTGCAAATTGTTGCGGCGTTCCAGTTCCGCGACGGCCTGGGCGATGTCGGTGTCCGTCACGGGGATGCGGCGGCGCTGCACGTCCTGCAGGCGCAGGCGTTCATCCACCAGCAGGCGCGTGACCTGGGGCGTCAGGCGTTCCAGCACCTCCGGCGATGCCGGCAGCCCGGCATTCAGCGCGAAAAGGCGGCGTCGCCCATCCACGTCGCCGCGGGTGACGATATCCCCGTTGATGACGGCGACGATGCCGTTGGTGGCGCCTGCTGGCCCGGCCGGAGCAGCCGCCGTTGGGCCTTGGGCCAGGGCGGGCATCCCCGGCACCGCCATGACCGGCAGGGCGAGGGCGGGGAGCAGCAGCAGGGCACGGGCGGTCTGACGCATGGCGCTTTCCTAGGCGTGCGGGGGGGCGATGGGAAGGGCGCGATCGTGCCCTGCCGGGGGGAAGCGCTTCGTCACAATGCGCGGAATCCGAAATCGCCGACCGTCTTCAGGCTGATGCGGAACAGAAGCAGCGTGCCGCCGGCATAGTCACGGCCTGTGGTCGGGTCCTGCGCCCGGTTGCGGGCGAAGCGGGTCTCGAAGATCAGGCACTCATCCTCGTAGATCGCGCTGGCGGAACCGCTGACGGCACGGTCGAGGGCGATGTCGTAGCGGCCGAAGGCGCCGATGCGCCAGTTCTCGTTCAGGCGGAGCGAGCCGCCGATCGACACCTCCTCCCGCTTCCTGGTCGTGATGTTGGGCGCGGGATTGGTCAGCAAATAGCCGCCGGTGAGGGAGAAGGGGCCGCCGAAGACGGTGGCGCTGGCGTCCCAGAGCCGGGGTTCCGTCGTCTCCCGGTCCAGCCGCGACCGGCCGACGAGTTCCAGCCAGGGCACCGGCGCCAGGCGCACGCGGCCGACCCAGTCGGAGGACCGGTTCTCCAGCCCCGAGCCCTGCGGGAAGGTCGCATCCGTCGCCGCGCGGAAGGACCGGCCGCCCAGGGCTTCGAGCTGCCCGCCATTGGGGAAGAACCAGGCGCCGCGCAGCGCCGCATCCACGCGGGTGCCGCCTTCCAGCCGGTCCCGGCCCGGGAAGCGGTTCAGGGCGAAGAGGTTGGCGTCGGTGAATTCGAGGTCGAGGCTGTCCTCGTTCGGGAAGCTGGTCTGCGCGCCGGTGGAGGGGCCGGTGACGACCTGCACCCGCGGCTCGATCAGTTGCGAACCCCAGTCGCCCGCGCTGCGCAGGAAGGGCATGCGCCAATCCACCGCGCTGCGGATATGGCCGCGGCCGTAGAAGCCATCGCTGCCGGCATCGCCGAAGGTGGGCGCCAGCGCCAGGCCATCCACCCAGCCGCCCAGCACATCGGCATGGGTGCGGAAGGTCCAGAGGTCCCCGGCTTCCCCGGTGAAGGGCAGTTCGTAGGCCAGGCGGCTGCCGATGCGGCGCGTATCCGTGCCCGTGGTGCGGAAGATGCTGTAGCCCGAGGCATCGACCGAGAAATTGCCGCCGAGGCTGTCGGTCGGGAAGATGTAGTCCGCATAGCCGCGCGGCAGCACCACGGGCACCTGGCTGGTCGTCGTCTGCGAATCCAGGCCCTGGTAGATCATGCTGTCGATGCGGGCGTAGCCCTCCGCGCCCCAGAAGCCCTCCAGATAGGCGCTGGTGGTCAGCACCCGCGGGCCGCCGAAGCGCCAGGCGCGGAGGTATTCGCGGGACGAGGCGCGGTTGAGGCCGAAGCCCGCGCGCCAGTTCTCATCCAGCGAGAAGCGGCCGCGGGAGAACAGGTGACCGCCGGTACCGTCGGCCTCCGTCCCATCCAGCGCGCCGATGGAGCCTTCCACCGTCAGGTCGCCATTGTTGAAGCGCCGGCGATAGGCGCCGCCGAGGTTGGGGACCTGCTTCTCGGACAGCGTCGCGGTGATGGTCGCGTCGGAATGGTCGTCGATCGCCCAGTAGTAGGGGATCTCCGCGAAGGCGCCGAGCAGCCTTGTGGTGCCGAGCGTGGGGGAGAGGAAGCCCGAGGCGCGGGGCGCATCCGGCGAGGCATGGCTGAAATAGGGGGTGTAGAGCACCGGCCAGCCCGCGAACTGCACGGCCGCATCCCGGTACCGCACGCGCTGGTCCACGCTGTCGAGCGTCGCGACCCGGGCGCGGAGCTGCCAGAGCGGCGGGCGGGTCGGGTCCTCGGCGCAGAGATCGCAGGAGGAATAGACCACGCGCGCCAGATCCGTGACCGTGCCGCCGGTGCGCCGCGCCCCGGCGGCGGCCAGGCGGGCATTGGAGGCGAGCAGGCCGCGGATGCCTTCGATCGCCGCGTCGCGCATGCCGCCCTGGAGTTCGGCGCGGTCGGCGAACAGGGTCTGCCCGTCTGGTTCGATCAGCGCGACATTGCCGGTGGCGACGGCCACGCCGGTTTCGCGGTTGTAGGTGAATTCATCGGCGCGCAGCACGCGGTCGCCCTGCCAGGCTTCCACCCGGCCGCGGGCGGTCACGGTATTGGCGGCCTGGTCGTATTCGACCTCCTCCGCCGTGAAGGTGACGGGTTCGTCGCTGTTGGCGCTGCGCCCGAAGCCGCCGAAGCCCTGGGGGGCGGCGGGGATGGCGGGCAGCAGCACCAGCCAGGCCGCGGCCATGGCGGTGCCGAGCAGGAGGCGGGAGCGGGTGCGGGCCACGGGCGGAGGCGCCATCACGCAGGCGGGGGCAGGGGCTGGCAGCGGCGCGCGGCGCGGCCGCAGGCCCGCGGGCGTCCCGCCGGGCGCGCGCAGCGGCGGGGGCAGCTTTCCCGATCGGCCGCCGGGCTGACGCATCAACCATCCTCCAGGTGCAGCAGAAGTGCCAGGGCCAGCAGCAATCCCGCGACGGTGGGCGCCCAGGCGGCGAGCACCACCGGCAGGGACCCCGCCTCCCCGAATTCATTGCTGACCTTGTCCACGACGAACAGGGCGAATCCGGCGGCGACGCCACCGCCGATCATCTGCGCAACGCCGCCGCGCCGGGTCTGGCGCATGGAAAAGCCGGCGGCGAGCAGCGCCATGGCCAGCGCCAGCACCGGCAGGGCCAGCAGCGTCTGGAACTGGATGCGGTGGCGGACGGCGGAAAAACCCGCTTCCTCCAGCACCGCGATGAAGCCGGGCAGGGCCCAGAAATCGAGCGTCTCCGGGGAGGCGAAGCTGTCCTGGATGCGGTCGGGGGTCAGTTCCGTCGGCAGGCTGATGGTGCCGACGGGCTTGGCGATGCGGTCGGCGCCGAAGGCCACCGCATCCTCGATCACCCAGGCGCCGTTGGTCAGGCGCGCGCGCGGGGCCTCGATGCGGGACAAGGGCTGGTCGCCGGCGGTCAGGCGCCAGACCGAGACCTCCTGCAATTCGAAGCGCGCGCCGGCGCGGGGGATGGGCTCCCCGGGTGCGCGCATGGCGACGGGGCGGCCGGAGAGGATGGCGACGCCATTCGCCTCCAGCTCCCGGTCCGCCTGGCGCAGCCAGAGCCGCCCGCCGGCCAGTGCCGTCATGCCGCCGCCGGTGCGGAGGAAGGTCTGGTCCAGCCTTTCGGCCCGCGACAGCAAAGCGGAGGAGATGGGGGAGATGGCGCCGGTCGCGACCATGCCAAGCAGCATCGCCACTACCAGCGGCCCGGTCAGGAACCCCCAGGCGGAAATGCCGGCCGCGCGCGCGACGATGAGCTCGGAGGAGCGCGTGAGCCGCCAGAAGGCGACGATCCCCCCCAGCAGGATGGAGAAGGGCAGGATCTGGAGGGCGACGAAGGGCAGCCGCAGGCTCGCGATCTCCAGCGCGATGGCGAAGCCGACATCGGGGCGGGTCGCGGCGCGGCGCAGCAATTCGATGAAGTCGAACAGCGCCACCAGCCCGGTCAGCGCGCAGAGCATCGCGAGCGTCATGCCGAAGAAGGCGCGGGCGACGTAGCCGGTCAGGGTGGGGGTCAGGATCATGGCGTCAGCCAGTGCCCTCGTTAGCGGCCGGGGCGGGCATGGGCAGGGCGCGCGGTCGCGGCAGGCCCGGGGCGCCCAGCATCCACCACAGCGCGACGAAGCCGGGCACCGTGGCATGGGCCCAGATCAGCCAGACGAAGCTGTTGTCCCGCGTCGCCAGGTTGCCGATGGTCAGCCCCACCGCCAGCAGCCCGACCACCAGGCCGATGCCGGTGGCAAGGCGCAGGCCCCCGCCATGGCGGCGGAACTGGCCCGTGAGGGCGACCGACAGCCCGACCAGCGCGAAGGACAGCGCCGTGAGGGGCGCGGACATGCGCTGATGCGCTTCGCCAACGAAGCGGGCGACATCGCGCGGGCGAAGCGCCTCCGCCGGGTCCGGGTTCAGCAATTCGGGGATGCTGCGTTCGCGCGAGTCGCGAAAGCGCGCTTCCTCCTGCCGCGTGGCGCGGGCGAGGTCCACGCTGTTCTCATTGAAGCTGAGGACCGAGAGCCGCATGGGCGGGGTGCCCGGGGCGGGGTTCGGCACGCGTTCCATCTGCTGGCGGACGCCGTTCTGCAGCGTGACGCGCGGGCCGTTGGGGCCGACGGAGATGCGGCCCTGCTCCGCCAGGATGGTGACGGGCGCGCCGCGTTCGCGCGCATCATGCACCAGGATGCCGCGCAGCGTGCCGTCCCGGTCGCGCAGCCGCGCATAGACCGTGAGGTCCCCGCCGACGGAGGAGAAGACGCCTTCCTGCACCAGGATCGCGGCCATCTGGTTGCGGATCTCGAACTGCCAGATGCGGAAGGCGGTGTGGGACATGGGCACGAGCCAGAGGTTCAGCAGGTAGCCGACCCCCACCGCCATCAGCGCCAGCATCACGCCCGGCCGGGCCAGGCGGAGCTGGGACAGGCCGGCGGCGCGCATCACCACCAATTCGCGGTCGCTGTTCATCCGCACATAGACGAACAGCACCACGACGAAGGTGGTGATGGGCAGGATCACGGCGAAGAAGCCCGGCAGCATCAGCCCCGTCAGCTGGATGAAGACGCCGAGCGAGAGGCCCCGGTCCAGCACCAGTTCGATGAAGCGCAGCGACTGCGTCAGCCACACCAGCGCGGCAAGGCCGATGGTGACGGCCAGGAGGCCGCCCACCAACTGGCGCAGGATGTAGCGGTCGATCCGGGTCATCCCGCCCCTTCTACCAGCCCTTCGGGGGCGGCGGCAAAGCGGCGCCCGTCACGGTGTGAGGAATCGCGCGATGGTTGAGGCCGGGACCAGCCGCGTGCTGGGCGGGCCGCCATCGGAATCCCGGTGGCTGACGATCCCGGCCAGGCAGCCGGAGGCGGCGACGAACACCGCGCCGCCGGATTCACCGGGGGCCAGCGTCTCCGGGATCTCGAGGTAGGTGCCGAAGGCGCGGTCGGGGTCGGACCAGGGGGCCAGCAGCCGGGTGCGGATGGCGCGGCGGGGCGTGACGAGCAAAGCGGGCGTGCCGGGGGCGGGGGTGGCGCCGCAGAGGGTGGCGGCGGGCAGGCCGGGCAGGGGGCGCGCGGGGGCGACGATGGCCAAATCCTCCCCGTCAAAATAGCGCTGGCCGATGCCGGCATCCACGCGGTCCCGCCCGGCGCGGAGGATTCGGGCCGGCGCCTCCGTCCCCCGGACGCCGATCGTGATGGCGGGCTGTCCCTGGCGGTCGGCCGGGCAGAAGCCGCGGAGGCGCTGGACGGAGCCATCGACGACATGGGCGGCGGTGACGAAGCGGCCGCCGCCGAGATGGATGGCGGCGCCGGAGGCGTTGCAGGAGGGCGCCTCGCCGGAGCGGATTTCGGCGACGGTGGCGGTGGCGGAGAGGCCGGCTTCCGGCGGGCGGGCGGGGGGCGCGCAGGCGGCCAGCAGAAGAAGCAGCAGCAGGGGCGCGCCGCCCCCCTGCACCCCCGGCCAGGGTCCCACCGGACCCTGGCCGGGGCTCCATTGACGATGGTCCAGGGGGGTCTCCCCCCTGGCGGATGGGGTTTGGGGAAGGCAGCGCCTTCCCCAATCAACCCGCCCAGCCCGTCGCGTCAGGGCAGCACCTTCCCCGGATTCATGAGCCCGGCCGGGTCCAGCGCCGCCTTGATCCGCCGCATGGCGTCCAGTTCGGCGCCGCCCCGCCATTCCTCCATCATGTCCGTCTTCAGCCGGCCGATCCCGTGTTCCGCGCTGAAGCTGCCATCGAGGTCGCGGACGATGGCGTTCACGCAATCCATGATGTCGTGGCTGCGGGCCAGGAAGGCGGCCGGGTCCATGCCGGGTGGCTGTTCCAGGTTCATGTGGATGTTGCCGTCCCCGATATGGCCGAAGGGCACGGGGCGGCTGCCGGGGATCAATTCGACGAGGGCGGCGGAGCAGCGGCGGATCATCTCCGGCACCTTGGACACGGGCACGGAGACGTCGTTCTTGACCGATGCGCCTTCGCGCTTCTGGGCTTCCGGGTGTTCCTCCCGGATCCGCCAGAGCTTCTGGGCCTGGGCCTCGCTTTCGGCGAGGACGGCGTCGAGGACGATGCCCTCCTCCATCGCCTCGGCCAGCACGGCCTCCGCCATGTCGCGCAGCCCGGCATCGGGGCGGGGGGAGGCGAGGTCCACCAGCACATAGTGGGCGGCGCGGTCGGACAGGGGCTGGGCGATGCCCTCGATGTGGCGGACGCAGAAATCGACGCCGGTGCCGGACATGTATTCGAAGGCGCGCACCGCGCTGTCGTCCCGGTCCCGGAAGCGGCGGAACAGGCCGAGGGCGGCGTCCTCATCGGCGACGGCGCACAAGGCGAGGGCGGTGTCGCGCGGGCGGGGGAACATGCGGAGCACCGCGGCGGTGACGATGCCGAGCGTGCCCTCCGCGCCGACGAACAGGTGCCGCAGCGCGTAGCCGGTATTGTCCTTCCGCAGGCGGCGGAGGCCATTCCAGACCTGGCCGTCGGGCAGCACGACCTCCAGCCCCAGCATCAGGTCGCGGGCATTGCCGTAGCGGACGGTGGTGTTGCCGCCGGCATTGGTGGAGAGCACGCCGCCGATCGTCGCCGTACCCTCCGCGCCCAGGCTGAGGGGGAAGAGGCAGCCGGCATCCTGGGCGGCGTTCTGCGCGGTCTTCAGCACCACGCCGGCTTCCGCCGTCATGGTCATGTCCACGGGATCGCAATCCCGGATGCGGTTGAGGCGGGTGAGCGACAGCACCAGGTGGCGGCCGCTCTCGTCCGGCACCGCGCCCCCGACCATGGAGGTGTTGCCCCCCTGCACGGTGATGGGCGTGCCGGTTTCATGCGCCAGGCGGACCACCGCCGCGACCTCCGCCGTATCGGCGGGGCGGGCCACGGCCAGGGCGCGGCCCTGGTAGAGGGCGCGCCAGTCCGACAGATGCGGGGCGATGTCGGCCGGGTCGGTCAGCAGGCCGCGCGGACCGAGAAGGGCATGCAGCCGGTCCAGCAGGCCGGCCGGGGTGGGGGCGTCGGGCATTTCTTCCGTATAGCGCCGCGGCGGGGGGCTGTCGCCGTGGGGGGGGCTACAGAAGCAGCGCGCCCGCCACGGCGCCGATCACCAGCACCCAGAGCGGGCTGCGATCCGTGAGCCAGACGAACAGCGTGGAGAAAACGGTCAGCCCCACGGCCAGCGCGCTGATCGCGGCACCCGGGCCGGCGGGATGCGCGGCACCCTGGGCGAGGATGATACCCGACGAAAAAATCAGCCCGACGGCGATGGGGACCAGCCCCTTTTCCACGATGCGCAGCCAGCGCGCGCCGGCCAGCTTCCCGCGCAGCTTGGAGAAGCCGAAGGCGAAGAAGCCGGCGGGGCCGGTCACGGCCAGCGTCGCCACCAGCATCCCCGGCAGCCCCGCGACCTGCCAGCCGATCAGGCCGACGACCAGCACATTCGGCCCCGGCGCGGCCTGGGCGAGGGCGAAGAGCTGGGCGAAGCGCGCGTCGCTCATCCAGCCATGCACATCGACCACCAGGCGGTTCATCTCCGGCACCACGGCGATCCCGCCGCCGACCGCGATCATGGAGATGGCGGCGAAGCCGATGGCGAGCTGGAGGAGGACGTCGCCATCGTCGCTCATGCGCGCACCCGCAGCGTCCACCAGGCGGCGGCGATGCCGAAGGGGGCGAGGCCGAGGACGATGTAGGGCAGCGGCAGGCGGAACAGCGCCCCCCCGGCCAGCGCCGCCAGCCCGACGGCGATGATGGGCAGGCTGGGCTTGAGCCTGGTGGCCATCTTGAGCGCGGTGCCGAGGATCATGCCCGCCGCGGTGGCCGCCGTGCCGGCCAGCACCGCCTTGACCAGCGGGACCTCCCCATAGGCGTCATGCAGCGCGGCCAGGCCCATCAGCACCACCAGTGGGCCGCCGAACAGGCCCAGCGTGGTGGCGAAGGCGCCGGGGCCGCCGCGGAACCGGTCGCCGAGCTGGATGGCGACGTTCAGCGCATTGGGGCCGGGCAGGACCTGGCCGAGGCCCAGCACCTCCGCATATTCCTGCTCCGTCAGCCAGCGCTTTTCCTCCACCAGGACGCGCCGCGCCCAGGCATTCACCCCCCCGAAGCCGACCAGGCCGATCCTGAGATAGGTGAGGAAGAGCTGCGCGACGGTCGGGCGCGGGGGCGGGGAGGGGGATTCCGGCATGGCGTCCAGGGGAGCGCGCGGGGGGCGCGGGATCAACCCCCCCGCGTCACGCCCCCTGTTCATCAGGTGCCGGCCCGCATCCCCTTGGCCAGCAGGTCGATCAGCGCCCGCGCCGCCGGGCCGGGTTCCGCGCCGCGCTTCAGCAGCAGTCCCGTGGCGCGGTCCACGGTCGGGTCGGTCAGCGTGCGGGCGACCAGCACGGGGTGGGGGTCCCGCGGCAGGGCGAGGCGGGGCACCACGGCAAGGCCGAGGCCCGCTTCGACCAGGCCGAGGCTGGTGGAGAGGTGCTCGGCCTCATAGTGCCAGTTCGGGCTGATGCCGCGCGGCAGCAGGGCACGGTCCAGGATCAGGCGGTTGCCGGAACGGCGGGAGACGCCGACCAGGCGCTCCCCCTCCAGGTCCGCCCAGCGGACGGCGCGGCGGCGGGCCAGGCGATGGTCCCGGCGGCAGGCGAGGACGAAGGGGTCGCGCCGCATGGGGCGGAACTCGACCTCCGGATGGCCAGCACCCTCCATGCCGACGCCGAATTCCGCCGCGCCGGTCGCCACCGCATCGGTCACGCCTTCCGCCGAAAGGTCCATGGCGCGGACGCGGACGGCGGGGAAGCGGCGTGCGAAGGCGGCGAGCGTCGCGGGCAGGAAGTAGTAGGCAGCGGTCGGGATGCAGGCGAGGACGACAAGCCCCCGGCGCTGGGCGGCGGTCTCCCGGATGCCGAGGAGGCTTTCCTCCAATTCGTCGAGCAGGCGGCGGGCGCGGGGGAGGAATTCCCGCCCGGTCTGGGTCAGCGCCACACGGCGTGTTGAACGGGTGAGGAGGGCGACGCCCAGCTCCTCCTCCAGCGCCGTCAACCGTCTGGAAATCGCGGGCAGGGAAAGATGCAGCGTCTCCGCCGCCGGGGTCAGGCCGCCGGCCTCGGCCACGGCGACGAAGGTGCGGAGCTGGTCGAGGGCGATGGCCATGGTGGCGGCAGGCTGCCGGCTTCTTGCGCCGGATGCAACAATCTTGCCGATCTTTGCACTACTCCGCGGGGATCGGCGCGGCTATCAGGCGCGGCGGAAACGGCCGGAACATTCATGCAGACCCGCATCCCCTGCGTCCTGATGCGCGGCGGCACCAGCCGCGGCCCCTTCTTCCTGGCGCATGACCTGCCGGCGGATGACGCCACGCGCGATGCCGTGCTGCTGGCGGCGATGGGGTCGCCCCACCCGATGCAGGTGGATGGCATCGGCGGCGCGCAGACGCTGACCAGCAAGGTGGCGATCATCTCCCGCTCCGCCCTGCCGGGCATCGATGTGGACTACCTGTTCGCGCAGGTCGATGTCGGCCGGGCGCTGGTGGATACCAGGCCGAATTGCGGGAACATGCTGGCCGGCGTCGGCCCCTTCGCGATCGAGGCCGGCCTGGTGCGCGCCACGGGCGAGGAGACGGTGGTGCGCATCCGCAACGTGAACACCGGCGCGCTGGTGGATGCGGCGGTGAAGACGCCCGGCGGGCGCGTGACCTATGAGGGCGATGCGGCGATCCCGGGCGTCGCGGGCACGGCCGCGCCCATCGTGCTGCGCTTCCGCGACGTGGCCGGCAGCAAGACGGGCGCGATGTTCCCGACCGGGCTGCGCCGCGAGATGATCGAGGGCGTGGCGGTCACGCTGATCGATGGCGCCATGCCGATGATGCTGGTGGCGGCGGAATCGCTGGGCGCATCGGCCGAGGACCGGCCGGAGGCGCTGGAGGATGACGCGGTGCTGCGCGGGCGCCTCGAATCGCTGCGCCTGGAAGCGGGGCGGCGCATGGGGCTTGGCGATGTGTCGGACAGCGTGGTGCCGAAGCCGGCGCTGGTCGGGCCTTCGTCGCAGGGCGCGGACCTCGCCGCGCGCTACTTCACGCCCCATGCCTGCCACCGCGCCATGGCGGTGACGGGCGGCATCACCCTGGCCGCCGCGGCAAGGCTGGCGGGCACGGTGGCGACGGTGCCGGGTGCCGGGGATGTGGTGCGGATCGCGCATCCCTCCGGCATCATGGATGTGCCGATCGGGATGCAGGGCGATGCCGTCGCCTGGGCCGGCACGCTGCGCACGGCGCGACGCATCTTCGAAGGCACGCTGCTGATTCCCGCCGCCATCTGGCCGGGCCATGTGCGCCTGGCCGATGCGGCGGATTGAAGACTTCATCGAAAATCACAAAAGAAAACGGAAACCAGCCACCATGATCGATCGTCGCACGCTGCTGGGCACGGCGCTCGCTGCCCCCTTCGCCACCCCCGCCTTGGCGCAGGAAGGACCCTTCCCGAGCCGGCCCATTCGCCTTCTGCTGGCCTTCGCGCCGGGGGGCGGCACGGACCTGATCGCCCGCACCGTCGCCAATGCGATGGGCCCCTCCCTCGGCCAGTCCGTGGTGGTGGAGAACCGGCCGGGTGCCGGCGGCAACATCGCGACGGAAGCGGCGGCCAGCGCGCGCCCCGACGGCTACACGATGCTGATGGGCAACCATGGGCCGATGAGCGTCAATGTCTCGCTCTTCCGCAACATGCGGGTGAACCCGGAGACGGCGCTGGAGCCGATCGGCCTGGTGGCGGATGCGCCGCTGATCGTCGTGGTGGGGCCGAAGTCCCGCGCGACGAACCTGCCGGAACTGCTGGCGGAAATCCGCGCGGCGCGCGGCAACATCACCTATGGCAGCGCCTCCAACGGATCGGCGAGCCATCTGGCGGCGGCGCTGATGCTGCAGATGGCGGGGCTGGAGGCGGAGCACGTGCCGTTCCGTGGCGCGGCGCCGGCGCTGACGGACGTGGTCGCCGGCCACCTGCATTTCATGATCACCACGCTGCCTTCCGTCGTCGGCCTGCTGACCAACAATGCGCTGCGGCCGCTGGCGGTGACGGGCGATGCGCGGATGACGATCCTGCCCGCCATCCCGACGGTGGCGGAGACCATCCCGGGCTACAAGGCGACCGCCTGGTACGGGCTGCTGGTGCCGCGGGGGACGCCGGAGCCGATCAAGGCGCGGCTCTACGCCGCAATGCGCGACGCATTGTCCAACGCGGAAGTGGTGCGCCGCCTGCGGGACGAGGGGGCCGAGCCCAGCACGCTGGACGGGCGCGGCTTCGCGGAGTTGATCCGCTGGGAAAGGGAACGCTGGGCAACCGTCGTCCGGCAGTCCAACATCACGGTGGACTGACACCCGGCACGGGTGGGTTGCGCGACCCCGTCATCAAGGCGGGGCGCGATGCGACCTGGCCATCTTGGCCAGGCGCAGGGGAAGGGAAACGGGCTGATGAAGAACACCCTCGTGGTGGCGACGCTTGTCGCCGCCGCGCTGCCCGCCATTGCGCAGCAGCCCCGGCCACCGGCGGAAGCCTGCGCGGCGCTGGCGGGGCTGCGCATCGCGGCCTCCGCCATCACGCTCCCGACCTCCGGCGCCAGTGTCACCGCCGCGCGGCTGGTGGCAGCCTGGGAGGCCGGGAACCAGAACGGCGAATACTGCCAGGTGATGGGCGCCATCGCGCCGGTCGATCCCCAGGCGCCGGAAATCCGTTTCCAGGCGAACCTGCCCACGCATTGGAACCGCAAGGCGCTGCAATTCGGTGGCGGCGGCTATAATGGCCGCATCCCCAACACGCTGGGGCCGGAGGTGCATGGCCTTGCCAGCGCGGCGACGCCGCTGGCGCGCGGCTTCCTCACCTTCGCGGGCGACAGCGGCCACCAGGCGGCGAGCGCGGACGATGCCTCCTTCGCGCTGAACGCGGAGGCGCTGCATAATTTCGGCTACGCCCATATCCGCAAGACGCTGGATGCGGTGCGGGAAGTGGCGGCCGCGCGCTACGGCCAGGCGCCTTCGCGGGTCTATTTCAACGGCGGATCGACCGGCGGGCGGGAAGGGCTGACGGCGGCGATGCGCTGGCCGGAAGCCTATGACGGCATCATCTCCTGGTACCCCGTCAGCAGCTACATGGGCCTCAGGCTCTGGGGCGCGATGCTGGGGCGCGCGGTCTATGACGATGAGGCGGCGGGGTGGATTCCCCCCGCCATGGTGACGCGCATCGCGCAGGAATCGCTTTCGCGCTGCGACGGGCTGGATGGCGTGGCGGATGGGCTGGTCAGCAACCCCGCCGCTTGCCGCGCCGGTTCGGCCGCGGCGCTGGAGGCACTGCGCTGCAAGGCGGGCGAGGCGGGGCATCCCGCGCATTGCCTGACAGGGCCGCAGATCGACCGCACCATGCGCGTCTATCATCAGGGCTACACGCTGCCCTACGCCTTCGCGAACGGCCTGCATGACTACCTCGGCTACAACAGCCTGGAGGGGATCGCGATGCAGCTCGGCAGCCAGGCCGCGCTGACATCGCCGCCGCGATCGGGGCCCAACGCGCATCACGTGGACCGCGCCTACCAGTTCTTCCGCTACTTCGTGAATGGCGGACGGGACCTCGACATGCGGACGCTGGACGTGACGGCGGAAGGGCCGCAGCGCGAACGCATCCTGGAGATATCCCGGCTGTTCGACGCGTCCCGCGCCGATCTCTCCGCCTTCGCGGCCCGCGGCGGCAAGCTGATCCTGCTGCAGGGGAATGACGATCCTTCCGTGAGCCCCTGGGAGAATGCGCGCTTCCACCGGCGGATTACGGAGGCGATGGGCGCGGAGCGCGCGGACGGCTTCTCCCGCTTCTTCCTGCTGCCGGGCCTGGCGCATGGGGGCGGGCGCTTCGCGCCGCAATGGGGCAGCGTCGCCGCACTCGACAATTGGGTGGAGAATGGCGTGCCGCCGCAGGGGCAGGTGGTGGTGGATGGCACCGCGACGCCGACACGGGGGCGAAGCCTGCCGCTCTGCGCCGCGCCGACCTTCCCGCGCTATCGCGGGGAGGGTGATGTGAACCGTGCCGCCAGCTTCGTCTGCGCGGCCGAGTGAGGGGGAAGCGTTTCATGAAGAAGATCGTGATGGCGGCGGCGATGGCCGTCGGGATGGCGGGCGCGGCGGCGGCGCAACAGCCGCCCGCGGCGGCGCCGCAGCAGCCACCCGTGTCGTTGCAGAGCTGGGGCAGCTTCCATGTCGGCGGGAGGGAGGTCGTGATCTCCGGCCAGCCGGTGCGGGAGGTGCTGTTCAGCCCCGGCGGCGTGCCCGCGCGCGTCGATCCGAACGGCACCTACCTGATGGGGTCGATGTACGCGCAGTACATGATCCCTACCAATCCGCGCGGCCAGGCGCCGATCCTGATGTGGCATGGCGGCGGGCTGACCGGCGTGACCTATGAGACGACGCCCGATGGGCGGGAGGGGTGGCAGCACTTCTTCCTGCGCCGCGGCTGGCCTGTCTATGTCAGCGATGCGGTGGAGCGCGGGCGGTCCGGCTGGACGATGATCCCGGAGCAGACCGGCGGTTCCCACCTGCTGCTGACGGTGGATAATCCCTTCGAGCGCTTCCGTATCGGCAACGGCCCCGGCAGCTTCGCGCGGGGCGAGGTGCTGCCGGGCAACCAGTTCCCGGCGGACCGCGAGAGCTACATGAACTTCATGCGGCAGATCGTGCCGCGCTTCACCACGACGGATGCGCTGTCGCTGGAAGCCTACCTGGCGCTGCTGGATCGCGTCGGGCCTTCGGTGGTGGTGGCGCACAGCCAGGCCGGGCTGTTCGGCTGGCGCGCGGCGCAGGAACGGCCGGACAAGGTCCGCGCGCTGGTGCTGGTGGAACCGGCGACGGTGGGCGACCCCGCGAAGGTCGCGGCGCTGCGCAACATCCCGGTGCTGATGGTGTTCGGCGACTACATCGCGCAGGACAGCCGCTGGCCCGCGATCCGCGCCAACGGCATCCGTTTCGCCGAAGCGGTGCGCGCCGCCGGCGGCAGCGTGGATGTGGTGGACCTGCCGGAACGCGGCATCAGGGGCAACAGCCACATGCTGATGATGGACCGCAACGGCGACCAGGCCGCGGGCGTGATCCAGGACTGGCTGGCGTCCAAGGGCCTGTACCAGTAGGCCGCCTTGCCGGCGCGGCGCCCCGCTTCGGGGTGCCGTGCCGGTGCTTCAGTGCAGCAGGCGGAAGCCGTTCGGCAGGGAGGCCGGCGTCGCCTCCCCCATCATGCGGCCGCGCACCAGGCGGAGCGCGGCCACCAGCGCCTCCGGCGTGTAGGGCTTGGCCAGGCAGCCCACGCCCGGCGCATCGTGCAGCGCCGGATGGTCCGGGTTGCCGGTGGAATAGAGCGCCCCGAAGCTCGTGCCGGGGCAGAGGGCCGCGGCCACTTCCGTGCCGAGGCGCCCATCCGACAGGCGCAGGTCGATGATGCCGAGGTCGGGCTTGCAGGCGCGGCCCATGGTGATGGCGGAATCCACATCCGGCGCGATGCCGCAGACCTGGTAGCCGGCGTCGTTCAGCACGTCTTCCAGATAATCAGCGATCATGGCGTCGTTTTCGACTATGATGACTTTCAGCATCGCCTGGGAATCCTTCTGGAACGAGGCGAGTATCAACTGATCGGCATCATGGGATCGACTTCGAACACGACCGATTGACGAGGGCAGTATACTTATCAGCTGATGTTGTTTCAATTGTTTATATTTGTAGAGGAACCCTTGCCATGGTGTCGCCGACCCAGCAGCGGCATGTGGACCGACTGCTGCGACAGCAGGCGTCGCTGGCCCAGTTCGGCAGCTATGCCTTCAGCGAACCGCAGCTCGGCAAGATCCTGACCGAGGCGGCGCGGGTCTGCGCGGAGGGCCTCGGCGTGCCCTTCTGCAAGATCTGCCGCTACCGCGCGGTGGAGGACGACCTGCTGATCGAGGCGGGGTGGGGGTGGCATGAGGGGGTGGTGGGGCGCGTCGTCTCCGCCGCCAATGAAAGCTCGCCCCAGGGGCGCGCCTATGTCACGGGCCAGCCGGTCATCCTCAGCAATCTGCGGGAGGCGAATGACGTGGTGCTGCCGGCCTTCTACGGGCAGCACGGCATCATCTCCACCATCGATGTCATCATCAAGAGCAAGGAGGGCGACGCCTATGGGGTGCTGGAGATCGACAGCCCCGTGCAGCACACCTACGACCGCCACGACATCGATTTCCTGACCGGCTTCGCCAATGTGCTGGCGGAGGCGGTGGCGACCGCCAACCGCAACGACATGCTGCGCAGCACCGTGCGCCTGATGGAGGCGCTGGTGGAGGAGAAGGACAAGCTCCTCGCCGAGCGGGCGATGATGGCGGAGGAGCTGAAGCACCGCGTGCGCAACAACCTGCAGCTCATCCAGGCCATGCTGTTCACGCATATGAAGATCGGGGGCGGGGAGCAGGAGCAGGCTTCGGTCCGCGCGATCAGCCGGCGGGTGATGACGCTGTCGGAGGTCTATGAGCAGCTGCTCGGCACCGGGCTGGATCGCACCATCGACCTTGGCGAATACATGCGCTCCCTCTGCGGCCGGCTGCCGGGATTGCAGGGGAATGGCGGTGGCGGCATCGCGCTGGTGTGCCGGGCGGAAGCGCTGCTGGTGGATCTGGATACCGTGACGGCGATGGGCATGGCGGTGGCGGAGATCGTCTCCAACAGCTTCGAGCATGCCTTTCCCGACGGGATCGGCACCGTCTCCGTCGGGCTGGTGCGATCGGCGGATGGGCTGGACGGTGTGCTGACGGTGGCGGATGACGGCGTGGGCTTCGTCGAGAAGCCCGGCAGCAAGCGCCACGGCGTGGGGCTTGTGCGGCGGCTGGTGCAGCAGGTGATGGGGACGGTGGAGCGCGGAGAGGGGCCCGGCACCTCCTGGTCCCTCACCTTCCCGCTGCACACGCCACCGCGGGAGCCCACCCCCGCGGTGGCGCATTGAGGCGCGGCTACTCCGCCGGCGCCGCCTTGCGGTCGAGCTTCGCGCGGAGCAGCGCCTCGATCTCCGCCTGGCGGGAACAGGCGTAGAGGAAGCCGGCCACCAGCGCATAGGCCACCGCGACGCCGGGCGTGACGGCGAAGCCGACGGCCGGGCCGTGCATGAAGCCGAAGAAGGTCAGCGCCGCACCGGCGCCGGCGAAGTAGCTGGCCTTCAGCCATTCCTTGTCGATGATGAAGGCGGCGATGGCGGCGAGGATGAGGCCCGAGAGGATCGAACCCTCGCCCAGCACCTCCAGCCCCGGATACAGCACGCCGACCTGGCCGAGCTTGTCCATGCCGACGGTCGCGGCATTGGTGCCCGCCGCGCCGAGCGCGCCATCGATCAGCGTCTTCGCCCAGGCCGCGAGGTGCGGCACCAGGCCGAGCACCACGGCGGGGGCGTGGGATTTCGGCGTCTCCTGGAACGCCTGCGCGCCGATCAGCATGCCGATGTAGAGCAGGATGGGCGCGATCGCGACGACGGGGATGAGGTCCAGCAGCAGGGAGATGATGCCGAGCCACGTCACCGCCAGCACGGCGACGCCCGTGGCGGCGGAATAGCCGATGCGCCCGCCCATCGATTTCCAGCCGGGGTGGCCGATATAGACGGCGTTGACGAAGGGATTGCCCATCAGGGAACCGACGAGTGACACCACGCCATCGGCGGTCAGCACGCGCGTCGTCGGGAAATGGTCGCCCGCGGCCTCCGCGCTTTCGACATTGTCCATCGCCTCCACCAGGTCATAGATCCCGAAGGGGATGGCGGTGACGAGGATGATGCCGATGAACTCGAAGCCGCCGAAGACGTGGTCGATGGCGGGGATCGGCACGGAGAAACCGATATTGGTGAGCCCGCCCAGCAGCTTGTCGAGGCTGCGGCCGCCGAAGCCGAGGCCGAGTGCGGCGGCACCCCAGGCGATGAGCATGCCGAAGGCGATGGCGACGAGGCCTGCCGGGATGCCGCGGGGATAGCGCAGCGCGCCGAACCAGGCGGCGAGGACGATGGCGAAGCAGACGATGCCGATCACCGGCGTCATGAACATCTCCAGCGCCGGGCGCATGGAGATGAAGGTGATGGAGACGCCGGCCAGCGTGCCGAGCAGAGCGGCCCGCGGCGTCACCTTCCTCACCCAGGGTGCGAGGAAAGCGCCGGCCATCAGGATGAAGCTCTGGACGAAGACCCAGGTGAGGCCCGCTTCCCAGCCCTTGATCGGGTCGTTCGTCCGCGCCGAGATCGGCAGCATGATGACGAAGACCACGACGAACATGTGGGGGACGGAGATGCCCGAGGGCAGCGCGCAGACATCCGACCGCCCGGTCTGCAGCGCCAGGCGATAGGCGAGCCAGGCGTAGTAGATGGTGGACATCGCCATCATCAGCCCCGCGGCGGGCAGGATGCGGCCGAAGACGATGTCGTCCGGCATCTGCAGCACGAAGCGCAGCAGCCCCGTCAGCACCAGCAGGTTGACCAGGATGTTGGTGCCGAAGCCGAACAGCGCGTTCCAGTCGCCGGGCGACCAGAGCAGCGGCTTTTGCACAGTCGTGCTCATGCGGCTTTCCCTTCGATGAGCGGGCGGAGTGCGGCGGTGACGCGCGCGCTGTCGGAGACCCAGCCGAAGATGCCGCCCCCTGGCCCCCCCTGGGCGCTGACCATCGCCAGCGCGGTGGCGTGAAACTGGGGAAGATAGGAGGCGCATGCGTCGGCGATGACGAGGCAGCGGAAGCCGCGGTCATTCGCCTCCCTCAGCGTGGTGTGGACGCAGACCTCGGTGGTGACGCCGGTGAGGAACAGCATCTCGATGCCGCGGTGGCGGAGCATGGGTTCGAGTTCGGTGGCGTAGAAGGCGCCCTTGCCGGGCTTGTCGATGATGGGCTCGCCGGGGATGGGGGAGAGGGCGTCGATGATGCCGTGGCCGGCCTCGCCGCGGATGAGGATGCGGCCCATGGGGCCGGGGTCCCCGATGCGGGTGCCGGGCGGGCCGCGCTCGACCTTGGCAGGCGGGGCGTCCGACAGGTCCGGGCGATGGCCTTCCCGCGTGTGGATCACCAGCATGTCAGCGGCACGGGCGGCGGCGAGCACGGCCTGGCAGGGGGCGATGGCGGAGCCGAGCAGGCTCACATCATTGCCGAGGCTCTCCCCGAAGCCGCCGGGCTCCAGGAAATCCCGCTGCATGTCGATGATGAGGAGCGCGCTGCGCCCGGGGGCGAAGGCGAAGGGGCTGGGCTCGGCCGGGATGACGGGGGTCATGGCGGGTCCCTCTCGGCGCCGGGAAGCGGCACCGAGGAACCTCAAGCAAACCGGGGGCCAGCCCGATTCGCGGGCGAATCGTCAGGTGGTGCTGGGGTGATGCCCGAATGGCAAGCGTGCTGCGCGCAAAATGGGCGCACCAGCCTGGACTACCCCCGCGGCGCGGCGGCGCGGGCCAGGCGGTCGCGGATCGCCTCCCCCAGCCCCGCGGCCGGGATGGGCATGGCGGCGATGCCAGACAGGCCGAGGCGCGCCCCTTCCGCATCCAGCCAGCGCAGCCCGGCGAAGAGCCGCGCGGCGGCCTCCGCCGGGTGCCCGGAGGGGGAGAGGTTCCACAGCGCGCCCGCGCCCGGCAGCGGCGCGGGGCCGAAGGCGAGCAGCGCCTCCTCCTGCCCGACGGTGGCGGCATCCAGCCGCACGGGAAGCCGCGGCGCGTAGTGGGACAGCATCAGCCCGGGGCTGCGCAGCGTCTGCGTGGCGGCGGCGGCGGAGGGCGGGACGGGGCGGCCGATGGGGCCGATCAGGGCCTCGATCTGCGCGGCGGTGATGCCGCCGGGGCGCAGCAGCACGGCGCCGGTAGGAGAGGAAAGGTCGAGGACCGTGCTCTCCACCCCCACATCGCAGGCGCCGCCATCCAGCACCGCGGCGATGCGCCCGGACAGGCCGGCCAGCACATGGGCGGCGGTGGTCGGGCTGACCTCCCCGGACCGGTTGGCGGAGGGGGCGGCGATGGGGATGCCGGCCAGGCGCAGCAATTCGCGCGCCTGGGGGTGGGAGGGAACCCGGACGGCCAGCGTGTCGAGCCCCGCGCCGGCCAGCAGGTCGATCCGGGATTCCGGGCGGCGGGGCAGCACCAGCGTCAGCGGGCCGGGCCAGCAATGCGCGGCCAGCAATTCCGCGCGCCGGTCGGCCACGATCTCCGCGAAGGCTGCGTCCGCGCTGTGGAAGTGGGAGATCAGCGGGTTGAAATGGGGGCGGCCCTTGGCCTCGAAGATCGAGGCCACGGCGCGGGCGTTGCGGGCATCGGCGCCGAGGCCGTAGACGGTCTCCGTCGCGAAGGCGACCAGTTCGCCCCCCCGCAGCAGGGCGGCGGCTTCGGCGACATCGGTGATCAGGCGCGTCATGCGCCCGCTATTATCACGCCCCAAGGCCTTCAGCGATGAAGGGCGGGTTGCGCCAGCCAGGCTTGCCGTAGCGCAGCGCCGCGCCGTCCCAATCCGCCATGCGGCCGCCGGCGGCGATCAGCACCGCTTCGGGCGCGGCGGTGTCCCATTCGCTCGTCGGGCCGCGGCGGGGGTAGTAGTCCGCGGCCCCTTCCGCCAGGCGGCAGAACTTCTCGGCCGATCCGATGCTGGTGACGGCGACGACCTGGCGCGCGGCCAGGAAATCCAGGATGCGCGGGTCGTGGTCATGGCGCCGGCTGACCATGGCGGTGGCGCCGCTGGCGGGGATGCGCCGCGCCGCGATGGGGCGCTGGCCGGCAGCATCCCGCTTCCAGGCGCCGATGCCCACGATGCCGGCGAAGACCTCCCCGCTCGCCGGCAGGGCCACGGCGCCGAGGATGGGGCGGCCATTCTCGACCAGGCCGATATTGACCGCGAAGCTGTCATGGCCCTCGGCGAATTCCGCCGTGCCGTCCAGGGGATCGACCAGCCAGAAGCGCCCTTGGGGAAAGTGGCCGGGCAGGGCGCCATGGCCGGCGGCGACCGCTTCCTCGGCCACCACGGGGATGAGGGGGGTGGCCTCGCGCAGGCCTTCCACGATCAGGGCTTCCGCGATGCGGTCGGCGACGGTGACGGGGGAATGGTCGCGCTTGTGTTCCACGGCGAAGCCGGCGGCGCGGATGGCGTTGATCGCGGCGGCAGCGGCCACGGTCAGACGCACGGCCAAAGCGAGAAGGTCCTCGTTCCGCATGGCGCGACCTGTAGCGCCGGCGGGGCAGGCGGGGAAGAAGAAGCGTGTTTCGCGCGTTTCTGGACGGGGCGCCGAATGGGCAGCCACCCCGTTGTGACCGGGGCTGCGGGGGATGTTAGTCTCCCCGCAAACCAGACGGACGCCGCACCCCATGCCCGACATCGCTTTCGTCAAAGCCGCCCTTCCCAAGACCGGCACGCTGGTCGTGCCGCTGGCGGAGGGGGTGGAGCCCGCGGGTCTTTTCGCGCAGGCGGACAAGGATGCGGGCGGCGCGCTGACCCGGGCGCTGGAGGCCGCGGGCTTCAAGGGCCGGAAGGGCCAGGCGACCACGCTCTGGGCGCTTGGCGGCTTCACCAAGGTCGTCGCGGTCGGCCTCGGCAAGGAAGCGGAGCTGGATGGCGCGGCGGCGGAGGCGGCGGGGGGCGCGCTGATCCCGGCCCTGGCCCAGGACCGGGAGGCGACGGTGCTGGCCGATACGCTGGCGGCCCCGCTGGCGGCGAGCCTCGGCCTGGGGGCCCTGCTGCGCGCCTGGCGCTTCGACCGCTACCGGACGCGGGAGAAGGAGGAGGACAAGCCGAAGCTGGAACGGCTGGCGATCGCGGCCGCGGAACCCAACGCCGCCAAGCAGGCCTTCGCGCCGATGCGCGCCGTGGCCGATGGCGTCTTCCTGACGCGGGAACTGGTGAGCGAGCCGCCCAACATCCTGCACCCCATCGAATTCGCCGAACGCTGCAAGGGGCTGGAGAAGCTCGGCGTCGAAGTGGAAGTCATGGGGCTTAAGGAACTGCAAAAACTCGGCTTCGGGGCGATGATCGGCGTCGCGCAGGGCAGCCAGCATGAACCGCGCCTGGTGGTCATGCAGTGGAAGGGCGCGCCCAAGAACCGGCGCGGCGCGAAGCCCATGGCCTTCATCGGCAAGGGCGTGACCTTCGACACCGGCGGCATCTCCATCAAGCCGGCCGGCGGGATGGAGGACATGAAGTGGGACATGGCCGGCGCGGGCACCGTGGTCGGGCTGATGGCGGCGCTGGCCGGCCGGCGGGCCAAGTGTGACGTGGTCGGGCTGGTGGGGCTGGTGGAGAACATGCCGTCCGGCACCGCGCAGCGGCCGGGCGACGTGGTCAAGACCTATAGCGGCCAGACGGTGGAGGTGATCAACACCGATGCCGAGGGGCGCCTCGTGCTGGCCGATGTCATCTGGTACGCGCAGGAACGCTTCCAGCCCCGCTGCATGATCGACCTGGCGACGCTGACGGGCGCCATCATCATCGCGCTCGGCCACGAACATGCCGGCCTGTTCAGCAATGACGACGAACTGGCGTCCCGCATCATCGCCGCCGGTGCGGCGGTGGGGGAGAAGGCGTGGCGCATGCCGCTGGGCGATGCCTATGACAAGCAGATCCGGTCCGACATCGCCGACATGAAGAATGTCGGCGGGCGGCCGGGCGGGTCCATCACCGCGGCGCAGTTCATCCAGCGCTTCGTCAACGTGAAGGACGGGCCGATGCCGTGGGCGCATCTCGACATCGCGGGCACGGCCTGGAGCAGCAAGGACCAGCCGACGGTGCCGAAGGGCGCCACCGCCTATGGGGTGCGGATGCTGGACCGCCTGGTGGCGGAGATGGGCGAGGGCTGAGGCCCGGCGATGCTGAGCCTTCGCTTCCGCAAGGCCGCGCCCCGGGACGCGCGGGTGGTGCTGCCGGTCGCTTCGGGCGCCGCGCCGCCGGCATGGCATGCGGCGATGGAGGCCGCGGCGTTCCGGGCGGAGCCCGGGGCGGTGCTGGACCTCGTCCCCGGGCCGCTGCTGGTCGGCATCGGCACGCCGGCCCGGGCGTTGGATTGGGAGCGGGCAGGCGTGGCCGCGGCCCTGGCGTTGAAGGGGCAGGCGGAGGCCGTGCTGGATGCGCGGGGGCTCGCCCCCTTGGATGCGGCGGCGATGGCGGCGGGCATGGCGCTCGGCGCCTGGCGCTTCGACCGCTACCGGGCCATCCCGGCGCAGGAAGCGTCGCCGCGGGCGCTGTCCGTGCTGGTGGAGGATGCGCGCGCGGCGCGGGCGGCGTGGCGGGATGCCTCGGCGGCGCTGCGCGGCTGCCTGATGGCGCGGGACTGGATCTCCGAGCCCGCCAACGTGCTGACCACGCGGGATTTCGTGCGCCGGCTTCGGGCGCTGTCCCGCCATGGGATCGAGGTGGAGGTCTGGGGCCGGAAGCGCCTGGCGCGGGAAGGCTATGGCGCGCTGCTGGCCGTGGGGCAGGGCAGCGCATCGCCCCCCCGGCTGGTGACGTTGCGCTGGCGCGGCACGCATGACGCGCCGCCGGTGGCCTTCGTCGGCAAGGGCATCGTCTTCGACACCGGCGGCATCTCCATCAAGGGGGCGGCGGGGATGGAGTCGATGCGGGCGGACATGGCGGGCGCGGCGGCCTGCGCGGGGGCGATGCTGGCGCTGGCGCGGCGCGGTTCGCCCTGCCCGGCCGTCGCGGTGCTGGCGATCGCGGAGAATGCGACGGGCGCGGCCTCCTACCGCCCCGGCGACGTGCTGCGCACGGCATCGGGCCGGACGGTGGAGGTGGTGGACACGGATGCGGAGGGGCGCCTGGTGCTGGCCGATGCGCTGCACCACGCCGTCAGCCGCTTCGCGCCGCGGGCTGTGGTGGACCTCGCGACGCTGACGGGGGCGATCGTGACGGCACTCGGCCATCACCGCGCGGGGCTGTTCTGCAATGATGGCGCGCTGGCGGCCGCGCTGGCGGCGGCGGGGGAGGCGGTGGGCGAACATCTCTGGCCCATGCCGATCGGGGAGGCGCACCGGGAAGACCTGACATCCGACATCGCCGATATCCGCCAGTGCCAGAGCGGCCGTTTCCTGCCCGATGCCAGCCACGCCGCGGCCTTCCTGCGGGAATTCGCGGGGGAGGGGCCCTGGGCGCATCTCGACATCGCGGGGGTGGATACGCAGGACGCGGCCCATGCGCTGGGGCCGGCGGGCGCTACCGGCTTCGGCGTGCGGCTGCTGGATCGCTGGGTGGCGATGCATCATGAGGAAGCGCTGTAGTGGCGGAATACGGTTTCTACCATCTGACCCGCACGCCGCTGGAACAGGCGCTGCCGAAGCTGCTGGGCCGGGTGCTGGCCGGCGGCGGGCGCGCCATGGTGCGACTGGCGTCGCAGGAGCGGCTGGAGGCGCTGGATGCGTCGCTCTGGACCTGTCCCGACCCGGACTGGCTGCCGCATGGCACGCCGCGCAGCGGGCAGGCGGAACTCCAGCCGATCTGGCTGACGACCGAGGATGGGGAGGCCCCGAACGGCGCGCGCTTCCTGTTACTGCTGGAAGGCACGACCAGCGCGCGGCTCGATGCCTTCGACCGCGTGCTGGACCTGTTCGATGGCGGGGATGACGCGGCGGTGGCCGCGGCGCGGGCGCGCTGGAAGGCGGCCAAGGCCGAAGGGCATGCGCTGGCCTATTGGCAGCAGGGGCCGCGAGGCTGGGAGAAGAAAGCCTGACGCGATACCGGGCGCGACAAAGCGCGCCAAGGTTGCGGCCGCCATCACGCAGGCGTTAACGTTCCGGCCACGCACAAGGCGTGGGGACGGGCGATGCAGGTCAAGCGCAACAGGCTGGATGGCGTGCCCTTCGACGCCACGCCGCATGTCGGCGGCCCGATCACGCCGCGCTTCATCGTCATGCACTACACCGCGGGCGGGTCGGCGCTGGGATCGGTGCGCGCCATCAAGGATCGCGGCCTGTCGGCGCACCTGTTCGTGGAACGCGACGGATCCATCATCCAGACCGTCGATTTCACGACGGAGGCCTTCCACGCCGGCCCCTCATCCTGGCGCGGCTTCAACGGGCTGAACGGCCATTCCATCGGGATCGAGATCGCCAATCTCGGCTTCCTCGACCGGCGCGCCGGCGATGGCTGGACGCGGGAAGGGCTGGGCCGGGTCTTCCAGCCCGACCAGGTGGTGGTGGCGCGGCACCGCAATGGCGGGCCGGAGATGGCGTGGGAATCCTATCCGGAAGCGCAGCTGCGCGCGGTGGAGGCGATCACCATCGCGCTGCGCGCGACCTATCCGACCATCCAGGAAGTGGTCGGGCATGACGACATTGCCCCCCGGCGGAAGGTGGACCCCGGCCCGGCCTTCCCGATGCGGCGTTTCCAGTCGCTGGGCGGCGCGGCGGGGTCGGGGACGCTGGCGGAACGCGACCTCGGCCAGTTCGAGGTGGTGGTGCGGGATGAGCTGAACCTGCGCGGCGGCCCGAGCCCCGCCTTCGCGGTAGTGGCGAAGCTGGCGCCGGGCACGAAGCTGCGCGTGCTGCGGGAGGATGGCGATTGGCGCCTGGTGGATCTGCAGGGCGATGGCGTGCAGGACGGCTTCGTCCACGGCGCCTTCCTGCGACGCCTGGGCAGCTGAGGGCGCTGCCCCACTACCGGGCTTCCCGCTGGGCCTTGCTGTCCGCGAAGGTGGCGGCGACCACCAGGCCGGCGCTGATGCCGATGAGGTAGGTCGCCATGCCGACCGCCGCTTCGGAAACCCCGAAGCGCAGCACCGCCGACGCCTGGTCGAAGACCAGCAGCCCGGCCAGCGCCATGCTGACGGCATAGGCCACCGGCATCAGCCTTTCCCGCCGCAGCACCATGCGCGCCAGCGTCACCGCCACGCTGCCGGCCAGGAAGCCGAGCGCGAATTCCGCCACCACCGACCGCATCAGGATGTCGAACAGCCCCGCGCTGTGCTGGTTCAGCACATGGCGGAGATCCTGCGTGGACAGGGGCGGGGTGGTGAAGGCGGGGGTGATGAACAGCGGCCGGGCGATGAGCCCCGCGATCACGCCGGGCAGCAGCAGCAGGGCAACCAGGATGACCGCCGCGACGACCATGAGATCCCTCGATCCTTAGCTGATTCGACCCTTAAGTGAATCGATCGGGGGCAACAAGCGGGAAACAAAAATTTCGGGGATTAGCCGAGTTTTTGGACGTTCCCTGGCGGCTCCTCCGGCACGGCTGGCAGCCGGACCGTGACGCATCCGCCCGGCCCCGGCGTCACCGCCAGGGCGCCGCGGAGCTGCCTTGTCATCGCCAGGGCAACCCGCATGCCAAGGCCGCGGGACAGTGTCGGGTCGAAATCCGGGGCGAAGCCCGGACCCTCATCCGCCACCTCCAGCACCGCGCCCGCTGGCCCCGGCTGGAAACGCACCGTGATGCGGCCGGCGCCATGCTTCAGCGCGTTGGTGACAAGCTCCGTCACCAGCAGGCCGAGCGCCGCCATCCGGTCCGCGGGCAGGCGCATGCCCGGTTCCGCCACCAGGTCGATGGCGCGGCCGGAGGAGCCGATCGAGCGGGCCAGATCCTCGACCAGCGCGCCCAGATGCTCGGCCACCTCCTGCGCCACGCCCGGCGCGCCTTCGTAGAGGCGGCGATGGACGGCGGCGATGGAGACGATGCGGCCGGCGGCTTCCCGCAGCTTTTCCGCCAGCGCGGGGTCGGCGGCGCCGCGGGCCTGGAGCAGCAGCAGCCCCTGGACGAGCTGGAGGCTGTTCTTCACGCGGTGGTGCATCTCCTGCACCAGCAAATCCTTCTCTGCGAAGCGGGCGTCGCGTTCCTGCGCGAGCAGGCGCTGTTCGGTGACGTCGTGGCTGGCGCCGACCATATGGCTCGGCGTGCCGTCCGGCGCGTATTCCACGGCGCCGCTGGCGCGGATCCAGCGGATGGCGCCGTCCGCGCGGCGGATCCGCACCTCTGCCTCATGCCGGCCGGTGCGCTTCGCCGTCTCCAGCGCGGCGATGCCGGCGGCGCGGTCCTCCGGCAGCAGGTGGCTGCGCCACAGCGCGAGGGTGGGCGGGCCCTGGGTTTCGGGGTCGAGGCCATAGAGTCGGAACATGGCGTCCGACCAGCGCAGTTCCCCGGTGGCGAAGTCCCGCCGCCAGGTGCCGACGGCGGCGGCGCGCTGGGCCTGTTCCAGCCAGGCGGTCCGTTCGCGCAGCGCCGCTTCCGTGGCGGTGCGGGCGGCATCGGCGGCGGCCAGCGCCCGGGCCAGGTCCTGCACCTCCGCAAGCGGCGGGGCCTCCGGTGCCCCCGAAAGGGCGCCCAGTGCACGGCGGAGGCGGAGCGCGAGCAGCATCGCGAGGAGAAGCCCCGTAAGGGCCACGGGCAGCGCGCTCAGCAGCAGCCGCGCCAGGGCCTCCCGCAGCCCGGCCTCGAACACCGCCTCGGGCTGCGCCACCGCGGCGCCGTAGCCGGATACGGGGGCGCGGGCGAAGGCGATGACGGAAACCTCCCCATCCCGGTTGGCGATGCCCTCCACGACGCCTTCGGGCGCCTGCGCCATGGCGGCGACGAGCGCCGGGACGGCCGGCTGGCCGATGGCGGCGGCCGGGTCGCGGCTGCGGGCGACGATGATGCCCTGGCGGTCCATCAGCCCCGCCACGGCGCCCTGCGGCGGTGGCGCGTCGCCGAGGGCGGGTGCGACCGCCTCCCCCGGCAGGGACAGGCCGATGGCCAGGCGCGGTTGGCCGGGGGCGGCCGGCAGAGGGATGGCGACCGCCACGGTGGGGCGGCCCGTGAGGGTGCCGCGATACTGGTTGGAGATGGCGGTGCCGCCGCGGGCCAGCGCCTCCGCCAGGGCCGGGGGGATCGGGGTGGCGGTGGGCAGGATGCCCATGGCGGTGTTGGCGAGTTGCCCTTCATCCAGCCGGGCCATGGCCAGGACGCGGCCATCCGCCAAGGGATCGAGCAGCGGGCCGAGGCGGGCGGCGGCGGCCAGGAAGGCTTCCGCATCGCCCTCCGCCAGGCCGGGCTGGGCGGAGAAGCCGGTCAGCAGCGCCTCCGCCCGGGCGAATTCCAGGTCGATGCGGTGCGCCATGGCGCGGGCGGCGGCCAGCAGCCTGTCCCCGGCCTGGCGGCGGCTTTCCCCATGCGCCTGCCAGACCGCGAGGCCGCCGAGCCCGATCAGCGCCACCACCAGCAGCGCCACCAGGGCGAGCAGGCGGAGCCGGAGGCTGGGCGCGCCCCGTGGCGGTTGGGCGGGCAGTTGCCCGGTGGCGCTCTGCGCGGCCTCCGTCATCGAACCTGCATGACCCCACCCCCTGCCGCACCGGTTGTCGTGGGGCCCGATGCCGGTCCCGTGGCGAAACCTGGCATCTTGCCGAAACGGTTCCTGTCCTCTTCCGCACCTCACCCCGCAAACAATCGCGACGGACCGGGGCGGTTCCATCCTGGCGCCAATCTTCGTGGCAGGCATGGCGCCCTATTTCATCAAGTTTCGCGGCCTCGGCCGGCTGTGGCGCGAATGCAACGCGGGATCACGCCTGCGGCAGTCGCTGCATCTCTGGATTGCTCGGGTCGGGTTGTCTTCGCCAGGATGGGTTGCGGACCATCCGCGGGGACAACGCCATGGCAAGAAGGGCGGAGACGGGCAGGGTGCCGACGCCGGGGGCCGTCCCAAGGGCGGCCCCGGCGCGGGATGATAAAGGCGCGGCGGCGCCTTCACGCGCCGCCCCGGGGGTAACCCCGGAACCAGGCACCGCCTGGGCGCTGTGGCCCACCTTCATGCGCCGCACGCTGGCGGAGGAGGAGGTGCTGCCCCGGCACCGCGTGCCGGAGCGGGCCGGATAGGCTGTTCAGGCCCTCGGTCAGGCTGAGGTCAGGCGCGCCACCAGCCGGGCCAGGTCCTGCTGCCCATAGGGCTTGTTGATGCGCGGCAGCCACGCCGTCTCCGTCGCCGGCAATTCCGCATGGCCGGTCGCCAGCGCCACCTTCAGCGCGGGGCGGTCCCGGCGCAGCTGCGCCGCGAGGTCGAGCCCGTTCATGTCCGGCATGGCGTAGTCCGTCAGCACCAGGTCGATGGCGTCGTCGCGGCCGAGGAGGTCGATCGCCTCCTGCGCCGATCCCGCGACCAGCGCCGCATGGCCCAGATCCTCCAGCATCAGCGCGGTGCCGGCGGCCACCAGCGGGTCGTCATCCACCACCAGCACGCGGCGCGGATCGATCCGGGGCAGGGCATCCGCCGTCGGCGGGCGTGGGGGCGCGGCGGCCTGGTTCGCGCGGGGCAGCCAGATTTCCGCCAGCGTGCCGGCGCCGGGGCTGCTGGTCAGCGCCAGGCCGCCGCCGGATTGCTGCGCCAGGCCCTGCACCATGGACAGGCCGAGGCCGGAGCCGCGGCCGGCGCCCTTGGTGGTGAAGAAGGGCTCCACCGCGCGGGCCAGCGTCGCCGCATCCATCCCCGCGCCGGTATCCCGCACGCCGAGCCGGAGATAGGCGCCCGGTGCGAGGCCCGGTGGCGCGCCAGGGCAGGGGGCCTGGGCTTCGTCCAGCGTCACGGCCAGGGCGCCGCCGCCCGGCATGGCGTCCCGCGCATTGACCGCGAGATTGAGCAGGGCGAGCTCAAGCTGGTTGGCATCCACCATCGCGGCCGGCAGGGCGGGCGGCAATTCGGCCTCCATCCGCACGCCGGGGCCGATGGAGCGTTCCAGCAGGCCGGTCATGCCACGCACCAGCGCTGCGAGGTCCACCGGGGCGGGGCGCAGTTCCTGGCGGCGGGCGAAGGCCAGCAGCCGCTGGGTCAGCGCCGCGCCGCGTTCCGCCCCCTGCAGCGCGCCATCCAGCAGGCGGAGGATGCGCGGATCCTCCGGCAGCCGCTTCCGCAGCAGCGCCAGATTGCCGAGTACCGCCATCAGCAGGTTGTTGAAGTCATGCGCGACGCCGCCGGTGAGCTGGCCGAGCGTCTCCATCTTCTGTGCCTCCCGCAGCCTGGCCTCGGCGGCCTTCAGCTCCGTCAGGTCATGGCCTTCGGGCACCAGCAGGGTGATGCGGCCGTCCTTGTCCCGGAGCGGGCGGATGGAGAAGTCGATGGCGGCCAGCCGGTCCCCGCCGCGGACCACCTCCTCATAGCGCTGGGGGATGCCGGCGGCGGCGGCGGCGACGGCGGCGCGGGCGCGGGCCTGCGCGGCCTCCCCCATCTCGAACCACCGCGTCTCCCACACCTTGCGGCCGACGACCTCGGCGCGCGTCACGCCGCCGAAGGCGAGGGCTGTGTCATTCGCCTCCAGCAGCGTGCCGTCCGGGGATAGCAGGCCGATGAACTGGAAGGTGCTGTTGAAGATGGCGCGGAAGCGGTCCTCGCTTTCCGCCAGCTGGTCGCGCGCCGCGGCCAAAGCGCGGGTGCGCTCCGCCACGCGCTGCTCCAGCTCCGTCGCAGCATCGCGCAGCGCGGCATTGGCGCGGGCCAGTTCCTCCCGCGCCCGTTCCTCCCGCCGCGCCAGGCGAAGCGCCAGGGCGGTGAGGAAGATGAGCGCGACGGCGACGGCGCCGACGATGCTGCCGGACCAGATGAGTGCCGCGCGGAAGGGCGCCAGGGCGCTTTCGACCGGGACGCTGGCGGCGACGATCACGGGCCAGTCCAGCAGGCGGCGGAAGGAGATGATGCGCTCATCGTCCTGGAAGACGGTGACGGCGCGCAGGGTGCCGGCGGCGCTGTTCATGTTACGGCGCGCCAGGTCCGTGCCGGCGATGCTGCGGCCGACCATGGCGGGCGTCATGCCGGTGCGGGCGAGGAGCCGGCCCTCCGCATCGAACATGGCCAGCACGGTGCCGCGGCCGATCTCGCTGGCTTCCGCCTGCTGCTGGAAGAAGCCGAGGCGCTGGGCGATCTGCACGGCGCCGGCCAGCCTGCCATCGCCGTCGCGCAGCGCGATGGAGTAGGTGAACAGGACCTCCCGCGTCACGCGGCTGTAGATCGCCTCCCCCACATGGCGGTCGATGCCGGCCAGATGCGCCTGGAACCAGCGGCGATCGCGGAAATCGAGGTCGGGGGCGGGGAAGAGGTTGTTCAGCGCGACGGGGCGCGCGCCTTCATCCACCACCATGATGTAGTCGCCGGTGGTCCGGGCGGAGAGGTCGCGCAGCCAGTCATGGAAGGCTTCGTCCCCGGCCACCGCCGCGGGGCCACCGAGGGTGGCTATGCGGTCCGCCACGCGGGTCGAGACGAGGTCCGCCGTCTCGAAGGTCCGGCGGGCATATTGCTCCAGCAGCCTGGCCAGTTCGCGCGTGCCGATTTCCGCCCGTTCCAGCGCGGCGACGCGTTCCTGTTCCAGGAAGGCCATGCGCACGCCGAACAGCGACAGCAGGAAGATGCCGGCAATGGCCAGGATCGCGACGCTGACGCGGCGGAAGGACAAGGGCGTTTCCCGGATTCTCGTTGATGCAGGGTCCGCGATGGGACCGCGGGGCGGGAAGGGTCGCGCCCGCGGCTTTACGGGATCGTGAAGGTCAGGCGGTCTCCAGCTGTTCGGAGATTTCCAGCCATTCCTGTTCCAGCGCCGCGATCTGGCGCGCGAGGAAGGCCTGGCGCGTGGTGGCCCAGGCGATGTCCTGCGCCTTGCGGGCGGCGTAGGTGGCGGGGTCGGAGAGCTTCTTCTCGATCAGCTTGCCTTCCAGCGTGTGCCGCTCGATCAGCTTCTCCACCTCCTTCAGCCGGGCGCGGAGGGGCGCGAGCTGGGCGCGGGTCTGGGCGCGCGCGGCGCGGTCGGACGGCGTCCGTTCGGCACCGCCGCCGCCGCCACCGCCGCGGGCGCGGTCGGCCAGCAGGGCGCGGTATTCGTCCATGTCGCCCTCGTAGCTCGTCACCTTGCCATCGGCGACGAGCCAGAGGCGGTCGGCCACCAGCTCCACCAGATGCGGGTCGTGGCTGATGAGGAGGACGGCGCCCTTGTACTCCGCCAGCGCGCGGACGAGGGCTTCGCGGGCGTCGATGTCGAGGTGGTTGGTCGGCTCGTCGAGGATCAGCAGCTGGGGCGCGTCCCGCGTGCAGAGTGCCAGCAGCAGGCGCGCCTTCTCTCCGCCCGAGCAGCGCTCGATCCGGGTTTCGGCGCGCTCGACATTCAGGCCGAAGCGGGCGAGCTGGGCGCGGCATTGCTGGATGGTGGCCATCGGCAGCGCCGCCTGCATGTGGGACAGCGGCGTGCCGGAATGGTCCAGGTCTTCCGACTGGTGCTGGGCGAAGAAGCCGACCCGGAGCTTGGATGATCGCTTGACGGTGCCGCGCATGGGGGCGAGGCGGCCGGCGATCAGTTTTGCGAGTGTGGACTTGCCGTTGCCGTTCGCCCCCAGCAATGCGATGCGGTCCTCCTGGTCCAGCCGGAGGTCGATGCCCTTCAGGATGGGGGTGCCGCCATAGCCGGCATCGGCCTGCTCGATCGAGAGGATGGGGGGGGCGAGTTCCTCGGGCTCCGGGAAGGCGAAGCTGCTCGCGGCATCCTCCACCACCGCATCGATGACGGGGAGCTTGGCCAGGGCCTTGAGGCGGGACTGCGCCTGGCGGGCCTTGGTGGCCTTGGCGCGGAAACGGTCCACGAAGGCCTGCATATGGGCGCGCTGGGCCGCGATCTTGGTGCGCTGGCTTTCCTGCTGCGCGGCGCGTTCGGTGCGGACGCGGACGAAATTCTCGTAATTGCCGGGGTAGAAGGTGACCTTCTGCTGGTCGAGATGGGCGATGCCGTCCACCGACCGGTCCAGCAGCCCGCGGTCATGGCTGACGACGATGGCCGCACCCGGGAACTTCGCCAGCCACCCTTCCAGCCACATGGTGGCTTCGAGGTCGAGGTGGTTGGTGGGTTCGTCCAGCAGCAGCAGGTCGGGTTCCGGGAACAGGGCGCGGGCGAGGGCCACGCGCATCCGCCAGCCGCCGGAGAAGGAGTTGAGGCCGCGGGCCTGGGCGGCGGCATCGAAACCGAGGCCCGAGAGGATGATGGCGGCCCGCGCCGGGGCGCTGTCCGCGCGGATATCGATGAGTCTTTCGTGAATTTCCGCGACCCGGTGGGCCTGGGACGGGTCCTCCAGCGCCTGGAGCAGGCTGTGGCGCTCGGTATCCGCTTCCAGCACGCTGTCCAGCAGGGAGGTCTCCCCCCCCGGTGCTTCCTGGGCGACGACGCCGAGCTTGGCGCGCTGGGCGAGGCGGATTTCCCCGCCATCCGGCTGCAATTCGCCGGTGATGGCCTTGAGCATGGTGGATTTGCCGGCGCCGTTGCGGCCGACCAGGCCGATCTTGCGGCCGGCATCCAGCATCAGATCGGCATTGTCGAGCAGGGTGCGGCCGCCGAAGCGGATGGTGAGGCTGCGGATGGCGATGACGGTCATGGGGGGCTTCTACAGCCTGGGAGGCCCCGGGCGTAAGGCCGGGTGGAGGGCGTGGGGCTTGCCTTGGCGGGTTTACCCCCTTATCCGCCCGCCAGCTTTCGCACACGCAACAGGAACCCGCCCCATGGCCATCGAGCACACCTTCAGCATCATCAAGCCCGACGCGACCCGCCGCAACCTGACCGGCGCCATCAATGCGGTGTTCGAGAAGAACGGCCTGCGCATCGTCGCCCAGAAGCGCATCCAGATGACCAAGGCCCAGGCCGAGAGCTTCTACGGCGTGCACAAGGAGCGCGGCTTCTTCAACGACCTGGTGTCCTTCATGATCTCCGGCCCCGTCGTGGTGCAGGTGCTGGAAGGCGAGGGCGCCGTGGCCAAGAACCGCGAGCTGATGGGCGCCACCAACCCGGCGAACGCCGCCGAGGGCACGATCCGCAAGCTGTTCGCGGAGAGCATCGAGGCGAATTCCGTGCACGGGTCCGACAGCGCGGAGAACGCGGCGATCGAGATCGCCTATTTCTTCGCGGGCTCCGAGATCGTCGGCTGAGCTGAGAAGGTTGGGGAAGGCGCTGCCTTCCCCAAACCCCATCCGCCAGGGGGGAGACCCCCCTGGACCATCGTCAATTGCTGGGTTCCAAGGGCCCGCTGGCCCTTGGCATGGGGGTAGGGGGGAACGGCGTTCCCCCCGGAATCACCCGAGCAGGTCCGCCTGGACCGGCTCCATCGTATCCCCCACCGCGATCCGCCCGCCTTCCACCACCGCCGCATAGACCCCCATATCCGCGTGGCCGTAATGGTCCCGCAGCCATTTCTGCGGCTTGGCGTCGCGTTCCGCCGTTTCCGGGTTCACCTCGGTCGCCGGGCAGCGCTGGGTGCGCTTGAAGATCTTCATGCGTGTCCCGCCAAGGAGGAATTCGCGGCCCACCCAATCCAGCTCCGCGAAGGGGGCGGCGCCTGAAAACAGGATGTTGGCGCGGAAGCGGACGGGGTCGAGCTCCATCCCCACCTTCTCCGACAGCGCCTTCACGCTGGACAGGCCGATGAGGGAGACGGCCTTGGCGGCGATGTCGGTGAAGGCGTGGCCCGGGGCCTCCACCAGGCGGAGCGCGCCGCGGGCCTCCGGGCCCAGATGAGCGGTGATCCAGGCGGCGGCACGGGCGCGATCACCCTCCAGGCCCAGATCCACGGCCAGATGGGGGAAGCCGGGGGCCATCAGCAGCAGCATGCCGGTGACGGGGTCATAGGCCGATCGGATGGCGGCGATGCCGGCATTCGCCATCAGGCAGGCGAAATGGCGCTTCTGCATCCAGCCCGGCGCGGCGGGGTCGAAGGGGTTGTCGCCCTGGGCGAAGGCGAAGCGCCGGTCATGCGGCAGGCCATCCCCGGCAGCGATGTCAACGACATCCATCAACTCCCCGGTCAGACCCTTGACGGGATAGCGGGTGATCCGTTCGACACGCATAGGTCATCCCCTTGAAGCCCGGGATCGGCGCATACCACATCCCGGGTAGAGGCAAATCCTGGCTGCCCGATCGGGGGCCAGGGATGCCAGTCCGCTCCAGAGAGGGACATGACGATGGACATCGAGAAATTCACCGACCGCGCACGCGGTTTCCTGCAGGCCGCGCAGACCATCGCGATCCGCGACTACCACCAGCGCGTCACGGCGGAGCACCTGCTGAAGGCGCTGCTGGATGATGACCAGGGGGCGGCCGCCGGGCTGATCACCGCTGCCGGGGGCGATGCCAAGGTGGCGCGCCAGTCGGTGGAGGCCGAGCTGGCGAAGCAGCCCAAGGTGACGGGCGGCGGCGCTGCCGGCCAGCAGCCGCAATTCATGCCGGACATCGTGCGGGTGCTGGATTCCGCGCAGCAGCTGGCCACCAAGGCGGGCGACGAATTCGTGGCCCAGGACCGGCTGCTGCAGGCGCTTGCCGCCAGCGAGACGCAGGCCGGCCGCGCGCTGCGCGCCGCCGGTGCGGATGCGCAGCGGCTGGAAAAGGCCGTGGCGGACCTCCGCAAGGGGCGCACCGTGGACAGCCAGAACGCCGAACAGCAGTTCGAGGCGCTGAAGAAATACGCGCGCGACCTGACGGCGCTGGCGCGCGAGGGCAAGCTGGACCCCGTGATCGGCCGGGACGAGGAAATCCGCCGTACCATCCAGGTCCTGGCGCGACGCACCAAGAACAACCCCGTGCTGATCGGTGAGCCCGGCGTCGGCAAGACCGCCATCGTGGAAGGACTGGCGCTGCGCATCATCCGCGGCGACGTGCCGGAAGCGCTGAAGAACAAGCGCGTCATGGCGCTCGACCTCGGCGCCATGGTCGCGGGTGCGAAGTATCGCGGCGAGTTCGAGGAACGCCTCAAGGGCGTGCTGAAGGAGGTGGAGGACGCCGCGGGGGACGTCATCCTCTTCATCGACGAGATGCACACGCTGGTCGGCGCGGGCAAGGCGGACGGCGCCATGGACGCGTCGAACCTTATCAAGCCGGCGCTGGCGCGCGGTGAGCTGCATTGCGTCGGTGCCACCACGCTCGATGAATACCGCAAGCATGTGGAGAAGGACGCGGCACTGGCGCGGCGCTTCCAGCCGGTCTTCGTGGGCGAACCCAGCGTCGCCGACACCATCTCCATCCTGCGTGGGATCAAGGAGAAGTATGAGCTGCACCACGGCGTGCGCATCGCCGATGGCGCGCTGGTGGCCGCGGCCACGCTGTCCAACCGCTACATCACGGACCGCTTCCTGCCGGACAAGGCCATCGACCTGGTGGACGAAGCCGCGTCCCGCCTGCGGATGCAGGTGGACAGCAAGCCGGAGGAGCTGGACGCGATCGACCGCGACCTCATGCGCCTGAAGATCGAGCGCGAGGCCCTGCGCAAGGAACAGGATGCCGCCAGCCGCGACCGCCTGGCGAAGCTTGAGAAGGAGCTGGCGGACCTTGAGGAGGAAAGCCAGGTCCTGACCCAGCGCTGGGAGGCGGAGAAGGGCAAGGTCATCGAGACGCAGAAGGCCAAGGAGGAACTCGACAAGGCGAGGACCGAGCTGGAACTGGCGGAGCGCCGTGGCGACTACGCGAAGGCCGGCGAGCTGAAGTACGGGATGATCCCGGACCTCGAAAAGAAGATCGCCGCCACCGGCGATGGCGATGCACGCCTGGTGAATGAGGCGGTGACGGAGGAAGGCATCGCCGGCGTCGTCAGCCGCTGGACCGGCATCCCCGTGGAGAAGATGCTGGAAGGGGAGCGCGCCAAGCTCCTCAAGATGGAAGACCAGCTGCGCCAGCGGGTGGTGGGGCAGGAGGAGGCGCTGGAGGCGGTCTCCAAGGCCGTGCGACGGGCGCGGGCCGGGTTGCAGGACCCGAACCGGCCGATCGGCAGCTTCCTGTTCCTGGGCCCGACCGGCGTCGGCAAGACCGAACTCGTGAAGTCGCTGGCGAATTTCCTGTTCGATGACGAACGCGCGATGACGCGGATCGACATGTCCGAATACATGGAGAAGCACGCCGTCAGCCGCCTGGTCGGCGCGCCCCCGGGCTATGTCGGCTATGACGAGGGTGGCGCGCTGACGGAGGCGATCCGGCGGCGCCCCTACCAGGTGATCCTGTTCGACGAGGTGGAGAAGGCGCATGAGGACGTCTTCAACATCCTGTTGCAGGTGCTGGATGATGGTCGCCTGACGGATGGCCAGGGGCGGACGGTCGATTTCCGCAACACCATCATCGTGCTGACCAGCAACCTCGGCAGCCAGGCGATCGCGGAACTGCCGGAGACCAGCGACATCGAGGCGGCGCGGCCGGCGGTGATGCGGGCGGTGCGGGAACGCTTCCGGCCGGAATTCCTGAACCGGCTGGATGAGGTGGTGCTGTTCCGCCGCCTGGCCCGCGGCGACATGGCGCATATCGTGGATATCCAGCTGATCCGGCTGCGCAAGCTGCTGGAAGACCGGAACATCACGCTGGAGATGGATGAGAGCGCGCGGGAATGGCTGGCGGAGGCGGGGTACGACCCGGCCTATGGCGCCCGGCCGCTGAAGCGGGTGATCCAGCGGAGCCTGCAGGACAAGCTGGCGGGGCTGCTGCTGGAAGGCACGGTCGGCGATGGGGCGATGCTGCGGGTCACGGCCGGGCCGGATGGGCTGGAAGTGCGGCCCGCGGTCTGATGCGGCCCGGGGGGGGGGCGCTGCTCCCCCCGATACCCCCCTCGCCAGGGTCCAACGGGACCCTGGACCGCGAGGCATTCAACTGATGATGGTCCAGGAGGCTCTGCCTCCTGGCGGATGGGGTTTGGGGAAGGCAACGCCTTCCCCAAGGCTCCCTCTTGGCCCTAGTCTCTCTGTTTCAGTTTTATGACATAGAGGGGTGAGGCCTTGTCGCAGGCGCTGCTGCTGGTGGAACTGGCTGGCGAGGCCGCGCTGCTGCTCTGGGGCCTGCACATGGTGCAGTCCGGGGTCCAGCGGGCCTTCGGCATGCGGCTGCGCCATGTGCTGGGCGTCGCCCTTGGCAGCCGGGTGCGGGCGGTGGCGGCGGGGCTGTTCGCCACGGCGGCGCTGCAATCCTCCACCGCGACTGCGCTCATGGTCGGCAGTTTCGCGGCCGGTGCCGGGGTGGCCTTGGCGCCGGCGCTGGCGGCCATGCTGGGCGCCAATATCGGCACCGCGCTGATCGTCTTCGCGCTGTCATTCGAGGTTTCGGCCCTGGCGCCGGCCCTGGTGCTGGCCGGCGTCATCGCCTTCCGGCGCAGCACCGGCAGCCGGGGGAAGGATGTCGGGCGGGTGTTCATCGGCGTCGGGCTGATGCTGATCTCGCTGCATCTGCTGTCGGCCAGCATGGCGCCGGTGGAGGCATCCCCCACGCTGCGGGCCCTGATCGGCGTCTTCGCCGAGATGCCGCTGCCGAACCTGGTGGTGGCGGCGCTGCTGGCCTGGGCGGCGCATTCCTCCGTCGCGGCCATGTTGTTCATCGCCTCGCTCGCCGCATCCGGCCTGCTGGGGGCGGAGGCCTGCATCGCCATGGTGCTCGGCGCCAATATCGGCAGCGCGGTGAACCCGCTGCTGGGCGCGCTGGGGGAGGCCGGGCCGGAACGGGCAAGGCTGCGGGTGGCGCTCGGCAATATCGTGAACCGGCTGGTGGGGGCGGTGGTGGTGCTCGGCGCCCTGCCCGTGCTGCTGCCGCTGCTGGAAAGCCAGCCCGGCGCGATCTTCGCGGCGCAGGCGCATCTGGCCTTCAACCTCGGCACCGCCATCCTGGCCTGGCCGCTGCTCGGCCTGCTGGCGCGTGGCATGGAACGCCTGGTGCCGGACCGACCGCCGGCGGAGGACCCCGCCGCGGCCCGCTACCTCGATCCCGATGCGCTGGAGACACCGCCCGTCGCGCTCGCCAATGCGGCGCGGGAGGTGCTGCGCATCGCCGATACGGTGGAGGCGATGCTCGCGGCCTCCACCGCCGCCTTCCAGGAGGGGGACCGGGAAAGGCCCAAGGTTGCCAAGCGGCTGGATGACCAGGTCGATCGGCTGCACCGCCAGGTCCAGGGCTACCTGGCGCGCATCCCGCAGGAGACGCTGGGGGAGGATGACGCGCGACGACTGGCGGAAATCCGGGCCTTCGCCGTCAGCCTGGAACATGCGGGGGATGTGCTGGAGCGGGACCTGCTCGGCCTGGCCCAGAAATGGGCGCGGCGGGGCCTGCCGCTGCCGGCCGATATCGCGGCGGAGATCACGGGGCTGCACCTTCGCCTCCAGGCGCAGCTTCGCCTGGCCGTCGCCGTTTTCATCCGGGAGGACGCCGAAGCCGCCCGCCGCCTGGTGCGGGAGAAGGAGGCGCTGCGGGATGCGGAGCGCGCAGCGCTCGCCCGCATGGCGGAGGCCGCCGACCGGTCCGCGGCGGAAGGCGGCGCGGCCGCGGGCCTGCTGCTGGATGCGGTGCGGGACCTGCGGCGCATCGGCGCCCATTTCGCGATGGTCGCCCACCCGCTGCTGGAACGGCGGGGGGAATTGCTGCCGAGCCGGCTGGCAACTGACGCCAATCTGGCGGAGAGCCTGGCGGGGGGCTGAGCAATCCCCGGCCAAGGGGGGAAAGGCTGTCGGGCGGTCAGTCGCCCGCCCAAGGGGGTAAAGGCTGGCGGGCGGTCAGTCGCCCGGCCAAGGGGTAAAGGCTGGCGGGCGATCAGTCGCCCGCCAGCGCAATCTCGGTGCGGCCGGAGGCGATCTGCGCCATCTGCCGGTTCAATTCCCGGCGACGATCGTGGAAGGCGGCGAGTTCGGCGCCGCGCAGCCTTTCCCCCGCCGGCAGGGCGGCGCGGGCGGGGTCCTGGGCCCGGCCGGCCAGGCGGATCTCATAATGAAGATGCGGGCCGGTGGACATGCCGGAGGAGCCGACCGCGCCGATCACGTCCCCCTGCCGCACCCGGTCCCCGGGCTTCAGGTTCCGGGCGAAGCGGGACATGTGGGCATAGACCGTCTCCACCCCGCCGGGATGGCGGATCCGCACGGTGCGGCCATAGCCGCGCTCCATCCTCGCCGCGGAGACCACCCCGTCGGAAGCGGCGTAGATCGGCGTGCCGGGGGGGGCGGCGAAGTCCAGCCCCTCATGCCGGCGGGAGAAGCCGAGCACCGGGTGCCGCCGCATGCCGAAGCCGGAGGTCAGGCGCGCGCCATCGAGCGGCGTACGCAGGAAGCCGCCCGCGAGCGGCCGGCCATCGCCGTGATACCAGGCGGCGTCGCCATCCTGTTCCACATGGCGCCAGACCGCGATCTCGCGGCCCGACAGGGTCAGGGAGGCATGCAGCAACTGGCCATGGCCCAGCAGGTCGCCATCCGGGGCGCGCAGGCGTTCAAAAGCCACCGCGATGCGATCGCCCGGCTGGATGTCGCGCTGGAAGTCTACTTCGTGGGAGAGCGCGCGGATCAGGGCATGGGTCAGGGGCGCGGGCATGCCGGCACGGGTCAGCGTCAGAAAGACGCCGCCGATGATGGGCGCCTCGATGCGCGCGAGGTGACGCTGGCGGGGGGTGACCTGCTCCTCCACCACCCAGCGATCGGCCTGGCGGCGCAGCGCGATGGTGCGGCCGGGGGCGGGCTCGATCTCGAGCGCGAGGAGGGTGTTGTCCCGATCGGGGTCGAGGCGGAGGCCGACCTCCTGCCCGACGGCGAGGCTGCGGGGCGGGAAGATGGGGGCGAGTGCGGCGATGGCGTCATGCGCCTCCGCCTGGCTCACGCCGGCGCTGGTCAGGAGCTCGCCGAGGGTGTCGCCGCGGCGGACGGTCAGGACGCGCTGGGCCTCGGCCGGTGGTTCCGATGCTGCGGCGGCGGGCAGGGGGGCCGCGAGAAGGGCGCAGATCGAGAGGGCGAGGCGGGTCGCAGGCGTCATGCTGTCGTCTTGTCCGGGCGGTGAGGCGGCGGACCATCTGGGCGAAGACGAATGAAGTCAACGGGTTGACCGCTGCGCTTGCGTGACGAGAAGAGCTTTGTGTCAACGGCGCGGCGATCATGGCTGCCATGTCCGTTTGGTGACGGGGCGTCGTTGACTCCCCCAGGCCAGGCCCGTAAAAGCCGCCTCACCAGAACGGAGCCTACGGGTTCCCGGACGGGGCGCTGAAAAGCGGGGTTGCACACGGTGGTGAAAGCCACTAGATGCTGCGCCCCGCCGTTAGGCGCCGATCTTCATCAACGCAGTGATGCGATGGTGCTTCTGGTCAGGGTTCTGGCCAGGAACGAGATCTTGTTCATTCAAACTGTGTATCTGTTGAGGGAAGATAGTGTGGTTGCCTTTTGG
>NZ_JBHYGL010000018.1:0-75016 GCF_051859025.1 Falsiroseomonas sp. | reverse complement strand
CCCTGGCCGGCCAGCATTTGATTTTGTTCCTGGGGGTTCCCCCCGTGGGGGGTTGGGGGCTGGGTAAGGCAGGGCCTGCCCCGAACTCACCCGCGCCACCCCCGCAAAATCCCCGCCAGCACCTCCACCCCCCGCTCGATCGCCGCGACCTCCACCCCCGCATACCCCATCACCAAGCCCACCCTGCCCGGCACCCCCGTCGCATGCAGCGGCGTCACCGGATGCACCCCCACACCCGCCGCCCGCGCCGCCTTCACCAGCGCCGCCTCCTGATCCGGCGTCACGTCCAGCAGCCACACCACCACATGCAGCCCGGCCTCCGCGCCCTCCACCACCACGGAATCGCCGAAATGCCGGGACAGCGCCGCCAGCAGCGCCGCCCGCCTCTCCCCGTTCAGCCGCCTGGCGCGGCGGATATGGCGCTCATAGGCCCCGCCCTCGATCAGCGCGGCCAGCGCCTCCTGCTCCAGCCAGGGCGCGTGCCGGTCCGCCAGCCGCTTGGCTCGCGCGAAGGCTTCCACCAGCCCCGGCGGCACCACCAGCCAGCCCAGCCGCAGCGTCGGTGACAGGGTCTTGGACGCGGTGCCGAGGTAGATGACCCGCCCCCCTTGATCCCCGATCGGCTCATCCATCGCCTGCAAGGGCGGCACGGGGGCGATGTCGTAGCGGTATTCGCTGTCGTAATCGTCCTCGATCACCCGCGCATCCACCCGCGCCGCCCAGGCCAGCAATTCGCGCCGCCGCGCCGCGGACAGCACCCCGCCCAGCGGGAATTGGTGGGACGGCGTGGTGTAGGCCAGGCGCGCTGGCGGCAGGCCGGCGGTGCGCAGCCCCTCCGCATCCACCGGCACCGGGATCACGCTGGCGCCCAGCGCCTCGAACACCTGCCGCGCCAGGGCGTAGCCGGGTTCCTCCATCACCACCCCGTCGCCAGGGTCCAGCAGCAGCCGGGCCGCAAGGTCGATCCCCTGCTGCGACCCGTTGACGATGATGACCTGCCCGGCCGAGCAGCGCAGCCCGCGCGCGCGCCACAGATACCCCTGCAAGGCCTGGCGCAACGCGGGCGACCCCGCGGCATCGCCATAGCGCAGGATCGCCGGCGGCCGCAGCAGCGCCGCCGTGACGGCCTTGCGCCAGGCAAGCTTCGGAAAATCCCGCGCCGAGACCTCGCCATAGCGGAAATCCGCCACCAGCCCGTCCACCCCCGGCGCGGGCGCCGGCGGCAGCGCGGCCAGGCGACGACCGAAGGCGGATAGCCGCGCGCCGCCTGCCGCCGAGGGCTGTGCCACCCGCCCCCCGGTGCCCCGCGCGAGCCCCGCCGCGACCCGCGCCCGGGACCCCTGCCGCACCTCCAGGTAGCCCTCCGCGATCAGCTGTTCATAGGCCGCGGTGACGGTGGTGCGGGACACCCCCCATTCCGCCGCCAGCGCGCGGGTGGAGGGCAGCGCCGCCCCCGGCCCATCCAGACCGGCCTCGATCCGCTGCCGGATGGAGGCCACGATGCGCTGTCCGAAACCCGCCGCCTCGCCCATCCAACTGGCCCACCCGAATTGCCGAAAACTGGTCATTCCTTCTGGACCATTCGCGCGGCACACACCAGGACGACGAAGGAGACCTGGATGTACACGCCCCCCGCCTTCCGGATGGACGACCTGCCCGGCCTGCACGGCACCATGCGCGATGCCGGCCTGGCCAATCTGGTGACGGCGACCGAGGGCGGCCTGGTCGCCACCCCGCTCCCCCTGTTCCTCGACCCCGATGACGGCCCCTTCGGCACGCTGCACGGCCACCTGGCCCGCGCCAACCCGCAATGGCGCACCCCGGCCCAGGGCGACGCGATGGCCCTGTTCATGGGGCCGGACGCCTATGTCAGCCCCTCCTGGTACCCGTCCAAGCAGGAACACCACCGCGTGGTCCCCACCTGGAACTACGTCGCCGTCCACGCCTATGGCCCGGTCGAGTTCTACGAGGACGCGGACCGGCTGCTGGCGCTGGTGACGAAGCTGACCAGGCGGCATGAGGAACCGCGCGCCACCCTCGGGACAGTCCCTTGGGCGGTCTCCGACGCGCCGGCCGATTTCATCCAGGGCCAGTTGAAGGGCATCGTCGGCCTCCGCCTGCCGATCGCGCGCATCGAGGGCAAGCGCAAGCTCAGCCAGAACCGCAACGCCGCCGATCGTGCCGGCGTGCGTGAATCCCTGTCCGCCAGCGACCGGCCGGCGGATCGCGCCTTGGCCGCGATGATGCCGGAATGATGGACTCGCTGCCCCTCTTCCTCGCCGCCGCGCTGCTGTTGGCGGTCACGCCCGGGCCGGGGCTGTTCTACGTCGCGGCGCGGACCCTGGCGGGCGGGCGGGCGGAGGGCATCGCCAGCAGCCTCGGCACCGGCATCGGTGGCATGGCCCACGTCCTGGCCGGCAGCCTCGGCGTTTCCGCCCTGGTGCTGGCGAGTGCGGAACTCTTCAACGCCCTGAAATGGGCCGGCGCGCTCTACCTGGTGTGGCTGGGCTGGCGGAGCATCCGCGCCGCCCGCGCCGATGCCCTCGCCGGCACCCCCGCGCCCGCCATGGGCGTGCGCCGCGCCTTCCGTGAGGGTGTGGTGGTGGAGGCGCTGAACCCCAAGACGGCGGCCTTCTTCCTGGCCTTCATCCCGCAATTCGTCGATCCGGCTTCAGGACACGCCGGCCTGCAATTCGTGGCGCTCGGCACGATCTCCGTCGCCCTGAACACGCTGGCCGACATCGCCGTGGCACTCGCCGCCGGACGGCTGCGCGATGGCGCCACGGCCCGGCCTGGCCTGGTACGCAGGCTGCGGGAGGCCTCGGGCGCGGCGATGATCGCGCTGGGCCTGGGGCTGGCGCTGGCGAAGCGGCCGGGGTGAGAAAAGGGTGGCGGCGGCGTCAAGTTCCGCTTATGTTCTCACCATCAAGGGCGGAGCCGTGTCCCCCCGGCACCCCTGGAACCGGCACCCCTGAAACCGGCACCCCTGAAAACGGTGCTAAAAGCACTAAAAGGGCTAAAAGCGCTTAGTGACTAAAAAGTCACACCGTCAGCACACCGGCGGCCTTCAGCGCGGCGATCTCGGCCTCCGAATACCCCAGCTCCGCCGCGATGGCCGCGCCATCCGCGCCGGGCGGCCGCAGGTCGCCCGCCCCGCCGGGCCGGGCGCCATCGATGGAAACCGGCAGCGCCGGCAGCTTGATGGGCCGGCCGTCCGGCAAGGTCATCGGCACCAGCCCGCCGGAACCGTTGAGGTGCGGGTCGTCGAACAGCTCCGCCGGCCGCCCGATGGGGGCGAAGGGCAGGCCGAGTGCCTCGCACTTCGCCATCAACTCGGCCTTGGTGTAGGCGGCCAGCGCCGCGGCGATGCGGGGAATGGTCCGCGCCCGCGCCTCCACCCGCTGGTTCTTCGACGCCAGCGTGGGGTCGCTGGCCATGTCCTCCAGCCCGAAGGCGTTGCAGAAGATGGGCCAGGATGTGTCGGTGACGACGCCCACGAAGACCTGCCCACCATCGGCCGTGTCGAAGATGTCGTAGACCGGCCAGGCCGGCAGGCGAGTCGACATCGGCGGCGGCTCGGCGCCCGTCATATGCGCCTGCGCCATGTGCTGGGACATCAGCAGCGCCACCGATTCGAACAGCCCCGCCTGCACATGCCCGCCGCGGCCGGTGCCCTCCCGCTCCCGCAGCGCGGACAGGATCGCCACCACCACGGAAAGCCCGCCCATGATATCGATCACGCTGCTGCCCGCCCGCAGCGGCCGCCCGGTGGGCCCGGTCATGTAGGCCAGGCCGCCCATCATCTGCACGACCTCATCGAGTGCCGTCCGGTGCTCATAGGGGCCGGGCAGGAACCCCTTGCAGGAGGCATAGACGAGCCCCGGATTCACCTTGGCCAGTTCCTCATACCCCAGCCCCAGCTTGGCCATCGCGCCGGGCCGGAAATTCTCCACCAGCACATCCGTCCGCTCCGCCAGGCGCCGCACCAGCGCTTGGCCCTCCGGCTTCTTCATGTCGACGCAGAGGCTGCGCCGCCCGCGCCCGAAGGCCGCGTAGAAGCCGGTGCCGGAGCCCGTCAGGCGGCGCGTCGAATCGCCATCGGGCGCCGGTTCCACCTTGATGACCTCCGCGCCCAGATCCGCCAGCGCCATGCCGGCGGAGGGGCCCATGATCATGTGGGTGAATTCCAGCACGCGGAGGCCGGCAAGCGGGGTGGAGGAGGTCATCGGGCGTTCCTTGTCGCGCCGATTATCCGCCTTCAGGCGATCCGGTCATAGACCAGGTGCAGCGCGCCCCCATCCAGCGCCCGGCACAGCACCAGGCGCAGCCGCGTCTGCGCCGTGCCGGGCGGAAACAGGGGCACGCCATCGCCCAGCACCAGCGGCAGCACCGCCATCTCCAGCCGGTCGAGCCGCCCGATCGCGATCATGCCCCGCAGCAACTGGCCCCCGCCCTCCACCCAGACGCGCTGGTGGCCCCGCGCCTCCAGCGCCGCGACGATGGCGGAGAGGTCGCCGCCCATCGCCTCCACACCGGGCGGTGCATCAGGCAGCGCCCGGCTGGTGACGACGGTCACGGGCTTGCCGGGATAGGGCCAGTCGCCCATGGCGCGCACGGCCTCATAGGTGCCGCGGCCCATCAGGATGGCGTCGATGCCGGCGTAGAAATCCTCGAAGCCGAAGGCCTCCGGCGGCGGCGCGCCCGCCAGCAGCCGGTCCACGGCCCCATCGGCCTGGGCGATCCGGCCATCGAGGGAGGCGGCGATGTGGCAGTGGAAGAAGGCGGGCATGGCGGGAGGCTCCGCGGGGGAATGACAGGCGGCCGGGGCCCGCTCTACGCGCCCGCCCCGACCGGCGGAAACGACAGGGCCACCCCCCAGGCCCTACGGCGCCGGGATTTCGGCGGCCAGCAAGCTGCCGGACTGGCTTTCCGTGATCACCAGCGTCCGCCCATCGGGGGCGAAGGTGCAGTTCGTCGGCATCCGCCCGAAGCCCGTGCAGTCGATGCGGTGGGTGCAGACCCCATGCGCATCCACCACCCAGACCTGGCCGTGGCCGGGGTTCGCCACGAACAGCCGGTCATGCGCATCCACCGCCAGCCCATCGGGGCCGGAGGTGCCGGCGGGAATGCGGAAGAACAGATTGGCCTTCGCCACCACCGCATCCGGCCGCAGCACGAAGCGCCAGATCTCGCAGGACCGCGTCATCGCCACCATGAGGTGCGTGGCCGCGCGGTTCATCACCAGCCCGTTCGGGCTCGGCCCATTGTTCAGCAGCCGGTCCATCCGCCCATCCGGATGCAGCCGCCAGACGCGGCCCGAGGGGTCCTGCAACCCCGATTGCCCCTGGTCCGTGAACACCACCCCGCCATCCGGCAGCAGGATCAGGTCGTTGATGCCGCGGAATCCCTCGCTGAGGATCGTCTCCAGCAGCGGCGCCATCCCGCCCGTGACGGGGTCGAGCGTGAGAAGCCCGTGGCGGTAATCCGCCACCAGCAGGTCCTCGCCCCGCGCCACCAGCCCGTTCGGCCAGCCCTCATACTCCGCCACCACCTCCCAATGGCTGCCGGAGACGCGGAAGACGCGGCCATGCGGGATGTCGGTGCAGTACAGGTTGCCCGCCGCATCGAAGCAGGGTCCTTCGAGGAAACTGTCCACCGCCTGGCCGGCGCGATTGGCATCCGCCCAGGCAGTGGGCCGCAGCCGCCGCAGCCCATCCGGCAGGCGCGACAGCAGGGAGGGCTGGATGAGCTTGGGCGGGTCGGTCCACATGGCGCGCACCCTGCCCCGCCCCCCTCTTGTCGTCCAGCGGGCCGGGGGCCAAGGTCTGCGCCATGGGAAGAACGCTGTTTCAGAAGATCTGGGATGCCCACGTCGTGCATGCGCGCGATGACGGGCTCGTGCTGCTCTACATCGACCGGCACTATTTCCACGAAGGCTCCTTCCACGCCTTCAACATGCTCCGCGCCCGCGGCATTCCCGTGCGAAGGCCGGACCTCAGCTTCGGCTTCGGGGACCACTACGTGCCCACCAATGCGCGGCGCACGGACGCAGTGCAGGATCCCGAGATCCGAGGCATCATCGAGACCTTCGAGCAGAATGCCCGCGCGCATCGCATTCGCGCCTTCGACCTGGCCGATCCCGACCAGGGCATCGTCCATGTCGCCGGCCCCGAGCAGGGCCTGACCCTGCCGGGCATGACGGTGGTGTGCGGGGACAGCCATACCTCCACGCATGGTGCCTTGGGTGCGCTGGCCTTCGGCATCGGCGCCAGCGAAGTCGCGCATGTGCTGGCCACCCAGACCATCTGGCAGTCCCAGCCCCGCCAGATCCGCGCGAGTTTCGAGAGCACGCTGCCGGCCGGCACCACGGCCAAGGACATGGCGCTGGCGCTGATCGCCAGGATCGGCACCGGCGGCGGCCTCGGCGGCGCCATCGAATTCGCGGGCAGCGCCGTTCGGGCCTTGTCCGTGGAGGGCCGCCTGACGCTCTGCAACATGGCGATCGAGGCCGGCGCCCGCACCGGCATGGTGGCCCCCGATGCCATCACCGCAGCCTGGCTCCAGGGCCGCCCGCACGCGCCGGCGCAGCCCGATCCCGCCTGGGCGGCCCTCGCCACCGATGCCGATGCCGCCTTCGACCGGGAGGTGACGCTCGACGCCGCCGCCATCACGCCCATGGCGACCTGGGGCACCAGCCCGGAGGAAGCCGTCGCACTCTCCGCCCGCGTGCCGCGCCTGGCGGACGCCCCCGACGAGGCCCGCGCCCGCGCCTGGAAGCGGAGCCTCGACTACATGGGCCTGCAGGGCGGGGAGGCGATGGCCGATGTGCGCGTCGATCGCGTCTTCCTGGGATCCTGCACCAATTCGCGGCTGGAGGACCTCCGCGCCGCCGCCGATGTGCTGAAGGGCCGCCGCATCGCCGTGCCGATGCTGGTCTCCCCGGGTTCGTCGGCCACCAAGCGGCAGGCGGAGGCCGAGGGGCTGAACCGCATCTTCCTCGATGCCGGGGCGCGGTGGGAGGAAAGCGGCTGTTCGCTCTGCGTCTCCATGAACGGGGAGAGCGTGGGAGAGGGCGAACGCTGCGCCTCCACCTCCAACCGCAATTTCGCGGGGCGTCAGGGGCGGGGGGCGCGCACGCATCTCGTCTCGCCGGCCTCCGCTGCGGCATCCGCGCTCGCGGGGCGCCTGATGCAGGCGGGGGGCTGAGCGATGCCGGAACCCTTCACGACCCTGACCGCCATCGCGGCGCCGCTCGACATGCCGAATGTCGATACTGACCAGATCATGCCCGCCCGCTTCATGCGCAGGCCGCGGGATGAACGCTACGTCGCCTATGGCTTCCACGACCTCCGCTTCACGCCGGATGGCGCGGTGCGGCCGGACTTCATCCTCAACCAGAAGCCGTTCAACGAGGCGGGAATCCTGGTCGCCAGCCGCAATTTCGGCGTGGGATCGTCGCGTGAAGCGGCGGTCTATGCGCTGCTGGCGATGGGCTACCGCGCCGTGGTGGCGGAAAGCTTCGGCGACATCTTCTTCAGCAACGCGCTGAAGAACGGCCTGCTGCCGGTGAAGCTGCCGGAGTCGATCGTGAACGCGCTGCGCGACGCCGTCGCCGCCGCGCCCGGTGCAACCATCCGTGTCGATCTGCAACGCCAGGTGCTGACCGCGCCCGATGGCGCGGAACACGCCTTCACCGTGCCCGCCTTCGCGCGGGATTGCCTGTTGCGCGGCCTGGACGAGATCGGGCTGACGCTGACGCTGGCCGACCAGATCACGGCCTTCGAGACTTCAAGGGCATCACTCGCCGCTGGGTAGTAACATTCACGAAACTTGACGCGCGGACGGCGAGGCGCCCAGAACCGATCCAATTGTCGGATGGTGCCCATGCGTCTTGCCCGCCTCGCCGCGCCCAGCGCGGCCCTTCTCCTCCTCCTCTCGGGCGCGCCATCGCTGGCGCAGCCCGGGCCGGGCGGGCCGCCCGCGGTCGGCGTCGTCACCGTCGAAAGGCGGCCCGTGACGGAAAGCACGGAATTCGTGGGGCGGGTGGAGGCACCGGAACGCGTCGAACTCCGCGCCCGCGTCACCGGCTTCCTCCAGGAAAGATTGTTCCGCGAAGGGCAGGAGGTGAAGACGGGCGATGTACTGTTCCGCCTGGAACGCGCGCCCTTCGAGGCCGAGGTCGCCCGCGCCCAGGCGACCATCGCCTCCGCCGAGGCGGAGTTGCAGAACGCCAACATCTCCCTCGCCCGCGCCCGCGAACTGGTCCGCACCTCCGCCGGCACGCAGGTGCGCGTCGATGATGCGACCGCGGCGCAGCGTTCGGCGCAGGCCACGCTGCTCGGCGCCCAGGCGCAGATGCGGGTGGCGCAGATCAACCTGGGCTACACGGAAATCGCCGCGCCGATCGATGGCAAGATCGGGCGCTCCACCTTCTCCGTCGGCTCCGTCGTCGGGCCGAGCAGCGACCCGCTGGCCACCATCGTGAGCCAGGACCCGATGCGCATCGCCTTCCCGGTCAACCTGCGCACCGGCACCGAACTGCGCGACCGCTACGCCAGCCGCGGCGGCGCGGAGGCGACGCGCGTGCGCATCCGCCTGGTGACGGGCGCGATCTACGGCCAGGTCGGGCGCATCGACTTCATCGACACGCAGGTGGACCGCAACACGGACACGATCCTGGTGCGGGCGCTGATCCCGAACCCGCCGCGGCATGGCCCCGGCACCGGCCCCTCCCCCGGCACGGAAGGCGGCGTCGACCGCGAATTGATCGACGGCATGTTCGTGAACGTCTTCGTGGAGGGCGCCGAGCCCGTCTCCACCGTCGTCATCCCGCGCAGCGCCGTGCTGCAGGACCAGCAGGGCAACTACGTCTTCGCGCTGGACGCGGAGAACAAGGCCGCCCGCCGCCCCGTCACGCTCGGTCGCAGCATCGCCGACCAGGTGGTGATCGAGCGTGGGCTGGAGGGCGGGGAGCGCGTGGTGGTGGAAGGCGTGCAGCGCGTGCGCCCGGGCCAGCCCGTGCAGCCGGGACCGGCCACCGCGCCGCTGCGCGCCCCCGGCCGGGGCTGATCCACCATGATCTCCTCCGTCTTCGTCGACCGGCCGCGGCTGGCCATCGTCATCTCCATCGTGATGACGCTGGCCGGTGCGCTGGCCATGCTGCGCATTCCCGTCGCGCAGTTCCCGGACATCGTGCCGCCGCAGGTGCAGGTCAGCACCTCATACCCCGGCGCCTCCGCCTCCGTCGTCGAATCGACGGTCGCGCAGGTGATCGAAAGCGCCGTGAACGGCGTGGAGGGCATGATCTACATGTCCTCCAACAGCGCCAATGACGGCACCTATGCGCTCAACGTCTCCTTCGCACTCGGCACCAATGCCGACATCGCGACGGTGAACGTGAACAACCGCGTGCAATCCGCGCTGGCGCGATTGCCGCAGGAAGTGCAGCGCCAGGGCGTGACGGTGCGCAAGCAGTCATCGGCCGTGCTGCAGTTCCTCACGGTGACGTCGTCCAACCCGGCGCATGATCCGCTGTACCTGTCCAACTACGTCACCATCAACATGCTGGACCGGCTGGCGCGCGTGCCGGGCATCGGCTCCGTCTCCATGTTCGGGGCCATGGATTATTCCATGCGCATCTGGTTCGAGGTGGACAAGCTGATCAGCCTGAACCTGACGCCATCCGACGTGGTGGCGGCGGTGCAGGCGCAGAACGTGCAGGCGGCGGTGGGCCGCATCGGCGCCAGGCCGATCAGCGACGACCAGCAGTTCCAGTTCAACCTGCAGACCCAGGGCAGGCTTTCGACGCCGGAGGAATTCGGCAACATCGTCATCCGCGCCAATGCCCAAGGGTCGCTGCTGCGGCTGCGGGATGTGGCGCGCGTCGAACTCGGCGCGGCGCGGATGGACACGGAAAGCCGGCTGAACGGCCAGCCCGCCATCACGCTCGGCGCCTACCTCGCCCCCGGCGCCAATGCGGTCGCGGCCGCCGGCGCGCTGACCCGCACCTTGCAGGAAATGAATGCGCGCTTCCCCGAGGGGATGCGGACGGAAGTGTTCTACGACACCTCCACCTTCGTCACGGACACGATCCATGAGGTCATCAAGACCCTGCTGGAGGCCTTCGTGCTGGTGGTGCTGGTGGTGCTGCTGTTCCTCGGCAGCTTCCGCGCCACCATCATCCCCGTCATAGCCGTGCCGGTCAGCCTGATCGCCACCTTCGCGGTGCTGCTGGTGGTGGGCTTCTCCGCCAATACCGTCTCGCTGCTCGCCATGGTGCTGGCCATCGGCATCGTCGTCGATGACGCCATCGTGGTGGTGGAGAATGTCGAGCGCGTGATGGAGGAGGAGCCGGACCTGTCCCCGGCCGAGGCCACCAAGAAGGCGATGGCGCAGATCACCGCGCCGATCATCGCCATCACGCTCGTGCTGCTCTCCGTCTTCGTGCCCGTGGGCTTCATCCCCGGGCTGTCGGGCGCGCTGTTCGCCCAGTTCGCCGTCACCGTATCCGTCGCCATGGTGATTTCCGCCATCAATGCGCTGACCCTGTCGCCCGCGCTCTGCGCCGTCTTCCTCCGGCCGCATCACGGGCCGCGGAAGGGCGTGCTGGCGGCGGTGATGCGGGGCATCGACAAGGTGCGCGACGGCTACGGCAACATCGTCGCCCGGCTGGTGCGGCTTTCCATCCTGTCTCTGGTGCTGACGGCGGTGTTCATGGGCGGCGTCGCCTGGCTCGCGGGCAAGACCCCCGCGGGCTTCCTGCCGGAGGAAGACCAGGGCGCCTTCTTCGTGCAGATGCAACTGCCCCAGGGCGCATCGCTCTCCCGCACCCGCGACGCGGTGGAGCAGGTGGAGGCGATCATCAAGCCGGTGCCGGGCGTGGAGCGGGTATTGGCGATCGTCGGCTTCAGCCTGATCGATGGCGGCGCGCAGTCCAACGCGGCCTTCATCGTCGTGCGCATGAAGCCCTTCGCGGACCGCACCACGGCGCAGGAAAGCGTGTTCAGCGCCATCCGCACCGTCTTCGGCGCGACGCAGCAGGTGCGGGCGGCGAACACCTTCGCCTTCAACATCCCGCCCATCATCGGCCTCGGCACCGGTGCCGGCTTCCAGTACCAGCTGCAGAACCTGGAAGGCCGGCCCCCGGAGGAGATGGCGAGCGCGATGCTCGGCGTCGTCGTCGCCGCCAACCAGGATCCGCGCCTGCAGGCCGTGTTCTCCACCTTCGCGGCCAACAACCCGTCCCTGTTCCTGGATGTGGACCGGGACAAGGCGCAGGCGCTGGGCGTGCGGATCAGCGATGTCTTCACCGCGCTGCAGACCACGCTGGGCGGCTTCTACGTCAACGACTTCAACTATTTCGGCCGGTCCTGGCAGGTGAATATCCAGGCGGAGGCGACGGACCGGGACGACATCCCCGACATCTGGCGCATCCATGTCCGCAACGCGGCCGGAGAGATGGTGCCGCTGCGCTCCGTCGCCGATATCCGCGTGGTGCTCGGGCCGCAGACCATCAGCCGCTACAACAACGTCCGCAGCGTCTCCATCAACGGATCGCCGCGGCCGGGCGTGTCCTCCGGCGATGCGCTGCTGGCCATGGAACAGCTGTCGGACCGCGTGCTGCCGCAGGGCTACGGCTATGAGTGGACCGGCACGGCGTTCCAGGAACGGCTCGCCAGCGGGCAGACGGGGACGATCCTCGCCCTCGCGCTGCTCTTCGCCTACCTGTTCCTGGTGGCGCTGTATGAGAGTTGGGTGATCCCGATCCCGGTGCTGACCTCCATCGCGGTCGGCGTGCTGGGGTCCTTCGCAGCGATCAGCATCGCGGGGCAGTCGCTGGATGTGTATGCGCAGATCGGGCTGGTGGTGCTGATCGCCCTCGCGGCCAAGAACGGCATCCTCATCATCGAATTCGCGAAGGAGAAGCGCGAGGCCGGGATGTCGATCCAGGAGGCGGCGGTGATGGGCGCCAGGCTGCGGTTCCGCGCGGTGATGATGACGTCCATCGCCTTCGTGCTGGGCCTGGTGCCGCTGGTGATCGCGACGGGCGCGGCAAGCGCATCCCGCCGCGCGGTGGGCATGCCGGTCTTCGGCGGCATGCTCGCGGCTTCCATCATCGGCATCTTCATGATCCCGATGCTCTACGTCGTGTTCCAGACGATGCGCGAATGGGTGAAGGCGCGCTTCGCGGGGGCGCCGAAGACGGCGCCGCATGCCTGACGGCGGCTGGATCGTGCCCTGGGGCTACCGGCGGTAGCCCCAGATCGCGAAGATGCGGTGCGGGACCACCAGCGGGTCCGGCCCGAAGCGCTGGTCCAGCAGCGCGGCGAGTTCCCCGTCGAAGCGCGCCACGCCATCCGCGCCCAGGGCACCGCCGACGCCGGCGGAGGCCCTGACGCGGCCCCGCCAATCCGCGCGGCTGTACAGCGCCTCATGGTCGAAGCCGGCGAAGCCGATGTCGCGGAAGCCGGCGAGCGACAGGTCGCCCGCCCAGGCGGGGTAGAAGCCCGTGCCGCGGCCCATGCGCCAGCGCGGGTTATGGGCCTCGATCAGGAATTCCGTGGCATGGGCGACGCTGCCGGGCAGCGGCAGCCAGTCATAGTGGCAGATCACCAGCGCGCCGCCGGGCTTCAGCACCCGCCAGGCTTCAGCACCCGCCAGGCCGCGGTCGAACCAGTGCCAGCACTGGCCGGCGATCACCAGGTCGAAGGCCCCGGCCTTCTGGCCCGTGCGTTCCGCCAGGCCTTCCTGGAAGCGGGCGCGATCGGCCAGGCCCTCCTCCTCCGCCAGGCGGCGCGCGGCGGCGATCTGGCCGGGGGCAGGATCGAGACCCAGCACCGTGGCACCGCGGGACGCCAGGCCGCGCGCCAGCGTGCCCGTCCCGGTGCCGAGGTCCAGCACCGCCATACCCTCGCGCAACAAGGATTCGCGGGCCAGCAGGTCCAGGAAGCGTGGCGGGAAGCCCTGGCGGTGGCGGGCGTAGTCGGCGCTGGTCAGGCTCCAATCCGGGCTCTTCATCGGCGGGCTTTCCTCAGGGCGGCCAGGTCGGCGGCGGTATCGACATCGCGCAGGGTGCGGATTTTCGCGACCCGGCGGCCGGCGAAATTGGCGATGCTGTCGGAGAGTGCGTGGCGGGTGGACCAGCGCACGCCGGCGAAGGGGGTGGCGGGGCGGCGGGGACCCAGGCCGACCAGCCAATAGCCGCCATCGCGCGCCGGGCCGAAGACCGCATCCGCCCGGCCGAGTGCGCGGAAGGCCGCCGCGATGTCGGCCGCCGCGATGCCGGGGATATCGCTGCCCACCAGCACGCAGCGCCGATGCGGCCGCATGGCACGGGCCATCCGCTGGCCGAGGTCCCCCCTGCCCTGCGTCACGCGCGGCACCGGCATCGGCCAGCGCGCCGGCGCGTGGTCCGGCGTGGCGGCGATCACGGTCCGCCAGCGCCGGTCCCGCGCCGTGGCGCGCAGCACGGCGGTGAGCTGGCCGACATAGAAGCGCAGCGCCGCCCGGTCGCCGATCCCGCGCGCCAGACGCCGCTTCACCGCGCCAAGCCGCGGCGCGCGCGCGAAGATCACCAGCGTGTCGCCCCTCATCCCCGCCCCCGATAGAGTCGCGCGATGGTGGCGGGCGGGACGCCGGCGAACCAGAGGGTGAGGCAGAGAAGGTTCCTCGCGGACCGGCGCAGGTAGCCATCCCGCCGGAATCGCGCGGCACTCGTCACCGCCGCGACGGGCATGGCGCCGATGCGGGCGCGGCCGAGGCGGCGGATGAGGTCCACATCCTCCATCAGCGGCAGCGGGCGCATGCCGCCGACGGCGCGCAGCAGGTCGCGATGGATCAGCAACCCCTGGTCGCCATAGGGCAGGCCAAGCCAGCGGCAGCGCCAGGCGACGGCGCGTTCCAGCCGGCGCGCGGCGGGCGATTCGTCATCGAGGGCGAAGGCGAAATGCCAGGCGCGGGTGGGGTCGCGCATGGCGGCGCGGACCGCCTGCTCCCAGCCCGGCGCCAGGCGGGTATCGGCGTGCAGCAGCAGCAGCCAGGGGCCTGCGGCGGCCTCGATTGCCGCGGCGATCTGGCTGCCCCGGCCGCGCGGGGCCTGCACCACGCGCGCGCCCGCGGCCCGCGCCACCGCGGCCGTGCCATCCGTGCTGCCGGCATCGGCGAGGATGATGTCCTGGCCACCCAGCGCGGCCAGCGTGGCGGGCAGCGTGGCCGCCGCCTCCAGCACTGGAATCACGATCGAGAGGCCTTCAATTCGCATTTTGTTCTTGACGCACTGCCCGGGGATACCCCACCTTCCGTGAGAACAAACCAGGAAATCGAAGGACCCGACGATGCCTGATGGGGGAGCTTCCGGTGTGCCCTCCCTGGCCCGCAAGGGCCGGGGCGCCGTCACCAACCCCGCCGTGCGCTATGAAAGCACGCGGACGGAGGCGTGGGACGATGGCTGGGGCACGCTGGCCGCGGAATTCGCGGACATGCCGCCGTTGCCGACCACGCTGACGAAGGACCACGCGAAATCCGCGCTGTCCTGGAACGACAGCCCGGATATCGGCTTCGACCGCTCGCTGAACCCCTATCGCGGCTGCGAGCATGGCTGCGTCTACTGCTATGCGCGCCCTGCCCATGCCTATGTCGGCATGTCCCCGGGCCTCGATTTCGAGACCCGGCTGATGTTCAAGCCGGAGTTGCCGGCGCTGCTGGAGAAGGAGCTTTCCAAGCCGGGCTACGAGGCGAAGCCGGTGGCGCTGGGGGCGAACACCGACCCCTACCAGCCCGTTGAGCGGACCTTGGGGATCACCCGCCGCACGCTGGAGATCCTGGAAAAATTCGGCCACCCCGTCACCATCGTCACCAAGGGCGCGGGGGTGGTGCGGGACATCGACATCCTCCAGCGGCTCGCGGCGCGGAACCTGGTGCATGTCTGCCTCTCCGTCACCACGCTCGACATGAAGCTCGCGCGGGTGATGGAACCGCGCGCGGCATCGCCGCTGAAGCGCCTGGGCGCGATCACGGAACTGGCGAAGGCCGGCATCCCCGTGGGCGTGCTGGCGGCGCCGATGATACCGGGGCTGAACGACGCGGAGTTGGAGCGCATCCTGGAAGCCAGCGCCCGCGCCGGCGCCACGCGGGCGGGCTACGTGCTGCTGCGCCTGCCACTCGAGATCAAGGCGATGTTCGAGGCCTGGCTGGCCGAGCACCACCCCGAACGCGCCGCCCGCGTCCTGGCTTTGGTGCGGGAGACGCGGGGCGGTCAGCTCTATGACAGCCGCTTCGGTGCGCGGCAGACCGGCACTGGTCCCTATGCCGATCTGCTGGCGCAGCGCTTCAAGCTGGCGCTGCGCCGCTTCGGGCTGGATGGCCGCGGCTATACAGGCCGGGCCGTCCAGAACAGCTTCAGCGCGTCGCTGGACTGCACGCAGTTCAAGGTGCCCGGCGCCATGGCGGCGAGGCAGCTGGAACTGCTGTAGCGTCTACCCCTTCCGGCGCCGGAAGGCCGTGATCTGCAGGGCGGAGGCATGCACATGCACCACCGCCGGCACACTCCGCGGCGCCAGCGCGGCGTCGAGGACCGGGCCGATATCGTCCTCGGTGCGGATGGTGAACCCCTCCGCCCCGAAGGCGCGGCCCCAGGCGGCGAAATCGGGGTTCACGAGATCAGCGGCATTGGCGAAGGGCCGGCCGGGATAGCGGTTCTCGTGATGCATGCCGATGGAGCCATAGGTCCGGTTGTCCGGGATCAGCAGCACCGGCGCGGCCTGGTGGCGCATGGCGGTGGCGATCTCGTTCCCCGTCATCAGCGCGCCGCCATCGCCCGCCACCGCGATCACCTGGCGGCCGGGGTGGCGGATGCTGGCGGCGACGGCCATCGGCATCCCAGCCCCCATGCCGCCGACGGCGGAGCCCAGGAAGATCTGGCCCGGCCGGAAGGGAATGTGCCGGTGGACGAAGCTGGTGAAATTGCCGGCATCGGTCGTCAGCACGGCATCGGCGGCCATGCGTTCCGCCACACCCACGCAGACCGCGGCGAAGTTCACGCCATCCGGCGCGGCCTCCCAACTCGGCACCGTCAGCTCCCGGTGGATGGCGTGCAGCCGGGCGATCCAGGCCAGACGGCCCGAGGGGTGCGAGGGCTTGCGTTCCAGCAGCGCCTCGACCACCGCGGCGGGATCGGCGCAGATTGCAAGGTCCGCGCGCCAGACGCGGTTCAGCTCCGAGGGGTCCGGCCAGACATGGACGAAGGGCATCTGCGGATCGGGCGCGGTCGGCCAGGTCCAGGACTGGCTCACCACATCGGTCATGCGCTCGCCGAGTGCGATCAGCAGATCGGCCTCCCGCATCTCCGCCATCAGGCGCGGCTGCACGCGGTTGCCGACATAGCCGGCGTAGTTCGGGTGGTGGCTGTCGAACAGATGCGGACGGCGATGGGTGGGGGAGACGGGAAGGCTCCAGGCCTCCGCGAATCGCCGCAGCGAATCCAGCGTCTCCGGCGGCCCATCCATCGCGCCGCCCACCAGCACCAGCGGGCGCTGCGCCGCGGCCAGGCGCTGCGCCAGATCGTCCATCTGCGCGGGTGAAGGCCCGGGCGTGGCGCGGGGGCGGGGCTTCGCCAGGGGCAGATCATCCGCGGCCTCGTCCAGCACATCCTCGGGGAAGACCACCGCGACGGGGCCGGGCGTGCCGGATTCGGCCAAATGGAAGGCGCGCGCCACCGCCTCGCTGGCCTGGCTCGGCAGGTCCACATTGATCACCGCCTTGGTGATGTCGGCCAGCAGCTTGCCGTAATCGTGTTCCTGCAGCGCCATCCGCCCGCGCTCGCGCCGCTCCACCTGGCCGATCAGCAGCACCATCGGCACCGCGTCGTGATGCGCCGTGTGCAGCCCGATCATGGCGTTGGAGACGCCGGGCCCGCGGGAGACCAGGCAGACCCCCGCCCTGCCCGCCCGCATCCGCCCATCGGCCACCGCCATATAGGCCGCACCACCCTCATGCCGGCAGACCACCAGCCGAAGCTGCGGCACATCCACCAGCGCATCGGTCAGGCCGAGGAAACTCTCGCCCGGCACGCAATACATCAGGTCCACGCCCTGCGCGGCGAGGCTTTCCGCGACCAGGCGACCGACGCTGCGCCCCATCACTCCGCCGCCTGCCGCGCGGTTTCGGCGCCATAAATCGGCGTGAGCCAATGCCGGTATTTTTCGAGTTTGCCGCGCACGACGTCGAAGTAGATCTGCTGGAGGCGGCGCGTGATGGTGCCGGGCTTGCCGCCGCCGATGTCGTAATGGTCGATCGAGGCGATGGGCAGGACCTCCGCCCCGCTGCCGCAGAAGAAGGCTTCCTCGCAGACGTACAATTCCGACCGATCGATGTCGCGCTCCACCACCGTCAGGCCGAGCTCGCGCTCCGCCAGCTCCATCACCGTCTCCCGCGTGATGCTCTCCAGGATGTCGGCGGTGACGGGCGGTGTGATGAGCTTGCCGCGGCGGACGATCATGATGCAGGCGCCCGGGCCTTCCGCGACCTTGCCGGCGGCGTTCAGCATCACCGGCGGGCCGAAGCCGTTCAGCCGCGCCTCGACATAGGCCAGGCGCGAATTGTGGTAGTTGCTGCCGGCCTTGATCCTCGAAGGGGAGGCCATATCGCTATTGCGCCGCCAGGTGCTGACGCAGGATTTCACGCCCGTCTCGATGGTGGGCTTGGAGGGCATCGGGAAGGCGAGGATGAAGAAGCCCGTGCGGATCTCGCTCGGCAGGTAATGCGTGAGTTCGCCCTCGGCGAAGTAGACGACGGGGCGGTAGTGGATGTTCTCCCGGTAGCCGCAGGCGCGGATGAGGTCGAGGGACGCGGCCTCGATCTGCTCATCGCTGTAGGGCACGGCCATGCGCATGATATGCGCGCCCTGGCGCAGGCGGGCGATGTGGTCGGCGTGGCGGAAGGCGTAGAGCTGGCCTTCATCGGGGTTCCAATAGGCGCGGATACCCTCGAAGACGTTCTCACCGCGCAGCACGGCCTCGGTGGATATGTGGATCGTCGCGTCGCTCCACGGCACCAGCTTGCCATCGAGCCATGCGTGGCTGGCGGATTTGGTCATGGGGCGTTTCCCTGGATGTCGATGAGGATGTTGCCGTGGCTGTCGGCCATGAAGGTCGCATCGGGGCCGATGACGATGGTGGATTCGCGTTCCTCCACCACCGCCGGCCCCGCATGGCGTTCGCCGGGCCGCAGGCGGTAGCGGTCATGCACGCGGCAGGGCGCCATGCCGGTCTCGGGGAACCAGACGGGGCGCTCGCCCTTCAACGAATGGCCGTCACCAGCGGCACTGGCCTCCGGCACGCCGGGGCGGGATGCGGTGGCGTTGAGGCGCCAGGACAGCACCTCCATCGGCACCCCCGTGATGCGGCGGTCGAACAGGCGCTGGTAGGTGTCGAGGAAGGCCGTCTCGACGCTGGCGGCATCGATCGCGGCGGGCAGCGGCACGGCGATGTCGAAGCCCTGGCCGGCGTAGCGCATGTCCACGCTGCGGCGGAACGTCACGTCGCCCGGGGCGGCGCCCGCATCCTCCAGCATCGCCCGCGCCTCGGCCTCCATCGCGGCGAATTTTTGCGCGATGGAGGCCCAGTCCACCGCGTTCAGGCGCTGCACGCCGGATCGCACGAGATCGATGGCCGGCGCCGCGACAAGGAAGCCGAGCGCGGAAGCCACGCCCGCGCCCTGCGGCACGATCACCCGTGACAGCTTCAGCAGCTTCGCCAGCCCATAGGCATGCACCGGCCCCGCGCCGCCGAAGGCGAGCATGGCGTAGCGACGGGGGTCCCTGCCCTTCTCAGCGACATACATGCGTGTTGCCGCCGCCATGTTCTCGTTCACGATGGCATGGATGCCGGCAGCCGCTTCCAGCACGGAAAGGCCGAGCGGGCGCGCGAGATGTTCCTCCATCGCGCGTTCCACCGCGGCGCGGTCCAGCGCCATCTCGCCGCCGAGGAAATACTCGGGGGAGAGGTAGCCCAGCAGCAGGTCGGCATCCGTGACCGTGGGATGCGTGCCGCCACGGGCATAGCAGACGGGGCCGGGGACCGATCCCGCGCTTTCGGGGCCGACCGTCAGCAGCCCCATGGCGCTGACCTGCGCGATGGAACCACCGCCGGCGCCGATCTCGATCAGGTCGATCACCGGCACCTTCAGCGGCAGGCCCGATCCCTTGCGGAAGCGTCGGACGCGCGCGGCCTCGAAGGTCGATGAATGCTCGGCCTCCCCCTTCTCCACCAGGCACATCTTGGCCGTGGTGCCGCCCATGTCGAAGGAGATCATGTCGGCGACGCCGGCGATGCGACCGTGATGCATCGCCGCCGTGGCGCCGGCGGCGGGGCCGCTTTCGATCAGCTGCACCGGGTTGGCGCGGGCATAGCCGACGGTCGCGATGCCGCCGGCGGAAAGCATCAAATGCAGCGGCCCGCCGAGCCCCTTCGCCTTCAGCGCGGCTTCCAGCACTGCCAGGTAGCGGTCCATCAGCGGCGTGACATAGGCGTTCACGCAGGCGGTATTGGCACGCTCATATTCGCGGATCTCCGGCGCGACGTCGGAGGACAGCGTGACGGGCACGCCGGGCAGTTCTTCCGCCAGGATCGCGCCCGCGCGGCGTTCATGGCCGGGGTCGAGGTAGCTGTGCAGGAAGCAGACGGCCACCGCTTCCACGCCCTGCGCCTTCAGTGCACGCGCGGCGTCGCGCACCTCATCCTCCGCCAGCGCCAGGCGTTCGGTGCCGTGTGCATCGTGGCGCTGCGTCACCGCCAGGCGGCGCGGGCGCGGGACCAATGGCTCCGGCTTGTCGAGGAACAAATCGTACAAATCGTAGCGCATCTCCCGCCCCATCTCGAGGCTGTCGCGGAAGCCGCGCGTGGTGAGAAGGCCGATGCGCGCGCCCTTGCGCTCGATCACGATGTTGGTGACCAGCGTGGTGCCATGGACGATCTGGCGGACATCGCCGAAGCCGACGCCGGCTTCCGCCAGCAGCCGGTCCAGCCCTTCCAGGATGGCGCGGCCGGGATCGTCCGGGGTGGTCAGGCGCTTGCCGGTGAGGACGCGGCTCCGCGCCTCATCGACCAGCACGAAATCGGTGAAGGTGCCGCCGACATCGACGCCGATGCGGATAGGGGGCGCACTCATTCAGGCTTGATCCCCGCGGCCTGCACAACCTCTCCCCAGCGGCGCGTCTCCGAAGCCAGCATCGCGCGGAAATCGGCGGGGCCGAGCGCCAGGCGATTGAGGCCGAGCGCGGGCAGGCGCGATGTCATGGCCTCGCTGGCCATGGAGGCCTCGATGGCCGTGACGAGTTGCGCCAGCACGGGATCGGGGATGCCGAGCGGCCCGAGCACGCCCCACCAGAAGCCGGAGACGAGATCGACGCCCTGTTCCTTCAGTGTCGGCACATCGGGCATGGCGGCGATGCGCTGCTCCGCAGCGATGCCGATCACGCGGATCTGGCCGGACTGCACCAGCGGCGCGGCCGTCGCCAGCGCCATGATCGTCGCCTGCACCGTCCCCGCCAGCACGTCCTGCACCGCCGGCGCCGCGCCGCGATAGGGCACATGCGTCACGCGCACGCCGGCCCTCATCTGCAGCAGTTCCAGGATCAGGTGCGTGGAGCTGGCGACCCCGGCGGAGGCGAAGTCGATCGCCGCCGGGTTGGCGCGCGCGGCGGCCAGCAACTCCGTCAGTGTCCGGAAGCGGGATTGCCCGCCGACCACCACCAGCGCGGGCGCGATGGCCAGCGCCGAGACCGCTGTGAAGTCGCGGGCGGCATCGAAGGGCGCGGGGCGGCCGCCGGCCACCTGCACGGCGGGGATGGTGGCCAAGGGCGTATCGCCCAGCAGCAGCGTCGTGCCGTCCGGCGCGCTGCGCATCACCGCCTCTGCCCCGATCTGGCTGCCCGCGCCCGCGCGGTTCTCCACCACCACGGGCTGGCCGAGCCGTTCGCTCAGCGGCACGGAGAGCAGCCGCGCCAGCGTGTCGGACCCGCCGCCCGCCGCGAAGGGGACGATCAGGCGCACGGGCCGCGTAATCTGCGCCCGCGCCACGGCGGGCGCGAACAGCGTGGTGGCCACCAAGGCACGGCGTGTGAAGTTGCTCATGGCATCACCCCGTAATCGCGTTGCGCCCCTTCGGGCGAGACATAGCCATCAGCCAGGTCGCGCTTCACCGCTGCCGGATCGCGCGCCCGCGGGTCGCCATAGCCGCCGCCACCGCCGAGATGCATCAGCAGCCGGTCCCCCGGTTGCAGCGTGCTGCGGGACTTCGGATGCGGCTTGCGGCCATCCTGCAATTGCACCAGCGCCGGCGCGCCGGCCTCCCCACCATCGAGCCCGCCGGCGGGATGCTTCATGCGATCGGCGATGAGGGACAGGCGCACGCTTTCCTGCGTCATCACCTCCAGCTCGATCTCCTGGCCAAGGCCGCCGCGGAACTGGCCGGGGCCGCCGCTGTCGGGCATCAGATCCTTCTTCCACACCAGGATCGGCGCCGATGCCTCGAAGGCCTCGATGGAGCCGGAGCCGGAATTGGTGGGGAAGGCGGTGGTGTTGAGGCCATCGCGATGCGCCGCCGCGCCCATGCCGCCGCTGCCGAACAGCACCTGGCTGAACCGGTCGCCATTATTGTCCCGGCCCGTATAGACCGGGCGAGGCGCCGGGCTCGCGCTATCCGCCACCACCATCCCCGGCACGATCTGCGCCAGGCACTGGTACAGCGCGCCGGACAGGAACAGCCCCGTCAGGTGTCGCGCATTCACCGCCGCCGGCCAGCGCGGGTTGAGGATGCTGCCCTCCGGCGCCACCACGCTGACGGCGCGGTAGCTGCCCTCGTTCCTAGGCGTCAGCGGGTCCAGCGCGCATTTCAGCGGATAGACGGTGTAGGCGTAGGTGTAATTCATCACGCTGTTGAGGCCGCGTGCGATCTGGGGCGAGGTGCCAGCGTAGTCAACCGAAAGCTGGTCGCCCGCGATGGTCAGCGCGCATTGGATGCGCGTCTCCTGGTCCTCGTACCCGTCGGCGTAGACGGTGCCGTGCCAGGTGCCGTCCGGCAGCGCGGCGATCGCCTTGCGCATGGCGGCATCGGCGCGGGCCTGGAGCGTGGCGGAGAGCGCGACCAGATCCTCCAGCCCCGTATCGTCCAGGAATTCCAGCACGCGCCGCGCGCAGACGCTGGTGGCCGTCACCTGCGCCTGGATGTCGCCCATCACCTGGTCCGGCACGCGGACATTGCCGCGGATGATGCGGGCGAGTTCGCGATTCTCCTTGCCCTCGATCAGGAATTTGGAGGGCGGGATGCGCAGCCCTTCCTCGAACACCTCCGTGCAGTCGGCGGACCAGAGGGTGCCGCCGATATCGGGCATGTGGGACGTGGCGCCCGCGAAGCCCACCAGCTTGTCGCCGCGAAAGATCGGCTGGGCCATGGTGATGTCGAGCAGATGGCCCGTGCCCATCCACGGGTCGTTGGTGATCAGGCAATCGCCCGGGCGCAGTTCGTCCAGCGGGATTTCCGCCAGCATGTGGCGCAGCGTCTTCGGCAGCAGGCCGACGAAGCTCGGAATCCCGATGCTGTTCTCCGCCAGGCTGTTGCCCTCCGCGTCCATGAGCACCGTCGCGAAATCATTGGATTCGCGGACGATGGTGGAGAAGGAGGTGCGCAGCAGCGCCGCCGCGGCCTCATCCGCCATGGAGATCAGCCGGCTCCAGAGTATCTGGAGCGTGACAGGATCGAAGGCGGGGCCTTGGGCGGTCATGCGGCGTCCTTGGTGGTTGGGGCGCAGTCTGGGGCGGGGATGGCGGGGGGGAAAGGCGCGGGATAGGCTCTCCAGCCATGAGTTCAGCTCAAGGCATGGCCGGGTTGCCGTTGCAGGCACTCAGGGCCTTCGATGCGGCGGCGCGCCACCTCAACATGGCCCGCGCGGCGGCGGAGCTTGGCGTGACGCAGGGCGCCATCAGCCGGCAGGTCAAGGCGCTGGAGGAAAGGCTGGCGGAGCCGTTGTTCACCCGCGGCCCGCGCGGCTTGCGGCTGACCGAGGCCGGCGACGTGCTGGCGGATTACGCCAGGCGGGGGCTGGAGACGCTGGAGAGCGGGCTGTTCCGCATCGGCCAGCCGCGCAGCCGCACCACCCTGGTGGTGAACGCCGCGCGCAGCTTCGCCATGCGGGTCCTGGCGCCGCGCATCGGCGATTTCGCCCGCGCCCATCCCTGGATCGACCTGCGGCTGGAGACGCATCGCTACTTCGCGCAGCGGCTTGGTGCCGATGTCGATGTCGCCATCCGCACCGGCCAGGGCGACTGGCCGGACTATGTCGTGCGGCGCCTGACACGCGAACAGATGATGCCGGTCTGCACGCCGACGCTCCGCGCCACGCTGCCCGGTGACCCGGCGCAGGCCCTGCCCTGCGCGACACTGCTGCATTACGCGGAGCGGCCCTACTGGCGCAGTTGGGCGGAGGCCGCGGGGATCGACCCTTCCCTGGTCGCCGCAGGCCCCCGCTTCGACGAGACGGCGATGGCCCTGGCCGCCGCCGAGGCCGGCCAGGGAATCGGCATCGGCTGGGGCGTGCTGGTGCGGGACGCCATCGCGGAAGGGCGCCTGGTTCGGGCCTTCGACGGCGTGATGGAGGATGGCACGGGCTACCACCTCGTCATGACGGAAATGGCCGCGCGGCGATCCACCGTGCAGGCGTTTTCGGAATGGCTGGCGCGGAGCCTGGGCACGGATTAGCGCAGCGCGGTATTGGCCGGCGCGTCGGAGGGCCAGAGATGCTTTCGCCAATGCAGCGCGATCGCCCCCGTGCAGATCAGCCCGAGCCCGGCATACATCGTGATGGTGCGCATGAAGCCCATCCATTCGATCAGCGGCCCCGCCACCACCAGCCCCAGCGGCAGCCCATAGACCGCCAGGATCCGCAGCCCCATCACGCGGCCCCGGAAGCGTTCCTCCGCGCAGCGCAGCAGGATCACGGACATGGGCACGAGAGCAAAACTCTGCACGAAGCCGGCCAGGCCCATCAGCACCAGGCCCGTGCGGGGATCGGTGACGGTGGCGAAGGCGATCAGCAGGGGAAACCAGATGGCGCAGGCCACCAGCATCACGCGTCCCGGATAGGCCACGCCGCCGCGCCCGATCATCACGATCGACCCCAGCAACCCGCCCCCCGCGAAGCAGGCGATGAGGTAGCCCAGCACGGTGCGGTCCACGCCATAGACCTCCCGCGCGACATAGGGCAGCAGCCCGCCGGAGACGGGGTAGGCGAGCAGATTCACCAGGAAGGCCAGCAGGATCGCCGCCATCAGCGGCGGGGTTTCCCGCAGATGGCCGAAGCCGTCGCGCAATTCCCGCAAGGGGGAGGCCGGTGCCGACGTGATGCGCCGTGGCGCCGGCACCGCCAGCGTCAGGCAGAGGCTCGTCAGGTACAGCCCCACGACGACGCAATAGGTCGCACCGATACCGAGCATCGCCACCAGCCCCGCCCCCGCCAGCGCGCCCATCACGCGCGCCGTGTCGGCCGTGGTGCGGGAGATGCCCATGGCAGCCGGCATCTGCACCGCGGGCACGCTGGCCGCGATCAGCGCGTTGCGCATGCCCATGTCGGAAGGCCGCACCAGCCCCGCCACGGCGGCCACCGCCATCACGGCCACTGGCGTCATCGCCCCCGTCAGCGCCATCACGCCGATCACGGAAGCCAGCACCGCATAGAGCCCGCGCATGACGCAAAGCACGCCGCGATGGCCCAGCCGGTCGCCCATCACACCGAACATCGGCGACACCAGCGTGCCGAGATACTGCACGGAGGCGAAGGCGGTCAGCCACACGACCGAACCCGTGCTGACCAGGATGTACCAGCCCAGCACCAGGGTCTCGATCTCGAAGCCCCAGGATGTCGCGATATCGGCGGGGAATTGCCGCCGGAATCCCTTCTGGCGGAAGGGCGCCAGGCCGGGCAGGCGCATCATGCGCGCGCACCGGCGCCTGCGCGCCCTGCCCGTGTCGTTTCCTCCGTCATTCCGCGCAGTATGCGGGAATGGCAGCGCGCGCCTACCCCCCGAGGAAGTCGCGGATCGCCGCGTCGTAATGCGCTTCGCGCTGCAGCCGCTTCATGGTCGCGCCATCGGCGATGCCGGGCAGGTCCTTGGGCGCCGTGCCATCGCGCAGCGCCTGCAGCGTGTCCCGCATCGCCTTCACCGCGGCGGGGAAGGTGTGGTGGCCCTGCAGCGCCACGCGCGCGCCATGCGCCGCCAGCACAGCCGCCCCGCCGATCCCCGCCTTGGCGCTGCCGACCAGCAGCGGCAGGCCCGTCGCATCCCGCAGCGCATCCAACTGCGCCAGATCGGACAGCCCCGTGACGAAGATGCCGTCGGCACCGGCCCCTGCATAGGCGCGGGCACGTACGATCGCGTCCTCGGTGGAGGTCACGCCCAGCGCGCCGGTCCGCGCCACGATGACGAGCGACGGATCGCTCCGCGCCGCCAGCGCCGCGCGGATCTTGCCCAGGCCCTCCTCCAGCGGCAGCAACGCGGTGCCCTCGGGACCGTAGGGGCGGGGCAGCAGCGTGTCCTCGATGGTGAGCGCCGCGACGCCGGCGACCTCCAGTTCTTCCACCGTGCGCATCACGCTGAGCGCATTGCCGAAGCCGTGGTCCGCATCCACCAGCAGCGGCGGCGCGCCGCCCCGCGCGATGCGCCGCACCAGGTCTGCCAGTTCCGTCAGCGTCAGGATGATGTGGTCCGGCGCGCCGAGCACGGCCTGGGACGCGACGGAGCCCCCCAGGATCGCCGACTCGAACCCGATCTCGGCGGCGATGCGGCCTGAGATGGCATCGAAGACGGAGGCGGGGTGCACGCAGGCCTCCCCCGCCAGAATGGCGCGGAAGGCCTGGCGGCGTGCGGTGGCGTTCATGGAGTTTCCCTGCCCGGATGATCCTGGCAGGGTAGCCACGGGAGGGGCGGGGCCGGAACCCCGCCCCCCTTCGTCAGCCCGCGTTCAGCGGCAGGGCGATGAAGGCCCGGCCGCCATCCCGCACCACCTGCAAGGCGATGGCCGGGCGGCCGGCGCTGCGGGCGGCGGCGACGGCTTCCGTCACATCCTGCGGGCGGCGTACGTCACGCTCCCCGGCGCGCAGGATCACGTCGCCCGCCTGCATCCCGCGCGTCGCGGCGATGCTGCCGGGCTCCACCGCGGCCACCGTCACGCCATCGCCCGCCTTGCCGGTGGACAGGCGCAGGCCGAGCGAGGCCTGGCGCGGCGCCTCCGCCCCGCCGGCGCGGGCTTCCTGCCGCGGGGCCTCCCGCTGGCCGATCGTGACCGCCTGTTCCACCCGCTGGCCGTCGCGCAGCAGGGTCAGGGTCGCGGTGCTGCGCGGCGATGCCTCCGCCACCGCGATCGCCAGGTCCCGCGCCGCGGCCACCGGGCGGCCATCGATGCCGACCACCACGTCGCCCGCCTTCACGCCGGCCTGGGCCGCGGGGCTGCCGGGCTCCACCCCCGCCACCAGCACGCCGCGCGTATCCGGCAGGCGCAGCGCGCTGGCCAGTTCCGCGTTCAGCGGCTGCATGGAGACACCAAGCCACCCCCGCGCCACGCGGCCATCCTGCTGCAGGTCGGTGATGACGTGCCGCGCCATGCGCGCCGGCACCGCGAAGCCGATGCCGACATTGCCGCCGGACGGCGCGTAGATGGCGGTGTTGATGCCCACCACCTCCCCATTCGCATTGAACAGCGGGCCGCCGGAATTGCCGGGGTTGATCGGTGCATCGGTCTGGATGAAGTCGTCATAGGGGCCCGCGCCGATCTGGCGCCCACGCGCCGAGACGATGCCCGCCGTCACGCTGCCGCCCAGGCCGAAGGGATTGCCCATGGCCACCACCCAGTCGCCGACGCGAAGCGCGTCGCTGTCACCCCATGTCACCGCGGGCAGCGGGCCACCGGCCTCCACCTTCAGCAATGCCAGGTCCGTCTGCGGGTCCGTGCCGATCACGCGGGCCGGCAGTTCCCGGCCATCCGTCAGTTCGACCTTCACCGAGGCGGCGTCACCGACCACATGGTTGTTGGTGACGATGTAGCCGCCGGCATCGATGATGAAGCCGCTGCCCTGGCCGACGCTGCGCCGCTGTTCGCCACGCGGCTCGCCCCGGGGCGCGCGCTGCCCCCGCTCGAACTGGCGGAAGAACTGTTCCAGCGGCGTGCCGCGCAACTCCGGCGGCATCTCGACCGCCGCCGGCGTCGCCTCCATCTGGCCCGTGACCGTCACGCGCACGACGGAAGGCGCGACGCGGGCGGCGAGATCGGCAAAACCCTGCGGGCCGCGCTGGTGCGGCAGGACGATGGCGGGGGCGCTCGGCGTGGTCTGGGCGCTGCCGGCCATGGGCAGCGTCGTCAGCGCGGTGGTGCCCAAGGCGAGGGCCAGGAAACCGGCGGCCCAGAAATGCCGCTTCCCGCCGGGGGCCTTGCGGGCGGGCTGGGACTTGTCGCTCATGGTAGATGCCTCCGTGAAGCGTCCAACCCTGTCTGGGCTGGCGTGTCATGGAGGTAGCGCACCGCCCTCACGGGCTGTTCGCGGCAGGCATACGGATTGGTAAGGAGGCGCGGGGGTTGCGGATCCTGCTGGTGGAGGATGATGCGGGCACGGCCGCTGACATCGCCCGCGCACTGGGCGGCGCGGGGCATCTGGTCAGCCATGTCGCCGATGGCAAGCAGGGGCTGATGGAGGCCATCGGCGGGCAGTTCGAGGTGCTGGTGGTGGACCGGATGCTGCCGGGCCTCGACGGCCTGGGCCTGATCCGCGCGCTGCGCGCCGCCGGCATCGCCACCCCTGCCCTGATGCTCACGGCCCGCGCGTCACTGGGCGACCGGGTGGAAGGCCTGGACGCCGGCGCCGATGACTATCTCGCGAAACCCTTCGCGCTGCCGGAGCTGCTGGCGCGCGTCCATGCGCTCGGCCGCCGCCCCGCCGCCATGGCCGCGGAGACCACCGTGCTGCGCGTGGCGGATTTGGAGATGGATCTGCTGCGCCGCACCGTCACGCGCGCGGGACAGCGGATCGAATTGCAGCCGCGGGAATGGCGGCTGCTGGAATACCTGCTGCGCCATGCCGGCCGCGTGGTGACGCGGAGCATGCTGCTGGAAGGCGTGTGGGACATCCACTTCGACCCGCGCACCTCCGTGGTCGAAACCCATGTCAGCCGGCTGCGCGCCAAGCTCGGCGAACCGCACCTGATCCAGACGCTGCGCGGCGCGGGCTACACCATCCGGCCACCCGATCCATGAACGCGCTCCGCCGCTGGGCCGGCACCACGGGCTTCCGCGTCACGCTGCTGCACCTCGCGCTCACGCTGCTGGGCACGCTGATGCTGGCGGGCATCGGCTACTGGGCGACGTCGCGCTTCGCCGTGCGGCAGATCGCGTCCGAGATCGAACGCGATGTCGGCGTGCTGCTCAACGCCGCGCGGCTGGGCGGCGTGCCCTCCCTCGCCTTGTCGATCGAGGCGCGGATCGCCGCCGATCGCAGCGGAACCCAGTTCTTCCTGCTCTCCGGCGCCGATGGCGGGCGCATCGCCGGCAACCTCGCCTCCGCCCCCCGCCAGGCGGGCTGGGCGAGCATCGAGGTCGATACGGCGCGGGAGGAGAGCGTGATGCTGGCCCTCGGCACCGCCTTGCCCGCCAACCACTTCCTGCTGGTGGGGCGGGATCTGGCGCCGGTGCGGGCGCTGGAAGCACAGCTGCTGGGCGCGGCGGGCTGGGTCGGCGGTGCCGCCATCCTGCTGGCGCTGGGCGGCGGGCTGCTGGTGGGCCGCGGCGTCGCGCGGCGCGCCGCCAGCATGGAACGCGCGCTGGCGCAGGTGGAGGAAGGGCGGATGGAAACCCGCCTGGCCGCCCGCCCCGGGGGCGATGAGTTCGACCGGCTGGCACGGCGCGTGAATGCCACGCTGGACCGGCTGCAGATCACCATGGCCGCGCTCCGCCAGGTCAGCGACGACATCGCCCATGACCTCCGCACGCCCCTGACGCGGCTCCGCCGCCGGCTGGAATCGATGGAGGGGGCGGAGGAAGCCGTCGCGGAATGCGACCGCATCCTCGACATCTTCGCCGCCCTGCTCCGCATCGCGGAGGTCGAGAGCGGCGCCCGCCGCGCCGCCTTCGCGCCGGTGGCACTGGATGATGTCTGCGCGACGGTTGCCGAACTCTACGCCCCCGCGGCGATGGAGCGCGGGCAGCTGCTGGTCGCGCAGATTGACCACGGCGCGACCATCCAGGGCGACCGCGAATTGCTGACGCAGATGCTGGCCAATCTGGTGGAGAACGCCATCCGTCACGGCCGCGCCGATGGCACGGTGCGCCTGGCGCTGGAGGATCGGGCGATCACCATCGCCGATGACGGGCCCGGCATCCCGGAGGATGCGCGCGCCACGGTATTCCGGCGCTTCCACCGCCTCGATGCCTCCCGCGCCACGCCCGGCACGGGGCTCGGGCTCGCGCTGGTGGCGGCGGTGGCGGAGTTGCACGGGCTTCGCATCACGCTGGAGGATGCGGCCCCGGGCCTCAGGGTGCGGGCGGCGTGGTGACGGGCGGCGGGTCCTGCTGCGCCTGCGCCAGCTGGACCAGGGCGCGGTTCTCCGCCGGTACCGCGAGGAAATCGAAGACGCCGGGCAGGCGATCGGCGCGCAGGAAGCGGTCCTTCAGGCGGAGCGGGTTGCCGATGATGTCGAACAGCACGTAGCGCCGTGCCTCGAACCAGTCGAAGACCTCCGCCGGTTCGACGCCATAGACGCCATAGGCGCGGCGGCCGAATTCGAAGCTGATGGCGGGGCGGTGGCGTTCCAGCAGGCCCGCGGCCCCGCGCAGCGCATCGAATTCCCCCCCCTCGATGTCGAGCTTGATGTAGGCGAGGCTCGGCAGATGCGGCAGCAGCCAGTCGAGCCGCACGGTATGCACGCCGATGCGCTGCGTGGTGACATCGGGCTGGTCGTAGTCCCGCTGGCGCAGGCCGCTATAGCCAGGCGCCTCCACGGCGATGATGAATTCGGCGATGCCGTTTTCCGCCGCCGCCGCGCATTCATGCAGCATCACGAAGGACAGCGCGGGATCGCCGGCGATGCGCGCGCGCAGCGCGGCCGCCATGTCCGGATTGGGCTCGATCGCATGCAGCGCGGCGCCGGGGCCGGCGATGGCGGCGGCGATGGGGATGGTGTGCTTGCCCTTGAAGGCACCGACATCGATCGCGGTGTCACCGGGCTTCAGGAAGCCGGTGTAGAAGCGGCGGAGCAGCGCCTCGAAATCCGGCGGGTCGCCGGCGCGGCGGCGATCCCGCAGCGCGCGATACTGATCGGCCAGCGACGCCATCACGGGAAGACCACGTTCACCAGCTGGCAGGTGTCGATCGCGCGGCGTTCCTCCGGCCTTCCATCCATCCAGACGATGCGGATGTCATTCACGCAATCGCCCTGGGGCAGTTGGACCGGCAAATGCTGGCCGATGGGCAGGGTGTTCTGGCCCAGGCGGTCCGGCCCCCAATCATTGTCGCGGGAGGAGGAGACATAGATCTCCCGGATCTGCGCGCGGCCGCGATTGACCAGGTTGAAGGAGGGGTTCCCCCCCTGCGTGGCACCAGGGGAAGGCGCCGGCACCGGCCCGGCATTGGGCGCGCGGGGCGCGGCGGTACCGAAGACCATCTCCGTGATGGTGCAGGTATCCTGGTTCCGCCGTTCCTCCGGCCGCCCATCCGCATAGACCACGCGGATGTCCTGCCGGCAGCCCGCCGCCGGGGCGATGCGCACGGGGAAGGTGGCGCCATTGGCCAGGGTGGATTGGCCGAGCAGGTCACGGCCCCAATTCGGCTCCCGCGTCGCGGAGACATAGATCTCGTTGATCACCTGGCCGCTGCGATTGACCAGGTTGAAGGAGGGATCGCCCTGCTGGGCGAGGGACGGGACCGCGGCCAGGGTCGTGGCCAGAAGGCCCAGGAGCAGCGGGATCAGGGCGGTGAGGCGGCGCGGCAGGATCATGGTGGGCATCCGGCAGGGGTCGGGGCGGTCCGCGTGAACCGCCCGTGCCCAAAGCTAGCCCGCCCGGCGGGCAAGCCGCCAGGGTGCGGGGTCAAACCGCCCCAGGCCCCCGGGCCGTCAAACGGCCCCAGGCCCCCGGGCCGTTAGACGGCCCCAGACACCCGGGCCGTTAGACGGCCCCAGACACCCGGGCCATTAGACGGACCCAGACACCCGGGCCGTTAGACGGCCACGGTCCGCGCCAGCAGGCCGGGCCGGGCGGGGCCGGACCAGCCGGCCATCTCCTCCAGCGCCTCGCGGTCCAGGATCTCGAGCCGCCCCTTGTTGAGCGTCGCGATGCCGTCCTTGCGCATGGCGGCCAGCGCCCGGTTGGCGTGTTCCACCGACAGCCCCAGCGCATCCGCCAGATGCGCCTGCTTCAGCGGCACCGCCGCCCCCTTCGCATCGGCGCCGCCGCGTCGCATCAGCCGGCCATGCAGTTCCAGCAACAGATGCGCCACGCGCCCCGCGGCATCGCGCCGGCCGAGGCTGGTCAGGCGTTCGCGCATCCGGGCGCGGTCGCGGGTCAGGCCCTCGGCATAGGACATGGCAAGGCCCGGGTCGCGGCCCATGAATTCGCACAGGCGATCACGGGCGAGGACGCAGAAGGAGGCATCGGTCAGCGCCTCCACCTCCGCCCCATCCTCGGTGCGCTCCACCAGGTCGCCGGGCAGGTGGAAATCCAGCACCTGGCGGCGGCCATCCGGCGTCGCGGTCCAGGAGAAGGCCCATCCGGCATAGAGGGTGAAGACACTGTCATGGATCGCTTCCGCGGCACGGACCAGGCGCACGCCCGACCGGACCTTCGCGATCTCACCCACCCTGGCCTGCGGCACCACCCGGAACAGGGCGAAGGGCCGGACGGCACAGGCAGCGCAGGAGCCAGGCAAAGGCGTCAGGCTCGCATTACGGCTCATTGTTTCCCCGTCGATCAGGCACCCCGCCGGCGCCATCCAACACTTGAAGGGTAGCCGCGCAGGTTCGTGAATGGAATGGTGTTTTCAGTCATGCGAAACGCTCCCGAAATGGGAAAGTCGTTGCAATGCCTCAGGCTTGCGCTAGTCACTCGCCGGCGCCATGCCACGGTTGCAGCAAGGGTGGAGGAAGCGACATGTCCGGATTCGCATCGGCGAACGACCTTTCCGACAAGATTATTTCCTTCGATGAACTCGGTCCGGGCCTGTTTGCCTATACGGCGGAGGGCGATCCCAATTCCGGCGTGATCGTCGGGCCGGATGGCGTCGTGGTGGTGGATGCCCAGGCGACGCCGGCGATGGCACAAGATGTGATGGCGCGGATCGCCACCGTCACGCCGCGCCATGTCGGCCAGGTGGTGCTGACGCATTACCATGCTGTCAGGGTGCTGGGCGCCAGCGGCTACGGGAACCCCACCATCATCGCCAGCGAGACGACTCGCGACCTGATCGTGGAACGCGGCCAGCAGGACATGGACAGCGAGATCGGCCGCTTCCCGCGCCTGTTCCGCGGCAAGGAAAGCATCCCCGGCCTGACCTGGCCGACCCATTCCTTCAAGGACCGCATGACGATCTGGCTGGGAGACCGGGAGGCGCAGATCATCCATGTCGGCCGCAGCCACACCGCCGGCGACACGGTGGTCTGGCTGCCGAAGGAGAAGGTGCTCTTCGCCGGGGACACGGTGGAGTTCGGCGCCACCCCCTATTGCGGCGATGCCCATTTCGCCGACTGGTCCCGCACGCTGGACGCTGTCGCGGCGCTAGGGGCGGAAAAGATGGTCCCCGGCCGCGGCCGCGCCCTGATGACGAAGGATGATTGCCGCGACGCGATCGAGGGCACGCGATCCTTCACCACGGACCTCTTCACCCGCGTGCGCGAAGGCGTCGCCAAGGGCTGGGGCCTGAAGGACATCTACGACGACACGATGGGCTTCATGCGGCCGAAATACGGGTCCTGGGTGATCTTCGAGCACTGCATGCCCTTCAACGTCACCCGCGCCTTCGACGAGGCCGGCGGCCTGGACCATCCCCGCATCTGGACGGCGGAACGGGACGTGGAGATGTGGAAGGCGCTGGAACACGGCACGGCGATGAAATCCGCCGAAGTGCATTCCTGATCCGTCGTGGCGACCTACGCCAACCCCCGCTACGCCGCGCCGCCGCCGCCCTCGGGCGATGAATCGCGCCGCGTCGTCGTGGTCGGCGCGGGCCTGGTCGGGCTGACCCTGGCACTCGATCTCGCGCGCCAGGGCATCGCGGTGACGGTGCTGGATGATGACGACACCGTCTCCACCGGCAGCCGCGCCATCTGCTTCGCCAAGCGGACGCTGGAGATCTATGGCCGGCTCGGCCTCGGCGACCGGCTGCGCGCCAAGGGCGTGACCTGGAAGACCGGCCGCGTCTTCCACCGGGACCAGGAGGCCTATGCCTTCGACCTGCTGCCGGAGGAAGGCCATGAATACCCGGCCTTCGTGAACCTCCAGCAATACTACGTCGAGGAATGGCTGGTGGAGGCCTGCGTGGAGGCCGGCGTCGACCTCCGCTGGAAGCACCGCGTGGCCGCGATCGAGCCCGGCGACAGCGACGTGGCGCTCTCGGTCGAGACCCCCGGCGGCGCCTACCGGCTGCGCGCGGATTGGCTGCTGGCCTGCGACGGCGCGCGATCCCCGGTGCGGGAGGCGATGGGCCTGCCCTTCACCGGCCAGGTCTTCCGCGACCGCTTCCTGATCGCCGACGTCGTCATCAAGAACGGCGTCAGCTTCCCGACGGAGCGCTGGTTCTGGTTCGACCCGCCCTTCCACCCCGGGCAGTCCGTGCTGCTGCACAAGCAGCCCGACGATGTCTGGCGGATCGATTTCCAGCTGGGCTGGGATGCGGACCCGGAGGCGGAGAAGCACCCGGACCGCGTCATCCCCCGCGTCCGCGCGATGCTCGGCCCCGATGTGCCCTTCGAGCTGGAATGGGTCAGCGTCTACACCTTCCGCTGCCGGCGACTGGAGAAATTCCGCCATGGCCGCGTGATCTTCGCCGGCGACAGCGCCCATCAGGTCAGCCCCTTCGGCGCCCGCGGCGGCAATGGCGGCGTGCAGGATGCGGACAACCTCGCCTGGAAACTCGCCGCCGTGCTGCGGGGGGAGGCGCCAGCGCGGCTGCTCGACAGCTACGATGCCGAACGCGTGCCGGCGACGGATGAGAATATCCTGAACTCCACCCGCAGCACGGATTTCATCACGCCCAAATCGGATGCCGCGCGGGCCTGGCGGGATGCGGTGCTGGAACTGGCGCGGGACCACGCCTTCGCCCGCCCCCTGGTCAATTCCGGTCGCCTGTCCCGCCCCGCGACGCTCTCGGGCAGCCCGCTGAACAGCACGGATTCCGGACATTGGCCCGAAGGCGTCCTGCTTGGTGCGCCCGCGCCGGATGCACCGGTGATGCGGGACAGCGCGCCGGACTGGCTGCTCCATCACCTCGGCGGCGATTTTGCGCTAATCGTCTTCGATGCCGTCTGGTCGCCGACCCTGCCGGGGCTGCGAACCCTGTTCGTGACGGCGGAGGAAACGCCCGGCGCGTTGTGGGACCACAGCGGCCTGGCCGCCGCGCGCTATGGCGCGCCGCCCGGCGGGGCCGTGCTGGTCCGGCCGGATCAGCACATCGCGGCCCGCTTCGCCGCGCCGGATGATGCGTCGGTCAGCGCGGCGATCGACCGCGCGATGGGGAGGTCAACATGAACCTCGATACCTCACCCCGGCTGCAGGACGCCGACGGCTTCCTCGCCCTCATCATGGAAGCGCATCGCGGGCTGGATGCGGAAGCCGCGCGACGCTTCGATACGCGCCTCGCCCTCATCCTCGCCAACCATATCGGCGACATGGCCGTGCTGCGGGAGGCGATCGCGCTGGCGCGGAACACCGACCAGCGCTGAGGAAGCCCCCATGCGGTCCAGCCAGCTGGGCCAGAGAGGCGGCATCAGCGGATCGAGCTCAGGCGCAGCGCCGGGCCCGGGCCGGCCGCCGGCGCCACCTGGTCCAGCCGCACGCCCGTGACCTGCCAGCGGGGGGCGAGGCCCTCCTGCTTCAGTTCCAGTTGCAGGGTCATGGGGGATGCCGCGCCATGCATCGGCATCTCGAACTTCGTCAGGCCCACGGGCATGGCGCGGCGCACGCCATCGGTCGTGGTGCCGGGGCGCACGCCGCGGGCGCGCGCCACGTCCGCCAGCGCGGCGGGGGTGGCCCAGGCGGCGGCGATGTCATCCGCCATGGCGGCCAGGAAGGCGTTGGCCTGCTCGCCCTCCGCCACCGCGGGGTTCAGCGCGGTGCGCACGGCGTCCTGCAGGGCGGCGGGGTTCACATGGCGGGCCAGCGTCTCATGGTCCCTTCCCTCCAGCGCGGTGGCCAGGTGCCAGGCCGTGGCATAGGGGGCGGCGATCCAGGCCAGCGCCATCAGCGGCAGCAGGGCCCAGCCCATGCTGCGGCCCAGCCGCGCGGGGATGGCGATCCGTAAAGGCTGCCGGGCGGCGGGTGCGACGAAGGCGGGGCGCGCCGGCAGGGCGGCACGTACCGGCGCCGCCGCGGGTTGGCGGGCGTCGTAGTCGCTCCAGACCTCGTCCCACTCGCTATCCGACATCATGGCCCGTTGCCGCGTTTTCATCGTCAGACCTGCACGTTAAAGTTGTGCTAACGCCAAGCAAGGCCGTTAACGCAACTTTTTGGTGTGTTTCCCGGCGCGACACATCCTTCACCAACCCAAGGGGCGGATGGTGAGGGGGGCCGTCTTGGCTGCGTCAGGAACGAGACAGGATGAGCCCCTGTTTCTGAACCTGAGATTGCACGGCAATTCCTGGGAAAACCGTTAACGCGAGATGGGGAACGGTCGCAAAATCGAGATTGCGCCCCTCCCGCGCGATTTCACCCCACGACACCCCCGGCGCATCGCGGCGCCCAGGCCGCGATCACGCTTTCGGGAGCGATCAGCGCGGCAGGACCAGCCGCGCCTCCAGATCAGCGAAGGCCCGGCCGAGCGCGGCTTCCAGCGCCTGGGCCTGCTGCGGCGGCGTGGCATTGGCGGGCAGCGGCGCCGTGCCCGAGGCCTCCAGCGTGCCCAGGATGCGGGAGGATAGCCGTTCCTCCCGCAGCAGCACGGCGGCGATGGCGGCGCGGGCCTCCCCGGCTTGCGGCACGCTTTCCAGCACCGTCAGCTGGGATTCGAGCACGAGGTCCGCATCCGCCCGCGTCCCCGCCTGCACCACCGCGGCGAAGCGGCCGCTGGCCTGGAGCCAGGCGCGGAGCGCGGCATCGGCCAGATCGGCGGGGGGCGCGATCCATTCCTCATAGGGCAGGAATTCATAGGCGCCATCGGGCCTGGCCCGCCGCAGGCCGAGGTCCTGCAACCCCGGTACCGCCCGCATCCGCCGCTGCAGCAGCACCGGCGCGCCGCGCGGCGCATCCTGCGTGACGGGCCGGCGGGGGCTGAGCGCGTAGCGCCGCACCGGCACGTTGGGCCGATCCGGCAGGATGCTGCATCCCGCCAGCAGGACGGGAGCGGCGAGGAGAAGGCGGCGCCTCATCTGCGGCGATCCGGCGTCGGCGGCGCGCCGAACAGCGCCTGGGAGGGGGCGGCCCTCAGCTGGTCCGCCATGGCCCGCAGGCTGGCCGTGGTGGCCCGCAGGTCGATCAGGATCGGCAGCAATTCTGCCTGCACATCCACCGTGGTCTCCCGCGCCGCGCGCATCGTCCGTTCCATTCCTTCCACCGCGCCGGGCAGGCGCTGGGCGCTGCGTCGCAGCTCCGCCGCCGCCGCGCCCGCATTCGCCACCGCGCCGCGCATTTCCGGCCCCGCCAGCAGGTTCCGCGCATCCGTCGCCGCGGCGCGCAATTCGCCGAGCGCGCCGGCAAGGTCGCTGTCCTCCACCGCCGCGCGCACCAGCGTCATGGTGCGCGCGACCTCGCGCAGCGCCACGGCGGCATCGCCATCCCCGGTCTGCCGATTGAGGTTGGCCAGCAGGGCGGAGAGGTCGGCCGCCATCTGTTCGATCGGCACGCCCTGCAGGCGCTGCACCATGAATTCCGCCGCACTCGTCACCTGCGCGACGGTGGAGGGGATGGCCGGCAGCACCGGGTTGCGCGGCTGCCAGGGCAGTTCCGGCACCGGGAAGCGCTGCGGATTGGCGAAATCCAGCTCCACATAGTTCACGCCGGTGATGCCCTGCGCCCGGATGCGCGCCCGCAGGCCGAGTTGCACGGCATCCGCCAGCGACGGCGTCTCCCCCACCAGGCCCGGATCGATGCCGAAGCGGACGAAGACCAGCTGGAAGCCGGCGTTGAAATCGGCGCCCTGCGGCCGGCGGTATTCGGCGGCGACCAGGCCGATCTGCGTCACCCGGCCGACCGGCACGCCGCGGTAGCGGACCGGCGCGCCGACATCGAGGCCCTGGACCGATTCCTCGATATAGGTCTCGAACACTTCCGTCGCCTGCAGGCCCCGGCCGCCGGCTAGGAAGACCACGAAGCCGACGGCGAGCACGATGCCGGCGATGGCCAGCACGCCGACCCGCAGATAGAGCCCCCGTGCCGCCATCACGCGGCCTCCCGCCGGAAGAAGGCGCGCACCGTGGGGTGCGTGCTGTGGTCCCGCAGGTCGCGCGGGTCACCCTCCGCGATCATTCCCTTGGCCTCCCGGTCCAGCATGATGCAGCGGTCTCCGATAGCGAGGATCGAGGCCAGTTCGTGCGTCACCACCACGAAGGTGGTGCCGAGGGCGCGCGAGAGGTCCCGGATCAGCTCATCGAGCCCCGCCGAGGTGATGGGATCGAGCCCGGCCGAGGGCTCGTCCAGGAACAGGATGGCGGGGTCGAGGGCGAGGGCCCGCGCGATCCCCGCCCGCTTCAGCATGCCGCCCGAAACCTCCGACGGCAGGCGCGCCGCGGCCTCCGAGAGACCCACCAGGCCGAGCTTGGCGCGGGCCACCTCCTCCCGCGCCGCGGGGGGCAGGGTGGTGTGCTCGGCCAGCGGCATGATCACGTTCTCCAGCAGCGTCTGGGAGCCGAACAGCGCGCCCTGCTGCCACATGACGCCGATGCGCTTCAGCAGGCCGAGCCGCGCCTCGCCCTCGGTCGACCAGACATCGGTGCCGAGGATGGAGACCGCGCCCTCGGCCGGCGGCACCAGGCCGATCATCAGCTTCAGCAGCGTCGATTTGCCGCAGCCGGAGCCGCCGAGGATGACGAAGACCTCGCCCCGCTTCACCTCGAAGCTGACGTCGCGGAACAGGGTGTTGGTGCCGAAGCGCGCCGTGAGGTGCGCGGCCTCGATCACCGCGGGGCCGAAGGCGGGCGCTTCAGGCTTCGCGGCCTCGGGCTTCGGCGACTCGCCGGGCCGGCGCAGCAGCGCGGGGGCGTCGCCGGTCACAGCCCAAGTCTCTCGTAGAGCACGGCGAAGCCACCATCGAGCAGCACGATGGCGACGATGCCGCCCACCACCGCCGCCGTCGCCGCATCGCCCACTGCGCGCGGCCCGCGGCCGGCGCCGAGCCCTGCCCGACAGCCGATGGCGGCGATGGCCAGGCCGAAGAACAGCGCCTTGAACAGCCCGCCCAGCAGGTCCCCCAGCGTGATCGTCGCCGCCAGCTGCTGCGTCACCGTGGTCAGCGGGAAGCCCAGCATGCCCATGATCAGCGTCATGCCGATGAGGCCCGCCAGCGTCAGCAGCAGGGACAGCACCGGCATCACCAGCATCCCCGCCAGCACGCGGGGCAGCACCAGCAGCGCCATGGGATCGATGCCCATGATGCGCAGCGCGGCCACTTCCTCATTCACCGTCATGGTGCCGAGTTCGGCGGCGTAGGCCGACCCCGTCCGCCCCGCCAGTACCACGCCCGCCATCAGCGGGCCGAGTTCGCGCAGCAGGGAGATGCCGACCAAATTGGGCACAAAGATCTCCGCCCCGAAGCGGCGCAGCGGGATGGCCGATTGGAAGGCCAGGATGACGCCGAGAAGCGAGCCCAGCAGCACCGCCAGGCCGAAGGCGCGCGTGCCGGCCTCATCCAAATGGCGCAGCAATTCGCGGAAGCGCAGGCGATGCGGGCGGATGATGGTCGCCGCCAGCACCACCAGCAATTCGCCGACGAAGCCCAGGGCATCCAAGGCGTTGTGCCCCGCCGCCACCACCCGCCGGCCGATGCCGGTGATGGGGGCGAAGCTGTAGACGACGGGCTTCGGCCGCGGGGCGGCGAGCGCCGCGCGCACGCGGTCCAGCACGGCCAGGACCGGCGGGCTCGCGCCTTCGATCCGCGCGCCGGCGGCGGCTTCGGCGGTCAGCACCAGCGTGGCACCCGTAGTGTCCACCGCCTCCACCTTCGAGAGGTCGAGCACCAGGCCCTGGTTGCCTCGGGCCTCCGCCATCAGCGGTTCCCAGAGCCGGGCGGCGGCTTCGGTATCGACGCGGCCGGACAGCAGGGCGGCACGGCCGGTGCCATCCCCCCGCATCTCCAGCCCCGTCAATGCCTGCGCCTGCTTCGCCATCACCCCGCCAATGCCGCCATCGCGCTTCGCATCGCCCCCACCCCGGACCGCCAGGCGCCGCCGACGGTGCCGGCCATACCCACATCCGTGGCCTCGCCCGCCAGGCAGAGCCGGCCGCCCGCGAGGGGCCTGGCCAGGGTGGCGCGCGCGTCGGCGCGGCCAATTCGCGCATAGCTGTACACGCCGCGAGACCACCGGTCCCGTCCCCATTCCGAGACGATGGGACGCTCCCGCAGCACCTTGCAGGCATCGGCGCCGAAGCGGGCGGCGATCTCCCCCCGCATGAAGGCCTCCACCGCCGCATCGCCCTCGGCCTCCAGCACCTGCGCCGCATCGCCGCCGACATGGCAGGAGATGACGGGGCGGCCGAAGGGAAAGAGGCTCATCGCCACCAGCGGCTCCCCCGGCGCGATTTGGCGGTCCACGGAGCTGAAGGGCGGCAGGCCGAAGCGTTCCTCCCCCTCCACCCGGAAGCCGAGTTTCACCACCTGGCCGAGCGGCAGGTCATGCGCGGCCTGCATTGTCTCCGCCGGCAAGGGCGGGTCGAAGCGGATGGCACCGCCGGCCAGCAGGCTGGTCGGGATGGTGACGACCACGGCGCGGGCGCGGATGGTGCCGAAGGGGCCTTCCGCCACGGCCTCCCTCCCCCCCCAGGCCAGGCGCGTGACGGGGGCGTCGAACAGGATGGGCAGGCCTTCCGCCAGGCGGGCGACCAGCGCGCCGAAGCCGCCTTCCGGCAGGCGGTTGCCGCCATCCAGGGCGTTGGCGTGGAAATCCCGCAGGCTGACGCGGGATGCCGGGGCGGCGGAGATGATGTCGCCCTGCCAGCCCTCGATCGTCGGCGCCCAGGGCCCGGTGGCGCCCATGCCCTCGGCCAGGCTGCAATCCGGGGCGCCATTGGCGGCGCCATCGGGGGCGCCATCGGGGGCAGCGGCGGCGATCCGCGCCTCGGCCTCCGCCCAGGCGGCGCTGTAGGCGGCATCCTCCGCCGGCGTCACGGGCCGGGCGCCGATCTGGCTGCGTTCGCGCCGCAGCGCGTCCGAATCATGCAGCGTGACGCCGAGGCCTTCGGCCAGCGGCACCAGCGGGTTGGTCACGGCCTGGTGCAGCCAGGTGGCGCCGAGGTCATAGGGCAGGCCGAGCCTGGCGGTATCCGTCAGTGCCCGCCCGCCGGGGCGGCCGCGGGCTTCCAGCACCAGCACGCCGCGGCCGGCCTCCATCGCGGTGCGGGCGGCGGCGATGCCGGCGGCACCGGCACCGATGACGAGGAGGTCGGGGAGGCTATCGGGCATTCACCGTCCATGTGGGGGCCGGGGCCGCCCGGCAAGCGCCCCGCGACGCAGGCGTGATCGTCATGGCCCCCGTATCGGCGGGAACGGGCCAGCGGTGCGTGACAGTTGAGTTTCTAACCCGATTTAGCCTTTTTAGCACCTTTAGCACCGTTTTCGCGGTGCTTTCCGGGTGGCCGGGCGGTTCTCGGGCGGTGACGATATGAACATAACAGGAACGCAAGCCGGATTGCCAGCGTCCCGTATCAGTCCAGACGGGCGCCGCTGATCTCCACCAGGCGGCGCCATTGCGGGCGTTCGCGCTCCACCAATTCGGTCAGCGCCGCCGGCGTCGGGCTGGTGACGGTGCCGTAGCCCAGCGGGCGCAGCCGGTCCCGGAAGGCGGCATCGGCGGCGACCGCCTGGATGGCCTGGTGCAGCCGCGCCACCACCGGGGCGGGGGTGCCGCCCGCCGTCATGATGGCGTTCCAGTTGACCAGGTTGTGCTCCGCCAGGCCGAGATCGGCGAAATCGCCCATCCCCGGCACATCCGGCAGGATGCCGAGCCGCGCCTTGCTGCTGACGGCGAAGGCCAGGAACTTGCCGCTTTCGACATGCGGCATCAGGGCGGGCATGACGTCGAACATCATGTCGATGGTGCCCGACAGCAGGTCATTGATGGCCGGGCCGCCGCCGCGATAGGGCACGTGCAGGATCTTGGCGCCGGCGAAGTTGTTGATCGCCTCGATGTTCAGGTGGCTGTTCGTGCCGGGGCCGGAGGAGCCCATCTTCACCTGCTCGGGGTGCGCGCGGCTCCATTCCACCAGCTTGCGGAAGTCGGTCCAGCCATGGCGGCGGGCGGTGTCGGCGTTGACGACACACAGCAGCGCGCCATCCGTGATCTGGCTGACGGGGGCGAGGTCCCGCGCCGGGTCGAAGGGCATGCGCGCCGTCATGTACTGCACGGCGCAGAGGGTGGTGACGCTGATGACGCCGAGCACGGTGCCGTCCCGGTCCCCCTTCGCCACCGCATCGGCGCCGAGCAGCCCGCCCGCGCCGCCGCGGTTGTCCACCACCACCGCCTGGCCGAGCGCCGGGGCGAGCCGTTCGGCGAGGAGGCGGGCGAGGATGTCCACCGCGCCGCCCGGCGGGAAGGGCACGATGAGGCGGACGGTGCGGCCGCCCGCCACGGGTTGCGCCAAGGCGGGGGCGGCGAGGAGTGCGCCGGCGGCCCCAAGGATGGTTCGCCTGTTCATTATGGTGGTGCCCCTGCCCTGCGTGATTGGGGAAAGGGTGCGCCGATCCGGCCGGGCTGGGCAAGTCACGCGGCGCGACGGGGAGCTCATCGCCGCCGCCGAGGATTTTCATTGCTTTATTGAAAAATTAATCGGTAGGCTTCGGTGATTGCGGAGCAAGATCGATGCGTGGCGCGACCATCCTTCCGCTTGCCCTGACATTCCTGTCAGGCTGCGCGAATCTCAACTCGATCTACCGCGCCGAAGACATGGCCGGGCGTGACGGCACAGTGGCCAGGACGACACTGATCGATACGGAACAGCGTGCGATCAATACCATCCTCCGTCGGGAATTCGTGACCCGGCCGGATGGCAATCTTCATCTGGACCGGAACAACCAACCGGTCCGCGAGGCCTATGCGACGATCTGCGCGGAAAAGAGCCCGGACACCTTCTCCGCGCAGAGTGGCAGCCTCAGCGGCGGGCTGGAATTGCCGCGCGCAACGGGGACCATCGCGGCGGCCTTGGCCGAGTCCGCTGCAAGCATCGCCTTGCGTACGCAATTGACCCAGGCGCAGGCGGAGTTGCTCTATCGCATCTGCGAGGCGTATGCGAACCGCGCCATCAGCGGCTTCGAGGTCCACCGGCAGTTGCGCCGCTTCCAGAACACAATGGTCGCGCTGCTGGCGATCGAGCAACTGACCGGCGCCGTGCAGGTGCAGAATGTCGCGCTGACGACGGCGGCCAGTGCCACGACAGACCGGGCAGTGATCGCCGCGCAGCGCAATCTGGACGCGGCGAGGGTGGCGACGCAGCGGGCCGAGGAGGCCGTCACGAAGGCGGCCGAGGATCAGGCCGGGGCCGCCGCGGCGGCTGACCAGGCCGCCGCCGCCGTCGCCCAGGCAGAGCAGGCCGGCTCAACCAACAAGGCCGCACTGGAACGGACGCGCGACACGACGGCGCAGGAAAAGGCGCGGATGGATGCGCGGCTGCAGCAGGCGACGGCGATCCGCGATGCCGCGCGCGTGGCGCAGCAGCGGGCGCAGGAGGCCCTTGCCAATGCCGAATCCGGGTCTGCGAACGCTTCCGGCGGCGCCGTTCCCTCGGGGGCCGTACCGGACAGGCCGGGGCGCGCGGAAGCGGCTGTTGCCGTCTCGGACGCGGTGCGCGCCATCGTTGAAACCGCGGTCCGCGGCCAGCAGACAACGATCGAGCTTTGCCACGACGTGATCGCCGGTGAAATCAGCGACATCCGCGCTGACCAGGCGAGCGCATCATCAAATCAGCGCAACACTCAGCCCCGTGACGATGCGCGGGCGGACGCGGTACGCAACTGTTGGCGCTACCTCATCACGACAAACGAAAATGCCCATCAGATAGACCGGATTGACGCCGAAGCGCGGCGCACCGCCGCACAACGTGCACCGGCGCCGGGGGTGCGCCCAATGCCCTTGGTGGCTCCTCCAGCAACGCAGGCGCGCTGACGCTAACTGCTCCCCCTCATCCCCATCGCATGGATCAGCACCGCCGCCGCGACCGAGACGTTCAGGCTCTGCACATGCCCGCTGCCCGGCAGGGTCACGCGGTGGGTGCAGGCGGCGATGGTCAGGCCCGGCAGGCCTCGTTCCTCATTGCCCAGCACCAGCACGAACGGCTTGTTGCGGGGAAGTTCGGATGGGGCCACGCCGCCGGCAGCCACCGCGGCCACCGTCGTGAATTTGGGCGCCAGCGCCCGCAGCGCGATGGCGGGGTTCGCCAGCTTCATCAGCTGGAGATACTCCAGCCCCCCCTCCGCCGTGCGGAAGGCAGCATCCGACAGGCCCGCCTGGCGCGGATCGCCCGACAGCAGCAGGCCGGCGCAGCCGAAGAAGGCGGCGGAACGGGCGATGGCGCCGAGGTTGTGGGGGTTGCCGATGCCGTCCAGCAGCGGCAGCACGGGCGCCGCCAGCAGCCCCTTGGGGAAGGGTCCGACGCCGAGTTCGGGCACCTCCCTCGGCACGGCGATGGCGCAGATGCCGCCATGATGCTCCGTGCCGGCGACGCGGATCATCTCCTCCGGCGTCACTTCGCGGTAGGGGCGGCGGTTCTTCGCCATGATGGCGCAGACCGGCCCGGCCTCCCGCTTCCGCGTCTCCGTATAGAACAGCCGCAGCACGGCATCGGGGCGCACGGCGAAGGCGGCGGTGACGGCGGCGGGGCCGCAGAGGCGGTCGAGGTCGCTGTCGCGCCAGCCACCCTCCGGCGGGCCGCCGGGGTTGGGGCGGGGGCGGGGCGTCAGCCCGCCGGCCGGGCCGGCGGGGCCGTAGCCGCGGCCGCTGGCATGGCTGCCCTCCGGCGGCAGGCGGCGCTCCGCCCAGCCGGCCGGGCCGCGCTCATCACGCTCGAAATTGCCCTTCACGCCACCGGAGAAGGAGCCTCGGCCGCCGCCAGATGGGCCTCGCCCGCCTCCGGCGGGGGGAGACCCGGGGGGGCCGCGTCGTTGGTCACCAGGAATCTTGCACCCTCCTCGCGGATCGCCGCGGCCTCGTCATCATACAGGAAAGGCAGGAAGGCGTATCGCCGCCCGGCCGTCACCGGCCGGGCCTCATGCAGCAGGGAGCAGGAAAACACCACAGCCCCGCCCGCCGGGGCGACATAGGTGCGGGGGCCGAATTCGGGGAAGCAGAGTTCGCCACCCTCATAATCCCCGGTGTTCAGGTTGATGGTGACGGCGAAGCGGCGATGGGCGGTGGCCTTGGTGGTGTTGTCGCGGTGGGCGCGGAAGAAGCCCTGATCGGCGCTGTCGTAGCAGGCGACGATATAGCGTTCGAGGCGCGTGACCCTGTACTGGAAGGCGCGCTGGATCTCCGGCACCAGGCGGGCGGTGAGCCGCGCGCGGATGGCGGCTTTCAGGGCCTCATCCTCGATGATCGCGTCCTTGCGGCGCTTGTGGCCGGGGTCCATCACGCCGATGGTCTTGCCGCCCTGATCCCGCATGAAGCCGCTCTCCCCCCCGCCCTGGGTCTCATAGAGGTCGATCAGGCGGCGGCAGAAGGCGGGTTCGAACAGGCGGGGCACGATCAGGACGGGGGCATGCAGGGGCACGCCGGCATGGTCGGCGGGGTCCGGCAGGGCGGCCAGCGTCGCCATCGCCTCCGCCCCCTTGTCCAGCGGCCAGATGGCGAAGACGCGGAGCATGGGGTCCAGCAGCACCCAGCCTGGGCGCAGCGTGCCGTCCGGCTCCTGCGCGCGGAAGGCGCGGCGGGCGGCGCCGTCATCATCCCACAGCACGCGGCGGCCGGTGCCGTCCTTCAGCCGGCCGAGGCGCTCATCCTCCGGATCCGTGCCGATCACCAGCATGTAGGCGCGGATGGCGTCGAGCATGGCGACATGGGGGGCGACCATGGCGGCCAGGCGGTCGGCCAAGCCGGGCTGGCCCATCGATCCCGGGATCAGCACCATCAGCCAGCGGCCCGCCGTGGTGTCGAAGGCGTAGCGGGGGTTGGTGCTGGACCGGCTGTGGAAGGCGGGGATGGGCTCGCCCGGTGTATAGGCGGGGGGCGTGTAGGCGGGGATCGGCATGGCGCGTCCTCGTTTCGTCAGGCGACGGATGCCGCATCCGTCGTCTGGCCCGCAAGGCCTTGCAGCGTGGCCAGCAGCGGGGCCGGAACCTCCAGCCCCTCATCCCCCGCGCGGGCGGCCAGGGCGTTGCGGCGGCTGCCGGGCAGGCGGACGCCGGGGTCCGCCTGCATGGCGGCCAGCAGGAATTCGACGCGGTCGAGGAAGGCGCCCTCCCCTGCCAACGCGCCGGGGTCGATGGCGATCAGGGACTGGCCGAGGCGGGGGCGGTTGCCCTCATCCTGGAAGAAGCCATCGGCCTCGAACCCGAAGGCGCTGCCGGTCAGGGCGCAGCAGAGGAGTTCGACGACCAGCGCCAGCAGCGCGCCCTTGGTGCCGCCCATGGCGAGCATGGCGCCGCCGAGCGCGGCCTGGGCGTCGGTGGTCGGGTTGCCATCCGAATCCAGCGCCCAGCCGAGGGGGATGGGTTTTCCGGCCTTGGCCGCGACCATGATCTTGCCGCGCGCCACTTCCGACAGTGCCATGTCGATGACCAGCGGCGCGGCGTCCCGCCGGGGGAAGGCGGCGGCGACGGGGTTGGTGCCCATCAGCGGGCGGCGGCCGCCGGGCACGGGCATGGCGGCCGGGGAATTGGTGAAGGCCAGCGCCACCAGCCCCTGCCGGGCCAGCGCGGCCACGGGCAGGCCCATGGCGCCGGCATGGTGGCTGTTGGTGATGCCGGCGAAGGCGATGCCATGGGTCTTCGCCCGCGAAGCCGCCTGTTCCACCGCCAGCGCGACGGCGGGATAGGCCAGGCCGTGGCGCGCATCGATCAGCACGGCGCCGCCGCGTTCCGCCACCACCGCGGGCACCGCCGCGCCATCCGCCCGGCCATTGGCCAGGAAGGCGGCGTATTGCGGCACGCGGGACAGGCCATGGCCGGCCTGGCCCTCGGCCTCACCGGCCACCAGCGCGGCGGCGGTGGCGCGGGCCATGGCGGGGTTGGCGCCGGCGCGGGTCAGCGCGGCCTCCGCCAGGGTGCGGGCATCGTCGAGGCTCAGGCGGGGCATGGGCGGATCTTCACGCGGTTTCAGGCATCGGGCCTGATCTGCGCCTCCGTCACAAGACTGGCCCAGCGATCCGTCTCCTGCGCCACGAAACGGGTGGACCGGTTGCTGTCCCAGCCCAGCACCTGGAAGCCCGCTTCCTCCGCCCGCCGGACCATGTCGGGGTCGCGCATCGCGGCCAGGATGTCATGCTCCAGCCGGGTCTTGAGGGGGGCGGGCACGGCGGCCTGGGTCAGCACCGCGGTCCAATTCGTGATCTCGAGGTTCGGCATGCCGAGTTCGCGCACCGTCGGCACCTCCGGCACCAGCTTGTGGCGCTCCGCGCTGGTGATGGCGAGCGCGCGGAGACGCCCGCCCCGGATCTGCGCGAGGCACTCGGGCAGATTGGAGACCATGACATCCAGCGTGCCGCCGGCGAGGTCGGTGACGGAGGGCGCGCCGCCGCGATAGGGCACGTGCGTCAGCCGGTCCCCGGCATTCGTCACGCGGCGCAGCAATTCCAGGCCGAGATGCGGGGGAGAGCCGTTGCCGGAAGAACCCCCGCTCATCGGCGTGGTGCGCATCTGGGCGACCAGGCCGGCCAGGTCGCGGGCCGGCGATTTCTCGGCATTCACCACCACGACGAGGGGCAGCGAGCCGAGCAGGGAGATGACGTGAAAGTCGCGCCGGAAGTCGTAGGGCGCGTTGGGGAACATGGTGGCGTTGACGGCGTGGGTCAGGGTGATGGCGAGCAGCGTGTGGCCATCGGGCGGCGCCTTGGCGGCGATGTCGGCGCCGATCAGCGCGTTGCCGCCGGCGCGGTTGTCGATCAGGACGGCCTTGCCCCAGGCCTCCGACAGCTTCTGCCCCAGGAAGCGGGCCATGATGTCGGTGAGGCCGCCGGGCGGGAAGGGCACGATGTAGCGGGGGTTACGGTCCGGGAAGGCTGCCGCCCCCTGCGCGCGCACCAGGCCCGGCAGGGCCAGGGTTGTAGCCAAGCCGAGGGCCTCGCGGCGGCCGAGCCTGTGGCGGTGCATGAAGCCTCCCCTGGTTTTCTATTGGGGAAACTCTGGCCCCTTCGCGGGCGTGGCGTCCAGCATAAGGATGGGGGGCTTTACCTCAGGCGGGACGCGCCTCGATCGCGGCGTGGCAGATCCGGTCATCCATGGGCGCGCGGCCCAGCCGGGCGGGGGCGCGGGCGGGCGGCTGGGGCCAGAGGCCACGGCCGGTGACGGTGGTGGCGAAGCCGGCCTGCCCGAAGGCACCGAGGATCTGCGACAGGCCGAGCCGGTTGCAGTAGAGGCCGGACCGCGCGACCGCCGGGCCTTCCCAGAAACCATCGGGAAAGGACAAATGGCGCAGGCGGCCGCCGAGATGGTCGTGGAAATCCACGACATGCATCGCCAGCCCGTCGGGCGCGGTCACGCGGCGCAGCGCGCGCAGCAGCGGCACCATCGCATCTCGCCGCACATGTTCCAGCACCACCTCCGACACCGTCAGGTCCACGGAGCCGGGGGCGATGGCGTCCAGTTGCTCCGGCCCGCCGATCAGCGCGCGCGCGCCGCAGGCGGCCAGCACATCAGCGGCGGTGGCGCAGCCGGAGAGGTCGGGCGGGCACAGCCCCGCCAAGCGCGCGGCTTCGGCGGCCTGGCGATAGGGGGCGAGGTCGCGCGGTGCGTCATCCTCCACATCCAGGTACCAGATGGGGCCAAGGCCGAGCGCGGCGGCGATGGGCGCGCGCAGCACCATGGCGCCCGGGCCGATTTCCAGCATCGTCCGCGCCGGCCGGCCGGCCAGGGTGGCGAAGCGGCCGGCGCGGGTGGCGACGGGCTCCACCAGCCGGTCCGGGTGCAGGGCGCGGAAGGAATGGCGGCGCAGCCCCATGGCGCGCCAGGCACGCGGCGGCACGGGCAGGCTGCCCACCACCAGCTTCACGCCGAGCTTGACCCACCAGGGCAGCGGCGCGCCGGCGGCATAGCCGCGGCCCGCGATCCAGTCGCCGGGGTGCTGGCCTTCCCGCAGGGCTTCCCCGGCGATCGGGGGGGCATGCATGTCGGGCAGGCTGTCCGGCACCGCGGTCCCCCTGGCTGCCTGGCCGCCCCAGCGCGGCCCGCACCGCGCCTATAGCCGATCCGCACGGGGCCGGAGAACCCGACCGGTGCGCGCGCGTTCCGGACGGGCAGGCCGCGCCGAGGACCACCCAGACCCGATGCCAGAGTTCCCAGCTTCCTCCCGCCGCCGCATCCCCGCGGCCGGCGTGCCGCAGGATGGCGCGACGGTCGCGCAGGCGGCGCTTGTCATCATCGCCGTGCTCTATTTCGCGCGGGATCTGCTGGTGCCCCTCGCGCTTTCCATCCTGCTGTCCTTCATCCTGGCGCCGATCGCGCGCGCGCTGCGGCGCTGGGGCATGCCGCGCGTGGCGGGGGTGATCCTGTCCGTGCTGGCGGCGGTGATGGTGCTGGCGTCGCTCGGCCTGGTGATGGGGCGGCAGCTGGCCGAACTGGCGGCGCAACTGCCGGCCTACCAGGCGGAGGTGACGCGCAAGCTGGCCTCCATCAATGCCAGCGGCGGGCTTGTGGAGCGTGCGCAGGAGATGCTGCGCGGCCTGTCGAACGGCGTGGCACGGGAACCGAGGCAGGTGGTACCGCGCGGGCTGAACGCCGATGCGGTGCAGCCCATCCCGGTGGAGATCCGCCAGCCCGACCCGGCGGCGCTGGAGACGCTGCAGAACGTGCTGGCGCCACTGGTCACGCCGCTCGCCACCGCCGGCATCGTCATCGTGCTGGTCATCTTCGTGCTGCTGTACCGGGAGGATCTGCGCGACCGCGTGATCCGCCTGGTGGGCGCGCGGGACCTGCATCGCACGGTGGCCGCGATGGATGACGCGGCCTACCGGCTTTCGCGCTTCTTCCTGGCGCAGACGGCGCTGAACGCGGCCTTCGGCGCCTTCATGGGCATGGCGCTGTTCGCGATCGGCGTGCCGCAGCCGATCCTGTGGGGCATCCTGACGGGGCTGATGCGCTTCGTGCCCTTCGTCGGCACCTTCGTCGCCGTCGCCTTCCCGCTGCTGCTCGCACTCGCCACCGATCCCGGCTGGACCATGCCCATCATGGTGCTGGTCCTGTTCGCGATCGGCGAAGGCGCGATGGGGCAGGTGGTGGAGCCGATGGTCTTCGGCCATTCCACGGGGCTGTCGCCCATCGCCATCATCGCCGCCGCCACCTTCTGGACCTGGCTCTGGGGCCCCGTCGGCCTGCTGGTCGCGGTGCCGCTGACGGTCTGCCTGGTGGTGCTGGGCAAGCATGTGGACCGGCTGGAATTCCTGGAGGTGGCGCTGGGGGACAGGCCCCCGCTGGACCCGCCCGAGACCTTCTACCAGCGCGCCCTGATGGGCGACGCCGACGGGCTGGAGGAACAGGCGGAGACGATTCTCCGGGATGGCGCGCTGTCCGGCTACTACGACGCCGTGGCGCTGCCCGCGCTGGCGCTGGCGCAGGGCGATGCGCTGCGCGGCGGCGTGGCGGAGGAACGCGTCCAGGCCGTGCATGCCCGCGTCGCCGCGCTGCTGGAAGACCTGGAGGAGGAGGAGGAGGAGAGGCCGGAACGCCCGGTGGCGGAGTTGCAGGAAGGCCAGGCGCGCCCGGAAGAAACGCGGACGCCCGAAACGACGACGCCCCCTGGCCTGGCGCTGCCAGGCAGCGTGGTCTGCCTGCCCGGGCGCGGCCCCTTCGACGATGCGGCGGCGATGATGCTGGCGCAGGTGCTGCGCAAGCGCGGCATCGGCGCGGTGGTGGCGCCGCCCGAATTGCTGCGCGGCGACGTTACGGGCTTCGACCTGGGCCAGGTGCGCCAGGCCTGGCTCTGCGCGTTGGAGGGCGGCTCCTCCTCCGCCGCCGCGCGCTATCTGCTGCGGCGGCTGCGGCGGCGCATGCCGGGGGCGCAGATCTGCGCGATGATCGCCTGCGCGGGGCCGGAGGCAAGGCTGCCCGCCGCGCTGCGGGCGGAGGAAGCGGTGGCGGTGGAACCCGGCATCGCTGCCGCGGTGAGGGCGGCGATGCGGCTCGGCTAGCCCTCCAGCCGGCGCAGCGTTGCCTCGATGTTGCGGCGCGCCCGCTTCTCCCGGTCCAGGTAGAAGCGGTCCGTGCGGTAGATGCGATCCCGCCACAGCAGCATGCGCAGCGCGGCGATGCGGCCGAACTCGAAGCGGTCATCCGGCAGATGCGCGAATTCACGGCGGATCGCCGCTTCATACGCATCGTATCGGGCAGGCGGCTCGCCGAGGATCGCGTGGTCCATGTCGAGCAGCAGGCAGGCATCGCCACGCAGCGAGGGATCGTCGGTCTCCGGCAGTTCCTGGCGCGTGACGGCGTGGATCAGCGCCTCCGCCCGATCGAGCATATGCGGCGGCATGAGGGGCGTGAGGTGGCGGCGCATGAGCGCGATGGAGGCTTCCGCCTGGCCCGGCACGGCGCGGTCGAAGACGGCGCTGTGGAACATGGTGGCGATGATGAAGGCGGGCCTGTCGGCGATGGCGGCGGCGATGTCCTCCGCCATGGCGAGGATGCCGGCCACGCGGTTCCAGTCATGCCAGGCGCGGTGCGGCTCCGCATGGCGGTGCCGGAGATCGGCGAGGATGGCGGGGGTCATGGCGCCGGTATAGCGCGGTGAGGCGATGGGGGGACACTGGGGAAGGCGCTGCCTTCCCCAGACCCCATCCGCCAGGGTCGAGACGACCCTGGACCGTCGTCACTAGCGGCCAGCCAGGGGACTCAGGCGCTTTCGTAGATGCGGGTCAGGCTGAATTCGCGGTGGCCGAGGATCTCGGCGGCCGTGAGTTCGCCATCGGCGGTGCGCAGCATGCAGTCCAGCAGCGCCTCACCGGCATCGTCCATGTTCATCCGCTTCTGCAGCAGGCCCGTCACATCCACGTCGATGTGTTCGGACATGGTGCGCTGGGTGCGCGGGTTGGCGGTGATCTTGATGACGGGGACGATCGGGTTGCCGATCACGTTGCCCTGGCCCGTCGGGAAGAAATGCACCGCGTAGCCGGAGGCGGCGCAGAGCGTCACCATCTCCGCCGCCGCGGAGCTGCTGTCCATGAACCAGAGGCCACTGCCCGTCGGCGCCTCCGCCTTGTCCAGCACGCCATCGACCAGGCACTTCTTGCCGATCTTCTGGATGTTGCCGAGGGCCTTCTCCTCGATGGTGGTCAGGCCACCCTCGATGTTGCCCTTGGTGGGCTGGCTGTCGGAAAGATCGCTCGTCTTGTTCTTCTCGACGATCGCCTGGTAGCGGTCGAACATCGCCTGGAACTGCGTGCGGATCTCCGGCGTGCGGCAGCGCGCGGCGACCAGGTGTTCGCCACCCGTCAGCTCCGTGGTTTCGCCGAAGACCAGCGTATTGCCGTTCTCCCACAGCTTGTCGAAGGCATTGCCGTTGGTGGGGCAGGAGGCGAGGCCGGAGGTCGTGTCGCTTTCCCCGCACTTCGTGGAGACCCAGAGGTCCACCACGGGGGCCTTGGTCTTCTTCAGCTTCGAGGCGTGCTTCACCATGCGGTAGGCGGCGCGCGACGCGCGGGCGATGGTGTTGATGTCGCCATGCTGCTCGATGCCGAAGAACTCGACAGGCTTGCCGGTGGCGGCGATGCCTTCCGCGATCTTGCCGGCCCAGCCCGGCTCGATCCCGATCACGACCACGGCCGCGACATTGGGGTTCGACCCCGTGCCGATCAGCGTGCGGAAATGGAGTTCGAGGTCATAGCCGAACTGCAGCCGCCCATAGGCGTGCGGGATCGCCATGCAGCCCTTGATGTTGTTCGCCACAGCCTCGCACGCCGCGTTGGACAGATCGTCCACGGGGAGGAGGAGGACGTGGTTGCGCACGCCCATGCGGCCATTCTCGCGCCGCCAGCCTTCGAAGGAGGCGCCCTTCAGGTCGATGCCCATGATGCCGTCCCCCTTACCAGCGCTTGGTCTTGACGTTGTGGACATGGGCGTGTTCGCCCGCGCCGATATCGGCCACCGCACGGCCGATATCGATGCCGTACTTCATGATGGTGTCGCCCTTGGCGATCGACCGGATCGCCAGCTTGTGGCCGATGGGGATGTCGTTCCTGGCCTGGAACTCGATCATCTTGTCCTGGTCCATGATCCAGCCGGTCAGCGGCGTGCCGGCCGTCAGGCCTTCCACGACCACGACGCCCACGCTGTCACCTTCGTCATGGACGACGAAATGTATCGTCATCGCTTTCCCCCCAGATTCATACCGGGGGGAGCCTAGGCGGGTCCCCCGCCCCCTTCAACCACCCCCCCTGCATGTGCCATGCATCGGTGCGGGAAACACCTTCACAAGGGATCGGACGCCATGGCGGGCGTATACTGGTACGGCGGCACCTGGTTCGAGGAGGAGCCGAAGATCCTCGGCCCGATGGACCACGCCTTCTGGCTGGGCTCCGTGATCTTCGATGGCGGGCGGTCCTTCGGCGGCGTGGCGCCGGACCTCGACCGGCATTGCGCCCGCGCCGTCCGATCCGCGACCAACATGCTGATGAAGCCGACCCTGACGGCGGAACAGATCGAGGAATTGTGCCGGGAAGGCATCCGCCGGATGGGGCCGGAGGCGGAGCTTTACATCCGTCCCATGTTCTTCGTCCGCAAGGGCCTCGGCGCCGCGCGGCCGGACCCCGACAGCACGGATTTCGTCCTGGCGATCTATGACAGCCCGCTGCCGCCCTACAAGGGCTTCTCCGCCTGCCTGGCGCCGCAGCGCCGCCCGGCGCCGGACCAGGCGCCGACCGATGCCAAGGCCGCGGCGCTGTATCCCAACGGGTCCCGCGCCGCGCTGTTCGCGCAGCAGAAGGGGTTCGAGAACGCGGTGGTCTGCGACCCCATCGGCAATGTCGCCGAATTCGCCAGCGCCAACCTGATGCTGGCCAAGGATGGCCGCGTCATCACCCCCGTGGCGAACGGCACCTTCCTGGCCGGCATCACCCGCGACCGCGTCATCACCCTGCTGCGCGAAGCCGGCGTGGTGGTGGAGGAACGCGCCGTGAAGCCGGAGGAACTGCTGCAGGCGGACGAGATCTTCTCCACCGGCAACTACGGCAAGGTGCTGCCCTGCACCAATTACGAAGGGCGGGACATGCAGCCGGGGCCGCTCGCGCAGAAGGCGAGGACACTCTACTTCGACTGGGCGGCGCAGCACTGGCGCGTGCTGCCCAAGGTCGGCTGACACCAACGGCCGCTTGCAGCGACTCGTTGGCATGTTTTTCCTGCCCTCATGCGCCGGGCGCGGCCTCCGGCCGCTTGGCTCGCCGCATAAGCGGCGGGCCGCATTCGCGGCCTCGGCCGGCTTCGCCGGCCGCAGGTCATTCCGTCGTGCCGTTGGTATGACACCGATCCGGGTAACGCGACGGTGAACGCTTCCCCGCCGCGTTAAGATCACAGTTACGGGCGTCCCCGATCTACGGCAGGGGATGCCGGCCTGGCCCCGCCAGGCCCGAGGCATCCCCACCCAACCCCGCGCGCCACCCTCTTGGGCGCACGGGATTGCCAGGGAACGCCATGCCCACCGAATTCGCCCGATTGTCGATCCTTGTGGTGGATGACGACCCGACCATGCGGTCGGTCATCACCTCTGCGCTGCGTGCCGCCGGCTGCAACCAGGTCCGCCAGGCTTCCAACGGGGAGCAGGCGCTGAACATCGTCCGCCAGTCGCAGATCGACCTCATCACCTGCGATTGCCAGATGGCGCCGGTGGATGGGCTGACCTTCGTGAAGCGGCTGCGGGAATTGCCGGAAGGCGCCAACAAGCCGGTGGTGATGCTGACGGCCAACAACCGGCCGGAGGATGCCTGGGCGGGGCGGGTGCTGAAGGTGTCCGCCTGGCTGGTCAAGCCGATCACGCCGCAGGCCGTCATCAAGCGCGTCGCCGGCGTGCTGGGGCTGAATGTCGGCACGGCTGATGTGCCGGAGGATGTGCTGACCGCCCTCGCCGATGCCTATGAGAAGCGGCTGCCGAACGAGATCCAGACGCTGGAAAGCATCGCTGCGCGCCTGCCCGCGCGGCCCGAGCATTTCAACATGACCATCCAGGACCTGGTGCGGCGTCTGCATGTCGTGAAGGGCCAGGCCGGCACGCTGGGCTATGCGCTGCTGGGGTCGGTCGCCGGCGAAGTGCATGACGTGCTGCAGGAGGCCGAGCGCATCCTGGATGATGGCGACGCCTTCAGGCCCGACCTGATCCGCCTGGTGGAAAGCGGCTTCAAGGTGATGCGGCTGATCGTGGACCGCAACGTGCGCGGCACGGCGGGGGCCGTTGGCGCCAAGGTGCTGGCGGACATCGCCGCCTTCGCGCAGCCGCTGCACGCCCGCATCGTGGCCGCGGCCGAGGCTGCGGAAGCGGAAGCGGCGCAACGCCAGCGCCGCGGCCACCAGTCCGACGTGCTGCTGGCGTCGGAGCAGCAACGGCTGATCGTGGAACGCCGCATCCGGCTGACCCAGGCGGAATTCGCCGAGAAGGACCGGTAGGGACATGCTGGCATGAACACCGTCTCCCCCGCGCCGCGGCGCGCCAGCATCCTCGTCCGGTACAGGCCCTGGCTGGCGCTGCCGCTGGTGCTGGCCCTGATCTGGATCGGCATCGCGCTGCAATTGCGGGAGATGGCGCGGCAGACGGAGGCCGCGGCAGAGCGCGATACCGCGAACCTGTCGCGCAGCGTCGAACAGCACATCATCCGCAGCATCGACCAGCTGGACCAGGCGCTGCGCTTCATGCAGTCCGCCTATCGCCACGATCCCGCGGGCTTCAGCCTGCTGGAATGGACGGACGCCTATTTCGCCGGCGGCGGGCCCACGGTGCAGATCGCGATGATCGGGCCGGATGGGCGGCTGCTGGCGTCAGGCCTCAATGGCGCCACGGTGACGACGCCGGTCGACCTGTCGGACCGCGAGCATTTCCGCGTCCATCTCGGCGCCACGGAGGACCGGCTGTTCATCAGCCGCCCGGTGATGGGCCGCGTCAGCCAGCGGCAGACCATCCAGTTCACCCGGGCGCTGCGGGCGCGCGATGGCGCCTTCGGCGGCGTGATGGTCATCTCGCTCGACCCCGACATGCTGTCGGCGCCCTATGACCTGCTGGAACTCGGCGCGGGCGGGCTGCTGCTGGCGGGGACGGATGGCATCATCCGCGCCTGGGCACCGCGCGGCACCCAGCCGCAGAGCCAGCTGATCGGCCAGACCCTGCCCGCGCCGATGGCGCGCGCCTTCGCGGCATCGCCCCAGGGCAGCATCCTGGATGACGGGCAGCTGGATGGCGTGCAGCGGCTGTTGAGCTTCCGCCAGGTGGATGAGCATCCGCTGGTGGTGGCGGTGGGCGTGGACATGGCATCCGCCTTCGCCGATTTCCGAAGCCTGCGCGACCGCTTCGTGATCGCGGGGCTGGTGCTGAGCCTGGCGGTGCTGCTGGTGGGGCCCTTCCTGCTGCTGCAGCGGGGGCGGCGCATCCGGTCCGAGCACGCGCTGCGGGACACGCTGCGCGGCATGGACCAGGGCGTGGTCATGGCGGGGCGGGATGGCCGCGTGCTGGTGGCCAATATCCGCGCGGCGGAACTGCTGGACCTCGATCCGCGGCTGCTGGAACGCGGCCAACGCATCAAGCCCATCCTGCGCCATCTGGGCGAGGCGGATATCGGCCACCGCCGCGGTCACCGGCAGCGCATCTACCTCCGCACCCGTGGCGATGGCAGCCGGGTGGAGACCAAGGCGATCCGCACCGAACAGGGCGCGCTGCTGCTGACCTGCACGGATGTGACGGAACAGCAGGCCGCGATCGCCGCCCAGGCCGCGGCGCGTGCGGCGGCGGAGGCCGCGAGCCGCACCAAATCCGAATTCCTGGCCAATATGAGCCACGAGATCCGCACGCCGATGAACGGCGTGATCGGCATGATCCAGGTGCTGCGCCATTCCGGCCTGAACCAGCACCAGCGCGACATGTGCGAGGTGATCACGCGGTCCGCGTCATCGCTGCTGACCGTGCTGAACGACATCCTGGACTATTCCAAGCTGGAAGCCGGGCGGCTGGAGCTGGAGCCGAAGGCGGCGCGGTTGGAAGTGCTGGCGCGCGACGTGTCGGAACTGATGCGCCATGCGGCGGAGGCGAAATCCATCGGCCTGTGGTTCCAGAACTGGTCCGCCCTGCCGCCGGTGATGATCGACCCGACGCGCATGCGCCAGATCATGTCCAACCTTCTCTCCAACGCCATCAAGTTCAGCGACAAGGGCGAGATCGCCGTGACGCTGGAGGCGGAGCCCGACCCCGCCGCGCCGGAGGAGCGCGTGCTGGTGCGGTTGTGCGTGGAGGACCAGGGGATCGGCATGTCGGAGGAGGAGGTCTCCCGCCTGTTTGTCCGCTTCACGCAGGTGGACAGTTCATCGACGCGGCGCTTCGGCGGCACGGGCCTCGGCCTCGCCATCACGCGGGACCTGGTGAAGATGATGGGCGGCCACATCGAGGTGAGCAGCCGCCCGGGGCTGGGCAGCGAATTCGTCGTGCACCTGTCCCTGCCCGTCAGCCCGGAGGAGCCGAAGGCTGATCGCGAAGCGGTGGAGGAGGCGCCGCTGGCGGGGCCCGTGCACCACCTCAACATCCTGGTGGCGGAGGATGACGAGGTGAACCGCGTGGTGATCCGGTCGCTGCTGGCGCCAGGCGGGCATGAGGTGACCTTCGCGGAGAACGGGTTCCACGCCGTGCATGCCGCGCAGGGGGAGCCCTTCGACCTGATCCTGATGGACGTGATGATGCCGGAGATGGACGGCCCCACGGCCACGCGCTGGATCCGCGAGAATCCGGGCCCGAACCAGGAGACACCGATCATCGCGCTGACCGCCAATGCGATGTCGGGGGACCGGGAACGTTACCTCGGCCTTGGCATGACGGCCTATGTCAGCAAGCCGATCTCGCGGCGGGAATTGTACGCGACGATCGAGACGACGCTGGGCTTCCGGGCCTTCCCGCGGAATGACGAGCAGAAGGAACGGGCGGAGCCGGAGCCCGAGGCGGCGGACGACCTGGGCAACGCCTTCGACGACCTGATGGCGGAGCTGAAGGCGTAGGGTGCTTTCAGCCGGGCTGAAAGAAGCCGTTCAGCCGGGCTGTTCGACCAGCAACTGCTCCAGCATCGCGCGGTCCGGTGTCGCGCCGTCCCGCGCGCGCAGGCCGCCGGCGGCGGAGGCGAAGCGCATGGCGCGGTCCACCGCCATGCCCTCCGCCACCGCCACCGCATAGGCGCCGTGGAAGACATCGCCGGCACCGGTGGTGTTGGTGGCCTGGACGCGGAAGGCGGGCGTCACGCGCGGCGTGGGGTCCGTGGCCGTCAGCCACAGCGTCCCCTTCTCCCCCCTGGTGACGGCGGCGACCTTGCAGCCATCGGCGATCGCCTTGCGCAGCGCATCCACCGGCTTCAGGCCGGGCGCGTAGTTGCCGAGGCCGGGCTGGGAGAAGACCGCGTGATCGACGCGCGGGATGAGGTCGAGCAGGATGCGCGTCTCGCTCTTCTCCCCGTCGATCACCGTGGGAATGCCCCGCGCGCGGCAATAGTCCAGCGCCGCGGCGCTGCCTTCGGGCCAGCGCGGGTCGCAGAGGAAAGCCCGTGCCGTGTCCAGCAGGTGCAGCGGCAGCCAGGCGGGATCGGTGCCGAGGTTGTCGCCGCGATAGGCGAAGATGCTGCGCTCGCCCACCGGGTCCACCAGCACGGCGGAGACGGGGGTGCGCGCATTGGGCGCGCGGCGGCAATGCGCGACATCGACGCCCTGCGCGGCCAGCGCCTCCAGCAGGGGCGTGCCGTTGAGGTCATCGCCGACCCGCCCCCAGAAGACGCAATGGCCGCCCAGCCGGCTGACGGCGATGGAGGCATTGGCCGCCAGGCCACCGGCGCCGAGGGCATAGGAGGTGGCGCGATTCTTCGACGGCGGCTGCACCACCTCCTGGACATGGAAGGTGTGGTCCATCACGACGGAGCCGAGGCAGACGACAATCGGACGTGTATCGGGGAGGGTCATGGCGCCCAGGGTTCCATCGCAGGGGGGTTCCCGCCAAGCGGCAATTGCGCCGCCCGATTGGTTGCGCGCGCGCATCCTGCATCTGGGGGCGGAGGTGATGGTGCTGGACAAGCCCAGCGGGCTGCCGGTCTCCGCCCGGGGCGGGGAGAGCCTGGAATCCTTCCTGCCCGCGCTGCGCCTGGGCAAGCGGCGGGACCCGCAGCCCGCGCATCGGCTGGACCAGGACACGGCGGGCTGCCTGGTGCTGGGGCGGACGGCGCCGATGCTGGCGCTGATCAACGCGCTGTTCGCCGAGCGCCGCGTCGGCAAGACCTACTGGGCGGTGGTGCGGGGCGGGCCTGCGGGCGATTCGGGCTTGATCGACGCCAGGTTGCTGAAGACCAGCAGCGCGGCCAAGGGCTGGCGGATGGTGGTGGACGCCAAGGGCGACCCCGCGCGCACGGGCTGGCGGGTGCTCGGGCGGGGCGACGGCATCACGCTGCTGGAGATGACGCCGGAGACGGGGCGGACCCACCAGTTGCGGGTGCATTGCGCGCATCTCGGCTGCCCGATCCTGGGGGATGCGATGTATGGCGGCGGCGCGGGGCAACTGCATCTGCTGGCCCGCGCCATCGTGCTGCCGCTGGAGCCCGATCTGCGGGTGGAGGCCCCGGTGCCGGGGCATATGCGCGCGGCCGTCGCGGCCTGCGGGCTGTAGCGCGGCCTACCGCACGCGCAGTTCGGACCGGGCGGAGACACCATCCGCATCCAGCACCGTGATCCGATAGAAGCCCGGGCCGGGCGGGGTCCAGGCGGCCTCGCGGCGCGCACGCTCGGCGGAAAGCGGTGCGCCATCCACCAGGAAGGTCAGCGGGCGGCGGCCGCCGGTGGCGCGGATGGTGACGGGCCCGCCCTCCGCCAGCACGGCGCCTTGCATGGGGAAGAGCAGGCGCAGCCGGTCGGCGGCCTCGGCGAAGGGCTGGGCGGCGGGGCGGACGTTCAGGGGGGCCGCGGCGCGGCGGGCAGCAGGGCGAAGCTGCGGGCCAGCACCGGCAGGGCGGCGGCGCGGCCGGTGAGGCCGGGGATGGGCGTGCCATCGGGCCGGCCGACCCACACGCCCGCGACATGGCGCTGATCGAGCCCGAGCGCCCAGGCATCCCGCCCGCCCCAGCTCGTGCCGGTCTTCCAGGCGATCCCCTGCGGGCCGCCATTCGGGAAGGGTTGTACCAATATGCCGGCGACGGCGGCGGCGGCGTGGGGGACGACCACATCGGTGCGGGGCGCGGGCGGGCCGGGCAGCGCGGTCAGTGGCGCGGCGCGGCCGCCATCGCCCAGCAGCGCGTGCAGCGCCACCAATTCCCGCAGCGTGGTGCCGGCACCGCCCAGCGCCAGCGGCAGGCTGGGCTCCGCGCCCGGCGGCAGGCGGGGCGGGCTGCCGGCGGATTTCAGCGCGGCGGCGTAGCGCAGCGCGCCGACCTCCTGCAGCAGCGCCACGGCGGGCAGGTTCAGCGACTGGCGCAGCGCATCGGCGGCGGTCACGCGGCCGGTGAATTCGCGGGAGAAATTCTCCGGCGCATAGCTGCCGAAGCGCAGCGCGATGTCGCTGACGATGGTGTCGGGCCGCGCCACGCCGGCCTCGAACGCCATCGCGTAGAGGAAGGGTTTCTGGGCGGAGCCGGGGGAGCGGATGGCGCGCGTCAAATCCAGCATCCCCGCCCGCGACTCCACGCCGAAGCTGCCGCCGACGAGCGCGCGGATATGGCGGCTTTCGACGTCGGCGATGATCAGCGCCAGGGCGGCACGATCGGGGAAACCGCGCAGTGCTTCCTCCGCCAGGCGTTCCGCCGCGCGTTGCAGGTCGCGGTCCAGCGTGGTGGCGATGCGGGCGCCGGGGGCGGCGCCGCGCGCGACCTCCCGCCCCAGATGCGGCGCCAGGCGGGGCATGGGAAGGCGACGGGCGGGGACGGGCTCGGCCAGCGCCACGGCGCGTTCATCGGCATTGACGGCGCCCGCCCCGGCGGCGCGGGCCAGCAGCACGGCATCCCGGGCACGGCGGGCGGAATCCGCGTGGCGGTCGGGGCGCAGCGCCTCCGGCCGCCTGGCCAGGGCGACCAGCAGCGCGGCCTCCGCCGCATCCAGCTGCGCGGGCGGGCGGCCGAACCAGGCGAGCGACCCGGCGCGCAGCCCTTCGAGGTTGCCGCCCTGCGGTGCGAGGGTCAGCCAGACTCCCAGAATTTCGTCCTTGGTGAAGCGGGCTTCCAGCTGCAGGGCGCGGGCGATCTCGATGAGCTTGGATCGCAGCGTGCGGGGACGCGGTTCCAGCAGGCGGGCGGCCTGCATGGTCAGCGTCGATCCGCCGGAGACGACGCGCCCTGCGCGAACCCACTGCACGGCGGCGCGGGCCAGGGCGATGGGGTCCACGCCGGGGTGCCAGCGGAAGCGCCGGTCCTCCGCCGCCAGCAGCATCGCCGTGAGGTGCCGGGGCACGTCCGTCACCGCGGTCGGCAGGCGCCACACGCCGCCGGGCGCGGGCAGGACGGACAGCGTCCTCCCGTGCCGGTCCAGCACCTCCACCCCCGCCGTGAGGCGGGAGAGGTCGGGCGGCAGCGCCCGATCGGCCGCGACAACCGCCGCGACCAGGGCGACCAGCGCGAAGCCGATGCGCCGCATCACTCGGCCGGCAGCACCACGATGCGCGCCGCGTTCTGCCGGGCGAAGACACCGGGGCGGTACATGTCCTGCGCCTCCAGCCCCGGCAGTTCGAAGCGGCCCGCCGTCACGGCCCGCAGCCGCACCGCCAGGCGCGCCAGCGGCTGTTCGGCCGTCAGTTCCACCGCTGCCGCGAAGCGGTCATCCCGCGCGGGCTGCGATTCCGGGGCGGTCAGCGTGCCGAGGAACGGCATCCCGGGCACGTCGCCCGGGCCGAGGCGGCCCGCGATCTCCCACCCCGCCGGCAGGCCCTGGGTGATCATGGCCTGCATGCGGTCATTGGTGGTGTTGCGGGCTTCCAGCAGCAGGATGATGGAGGCGCCGGCGCGCAGCGTGTCGAGGTTCACGGGCTGACCGGCGAGGTCGTAGAAGCGCCGCGCCACCCGCATGCCCTGCGAGGCCGCCGGCAGGGGGGAGGTCGGCACACCCGTGATGGACACGGCCTGCGCCACCGGCGCATCGCCCCGGTTGCGGGCGGTGGTGGCCGCCGTCAGGGCCTGGGTCACGATGGGCTGCACGGGAAGGTCGCGGTCACCGACCGCGATGCGCACCGGCCTGCCATCCCGGCCCAGCACGAAGGCCGCGGCGATGGCCCAGGCCTGTTCCTGGGTGTTGGTGGTGGCGGGGGTGAGGTCCGCTCCAGGCAGACGCGCCATCAGGGCCGGCAGCCGATCCTGCGCCACGCCGGATTCGCGCAGCAGCAGGGCGGAAGCCAGGGCATCCCGCGTTGCGCTGCCGTAGTCGCCGTACCAGACGTTGCGGGCGGGGTTGGCCAGCGCGGCGGCGAAGATCGTCTCCGCCCGGCCGCGATCACCCGCGCGGGCGAAGGCAGCGGCGAGTTGCGCCTTGGCGAGTGGCGTCGGCAGCTGGTCCAGCTGCTCCGCCAGGCGCCGCGCGGCACCAAGGCGATTGCGGCCGGCCAGCGCCAGGATGTGCACGCGATAGGCCTGGGCGGCGAACTCCTCGGGGTTGTCCGGGGTCTGTTCCACATCCTCGTCGGCCGCCCGCAAGGCGGCGGCGAGCGCGGCTTCCGGCACGGGCGCGCCGGCGGTGCGGGCGCGGAGCAGCGCCTCGGTCGCGTAGAGGCTGGCCCAGGGATGGACCGAGCCCTCCGCGGACCAGAAGCCGAAGCGGCCATCGAAGCGCTGGCGATCAAGAACCGAGGCAACGGCGCGGCCGAGCAGGGCCTGGTCCTCCTGCGCCGTATCCGCATTCGCGGGGGCGTAGGAGAGCGCCAGGACGCGGGAGGATGCCTGTTCCAGGCAGTCCAGCGGGAAGCCGCGCAGCGCGCGCAGCAGCGCCTGCGGGTCGTAGCGCACCGGCGCGCCCCAGCTGGCGGTGGCGCGCCAGGTGCCGGGGATGAAGCGGTCGGATGGCAGGGCCACCGGCGCGGATTCATTCGGCGCCAGGCTGCGCACCGCGACCTCCGTCACGGCGGGGCGGGAGGAGCGGATGGTGATCGTGCTCTCCCGCGTCACGGCGAAGCCACCGGGGCCGGTGACGGCAAGGCGGATCGTCCCCTCCCCGGCCATGGTGCCGCGGAGCGTGGTGAAGGGCGCGGCGCGGGCACCGGTGGCGAGGGACTGGTCGAGCCGCGGGGGGCCCGCGATCTCGATGGCGCCCGTGGCCGTCAGCGTGGCGGAGAAGACGCCGGCGGGGAGTTCGATGTTGTGCAGCAGCAGGGGGAGCCGGGCCTCATCGCCCGGGGCGAGGAAGCGGGGCAGCATGACCTCCGCCACCGCCTGGTCCCGCACCGTCATGGGGCGGGATGCGTTGCCGATACGGTTGCCGTCCCAGGCCACGACCATCAGGCGGAGTTCGCCGGCGAAATCGGGCAGGTCGAGCGGCACGGTCGCGGTGCCGTCGGCGTTCACCGTGACGGCGCCGCTGAACAGCGCGACCAGGCGCTGCGGGATGTTCTGCATGGCGGAAGCGTCCATGCCATCGCCGCCCTGGCGCAGCACGGCGGCATCGCCTTCCGCCGGTGCGATCAGGCGGCCGTAATCGTCGCGGATGTCGAGGCCGAGGCGGCGGCGGGCGAGGAAATGCGCGACGGGGTCGGGGGATGGGAAGCTGGTGATGCGCAGGATGCCCTCATCCACCGCCGCCAGCGTGACCATCGCCGTGCCGGTCGCGCCCGTCAGTCTCAGCGGCACATCGATGCGGGTGCGCGGGCGGGCGAGCTGCGGCGCCTCGATCGCGACCTCCATCCGCCGCGCGGCGGGGTCGAGGCCGATCCAGGCCAGGCCGAGCGCGCGGCCGGGGCGGCCCGCGGGCGTGTTCCCGGGCCGGAAGACCGTGACGGCGACATGCGCGCCAGGGCCCCAGGCGGCATCGACGGGGATGGAGATTTCCGCGCCGGCCTCCGGCACCTCGATCTCCTGCGTCGAGAGCAGCCTGTCGGTCAGCACGGCCACGCTGGCGCGGCCGGCGAAGGGGGAGGTGATGCGCAGCCGTGCGGTGTCGCCGGCCGCATAGGCGCGGCGATCGGCGGCGACATCGACGCGGTCCGGCACCTCCGCCGCTTCCGCCTGCGCCCAGCCCGCGCGGAAGCGGTAGCTGGCGATGGCGAGGCCAGACGGCTCCGTCACCTCGATCCGGTAGCGGCCGAAACTAAGCGACCGCGCGAAGCGGCCGGGCTGGCCGGGAGCGACGCGGATTTCCGTGCTGTCCACCGGCTCGTCGCGCCAGACCGTCTCGTAGCGCGCCAGACGTTCGCGGACGACGATCCGCCAATCCGGACGCTCCCGCACCAGGCGGACGCGGAGATTGGCGGGGATGGCGGCACCATCGGGGTTCACCGCGGCGATGTCGAAGCCGGCTTCGGCGCCGTCATTCACCGCCCCACCCTCGAAGGCCGGGCGGATGGCCAGCAGCGTGCCGGCGGCGCGGACGGGGAGCGAGAGGCGGGCGCCGCTGGTGCGGCCGCCGGGGTCCGCCATCAGGACCGTGATGTCGGCCTTCACGGGGCGCGTGGTGTCGGGCGCCGCGGGCAGCAGCAGGGGCACGCGGGCGCGGCCTTCCGCATCCGTCTCCGGGATGTCGGCGGTGATGAGGTCCGGGGCGAAACTCTCCTCCATCAGGCCGAAGCGCCAGCCGCGCCAGGCCTCGAAGGGCTCGGGGTCGGTGGAGAGGCGGAGTTCGGCGCTGCCGGTCAGGCCCGATCCGGGCGCGCCGTAGAGGAAGCGGGCCAGCACGGGCAATTCCAGCGCACGGCCGGGCACAAGCTGGCCGGTGACGGGGCCGGCGGTGATCTCCAGCCGTTCGGGGACGAAGGCATCGACGCGGAAGCTGGCCGTGCCGATGGGGGGCGCGTCCGGGTCGGCCAGGACCTCCACCGTCCAGGCGCCGACGGGGGCGGTGGCGGACAGCGTCACGGGCGCGACGAAGGCGGCGCCGGCCACGCGGGCGGGGACGCTCTCGAAAAACACCTGGCCGTTGGGGCGCTTGATGCGCAGCCGCGCGGGCACATCGACGGGCTGGCCGCCGGCATCGCGCAGCAGGGCGCCGATATTCACGACCTCCCCGGGCCGGTAGATGCCGCGGTCCAGCCAGACGAAGGCATCGAGCGGCCCGGGATGCGGCGCGCCGGCGGCGCCGCGATCGGACAGGTCGAAGGACGCGGTTTCCAGATCCAGCGCCGCGAAATCATCGGCCGCGAAGGCATGGATGGCGATGGGGGCGAGGTTGCCCTGGCCGCGCAGGGCGGCGGCATTGAAGCGGGCGATGCCATCGGCGCCGGTGGTCGCTTCCGCCAGCACGTCGTTGTTGCGGGCCAGGAGGGCCAGGCGCACATCGCCGCGCGGCGCGGCATCGGTGAAGCCGCGGACCTGCACGGCGATGCCCTGCGGGCCGCGCCAGGCGGTCAGGCCGAGATCCGTGGCGAGGATCGGCAAAGCGGAGGCCGCGCCGCGCGCCTGGCCGTCACCGGGCCGCGCGACCAGGATGTAGAGGCCGGGGCCCGCGCTGCGGATGGCGTCGGGCAGCGGCAGGGCGTTGCGGCTGGTGCGGTTGAGCGTGGTGGCGGGCAATTCGGCGCGGCCTTCCCAGACCACGCGGCCCATATCCTCGCCAAGGTATTCCGCCGTCCAATCCTCCATCGGCTGGCCCGGGCGCCAATCCCGCGTCAGCGGCACCAGGTTGCGTTCGGTCACGCGGATGAGGCGGAGCGAGAGGGCGGTGACGTTGACCGTCGCGACCGTCACGCGGGGTTCCTGCCCGCGTGGCAGCAGGAAGGCGCGGCTGTCGAAGGCGATGCGGGCGCTGCGGTTGGGCATCGCGACATTCACCGGCACGTCCCGCAGCAGGCGCAGCCCGTCCTCCCCGGGCAATCCGGCGCGGAGCGTCAGGCGGGTGGTGGCGCCCCAGGGCAGGCCGGCGACGCAGAGCGCATCGCCTTCCCGCACCACGGCCATGCCGGGGATCGTGGGTTCGGCCCGCACCCAATCCTGCGGCTGCCAGTCATTCCGCCGCGCGGGGGCGGAGGTGAAGTCGAGGCAGGCGCGGGCGGGCTCGGCATCCGGTTCCGTGCGGAAGCGGCGGACCAGCAGCCCCGCGGCGCGGCGCGCGCTGGCGAGCGCCTCGCGATGCTTCGCGTCATCGGGCGCGCGTTCCACCACAGCCTCCAGCGCCTGCAACTGCCAGGCGGGCTGGTCGAGGCGGCGCAGCGCCTCCGCCATCACGACCAGGGAGGGGATTTCGGGCGCGCCGCCGGGGACCAGCATGAAGGCCTGCCAGCCGGCCTGCAGCGCGCGCATGGCCTCCGGCGGGTTGCGGCGAAGCTGGGCGGAGGCGAGGGCCATCCAATGGTCGGCGCTTGCCTGGCCGGCGCCGATCCGTTCCTCCCAGGCCGTGGCGGCGGCGGTCCAGTCGTTACGCGTCTCGGCGGCGCGGGCGCGGGTTTCGGCCTGGTTGCGCTGCTGGGGGGTGCCGCCGGCGGGGAAGCGACGGGTCAGCCCGGCCTCGTAGCGCTGCGCATCGCCGGACAGGCCGGGCAGCTCGAAGGCCTGGGCGCCCCCGGAGAGGAAACCGCCGGCCAGGAAACCGCCGGGCAGCAGCCAGCCCAGCATGAGCAGCAGGGCAAGCAGGCGACGAAACGTCATGGACGGCTCCGTGAGGCGGCGTTCTTGGGGGCGAGCATGGCACGCGCCCGCGCCGCGGGGCAGCGACGAAAGGGTTACGCGCGTTTCGCGGGGGCGGTCTCAGCCGCGGCCCGCGCTGGGCCCGTGGCCGGACACCCGCGCCCCGGCATCGGGCGGCAGGCGCATGACGCCGAGGAAGGAGACCAGCATCATCGCCCCCGCGATCAGGAAGCCGAGCTGGAATTCCGCGAGTTGCGGCGTGGCCTGGCCGCTGATCCACATCCCCGCCTCCAGCGACAGCGATCCCAGCACGACGCCAAGCGCCACGGAGAATTGCTGGATGGTGCCGGACATGGCGGTGGCGGCGGCCAGCTTCTCCTGCGGCACATCCGCGAAGGACAGCGTGGCCATGGAGGTGAATTGCAGCGACCGCGAAAGCCCGCCCAGCGCCAGCACGGCGAAGATCGCGACCATCGGCCAGGAAGGCGTGAAGGCCGCGCAGGCCGCGACGCCGGCCGCGGCGATGACGACATTCACCATCAGGATGCGGCGGAAGCCGAAGCGCCGCAGCAGCGGGCGGATCATCGGCTTCATGGCGATAGCCCCCAGCGCGGTCGCGAAGGTGACAAGCCCGCTGCCGCTGGCCGACAGGCCGAAGACCAGTTGCAGCGACAGCGGCAGCAGGAAAGGCACGGCGCCCGCACCGGCGCGGAACAGCGTGCCGCTGACCATCGGCACGCCGAAGCTGCGGATCGAGAGCAGGGAGAGATCGACGGCTGGGCGGACGGAGGCGCGGGAATGCAGCACGGCGGCGATGCTCGCCATCAGCCCCGCCACGATGGCCCCGGCGGTCGCCCAGCCCGGCACCACGCCGCGGCCGATCGTCTCCAGCCCCGTCACCAGCAATGCCAGCGCCAGACCCCAGAGCGTGAGGCCCTTGATGTCGAGCGGCCCGGGGTCCTGGCTCTCCACCTCCGGGATGAAGCGCCAGACCAGTAGCAGGCCGAGCGCGCCGACCGGCAGGTTGATCCAGAAGACCGCGCGCCAGGACACCGCATCGGTCAGCAACCCGCCGAGCGGCGGCCCGCAGACCGGGCCGAGCAGCGCCGGCATGGTCAGCCAGGTCATCGCCGTCAGCAATTCCTCCTTCCGCACGCGGCGCAGCAGCAGCAGGCGGCCGACCGGCACCATCATGGCGCCGCCGATGCCCTGCAGGATGCGCGCCGCGACCAGCGACCCCATGCCCTGGGACAGGCCGACGAGGGCGGAGGCGAAGGTGAAGACGATGATCGCCGCCATGAAGACGCGGCGCGGGCCGAAGCGGTCCGCCACCCAGCCGGAGACGGGGATGAAGACGCACAGGGCAACGAGGTAGGAGGTGATGGCGACGGAGAGATGCACCGCATCCACGCCGAGGTCCCGCGCCATGGCCGGCAGCGCGGTGGCGACCACCGAACTGTCGAGGTTCTGCATGAACAACGCGGAGGCGACGATGGCGGCGACCGTGCGCGGGTCGCGGTCCTTGGCCGGTGGGCTCACCCCGCCGCCATGCGGCGCAATTCGGCGCGCTGGATCTTGGGGCCGTTCGGGCCATCGGTGACGGGAAAGGCCTCGATGGCGATGATCCGCTCCGGCTGCTTGAAGCGGGCCAGGCTGGCCTGGCAGGCCGCCATCAGCGCCGCCTCGTCATAGCCATCGCCGGGGATGACGAAGGCGACGGGCTTGCCCTGCGCCTCCACCACCTGCGCCGCCGCCACGCCGGGCTGGCACTGGAGAAAACCCTCGATCTCCTCCGGGGAGACGAGGAAGCCGCCCAGGCGGAGCGCATCGCCGCGGCGGGTGATGAAGGCGAAGCCGCCCTCCGGCTGCGCGGTGGCGAGGTCGCCGGTGTGGAACCAGCCCTGCGCCGTGCGGGAATTCGCGGTTGCGGTTTCGTCGCCGAGGTAGCGGTCGAAGAGCGAGGGGCCGCGCAGCAGCAATTCCGCGTCATCGGCCACCGCGAAACCGGCCTCGGCACTGGCGGGGACACCGCCGCCCACCGCGGCATGCGGGCCGGCGGGGTCCTGCAGGGCGAACAGGGCCTGGGCCTCCGAACTGCCATAGACGCCGCGGACGGCCAGGTTGAGGGCGGCGGAGACTTCCATCACGCGCGCCGCCTGGCCGTGGAAGCTGGCGAAGCCGGTGAAGGTGAAGGGGGCATAGGGGCGGCCATTCGCGGCTTCCGCCAGCTTCAGCAGCAATTCATCGCCGCCGACCATGTGGGTGATCCACTGGGCGCGGATCAGCGCATCGGCTTCCGCCGCGTCGAAGCGTTCCATGCAGGCGATCAGCGCGCCACCGGCCAGCGCCGCCATGGCGGAAGCGAGCCCGAAGGTGCCGCAGAGCGGCACGGCGGCCAGCAGCGCCGCACCCGGCTGCCCCGTGCCGATCCGCGCCGCCACATCCGCCGCATGGCCCGCGATGGAGGCCTGGCGGTGCAGCACCAGCTTCGGCCCGGCGGTGGTGCCGGAGGTGGTGAAGGTCAGGCATTCGGCATCCGGCGTCGCGAGGTCCGGGGCCTCACCCGCCGAAACAAGCGTCGCGCGGCGCTTCACCGGCAGGTCCAGGATGCGGTCCATGCCCCGCCCATCCATCACCAGCACCAGGCGGAGCGAGGCGCGCTGCGCGGGCGGCACCGCTTCCAGCACCGCTTCCGCATTCACCGCGGGGAAGTCCCGGGCGATGGCGATGGCCTTGGGGGCGGCGCGTTCCAGCAGATTGCCGATCTCGGCGGAGCGGAAGCGGGTGTTCAGCAGGATCGCCGTCGCCCCCCGCCGGGCCAGCGCCAGAAGCAGCAGCAGGAAGTCGGGGCGGTTGGGCAGGAAGAGGGCGACGCGGTCGCCGGGGCCGATCCCGGCCTCGGCCAGGCCGCCCGCCAGGCGGCGCACCGTGACGGCGACCTCCGCCCAGGTCAGCCCGCCAAGGGCGAGCGCATCCGGGCAGCGCCGGGCGGTGGATTCGAGGAGCTGGGTCAGGGTGGCGGGGCGCGGCATGGGCCCCATCTTGCGGCGGCCTCAGCGGCGCCGCCAGACCTCCACCACGCCTTCCCCGTCCTGGATGGCCGCGATCCGATCATAGCGGACCAGCGCGGCCTCGATCATCACGCGGGCCTCCGGCCGCACCAGCCACCAGCGGGATGGCGCGACCACGATGATGCGCGGCGGCAGGGCGAGCACGCGGGCGAGCTCGGCATCCTGGTCGAGCCCCGTCAGCCCCGCATGCAGGCCGGCCAGATGGCCGGGGAAGGCGAAGCGGGTCGGCGGGTCCAGCCCGGCCAGGGCATAGACCACGGGGTGCCAGTTCGCGACGAACAGAGCTTCGCCGGCGGCCACCTCCGCCCCGATCTCCGCCCCGATCTCCGCCTGGGCGATGGCGGCGACCTGGGCGGGGGGGTCCGCCCCGCGCCAGCCGAAGCCATGGCCGAGGCGCGGCAGCAGCATGGCGGAGACGGGCAGTGCGGCGATGGCGGCGGCCAGCACCACCACCGCGGCCGCCCGCGCGCCACGCCGCGCCGCGCGCATGGCCGCCGCCTGCAAGCCGAGCGCCGCGAGGGCGCAAAGCGGCGGCAGCAGCATCAGGAAGTAGTGGTCGAAATACTTGCCAGGCGCGGCGGCCTGCACCACCGCGGCGCCGAGCCAGGGCAGCAGCAGCGCGCCGCGCCGGATCGCGGGGCGCGGGGCCAGGCCCAGCAGCGCCGCCGCGGCCAGCAGCCACAGGAGAAAGCCCAGCGCCGCCGCCAGGCCGCGCCGCAGGCCGGGCGATCCATCCTCCACCGCCGCGTAGTTCATCAGCACGGTGACGTTGCTGTTCCACCACGCGCCGAATTCGCCCTGGGCAGCATAGGCGCCGGCGGTGATGGCGGTGGGCAGCGCGCAGCCCACCGCGAAAACCAGCGCCAGCAGCAGCACGCCCGCGATGCCGGCCCGCCTTTCGGCCAGCACGACGATCGCCATGGTGAGCCAGAGGGAAGAAGCCTCCAGCCCCACCACCTGCTTGACCCAGAGCGCGCAGCCGAACCAGAGGCCGCCCAGGAAGACCAGGCCAGGCCGCGGCGCGCCGGGCGCCAGCGTCTCCGCCAGGATCAGCGTGGCACCCGCCACCATGAAGGGCGCGAAGAGGATTTCCGTGTTGGTGGCGAGGCCACCCAGCACCAGCGTGTGGCACACATAGAGCAGCCCGGCCGCGAAGCCGGCCGCGCGGCTGGCGCCAAGCCGCATCACCAGGCGCATCAGCAGCAGCGAAGTCGCCGCCACCGTGACCATGCCCGCCAGGCGCAGCGCGACCAGCGGGCTCGGCGCCAGCGCCACCGCGACGGTCAGCAGGCCGGGCGCGCCGACGGGGTGCATGTCCCACACCGCCAAATAGGGCCATCCCCCCTTCAGCCAGGCGATGGCCTGGACGAGGTAGAGACCCTCATCCGGATCGAGGACGCTGGCCGGCAGCGCGACGGCTCGCAGCAGGAAGGGGAGCAGGAGGAGAAGCAGGGATGCCGCGGCCCAGCGGCGGGAAGCGTGGCCCCGTGGCTGGGCGGCATCCGTGGTCATGCGCGTGACGTACATCGGGTCCCCATGCCCTTCCCCCGGGCGAAGCGCGCCACCTGCCCAAGGGTTCGGAACCGAGACGATCACGTGCGCGCGCGCCGGTATCGCCCCGCACCCGGCTTGACGGCGGCCGGTGGCGGCGGGACCGTCCCGCCCATGAACGCGCCCATGACCGAGACGCCCGATCCCGTGACCCTCGCGGTGCTGGAAAACCGCTTCCGCGCGGTGGTGGAGGAGATGGGGGAGGCGCTGCTGCGCACCGCGACATCCCAGATCCTCAACTCCTCCCGCGATTTCTCCATCGCGCTGTGCGACGACCGCGCCAGGCTGGTCGCGCAGGCGGACCACATCCCCGTCCATGTCGGCGCCATGCCGCTGGCGGCGCAGGCGGTGCTGGATGCCTTCGGCGGGCGGATCGCGCGCGGCGATTGCTACCTGCTGAACGACCCCTGGCATGGCGGTTCGCATCTGCCGGACCTGACCATCATCCAGCCTGTATTCGGGGAGGGGCATCTTCGCTTCCTCGCCGTGGTGCGCGCGCACCAATCGGATATCGGCGGCGCGACGCATGGCGGCTACAACCCGGCGGCGCATGAGATCTGGCAGGAGGGCATCCGCATCCCGCCGATCCGCCTCGGCGAGGGTGATGTGCTGCGCGACGACCTGGTCCGGATGCTGGCGCTGAACACGCGAATCCCGCGCGACTTCACCGGCGATTTGATGGCGATGTGGGGCGCGGCGCGGCTCGGCGCGAAGCGCATGGATGCGCTGCTGGCCAGCCATGGCGGCGCGAAACTGGCGGCGGCGGTGGACGCGATCCTCGATCTGTCGGAGGCCCATGCGCGCCGCATCATCGGCGAATGGGCGGATGGGGATTACGAGGGCGAGGCCGTGCTCGACGATGACGGGCATGGCGCCACCGACATCACCATCCGCGCGAAGGTTCGCAAGCGCGGCGGGCATGTCTCCGTCGATCTCTCGGGGTCGGACGACCAGGTGCGGGGCTTCGTCAATTCATCCTGGCCCAACACGCTTTCCGCCGCGCGGATGGCGCTGGCCTATCTGCTGGACCCCGAGGTCGCGAAGAATGACGGCGCCTTCCGCGCGCTGGATCTGACGGCGCGGGAGGGCGCGGTGGTGAATGCCCGGCCCGGCGCGGCCGTCACGCTCTGCACCAGCCACTGCTCCAACGAGATCGTGGAAGCGATCGTCAAGGCGCTGGCGCCGGCCTGCCCGGACCGCGCCATGGGCGGCTGGGGGCGGCGCTTCCGGGTCGCGATCCAGGGCACGGACCCGCGCCGCAGCGGGCGGCGCTTTGTCTGGCACCTGTTCCATGCCCGGCCCGGCGGCGGCGGCCATGCCAAGGGGGATGGGTGGTCCTCCGTCGGCGAATGGCATTCCGCCGGCGGGCTGAAATTCGGCAGCGTGGAGATGGCGGAGGCGCGGTTTCCCCTGTTCTTCGCCCACCACGAATTGCGCCCGGGATCGGGGGGCGAGGGCCAGTATCGCGGCGGCCTCGGCGCCGAACTCGATTTGCGGATCGAGACGGAGGGCGAGGCCCGCGCGAACACCGCCGGCGATGGCGTGCGCCATGGCGCGGCGGGGATGCTGGGCGGCGAGGATGGCGCGCCACACCACTACACGCTGCGCCATGCCGATGGCGGCGAGCGTGACCTGAAGACCAAGGAAGCCGGCGTGGTGCTGACACCCGGGGACCGGCTGATCGTGCGGTCCGGCGGCGGCGGCGGCTGGGGCGACAAGACGATGCGCGATCCCGCGGCGATCGAGGCCGACAAGGCGGAAGGGTATCTCCCCCGATGATGGGTCCCTATCGCATCGGCGTCGATGTCGGCGGCACCTTCACCGACGTGGTCTGCGTCGGCGCGGATGGCGCGACGCTGCTCGCCAAGGCCGCCACCACGCCCGATGACCAGTCCCGCGGCGTGCTGGATGGCCTCGCCGTGCTGGCCTCGATGCTGCACGTCACGGTGGCGGAGATGCTGGAAGTGACGGAGCGCCTGGTGCACGGCACCACCGTCGCCACCAACGCCCTGCTGGAACGCCGCACCGCGCGCATCGGCATGATCACGACGGAAGGCCATCGCGACGTGATCGAGATGCGGGAGGGCCTCAAGCCCGAACGCTACGACCTTCGCCTGCCCGTCCCGGCGCCGCTCGTGCCGCGCCGCCTGCGCCTGCTCTTGCGCGAACGCATCCGCCCCGATGGGACGGTGGAGACGGCGCTGGACGCCGCATCCCTGGATGCCGCCATCGCCACGCTGAAGGCGGAAGGCGTCGCCGGTGTCGCGGTGTGCCTGCTGCATTCCTGGCGCGACCCCGCGCATGAACAGGCCGCCGGCGCGGCGGTCAGCGCCGCCATGCCGGGCGTCTATGTCACCCTCTCATCCGACGTGCTGCCGCAGATCAAGGAATTCGAGCGCTTCTCCACCACCGTGGTGAACGCGGCCGTGGGCCCCATCGTCGCGGGGTATCTCGCGCGGCTGGAAACCAGGCTGACGGAGGGGGGGTTCCACGGGCCGTTGTTCGTCATTCTCTCCCATGGCGGCGTGGCCCCGGTGGCGGAGGCCGCGCGGCTGGCGGCGGGCACGGCGCTGTCCGGCCCCGCGGGCGGTGTCGCGGCGGGGCTGGCGCTGGCGCGGGCGGGGCTGGGCCGCAACCTCGTCACCTTCGATGTCGGCGGGACCTCCACCGATGTCGCGCTGATCGAGGATGCGGAAGCCGCACTCGGGCGCGGCCGCGTGGTGGGGGGGGAGCGCATCGCGCTGGAGAGCCTCGACATCGTGACGCTCGGCGCCGGCGGCGGGTCCATCGCCCATGTCGGCGCGGGGGGCATGATGCGCGTCGGCCCGCGCAGCGCCGGCGCCGTGCCGGGGCCGGCCTGCTATGGCGGCGGCGGGCAGGAACCCGCCGTGACGGATGCCAATCTGGTGCTGGGCTACCTGGACCCCGACCGCTTCCTGGGCGGGGCGCGCAGCCTGGACCGGGCGGCGGCGGAAGCGGCGGTGGACCGGCTGGCGGGGCGCCTCGGGCTGGACCGGATGGCCTGTGCGGCGGGCATCCATGCGCTGGCCAATGTCGCCATGGCGGATGGCATCCGCGTGGCCACCGTGCGGCGCGGCGTCGATCCGCGGGGCTTCACCCTGCTGTCCTTCGGCGGCGCCGCGGGGCTGCATGCCAGCGCGGTCGCGCGGGACCTCGGCATGTCGAGGGTCGCGGTGCCGCTGCTGGCGGCGGGGCTTTCCGCCTGGGGGATGTTGCAGACCGACCTGCGCTACGAGGTCAGCCGCAGCCTCGTGGGGGCCGCGGGGCTGCCGGATGAACCCGCGATCCGCGCGCTCTTCGCCGAGTTGGAAGCCGCGGCCCGGGACCGCATGGCGCAATGGATGGCGGGCGACCCCGCCATCCGCCGCAGCGCCGACATGCGCTATGGCGAACAGGTCTTCGAGGTCGGCGTGCCGCTGGACGCCGTGGATTGGCCCGCTTCGGGCCTGCCCGCCGCGCTCACGGATGCCTTCCATGCGCGGCATGAGGCGCTGTTCACCTATGCGCTGCGGGGGGAGGAGGTGGTGCTGGTGACGGCGCGCGTGGCCGCGGTGGGCCGCCTGCCCCCCCTGCCCGCGCCGCTACTGCCCGATGGCCCGCCCGCCACGCCTGTCGTGACGCGCCGCGCCTTCGTGGAGGGTGCCGTGGCGGAGTTGCCGGTCTTCGCCTTCACGACGCTGGCGCCGGGGCAACCCGTGGCGGGGCCGGCGATCGTGGAGAGCGATACGACGACGGTGCTGCTGCTGCCGGGGGATGTGGCGCGGCTGGATGCGCGGGGGTGGCTGGAGGTGATGGTGGGGTAAGGCCGCAAGGGGGCTCGGCCCCCCGGCACCGACCGTCAGACGCAAGGGGGCCCTTGGAACCCAGCAATTGACGATGGTCCAGGGGGGTCTCCCCCCTGGCGG
>NZ_JBHYGL010000017.1:0-77129 GCF_051859025.1 Falsiroseomonas sp. | reverse complement strand
GCCCGACCTCGGCCGGCACTCCCGCCGCGACCCCGATGCGCCGGACCCGCCGCCGCCCACCCCCGCCGGGCTCTCCCCGCCCAGCTTCCGCTTCGGCATCCCGGGCCGCATCGATGCGCGGGGTGAGGAGGTCACGCCGCTCGACCTCTCCGCCCTGCCGGCGCTGCCGCAAGGCCTGCCCGTCGCGCTCTGCCTTCTCTTCGCGCATCGCAACCCCGATCACGAGAAGCGCCTCGCCGCGATGATGCCGCCCGGCGCGGCGGTCTCCCTCTCCCACCAGGTGGACCCGGAGACGCGGGAGTTCGAGCGGATGCTGGCCACGATGCTCGATGCATCGCTCAAGCCCCTGGTCGCCGCTACGCTGGCGCCGGTCGCGCGCAGGCTGCTGGCCGCGGGATTGCCGGAACCGCGCTTCGCCATCGCCGATGGCAGCGCCGCCACGCCGCACCAGGCCCTGGCCGCGCCCCTGCCCCTGGTCCTGTCCGGCCCCGCCGCCGGCGCCCGCGCCGTGGCGCGATGGGCGGGCGATGCGCCCTTCGCCATCGGCCTCGACATGGGCGGCACCACGGCGGAAATCAGCCTGGTGCGGGATGGCGTGCCGCTGGAGACGCGAACCATCCGCCTCGGCCCCATGGAATTCCGCTGCCCTGCGCTGGATGTGGAAAGCATCGCGATCGGCGGCGATGCGTTGACGCAGGCCGCCCGCGCCGCCGGCTGGCTGCCGGGCACCGGCGTTGCCAACCCCGAAGGCCTGGCGGTCGCGGAGGCAACGCTCGCGGAGGCGCTGCGCCGCATCGCGCTTCGCCGCAACATTCACCCGGACCTGTCGCTGCTGGTGGCGGGCGGCGGCTTCGGGCCGCTGCTGGCCGCCGCCATCGCGGGCATCATCGGCTGCAGGCGCGTGCTGATTCCCCCCGCCCCCGGCCTGATGGCCGCCAGTGGCCTGCTGGACTCCCCGCCCCGCTTCCCCACCCGCTGGCACCGCCGCCAGGGCGCGGATGGCACGCTGTTGCTGGATGACGGCACCGCCACCGCCCGCGTGCCGCCGGGCTGGCGCGTCGCCCCGCGCGATGACGGCGCGCTGCTGCTGGACGCGGCGGCATGAGCGACAAGGCGATCCTGCGCATCGCGCTCGAAGGCCTGGCCGACCGGATGCAGGACATGCTGCTGGCCGCGGCGAAGTCCCCTGTGGCGCGGGAGGGCATGGATTGCGCCGCCGCGCTGTTCCTGCCGGATGGCCGCGTGCTGGCGCAGGCGCGGTCCCTGCCCCTGCTGCTGGGCGGCATGATCCCCGCCGTTTCCGGCATCCTCGCCCGTTTTCCTGCCACGGCGATGGCGGAAGGCGATGGGTTCCTGACCAATGATCCCTGGTCCGGCGGCACCCACCTGCCCGACATCATCCTGATCCGCCCCATCGTCGCTGAGGGCCGCACGGTCGCGCTGGCCGGCACCATCCTGCACCACCAGGATGTCGGCGGCCTCGCCCCCGGCTCCATCCCGCCCGATGCCCGCGACATCTTCCAGGAAGGGTTGCGCCTGCCGCCGCTCCACTGGCGCCGCGCAAGCGTGGAGGATGCGGGCATCGCCTCCATCCTGCTGGCCAATACCCGCACCCCCGCCATGCTGCGCGCCGACCTCGACGCCCAATGGGCGGCGGTGACGCAGGCGGCGGCGGAGGTTTCCGCGCTGGCCACGCGGATCGGCGCCGATGCCTTCGCGCAGCGCGCCGCCTGGCTGCTGGATGATGCGCGGGATGCCCTGGCCGATGCGCTGCGCGCCATGCCCGAAGCCGAGGCCACGGCCGAATTCGCCCTGGAAGGCGATGGCATCACGCCCGATCCCGTCCCCATCCGCGCCACGCTGAAGCGCCTGCCCGGCCCGCGCCTCTCGGTCGATTTCGCGGGCTCCGCACCGCAGACGGCGGGGCCGGTGAATGCCGCGCCCTCCGGCCTGCTCGCCGCCTGCTTCGCCCTGCTGCGCCGCATCGCCCCGGACGCCGCCGCCAATCACGGTCTGCTGGATTTGCTGGACCTGTCGCTGCCGGAGGGCAGCGTGGTGAATCCGCGCTTTCCCGCCGCGGTCAACGCCCGCACCGCGACCGTCAAGCTCGCCACCAACGCGCTGCTCGCCGCCCATGCGCAACTGGCACCAGGCCGCGCCCGCGCCTCCAATGCCGGCGTCGCCGTCGTGCTCTCCGCCGCCGGGACGGATGGCGAGGGCCGGCGCTGGATGTTCACGGAGATCCTGGCCGGGGGCGAGGGCGGCGGCCCCGAGCGCCCCGGCCTGCACGCGCTCTCCGCCGATGTCTCCAACGCCCGCAACCTGCCGGCCGAGGTGCTGGAGGAGATCGCCCCCATCCGGGTCGAGGCCTTCGCCCGCCACCGCGGCTCCGGCGGCGCCGGCGCCAGCACGGGCGGGGATGGCGTGCACCGCGCCTATCGCCTGCTGTCGGGCAGCGCGGAGGTCTCCTACCGCGGCGAACGCCATTTGGCGGGGGCGCCGGGCGCGCAGGGCGGCGGCGCGGGCGGCGTCGCGCGGCTGCGGATCATCGGCGCCGACGGAACCGAACGCCCCTTCCCCTCCAAGGCGCGGTTCGCTTGGATGGCAGGCGAATTGCTCATCATCGAGACAGCCGGCGGCGGGGGCTGGGGCCCGCCATCACAAGGGGATTTCGGGACATGACGATGCTGACGCGCCGCGCGCTGGGCGGCTTCACCCTGGCGCTGATCGGCGCCCCCGCACTCGGACAAACCTGGCCGACACGCCCCATCCGCATCATCGTTCCCTTCCCGCCTGGCGGCAGCACGGATCTCCTCGCCCGGCGCCTGGCGGAGCGGATGACGGCGAGCCTCGGCCAGACCGTCCTGGTGGAGAACCGCCCCGGCGCCGGCGGCACCACGGGCGCCGACATGGTGGCGAAATCGGCACCGGATGGGCACACGCTGCTGATGGGCGTCACCGGCAGCAATGCCATCGCCGCCAGCCTGTTTCCCAACCTGCCCTATGACCCCGTGCGCGATTTCGCGCCGGTCTCCCGCCTGGTGTCCGCGCCGCTGGTGCTGGTGGTGAACCCCGCGAGCCCCGCCCGCGATGTCGCCGGCTACATCGCGGCCGCCCGCGCCGCCGCGAACGCGCCGCTGACCTATGCGACACCGGGCAACGGCACCTCGATGCATCTGACCGGGGAGATGTTCTCCCAGCGTGCCGGCGTGGCCCTGACGCATGTGCCCTATCGCGGATCGGCGCAGGCGACGACGGACCTCATCGCCGGCCAGGTCTATTCGTCCTTCGCCGATGTGCTGGTGACGCTGCCGCATATCCAGTCCGGCGCCGTCCGCGCGCTGGCGGTGACCTCGCCCCAACGCCACCCGCTGCTGCCCAACGTGCCGACCATGGCGGAGGCCGGGCTGCCGGGCTTCGAGGCCACGTCCTGGCAGGGCCTCTTCGCCCCCGCCAATACCCCGGCGCCGGTGCTGGCGCGCCTGCACACGGAAGTCGCCGCCGCCCTCGCCTTGCCCGAGATCCGCGACCCCTTCGCCGCCCAGGGCTTCATCGTCGCCGCCTCCACCCCCGCCGAATTCGCGACCCTGGTGCGGGAGGAAGTGGCGAAGTGGCGGGAGGTTGTGCGCGCGGGCAATGTGACGGTGAACTGATTTCTTGCCCTCAGGCGCCGGGCGGCCCCTCTGGGGCCTTGGCTCGCCGCACAAGCGGCGGTCGCCTCCGGCTCCTCGGCCGGCGCTGCCGGCCGCGCCTCAATCTGTCACCGTCAGCCCCAGCCGCGTGATGACGGCGCCCCAGCGCGTCGTCTCCCGCAATTGCAGCGCGGCGAGTTCGGCGGGTGGCGATCCCACGATCTCCGCCCCCGTCTCCTCCATGCCGCCGCGCGCCGCGGGGTCGCGGGCCATCGCCTCCCGCGTCAGGGTCGCCAGGCGCTCCGCGACGGAGGGTGGGAAATTCGCCGGGGCGATGATGCCGGTCCAGCCGAAGAAGGCGCTGTCCGGCAGCCCGGCTTCCGCCAGCGTCGGCACATCCGGCATCTGGGACACGCGGCGATCGCCGGTCTGCACCAGCGCCACCAGCGACCCCGCGCGGATGTGCTGCAGCGCGCTGAAGGGGGAATGGAACATCACCTCCACCCGCCCGGCCAGCAGGTCCAGCGTGGCGGGGGCGAAGCCGCGATAGGGGACGTGTTCGATATCGAGGCCGAGGCGCTGCTTCGTCTCCTCCATCGCCAGATGCGTGGTGGTGCCGGGCCCGATCGAGGCGTAGCGGTACTTCCCCGGATTGGCGCGCACCACGGCCAGGAATTCCGCCCAGGTCTTCGCCGGGAAGCCCGGATGCACCGCCAGCACGAAGGGGGAGCGCGTCAGCAAGGTGACGGATGAGAAGGCCGTGGCGGGATCATAGGGCAGGCCGGGATTGAGCATCCGCGCCGTCGTCGTCGGTCCGCCGAAGACCAGCCCGATCGTGTGCCCGTCGGTGGAGGTCGCGACGGATTGCGCGGTGATGGCACCCCCCGCGCCCGGCCGGTTCTCCACCACCACGGGTTGGCCGAGGATGGTCTGGTAATGCCCCGCCAGCGCCCGGGCCATCTGGTCGCTGCCCGGCCCCGGCGGCGTCATCACCACGAAGCGGATGGGGCGGCTGGGCCAGGCGGGCTGTGCGGTGGCAGAGCCGGCGGCCACCAGGCCGATGCCCGCACCGATCACGGCGCGGCGGGTCAGGCGCGGCAAGGCAGGGTCGGTGGGCATCGGGCATCCTGAATCGGGGCGCGGGGAGGATGAAACGGTCCCACAGCATGGCCGTGCTTGTCCAACGCGCTTGCGCGTCCGGGTCCAACGCGCTTGCGCGTCCGGGTGCAACGCGCTTGCGCGTCGCCCAGGGCTTCGATAACCCCGCCGCATGACCGCCACGCGCCTCTGGCAGGACCTTCCCTGGCCCGCCTTTCGGGAATTGCCACGCAACACCATCGCGCTGCTGCCCGTGGCCAGCACGGAACAGCACGGACCGCATCTGCCGCTTTCCGTGGACACCGTGATCGGCGAAGGTGTCGTCCACGCCACGCTGGCGCGGCTGCCGGCCGAGCTTCCATTGCTGGTCCTGCCCACGGTGAAGGTCGCGCTCGCCGCAGAGCATCTGCGCTATCCCGGTTCGCTGACGCTGTCCGCCGAGACGCTGCTGGCGCTGGTCACGGATATCGGCGCCAGCGTTGCGCGGGCAGGGATCGACCGCCTGGTCATCATCAACAGCCATGGCGGCAACATCCCCGTGCTGGAAACCGCCGCCTTACGCATCCGGCTGGCGCACAGCATCCTGGTCCTCAACACCGCCTGGCCGCGCCATGGCCGCCCGGCCGCCTTGCATGATCCGGTGGAGGCCGCCTTCGGCATCCATGCCGGGCGGGACGAGACGGCGCTGATGCTGGCCCTCTCCCCCGCCAGCGTGCGGATGGAAAGCGCCCGCGACTTCACCAGCCGCCTGATGGCCCTGCCGCCGGCGCTGCGTGCCATGCCGCCGGGGTGGCAGGCGCAGGACCTGCACCCCGCCGGCGCCGTCGGCAACGCCGCAGTGGCCTCGCCCGCCATGGGGCAGGCGCTGCTGGACCACGCGGCGGCGGCGCTGGCATCGCTGTTCACGCAACTCGCCGCCTTCGATGTCGCGGCCTGGATCAGGGAAGACGAAGCATGACGGGCAGCGTGACGGCGGTGATGCAGGCACTCCCCGCCCTCGACTGGACCACCGACCCCGCTTTGGTGCGCCAGAAGTCGCGCGACTTCTTCTGGTACTCCCCCATCCTCAAGCGCCAGCTCAACCGCGTGACCGGGGAGGCCGTGGTGGCGCCGCGCGATGAACACGAGTTGCGCGCCCTACTCGCCGCAGCCTTCGCGGCAGGTGTCCCGGTCACGCCCCGCGGCGGCGGCACCGGCAATTACGGCCAGGCCATGCCGCTGCGGGGCGGCATCGTGGTCGACATGCTGCGCATGAACCGCATCCTCCACGCCGAGCCCGGCCTTGTGCGCGCGGAGGCCGGCATCCGGATGATCGACCTCGATGCGCAATGCCGGCGCGATGTCGGCGGCGAGCTTCGCATCCATCCCTCCACCTTGCGCACAGCGACGCTGGGGGGCTTCATCGCCGGCGGGTCGGGCGGCGTCGGCAGCATCACCTGGGGCGGGCTGCGCGCGCCGGGCAACATCCTCGGCCTGCGCGTGATGACGATGGAGGCCGAGCCCCGGGTACTGGAATTGCGCGGCGCGGACATCCAGCAGGCCAACCACGCCTATGGCACCAACGGCATCATCACGGCGCTGGAGATGCCACTCGCCCCCGCGCATGACTGGATCGATGTCGTCGTCGCCTTCGCGACGCTCCTCGCCGCCTGCCGCTTCGCGGATGCGCTGGCGCGGCGGGACGACATCACGAAGAAGCTCGCCTGCGTCGTCCCCGCGCCCCTTCCGCAGAACCATTTTCGCCAGTGGGGCGCGAAGGTGCCCGCTGGGATGGCCGTCGCCTGCCTGATGGTGGCGGCGCCGGACCTCGCGCTGCTGGATGCGCTGGTCGCGGACCATGCCGGGCAGGAGATCCACCGCGAACGCACGGAAGACGCCGCCGTGCCCTGCTACGAACACTCCTGGAACCACACCACGCTGCAGGTGCTGAAGACCGACAAGACGATCACCTACCTGCAATCCCTGTTTCCCGCGCCCGACCACCTCTCCCTCATCGAGAAACTCGAAAAGCGCTTCGGGGATGAGGTCCTGTTCCATGTCGAAGCCGTGCGCTTCGCGGGCCAGGTCTGCGCCATCGGCCTGCAGATCGTCCGATTCACCACGGAAGAACGCCTGGACGAGATCATGCGCATCCATGAGGAAGCCGGCAGCCCCATCTTCAACCCGCACACCTTCCTGCTGGAGGAAGGCGGCATGAAGCTGGTCGACCAGGCGCAGCTTGACTTCAAGCGCCAGGCGGACCCCAAGGGCCTGCTCAACCCCGGCAAGATGGCTGCCTGGGACGATCCGGACTGGAAGCCGGGCGCCGTCCCGCCGCTGGAACTCTACGAGACCGACCGGGAAGCGCCCCCGGAGGTCCTGGACTAGGGGTCCAAACCCAATCATCCGCCGGGCGCCTGGCCGGTCTCGCGCGGCATCCGCGGCGTCAGGCCGCTTGCCGATGCAACCAGCATCGGCGGCGCGCCCTTCCTGGCGGCCTGCCACGCGATCCTCGGCCATCCGCCTCGGGTCTGATTGGGTTTGGACCCCAGCACCATCAGAAAATCCCGCATTCCGGAACCTATGGACTACCGCCCGCCCGCCGCTTCCTGTTGAATGTCCCGAAGCCGTGGCCGCCTGAGCCCCGGCACGGGGAAGGAAGCGGCCGATGGGCCAGGTCACGCGCGGGGCTTCGCGCCCATGAAGCTCTGGTACCAATCCATGTCGCGCAGCGCGGCCTGGGGGCACTACCATCCGGTACTGCGCCGGATCATCGATGGCGTGAAGGACCCCGATACCGAGGTGGTGGTGCATGGCATCACCCAGATCGGCGGCGTCGCCGACCAGTACCGCTACCTCGAATACCTCGAGAGCGGGGAGGTCATGCGCAACGTCGTCACGGCCATGGACCAGGGCTACGACGCCTTCCTGATCGGCAACATCGCCGACCCCGGCCTCCGCGAATGTCGGGAGATCGCGAACATCCCCGTGCTGGGCCTGTGCGAGACGGCGCTGCACCTCGCCAGCATCATGGGCGCCAGCTTCTCCCTCGTCACGCTCAACGAGAAATTCACCGCCCGCATCCTGGAAAACGTCGATCGCGCCGGCCTGCGCACGCGCCTTGCCGGCACCGCACGGATGCAGATGGAACGCATCCTCGACCTCAAGGAAGGTTTCACGGACCGCGAGGCCCGGTCGCGCATCCTGGAGCAATTCCAGGCCGCGGCGGCGGAGACGGTGGCGCGCGGGGCGGAGGTCGTGATCCCCGCCGGCGGCGTCGCCATGGCGCTGCTCGCCGATGCGGGCGTCCATGATGCAGGCCGCGGCGCGCCGGTGCTGAACGGCATCACCAGCCTCATCAAGATGGGGGAGATGGCGGTGCGCATGAACCGCCTGATGGGCGGCCGCTTCACCTCCAAGCGCCTGGCCTATGCGCCCCCCGGCGAGGACCAGATCGCCGAGATCCGCAAGCATTACGGCCCGGTCTACCCGACCGTTCCCGGCCTGACCTGAGGGAGCCCCCGCCATGCCGACCCGCCGCACAATCCTCTCTGCCCTCACCGCCACCATCGCCAGCCCCGCCTTGGCGCAGGATGTCTGGCCCAGCCGCCCCATCCGCGTCATCGTCCCCTTCACCCCCGGTGGCGGCACCGACATCATGATGCGCCTGGTGGCGCAGGGGTTGTCGAACCGCCTCTCGCAGCAGGTGGTGGTGGACAATGTCGCCGGCGCGGGCGGCACCATCGGTGCGATGCAGGTGGTGAACGCGCAGCCCGATGGCCATACGCTGCTCTGCGGCACGCCGGGTTCCATCGCGGTGAACCCCGTGATGCAGGCGGGCATCCGCTACCATCCGCTGCGGGACCTGGCGCCGGTGGCGCAGCTGACGGACAGCCCCATCGTCCTTGTCACCAACAAGGATTTCCCGGTGGACAGCGTGGCCGCGCTGATCGCCATGGCGAAGGCGCAGCCTGGCGTCATCAATTTCGGCTCCGCCGGCCCCGGCTCCGTCGCGCATCTTAGCGGGGAGATGTTCTGCGCCCTGGCCGGCGTGCAGATCACCCACGTGCCCTATCGCGGCACCTCGCAATCCCTGCTCGACCTCCGCGCCGGCCGCATCCAGCTGCTGTTCGAGAATTTGCCCCCGGTGATGGAGGCGATCTCGCTCGGCCATGTGAAGGCGCTCGCCGTCGGCACGCCGCAGCGTTCCGACCTTCTGCCGCAACTGCCGACCATCGCGGAGGCCGGCGTCCCCGGCTACGTCTCCTCCAGCTACATGGGCCTGCTCGCCCCCGCCCGCACGCCGCCCGATATCGTGCGTCGCCTCTCGGAAGCCTGCGCCGCCGTGGTCCAGGATGCCGACCTCGCCGCCCGCCTGCGCGGCCTGGGCGCCACCCCCACGCCCACCACCCCCGATGCCTTCCGCGGCTTCATCGGCGAACGCATCGCCGATGTCACGAAGCCCGTCGAAGCCACCGGCCTTTCCTTCAACTGAGGCGCCTGCAGCATGAAGATCTGGTACCAGCTGATCTCCTCCGAGACGGCGATGTCGAATTTTCTCTCGACGACGAAAACGCTCTGCGACGCCGTGGCGGCGCCGGGCACGACGGTGGAGGTGCATGGCACGCCGCATGGCGCGCTCGGCGACCAGTACCGGTCCATCTGGCACTACGACGTGCGCGAATTCGTCGAGACAGCCCTCAAGCTGCGGCGAGAGGGCGGCTACGACGCCTTCGTCATCGCCAATTCGCTCGACACCGGCCTAGTGGAACTCCGCGAGCTCCTCGACATCCCCGTCATCTCCTTCATGGAGGTGCTGTGCTTCACCGCCTGCACAATGGGCGAACGCTTCGGGATGCTGGTGCAGCACCCCAAGATGGTGTCGCGGTACCGGGAGATCGTGACGGGCTACGGCCTCGCGAGCCGCCTCGCCTCCATCGAGAACACCGGCCATTCCCCCGGCAACAACGCGATGTTCACGCGGGAGGATGAGGCGCTGGCCTATGTCGCCGCCGTCGAGGCCGCTGGCGAGCGTGCCGTGGAAGCGGGGGCGGAGGTGCTGTTCCTCACGGGCTCCACCGCCGCGCTGCTGGCCGCGCGCGGCGTCTATACCATCGCCGGCGTGCCGCTGCTGCACAGCTACGGGCTGCTGGTGAAGGCCGCCGAATCCGCCATCGCCATGCACCGCATCACCGGCCACGCCGTCAGCCGCCGCAACTACTACCAGGGCCCGCCGACCGCCATGATGAACCGCGTGGCCGATGTCCGGGGTCTGCCGATGTTCCGCACGCCCACCACCTGATTATTATGAAACATAACGTTGACGGGTAGCCCCGCGCCGGGCCACGCTGCCCCCGCGCCCGCTGAACCGGGCGCGGGGAAACGAGACCATGAACCACGAGACCGTCCCGGATCGCTTCGATCCCTGGCCGCAGGGCGTGCAGCCCGAGGTACCCATCGCGGGCTACCCGAATACCTGGACGCACACGCCGTCCCAGCCCCTGATCCGCCGCCCCGCGACGCGTACCGAAGCCACATTCCCGCTACGGCTCCACCGCAAGCTGCCCTGCGGCGAGGCGAACCTGGCGGAGCCCATCCCCGGCCGCCCCGCCATCGGGCAACTCATGCACCTCGCCGGCCAGGTGCTGGATGAGGATGGGCGCCCGGTCCGTGGCGCGGTGGTGGAGCTGTGGCAGGCCAATGCCTCCGGCCGCTACTTCAACCCGATCGACCAGCGCGCCGCGCCGCTCGACCCCAATTTCGTCGGCAATGGCCGGGTCCGCACAGATGATGAAGGCCGCTACGCCTTCTTCACCATCAAGCCCGGCGCCTACCCGGTGCCCGTGAAGGAGACCTGGTGGAGGCCGCCGCATGTGCATTTCTCCGTCATCGGCCCTTCCTCCCTCTCCCGCCTCGTCACCCAGATGTATTTCGCGGGGGATCCGCTGAACGCGCTGGACCGCATCCTGCAATCCGTGCCGGAGGAGGCGGCGCGCAACCGCCTTATCGCCAGGGACCTGCCGCCGGCGGAGGTCGGCGACCAGTACCTCGGCTTCACCTTCGACATCGTGCTGCGCGGCCGCCACGCCACGCCGAGCGCACCGTGAGCGCCCCCGCCATGTCCATCCCCTCCTCCGAACACACCATCGGCCCCTTCTTCCCCCGCACCCTGTTCCGCGATGGCGACAACGACCTGACCATCGCCGCGGAGGGCGCTGCCCCCACGACGAAGGGGGAGGTCATCATCCTCCGCGGCCAGGTGAGGCGGGAGGAGGCGGTGCCCTGCCTCAACATGATCCTGGAAGCCTGGCAGGCCGATGCCGCCGGCCATTTCGACCATCCGCTCGACCCCGGGCGGGACCGGGCGGACCCTGATTTCCTCGGCTGGGGCCGCGCCTGGACGGATGGCGAAGGCCGCTACGAATTCCGCACCGTCATGCCGGGCGGCTACGCCGATGCCGCCGGACCGCGCGCGCCCCACATCAACATCGCCATCATGGGCGCCGGCCTGATGCGCCGCGCCCAGACCACGGTCTTCTTCCCCGATCACGAAGCCGCGCATGCCGCCGATCCGGTGCTGGCACTCGTGCCCGCCGCGTTGCGCCCGAAGCTGGTCGCGGTGCCGGAAGGCACGGAGAACGGCGCCCGCATCTTCCGCTTCGACATCCGCCTGCGCGGCCCGGCGGCGGAGGAAACGCCCTTCTTCGAGGATTGACGCCGCCGCCACCCCGGATGAGACACTTCCCCATCACAGAAGGCCGCGCCACGGCCTCGACCAACGGGAGGATTTCATGCGCATCCATCGTCGTACGCTGCTGGGCAGCGCGCTCGCCCTGCCCTTCATCGGCAGCCAGGGCTGGGCCCAATCAACGGGGCAATCCTTCCCCAACCGCCCGCTGACCATCGCCATCCCCTTCGCCGCGGGCGGGCCCACCGACATGATCGCCCGCCTGCTGGCGGAAGGGATGTCGCGGGAATTGGGCCAGCCCGTGGCGGCGGAAAACGTCACCGGCGCCGGCGGCACCATCGCCGCCGCCCGCGTCGCGCAGTCCCGCCCTGATGGCCACACGCTGATGATCCACCATATCGGCCTGGCCGCCGCGGCAACGCTCTACAGGCAATTGCCCTTCAACATCGAACGCGGCTTCGCGCCGCTCGGCGTGGTGTCCCACACCGGCATGGCCATCGTCGCCCGCCCGGATTTCCCGGCGCGCGACCTGCCGGCCTACATGGCCGTGCTGCGCGAACAGGGAGACAGGCTGAACCTCGGCCATGCAGGCCTCGGCGGGTCCAACCAGCTCTGCGGCATGCTGATGCAGCACGCCGCCGGCCGCAACGCGACCACCATCGTCTTCCGCGGCAGCGCGCCCGCGATGACGGAGATGATGGCAGGGCGGCTCGACATCTCCTGCGAACAGGTGACGGTCGCCGCGCCCTTCGCGCGGGACGGGCGCATCAAGGCCTATGCGGTGACGCTGCCGGAACGCGTCGCGGGCTTCGATGTGCCGACGGCGCGGGAACAGGGCGTGGACCTCATCATGTCCGCCTGGCACGGCCTCTACGCCGTCGCGGGCACGCCGCCGGAGATCCAGCAGCGCCTGGCCCAGGCCATGCGTGCCGCGCTGCGCGACGACCGCCTGAAGCAGCGCTTCGCGGAGACGCTGACGACGGTCGCGACGGAGGAGGAAGCGACCCCCGCCCATCACACGCGGTTCCTGGCGAGCGAGATCGCCCGCCTGCGGCCGCTGATCGTGCAAGCGGGCCAGTTCGCGGACTGACGACGCAGGGCCCGGTGCACAAGGCCGGGGACGGGCGGTTGTCCTCCCCGGTCACCCTGTGCGCGAGGCGATCTCGCCATCAGGTTGCGTTGGTCGGTCCTTTGTTCTCTATTTGCGGGAACGCAACAGGGAGCTTCGACCAATGCGTCTTTCCTTCCTACCGCCCATCACCCGGCGCGCCTGGCTCGCCGCCGGCGCGGGTGCCACCGCGGGCCTCGCCTTGCCGGGCCTGGCCCACGCCCAGGCGGCGCCGGTGAAGATCGGCCTGGTCACGGTGCTGACGGGCCCGCAGGCCGCGCCCGGCACCCATCTGCGGGACGGCTTCCTGCTTGGCATGCGCCATTTGGAGAACCGCATCGGCGGCAGGCCGGCGGAGGTGCTGGTCATCGATGACGAACTCCGCCCCGATGCCGCCGTCACCAAGGTTCGCGCGGCGCTGGAGAGGGATCGCTGCGACTTCATCGTCGGCACCCTCTTCTCCAACATCCTCGCCGCCATCATCCGGCCGGTGACGGAAACCCAGACCTTCCTGCTGAGCCCGAATGCCGGTCCCTCCCCCATCGCGGGGCGCGGCTGCAACCCCTTCTTCTTCGCCACCTCCTATGTGAACGACCAGAACCACGCCGTGCTGGGCGCCGCGGCGAATGACGGGATCGAGGTCGGCGGCACCATCCGCCCCATCCGCCGCGTCATGATCATCACGCCGAACTACCAGGCCGGCCGCGACGCCGCCGCGGGGTTCAAATCCACCTTCCGGGGGGAGGTGATTGACGAGACCTATGTCCCTCTCACCATCACCGACTTCTCGGCGGAGCTGGCGCAGATCGCGGCGCGCCGGCCGGATGCCATCTACACCTTCATGCCCGGCGGACTCGGCGTGCAATTCGTGCGGCAGTACCGCCAGGCGGGCATCGCCATCCCCGTGCTGTCCGCCTTCACCGTGGACGAAGCGGTGCTGCCGGCGCAGGGCGATGCGGCGCTCGGCCTCTTCACCGGCACGACCTGGACGCCGACGCTGCCGAATGAACAGAACACGCGCTTCGTGGCCGACTTCCTGACGCAGTTCAACTACGTCCCCGCCAGCTATGCCGCGCACGCCTATGACACGGCCATGCTGCTGGACAGCGCCGTGCGCCGCACCGGCGGCAATTTGGCCGACAAGGGCGCGCTGCGCGCCGCCATCCGCGCCGCGGATTTCCGCAGCGTCCGCGGCCCCTTCCGCTTCGGCGCCAACAACTTCCCCGTGCAGGATTTCTGGCTGGCCCGCGTCGGCCGCCGCGCCGATGGCCGCCTGCAGACCGAACATGTCCGCAAGGTGTTCGAGAATGCGGTGGACCCCTTCGCGGCGGAATGCCGCATGCCGGCGGGCTGATCGCCATGGACCAGGCACCCGTCTTCCCCCGCGCCGACGCCTCCCGCGTGCCCTATTCCGTCTTCACCTCGCCAGAGGTCTATGCGCGGGAACAGGAACGCATCTTCCGCGGCCCCACCTGGAACTTTCTCGGATTGGAAGCGGAAATCCCGAAGCCCGGCGATTTCAAGAGCACCTATATCGGCGACACGCCCGTGGTGATGACGCGGGCGGAGGACGGCACGCTGGCCGCCTGGGTGAACCGCTGCGCCCATCGCGGCGCCGCGGTCTGCCGGCTGCGGCGCGGCAATGCGCTGAACCACACCTGCGTCTATCACCAGTGGAACTACACCGCGAAGGGCGACCTCCAGGGCGTACCCTTCCGGCGGGGGATGAAGGAGATGGCGGGCATGCCCGCCGATTTCGACCCCAAGAACCACAGCCTGAAGCAACTGCGCGTCGAGAGCTATCGCGGCCTGGTCTTCGCCACCTTCGATGCCGGCATCGGCGATGTCGCGGACTACATGGGCCCGGAGATGCGCCGCTACGTCGATCGCATCTTCGCCAAGCCCATCGTCTATCTCGGCTGCACCAGGCAGTATTCGAACAGCAACTGGAAGCTCTACCTGGAGAATGTGAAGGACCCCTATCACGCCTCCCTGCTCCACCTGTTCCACACCACCTTCAACATCCTCCGCGTCGGCATGAAGGTCAGCACGGTGACGGACAGCACCGGCCTGCACAGCGCCCTGCTGGTGGTGAAGAACGAGGAGGAGAATGCCGGCGCCTACAAGCAACAGGCGATCCGTTCTTATGACGAGGGCTTCCGCCTGGAAGACGACAGCGTGCTCGGCATGATCAAGGAATATGACGAGCTCAGCACCAACCACATCCAGCCGATCTTCCCGCAGCTCGTCATCCAGCAGATCCACAACACGCTGGTCGCGCGCCAGATCATCGCCAAGGCGCATGACCGCTTCGAACTCGTCTTCCACTTCTTCGGCTACGAGGACGACACGCCGGAGTTGCGCGCGCTGCGCATCAAGCAGGCCAATTTGGTCGGCCCTGCCGGCTACATCTCCATGGAGGACACCGAGGCGACGGAACTGGTGCAGCGCGCCGTCACCGGCGGCGGCGAAGCCTATTCCGTGCTGGAGATGGCACGCGGCGCGGCCAATGACCTCGACAGCATGGTGAGCGAGGGCCTGGTCCGCCGCTTCTGGCGCGGCTACCGCGACATGATGGGCTACGAGACCCTTCCTGAAAGGGGCATCGCATGACCCCCGCCCTCATGCTGCGTCTTGAGATGCAGGATCTGCTGGACCGCTACATCGCCGCCATCGACGATGACCGGCTGGAGGATTGGGCGGCGTTCTTCACGGCGGATTGCCTCTACGAGATCATCCCGCGGGAGAATGAGGAACTCGGCCTGCCCGCGCCGCTGATCCGCTGCGACAACCAGGCCATGCTGCGCGACCGCGTCGCCAGCCTCCGCCACGCCAACATCTATGAGAAGCCGGCCTACCGGCACCTGGTCTCCGGCCTGGTGGTGACGGCGTCCTCCGAAACGGAGGCCACGTTCCGCGCCAACTACGTCGTCGTGAACACGTCGCAGGAAGGCAGTTCCGCCATCTACCAGGCCGGCAGCTACGCCAGCACCGCGGTGCGGACGGCGGATGGCTGGCGGTTCAGCAGCAAGCGCGTGATCTACGACACGGCGCGGGTCCAGACGCTTCTTGCCTACCCCATTTGATCCGAAGGGCTTCTGAGGCGTTCCGGTGGGCATGACCGACAAACCCACGCCCACACCCCCGCCCAAACCAACTCCCACGGGCGCCGCCGAACGCATGAACAGCGCGGACCCGAAGTCGCCCAACACGGCGGCCAAGGTCCAGCAGGGCGGGCTGACGCAAAACCCCGCCGCCAAGGTGCCCTCCGACCTCTACCCGGACCCGCCGGGCGTGACGGACAGCACCAAGGGCGGCCCGGACGATTAGGTCCGGGCCCCGCCCGCCATCACGCCCCGTAGAGCGCCTTGGCCTGGTCAGGGCTCACCAGCCCATCCGCTACGTCACGCTCCACCAGCGCGCGGTCTCGCGCCTTGGCATCGCCCATCCCGCCGCCACCGGGCAGTTTCAGCAGCAACCGCTTGCCCTTCGGCACCACCTGGTAGCCCTTGGTGCGGATCGTGCTGCCATCGGTGAAGCCGACCCAGCCGGAGGCGCCATCACCCCCGCCATCCCGCCCCTTCGGCGCATTGGCGACGCGGTCGAAGATGGCGTTGACGGCGAACTCCGCCTCCCCCTTCGCGCCGATCTCCATGATCTTGCCGAAGCCGCCGCGCGTGCGCCCGGCGCCGGCGGAATCCGCGCGGATCTGGTTCTGCCAGAAGATCACGGGGGCGACATTCTCCGTCGCCTCCACCGGCATGGTGCGCACGCCGCTGGGGAAGGCCGTGCCGTCCAGCCCGTCCTTCGTCGGGCGCGCGCCGGTGCCGCCGGAATTGAAGGTGATGATCTCGAAATCCGGCAGTTCCGCCGCGGAGCCACTGACCTGCGCGCCGCCCCGCAGCGGCGGGTTCCACAGCGCCGATGACCCTTCCGCATTGACGCGATCCGGTACCGCCTGGTGCAGGCAGCCCATCATGAGGTCTGGCAGCAACTGCCCCACCACGTGACGGACGGAAACGGGATAGGGCCGAGGCGCATTCAGGATGCAGCCCTCCGGAATCTCCATCCGGAAGGGCGCGAGCGACGCCCAGTTGTTCGGAATCTCTGGCGCCACCACGCATTTGATCCCGAAGCAGGCATAGGCCCGGCAATAGGCCGCCGGCACATTGATGCCCCGCCCTGACAGGCCGGAGGTGCCCGCATAGTCCACGACGATCTCGTCTTCCTTGATCGTCATCGCGGCCTTCAGCGTGACTTCCGCTTCATAGCCATCGGATTTGATGGTGCCGCGATAGGTGCCCTTCGGCAGCTTGCGGATTTCATCCAGAGTCGCCGTCAGCGATGCGTCAAAGATGTAGGCGGCGAGCGGATCGATGCTCTCCATCCCGTACTCGTCCATCATCTCCACCAGCCGCTTCGCCCCCGCATCGTTGCAGGCGCACAGCGAATAGATGTCGCCTTCCAGTTCCACCGGCGTGCGGCTGCCCATCCGGACGAAATCGAAGAAGGTCTCGTTCGGCGCGCCCTGGTCGAAGCACTTCACGATGGGGATGTAGAGCCCTTCCTCGAAGACGCTCCTGCCATCCGGCCCCATGCCAAGCCCGCCGACATCGATGACATGCGCGGTATTCGCGAACAGCCCGACGATCTCGCCGCGGCGGAAGGCCGGCGTCACCACCGTCAAATCATGCAGGTGCCCCGTGCCGAGCCAGGGATCGTTGGTGATGTAGTGATCGCCCGGCTTCATCGAGGCCGCCGGAAACTTCGCGAGGAAATGCCCCACGGATTCCATCATGGAATTCACGTGGCCGGGCGTGCCCGTGACCGCCTGCGCAAGCATGCGCCCCTGCAGGTCGAAGATGCCCGCGGACAAGTCACCGGCTTCCCGCACCGTGGTGGAGAAGGCGGTGCGGATCATGATCTGCGCCTGTTCCTCCACCACCGCGACCAGGCGGTTCCACTGGATCTGGCGCTGGATTTTTTCGAGAGCGTTCATCACGCAGCCTCCCCGCGGGTCAGTTCCAGATACCCCAGCCCATCCACCCGGCAGCGCCAGCCTGGCCCGACCAGCGTGCTCGTCTCCGCCTCCGACACGATGCAGGGGCCCGGCACGGTGCAGCCTGGCGGCATGGCGGGGCGGTCATAGACCTGCCAGGGCGCAACCTCCCCCGTCGCGGTGTCACGCACCTGCTGCACGCGGATCGGCGCGGGGGCGGGCGCATCCGCCACCTCCGCCACCGGCAGAACCTCATCCGGCACCGTCGCCACCGTCACGGCGAAGGCCAGGATTTCCACGTCCGAACCCGGCACCGGGCGGTCGTAGAAGCGCGTGTATTCGGCGTCATAGGCCGCACGGATCACTGGGATGTCATCGGCCGTCAGCGCGCGGGACGGCAGGGCCACGGAAATCTCGTGCCCCTGCCCGACATAGCGCATGAAGGCCAGGCGATGCTCCGCCATCGGCGCGCCGAAGGCGCCTTCCGCCACGACGCGCGACGCTTCATCCGACATCGCGCCGAGCAGCGCGTTCACTGCGCCCACGTCAAACGAACGGAAGCGCTGGTAGAGCGACTTCACCACCTCATACCCCACCGGCGCCCGCAGGAAGCCGATGGCGGAACCCACGCCCGCGCCCGAGGGCACCAGCATCCGGTTCACGCCAATCTTCTCCGCCACGCGGTAGCCATGCACCGGCCCGCCGCCGCCAAACGCGATGATCGCGCGGCCGCCATAGGATTTCCCGCTTTCGATGGCGTGGACGCGGGCCGCATTGGCCATGTTCTCGTCCACCATCTCCACCACGCCGAGCCCCGCCATCTCCGCGGGCAGGCCGAGGCGTTCGCCGACATCGCGCGACAACGCATCCAGTGCCGGCTGCACATGCAGCTTCAGTGCACCGCCCGCAAACAGGTCGGGCTCGTATCGCCCGAGCGAGAGGTTCGCATCCGTCACCGCGGGGTGCCGGCCGCCGCGCCCGTAGCAGGCCGGCCCGGGATCGGCGCCGGCGCTTTCCGGCCCCACCTGGATGCGCCCCAGCGCATCGCAATGCGCGATGGAGCCGCCACCGGCGCCGATCTCCACCATCTCGATCACCGGGATGCGCAGCGGCAGCCCCGATCCCTTCTTGAAGCGCCCGACGCGCGCGACCTCGAAGCTTCGGCTGGCCTGCGGCGCATACTCGTCGATCAAACACACCTTCGCCGTGGTGCCGCCCATGTCGAAGGACAGGACCTTCCCCCAGCCGCGCTGCTTCGCGACATGCGCCGAGAAGATCGCGCCGCCCGCCGGGCCGCTCTCCACAAGCCGGATCGGAAACCGCGCGGCGGTGTCCAGCGTGGTCAGCCCGCCACCCGACAACATCAGGAACAGCGGGCAGGTGAAGCCACCACCGCGCAGCCCCGTCTCCAGCCGCTTCAAATAGCTTGCCATCAGCGGCTGGACATAGGCATTGGCCGCCGTCGTCGAGAACCGCTCCCACTCCCGCATCTCCGGCGAGACTTCGCTGGACAGGGAGATGTTCAGTTCCGGCCACAGCCCCCGCACAACGGCCGCTGCGCGCTGTTCATGCGTGGGGTTCACGAAGGCATGGAGGAAGCCGATCGCCAGGCTCTCGATCCCCTCCGCCTTCATGAAGCCGACCTGGTCCGCCACGGCCTTCTCATCGAGGGGCAGCAGGACCTTGCCTTCGTTGTCCAGCCGCTCCGGCACCGTCAGGCGCCAGCGCCGCGGCACCAGCGGCTGCGGCAGATCGATGTTGAGGTCGTACTGGTCGTAGCGGCTCTCATTCCCGAGCGCGAGGACGTCGCGGAACCCCTCCGTCGTCAGCAGCGCCGTCCTGGCGCCCTTGCGCTCGATGATCGCGTTGGTGGCCAGCGTCGTGCCGTGGATCACCAGCACGATGTCGGCGGGCGTCATCGATGCACGCTCCAGCACCACGCGCACGCCTTCCAGCACGCCGAGTTCCGGCGCGTGGGGCGTGGTCAGCACCTTGCCGGTCCAGCGCTCGCCGTCACGCTCGATGGCAACGTCGGTGAAGGTGCCGCCGATATCGACGGCCAAGCGTGCGCTCACAGGCTGGCCCCCGCGACCCAACGCTGCACCACGGCGCAGGCACTGGCAAAATCGTCCATCCGCATCGCTTCCTTGGGATTGTGGCTGCCGTGCTGGTTGCGCACGAAGATCATCGCGGCGGGGATGCCCGCCATCGCGAAGGCGGCCGCATCATGCCCCGCGCCGCTCGCCATGCTGAGGTGCTTCACCCCAAGCTCATCCGCCGCGCGGATCAGCCCCGCCTGGATGCCCGCATCCATCGGTGCCGCGCGGCTCGTCGTCTCCCGCCCCAGCTCGAACTTGACGCCGCGGCGCGCCTCGATCTCGGGCACCGCCTCGTACAGCGTCTCCATCAGCGCATCGACGCTGTGCGGATTGACGCTGCGGACATCGAGCTGGAATTGCGCCTCGCCCGCGATCTTGGTGAAGCCGGCGTCGGCGGTGGTGCCCATCACGCAGAAGGTCACGACCAGCCGGTGGCCCTGCGCCTCCAGCTCCACCCAGCGTTCGTCGCAGCGGAAGGCGAGTTCCGCCAGCGCGATCGCCGCATCCCGCCGATACTTTCGGGGGGTCGCGCCGGAGTGGTTGTATTCGCCCAGCACCCGCGCGGCCCGCAGGCGGCGCGAACCGGGGATGCCCGTCACGATCCCGACGGGCACTCCCTCACCCTCCAGCACCGGCCCCTGCTCGATGTGCAGTTCCAGGAAGGCCGCGGTATCGGCGGCGCTGAATGTCCTGCCGCCAGCTTCCACGAAGCCGGGATCGAAACCCTCGGCCCGCATGTGGTCCGCCAGCGTGCGGCCATTATCCTGCCGCTTCACCTGCAGTTCCTCAGCCTTCAACAAGCCGAGTGCGCCGCGCGATCCGGGATAGGAGATCGGGAACCAGCTTCCCGCCTCCTCCGCCCGCACGGCCAGCACGGTGATGTCCCGCGCCGGCACGAAGCCCGCGCGCTTCATCCCCGCCACCGCCGCGATGCCCGTCAGCACCCCCGCCGCGCCGTCGAAGTTTCCCCCGTTGGCAACACTGTCGAGGTGACTGCCCAGCACCACCCGCTTCGCCGCGCGATCGGCCCCAGGCAGGGTCATCAGCAGATTGCCGACGGGATCGGCCCGGCATTCCAGCCCGATCTCCTCCGCCGCCGCGCGGACGATGGCGTGCGCGCGGCGCTCGCCCTCCCCATAGGCATCGCGGGTAATGCCGATGCCGTCGAACGTCGCCTCCCGCAGTTCATCGAACAGCTTCGAGGCCAGCGCCACATCGGGCGTCAAATTCGGCAGCATCGGCGAAACCTCCTCAGAAAGCGCGCACGACCCCACCATCCACCCGGATGATGCTGCCCGTCATGTAGGACCCCATCTCGGAGGCCAGGAACGCGCCCATCGGGCCGAATTCCTTCGCATCCCCGATGCGCCCGGCCGGGATGGTCGCCGCGCGTTCCTTCATCACCTGCTCCACCGGCACGCCGCGCTTGGCCGCCAGATTGCCCTGCGTCTCCCGCTGCCGGTCCGTCAGGATGGCGCCGGGGGCGAGGATGTTGCAGGTGACGTTGTCGCCCGCCACTTCGCTGGACAGGGACTTGTTCCAGCCCACGATGCTGGCGCGCAGGATATTGGACAGCGCCAGGTTCGGGATCGGCTGCACCATGCCCGTGGAGCCCACGGTGATGATGCGGCCCCATTTCTGCGCCCGCATCGCCGGCAGCAGCTTCATCGCCAGGCGGATGGGGTGCAGGACGATCTTCGGGAACCACTCGGCGATCTGCGCCTCCGTGATCTCCAGCGCAGTGCCGGGCGGCGGGCCGCCGTGGTTCAGCACCAGGATGTCGACGCCGCCCATCAGGCGCGTGGCCTCATCGCCGAGGCGATCCATGTCGGCGGCATTCGCGACATCGGCCGGCACGCCATGGGCGGAAGCGGCGCCGGCGGCCACCATCGCCGCCGCGGCCTCATCCAGGCTCGCCTGGGTGCGGCCGGAGATGACGAGGTGCGCGCCCTCCGCCGCCAGGCTGTCCGCGATCGCGCGGCCAAGGCCCTTGGACGCCCCCATCACCAGGGCGCGCTTGCCCTTCAATCCCAGATCCATGGCGTGATTCCCTTCCGGCAGAATGCGCCGGACCCTGCCGCCATGCCGTCCTGCTGGCAAGCCGGGCACGGTCTGCTAACGCTGCTGCAACGCCGATGAGGGAACGCCCGATGCCCAAGCCCATCCTGCTGCTGACCCGCAAGCTGCCCGACGCGATCGAGGCCCGCGCCGCGCGGGACTATGACGCCCGCCTGAACAGCAGCGACGATCCCTGGTCCCGCGACGGCGCGGAAATCGCCCGCCGGGCGGCCGAATGCGGCGCCGCCGGCATCCTCTGCGCGGCCGGGGACCCGATGGCAGCCGCGACGATCGAGGCGCTGCCCGCCTCGGTGAAGATCATCGCCACCTTCTCCGTCGGCACGGACCACCTCTCCCTGCCCGCCGCCGCCGCCCGCGGCATCACGGTGGCGAACACGCCGGGGGTGCTATCCTTCGCCACCGCCGAATGCGCCTTCACGCTGATGCTCATGGCCGCCCGCCGCGCCGGTGAAGGCGAACGCCTGGTGCGCGCCCGCGCCTGGACGGGCTGGGCGCCGACGCAACTCATGGGCGTGACGCTGGAAGGCAAGAAACTCGGCATCGCGGGCTATGGCCGCATCGGGCAGGAACTGGCCGCCATGGCGCGGGGGATGCGGATGGAAATCCACTACCACAACCGCAACCGGGTGGCGCCGGAACTGGAACAGGGCGCGATCTTCCACGCCGATGCGAAGAGCTTCCTCGGCGCCATCGACGTGCTGTCCATGCACATCCCGGGCGGCGAGGCGACGCGGAAATGGCTGAACGCCGAACGCCTGTCCTGGCTGAAGCCGGGCGCCATCGTCGTCAATACCGGCCGCGGCGGCACGGTGGACGACGCAGCCCTTGTTACGGCGCTGTCATCTGGCCATATCCGGGCGGCGGGCCTCGATGTCTATGACGGGGAGCCTGCCGTCCACGAAGGCTATTTCGGGCTCAATAACATTGCCCTCCTCCCGCATCTTGGAAGTGCCACGGAAGAAACGAGAAACGCCATGGGCCACCGAGCGCTGGATAACCTGGACGCCGTACTGTTGCGCGGGACAGCCGCGCCGGATGCGTTGCGCTGATCCGGTTTTTTGGTTGCATTGAATGATTGACTTTCACCGGCCGGTAGCGCCCAACTATCTTTAGTTGCATATAGTCAATCAAATTTACCGTGCCCGTGGTGGCCATCCGGTCACCCATGGGGTGTTCGAACCAGGGGGACCCGCCCCCCAAGGCGGGTCGTGATGGGATGAGAAAGGCGGCTCGGATCACCCTGTTCGTCCAGGAACGCGAAGGCGGCCTGGACACCACGCCGGACCTTGAACTCCTGCACGCCCTGCTTCGGCAGACCCCCCTCGTCACCCGCAATGATGATGGCAGCCGGACCTATGTGTTCGACCTGGTCGACCCCGCCAGCGCGACCCAGGATCTGAATTTCGCCAACCGGATGCTGTCCCTCGAATCGCTCAAGGCATGCAGCATGGCGCTCGGCCGCACCGCACGCGCCATGGGCCTGCCGCTGACCGCCGCCCTGGCCGATTCGGCGGAGGTGGTGGCCGAGGCGGAGATCCGCTCCCTCATGCCGGCGCCCCGCCATCGAATGCAGGCCTAGCCGCGTCCGCCCGGTCTCAGGGGATGGGATGCCCGAGGCATCGCCGCCCCTCGACAGCCATCGCGCCCGGCGTCAGTTTCCCCGCGCCACACCGCCGCGCACGGCAACCGGGACATGTCCATGATCTTCGACTTCGATGCGATGCCGCATGGCAACCGCTACAAGCTGCTCGTCTCCTGCGTCGTCCCGCGGCCGATCGCCTGGGTCGTCACCCGCGATGCCGCCGGCGTGCTGAACGCCGCGCCCTATTCCTTCTTCAACGTGTTCGGCGAGGATCCGGCCGTCGTCGCCATTTCGGTCGGCCCGCGGCCGGAGGGCTCGGCCAAGGACACGCTCTCCAACATCCAGGCCACCGGCGAATTCACCCTGTCGATGGTGCCCTTCGACCTGGCGGAACGCATGGTCATCACCGCCGCCGACTTCTCGCCGGAGGTCGATGAACTGGCGGAGGCCGGCCTCACCACCATCGCCTCCACGAAGATCGGCACGCCGCGCATCGCGGAAAGCCCGGTCGCCATGGAATGCACGCTGTGGAAGACGATCCCCGTCGGCGTCCACACCATGGTGATGGGGGAGGTTAAGTCGATGCATGTGGCGGATGAGGCGGTGATGAACGCCGAGCGCGCCTATATCGACACGCCGAAGCTGGACCTCGTGGGCCGCATGCATGGCCGCGGCTGGTATTCCACCACGCGGGACCGGGTGGAAATCCCCCGCATCACGCCGGCGGAATGGGCCGCGCGGAAGAAGGCGGCGGAGTAGCACCCCTCCCCATGTCAGGCGGCATGTCAGGCGGCTTGTCCGGCCGGCTGGGCGGCGCGGAACCCGCGGGGCCGCCACGCGCGCCCGCGGCCCCGCGCCGCCGCCGCGCCGCGCCCTTCTGGGCCTGGGCGGCGGTGCTGGTGGCCGTGCTCATCACCGCGCCGCTGGCCTCCGTCCTCCTCACCGCCGCCACGCCCGTCTTCTCCGCGGCCGTCTTCTCCACGCCCGGGGGGCAGGCCTGGGCGCATATCCTCCGCACCATGCTGGCGGAACTGCTGGTCAATTCCGTGCTGCTCTCCGTGCTGGTGGGCGTGATGGCGGCCTGCATGGGCGCGATCTCCGCCTGGCTCGTCTCCACCTGCGCCTTCCGCGGCCGGGGCTTCCTGGAAGTGGCGCTGCTGCTGCCCATGGCCATGCCGGCCTATGTCTGCGGCTACGCCTATGTCTGGCTGCTGGACGTGGCAGGCCCGGTGCAGGAAGCGATCCGCGCCGCCACCGGCCTGCGCTGGGGCCAGTACTGGTTCCCCGAGATCCGCAGCCTGCCGGGCGCGGCGCTGATGCTTGCAGCCGTGCTCTACCCCTATGTCTATCTGCTGTGCCGCAATGCGTTCCTGCAGCAGAGCGTCTGCCTGCTGGAAGCCAGCCGCACGCTGGGCCATGGCCTGCCCCGCACCTTCCTGCATGTGGCGCTGCCGATGGCGCGCCCGGCCATCGCCGCCGGCGTGGCGCTGGTGCTGATGGAGGTGCTGGCCGATTTCGGCACGGTGCAGCACTTCGCCGTCCGCACCTTCACCACCGGCATCTACGACGCCTGGTTCGGCCAGGGGGACCGCCCGGCGGCGGCGCAGCTGGCGGCCTGCCTGATGGGCGTGGTGGCGCTGCTGCTGCTGCTGGAACGCCTGTCCCGCGGTGGCCGACGCTACCACCCCACCACCACGCGGAACCCGCCGCTGCGCCCCGTGGTGCTGCGCGGCTGGAAGCAGGCCGCCGCCATCATCGCCTGCGCCACGCCGGTCCTGCTGGGCTTCGTCATCCCTGGCGGCACGCTGCTGGCGCTGATGCTGCAATCCGGCGACCCCCTCGATGCCCGCCGCACCCTGCCCTTCGCGCTGAACAGCCTGACGCTCGCCTCCGTCACGGCCGTGATCGCGGTCGCGCTGGGCGCGCTGCTGGCCTGGGGCAACCGGCTGCATCCCTCCCGCCTGCGGGGCGCGGCGAACCGGCTGGCCTCCCTCGGCTATGCGCTGCCGGGTTCCGTCATCGCGGTCGGCACGCTGGTGCCCTTCGCGCTGTTCGACAATGCGGTGGATGCCTGGATGCGCGCGCGCTTCGGCATCTCCACCGGCCTGCTGCTGTCCGGCACCATGGCGGCGCTGGTCTTCGCCTATCTGGTCCGCTTCCTCGGCGTCGCGCTTGCCGCCGTCGAATCGGGGCTGACGCGGGTGAAGCCCAGCCTCTTCGCCGCCGCCCGCGTGCTCGGCCGCCGCCCCGGCCAGGCGGTGCGGGAGGTGGAGTTGCCACTGGCCCGCGGCGCGCTCCTCACCGCGGGCGTGCTGGTCTTCGTGGACACGATGAAGGAACTGCCGGCCACCCTCATCGTCCGGCCCTTCGATTTCGACACGCTGGCGGTGCGCGTCCATTCGCTGGCCTCCGACGAACGCCTGGCGGAGGCTTCGACCAGCGCGCTGCTGATCGTCGTGGTGGGCCTGCTGCCCGTGATCGCCCTGGTGCGGGGCATGCGGAAGGGCTGACGCCCGATCTTGAGGAAGCGCGGGCTGGACGAAAGCCGCGAAGCTGCCATCTTCCCAGGATGGGAAGTATACTACCCGGGTGCCGCCCCTGATGCTGGACGGAACGCCCCTCATCCGCGCCTGGTCCCGCCGCCGCATCGCTTCCCTGGCCCGGATCGATCCCGCCGCCACCCAGCAGGACCTGCTGCTGCGCCTGCTGGCGCGGGCCCGGGAAACGCGCTTCGGCCGCGCCCATGGCTTCGCCACGATCCGCGATGTCGCATCCTTCCAGGCCCGCGTGCCGCTGCGCCGCTACGAGGCCTTCTGGGAGGAATGGTGGAAGCAGGACTACCCGATCCTGCGGGACATCACCTGGCCCGGGCGGATGCCCTATATCGCGCTGTCATCCGGCACCACGGCGGGCCGCACCAAGCGCCTGCCGGTCTCCGCCGCCATGATGCGCGCCAATCGCGGCGCGACCTTCGACATCCTCGCCTGGCACCTGCACCACCACCCCGCCAGCCGGCCCCTCGATGGCCGGGCGCTGATGCTGGGCGGGTCCACCGCGCTCGACCTCATCGGCCCCGGCGTCCGCGCCGGGGACCTCTCCGGCATCGTGGCGCATGAGGCACCGCTGGCGATCCGCCCCTGGCTCTGGCCGCCGGAACGCCTGGCACTGATGCCGGACTGGGACAGCAAGATCGCGGCGCTCGCCATGACCACGCCGCGCCCCGCCATCCGCCTGCTGTCCGGCACGCCATCCTGGCTGCTGATGCTGCTGGACCGCATGGCGGAGGCCCCTGGCGCGCCCCCCTTCCCGCGGCTCGAACTCCTCATCCATGGCGGCGTCGCCTGGCCGCCCTATCGCGCCCGCATCGCGCCCTACCTGCCGCCGGGCTGCATGACGAGGGAGGTGTATGCCGCCAGCGAAGGCTTCATCGCCATCGCCGATCGCGGGGATGGGGAAGGGCTTCGCCTGAACCTCGACCGCGGCGTCTTCTACGAATTCGTCCCGCTCGGTGAACTCGATCGCCCGAACCCAACCCGCCACTGGGCCGCGACGATCGAGACCGGCATCGACTACGCCGTGGTGATGACGACGGTATCGGGCCTGCACGCCTACATCATCGGCGATGTCGTCCGCTTCATCGACCGCAGCCCGCCCCGCCTCCTCCTCACCGGCCGCACCGCCTGGACGCTCTCCGCCTTCGGGGAACATCTGCAGGGGCATGAGGTGGTGGCGGCGCTGGAAGCGGCGTGCGAGGCGCTGCGCATCGTCCCCGCCGAATGGTGCTGCGGCCCCGAATTCCGGGGCGCCCAGGGCCGCCACCACTTCCTGCTGGAAGCCACCGGCCAGGCGGAGGCCCTGGCCACCCTGCTGGACCAGGGGCTGATGGGCGCCAATGCCGGCTACGCCGCGCACCGCCGGGACGGCCAAATGCTGGCGCCCCGCGTCACGCTGCTGCCGCCGGGCCGGTTCGAAGGCTGGATGCGCGCCACCGGCCAGCTTGGCGGGCAGCACAAGGTGCCCCACATCATTGCCGACCCCGCGCGCTTCGCGGCGGCCGCCGCGCTTCTCGCCCCGGCAGCAGCCCTGCTGCTCACCCCCCGCCAGGAAGGCCCACCGCCATGAAGACGACCCGCCGCGCCACCCTCGCCGCCGGCTTCGGCGCCGCCCTGCTGCCACCGCGCCTTGCCGCGGCCGCAGCGCCGCCACGCGGCGGGCAGGTCGCGGGCTGGTACCGCTTCCGCCTCGGCGCCTTCGAATGCACCGTCGTCTCCGACGGCACCATCAACCTCGCCCCGCCCCACCCCACCTTCGGCGGCGGCGTGGCGACGGAGGCGGAAGTGCGCGCCGCGCTGCGTCGCGCCTTCCTGCCGGAGGATCGGCTGCCCACCGCCATCAACTGCCTGGTCGTGAACACCGGCGCCCAGCTGATCCTGCTGGATGCCGGCGTCGGTGCGCAGCCCGTCTTCGGCCCCGGCACCGGGCGCCTGGTTGAATCGCTGAAGGCGGCGGGGATCGATCCGGCGGAGGTGGATGTGGTGGCCTTCACCCATGCCCATCCCGACCACGCCTGGGGCATCGCGGACGCCACCGGCGCCAGCGTCTTCCCGAATGCCCGCTACGCCATGTCCTCCACCGATTTCGACACCTGGACGAATGAGGCGCTGCTATCCCAGGCCGAGCCGATCCGCAGCTTCGTGCAGGGCACCCGCGCCGTGCTGCTGCCGCGGCGGGACCGCTTCACCATGATGGCCGTGAATGCGGAAGTGGCGCCGGGCATCCGCGCCGTGCCGACGCCGGGCCACACCCCCGGCCATGTCGGCTAGCATCTGGAAAGCGAGGGCCAGCGCCTGCTGGTGCTGGGCGATGTCGCCAACCACCACGTGCTGGCGCTATCCCGCCCCGACTGGCCCTTCGGCTTCGACAGCGACCCGGCCCAGGCCAGCGCCACCCGCCGCCGCACGCTGGACATGGCGGCGACGGACCGGCTGCAGGTGCTGGGATACCACTTCCCCTGGCCCGGCCTCGGCCATGTGGAGGCATCGGGCCAGGGCTTCGCCTTCGTCCCCACGCCGTGGCAGTGGGGATAAGGCGCCCCCCTATTCCTGGTCGGGCGCCGCGTCGCTGTTCAGCAGGATGTAGCGCTCGATCCCGATCTGGCGGATGAGGTCGAACTGGCGGTCGAGGAAATCCTCGTGCTCCTCCTCATTCGCCAGGATCTTCAGCATCAGGTCGCGGCTGACATAGTCGCGCACGCTCTCGGCATGGGCGATGCCGTCACGCAGATCGACCAGCGCCTTCTCCTCCAGCTTGAGGTCGGCTTCCAGCACCTCCTGCACATTCTGGCCGATCAGCACCTGGTTCAGCCGCTGCACATTGGGCAGGCCGCCGAGGAACAGGATGCGCTCGATCAGCCAGTCCGCGTGCTTCATCTCCTCGATCGATTCCTCGTATTCCTTCCGCGCCAGCTTCGTGACGCCCCAATGGCGCAGCGTGCGGCTGTGGAGGAAATACTGGTTGATCGCGGTCAGCTCGTTGGTCAGCTGGGCGTTCAGGTATTCGATGACCTTGGGGTCGCGCATCTTGCGTCGGTTCTCCGGCGTGGCGTGGCGGGGCCCGGGGCCCTCACCGCGACGCGGAGGTGGCCCCGGCCCGGACCATCTCGAGGATGGTCCGGGTGCAGCAGCCGCACTGGGCCTGGCAGCCGCAGGCGGCGTATACATCATGAGGACGATCGGCCCCCGCCGCCACTGCCGCGGCAATCTGCTGGTGAGTCAACACGTTGCAAAGGCAGATGACCATGGCGCGGGCCTCCCGTTAACCGTCGACTCGCCGCCTCAGCGCCAGCCCGCCCGCTGCATGATCCGCAGCGCCTCGGCCGCATTGGCCGCGGATTGCGTCGCATGCACCGGCTCCGCCCGGAACTCGCCCATCGCCACCAGCGCGGGGTGCAGCGGCACGCCCGCCACCACCGGGTATTCCATGTTGCCCAGCGCGAAGATCCGCTGCGCCTCCGCCGTCGTCATGAATTCCATGAAGCGCACGGCGTTGTCGCGGTTGGGCGAGGTGCGGACCAGCGCGACGCCGGAGATGTTCACATGCGCGCCCCGGTCGCCCGCACCCTGGTTCGGGAAGATCACGCCCAGCCGTTCGAACAGCGCCTTGTCCGCCGGGTTCTCCGACGCGCCGATCTGGCCGAGGTAATAGGTATTGGCGATCGCCAGCTGGCACTGGCCCGGCGGGATGGCGCGGAACTGGTCGCGGTCGCCGCCCTGCGGCGGGCGGGCCAAATTGGCGGCCACGCCGCGCGCCCAGGCTTCCGTCGCCGCCTGGCCGTCTGCCGCCAGGATCGAAGCCGCCAGGCTCACATTGTAGGGGTGGTTGGCGGCGCGCACGCAGATCTGGCCGCGGAAACGCTCGCTCGCCAGGTCCTCGTAGCGCGTCAGGCCCTGCGGCAGGCCGCGGGTCTTGTCATACATGATGACGCGGGCGCGCTGGGAGACGGCGAACCAATGCCCCTCCGCATCCCGCAGCCCGGCCGGCACGCGCTCCTCCAGCACCGCGGAACGGGCGGGCTGGGTCACGCCCGCATCCTTCGCCCGCGCCAGCCGCGCGGCATCGACGGTGATGAGGACATCGGCCGGGCTGTTCGCACCCTCCGTCCGGATGCGCTCCACCAGCTGGTCGGCATCGCCCTCGATCAGGCGGACGCGGATGCCCGTCTCCCGCGTGAAGGCGTCATACAGCCGGCGGTCCGTGTCGTAGTGACGGGCGGAATAGACCGCGACTTCCCCGCGGTTCGGCGCCTGGGCCTGGGCGACGGCAGGTGCTGCCATCAGCAGCGCGGCGAGCATGAGGCGGCGGGGAGCGAGCGCGGTCATTGGCGGCCTTTCCGTGTGCGTTGACCCCTGATTATCGCAATTGAGAAGCGTTCGCAAGTGTCGCGCTACCGCATCCCGCTTCCCCCCAGGCGCCGCCGCCCCCACCATGCGCGGACGGAGGAACCCACCCCATGCGCAAGCACCTGCTGCTCGCCCCCCTGCTCCTGGCCTTGCCGGTGTGGTTCCCGGCGGGCGCGCAGGACCTCCCCGTCACGACCGTCACGCTGTCCAATGCCGGCCTGGCGCAGATCGAGCGTGCGGGCCGCCTGGCGCCCGATGCGCCGCTATCCTTCCGCATCCCGGTGGAGGATGTGGACGATGTCCTGAAATCCCTGCTGGTGCGCGACCCCGCCGGCCGCGTCGAAGGCGTGCGCCTGCCCGCGCAGGACCTGGTGGCAGAAGCCTTCCGCGGCCTGCCCCTGAAGCCCGAGGATTTCGCCAACCGCGCCACCCTGCTGCGCGCGCTGCGCGGCCAGGCGGTGGAGGCCGCGGGCGCCACGGGCCGCCTGGTGGATGCGGAGGAGGTGCAGCCGCCGAACGCCGCCCCCGCGCTGCGCCTCACGCTGGTGACGGAACAGGGCCTGCGCAGCCTGTCGCTGGCCGATGGCGATTCCATCCGATTCGCCGACCCGGACCTCGCCGGCCGCCTCCGCCGCGCCGCCGAAGCCCTGGCCGCCGCCAGCACCGCCGACAGCCGCGTGGTGGAGGTGCGGCTGGCCGGCGCCACGACGGCGCGGGAGGTCTCGATCGGCTACGTCGCCGCCGCGCCGCTCTGGAAACCCTCCTGGCGCCTGGTCGTGCCCGCGCGGCAGGGGGAGGCGCGGCTGCAGGGATGGGCGGTGGTGGAGAACCGGTCCGGCGCGGATTGGAACGGGGTCCGCCTCGCCCTCGTCTCCGGCAATCCCGCCGCCTTCCAGCAGGCACTCTACGCGCCCATCCGCGTCGCGCGCCCCGACCTGCCGGTGCGGGTGGCGGAGGGAGTTTCCGTCCGCGCTGATACCGGCGCCACCCCACCGCCCCCGGCGCCAATGCCCCTGGCGATGGCCCCGGCGATGGCGGCCCCGGCCCCGCGCGCCATGGCCGCCCCCGGGGCCGCCCCCGCGCCGGAAGCCGCGCTACGCTTCGCCGACAGCGTGGCCCCCGTGCCCGCCGCCCTGCCCGCCAGCGCCGCCGGCCGCGTCGCCTTCGCCCTGCCGAACCCCGTGACGGTGCGAAGCGGGGAAACGGCGAACCTCCCCTTCCTCGATGCCACGCTGCCCGCCGAAAGGCTGTGGTGGGTGCAGGACCTCCAGGCCCGCAACCCGCTCTCCGCGCTGCGGCTGCGCAACACCTCCGGCCACACGCTGCCCGATGGCCTGGCCACGCTCTATGGCGCGGAGGGGCCGGAGGCCGGTGCCTTCCTCGGCGATGCCGAGATCCGCGCCGTGGCGCCCGGGGAGACACGGCTGGTCGGCTTCGCGCGGGACCGCGACCTGCGCCTGTCATCCGCCCAGGCTGGCGGGGAAAGGCCGGCCGGCGCCGATTTCCGCCGTGGCGTGGTGGTGCTGCGCCTGGTGGTGCGCCAGGAAGCCGCCCTCGCGCTGGACCCCGGCGCCGCCCCGGATGCCGGGCGCGGCGCGCGGATGGTGGTGGACCTGCCCCGCCGCCCCGGCTTCACGCCGCGCTTCACGGTGGCGGCGGAGGGCGATTTCGGCCTGCGGCATGAGGTGGTGCTGGAAGGCGGCCCGCAGACGCTGCGCTTCGCCTGGGAACAGGAGACCCGGCGCGAATTGCCGGTCTGGGATGCGGGCCTCGGCGACCCGATCCTGCTGCGCTGGCGCGACATCGATGTGGAGCAGAGCCTGCGCCGCCTGCCCGGCGGCCCCGCGACGCTGGAGAATCTGCGCGTCACGCTGGAACGCCTGCCCGCCGAGGCCCCGGGCCGCGACCGCCTGGCCGCGCTGGCGGACCGCATGGCGGAACTGCGCGGGTTGCTGGATGCCGCCCGCACCGCCATCCGCGGCTACCGCACCGCGGAGGCCGCGCTGACCCGCGCCCGCGCGGCGGCGGAGGACCGCAGCGGGGCGGAGCGGGAGGAAGCCCGCCGCCGCCTGAACGCCGCGAGCCTGGCCGCCGACCGCGCCGGCACCGCCGCCGATGCCGCCTGGGATGGCTGGGCGCGGGCGGCGCAGGATCTGCTGGCGCGGATGGAGTGAGGGGCAGGGCGCCATAAACCGCTACCATCCAGGCTTGCGTTCCTGATATGTTTCACCCATCAGCATCCGAATTGCACCCAAACCGCCCGGTCGGACCCCGCGAAAACGGTGCTAAAAGTGCTAAAAGAGCTAAATCGGGTTAGAAACTGAGGGCCTCACGCCTCCTCCCCCGCGATCATCGCCTCCAGCGTCGCCAGCCGGTCCGCCTCCTCAGCCGGCTTGTCGGCGCGGATCCGGGCGATGCGGGGGAAGCGGAGCGCGACGCCGGATTTGTGCCGGCCGCTGCGCTGGGCGGCATCGAAGATCACCTCCAGCACCAGGCCCTTCTCCACCTCCCGCACCGGGCCGAAGCGGGCGGTGGTGTGGTTGCGGATCCAGCGGTCCAGCCACAGCAGTTCCTGGTCCGTGTAGCCGCTATAGGCCTTGCCGATCGGCACCAGTTCCTCGCCCCCCTGCCCGTCCGGCCGCCAGAGCCCGAAGGTGTAGTCGGAGTAGTAGGAGCTGCGCTTGCCGTGGCCCCGCTGCGCATACATCAGCACCGCATCGACGCCGAGCGGCGCGCGCTTCCACTTCCACCACATCCCCTTCACGCGCCCGGCGACATAGGGGCTGTCGGCGCGCTTGATCATCAGCCCCTCGATCGCCGCCGCCCGGGCGCCGTCGCGGATGGCGGAAAGCTGGTCGATCGAGGCGAAGGCGATCTGCGCGGAAAGCTCCATCCGCGCCGGCCTGGTGCGTTCGAACCACGCCTCCAGCCTTGCGCGGCGTTCGTCGAAGGGCAACGCGCGACAATCCTCGTCCCCATCGAACAGGATGTCATAGAGCCGGACGGCGACGGGATGCGCCGCCTGCATCCGGGCACTCACCACCTTCCGGTTCAGCCGCTGCTGGAGGTCCGCGAAGGGCGCTACCTCGCCCTCCCGCACCACCAGCAACTCCCCATCCAGCACGGCCCGAAAGTCCATCGCGGCGATGATCTCGGGAAAGCCCGCGGAAATATCCTCCGCGCCGCGGGACCAGATGCGCCGGCCGCCGCCGGTGGCGGAGAGTTGCACGCGGATGCCGTCCCACTTCCACTCCGCCCTGTGCTGCGCGGGATCCAGTGCGGCGAGGTCCGGCTCCTCCAGCGGGTGGGCCAGCATGAGGGGCCGGAACACCGGCAGGTCGCGCGCATCCGGCTGCGGGCCGCGCTTCTCCAGCCAGGCAAACAGGTCGAGGTAGGGCAGCGTGAGGCCGTGCCAAACCTCCTCCACCGCCGCGACCTCGACGCCCGCCCATTCCGCTAGCGCCGTCTTGGCCAGGCGCGCGGAGATGCCGACACGGAGCCCGCCCGTCACCAGCTTGATGAGGGCGAGGCGCCCATTGGCATCCAGCGTATCCAGCCAGCCCGCGATCAGCGCCGGCAATTCGGATTTCGGCGTAGCCTCCAGCGCCTCCACCACCTCCGCCAGGGATGGCGGCGGCGCATTGACCCCGGCACGCGGCACCCAGATCAGCGCGACGGTCTCCGCGAGATCGCCGACATAGTCATAGGACAGGTCGAACAGCACGGGATCGGTGCGGGACGCCGCCAGCTCGCGCACCAGCGCCGGCTTGGCGGCGCTGAGGGAAAGCTCCCCCGTCAGCGCCGCCAGCCCGACGCCGCGATCCGGGTCCGGCTGCGTCGCGAACCACTGCCGCAGCAGCGCGAGCTTGGCATTCCGCCCCGGCGTGAAGGCGAGGCGTTCCAGCAGCGCCGAAAAGGCCGGCAGGCTCATTGCTTGCCCCCCTGGCGACGCCCCTGTAACAACACGGCGCCGTGAACAGCATCGCCGCCCTGCCGGAGACCATCAGCGAGGCAGCGGCGCCCGAATTCTCCATCTGCACCCTCGTGACGGACCACGCGCAATGGTTGGCCATGCAGGCCAGCTTCGTGGCGCATGGCTTCGGGCATGCGGAGTTCATCCACCTCGACAACAGCCAGGGCAATCGCTGGTGCGCCTTCACGGGGCTGGCGGAGATGATCCGCCGTGCCCGTGGCCACTTCATCATCTGCTGCCACCAGGATGTGCGCCTGATCGGCGACTGCGCCGCGGTGCTGCGGGCCAGGCTGGCGACGCTGGAGGCGCATGACCCGTCCTGGGCCATCGCCGGCAATGCGGGTGCCTCGCCCGAAGGACAACTGCTCATCCGCATCACGGACCCGCATGGCGCGGACCAGGCGCGCGGCCCCTTCCCCGGCCTGGTGCACAGCCTCGACGAGAATTTTCTTCTGCTCAAGGGCGGAACGGGGATCGTGCCATCCGCGGACCTCGCGGGTTTCCATCTCTACGGCACGGATCTCTGTCTCGCGGCCCGGCAGGCCGGGCGCAGCGCCTGGGTGATCGACTTCCACCTGCATCACCTCAGCCCCGGCCGCGTCGATGCCGGTTTCCTGAGGTGCCAGGCGGCGTTCGAGAAGGCCTGGGGGCAGCGCATCGGCCGGTCATCCCGCATCCGCACCACCTGCACCCACCTCACGCTCCGTTCCTGCTGGCGCGGCCATCTCCTCGGCGCCTGGCGCCTCGCCCGAAGGCGCTGGCGCCTCTAGCGCCTCATCCTCCTCGCCCCGGCCCAGCAGATGCAGGGCGCGGCCCTTCACGCCACGCAGGCCCATGGCGTGGACTAGCGCATCGTCCCGCCCATGCGTCACCCAGACCTCTGGCGCGCGCACTTCCTCCACCGTCTGCAGCAACTCCTCCCAATCCGCGTGGTCGGAGACGATGAGGGGCAGTTCGACGCCCTTGGCCTTGGCGCGCTGACGGACCCGCATCCAGCCGGACGCCGCGCAGATCACGGGTTCCGCCAGGCGCCGCACCCATGGCGTCGCCTCCGCGCCCGTGGGCGCCAGCACGATCTCCCCGGCCAGCAGGCCACCGCCGCCACGCTTCGCGGGCGTCGGCACGGGGCGCAGGTCGCCGAGGTCGATGCCGTGCCGCGCATAGAGTTCGCACATCGCCAGCAGCCCGCCATGCAGCCAGATCGGCCGGTCCCAGCCGGCCTGGCGCAACAAGGCGATCAGCCGCTGGCACTTGCCCAGCGCATAGACGCCGACCAGGTGCGCGCGGTCCGGGAACAGCCGCACGCTGTCCAGCAGCCGCCCCACCTCCACATCCGCGGGCGGGTGGCGGAAGACCGGCAGGGCGAAGGTCGCCTCGGTGACGAAGACGTCGCATTCCACCGGCTCGAACAGCGTGCAGGTGGGGTCGAGGCGCCTCTTGTAGTCGCCGGAGATCACGATCCGGCTGCCCTGCCAGTCCAGCACCACCTGGGCCGATCCCAGCACATGCCCCGCCGGCACCAGGCGGATGGCGACGCCGTTGCGCACCACGACCTCCCCGTATCGCAGCGCCTGCTGGACATGCCCGGCCCGCCCCTCACCCATGCGCTGGGTCATGATGGCGAGCGTCTCCGGCGTGCCGAGCACGGCGCCGTGGTCCGGCCGTGCATGGTCGGAATGGCCATGGGTGATCACGGCATGGGGCACGGCCCGGACGGGATCGATGAAGAAGTCACCGGCTTCGCACCACAGCCCCTGAGGCGTGACGCGCATCCAGGTCGAAGGATGGGGCATGGCCGGGACATCGTGGGCCCGGCCGGCTGGTCAAGGTGCCGGCCCTTCGTCACGCCTGGCGATCACGTCCTATCGACCAGCGCCGTTTAAGCGGACCTACACCGCCATCCTCCTATACGAGCAAACAGGACGGCAATTGCGAGGCGCCGGAACCCTGCGCCACCTCAAGGCTTCGATGCCGGCCCGTGCCGCGCGTCATCGACGGAGAACCCATGATCGAGTTTGGAATCGAGGCCACCCCGAAGCCGCCCGAAGAGCTGGTGCTGACGGTCCGCCAGGACGGCAAGCGGCGCCGGCGCCAGGCCGTGCAGCCCGGCATGGGCCGGTTGGCGAGCTGGGTGGTGGCGCGCGGGACTAACGGGGAGGCGATCGGCGCGGTATCCATCAGCGGCATGCTGGGCGTGGCCGAGCTCGGGCAGTTCTGGGTGGCGGAGGCAGCGCGGAACCAGGGCGTCGGCCGCCGCCTCCTGCTGGCGGCGGAGGATGCGGCCCGCAAGCATGGCCTGGCCCAGCTGCTCGTGCGTGCCTATGAGTTCGAGGCGCCGGGCTTCTTCCTGCGCCATGGCTACCGGCAGCTGGCCGTGCTGCCCGCGGGGCCCGGAGCGGCCGGCCTCGTATGGCTCGCGAAGCCGCTGGCCTCCCGATCGGAAGCCCCTTCGGAACCCCCATCGGAAGCGGCGCCGGGGCCGGCGCGGGATGGCCCTCCCGCTGCGGCCGTTGAGGCAGCGGCCGGGACACCGAAGGCCGCGCCATCCCTGGCGCCGGAGCCGTCACTCGCGCTCGAACATGCCGCGCCGCAATCCCCGACACCCCCCGCGAAGCCCATCGGCAAGGGCAGGCATCGGCGCGGCCGGCGGCGCTGACGCCTCGCCCCCGCCCTCATCCCGGTGGCGCGTTGCTCGCGCCTTCGGAATCGCGAAGGCCAGCGCCGATCCGGCCATGGCCCGTCCATAGCGCGGGGATCGGCCCACGGGTCTGGCCATCGCCGGACAGATCGGCGATGCTCCGCCCGCGGGTTCCAGGCTCGGCCGGCGCGCCCTGCGCACCGGCGCCCCTGCCACGCCCACCGCGGCACCCGTGGCAGGGACCTCGGCAGCCAGGGGGAGCAATCAGCCGCGATGAAGATCGCCGCCTTCACCATGGTCTACAACGAGCCCCTGTTCCTCCGGCTCTGGGCCGCGCATTACGGGCGGGAGGTCGGCGCGGAGAACCTGTTCTGCCTCGACCACGGATCCACCGATGGCAGCGCCGATGGCGTGGTCGCCAACACCATCCGCCTGCCCCGGGGCGAATTCGAGGAGGTGGCGCGGGCGCGCTGCGTCAGCCACTACCAGGCGTCGCTGCTGGCCTACTACGATGCGGTCATCTTCTCCGACGCCGATGAATTCCTCGTCGCCGATCCGGCGCGCCATGCGGGCCTGGCCGATCTCATCGCCCGGTCGCGGCATCCGACGCTGCGTGCCATGGGCTGCGATGTGGTGCAGGTGGCAGGGGCGGAAGCGGCGCTGGACCCGGCGCAGCCCATCCTCGCCCAGCGCGGCTTCGCGAAGTTCAGCCAGCGCTACTGCAAGCCGCTGGTCTCCCGCGTGCCGGTGGTCTGGCGGCCCGGCTTCCATCACTGCCCGCAGCCCGCGGAACTCGATCCCGACCTCTACCTGTTCCACCTGAAATTCGTCGACGCCGCGCTGTTCGAGGAAACCCAGGCGAAGCGCCTGTCCGTGACCTGGTCGGCCGAGGCGATCGCCAGCCAGCATGGCGGGCATTGGCGCATGGAGGCCAAGCGCCTGGCCGCCCAGGCCTTCCCCCAGGCCATACCGCCCGATGCGCCGGAACTGGGGGAGGCCGAATTCCGCGCCCTGCTGGCGGACAAGGAGGCAGCACGGGACCCCACCCGGCTGCGCGCGCCCTTCCGCATTCCGGCGCGCTTCCGCCTGGCCATCCCGCCCGCCCCTGGTGCGATTGGGGCCCCGACGGAGGCGCCAACCGGCACCGGGGACACCCCGCCGGCAGCAACCCTGCCGGAAGCGGCGGATGCCGGGACGACCGGCGCGGACCCGGCCGAGGCAGAAGCCGTGGCCGACCGGAACCGCGACCTGCTGCGCGCCTTCCTGGACCGGCATGTCGGCTATGACGAGGAACCGGCGATCGAGCATCACGACAACGCCGTGGTGCTGCCATCCATGCGCATCCTCGCGCTGGCCGACCCGGCGATCGAGGCCGAGTACGGCTACGGCAGCCCCACCGGCACGGCCGTCGATGGCGGCCCCTACACGGCATCGGGCGCCATCATCCCGCGCAGCCTCCATCGCGCCGGCGGCCGCGTGCACATGCCGAGGCCCGACCTGGCCGTGGCGCTGGAAGCCTGCGGGCCGGCGCTGCGGACGCCCATCACGCAGCGGGGAAGGTGGCTCTATGGCGGCAGCCTGCATCATCATTTCGGGCACTTCCTGACGGAAAGCCTCGGCCGGCTCTGGGCGATGGAGCCGCTGCGGGACTGGGCCGACGGCATCGTCTGGACCCTCGCCTCCCCGCGCCCGGGCAACGCCGCGCGCTTCGCCAGCCTGACGCTGGAGCGTTCCTACATCCAGGCCACGCTGCGGCTGCTGGGGCTGGGCGGGAAGAAGCTGCATGTGGTGATCCGCCCCACCATCTTCGAACAACTGGCGGTGCCATCGGTCCTGATGCTGAACGCATCCCCCGATGTCGCGGCGGGCCATCCCGTCTTCCGGCAATTCGTCCGGCGCATGGCCGGCCCGGCGGGGCAGGACGGCCCCGCCACGCTGCCGGGCCTCTATGTCTCCCGCGCCTCACTCGCCCCGCCGGCGCGCTTCGCGGCGGAGGATGCGCTGGAACGGGCCTTCCTGCGGGCGGGCTGGCAGGTGCTGCGGCCGGAGGAGCGGTCCCTTGCCGACCAGATCGCGCTCTACCGCGCCGCCAGGTCCCTGGTCTTCGCCGAGGGTTCCGCGCTTCACCTCTACGCCTATGTCGCCAGGCCGGAGCAGCGCGTCGGCATCCTCCTGCGACGCCTGCCGCCGAAGACGAAGTTCGCGCAGCAATTGCTGGGCTCCGGCATGACGGAGGTGCATGTCGGCGATGCCATCGCCGGCATCGCCCTGCCCGAGGATGCGGCCAGCGTGAAGGGCCGTGCCGCGGCGGCGAACCAGGGGCCCACGGTGCTGGACTACCGCCAGCTCGGCGACTGGCTGGAGGATAAGGGCTTCCTGACCGCCGCGGAGCGAGCCGATGCCTGGGGCGAGCTGGAAGCCATGCCCCTGCCGGAGGAGGCGCCGCCGGGCACGACCTTCGGCCGCTTCATGGTGCCGCGTGCGCGGCTGATGCCCGCCAGGCCACGGGCGCCAAAGCCGGCCGCCGCCCGATAGGCTCACCGCCCCTTCCCCAATCCGGAAGCGGCGCCATAATGGGCGGACATGCGAACATTACCGGAACTATTTGCCGCCTGGTTTGCCGGCCGGGGCTGGGCGCCGCGGGCACACCAGTTGGCGCTGCTGGCGGCGGCGCGGCAGGGGTCGAGTGCGCTGCTTGTGGCGCCGACGGGCGGCGGCAAGACGCTGGCGGGCTTCCTGCCCAGCCTGATCGACCTGCATGAGACGCCGCGGGAGGGGCTGCACACCCTCTACATCTCACCCCTCAAGGCGCTGGCCGTCGATATCGCGCGGAACCTGACCCAGCCGGTGGAGGAGATGGGCCTGCCCATCCGGATCGAGACCCGGACCGGCGACACCCCCCAGAACCGCCGCGCCCGGCAGCGGGAGAATCCGCCGAACTTCCTGCTGACCACGCCGGAAAGCCTGGCGCTGCTGCTGACCCTGCCCGATGCCGGCAGCTTCTTCGGCGGGCTGGCGGCGGTGGTGGTGGATGAGATCCACGCCATTGCCGGCAGCAAGCGCGGGGACCAGCTGGCGCTGGGCCTGGCGCGGCTCGGCACCATCGCCCCGGGCGCGCGGCGCGTCGGGCTTTCCGCCACCGTCGCCCACCCGGACCCGCTGCGCCGCTACCTCTCGCCCACCGGCGGCGTCGATGACGTGGCGCTGGTGGTGGGCGAGGGTGGCGCGGAGCCGCGCCTCGACATCCTGCTGCCGGAGGGCCGCCTGCCCTGGGGCGGGCATATGGGCCTGGCCTCGATGCCGGAGGTCTATCGGCGGATCCGGGAGGCCGGCGTCACCATCGTCTTCGTCAACACCCGCGCCCAGGCGGAGCTCTGCTTCCAGGCGCTGTGGAAGATGAATGACGACAATCTGCCGATCGGCCTGCATCACGGGTCCCTGACCGTGGAGCAGCGCCGCAAGGTCGAAGCCGCCATGGCAGCCGGGCGCCTGCGCGCGGTGGTGGCGACGGCGTCCCTCGACCTCGGCATCGATTGGGGCGCCGTGGACCAGGTGGTGCAGGTGGGCGCGCCGAAGGGGGTGGCTCGCCTCCTCCAGCGCATCGGCCGCGCCAACCACCGGATGGATGAGGCGAGCCAGGCCGTGCTGGTCCCGGCCAACCGCTTCGAGGTCATTGAATGCACCGCCGCCCGCCAGGCCATCGCGGCGCATGAGCTGGACGGCGACCCGCCCCGGCCCGGCGGGCTGGACGTGCTGGCGCAGCACATCCTGGCCGTGGCGGTGGCCGGGCCTTTTCTGCCCGACGACCTCTACGCCGAGGTGACCCGCGCCGCCCCATACGCCGCCTTGGCGCGCCGCGACTTCGACGACGCGCTGCGCTTCGTGGAGGATGGCGGCTACGCCCTGCAATCCTACGACCGTTTTCGAAAGTTGTTCCGGGACGCGCAGGGCGCCATCCACGTGAAGTCCACCGCCGTCGCCCGCCAGCTGCGCATGAATCTCGGCACCATCGTCGAGACGCCGCTGATGAAGGTGCGGCTGCGCGGCGGCGGCGTGCTGGGGGAGGTGGAGGAATGGTTCGTCTCCACCCTCACCCCCGGCGACTGCTTCATCTTCGCGGGGCAATTGCTGCGGTTCGAGGGCCTCGACACCACCGCCTGCCTGGTGACGCGCGGCGGGGAAGGCGAGCCCCGCGTGCCTGCCTATGCCGGCAGCCGGATGCCGCTGACGACCTACCTGGCCGCCCGCGTCCGCGCGATCCTGGCCGATCCCAAGGCCTGGAAGGCCCTCCCTGCCCCCGTGCAGGAATGGCTGCGGCTGCAGCAGAAGCAATCGGAAATGCCACCCCGCGACGGGCTGCTGGTGGAGACCTTCCCGCGCGGCGAGAAATGGTTCCTCGTCGCCTATTGCTTCGAGGGGCGGCTCGCGCACCAGTCGCTCGGCATGCTGGTGACCAAGCGGATGGAAAAGCTCGGCATGGCGCCGCTCGGCTACCTCGCCACCGATTACGTCCTTGCCGCCTGGTGCGCCTTCGAACCGCAAGGCGTGGAGCGGCTGTTCGAGGAGGACATATTGGGGGAGGAGCTGGAGGAGTGGATGGCGGAAAGCTCCATGCTCCGCCGCACCTTCCGCAATATCGCCACCATCGCGGGACTGATCGAGAAGAACCATCCGGGCCCAGGGGGGGGGAATCAGAAATCCGGGCGCCAGATGACGATGAATTCGGACCTGATCTACGACGTGCTGCGCAAGCATGAACCCGACCACATCCTGCTGCGCGCGACGCGGCAGGAAGCGGCGGCGGGGCTGACCGACGTGGCGCGCATCGGGTTGATCCTGGCCCGCGCCCGGGCCGGCGGCATCCGGCACCGGGCGCTCGACCGCGTCTCCCCCCTCGCCGTTCCCGCCCTGATCGAGGAAGGGCGCGAATGGGTCGCCGGCGGCGCGGAGGATGCGCTGCTGGCGGAGGCGGAGGCGCTGGTCGCCGACGCGACCCTCGGCACCGATGCCTTCAACGAGGTATTGGCCACCGTCACCGAAGCGATTCCACCGCGCGGGGATCGTGACAGGGCTCGCCGGCCCCGCGACAAGAAGGCCCGCTACAACCGTTTCGTACGTACCGCCCCCAAGAACCTCGGAAGCCCAGACCGATGACCGCCGCCCCCCTCCACATGGCCGGCCAGCGCCTGATGCTGGACCCCGCCGGCATCTGCGCCTGGCCCGCCCAGAAGCTGCTGGCCGTGACGGATTTGCACCTGGAGAAGGGCAGCCACTTCGCCGCCCGCGGCCAGTTCGTGCCGCCCTACGACACGCGGGATACGCTGGAACGCCTGGGCGCCGCGCTGCGCAAGTGGAACCCGCAGAAGCTGGTCCTGATGGGCGACAGCTTCCATGACCGCCATGGCTGCGCCCGCCTGCCGCCCGCCGACTGCGCCACGCTGAAGCGGCTGCTGGAAGGGCGGGAAGTCACCTGGCTGCTCGGCAACCATGACCCGGAACCGCCGGAAGGGCTGCCCGGCACCGCCGTCACGGAACTCCGCATCGGCGCCATCATCTTCCGCCATGAGGCCCAGGCCGCGCGCCTGCCCCTGGGTGTCATCGAGGTCTCCGGCCATTTCCACCCCAAGGCGACCATGCCGGTGCGGGGTGGCGGCGTGACGCGGCCCTGCTTCCTGACGGATGGCCGCCGCCTGATGCTGCCGGCCTTCGGTGCCTTCACGGGTGGGCTGGATATCCGCGACCCCGCCATCGCGAAGCTGTTCCACCGGGGGGGCCGCGCCTTCCTGATTGGCCAGGAACGCCTCTACAGCTTCGCCACCGGCCCGCTGCGTGGCGCCATGCGCGCGATGGAGGCCGAGGCCGCGAACGGCCCCTGAACGAGAAAACCCTCCCCCGCGGGCGCGGGGGAGGGTGGGGTGGGGGTGTGGCCCCGCCTTACGGCCAGATCACCTGGTCGATGGCATGGATGATGCCGTTGCTCGCCATGATATCGGCCTGCACCACCTGCGCCGGGCGGGCCGAGACATTCTGCCCCGCCGCGCTGAAGCCCGCGATCTGCTGCCCGGGCGCCGGGTTCTGCAGCGACAGGCGGCCATTGGCGGAGGTCAGCGCGATGTCGGCGCCGTTCACGGTCCGCAGGCGACGATCACCCGTCAGTTCCGCCGCGCGCAGCATGCCCGGCACGGTGTGGTAGTCGATCAGCGCGCCGAGGCGCAGGCGATCCACGTCGTTCCGGTTCTGCCCGGACTGCGAACCGCCCATCAGCTGGTCGAGCATGCCGGACGGAGCGCCCGAGAAAGCCGCGTCGATCGGCGCGAAGACCGTCATCGGCGCCGCCTGGCGGAACTTCTCCACCATCGAACCATGGGTGATCAGGTTCAGGAACTGCGAGAACCGGGAATCCCCGGCCATGGTATCGGCCAGCGTGCGGAGCTGCGTCTGGGCGCGCAGCACCGTCGGCGCGGCCAGGCCTGCACCCATCGCGGCGCCCGCCGCGGCGAGCGTGAACAGCCCGCGCCTCTGCATCGGGATCATGCGTCTTTTCCTTTTTCCGTGTCCCGCCAGGCCGGCCATCCACCGAAGGTGGTCGTTCCGGCTGCTTGCGGTCGTCCATCCAACGCCGCGAACCCGCGATGGTTCTCTCGGGATGCTCGCGCCGCGCGCGTTTCGTCCTACATGAGGGGGATGACTGCGATCGCCGCCTCCCCCTCTCCCTCCCGGCTGCCTTCCTCCGGGCCCGCCCTTCTCTGGTACCGCCACGACCTCCGGCTGGCCGATCACCGCGCCCTGCAGGCCGCGATGGCGGGTGGGCGGCGCGTGCTGCCGGTCTTCGTGCTCGACGATGAGGCGGCTGGAGAATGGGCGCATGGCGGCGCGGCGCGGTGGTGGCTGAAGGGCAGCCTCGATTCGCTGGGGCGGTCGCTCGCCGCGCGCGGGGCGCCGCTGCTGCTGGCGCGTGGCCGGGCGGAGACGATCATCCCGGCCCTCGCCGCCACCATCGGTGCGACGGAAATCCATGCGGGGCGCGGCTACGAGCCCTGGGCGCGGGAGCAGTCGCGCCGGGTGCATGAGGCCTTGCAGGGCGCGGGCCGCGGTCTGGTGCTGCACACCACGGCCATCCTGCGGGAACCGCATGGCTTCGGGTCAGGCAGCGGCAAGCCCTATGCCGTCTATACGCCCTTCGCGAAGACCCTGCTGGCCGCCGGCGACCCGCCCCCGCCCCTGCCCGCGCCGGATCGCATCCCGGGGGTCGAGGCACCGGCGGGGGGGGAGACGCTGGACAGCCTTGCCCTGTACCCCGTGAAGGGCGAGCCCGACTGGGCCCGGGGCTTCGGCGCGATGTGGCAGCCCGGGGAGGAAGGGGCGGCCGCGCGGCTTTCGCGCTTCACGGCCCGCGCGCTCGGCCGCTACGACAGCGACCGGAACATGCCGGGCATCGAGGGATCATCCGGCCTGTCGCCCCATCTCCGCTGGGGCGAAATCTCCCCCGTGCAGGTCTGGCACGCCGCCCGAGCGGCCGGGGCGGCGGCGGGGGCCACGGAGACCTTCCTGAAGGAGATCCTCTGGCGGGAATTCGCCTACCACCTGCTGTGGCATCGGCAGGAGATGCCCGAACGCGCGCTGCGGGGCGAATTCGATGCCTTCCCCTGGGTGCCGGACCAGGCGCTGCTGGCCGCCTGGCAGCAGGGCCGCACGGGCTATCCCGTCGTCGATGCGGGGATGCGGCAGTTGTGGCAGCTCGGCTGGATGCACAACCGCGTGCGCATGATCGCGGCGAGCCTGCTGGTGAAGCACCTGATGCAGCCCTGGCAGGCGGGCGAGGCCTGGTTCCACGATACGCTGGTGGATGCCGACCTCGCTTCCAACAGCGCGTCCTGGCAATGGGTGGCGGGCTGCGGCACCGATGCCGCGCCCTATTTCCGCGTGTTCAACCCCGTGCTGCAGGGGGAGAAGTTCGACCCGGAGGGCGCCTATGTGCGCCGCTTCGTGCCGGAACTGGCGAAGCTGCCGGCGGCCTTCATCCACAAGCCCTGGGACGCGCCGGCGGGCATCCTCTCGGCCTGTGGCATCCGGCTCGGCGCCACCTATCCGCGGCCGGTGGTGGACCATGCCGATGGCCGCGCCCGCGCGCTGGCCGCCTTCGCCGCGCTGCGAAAGCCTGGGGACGCCGCGTGATGCCCCCCCTGCCGAGCCCGGTCGGGCATCTGTGGCGCGGCTTCGCGGGGCTGCGCGTGGTCGCCGACGTGCATGGGGATGCCGCGGCCTTCATCCACGCGATCGAGGGCGCGCTGGCGGCCGACATGTTCATCATCCAGCTCGGCGACCTGACCGACCACGGGCCGGACAGCCCGGAAGTGCTGCGCCGGATGTTCGCGCTGATCGACGAAGGGCGCGGGCTCTTCATCCTCGGCAACCACGACCACAAGCTGCGCCGGGCGCTGACCGGCGCGCCGGTGCGCGGCCAGCCGGAGGGGCTGCACCGCACGCTCTCGCAGCTGGATGCCGCCCCGGATGGGGATGTGCTGAAGGCGCGCGCGATCGAGGAGATCGGCCGCGCGCCGGCCTGGGTGCATGATGGCGGGCGGCTTTTCGTCCATGGCGGCTTCCACCCCGGGATGCTGCACAGCGCGCCGCCGCCCGATGCCGGCGAACGCAAGGCGCAGGGGCTGATGACGCGCGCGCTGTATGGCCAGGTCACGGGCCGGATGCGCGCCGATGGCTTCCCCGACCGGGTGCATGACTGGGTGGACCGCATCCCGGCCGACATGATCGTCGTCTGCGGGCACGATCGGCGCAGCACCGATGGCCGGCCCTATGTCGCGGAAGGCGCGCAAGGGGGGCGCGCCATCTTCGTGGATTGCGGCGCGGGCAAGGGCGGGCACCTCGCCTGGATCGACATGCCGGCCTGGGCGTGATGCGCTTGTCTTCATCCGATTGACACAGATCATCGTGCCACATGCGCGCCGGGCGCAGCCTGCACCCGCGATGGAGACGCCCGCCATGACCGAAGACGGCACCACCCTGCCCGAACCCCTGCCCACGCCCGACGGCCAGGCGCCGGAAGGTGCCGCCAGCATCGCCCATGCGGCCGCGGATCTGGTGCGCCCGCATCGCCGGGCGGCGCCGCGCCACGATCCCGAAGCGGTGCGCCGCGCCTTCGAGACCGGCGAATACCCCTACGCCACCCGCCTGACGGAACGGGAATACATGGCGCGGGTGAAGCCGCTGCAGGTGGAACTGCTGAAGGCGCAGGCCTGGGTGAAGGACACCAACGAACGCATCGTCATCCTGTTCGAGGGCCGCGACGCCGCCGGCAAGGGCGGCACCATCAAGCGCTTCATGGAACATTTGAACCCGCGCGCCGCGCGCGTCGTCGCGCTGGAAAAGCCGAATGAGCGCGAGCGCACGCAATGGTACTTCCAGCGCTATATCCAGCACCTGCCCGCCGGCGGCGACATGGTTTTCTTCGACCGGTCCTGGTACAATCGCGCCGGCGTGGAACGCGTGATGGGGTTCTGCTCGCCCTCCGAATACCTGGAATTCATGCGCCAGGCGCCGGAGCTGGAACGGATGCTCACGCGGTCCGGCATCCGCCTCTTCAAGTTCTGGTTCAGCGTCACGCGGGACGAACAGCTGAAGCGGTTCGAGGCGCGGGAGACCGATCCGCTGAAGCAGTGGAAGCTCTCGCCGATCGACAAGGCGAGCCTCGACAAATGGGACGACTACACCGAGGCGAAGGAGGCGATGTTCTTCTACACCGACACCGCCGACGCGCCCTGGACCATCGTGAAATCCAACGACAAGCGCCGCGCCAGGCTGGAGGCGATGCGCCACTTCCTCCACGTCCTGCCCTATGAGGGGAAGGACGAGGGCGTGGTGCATGCGCCCGATCCGCTGATCGTGGGCGGCGCGGGGCATGTGATCGGGCGGTCGTCCAGCATCCTCGGCACCGCGCTGCATCCGGACCAGCGCCGGGGCGTGAAGTAGCGGCGCGCCCCCCGGCGGGGTAGACCTGCCGTCGGAGGAACCGCCATGACCGACCTGCCGAAGCGCGTGGAGATCCGGGAGGAAGGCCCGCGGGAGGGCTTCCAGATCGAGCCCGGGCCCATCCCGACCGCGCGCAAGATCGCGCTGGTGGATGCGCTGTCCGCCACCGGACTGCACCATATCCAGGTCTGTTCCTTCGTCAGCCCGAAGATCGTCCCCGGCTGGGCGGATGCGGAACCGGTGGCCGCGGGCTTCGATCCCGCGCCCGGCGTCACCTACACCGCGCTGTGGTTCAACGCGGCCGGCATGGCCCGCGCCTTGTCCTTCCGCGACCGCATGAAGATCGAAACCGCCGTCACCGTCGTGGCCAGCGAGGCCTTCTCGCTGAAGAATCTCAACCGCGACCGCGCGAAGAACATCGAGGCGCAGCACGTGAATGTCCGCGCCCACCAGGAAGCGGGCGTGCCGGTCACGCGCATCAGCGTCCAGGCCGCCTTCGGCTGCAACTATGCTGGCGATGTGCCGGTGGCGGCGGTGATCGAGGCGCTGGAGGATGCCTTCGCCATCGGGGCCGCCCATGGGCTTTCCCTGCCGGAGGCGACGCTGGCGGACACGATGGGCTGGGCCACGCCCGCGCGGATCGAGCGCGTGGTCGGGGAGGTCCGGAGCCGCTGGCCTGACCTGTCCGTGATCCTGCACCTGCACGATACCCGCGGCCTCGGCATCGCCAATGCCCATGCGGGGCTGCGGATGGGCATCCATCGCTTCGACACGACGGTAGGGGGCCTGGGTGGCTGCCCCTTCGCCGGCCAGCCCGGCGCGCCGGGCAACATCGCGAGCGAGGAACTGGTCCTGCTGTGCCAGGAGATGGGCATCGAGACCGGCGTGGACCTCGACGCGCTGGTGGCGGCCGGGCGGCTGGCGGAGGAGGTGGTCGGCCACCGCCTGCCGAGCACGCTGCTGCGGAGTGGCACGCTGGCCCGGTTCCGACGCGCGGCCTAAGCCGCCGGCATCGCCTGGCTCAGCCGCCCGCCCATCCGCACCGGCTCCACCCGCCGGGCCAGGCCGGTCGCGTCATCCGTCTCCACGAACAGCCCGCAGACCGTCGCCTCCCCCTCGGCGGGGGCCAGCTTCTCGCCGGGTACCTTCTTCCAGAAGCGCAGCGCGGCGCCGCCCTTCTGCATGCCGATCACGCTGTCATAGTCACCGCACATGCCGGCATCGGTCTGGTAGGCGGTGCCGCCGGGCAGGATCTGGTGGTCGGCGCTTGGCGTATGCGTGTGGGTGCCGACGACGAGAGAGACCTTGCCGTCGAAGCTGTGGCCCATGGCGAGTTTCTCGGAAGACGCCTCGGCATGGAAATCCAGGATGATGGCCTGCACCGTGCCGCCCGTGCCCATGCGGTGGGGCGCGACGGTGGCCTGCACGCCGCGGAAGGGATCGTCCAGCGCATCCATGAACAGCCGGCCCATCGCCTGCATCACCAGGGCGCGGCGGCCATCGGCCAGGACGGCGATGAAGGCGCCCTTGCCGGGGGTGCCGGGAGGGTAGTTCATCGGGCGGATCAGGCGGGGCTCGCCTTCGATATAGGGGATGATCTCCTTCCGGTCCCAGGCGTGGTTGCCGAGTGTCACCACATCGGCGCCGGCCAGGAACAGGGCGCGGGCCATGTCGGGGGCCAGGCCGAAGCCGTGGCTGGCATTCTCCCCGTTCACCACGACCAGGTCGAGCGCCAGGCGTTCGCGCAGCAGGGGGATGGCGGCATTCGCGGCATCGCGGCCGGCACGGCCGACCAGGTCACCCAGGAACAGGATACGCATCAATCGGCCACTCCGGCGCGGGTCACACCACGCTCGGTCACGATCGCGGTCAGGGGCGCGTCCTCGGGCCCCGCGGGCACTTCGTCAACCTCCTGGCAGGCGAAGGCAGTGCCGATGGCGGTGGCGCCGGGCAGCGCGGCGAGCGTCCGGTCGTAGTAGCCGCCGCCATAGCCAAGCCGCCGGCCGGCGCGATCGAAGGCCAGCAGGGGCACGAGCAGCCAGTCCGGCACCAGCGCGGCCGCGTCGGGCCCCGGCTGGGACGTGCCCATGGGGCCGCGCGCGAGCGCATCGTCGGGGCGCCACTGGCGGAAATGAAGGGGCTGCCCGCGCTTCGGCGTCACCGGCAGCGCGATGGCGTGGCCACGTTCATGCAGGGCGTGCAGCAGCGGGCGTATGTCGATCTCCGGCCCCATCGGCCAGAAGCCCGCGACGATGGCACCGGGCGGCGGCGGCAGGTCCCGCATCAGATGCGCCGCCAGCGCCTCGCCACAAGTGAGAGCGTCCTGCCCCAGGCGCCGCGCCAGCGCGGCCTTCCGCGCCTCCGCCTTCAGTTCAGCGAGCAGGACTGGGCAGAGCATCATCGGACCAATCGATCACCGCCACGGCCCGCGATAGCGAGCCCGCGCGCAGCACGCGCTCAACGCTGGCGCCGCAGCGCGTAGGCGCGAAGGCAAGCCCGCGGAGCGGGCGCCCGCCGTCTGAGGGCACAAAAAAAGCAAGTGCGGAGCCACCATGGCCGTGGGCTTGATAACCCTCCTGAGACCTGCTGGTGCAGGTGGGAGCCAGATGCTCGGACCACGGCCCGAACAGCGCCAGCCCCCGGAGGATGCTCATTGGCCCCGGGGGTTAAAGTGCCTCACCAACCGGGCAGCCCCGCCCACCCTAGTTAGGGGCGGTCGAGGGTCTGGGCAATGCCCTCGATCCGGTCGGCGATGCGGGCCAGGCGTTCCGCCAGCCGCGGGTCCGGCTGCGGCGCGGCGGCGACCTGGCCGGCGCGGGCCTGGGCAAGCGCCACCTTCAAATCATGCACCTCATCGGCCAGCAGCAGCGCGCCCAGCAGGATCAGGCGGCTTTCGCCGAACTGCCCGCCCATCGCCTTGATCGAGTTGACGCGCTTGTCCACCTCGGACGCCAGGGAGACGAGGTGTGCCTCCTGCCCGTCCTCGCAGGAGACGGGGTGGCTGTAGCCGCCGACGCGGACTGTAACCTGACCCATTGCCTATTGATCCTCTCCGAGCGCCGCGCGAAGCCGCGCAATCGTCTCGTCCAGCCTGTCGGCGATTGCCGCAACCGCGGCGCGGGACACGCCTTCGCCAGCGACCCCTTCCGGCCGCGGCCGGGCGGCGGCATCCGCCAGGCGTTCCACCGCGGCTTCAAGCCGCGCCAGGGCGCGACCCGTCGGATCGCCCCCGGCATCGATCCCCGCACCTGACGCGCGTGCACCTGACACGGTTGTTCCGAAGCCCCCAAGCCTGATCCGATGCCGGTGCCCACGCAGCGCGCAGCGCGCTTGCCGCAGACGGTCCCGGCATGCTGCAACGCTTTGCATGCAAGGCGTTGCGGGTCAACGGTGAGCGCGATTCCCAGCCGGATTCCTCGCGCGGTGATGGTCGTCTCGGCGGCGGAAGCGGCGGCCGCGCTGGCGCTGACGGGGCCGGGCGGCGTGGCGCTGCTGTCGGCGGAGGGTGCGGCGGGCTTCCTTGGCCCCCGCGCCTGGCGCGCGCTGGTCGATGAAGCGCGCGCCGCGCACCCCGCCGTGGCGGCGCCGGACCTGCTGTGCTGCGGGCCGGCGGCCGGGGACGCGCTGGCGGCGCTGCGGGCGGGATGTCGCGGCATCGTGCTCGATGCCTCCTGCCCCGCCTTCACGGCCATCGCCAGTGCCTGCGCGGAGGCCGGGGCCCTGCTGCTTCCTGGCCGCCCGCCTGCGATGGAGGCCCGGTCACTCGACCTCCGCCACCCCGCCGGGCAGGCGCGGCTCGCCGCATGGTTGACCGTTCCACCGGATGACACGCGCGGACACCTGCGCTAGACCCCGCCCAAGCCCGCAACCGCCTTTGTCCGAGGAAAACTCCACGATGCGCCTGACGCCGAAGGTCCAGGAAATCCTGTCCTGGTACGAGAGCGACAACCCCGGGACGAAGGCCAACCTGGCCCGCATCCTGATGACTGGGAAGCTCGCCGGCACCGGCCGCATGGTGATCCTGCCGGTGGACCAGGGCTTCGAGCATGGCCCCGCGCGCAGCTTCGCGCCGAACCCCGCGGCCTATGACCCGCGCTACCTGTTCGAACTCGCGATCGAGGCCGGGCTGAACGCCTATGCCGCGCCGCTCGGCATGATCGAAGCCGGTGCCGCCACCTATGCCGGCACGATCCCGACCATCCTGAAGATGAACAGCAGCAACAGCCTGTCCACCACCAAGGACCAGGCCGTGACGGCGACGATCGGCGATGCGCTGCGCCTCGGCTGCTCCGCCATCGGCTTCACCATCTACCCGGGCTCCGAATACCAGTTCGAGATGATGGAAGAGCTGCGGGAGCTGGCGGAGGAGGCGAAGTCCGTCGGCCTCGCCGTCGTCGTGTGGTCCTATCCGCGCGGCCCGATGCTGGACAAGGTCGGCGAAACCGCTCTCGACATCTGCGCCTATGCCGCGCACATGGCGGCGCTGACCGGCGCGCACATCATCAAGGTGAAGCCGCCGACCGCAGCCGTCTCCCTCGATGCCGCCAAGGCGACCTACACCAAGAACCCGGTGCAGGACGATGCCGCGGCGCGCTTCGCCCACATCGTGCAGGCCTGCTTCGGCGGCCGGCGCCTGGTCGTGTTCTCGGGCGGCGAGGCGAAGGGCCAGGACGACATCATCAAGGAAGTCCGCGCCATCCATGCCGGCGGCGGCAACGGCTCCATCATGGGCCGCAACGCCTTCCAGCGGCCGAAGGCGGATGCGCTGGCACTGCTGCAGGCCATCATCGACGTCTACAAGAACTGACCCTGGCCTGAACGGCCTGGATCGCGGCGCGGCGGCGGGGGCAACCCCGCCGCCGCTTTTCGTTCGGCCCTGCCCGAAGCATGGCCAGGCGGCATGACGCCAGGATGGGCCATGGACAATCTTCCCCTCATCCTCCTCGTCTTCCTCGTGGCGGGCCTCGCCAAAGGCATCATCGGGCTCGGCCTGCCGACCATCTCCATCGGGCTGCTGGCCCTGGTGATGCCGCCGGCGGAGGCCGCCTCGCTGCTGCTGCTGCCATCGCTGGCCACCAACATCATGCAATGCGCCGGGCCGGCGCTGCGGCCGCTGCTGCGGCGGCTGTGGCCGATGCTGCTGGCGCTTGTGCCGGGCTGCTTCGTGGGAATCGGCCTGCTGACGGCGGGCGGCCCGGCCGCGCTCGGCCTGCTGGGTGGGGCGCTGGTCGCCTATGCCGCCTGGGGGCTGGCGGCGCCGCCGCTGCAACTGTCGCCTCGGGCGGAGCAGCTGGGCGCGGTGCCGGTCGGGCTCATGGGCGGTCTCATCACCGGTGCCACGGGCGTCTTCGTCATGCCGGTGGTGCCCTGGCTGGGCGCGCTCGGCCTGGCGCGGGATGCGCTGGTGCAGGCGCTGGGGCTGGCCTTCCTGGCGGCGACGCTGGCGCTGGGCGCGGCGTTGGCCTGGGCGGGGAGTGTGACGCCGGCGACCTCCCTGGCCTCCCTCCTCGCGCTGCCGCCGGCACTGATCGGCATGGCGGTGGGGACCAGGCTGCGCGGACGGATACCGCCGGCGCTGTTCCGGCGCCTGTTCTTCCTGGCGCTGCTGGGCATCGGGGCGCAACTCGCCTGGCGCGGAATATCGTGATTGTGCGTTGCATCCAAAGCCGGGCCTGGTGCGTATCGCGTTCATGCTGCCCCTCGCCATCCGCATCGCCGCCCTTGTGCCCCTGACCGCCGGCGCCGCCGGGGTGGTGAGTGGCGCGGGCTTCCTGGGCGAAGCGGCGGGCCCGGCGACGGACAGCCACATGCGCTACCTCTCGGGCCTGCTGATGGGCTTCGGCATCCTGGCCTGGTGGTGCGCGGCGGATATGAAGCGGCGCGGCGGTGTCTTCACCATCCTGGTGCTGATCGTGGCGCTCGGTGGCCTGGCGCGGCTGGCGGGCGTGCTGGGGCATGTCCGCCCGCCACTGCCGCACCTGCTGGCACTGGGCATGGAGTTGCTGGTGACGCCTGCGCTGTGGCTGTGGTGGCGCGCCAGGCGGGCGGGGGCGGAGGCCGAGCCCCGTCCGGGCGACCTCTACCGCTGGCTCGGCGGCGCCTGACCCCCTTCCCAATCCCGGCCGGGCGCGCGACATCCCTGCCATGCCCGACGCCCCCGACCGCGATTGCCGCCTCTACCTCATCACCCCCCCTGCCCTGCCGGACCTGCCCGGCTTCGCGGACGGCCTGGCGCGCGCGCTGGATGCCGGGGATGTCGCGGCCTTGCAGATCCGGCTGAAGGATGTGGCGGATGAGGCGATCCTGCGCGCCGCCGCCGCGATCCTGCCCATCGCCCAGGCCGCGGGCGTCGCCGTGCTGATGAATGACCGGATGGATCTGGCGAAGCGCGCGGGCTGCGATGGCGTGCATCTGGGCCAGGGGGATGGCGACCCCCTCGCCGCCCGCAAGCTGCTGGGGGCGGAGGCGACCATCGGCGTCACCTGCCATGCCTCCCGCCACCTGGCGATGGAGGCCGGGGAGAAGGGCGCGGACTACGTCGCCTTCGGCGCCTTCTTCCCCACCACCACCAAGGATGCGCAGCACCACGCGGAGCCCGAGATCCTGGAATGGTGGAGCGAGATGTTCGAATTGCCGTCGGTCGCCATCGGCGGAATCACGGCGGCGAACTGCGCGCCGCTGGTCCGGGCCGGGGCGAATTTCCTGGCCGTGGTCGGCGCCGTCTGGAACCACCCGGAAGGCCCTGCCGCCGGGGTGCGGGCGATGAACGCGGCGATTGCCCAAGCCTGAGGGCGCCTCAGCCTGACGGAATCGGGCGCCACACCGCCCGGAACACGAGCCCCGCCACCACACCGGTCGCCGCCCCTTGCAGGAAGGGCCGCAACCCGAGTCCGCCGGACGCATTGAGCACAACGTTCAGCAGCAGCCCCCCGCCCAGCGCCCCGGCCAGCGCATATTCGAGAAAACCCTGGCGGCGGAGAGCAGCCAGGGCGAGATGCAGCGGCAGCCCGCCGATCACCGTGAACAGCATGGCGAAGGGCAACAGCGGCAGCATGTCCAGCCAGAGGTCCAACGCCTCCCGCCACTCGGCCAGGGTCCCGGGCAGGGTCGCGGGCAGCGTCGCCTGGCCCTGCAGCATCGCCACCAGCGTCAGCGCCGGCAGGCCGGCCGCCATGGCCGCCAGCGCCGCCAGCAGGATGGCGGCCGCCATGCGCCGCAGGCCGCTGCCGGTGACGCGGCGAAGGAAATCATTGCCCATCCGCACAGCCTGCCATGGGCCGGCCAGGCGGTCACGCGGCGCCGGCCGGCACCGCGCCCCTGCATGCCCCCCTTGCCCGCCGCGCCGCGCCCGCGCATGCCCAGGGGCACGGATACCGAAAGGACCCGCCCATGCGCCTGCCCTATGAAACCTGCGATGTCTTCACCAGCCAGCGCTTCGGCGGCAACCCGCTTGCCGTGGTGCGGGATGCGGCCGCGCTCGACAGCGCCGCGATGCAGGCGATCGCCCGCGAATTCAACCTCAGCGAAACCGTCTTCGTGGAAGCGGCCGATGCCGCGACGGCCACCGCCCGCATCCGCATCTTCACCCCCGCGATGGAACTTCCCTTCGCGGGCCACCCGAATGTCGGCGCCGCCGTCCTGATCGCGCGCTACCTCGGTATCGCGGGGGATCGGCTGGAACTGGACCAGAAGGCAGGGCGCGTCAGCGCCATCCTGACGCGGGATGAGACGGACCACACCGTCGCCGCCACCATCACCGCGCCCCAGCCCTTCGCGGCGGGGGCGGTGCTGGATGCCGCGGGGATCGCCACCTGCGCCGGGGTGCCCGCCATCGTCGGGGACGCGGTGATCGCATCCTGCGGCACGCCCTTCGCGCTGGCGGAGGTGGCGGACGAAGCCACGCTGGCCGCCGCCACGCCGGATACCGCCGCCTTCCGCCGCCACCTGCCGGCCAGCAGCGCGGTGGGCCTCCACCTGTTCTGCCGGCAGGGCGGGGATGGGGACGAACTCCGGCTGCGGACGCGCATGTTCGCCCCTCTGGGCGGCCTGGTGGAGGACCCGGCGACGGGGTCCGCCAATGTCGCGCTGGGCGGCTGGCTGCTGGACCGCGCCGGCACGGATCGCCTTTCGATCACCGTGGAACAGGGGATCGAGATGGGGCGCCCGAGCCTGCTGGCCGTGGAGGCCTGGCGCGAGGCCGGGGCGATCCGCGTTTCGGTCGGCGGCGGCGTCGTGTCCGTCACGCGAGGGTGGCTATACCTGTAGCCGTCACGGGGAGCGGAAGCGGGCGCCATCCGCGCCGATGAAGACCCGCAGCGGCGTCGTCCCCTGCCCGCTGCCGTCACGGCCACGCCAGCGGCCATTGGTGCAGAGCACGCCGCCGCCCGCCAGCGGCACGACATCGAAGACGACCACGTTCTGGATCCGGTCGCCGGTCGGCGACTCCGCGGTGAACAGCGTGCGGCATTCCGAGCCGATGCGCACGGGGTCGTAATCCTCGATCATCCATCCGCCGCCGCCCGTGCTCTCGAACCGCCGTTCCAGCGGCGGCCAGGCGGCGAAGTCACCAGGGGGCTGGGCCTGGGCCTGGGCTTGGGTGGTGGAAAGCGCGAGCACCAGGGTGGTCAAGAAGGCTGATCGTGGCATGGGCTACCCCTGGTTGCGACGGGGCGATTCGCTTCCCCCCTCCGCTACGGGGCCGGCACCGCCCTGGATGCAGAGCGGGGCCAAAAAGAGCACGGCGGGCGCATTTTCCCGCCTCAAGGCGATGTCGCAACGGTTCGCGACCGCAAGGCAGCGGCCTAGGCTGGCGCACCGGCCTCATGGGGCGCCGGGCGGGCGATGGCGTCCGGCTTGCGCCCCGTGATGGAGGGTGCCGGCCATGCAGGCGCAGGAAGGCGCCGGAGGAGGAACACCATGAAGCGTCGCACCCTGGCCGCCGTTGCCGCGGCAGCCCTTGTCACCGCCGCGCCCGTGCTGGCGCAGAACTTCAACCGGCCGCCATCCTTCGGCACGCTGAACCTCAGCGCCAATTTCGCGCCGGACCCGACGGTGGTGGCGGTGACGGCGGGCGGGAACCTGCCGGCGGAACGCCTCGGCGGGTCGCAATGCGTGGGGTCGATCGCGGATGCGCCGGATGTGCGGCTGAACTACCGCGCGGGCCAGGGGCTGCCGCTGTATCTCTCCGCCGTGTCGCGCGCGGATGTGACTATCGTGGTGAACCTGCCCAACGGGCAGTGGGCCTGCAACGACGACCATGCCGGCAGCACCAATGCGGGCCTGGTCTTCCGCAACCCGCAATCCGGCCAGTACGACATCTGGATCGGCCATTACGATCGCGGCAGCCGCGTGCCCGCCCAGCTCCGCATTTCGGAGATTGCGCCGCGTTGACCTGACGCGGTGCGATGCCCGCCCCACATGCGGGCGGGCATCTCGGGGCGGGCGACGACATGGACGAACTGGCTTTTCACACCCGCCTGCACACGGCCGGCACCATCCTGGATGTCGGCGCGCATGATGGCCTGCTGGCCATCCCGCTCTCCTACCTCCCCGCCAGCCGCCTGCTGGCGTTCGAGCCGCTGCCCAGCGCCTTCGCGCGCCTCGATGCCGCGATGCGGGCGGCGCATGGGGGAACGATCCCGCCGAATGTCGCGCTGCATCCCCGTGCGCTGGGCGCGGCGCCAGGCAACCTGACGCTCTCCGTCCCCGTGCTGGATGGCGTGGTGCAGGAGCAATGGGCGAGTGCGGCCAAGGACTATGCCGGCTTCGCCTCCATCACCGTGCAGCGGCATCACGTGGAGGTCGTGACCATCGACAGCCTCGGCCTGCAGGACCTGGCCCATGTGAAGGTCGATGCCGAGGGGTTCGAGGAGGAGGTACTGCGCGGCGGGGCGGAGACGCTGCGCCGCTGCCGCCCCGTGCTGAGCCTGGAGGTGGAGGAGCGCCACCGCCCCGGCAGCACGCGGGACGTGCCGGCGCTGCTGGCGGGACTGGGCTACGCCGTTCGCTACCACCACGAAGGCCGCTTCCATCCGATCGCGGGCTTCGATGCCGCGACGATGCAGGTGGCGTCCCCCGATCCCGCGGTGTTTGCGGCATCCGACCCCTACATCTTCACCTTCTACGCCTGGCCGGTTGAACGCGACGCCGACATCATCGCCCGGCTTGCGTGACGCGCAGGGCCGCGGGACGCTGGCGGCCGATGGATCACCTCTGGCTCGCCTGGCTGCTCGCGCCCATCGCCACCACGCTGATCGCGGGGCTGAAGGGCGCCTTCGGGGGCGGCTTCGCGCTGCTGGGCATCCCGCTGCTGGCCCTGGCGATGGACCCGGTGGAGGCCGGCGCGATGCTGGCCCCCCTCTTCCTCGCGATGGATGTCGCGGCCTTCCGCTACTGGAAGCCGGGCACCTGGTCGAAGCCGGATCTGGCCGTGCTGCTGCCGGGCCTGGCGGTGGGCGTCGTCATCGGCACGGCGATCGTGGCGCTGCTGCCGCGTGATGGGGTGGCGCTGGCGATGGCGGTGGTGACGCTGGCCTTCGCCCCGAAGTATTTTGCGAGTCAGCGGGCCGGGCAGGCGCCGGTCGCGCCCCGGCCGCGCAGCGCCAGGCGGGGGGTTCTGGCGGGCACGGCTTCCGGCATCACGACCATGCTGGCGCATTCCGGCGGACCGCCGCTCGCGATGTACCTGCTGCCCCTGCAACTGCCCAAGGCCGTCTATGCCGGCACCACCAGCATCTACTTCACCGTCGCCAATCTGCTGAAGGTCGGCCCCTGGCTGATGGCGGCGCCGCCGACGCCCGGCACCTGGCTGCTGATGGCGGCCTGCCTGCCCTTCGTCTGGCTGGGTGTCTGGGGCGGCTGGACGCTGCACCAGAGGCTGGACCAGAAGCGGCTCTACTGGTGGTGCCACATCCTGCTGGTGGCGACGGGCCTCAAGCTGCTGTGGGACGGGCTGGCGGGCTGAAAGCGCTACCCCGGCCCTTCCAGCAGCTTCACCGGCGCCGGTAGCGCCAGGGGCGCATCGCGTGGCACGGCGGGCAGCCACAGCACGTCCTCGATGTCCCGCGCGCCGCTCACCAGCATCGCCAGGCGATCGAAGCCGAGCGCGATGCCCGCACCCTCCGGCATCCCCTGCTCCAGCGCCGCGAGGAAATCCTCATCCACGCCCCAGCCTTCCTCGCCGCTCTCCCGCCGCCGCTCCGCCACATCACGTTCGAAGCGCGCGCGCTGCTCCACCGGGTCGGTCAACTCGTCGAAGGCATTGGCGAGTTCGAGGCCCGCCACGAACAGTTCGAACCGCAGCGCCACGCGGCCATCCCGCGGGTCGCGCCGGGCCAGCGCCGCCTGGGGCGCGGGCCAATGGGTGAGGAAAGTCGCGCGGCCGCGGCCGAGATGCGGCTCCACCTGGTCCAGCATCAGCCGGAAGAACCCATCCTCCCAGCTGTCGGTCTCCGGCACCGCGAGCCCGGCGCGGGCGGCGTTGGCGCGGAGCTTGCCCGCATCGCCCTCCCCGGTCGCGGGATCGATGGTGCCGAGGATGTCCATGCCTCGGCAGTGGCGGCTGAAGGCCTCCGCCATGGTCAGGCGTTCGAAGGGAAGCGCGAGGTCGCAGGTCGCGTCCCCATGGGCGACATGGCGGGGGGCGACGGAGCGCAGCAGCAGCTCCGTCTCCGCCATCAGCCCGGCCATCCCCTGCCCCGGCGCATACCACTCCAGCATGGTGAATTCCGGCGCGTGGCGCGGGCTCGCTTCCCCGTTCCGCCACACCCGCGCGAGTTCGAAGACCTTGCCCGAACCCCCCACCAGCAGCCGCTTCAGGGCGAGTTCCGGGGAGGTGCGCAGCCACAGCGGTACCCGCGCGCCGACACCGAGATGCGGTTCATAGGCGCTGGCGAAGGCGCGCAGATGAACCTCCATCCCCGGCACCGGCACCAGGCAGGGGGTCTCGGCCTCCATGTAGCCGCGAGCGGCGAAGAAGGCGCGCACATCGGCCGTCAGGCGCGCGCGGCGCCTGAGGAAGGGAAGCCGGGCGGTCAGGCGGTTCCATGGGTGCCCCTGGGGGTGCCCCTGGGGATGACTGACGGTCTCGGCCATGGACGCGCGCCCCGCATTGCGGTTTAGGAGGGCCGGATCATGCCCGAAGCCCCTGCCCCAAACCACACCCGCACGCTGCGCGACGCCGCCGGCCTGGCCGATGCCGGCCTGGTGCCCGCCGCCGCCGTGCCGGCGCTGGAGGCCGTGCAGGCCCGCTATTCCATCGCCGTCACGCCGGCCATGGCCCGGCTGATCGACGCCGCCGACCCCGCCGACCCCATCGCCGCGCAATACATCCCCCGCGCCGAGGAACTGGTGACGGCGCCGCATGAATTGCTGGACCCCACGGCCGACGAAGCCTTCACCCCCGTCCCCGGCGTGGTGCATCGCTACCCCGACCGGGCGCTGCTGAAGCCCCTCCTCGCCTGCCCCGTCTATTGCCGCTTCTGCTTCCGGCGAGAGGTCGTCGGCCCCGATGGCGGGCTGCTGACGGAAGCGGAACTGGAGGGCGCGCTTTCCTGGTTCGAACGCACGCCCGCGGTGCGGGAGGCGATCCTGACCGGCGGCGATCCCCTGATGCTGTCGCCGCGGCGCCTCGGCGCCATCCTGTCCCGCCTGGCCGCGATCCCGCATATCGAGGTGCTGCGCATCCACACCCGCGTGCCCGTCGCCGATCCGGGCCGCGTGACGGAGGCTCTGGCCGCGGCGATGGGGACGGAGAAGGCGCTGTTCCTCTGCGTCCATGCCAACCATGCGCGGGAGTTTTCGGTGGAGGCCGCGACGGCGCTGCGAAGGCTGACGCAAGCCGGCGTGGTGCTGCTGGGCCAATCCGTGCTGCTGCGCGGGGTGAATGACAGCGCGCAAGCGCTGGAGGATCTGTTCCGCACCATGCTGCGGCACCGCGTGAAGCCCTACTACCTTCACCAGTTGGACCACGCCCCCGGGACGGCGCGGTTCGAGGTACCGGCGGAGGAAGGCCGCGCGCTGCTCCGCCAACTGCGCCACCGCGTCACCGGGCTCGCCTGGCCGAATTATGTGCAGGAACGGCCAGGCGGCGCGGGCAAGGTGCCGCTCGGGCCGGTGTGGGAGGTGGGTTAACTCCTTCCCCCGGGCTTGCGGGTGAGGTTGGGGGTTATCCCGCCCTCAGACGCCGTACATCCCGCCGACATGCCAGCCGCGATGCGGCAGATCATCCAGGCTGCTGCCATCGAAGAAGATGCGCTTGGCGGCCTTGCCGCCGGGGTCCGTGCCATCGAAGGCCAGGACCTCCTTCGTCGGCATCTCCGCGCAGAATTTCCCTGACGTGATTTCCACCTGCTTCGGCTTGGCGGGCGATGTGCGGTGCTTCTCGATATTCCCCTTGGTGCCCCATTCCGCGAGCCAGAGGTTGTAGGTCGAGCCCTGCACCAGCTCGCATTTCTCCACCAGCGCGATGTGGCGCCAGCGGAAGCCGCGGGAATCCTTCTCCCCGAAGGTGCAGGCGACGGTGCCTTCCGTGACCTTCGCGGCGTCCGTCACCAGCGCCAAAGGCAGGCGGTTGCGGGTGGCGTAGACGTCGGGCGTGGCGCCCGGCAGCTTGTCGCCTTTCCCGTAGCCCATGGCATAGGCGAAGATGGCGGAGGACGGGGAAATGCCGAGCCAGTTGCCGACGAAGGTGTTGCAGTCCAGCCCGAACCACTTCTCCCCATAGGCCTTGGGATTGCCGTTGGTCATGCCGCAGAAATGCGCGAGCCGCACCGCATCCGCGATCTCCTCCGGCGAGGCGCGGCAGGCATAGGCGCGGGAGAGGGAGGCGTCGTACCACTCCTCCGCCGGGTTGATCAGCGAATCATGCCCCTTAATGAAGAAGGGCTGCGACTGCGCCCGCACGGCGGCTGGCGATTTCAGCTTGAGCTTCCCGGCGAGCTTGGAGAGCAGGACGTAGTATTCGGTCTGGTTCTCCGGCGTCCATCCGTTGACGTAGCGCTGGATGTCGAGCGTGACGGAGATGCCGAGGCACTGATCGATGATGGGGATGGCGTGATAGAGGCCAGCATAGGCGGCGGGGGAGTAGTAGGTCATGGGGGCGGGACCTCCGGCGCCAGGCGGATGGGCGGCGCGGGCAGGCTAGCAGCGGGTGGGTGGGGGAATGTGTTGCGCCTGTTGCGCGGGGCTCCATATGGTCATCTGAAATGACCATAGGAGGTCCCCGGTGCCGACCGCCAAACTCATCAGCGCGACCGAGTTCAAGGCCACCTGCCTCGACCTGCTGGACCGGCTGAATGCCGGGGAGTGGGAGCGCGTCGAGGTGACGAAGCGCGGCAAGGTGGTAGCCGTGGTCACCGCGCCGATGGCGCAACCGGCCGCGGTGGCCGGGCTCCACGGGTTCATGCGCGGCAGCGTCACCATCCCGCCCGGGCTGGACCTGACAGCGCCGGTGGCGGAGGAAGAATTCGGCGCCGCCGAGGGGCTGACCTATCGATGACGGCCGGCGGCGTGCTGCTCGATACCTGCGCGGTGATCTGGTTGGCGGATGGCGCCCCCATGGCGCCCGCCGCCCTTGCGGCCATCCAGCGTGCCGGCGAAGGGCCAGGCATCCACGTCTCGCCCGTTTCGGCCTGGGAGATCGGACTGCTGAGCCGGCCGCGCGGCCAGCGTGCACCGATGGTCTTCACGCCGGACCCGAAGACCTGGTTTGCCCGGCTGATGTCGGCCCCCGGCATCAAGGAAGCGCCGCTGACGCCGGGCATCGCCGTCGATGCCTCATGGCTGCCGGGCGACCTGCATGGCGACCCGGGCGACCGCCTCATCATCGCCACCGCCCGCGATCAGGGCCTGACCGTCATCACGCGGGACCGACTGATCCTGGCCTACGGGGCCGCAGGCCATGTGGGCGTGCTGGGTTGCTAAGGCCGCTTCGGGAATGACCTCGGGAGGCATGGCCGCCGCCTGGCCGCTGGGGCTTCGCGACGCGCCGGTTCGTCGTCATCATCGCCGGCTCGCTGCTGTGCGCTGCCCTGGCCGGCGGCGCTGTCCACGAAGCCATGGCTCCAGCCACAGACTTCATGGCCACCTGTCTGGCCGATGACTACGCCCAGGCTTCCGGGGGGCTGGTCCATTGCGAACGGGAACTCGCGCTGGACCACCGGATACAGGCTTGGGGGAGCGCGGCATGTGCGGTGATCGCGTTCGGCTTCGCCCTGCTCCGACTGACGGTCGTCACGGCGATCTGGGACGTCTGACCTACGACCGCGGGCAGCGAGACGCCAAGCCCCGCCGCTTGCCCTCACCTCCCCCACGTTGTATCCGCCCCGTCACACACCACACCCGCTGATCCAGGACGCAGACCGCCATGGCGAAGATGCAGGCCAACCAGATGCGTGCCGGCATGGTCATCGAATTCGAAGGCCAGCGCTACACCATCCTCAAGCAGAACATCATGATCCCGGGCAAGGGCGCGGCCGTCATCCAGGTGGACATGCGCAACATCCGCTCCGGCGCCAAGAAGGACCAGCGCTGGCGCACCGCGGATACTGTCGAACGCCTGACGACCGAGGACAAGGAATTCACCTTCTCCTACGCGGAAGGCGAGATGCTGGTCCTCATGGACCCTGAGTCCTACGAACAGACCCAGGTGCCGAAGGAGATCCTCGGCGATCGCCTGCCCTTCCTTGTCGAGAACATGACGGTGAACGTCCGCCTGATCGAAGGCGAGCCCGTCTCCATGGACCTGCCGGAACAGGTGGTGCTGGAAGTCGTGGAGGCTGACCCCGTCGTGAAGGGCCAGACCGCCGCTTCCTCCTACAAGCCGGCCGTGCTCTCCAACGGCATCAAGACCATGGTCCCCCCCTTCATCACGGTCGGCGAGCGGATCGTGGTGAAGACCGAGGACGGGTCCTACTACGAGCGCGCCAAGGGCTGACGCCCCGCCCTGGCCGCAAGCCAGGGCACCCGAACCGCCTGCCCGGCCCGCCCCTCGCACAGGGGGCGGGCCGTTCCGCTCTTTCCACCCCTTCATCCGGACCCCGCCCGCCCCATGGCCGTATCCCCTCGCCTCTCCCCCGCCATGTCCGTCGTCGTCGGCGCCGTCCAGAAAGCCGCCCGCCGGCTGCTGCGCGATTTCGGAGAGGTCGAGAACCTCCAGGTGACGTCGAAGGGCCCGGGCGATTTCGTCAGCCAGGCCGATTTCCGCGCCGAGCAGACGCTGCGGGAGGAACTGTCCCGCGCCCGCCCCGGCTGGGCATTCCTCGGCGAGGAAGGCGGCCAGGCCGAGGGCGATTGGGAATGGCGCTGGGTGGTCGATCCACTCGACGGCACCACCAACTTCCTGCACGGCATCCCGCATTGGGCGATCTCGGTGGGCATCGAGAAGCGGCTCGGCCCGGACCAGACCGAACTCGTCGGCGGCTGCATCTACAACCCCGCGGGGAATGAGCTCTTCTGGGCCGAGAAGGGCATGGGCGCCTACCTGAACGACAAGCGGCTGCGCGTGTCGGCGCGGCGGGACATGGTTTCCGCCGTCTTCGCCACGGGCATCCCCTTCGCCAAGGTGCAGCGCAAGGCGGAATTCAGCGCGACGCTCGGCCGCCTGATGCCGCAGGTCGCGGGGGTACGGCGCTTCGGTGCCGCGGCGCTCGACCTCGCCTGGGTCGCTGCCGGCCGCTACGACGGGTTCTGGGAACTCGGCCTCAACAAGTGGGACATCGCGGCGGGGCTGGTGATCGTGAAGGAAGCCGGCGGCTTCGTGAGCGACCCCAGCGGCGGCGACCAGCATTATGAGACGGGCGACGTCGTCGTCGGCAACCAGGCGCTGCACCCGAAGCTGCGGGAAGTGGTGGCGGAGGGTATCGCCGCCGCCCAGGCCGCCCGCGCCAGTATCGCGGAGCGGTAGCCACCGCAGCGCGGAGCGCTGACAGGGGCGTCAATTCCGGTCTGGTGATTCCGCCGGGCCGGAACTTCATCTAGGGTGCTGGGATGCTCACGCGCCGCGTCCTTCTGGCCGCCCTCACGGCCCCGCTCCTGCCCGCGCTGCCGGCGCGCGCGCAGCATCGCGCGGCGCCGCCCCCACCGCTGGCCCTGCCGGCCGGCATGTCGCCGCTGCGGGATGGGGCCTACCGCGTTGCCTTCCTCGTCGGCCAGTCGGGCCTGCAGGCGGGCATGGCACCGACGCTGGCGGAAATCGGCCGGCGGCTGGCCGCCGCCCACGCCCAGGGTTCCGGCCGCATCACCATCGAAGGCCATGCCAGCGGCCCGGTGGCCGATGCTTCCGCCGCGCGACGCGTCAGCCTGGCCCGCGCGACGGCGGTGCGGGATGCGCTGGTGGCGGGCGGGCTGGAGGAGACGCGGATCGATGTCCGTGCCCTCGGCCGCACCAATGCCGCGCTGGACGCTGCCGATATCCTGCCCCCCGGCGCGGTCCGCGCCGGCGAACGCCGACCCGGGAGAAGCTGATCCGCATGACCAGCCCGACCACCTTCCTCTGGCGCATGCTCGGCTTCCTCGGCGCCGTCGCCGTGCTGGTCGTGCTGCTGTCGGGCGAACTCGCCCACGCCTTCGCCGCCAACATCCTGCTGAACAGCGTCATCGCCGCGGTGCTGATGCTGGGCATCGGCTGGAACATCCGCCAGGTGCTGTCCCTGACGCGGGAAGTGGAATGGCTGGAGGGGTTCAGGAACCCCGCCACGGCCGGCACGCCGGACCGCGCGCCGCGGCTGCTGGCGCCCATGGCCAGCATGTTCGCGCAGCGCCGGTCGGAACGGCTGACGCTGTCCGCCCAGGCCATGCGCAGCGTGCTGGACGGCATCGAATCCCGCCTGGATGAGAGCCGGGAACTTTCGCGCTACGGGACGGGGCTGCTGATCTTCCTCGGCCTGCTCGGCACCTTCTGGGGCCTGCTGCTGACGATCGGCTCCGTCTCCGACGTCATCACCAACATGTCGGTCGGCTCCGGCGACATCAACCAGCTGTTCAACCAGCTGAAGCAGGGGCTGGCGGAGCCGCTTCGCGGCATGTCGATCGCCTTCTCCTCATCCATGCTCGGGCTGGCCGGCGCGCTGGTGCTGGGCTTCCTCGACCTGCAGGCCGGCCAGGCGCAAAGCCGCTTCTATGTGGAGCTGGAGGATTGGCTGGCCTCCTCCACGCGGCTGTCCAGCGGTTCGCTGGGCGGCGACGGCGAAGGCTCCATGCCCGCCTATGTCCAGGCGCTGCTGGAACAAAGCGCCGAGAACATGGAGGAACTGCACCGCGCCATCGCCCGTGGCGAGGAAGGACGCGTGCAGTCGAACCAGGCGCTGATGACGCTGACGGAGCGGCTTTCGATCCTGGCCGACCAGATGCGCGCGGCGCAGGTGCTGATGTCCCGCATGGCGGAAAGCCAGGCGACGCTGGCGCCCACGCTCGCCCGCATGGCCGAAGCCACCGCGAATGGCGCGCTGGATGAGGCAAGCCGCGGCCATATCCGCAACCAGGAACTCTACCTGGCCCGGATCCTGGAGGAGATGACCCAGGGCCGCATGCAGGCGACGAGCGAGATCCGGAACGAGATCAAGGTCCTGGCGCGCACCATTGCCGCCCTCGCCGAAGAACCCCCGCGCTGATGGCACTCCGGCGCAGGCGCAAGGGCGGTGGCGGGCTGGAGGCATGGCCGGGCTATGTGGACGCGCTGTCCACGCTGCTCATGGTCATCATCTTCGTCCTGCTCGTCTTCGTGCTGGCGCAGGGCTTCCTTTCCGTCGCGCTGTCGTCGCGCGACCGGGCGCTGGAACGGCTGAACCGGCAAGTCAGCGAACTCTCCGAATTGCTGGCGCTGGAACGCGGGCAGGCGGAGGAACTGCGCACCGGGCTCTCCCGCACCGCGGAGGAACTGCGCGCGAGCAGCGCGGCGCGGGAGGCGCTGGCCCGCAACTTCTCCGTGCTGCGGGAGGAACGGGACCGCCTGGCGGCGGAACGCGAAGCGACACGGGCGGAACGCGATCGCCTGTCTGCCCGCATCGCGGATCTGGAACTCGCCGCCGGTGGCGGTGCCGCGCGCATCGCGGAACTCGAAGGGCGTCTGGCGGAGGCGCTGGCGCGGGCCGAGGCCGCGGGCGGCGATGCCGCGGCCACCGTCCGCACCCTGACCGACGCGCAGCGCCTGCTGGCGGCGGAGCGTGCGGCGCTGGAGGCCGTGCGCCGGGACCTGGCGGCGGCGCGCGACCAATCCACCGCCCTTGCGCGCGACCTGGCGCAGGAACGTGGCACGCGGGAGGCGACGCAGCGCGACCTCGCCCAGGAACGCACGACGCGGGAAGCGACGCAGCGTGACCTCGCCATGGCGCGGAACGAGATCACGGCGCTGTCGGGCAACCTGACCGCCGAACGGGACCAGCGCACGCAGCGCGAACGCGAATTGGCGCAGGCGCGCGACCAGGGCCAGGCGCTGGCGCGCGACCTGGCCGCCACGCGCCAGGCGCGCGACACCGCGACGGAATCGCTGGAAGCCCGCCGCCGGGAAGCCGAGGCGCTGGCCCGCGACCTCGCCGCCGCCCGCGCGTCTCTGGCCGCCGCGCAGCGGGATATCGCGACCTTGCGGGAGGAAGCGGCCGCGCTGGACCGCACCGTCCGCGCCGATCGCGCGACGATCGAGGCGCGGCTGTCCGACATCGCCCGGCTGACCGACCAGATCCGCGGCCTGGAAGCCCTGCGGGACCAGATGGAACGCCAGGCGGCGGCGGCCATGGCACGCGCCGGCGATGAGGAAAGGCTGCGCGGCACGGCGGAAGCGGCACTGGGGGAGGCTCAGCGCCTGCTCGCCAACGTCACCGGCCGCGCCACGACTGCTGAGAGGGAGGCTGCCGAAGCCGCGGCGCGCGCCAGCGCCGCCCATCGCGCAGCTGCCGAAGCGGCCGCCCGCACCGCCGCCGCCGAACGCCTGGCCGGGGAGGCGCGGCAGGGCGCCGGCGTCGCGGAAGCACGCAGCGCCGCGGCCGAACGCGTGGCCCAGGAATCGCAGCGCGCCGCCCAGGATGCCGATCGGGCGCGGGCCGCCGCCACGCTCCTCGCGACGGAGGCCAGCCGCCGCGTGCAGGATGCCGAACGCTCCCGCACCGCCGCCGATGGGCAGGCCGCCGAATATGCCCGCCTGTCCGAAAGCGCCCGCACCCAGGTCGCGCTGCTGACGCGCCAGCTGGAGGCGCTGCGCGCCGAACTCGCCCGCGTCGCCGCGACGCTGGAAGCGGAGGAGAATGCAGGCCGGGACAAGGACGCGCAGATCGTCAACCTGGGCGCGCGGCTGAACGCGGCGCTGGCCGCTCGGGTCGAGGAGTTGCAGCAGTATCGCTCCGACTTCTTCGGCCGTCTCCGCCGCGTGCTCGGCGACCGGCCGGAAGTCCGCATCGTCGGTGACCGCTTCGTCTTCCAGTCGGAAGTGCTGTTCCCCGTCGGCGGCGCGGAGTTGTCGCCGGGTGGCCAGGCGCAGATCCGCGACCTTGCCCGCGTGCTGATCGACCTGGCCGGGCAGTTCCCGCCGGACCTCGCCTGGGTGCTGCGCGTCGATGGCCATGCGGATCGCAGCCCGGTGCGCGGCGGTGGCCGCTTCGCCAGCAACTGGGAACTCTCCGCCGCGCGGTCCATCGCGGTCGCGCAATTGCTGATGCAGGAAGGCCTGCCCGCCAACCGCCTGGCCGCCGCCGCCTTCGGCGACACCCAGCCGCTGGATGACCGCGATACGCCCGACGCCTTTGCCCGCAACCGGCGGATCGAGCTGCGCCTGGAAGCCGGGCCCGCCGGCACGCGCGCCGCGGCACCGACGCCGGCACGCAACACGCAGGAAGCGATCCGCGGGCTCGCCTGCGGGCGCGTCGCGGAATTGCAGGGCGGCAGCCTGGTGGCCGGCATCGGGCCGCGTGGCAGCCAGGCCCGGCTCCGCGCCGCGCTGCCGGGCGCCACGCCGCGCCTGGCCGTCGCGGAATTCGACGGCCCCTATTGCCCGGTGCTGGAAGCGCTGCGGCCGGTGGAGCCCTCCGCCGGCGCCGCGGCCATGCGCATCGGCCTCGGCAATGGCAATCCGGTGCGGGAAGGCGATCCGCTGCTCTTCGACGTGGCGCTGCCGGACTGGGCGGCGCATGTCACGCTGGTCTACCTGTCCTCCGACAACAAGGCGGTGACGCTGGAGACGCTGGGCCGGCAGCAGGCCGGGCTGCGGCTTCGCCTCGGCACCCCGCGCCCGAATTTCCCGGGCTGGATGGCGGAGCCGCCCTTCGGCACCGACCTGGTGCTGGCCGTGGCGTCGGAGGCACCGCTTTTCGCCACGCCGCGTCCCATCATCGAACCGGTGCAGGATTTCGCCACCGCGCTGCGTGCTGCCATCGCCGCCGCCCGCGCCGCGGCCCAGCGCGTTTCCGCCGACCTCACGGTGGTCGAGGTCACGCCCCGCTGACCTTCGCCACCTGCATGACGCCACCCCTTTTGCCTGGAAGCCCGAGATGGTCCCGCAACTCCACATCGTCGATCACGCGCTGCTCGCCCATCGCCTGGCCGCGCTGCGCGATGCCGCCACCCCCTCCGCCCGCTTTCGCCGGCTGCTGGCCGAAATCGGCGCGCTGCTGACCATGGAGGCCACGCGCGGCCTGCCGACCGTGATGGCGAAGGTGACGACCCCGCTGACGGAAATGGACCACCGCATGCTGGAGGCACCGGAGCCCGTGCTGGTCGCGGTGCTGCGCGCCGGGCTCGGCCTGATGGAAGGGGGCATGCAGGTTCTGCCGGAAGCCCCTGTCGGCCATGTCGGCCTGGTGCGGGACGAACACACGCTGAAGCCGAGCCAGTACATGCTGCGCATGCCGCCGGAGGTGAAGACGCGCGGCGCCATCCTGTTCGACCCCATGCTGGCCACCGGCGGCAGTGCCATCGCGGCGGTGCAGCGGGTGAAGGAAGCGGGCGCGCCGCATCTGCGCTTCGTCTGCGTCGTGGCCGCGCCGGAAGGGGTCGCGAAACTCGCGGCCGCGCATCCGGACGTGCCGATCTTCACGGCGGCGCTGGATGAGAAGCTGGACCATCGCGGCTTCATCGTCCCCGGCCTTGGCGATGCCGGGGACCGCTGCTTCGGCACGGAATGATGGACCCCTTCGCAGAGCGGCGCGCCGCCTTCCGGGCGCTGCACGCGGAAGGCTGCTTCCTGCTGCCCAACCCCTGGGATGCCGGCAGCGCCCGCTACCTGGCGGGCCAGGGCTTCAAGGCGCTGGCCACGACCAGCAGCGGCGCCGCCTGGGCGCGCGGCCTGGCGGACGGGGCTCTCGACCTCGATGCCACGCTGGCAGCCATCGCGGAGATCGTGGCCGCCACCGACCTGCCGGTGAACGCGGATTTCGGCCATGGCTTCGGGGAGGGCGCGGCCAAGGTGGCCGAAGCCGTAACGCGCTGCGTCGCGACCGGCGTCGCGGGATTGTCGGTGGAGGATGCGACCGGCGATCCGGCCCGGCCGCTCTTCCCGCTCACCGAGTCGGTTGCGCGGCTGCGCGTGGCGCGGGATGCCATCGACGCATCAGGCGCCGATGTCATGCTGGTGGGCCGGGCGGAGTGTTTCCTCACCGGTCATCCGGACCCGCTGCTCGAATCGCTCCTCCGCATCACCGCCTACCGCGATGCGGGGGCGGATGTGATCTATGTGCCCGGGCTGACGACCGCGTCACAGATCGAATCGGTGGTGCGCGTCGCGGGGCCCTGCCCCGTCAATGTCCTTGTCCATCGCCCGATCGGGCTCTCCATGGCCGATCTCGCGGCGCTCGGTGTGCGTCGTGTCAGCATCGGCGGCGCCCTGGCGGCCATCGCCTGGCGCGCCGTGACAGAAGCGGCGACACGGCTGATGCAGGGCGACCTGGATGCGCTGGGCGCCCGCATGCCCGGTGGTGATCTGGACAAATTTTTCGCTTGGCGTGGACAATCATCCACAAATCCCACGGAGTAAGACAGCGTCAACACGCGCCTCGGCAAAAGAAACGCAGTCCTGGGACAACTCGTCCCGGTTGACGATGAACGCCGAGGTCCACCCGTGCTCACGCAACTGAACCGCATCCGTCTTCTGCCCAAGCTTCTGGCTGCCATCGCGCTGGTGGGGGCGGTGGCCGCGCTGCTGGGCTGGAACGCCTACAGCGCATCGAAGGACATCGAGGCGCGGTCCATCGCGAACCGCGTCGCCACCGAACGCGTCTTCGCCGCCGGGCGCGCCACCAGCAACCTACTGTCCTACGCCCGCGCCGTGGAATTCCTGCCGATCGACCTGCCCGCCGAACGCCGCGAGACCTTCGAACGGACGATGGAGCGTGAACGCGCCATGCTGGGCGAGAGGCTGGATGAGGTGGCCCGCAGCGCGTCCACCCAAGGCCAGGCCGATCTGCGTACGTTGCGCGGCATGCTGGACATCTACGAACCGATCGCCAACCGGATCCGCGACCTTTCGCGCACCGGCAGCCTGGATGAGGCCGGGCGACTGGCGCTCGACGCGGCGCGAAGCGTTGGCGAGGCCCGGACCCTGCTTCGCCAGATCGAGGAACGCGCCGCCGCCCAGTCCCAGACGCAATACGAGGAAGCGGACCGCGTGCTGGACGGGATCGGGCACACGGCCCTTTTCTCCGTCGGCATCGGCGTGCCGGTCACGCTGCTGCTGGCGGGGCTGATGATCTTGCTGACGGTGATCCGTCCGCTCGCTGCGCTGACCGCCTCCCTCGCTCGAATCGCCGATGGCAAGCTGGACCAGCCCGTGCCGGGCACCGAGCGTGGCGACGAACTCGGCGGCATGGCCCTGGCGGTCGAGGCGCTCAAGCAGAACTCCATCCGTGCCCGCGAACTGGAAGCGGAAGCCGCCGAGGCGCGCGAAGCCGCGAGCCGTGAACGCCGCGCCACGACGCTGCAACTCGCGGAGCAGATCGAAAGCTCCCTCGGCGCCGTCGCCGCCACGCTCGGCGCCGCGGCGACGCAGCTCGATGCCTCCGCCACCACGGTCGGGCAGACGGCGATCCATACGCAGGAACAGACCGCCGGCGCCGCTTCCGGCGCGCAGCAGGCCAGCAATTCGGTGCAGACCGTGGCCGCGGCGGCGGAAGAGCTTTCCGCCACCGTGTCGGAGATCGCCCGCCAGGTCGCTTCCTCAGCCGCCGCGACCGGCGAAGCCGCCGACCGCGCCCGTGCGACGGACCAGACCGTGGCCGCGCTGGCTGACGGCGCGCGCAAGATCGGGGAGGTGACGCGCCTGATCGGCGACATCGCCGGCCAGACCAACCTGCTGGCCCTCAACGCGACCATCGAGGCCGCGCGTGCCGGCGAGGCCGGCAAGGGCTTCGCCGTGGTGGCCGGGGAGGTGAAGACCCTTGCCGCCCAGACCGCCCGCGCGACGGAGGAGGTGAACCGCCAGATCGCCGACATCCAGGCCACGACCCGCGCGGCAGTGGACGCCATCCGCGGCATCGGGGAAGCGGTGGACAAGGCCAGCACCACCGCCACCGCCATCGCTTCCGCGGTCGAGGAACAGGGCGCGGCGACGCGGGAGATTGCCCGCGCGGCGAATGACGCGGCGGTCGGCACGCGAACTGTCTCCGGCGGCATCGCCGGCGTGGGTGATGCGGCTCGGGACGCGGTCACGGCGCTGCAGGAAGTGAAGCGCGCCAGCACCGAGGTCGCCCGCCAGGGCGAGGCGCTGAAGGGCGCGATCGGCAACCTGACCAGCCAGCTCCGCCGCCAAGCCGCGGCCTGAACCGGCAGGCCCCTCCCCCGCGCAGGCGGGGGCGGGGCCTCTACAGGATCGTCGCCTCGAAGGGTGTCTTCAGGTCCGGGGCGTCGAACTCCACCACCCAGAGATCCGGGTCCCGCTTCACCTGGCGCTCCACATAGGCATCGGCCGCCTGGTCATCGACCGGCGCCGGCCCGGTGCCGCGCAGCCAGGCGGGACGGCCTTCCGCGTCCCGCACCTGGGACAGGACGATGATCCCCTCCCTGCCCCGCAGCACGCAGAGGATGCCACCCGAATCCGGGTCCCCCTTGCGCAGCACTGCGCCCGACCGTCCGGCGATGTCGGACAGGCGCAATGCCATCGAAACCCAAATGCCGGCCTTCACGCGTGGATCCATGGGGCCGCACCCTCGGCCCGTCGGGCGCCGCAGGCAAGCCGTGATGCGCACCCACCCGCCGGGCCCTTGCGAAGCCGGCCGCGCCACGCCATTCACTCACGCGAAAGGGAGTGCCCCAGCCCATGGCGAAGCCGCAGGAACTGACCGAAGGCCAGCGCGCCTATGAGGCGAAGCGCGCCGCGAAGGCCGGCATGACACTCGAGAAGTGGCTGGCCGAGAAGGACCGCCGCGCGAAGCTGGAAGCAGCCGAAGCCGCGAAGGTGGCGGAGGCCGAGAAGCCGCCCGCGCCCAAGGGCTGGTTCGGCCGCCTGCTCGACAAGGCCCATCAGCCGCTCAAGAAGTAGTTCCCGCCTTACAACATCCGCATCAGCGTGCCGTCCTTGCGGATGGCATGGTGGAAGATGGCGCCGCCGATATGGGCGGCCAGCAGGGGCAGGAACAGCCAGCCGATGATGCTGTGCCCCCAGTGCAGCACGGTCGCCAGGGTTGCCCAGGGTTCCATGAATTTCGGCAGGTCGATGAAGCCCAGGAAGGCCGTGGCGCCCTGCTGCGGAAAACCATAGGCATTGGTGGTGAAGAAGCCGAGCAGGGGCTGCAGGATCAGCGCCGCGTAAAGCGCGTGATGCACGCCGGCCGCGGCGGCGCGCATGGAAGCCGGCAGGTGGTCCGGCAGCGCGGGCGGGCGGCTGATGCCCCGCCAGGCCAGCCGCGCCACCGCCAGCCCCAGGATCAGCAGGCCGATGCTTTCATGCAGCGCGTAGAAGGCCATCTTCGGATCATCCTTGATGAAGCGGATGACCAGGCCGGAAGCCAGCGCCAGCCCCATCAGCGGCACCGTGACCCAGTGGAACAGTTTTGCGAGCGCGGAATACTGGCCGTCAGGGTGAACCGAATCCTGGCCGCGGAGCGGCTGGGAATCCTCGCCGCGGAGCGGCTGGGAATCCTCGCCGCGGAGCGGCTGGGAATCCTCGCCGCGAAGGGGCTGAACCCCGCTGGTGCTCGACATCGGACATCCTCTCCCGGCCTCGATGCCACTATGGCATGACCGGGCGCAGCCATTGGAAGCGAAAGCCGTGATCGCCGCCCATGCGGATTGGAGCATCAGCCCCGCCAAGCGCTGGATCGCCCTCGCCCGGCGCGGCGATAGCGGCTGGCAGGCGGAGGCACCGCGCCTGGTGGGCGATACCGCATCGCTGCTTCCGACCCTGCTGGCGGAAGGCGTGCCGGTCGCGCTGGGACTCGACCTTCCCCTCGGCGTGCCGCGCGAATGGGCGGCGCAGCGCCCCGAGTCGGGCTTCCGCCAGTTCCTCGCGGGTCTCACCGCGATGCCGGATTTCTTCACGGTCAGCCCGACGCTGGAAACGGTGAGCGCCGCCCGCCCCTTCTACCCCGCCCGCGGCGTGAAGGGCATGACACGCGCCGCCCATGCGGCCGCCATCGGCCTGGGCTCCGCGCAGGGCCTCTCCCGCTGGTGCGACCGCGCGACCGCGCTGCGCCCGGCCGGCGCGCCGGTATTCTGGACGCTGGGCGCCAACCAATCCGGCAAGGCCGCCATCAGCGCCTGGCGGGACTGGCTGGCCCCTGCCCTGGCCAACCGCGCCCCCATCGCGCTGTGGCCCTTCGATGGGGCGCTGCACGCGCTGCTCGCCCCAGGCCGCGCCGTGTTGGCGGAGGTCTATCCGGCGGAGGCGCTGCGGCAGCTTGGCCTGGTGATGCCCGGCAGCAAGCGGGCCGAAGCCCCCCGCCGCGCCCTGGCCGCGCCACTCGCCGCCGCCATGGCCCGCCTGCGGGTGGAGCCCTCCCCGGCGCTGGTGGCGATGATGCAGGCCGGCTTCGGCGCCGATGCGGCCGGGGAGGACCGGATGGATTGCGTGCTCGGCCTGCTGGCGATGATCGCCGTGCTGGATGGGCGGCAGCCCGACCATGTGCCCGACGACCCCTGGATCCGCAGCTGGGAAGGCTGGGTGCTGGGGCAGGTGGAAATGCCGCGCTGAATCGCTACCCGATCGGCGGATAAAGGCCCTCGCCGCGCGCCGCCTGCTTCACCAGCGCCACCAGCAGCGACAGGTTGGGCACGCTCGCCCCCGTGAGGCCCGCCAGTTTCAGCGGCAGGCCGAACAGCGCATCGATTTCCATCGGCCGGCCCAGTTCAAGGTCCTGCAGGATGGACGGCTTGTGCTGCATGTTGCTGGCCGCGACGCGATCGATCACGTCGTCGGGAATGGCGATGCCGAGGGAGGCCGCGATGCCGCGCCCTTCCTCCGCCACCGTCCGCGCCATGGCGCGCAGTTCCGGATCCGCCAGGCTGTCCCGCACGCCACGGCGCGTCAGCGCGCAGATGGGGCCGGAGGACAGGTTGCCGAGCAGCTTCGCCCAGACCGCCGCACGGATGTCGGGCGTGACGGGCGATGGCATGCCGCCGGCTTCCAGCACCCCGGACAGCGCCTTCGCTCGGTCGCTGACGCTGCCATCGGGTTCGCCCAGGATGACGCGGATATTGCCGTGTTCGGATCGCACCACGCCAGGTGCGATGACCTCCGTCGCGGAATAGACCACGCCGCCGATGGTGCGGCGGATGCCGATGCTGCGTTCCAGCACACCGTCGGGATCGATCTCCGGCAGACGCAGCCCCGCCATGGGGACGTCGCCGGCCAGGAAGTACCACCAGGGAATGCCGTTCATCACGAAGGCCACGGGCGTATCCGGCCCCAGCAGCGGGCCGATGCCCGCCGCGACGGCGGGCAGCGCCGGCGCCTTCACCGTGACCACCACGGCATCCTGCGGGCCGAGTTCGGCAGGATCCGCACTCGCGCGCACGGGCACGACATGCGTGCCGTCATGGGCATGAACGGTCAGGCCATTGGCCTGCATGGCGGCGAGGTGCGCGCCGCGCGCAATCACCGAAACCTCCGCGCCACCGCGCGCCAGCCGCGCCGCCAGATGCCCGCCGATGGCGCCGGCACCGAAGACGCAGACCTTCAAGACAGCAGGTCCAGCGCGGCACGGCTCAGCGCCTGCACGCCAAGGCCGATGCAGCGTTCATCAGGCTGGTACTTGTCGTTGTGCAGTCGGTCGTCGCGCCCCTCCGCACCGCTGCCGATGCGCAATTGGAAGGACGGCGCGCGCGCCGCGAACTCGGCAAAGTCCTCGCTGCCCATGGAGGCCTCGCCTTCCTCCACCACCTCGCCGAACTGCGCGCGCACGGCGGCCATGGTGGGTTCCAGCACGCGATCGTCATTGACCAGCGGCGGCACCTTGCGCTGGTAGTCGAGCGTGCAGGCCACGCGCATTCCCGTCTCCAGCCCCGCCACCAGGCGGCGGATCGCGACCTCCGCCGTTTCGCGCGCCGCCTCGTGCAGCGTCCGCACGGTGCCGCGGAGGTGCACGCGTTCGGGAATGATGTTGTAGGTGGTGCCGCCGGTGAACTGCGCGATCGTGACCACGGCGGGATGCAGCGGCTTCACCTCCCGGCTCACCACCGTCTGCACCTGCGCGACGAAATTCGCGGCGGCGACGATGGGATCGACGGCGGCATAGGGATGCGCCGCATGGCCCGACTTGCCGCGCACGATCAGGTCGAAGCGGTCGGAGGCCGCGAGGCAGGCGCCGCGCGCGAAGCCGAAGGTGCCGACCTTCATGTCGGGATGGTTGTGGAAGCCGAGCGCGAGGTCGATCCCCTCCGCCGCGCCATCGGCGATCATTGCGGCGGCGCCTTCAAGAATCTCCTCCGCCGGCTGGAACACCAGCAGCACGCGGCCGGCGAGTTGCGGCGCCATGTCGCGCAGCACGGCAGCGACGCCGAGCAGCGTGGTGGTGTGGATGTCGTGGCCGCAGGCATGCATCTTGCCGGCGACGGTGCTGGCGTAGGGCAGGCCCGTATCCTCATGGATCGGCAGGGCGTCCATGTCCGCGCGGATGGCGAGCGTCGGGCCTGGCCGCCCGCCTTCGATCACACCGACGACGCCGGTGCGGCCGAGCCCCGCGCGATGCGGTATCGCCAGCCGCGCGAGTTCAGCAGCCACGACACCCGCGGTGCGTGTTTCCTCGAAGGCGAGTTCGGGATGCGCGTGCAGGTCGCGGCGGATCGCGACCAGGGAGGGCTCCATGGCCGAAACGGCTTCCCGGATGCGTCGCCCGGGATCGTTGATGAGCATGGGCGTTGACTCCGCGCAATTTACTGGCGCCATGGTAGGTGAAGAAGTGGTCATGGCAAGAAGCGCCGGCTTGCGAGTGCCGGAAACTGCGTGCCATACGCCTGCCAACGTCCAAGGAGGCCGAATGCCGGGGCTCATCCATCGCCGCGCGTTGATCGCCGGAACCGCTGCCGCGGTAGCCGCGCCATCATTGGTGCGCGCCCAGACATGGCCGTCAGGCTCCATCCGCCTCGTGGTGCCCTTCGCGCCCGGCGGCAGCACGGACCTCAGCGCCCGGCTGGTGGCCGATGGGCTGGCCCAGCGACTGGGCGTTCCTGTCGTGGTCGAGAACCGCCCCGGCGCGGGTGCGACGACAGGCAGCCAGGTGGTCGCTGACGCGGCACCGGACGGCCAGACCCTGGTGATGAGCAACATCGCGAGCCACGCGATCAGCCCCGCCCTCTACGGCAGCCGGGTACGCTACGACGCGGTCCGGTCCTTCACCCACATCGCCATGGTCATCACCAACCCCTCCGTCTGGGTGGTGAACCCGCGAAGCGAGATCGGCAACCTCGCCGACCTCGTCCGCATCGCGAAGACGCGCCGCGGCGGGCTCGACATGGCGTCCTCCGGCGCCGGTTCGTCGAACCACCTCCTGCTGGTCCGGTTCAGCGAGATGGCAGGGATCGACCACACCCACGTGCCCTTCCGCGGCGCCGGCCCGGCGATGACGGCGGTGATCGCGGGCCAGGTGCCGATGATGTCGGACAGCCTTCCCTCCGCCGCGGGCCATGTCCGCCAGGGCAGCGTGCGCGCGATCGCGATGAGCAGCGCGGAACGGCACCCCGCCTTCCCCGATGTGCCGACCTTCCGCGAACAGGGTTTCGACCTGGTCAGCACATCCTGGTTCGCGCTGTCCGGCCCGGCCGGGATGCCAGCGCCGATCGTGGAACGCCTGCACCGGGAGACGATGGCGGTGATCGCCACCCCCGAATCGCGCCAGCGCTTCGCGGAACTGGGCGGCACGCCGGGCGACATGACGACGGCGCAATTCGGCGCCTTCGTCGCCTCCGAGGTTGCGGCATGGGCCCCGGTTGTGCGGACCTCCGGAGCTACGGCAGACTAG
>NZ_JBHYGL010000016.1:0-81114 GCF_051859025.1 Falsiroseomonas sp. | reverse complement strand
CTAGACGAATATCCGGATGGACGGCGGCTTACAAAGCTCTCGATTGCGTGAGCGAAGCCGTTTGGCCTAGGGTTGAACAGGGTTAAGGATGCGGTTCTGGCCGGCTATCCGCCTTGTTGGGGAGTTGCAGGACCGGCAGTGCGGTCGGCCTGCAATGGTTGATGGGAACGGGCTACGCGCCGGCGCAAACCGGGCAAGAACGAGGTGAGAATGAAGATCAACGCAAAGGACGTCGCGTCCGGCCTTATGCTGGCTGGGATCGCGATCGCTGGGCTCTGGCTCAACCAGGACCATACGCTGGGCACTGCCCGCCGCATGGGCCCTGGCTACATGCCCATGCTCACCTTCTGGCTGCTGCTCGGTCTTGGCGGGATCATCTTCCTCCTCGGGCTGTTCAACGGCCCCGAAAAGCTCGAACGCTGGGCGATGCGCGAGCTGGTTCTCGTCCTCACGGCGCTGACCGTATTCGGCTTGATCCTTGAATGGGCGGGCCTGTTCCTGACGCTGGCGGTCACGATCTGCATCTCGACGCTGGCGGACAACACGCATCGATGGAAGGGCGTGGTTGGCCTGATCATCTTCCTCCTCGCGCTATGCTGGTGGGTGTTCATACGAGAACTCGACATCCGCATTGAGATCTGGCCGGCGTTCTGGCGCCGCTGAGGGAACACGAACAATGGAAACCCTCATCTCGAACCTCGCTCTCGGCTTCAGCGTCGCGCTGTCGTTCGAGAACCTGACCTTCGCACTGCTCGGCGCCTTCATCGGCACCGCCATCGGCGTGCTTCCCGGCATCGGCCCGGTGGCGACCATCTCGCTGCTGCTGCCGATCACCTTCGGCATGGGCCCGACCACTGCCATCATCATGCTCGCCGGCATCTACTACGGCGCCCAGTACGGTGGCTCGACAACGGCCATCCTGCTGAACCTGCCCGGCGAGGTCAGTTCGGTGGTGACCGTCCTCGAAGGCTACAAGATGGCCCGCAACGGTCGAGCCGGCGCGGCACTCGCCACGGCCGCGCTGGCCAGCTTCTTCGCCGGCACGGTCGCGACCATTGTTGTCGCGGCCTCCGGCCCGCTGCTCACCTCGGTCGCGCTGTCATTCGGCCCGGCCGACTACTTCTCCCTCATGTTCCTGGGCCTGATCATCTCCGCGGTTCTGGCGCAGGGCTCGGTGATCAAGGGCATCGGCATGGTGGTGCTCGGCGTCGGCCTCGGCCTTGTCGGCACCGACGTGCAGACCGGCCAGCAGCGCTTCACCTTCGGCGTTCCTGAATTGTCCGATGGCATCGGCTTCGTTGCCATCGCCATGGGCATGTTCGGCATCGCCGAGATCGTGCTTAACCTCGAACGCCCGGAAAGCCGCAATGTGCTGACCCACAAGGTCGGCAGCCTGTTCCTGACGCGGGACGAATTCCGCCGCGCCATTCCCTCGACCCTGCGCGGCACGGCACTCGGCACCGTCCTCGGCATCCTGCCGGGTGGCGGCGCGGCGCTGTCCTCCTTCGGCTCCTACATGGTGGAGCGGAAGGTTTCGAAGTTCCGCCATGAATTCGGCACCGGCGCGATCGAAGGCGTGGCCGGCCCGGAAGCGGCCAACAACGCCGCTGCGCAGTCGAGCTTCATCCCGCTGCTGACGCTCGGCATCCCGGCCAACGCCGTGATGGCTCTGATGGTCGGCGCGCTGATCATCCAGGGCATCCAGCCCGGTCCGCGCATGGTGGAAGCGCAGCCCGACCTGTTCTGGGGCCTCATCGCCTCGATGTGGGTCGGCAACGTCATGCTGCTGGTCATCAATCTTCCGATGATCGGCATGTGGGTGAAGCTGCTCGAGGTGCCCTACCGCTACCTCTACCCGTCGATCCTCGTCTTCTGCGCGATCGGCGTGTACTCGATCAACAACAACGTCTTCGACGTCTACCTCACGGTGGCGTTCGGCCTGTTCGGCTACCTCTGCTCCAAGCTGAAGCTCGAAGGCGCGCCGCTGCTGATCGGCTTCGTTCTCGGGCCGATGATGGAGGAGCATCTGCGCCGCGCCATGCTGCTGAGCCGCGGCGACGCGATGGTGTTCTTCGAGCGCCCGATCTCGGCCAGCATGCTCGCCATCGCCTTCATCGCGCTGGCCGCCATGGCGCTGCCGTCGCTGCGCGCGAAGAAGGACACCGCGCTGTCCGAAGGCGGCTGATCCCGCCCCGGCTGCCCGGATCCCATACAGGAAGGGGCCGCTCCGCAAGGGGCGGCCCCTTTCGCTTGCGCGCCGCAGGACGCACCCTGGCGCCGATCAACGGAGGAACGCTCGCATGGACCTGCAACTCACGGGCAAGGTCGCCCTCGTCACCGGCGCATCGGCGGGCCTCGGCCGCACCATCGCGAGGCTGCTGGCGGAGGAAGGCTGCAAGCTGGCCATCCTCGCCCGCCGCCGCCACCTGCTGGAAGAACTGGCCGCCACCCTGCCCGCCAGCGCCGAGCCCCTGGTCCTGGTGGACGACTTCACCGACAAGGGCTGCGCGGAGCGGACGCGGGATGCGGTGCTGGCCCGATTCGGCCGCTGCGACATCCTGGTGAACAATGCCGGCGGCAGCCGCCCTCAAACCGATCTCGGCCCCGATGAGGTCTGGATGGAGGCGATGGAGATCAACTTCCACGCCGGCCGCCGCATGACCCACGCTCTGGTGCCCGCCATGCGGGCGCAGAAATACGGGCGAATCGTCAACCTGACGGGATCGGACGAGCCGCACATCATCAACGCGGCCAATGCCCCCAATGGTGCCGTCCATATCTGGGCAAAAGCCCTGTCCCGGCAGCTCGGCCGGGATGGCATCACGGTGAATTCGGTGCCACCTGGCCGCATCCGGTCGGAACAGATCGACGCCCGCATCCTGCCGAATGAGGAAGCGCGCCAGGCCTGGGCCGCCGCCGAGGTCCCCGTGGGCTTCATCGGGGAGCCGGAGGATCTGGGCGTGCTGGTGACGTTCCTCTGTTCCCCGCGCGCCCGCTACATCACCGGGCAGGTCATCCATGTGGATGGCGGCACGCTGCGCCACAGCCATTGACGCGCCGCTGCCATCGGCAGGCCGCGGGGCTCCACCCCCGGGGCGGGTGTAGGCTGGGATCGAAACGGGAAGGACGACCCCGGATGACCCAGTCCCATCACCCCACCCATCTGCGCCGCACCATCGCGCGCGCCAAGCAGCGGCGCGGCAGCGCGCCGCCGCCGCCCACCGTCGGCGCCCGGCTGGCGGACAGCGTCGCCGCCACGGTCGGGTCCTGGCGCTTCATCCTCATCCAGTCCGGGCTGCTGGTGGCCTGGATCATCGCCAATGTCGTGGCGGGCGCCCATGCCTGGGATCCCTACCCCTTCATCCTCCTGAACCTGATGCTGTCCTTCCAGGCGGCCTACACCGCGCCCATCATCATGATGAGCCAGAACCGGCAGTCGGAGGTGGACCGCGACCGCGCGCTGGCGGACTACCAGGTGAACCTGCGGGCAGAGGCCGACATCACCCTGCTGCATGAGAAGATCGACCTGCTGCGCGAACGCGAATTGCTGGAGATGATGCAACTGCTTCGCCGCGCCCTCGACCGGATCGAGGCGCTGGAACAGCGCAAGGAGGCATGACCCATGGCTTGGCTGCTTCGCATCCTGCTGGTCGCCGCCGGCGCCGTCGCCGCGATCTTCGTCGCGCGGGACGCACCGAACTTCCCGGTGGTGGAGGGCATGGTGGCCGTCGCCCTCATCGCCGCCATCGTGCTGGTGCTGGCGCTGACGCGGAAGAAGTGACACGCGGGCGGCACGCCGATCGCCGGCACGACGCGACCGGCGGTTGTCCCCGCCCCCCTGCATTCCGCTAAGCTGGCCGCATGGAAATCGTCGAGGCCGTGCTGGCCCTGATCGCGGTCTGCATCGGCTTCGCGCTGGTCGCCCGCCGTCTCAACCTGCCCTATGCGGTGATCCTGGTGCTGGGCGGCATGGCGCTTGCCTTCGTGCCGGGGCTGCCCGCCGTCACGCTGGACCCGCAGATCGCGCTGGCCTTCTTCCTGCCGCCGCTGTTGCAGGCCAGCGCCTGGCGCACGGATTGGCGAGCCTTCCGCGCCAATATCCGCCCCATCCTGCTGCTGGCGGTGGGCGCCGTGCTGTTCAGCGCGGTGGTCATCGCCGTGGTGGCGAAGCTGCTGATCCCGGGCCTGCCCTGGGCCGCCGCGGTCGCGCTGGGCGCCATCGTCGCGCCGCCGGATGCGGTGGCCGCGGCCGCCGTGCTGTCCCGCCTGCGCATCCCCCGCCGCATCGTCACGGTGCTGGAAGGCGAGAGCCTGGTGAATGACGCGACGGCGCTGGTGCTCTACCGCTTCGCCATCGCGGCCGTCGCCGCGGGCGGCGTCGCCATCGAACAGGCCGCTGCCTCCTTCGTCCTGGTGGCCGCCGGCGGCATCGCCATCGGCTATGGCGTCGGCTTGGCCGGCGCCTGGGTCTTCCCGCGGCTGAAGGACACGCTCCTCATCGTCGCCGCCAGCTTCATCGCCTGCTTCGCCAGCTTCATGGCGGCGGAAGCGCTGCACCTGTCCGGCGTCATGGCCGTGGTCACCACCGGGCTCGTGCTCGGCCAGAAGCAGCATGCGAGCCTGTCGCCGCAAAGCCGCATCGCCGCCGTCACCGTCTGGCAGTTCGTCGAATTCGTGCTCACCAGCCTGGTCTTCATCCTCACCGGCCTGCAACTCCGCGCGATTCTCGACCGCATCACGACCCACAGCGTGGGGGAAATGGTGATGCTCGCCGTCGCCCTTTCCCTTGCCTTGATCGTGGCACGCTTCGTCTGGGTGTTCCCGGCCCTCTACTCTTCCCGCCTCATCCCCTCGGTTGGGCGCAGCCAGCCCGCGCCGCCGGTCGGCCATGCCATCGTGATTTCCTGGGCGGGGATGCGGGGCGTGGTGTCGCTGGCCGCGGCGCTCGCCCTGCCGCTGGATTTCCCGGAACGCGACCTGCTGGTCTTCCTGGCCTTCTGCGCCATCCTCGCCACGCTGGTGGTGCAGGGCACCACGCTGGAATGGGTGATCCGCCGCACAAAGGTGGAGGAGCCCGCCGTCAACGGCATGGCGCCGGAGGAAGCGGCCGTGCGCCGCCACGTCGCCGGCGCCACGCTGGCGGAGATCCAGCGCCGGGCGGAGGACATCCTGGAAGGCCCCGTCGCGCAGGACCTGCTCTCCGAATACACGGACAAGGCGCGCGTCTTCCAGGGTGTCGCCAAGGGGCGCGGCCAGGCGGAGCTGGAGGCAAGGATGCGCATCCGCCTGGCAGCGCTGCGGGAAGGGCGCCGCGCGCTGCTCGACCATCATCGCGACGGGCAGCTGGATGATGAACTCCTGACCGCGCTGGAACTGGAGCATGACCTGGAGGAGATCCGCATGCTGCGCCTTCTCGGCGCCGCACCGGCACACTAACTGCGGCGAATGGATGACGCCGCCCTCGCCGCCCGCCTGCAGGAAGCCCGCCGCGGGCTGCTCGACCTGTCCACCCGCAACCGCCTGCTGGCCCTGCCGAAGCCCGGCCGGTCCCGCGGCGTCGTCATCCTGGAGGATGAGGACGCCGATTTCGTGATTGAGGCGCTGGGCGCCAACCGCGCCTTCGGCTTCGAGGCCGCGCCCATCGAGGCACCGCCCATCGAGGCACCGCCCACCGGGGCACCGCCCGCCGCGCCGCCCGAGACCCCGGCGCCGCGCCGCCGCGCCACCCGCGCGCGCCGGGCTGAGGGCATCGCCACGGCCGATGCCGCGCAAAGCGCGGAGGATGCGCGCCGCGACACCCGGCTGCGCGTCCGCCTTTCGCCGGAGGACCTGTCCCGGCGGCTCCGCGACCTGATGCAGGATGCCCGCACGGCGCGGGAGGAAACGGGCGTCGCCACCCTCTCCCTCGCCCTCGGTACCCTAGCCTGGCGGGACCCCGCGACGCCGGAGACCGAGCGCCTCGCCCCCCTCGCTTTGCTGCCCGTGACGCTCGAACGCGAGGGCGTCGGCCAGAATTTCCGCCTGCGCGCCGCGGGGCTGGAGATGCAGGAGAACCTCAGCCTGCGGGAGAAGCTCGCCACCGAATTCCGGCTCGACCTGCCCGCCTTCGATGCGGAGACCTACGACCCGACCGCCTGGGCCGAGAGCGTCCGCACGGCGATCGGCGGGCGGGAGGGCTGGGCCGTGGACCCGGATGGGCTGGCGGTCGGCCTGTTCAGCTTCCAGAAATTCCTGATGTGGCGGGATCTGGACCCCGCCGCCAATCCCGGCCTGCTGACCCACCCCATGGTCCGCGCGCTGGTCGGCGGCGAAGCCCTCGTCGCGCCGCCGCCCTTCCCCGACGACACCGATGTGGATGCCGAGATCCCGGTGGAGCGCCTGGACCACGTCATGGACGTGGATGGCAGCCAGGCCCTGGCGGCGGAAGCCGTGCGCCGCGGCGGCCACACCGTCATCCAGGGCCCGCCCGGCACCGGCAAGTCCCAGACCATCGCCAACATCATCGCCCAGGCCATCCTGGATGGCCGCCGCGTGCTGTTCGTGGCGGAGAAGCTGGCGGCGCTGGAGGTGGTGCAGCGCCGGCTCGGTTCCATCGGCCTCGGCGCCGCCTGCCTGGAACTGCACAGCGAGAAGCAGTCGAAGCGCGCGGTGCTGGACGAACTCCGCGCTACCCTCGCCCTGCCGCCACCCCGCCGCCCGGAACGGGATGCGCTGATCCGTCGCCTCGGATCGCTGCGCGGTCGCCTGAACGGCCATGCCCGTGCCATGTCGGCACCGGTGGGCGACAGCGCCCGCCCGCTGCACGCCGTGGTGGGGCGCCTGGTCGGCCTGCGCGCCGGCGGGCAGGCGGCACCCGATTTCGTGCTGGCCGCGGGAGACTGGACCGCCGACCGCATCGCGGCCGCCGAGGCCGCGGTCGAGGAACTGGCCGCCCGCGCCGCGGAAGGCGGCCCGGCCAGCGCCTGGCGCGGCATCGGCGCGGACCTCGCCCCCATCGAGCAGGAACGCCTGCTGGCCCGCCTGCCCGCGCTGATCCGCGCGCTTTCGGCCGGCGCCGCCGCACTCGCCCCCGCCACCCGCGCGCTGGGCCGCCCTCAGCCCGGCGCGGCCGGCGCCGCCGCGCTGCTGGCCCTGTCCCGTGCCGTGGCCGCCGCGCCGGCGCATGACCGCGTCGCCACGGCCCATCCCGCCTGGGCCGCGGACCCCGCGCCCCTGCGCGCCCTGGCCGAGGCACAGGCCGCGCTGGCCGCCGCGCAATCCGACCGCCGCCTGAAGCAGGGCGCCCTGGCGGAAACCGGCATCGCGGAGGCCCGCCAGGCGCTCTCGGCCGGCGGTGGCCTGTTCGGCTTCCTCTCCGCCACCCAGCGCAACGCCAAGGCCCTGGCCGCCCGCATCGCCATCGATGGCGCGGACCCGCTCCCCGCCCTCGATGCCGCGCTGGCCGGGCAGGAGGCCGCCCGCGCCGTCACGGCCGGGGAGGCGCTGGGCCGCGCCGCCTTCGGCACGATCTGGGGCGATGCCCCCGCCATGCACGCCCTGCTGGCCTGGCGCGACACCCATGGCGCGGAGGCCGCCGCTGCCCTGGCCGCCGGAATGCCCGTGCTGGACCCGGCGCCGGTGGAGGCCGCCATCGCGGCGCATCACGACCTGGTGGCGGAGACCGCGCTCGACACCAATGCCGCATTCCAGGCTTCCGACCCGCCCTTGGCCGATATCGCCGCCCGCCTCGGCGACTGGGCCGGCCAGCCGGAGACGCTGCCCCTCTGGCTCGGCTGGCGCCGCGCCGTGGCGGCGGCGGGCGAGGATCTCAGGCCGCTGGTGGATCGCCTGGCCGATGGCCGCCTGGCGCCGGAAGCCGCGCGGGCGGCCTTCGACTTCGCGCTGGAGGAAGCGCTGCTGAAAGCCGCCATGCGCGCGCGGCCGGAGCTCGCGGCCTTCGATGGCGCGGGTTTCGACCGGCTCGTGGCCGAATTCGCGGAAGCCGACCGCGCCCGCATCGACCTCGCCCGCCGCGAATGCGGCGCGGCCCACGCATCCCGCATCGCGGGGCTCCGCGATCTGCCCGGCTTCACCCTGCTGATGGGGGAATTCGAGAAGAAGCGCGGCCACCTGCCCGTCCGCGAATTGCTGCTGCGCGCCGGCCAGGTGGTGCAGGCCGCGAAGCCGGTCCTGATGATGTCGCCACTTTCCGTCGCGCAATTCCTGGCACCACCGCACGGCCTGCGCCCCGGCCTGTCCTTCGACCTGCTGGTGATCGACGAGGCCTCGCAGGTGGAACCCGTCGATGCGCTCGGCGCCATCGCGCGCTGCGGCCAGGTGGTCGTCGTCGGCGACGACAAGCAGATGCCGCCGACGCGCTTCTTCCAGCGCATGACGTCGGAGGATGACGAAGCCGTGGAGGTCGAGGACACCGGAGAGGCCGTGGCGGCGCGCGAGGTTGAGAGCATCCTCGGCCTGGCGAATGCGCGCGGCGTGCCCAACGTCATGCTGCGCTGGCACTACCGCAGCCGGCACGAAAGCCTGATCGCGACAAGCAACGCGGAGTTCTACGGCAACCGCCTGTTCGTCCTGCCATCCCCCCGCGCCCGCTCCGCCACCCTCGGCCTTTCGCTGACGCGCGTGGATGGCACCTGGGAAGCCGGCGCCGGCGTGAACCGGACGGAGGCCCGCGCGGTGGCGGAGGCCGTGCTGCGCCATGCGAAGGAAACGCCGGGCGACACGCTCGGCGTCGCCGCCTTCTCCCTCAAGCAGCGCGACGCGATCCTGGATGCGGTGGAGGCGCTCCGCCGCGAAAGCCCGGAGACCGAGGCCTTCTTCACCGCGCATGAGCACGAGCCCTTCTTCGTGAAGAACCTGGAAAACGTGCAGGGCGACGAACGCGACGCCATCATGATCAGCGTCGGCTATGCGCGCGGGTCTGACGGCAAGCTCGCCATGCGCTTCGGCCCGCTTTCCGCCGATGGCGGCGAACGGCGCCTCAATGTCCTCATCACCCGCGCCAAGAAGCGCTGCATCGTCTTCAGCGGCATCGGCGCGGAGGATATCGACCTGGAACGCGCATCCGGCCGCGGCACCGCCGCCCTCAAGACTTTTCTTCAGGCTGCCGCGGGCGGGTTGCGAAGCGGGGCGCCCGGGTCGGGCGCGGTGCGTGCGGGGCTGGGGACCGTGATCGGCGCCGAGATCCAGGCGGCGGGCAAGGAGGCCGTCGGGCGCGTCGGCACGGCGGGGCTGTTCCTCGACGTCGCCGCGCGGGACGGCGCCGATTTCATCCTGGGCGTGGAGGCCGATGCCGGCGACTGGACCAGCATCCGCGCCGCGCGGGACCGCGAACGCGGCCGCGCCGCCGCGCTCGGCCAGATGGGCTGGCGCCTGCACCGCGCCTGGTCGCTGGCCTGGCTGCAACGCCCGGAAGCCGAGCGCGCGCGCCTGCGCGCCGCCCTCGGCGCTGAGCCGGAGACGGCGGAAGCCGCCCCCGCCGGCGGCCCCGATCCCGGCCTCGCCATGCCTTACGCGGAGGCGACGCCGGCGGTGGACACGGCCATCGCCATCCCCGCCATGCCCTTCGCCGCGCTGTCGGAGGTGCTGGCCGCCATCATCCGCACGGAGCAGCCCATCCACACCGACGCGGTGCTGGAACGCATCCGCCTGCTCTGGGGCAAGGAGAAGCTTGAAGCACCCGACCGCGCCGCGCTGCAGCAGGCGCTGCGCCTGGCGGGCCAGTTGCAGGGCGTGGCGGAGGCCGGCGGCTTCTGGACCGCCGAGGATGCGCCGCCGGCGGCGCCGCGGGACCGCCGCGCGGCCGCGCCGCATCTCCGCCGCGCCGCCATGGTCGCGCCCGCGGAAATCGAGGCTGCGGCCCATGCCCTTCTTGCCGCCCTGCCGCAGACGACGGAGGCCGAACTCGCACCGGGGATCGTCCGGCTGCTTGGCCTCGATGCCTCCGCCGCGCCGGCCATCGCGGCGCGCGTCGCGGCGCTGGCTGGCGCCGGGAGGATCACGACCGCGGGCTGACGCCGCTTCCCGCCCCGCGGGACGCGCCCGCCCACGCAACCATCGCCGCCACCGCTGCGTTCATCGCCCGTCGGATGATCCGGACCCCGCCCCGCCTTCATGGGGCGATGCCGGAAGAACGAGGAGCGAAGCGATGTATGCCAAGATCATGAGTGCCGCGGCCCTGGGTCTTCTCGTCGCCGCCTGCGGCACGGATCCCCAGGAACGCGTGCAGGGTGGTGCGGCGGCGGGCGCCGCGACCGGTGCCGGTATCGGCGCGCTTGGCGGGCCTGTCGGCGCGCTGGCGGGTGCGGCGATCGGCGGCGGTGCCGGCGCCATCACGGGCGCCACCACCGATGCGCGTGATGTGAATTTGGGCCGCCCGGTCTGGGAGAACCCGGAGACCCGCGTCCCCGGCGTGACCAACACCAGCAGCCGTGGTGGCGCCGCCAGCGGGTCCGCGCGCCAGGCGCAGCAGGCGCTGTCGGCGCGCGGCTACAACCCGGGCCCGGCCGACGGCATCTGGGGAGAACGGTCCCGCCAGGCGACCATGGATTTCCAGCGCGCCAACAACATCGAACCGAATGGCCGCCTGGACAGCCAGACCATGGCCGCGCTGAACGTCAGCGCCGCCACCACGGCTGGCACGCGCGGTACCATGTCCGACCGCGACCGCGCCTATATGGGTGGTGGCCAGGCCAGCCAGGCCCAAGGCGGCCCAGGCCAGGGCGGGAACGACCAGCGTGGCATGGGCACGCCGAACGCGGCGCCGGTGCCCGGCAACGCGCCGATGTCGGGTGCCGGCCCCGCCACCACACCGGCCTCTCCGGGCGTGGCGACCGCGCCGACCGCCGCAGGCGTCCCCGGTGGCCAGCAGGTGCCTGGAGCCTCGCGCGGCTCCACGCCGGGTGACGTGAACACGGGCGGCGGCAGCGGCGCGGGTGCCGGCGGGTCGGGTGGCGGCGCCGGCCGATAAGGCCAGCCTCATGCCGGAAGGGCGCGGGCCGGGGAAACCCTGCCCGCGCCTTTCGTGATTCCAGGCCGGCGGAGGGACCGCCCGGATGGCCTATGGCTGGCGGACAAGCTCCCACAGCTTTTCGCCATGCAGCTTCAGCTTGATACCGTGCCGGGACGCGAAGGACTTCAGGAAGCTTTTGATGTTCGGCCAGTCAGGGGTGTAGTCGTCGCCCATCAGCACGCCGTCCGGCGCCATGCGCGTGTAGTAGAATTCGACATCGCGGTCGAAGCCCGGGCTCCGGTGGTCGCCATCGATGAACACGAAGTCGAAGCCCCGTTCCGACACCGGCGGATGGACGTTCGGGCTGTAGCCCTTGTACTTCCTCACATTCGAACAGGCAGCCACATGCTTGTCGAACAGAGCCTCTGCTTCCTGGGTCGGGTCTATGGGCCCCCCGGGCTGATCGGGTCCGTAGTTGCTCGGCAGCCATGACCAGGGATCGACCGCATGGACCGTCACGGATGGGTGGCAGGCGGTGGCGAAGACGTAGGTTGAGCGGCCGAGGAAGGGCCCTACCTCGACCAGGTGCCCGCCTTCCCTGACCTTCGCCGCGCGTGCCGCCAGGACCCGAAGGTCATCGACGGACATCCAACCCGGTATGCCCTCCGCAATCTCGATCGACATGGTCTTTCCGGCCCATCCACATCATCAAGGCGGCGTCAGCATAGCAGCCTCCGCCGGTGAACCGCCACCCGTGGTGGCCAGGCGGCAACCCGGTCGGCTCACCGGGCCAGCAGCCACTCCGGCAGCCCCGTGACCAGCGTCACCGGAAACAGCGTGATGAGCACCAGCGTCACCACGAGCATCATGAAGAAGGGCAGCGAGGCCATCGCGACCTCTCCCTGGTCCTTACCCGTCATTGTCTGCATCACGAACAGATTGAAGCCCACCGGGGGTGTTATCTCCGCAATCTCCACCAGCAGCACGATGAAGATGCCGAACCACACCAGGTCGAACCCCGCCTGCTGGATCATCGGCACAACGATCGATGTCGTGAGGACGATCATGGAAACGCCATCCAGCGCGGTGCCGAGCACGATGTAGACCACAACCAGCACGGCGATGATGCCGTAGGGACCAAGGCCCAGCGCGGAGACGCCCTCTGCCAAGGCGGCGGGAATCCCCGTCAGCGCCATGGCCTTGGTCAGGAAAGCCGCGCCGGCAAGGATGAACATGATCATGCAGGACAGCCGCGTGGCGCCGAGCAGGCTGTCGCGGAAACTGTCCCAGCTGAGCGTGCGCGTCACCGCCGCCAGCACGAGGCTGCCCAGCACGCCGAACGCCGCGGCCTCCGTCGCCGTCGCCCAGCCCACGAACATGCTGCCGATGACGACGACGATCAGGATCGCGCAGGGGATCAGTTGGGCCGATGCACGCATCTTCTGCGCGAAGGAAAGGCGCGGCTCCATCGGGGGCTGCTTGTCCGGGTTCAGCAGCGCCCAGACCACAATATAGGCGCTGAACAGCAGCATCACGATCAGCCCTGGCAGGCACCCCGCGATGAACACTCGAACGATCGAAACCTCTGCCGCCACCGCATAGACCACCATGATGATGGAAGGCGGGATCATGATGCCGAGCGTGCCGGCGGTGGCCAGGCTTCCGATCGCGATCCTCTCGTCGTAGCCGCGCCTTTTCAGCTCCGGCAGCGCGATCTTGGAGACCGTGGCGCAGGTTGCGGCGGAGGAGCCTGAGACTGAGCCGAAGATGCCACATGCAAGGATGTTAACGTGCAGAAGCCGGCCGGGTACGCGACGGACCCAGGGGGCGAGGCCGTTGAACAATTCTTCCGACAGCCTGGTCCGGAACAGGATCTCCCCCATCCAGATGAACATCGGCAATGCGGCCAGCGTCCAGGATCCCGTCGATTCCCACATGGCCCCCGCCAGGAACAGCCCCGGCGTCGGCGATGTCGTCACCATCGCGAGGTAGCCCACGGCCGCGAGGCTCATGGAGATCCACACCCCCGCGCCGAGCAGCATGCAGAGGACGACAAGGAGCAACAATGAGAGCGTCAGCAGGTCCATGGCGCTATACCTCCGCCGAGAAGTCGCCGCGTGCCGCGCGGTCTTCCGCGGCCACGACATAGGTCGGCTTGGCACCGCCCAGCACGATGACGAGTTCGTCGATGATGGCCACCAGCAGCAAGCCGGCGCCGATCGGCATGGCGAGCTTCGGGATCCAGATCAGGAATGGCACCGTACCCTGCGCAACCTCCTCGATCTCCCAGCTGAACATCACGTCCTGCGCCGTCCACCAGGTGATGTAGGCGACGACGGCGGCCGCGATCAGCAGTGCCAGGATCTCCGCCACCCGCCGCACCGGCGGCGACAGCTTCTCGATCCCCATGCCGACGCGGATCAGTTCCCCCCGCTTGAAGGTGGCAGCGAGCGCGAAGAAGGTGGTGGCGACGCAGAGATAGGCGCTGAGATCGTCGGATCCAGGCACCTGCATGCCGACCTCCCGCAGGCCCATCTGAGCGATCATCACGCAGAAAATGCCAAGCAGCGCCAGCGCCGCCACCCCTGCCGCCAGGGAATAGGTCGCGTCGAGCACGCGGCGGATGAGGCCCGGGATGCTCATGCCGGCGCGCCCCAGCCAGCCGGCCGGGCCACCATCCCGTGGCGGTCGATGGTCATTATGGTGAAGCCCCCGCGTTGCAGCCTTGTACCAGGATCATCGGAGCCGCCTGCCAGGGGCGCAAGACCCACATGCCCTGGCAGCGGCAGCCAACGCCCCGCCCCTGCCCAGCTTCGCGGCGCCGGCTGCCTCAGCGGGAGGCGCGATAGGCTTCCAGCATTCGCCTGCCATCCTCGCCGGCGCGCGTCACCCATTCGTCGATCATCGTCGTGCCGGCCTGGCGGATGGCCGCCAGCAGCGCGGGCGACGCATCCACGACCTGCACGCCGCGCGCGACCATGCGCGCCTCGGCTTCCGCCTGCGCCTCCTCCGCCAGCCGCCAGCCACGCGCCTCCGCCTGCCGCGCCGCGGCCAGCACCGAGTTACGCTGCGACTCGGTCAGCGCCTCCAGCGACCGCCGGCTGACGAAGACCGCGTTCTTGCTCGTGGCGATGGAGGCGCGAATGAAGACGCGGGAATAATCCCAGACCGCGGTATCGGCCGCGACCGGCGCCGTCGTCAGCTGGGCCTGGATGATGCCGCTCGCAAAGGCCTGGGGGACTTCCGGCGCGGTCACCAGCACGCCTTGCGCGCCCAGCAGCGCGGCAAGCCGGGTCGAGATCGGGCTGTAGCTTCGCAGGCGCATGCCACGGAACTGCGCCGGGTCCGTGATCGGCTGGTTCGCGGTGATCGCCACCTGTGGCCAGGGCGCCATGTAGAGCAGCGCCAGGCCCTGCCGCGCCAGCCGCGCCTCGATGAAGGGCGCCTGCACCGCGGCCAGGCGGCGCGCATCGTCCAGGTTCTGCACCAGGCCGGGCACCGCATCGGCGTCGAAGAACGGATCCTCATTGCCATAGGCCGTCAGCAGGATCTCGCCCAGCTGGATCTGGCCGGACTGCACGCTGCGCTTGATCTGCGGCTGGGGGACAAGGCTGCCGTTGCTGTGCAACTGGATCTGCAAGCCCTCGCCGCTCGCCTGCGCGACATCGGCGATGAAGGCGCGGAGATTCCGCGTGTGGTAGTTGCCATCGGCGAAGCCCGTGGCCGCCTGCCAGCGCGTGGATTGCGCGGAAGCTCCGCGCGCCAGAAGACCTGCGGCGGCAGCACCGAGTGCCACGCGACGTCCGAACATCATCGTTGTCGTTCCCCCCGAAGGAAAAGCCCCGGCGCGCTGGCGCCGGGGCCACAGTCACGCCCTGCTCAGGCGCGGTAGGCGTCGATCAGCCGCTTGCCGTCCTCGCCGGCGCGACCGATCCATTCCTCGGTCATCGTGGCGGAGATGCGGCGCAGCCCGGCCAGGAATTCCTCGGTCGGCGGCACGATCTGCATGCCGCGCGATCCCAACGTCGCTTCCGTGCTGCGCTGCGCCTCGCTGCTCAGGTCATAGCCGCGACGCTCCGCTGCTGCTGCAGCCGCGCGCACCGCCTGCTGGTCGGCGGCGGAAAGCGATTCCATCGCGCGTCGGGACACCATCACCGCGTTCTTGGTCATGGAGAAGCCGAGCGGCGTGAAGACCCGCGCGTAGTCCCAGGCGGAGGTATCGACGCCCGTCTGGGCCGAGGTGATCTGCGCCTGAACGACGCCGGTGGCGAAGGCCTGGGCCAGTTCCGCCGCCTGCACCAGCGTAGGCTGGGCACCGACCAACGCTGCGAATCGGTTGGTCGCCGGGCTGAAGGTGCGGAAACGCAGGCCACGCAATCCCTCGATCGTCGGGATCGGCGCCTGGGCGTAAAGGCCCGCCGGCGGCCACGGCACAGTATAGAGCAGGCTGAGGCCCTGCCGCGAGAGCCGCGTCTCGATATAGGGCTTCTGCAGGTCAGCCAGCTTCTTCGCCTCGGCGAAGTTCGTGACGAGCTGCGGGATGGCGTCCGCGTCGAAGAACACGTCCTCGTTCGAATAGGCGGTCAGCAGGATCTCGCCCATCTGCACCTGGCCCTGCTGCACGCCGCGCTTGATCTGCGGCATGGGCAGCAGGCTCGCGTTGGAATGCAGTTGCACCTGCACGCGGCCACCGGTGCCCGCCTGGATCTCCTCGATGAAGGTCCGGATGTTGCGGGTGTGGAAGTTCCCGTCGGGATAGGGCGTCGCCATCTGCCAGCGCGTCTGCGCGCTAGCGGGGCTGGTCAGGGCGGGCGCGGCAAGCGCCGCGCCGGAGGCGGCAAGAAGGGTGCGGCGGCTGAGCATCGTTGGGGTCCCCCGGGGCTATGGCGGCGAAGCATCGCCTCCAACCGCCGGATGAGGCAAGCCCCGGGAACCCTGGCCCTACAGCGGGTAATCCCGCGCGGGGTCCACGCCCGCCGTCTCCAGGAATTTCCGCATCGCGCCGACTTCGTCCTTGGACAGGCTGTGGTGGCTGTCATGGAAGGCCTGGGCGTGCCCGTTCAGCGCAACCTTGACCTGCCCATGCCCGCCATGAGTCACCTCCGCGCCCAGCGCCTCGAACACCGAGGCGACATGCTTCGGATCGATGTTGCTGCTGACGGGGTGGGAGAACAGGGCGTGCAGCGTCTTGCGATGATGATGGTTCATGGAATCCATTCCTCTGCCGTGGTTGGATCCCATGTTGGGGCGTCCCGCCGGCGCCGTCCTTGATGCGGATCAAGCGCGATCAGGGCGCGGGCCGCGTGCCCATCGCCACCGTCCGCTCATCCATCCGCGGCTGATGCACCAGGCCGCGGCGTGTCGCCCAGGAATTGGTGATGTTGAAAAGCGGCACCATCGCGACGTCGTCGCTGGCCAGACGGATCGCCTGGCGCAGCACTGCCGCCCGCTCCTCCAGCGGCAGCAGCGTCGCGGCCCGATCCGTCAGCGCGTCCAGCGCCGGGTTCGAATAGCGCGCGGCATTGGCGGCGCCGCGCTGCGCGGCGCGGTCGAAGGTGCCGATGACGGAGATCAGGAAGCTCCCCGCCTCCCCCGTGCTGCTGCCCCAGCCGGCCAGGCGGGCGGGGAATTCCTGCCGGGCTGACCGGGCGGAGAAGCTGGTCCAGGGCAGCGCATCCACCTGGGTCCGCACGCCGATCCGCGTCCACATCTGCGCCACGGCCTGGGCGGTGCGGGCATCGTTGGGGTAGCGGTCATTCGGCGTGAACAGCGTCATCCGGAAGCCCTGGGGGTAGCCCGCTTCCGCCAGCAGCCGGCGCGCGCCTTCGACATCGAAGGCCGGCACGGGCACGTCCGGCGCGTGGGTGGTGGTGCCGGGCGGCATCCACTGCCCCGCCGGCGCGGCCGCGCCCTCCATCACCCGTTCCACCAGCGCGTCACGGTTGACCGCGATGTTCAGGGCGCGGCGCACGCGTACATCCATGAAGGGGTTCACCGGCAGGGGCCGGCCTTCATGGTCACTCACCTGCGGCAGGCCGCCGGTGCGCGAATGGTCGAAGGCGATGAAGATCAGTCGCAGGCCCTGGATTTCCGCGATGCTGACGCGCGGGTCGCGCTTCAGCCGCGCCAGGTCGGTGGACGGCACCTGGTCGATCAGGTCCACATCGCCCGACAGCAGCGCCGCCGTGCGCGCCGTGTCATTGGCGATGACGCGATAGGTCACACGGCTCCAGGGCTCCCGCTGCCCGAACCAGTTGTCGTTCCGCACCAGTTCGAACCGGTCCCCGGGGATAGAGGAGGCAAGCCGATACGGCCCCGTTCCCACCGCGGCGCGGCCGCTGTTGAAATCCTCCGTCGTCCGCCCCTCCGCCGCGTGTTTCGCGACCATCGCGATGGAGCCGAGTTCGATGGGCAGCAGCGGATGCGGAAGCGCCGTGTGGAAGCGCACCGTATGCGCGTCCACCACCTCCGTCCGCTGGATGGCGCGCACGAAGGGGCTGAAGCTCGCGGGGGAATTCGGCACCAGCGGCGGCCGCGCGACGCTGAAGGCGACATCCTCGCTCGTGAAGGGCCGCCCGTCATGCCAGGTGACGCCAGGGCGCAACCGGAATTCCCAGACCGTCGGCGCGATCGCCTCCCACGACGCGGCCAGGCCGGGATAGGCCCGCACCTCCGCATCCCGCTCCACCAGCCGGTCGAAGATGTGCATAGACAGTGCGAAGTTCGGCGCCGCGTTGTAGAAATGCGGATCGACCGAGGTCGGTGGCGCGCCTGTCGCCACCGTCAGATTCTGCGCTGCCGCCGCAGCCGGCAGCAGCGCGAGGAGAAGCGCGCTAGCCCGCGCTTTCCACGTAGTGGCGGAGTTCCTCGGCTTCATGCACCGCTTCCTCGATCCGCGCCTTCACCAGGTCCCCGATCGAGACCAGCCCGGCGAGGCTGCCATCATCCTCCATCACCGGCAAATGCCGGCAGCGGCGATCCGTCATCAGGGTCAGCGCCTCCCCGATCCGTGTCCGCGGCGTCACGGTATGGAGGGCCCGCGTCATCAACTGCGCGGCTGGCATCCCCACCGCATCGGCGCCGTGCAGCGCCATGGCGCGGACGATGTCCCGTTCGCTGACGATGCCGAGCACGTCGCCCGCCCCATCCCGCACCAGCGCGGCGCCGATGCGGTGGCGCGCCAGCGTCTTCGCAACCTCCGCCACGCTGTCATGCGCCTGGATGGACACCACCTCGTGGCCCTTGCGCTGCAGGATGATGCCAATCGTCATGGTCGTGTTTCCTCCCGTTGCGGGAGGGGGCGCGAGGGATCAGCCGGCGCCGCCTCCACCATGCGGGGGATGGTGGCACCGCGGGGCGTCGCGGTTCAAGGATTGCGTGCGCACCACGCGCGATTGCGCGCGGGGGTTGAAAGCCCGGTCAGGCGGCCGGGACCGGCTCCGGCCCCGTCAGCTGTGTCTTCACCAGCTCGGCGAAGCGCCCACCCTGCGCGACCAGAGCCTCGAAGCTGCCTCGTTCCGCCACCTTGCCATGCTCGAAGACCAGGATCTCATCCGCATCGCGCACGGTGGACAGGCGGTGGGCGATGACGAAGGTGGTGCGGCCCGTCATCAGGGCCTTCAGCGCCCGCTGCACCCGCGCTTCCGTCGCCGCATCCAGTGCGCTCGTCGCCTCGTCCAGGATCAGCACCGGCGGGTCCTTCAGCAGCGCGCGCGCAATCGCCAGGCGCTGGCGCTGGCCGCCGGACAGGGCGGCGCCGCGTTCCCCCACCATCGTGTCGTAGCCCTGGGGCTTGGCGGTGATGAAGTCATGCGCCTCCGCCATCCGGCAGGCACGCTCCAGATCCTCCTGGCTCGCATCCGGCCGGCCGATCAGCAAATTGTCGCGGATGGAGCGGTTGAACAGCAGGCTTTCCTGGAACACCACGCCGACATTGCGCCGCAGGCTGTCGAGCGTGAGGTCGCGAAGGTCATGCCCATCCAGCGTCACGCGGCCTTCCACCGGGTCCCACAGCCGCTGGAGCAGCGCCATGGCGGTGGACTTGCCCGCGCCGGTCTGTCCGACCAGGGCGATGGTGCGCCCGGGCGGCGCATCCATCGATACATCGGCCAGGATGCGCGGCCCGCCGGGATAGGCGAAGGCCACATTCTCAAACCGCACGGCGCCAGTCACGCGCTGCAGGTCCTTGGCATCCGCCTTCTCTGCGACGGAGGACCGGGCATCCAGAACGGTGAAGAACTCCTCCAGCGACGGCATCTGGAACACGAGGCGTGAGACGAACCCGACAGCGCCCTCCAGCCGCCCGATCAGCAGGGTGGCGAAGCCCATGAAGGACACGATCTCCCCGACCGTCGCCTGGCCCTGAACATGCAGCATGGTGCCCAGCACGAAGACGGCGATGACGGTGATGGTCGATGCCCCGCGCGTCAGCACCGCGACCACCGCCCACCAGTTCAGCACCGGGAACTGGTGGTCCAGCACCTGGCGCACGATGTCGCCGAACAGCCGTGCCTCGCTGGCCAGGCGGGAGAAGGACTGCACGACCACCACATTGGACAGCGCATCCTGCGCGTTGCCGGCCAGGCGCGTGTGCAGCGTCTCCACCTTGCCCTGCGCGGCCTCGGTCTTCTGGATCACCCAGGCGGAGACGATCGCGAACAGGATCACCAGCACGATCAGCAGCAGGCCGAGCCGCCAGTTCATCACCAGCGTCAGCGGCAGCAGCACCAGGCAGGCGATGAAGGTGGTCAAATGTTCGCGGAAGAAGGAAAGCCACAGGCCGAACAGATTGTCCGACCCCACCAGCATCACCTTCATCAGCCGGCCGGATTGCGTGTCTCCGTGGAAGGACAGCGGCAGGGACAGCACATGTTCGAAATACCGCGCCATGATGGTCAGGCGGTTGCGATGCGCCATCCGGTCCGACAGCAGCGCCACCGCCACATTGGCGCCGATGGCCGAAAGCCCGACCGCGGCCCACAGGCCGAGCAGCGCGAAGGCTTCAGTCCACAGCGCCGTATCCGTCATCCGGTCCGACCGCGACAGAAGGTCGATCACCCGGCCGAACAGGACGGGTTCCAGGAAGGACAGCCCCGCCAGCGCCAGCGCCGCGAAGGTCAAGCCATAGGCTACCCAACGGTCCGGGCCCAGCAGCCGCAGCACCCGCAGGTAGAGCCTCATGAAACGCATGAACCGCGCCCCTCCATCCCGCCCCGCGCGTATCCCGAGTCCCGGCCGGCTGGCAAATCCAGTGTAGCAGGTCGTAGCCACCCGGCCGCTTGCAAGCCATGCCCTTCTTGCGGCAGGAACGGCGTGGAAGCGGTGGAGCGGGACGGAAGTTCCCGCGCCCGCTGCGCGCGGCACGTCGCCGCGCGTCATCGAGGAGGACATCGTCTTGCGCATCACCCGTCGCGCCACCCTGGCCAGCGCCCTGGCCCTTCCCTTCGCCGCCCCCGCCCTGGCCCAAGGCACCTCCTGGGCCGCGGGCCGGCCCATCCGCCTGGTCGTCGGCTTCACCCCGGCCGGCACGACGGACATCGCCGCCCGCCTGCTGTCCGAACCGCTCGGCCGCCGCCTCGGGACCCAGGTCGTGGTGGAAAACCGCCCGGGCGCCGGCGGCAATATCGGCAACCAGGTGGTCGCGCAGTCGGAACCGGATGGCCACACCCTGCTGATGCAGACCATCAGCGGCGGCGCCATCAACTACTCCCTCTACGGCGCCCGCATGCCGGTGAAGCCGGAGGATCTGGCCGCCGTCGCGCTGATGCTGCGCGTGCCGAACGCCATCTTCGTCAATCCGCAACTGCCCGCGCGCACGCTGCAGGAACTGGTCGCGCTGGCGAAGTCTCGCCCCGGCGCCCTCAACATCGGCTCCTCCGGTGCCGGCACGTCGCTGCACATGACAGGCGAATTGCTGAAGCTGGAAGCGGGCATCGACATGGCCCACGTCCCCTTCCGCGGCGCCGGCCCGATGATGCAGGAGATCATCGCCGGTCGCGTGGAGGTGGGCGTGGACAATTTGCCCTCCGTCATCGGCCATCTGCGCGAAGGGCGCCTGCGCCCGCTGGCGGTCACGACGAAGGAACGCAGCCCCGCCATGCCGGATGTGCCGACCACCGCGGAAGCCGGCCTGCCGGGCGTGGAGGCGACCGCCTGGTTCGGCCTGCAGGCCCCCGCGCGCACGCCGGCCGCCATCATCCAGCGCATCTCGGACGAGGTGAATGTCATCATCCGGGAACCGGACATGGCCCGCCGCCTGGCCGACCTCGGCGGCATGGCGCCCGGCCTGACGCCCGATGGCGGCACCAGCCCGCAGACCTTCGACGCCTTCATCAAGGCGGAGATCACGAAGTGGGGCGAGGTCGTCCGCCGTTCCGGCGCGACGGCGGACCAGTAGGCGCCCAGGGATCAGGGATCAGGGACAAGGATCATGCAGGACCTGTCACCGATCGGCGGCGCCGTGGCCTGGACAGGCGCCACGCTCGGGGACTGGTCCGTCACCCTCTCGCCGCCGGAGATCACGGAGGTCGAGGCCGCGCTGGGGGGCCTCGGCGACCGCGACATCCCCCGCATCACCGCCGCGCATTTCCCGCTGCCCCGCACGGCGCCCCGGCTGAAGGCCCTGGCTGAGGCGATGGAGAGTGGCGCGGGGCTGGTGCGGATCACCGGCCTCGACCCCGCGCGCTACCCGGCGCGCGATCTGAAGCGCCTGTTCTGGGGGCTGATGTGCCACATCGGCACGCCGCTGCCCCAAAACACCACCGGCGAAGTACTCGGTGAGGTGAAGGATGAGACCGGCACGGGGGAAGCCCGCGCCGATGGCTCCGCCCGCAACCGCAGCCGCTACACCGGCCCGCTGCGCTTCCACACGGACAAGTGCGACCTGCTGGCGCTGCTCTGCGCCAGCAACGGCATCGCTGGCGGTGTCTCCCGCATCGTCTCCACCATCGCGATCCATGATGCCATGGCGGCACGGCGGCCGGACCTGCTCGCCGTGCTCTACCAGGATTTCTGGCGCGCCCGCCCGGCGGATGAGGAAGGCGAAGGAATGGCATCCCGCCCCTTCCCCATGCCCGTCTTTGCCCGCGGCCCGCACAACGCCTTCACCTGCCAGTACAGCCGCACCTATGTGGAAATGGCCCAGGGCCAGCCCGGCGTGCCGCCGCTGACGGCCCTGCAGGTTGAGGCGTTGGACATGCTCGCCGCCCTGGCCGATGAACTCTGCGTCGAAGCACCGTTCGAAGCAGGGCAGATCCAGGTCATGAACCAGCACGTCACGCTGCATGGCCGCACTGCCTATGCGGATGACGCGCAAGCGAGCGCGCGACGCAACCTGCTGCGCATCTGGCTGTCCAGCCCGCTGTCCCGCGCGCTTCCCGCCGGCCATGCGGGCCAATGGGGCAGCACCGAGGCCGGCGCCCTGCGTGGCGGCGCGATCCCGGGGCGGAGCGCGCTGGCCGCCTGATATTGCGCTTCCCGGCCCGCTGTCGTTACTGACGGCCAACCCACAGGGAGACGACCATGCAGACCCCCACCCGCCGCGCCGTGCTGGCCACGACCCTGGCCCTGCCCGCCCTGGCCCTGCCTGCCCTGGCCGCCCGCGCGCAGACCCCCTGGGCGCCCAGCCGTCCCGTCCGCATCGTCGTGCCCTTCCAGGGCGGCGGCGCCACGGATTTGACCGCGCGGCTGCTGGCCGAACGCCTGGGCCCGATGCTCGGCCAGCCCGTGGTGGTGGACAACCGCCCGGGCGCGGGCGGCAATGTCGGCGCCGACATGGTCGCGAAGGCCGATCCCGATGGCCACACCGTGCTGATGTGCACGATCGGCACCGCCAGCATCAACCAGTTCCTCTACAGCCGCATGCCCTTCCGGCCGGAGGACCTGGCCGCCGTCGCGCTGGTGAACCTGGTGGCCAATGGCGTGGTGGTGAACCCCAACGTGCCCGCCCGCAACTTTGCGGAATTCCTGGCCTATGCGAAGGCCAATCCGGGCCGGCTGAACTACGGGACGCCGGGCAACGGCACGTCGGGCCATCTCTGCGGTGAGTATCTGAAGGCTCGCGCGGGCATCGACATCACCCACGTCCCCTACCGCGGCACCGGCGGCGTGGTGCCGGACCTCATCGGCGGCAACATCCAGGTCGCGATCGACAACATGCCGGCCTACCTGCCGCATGTCCGCGCCGGCACGCTGCGCCTGCTGGCCGTCACCACCAAGGACCGCTACTTCGCGGCGCCGGATGTCCCGACCGTGGGCGAATCCGGCGTCCCGGGGTTCGAGGCCGTGGCCTGGTTCGGCGTGCAGGCCCCCGCCCGCACACCGGCCGCCATCATCCAGCGCTATGCCGCCGCCATCGCGGAAATCTCCCGCGACCCCGCCATCATCGCCCGCCAGCGCGAGATCGGCGCCGAGCCCAACTACCTCGGCCCCGTGGAGTTCGAGGCCTTCATCCGCGCCGAGAACGAGAAGTGGCGGGAAGTGGTCCGCCTGTCCGGCGCCAGGCTGGACTGAGGCGCCTGCGTGGGGCGGGCCGCCCGCCCTCACAGCACCCAGTCGTCATCCGCGATCCGCCCGATGCCGAGCGCATCGCCGATCGTGGCACCCTGGGCGGAGAAGAGTTCCAGCCGGAACTCCTCCGCCCGCTCCGCGACCTCATCCGCACGGATCTCGACCTCGATCACCTGCCGCGTCTGGCCAGGCAGGAAGGTCAGGACGCCGGAGGCCTGGACATAGTCGGTGGCATCCGCCGTGCCCGGCGCGGTGCGCCAGCCCACCGTCACCGGGCTGCTCACGGGGTCGCTCAGCGTCACCGTGAAACTGGCCTTGCGGATGGCTTCCGCCTCCTCCGGCAGGATGTCCTGGATGGCGGCGATCTTGTCGGTCAGCACCGTCTTCCAGTCATCCGCCAGGATGCCGCCGGTGTCGCCGGAATTCGGGTTCCAGGACCACCAGGCGAAGGAAACGCCGGGGCCGGCGATGTCCTTGTCCCCGTCCGCATCCACGTCGCCCGACATGTAGTCCACGATCTTCTCAAGCCAGGCTCGATCCTTCGGATCGGTCATGCGGGTGCCGAACTCGCCCACGAAGATCGGCGCCGTCCCGCTCTCCCACAGATAGCCCCACATCTTGTCGAACAGGTCGGGCAGCTTCGCGGCGAAATCGTCGCCCTGGAAGAAGCTCTGCGGATAGATGGAGTTCGGGTAGTCGTGCGGCGAATAGACCAGCTTGTCGGCGACGTTCAGCTGCACGGGCCGTTCCGCCGCGCCCATCAGATTGCCGCCCCACCAATAGTAGTTGTTCTGATGCTCGGCCACGCCTTCGACGAAGATCAGCCAGTCCGGGTTCTTCGCCAGCGCGGCATTGCCCGCCAGCTCGGCCGCGCTGGCCCAGGCATTCCAGCTCGCGCCATGCGGTTCGTTGCTGAGGTCGGCGCCGATCACCGTGGGATCGCCCGCGTAACGGGTGGCCAGCATCTCCCACATCCCCACCCATTGCGCCTGGGTGTAGCCGCCATCGAACCACAGGCCGTTGCCGTTGGGCCCGTTGCCGGCGGCGCTGCGATGATGGTCGAGGATGATGCGAAGCCCGATATCGCCGGCATAATCGACGATCCGGTCCATGATCTGCAGCGGCGTCAGCCCCGCCAAATCCGGGTTCAGGTTGAAGTTGATGCCGTTCGGCGTGCCGCCCTTCAGCACGGATTCCGCGCTGAAGGGCAGGCGGATGGCATTGAACCCCGTCTCCGCCATCTGGTCCATCATGTCCTTCCAGTTGCGGACATCGAGGCCATGCGGCGCGAAGGTCGTGCCCTCCATCCCGAACCAGTTCACCGCGGCTATCTTCACGGCCTGGCCGGTAGCGTCGACGATGTCGCGCCCCCTGGTGGACAGCACGCCCACCATGCCCGGCGCCCCCGGGTCGCCTTCCTGCACCGCCGCATCGGCGATGGCGATGCGGGGGCGGTCATTGTTGATGATGGTGCCGATGCCGGTGCCATCGGCGATCACGCCGCGCTGCGGCGCTGACAGCGTCAGCACCACCGTCTCATCCATCTCCACCAGGCGGTCGCCGATGGCGGTGACGTTGATGATCCTCTCGGTCTGCCCGGCGGCGAAGCTGACAGTGCCGCTGCGCGCGACGAAATCCACGCCGGATTGCGCCGTGCCGCCGCTGGTCGCGAAGCTGACGGAGACGGTGCTGGTCATCGCCTCCGCCAGCGTCACCTTGAAGGCCAGGATGGTGTTGCCGCTGTTGCCCTCCACCACCGAGGCATCGGAGACGGAGAACCGCGCCGCGTCATCGTCGCGGATGGTGGCGACGCCGGTATTGTCCGCGATCGTCGCGCCGGACGCATTGCTCAGCCGCATGCTGAAGCTTTCGGTGGCCTCGAAGACCCGGTCATTGGTCAGCGCGACGGAGACGCGCTTCACCGTCTCCCCCGCCGCGAAGGTCAGGCCGCCGCTCAGCGCCGCGAAATCCAGACCGGACCTGGCCGTGCCGCTCGCCGTCGCGAACTGCACCGTCACGGGCCCGGTCGCGGCGGCGGAAAGCTTCACCTCGAAGGTCGCGAACCCCGCGCCTTCCAGCACCTCCACATCGCCCACGCTGATGCTGGGCGGCCCGGGCGGCACCAGCGGCACGCCTGTCGCGCCGCCCAGGGTGAAGCCGGTGGGGTCCAGGATGGCGCCGGGGCCGGAGGCGGTGAAGCCGAAGCCGATCGATCCGCCTGCCGGCGCCGTGCTGTTCCAGGATTGCCCGCGCACGATGTAGCGGCCGGCCGAGACGCTGACGATCTCCGCGCCCCAGATGCTGTCGATGGCGAAGGCACCATCGAAGGCCAGGGTCCAGCCATTCAGCGCCGTATCCGGCGTCAGCGTCACCTGGCCGACGAAGCCGGTCGTCCAGTTCGACATGCGCTGGAAGAGGATCTGAGCGGGCATGGGCGGGCCATCCAGGAGTGCAAGCTGGAGGCTTGATCCCATGGGCGGCGCAAGCGGTAAAGTTTCAATTCACTTGAATTGTCTCAATACGTGACTTTTGACCATTATGTCGTTAAATGAAACAACTCAAAGTGCCCAGTCGCTTGCCGCGATCCGCGCCGCGGCAAGCCCTCCATCATCGTCGAGGATGGTCGCCACGCCGATCCCGTCCGCGATGGATGCACCCCGAACCTGGGAAAGCTCCAGCTGGAACGTATCGTTCGCCTCCCCCGCCTCATCGGGCCGCAGCGTCACCGCGATGCGCTTCACCGTCTCACCCGGCGCGAAGGTCAGCACCCCGTTCGCCGCCACGTAATCGGCTTCGGAGGCCGTGCCCGGCCGGGTCCGCCAGTTGACGGTTACCGGCGCCGCCGCCGCCTGGCTGAGGCTGACGACGAAGACGGCCTCCGCCGGCGCTTCCGCGACGCCGGGCATGATCGGTGCCAGGCGGTCGGTCTTGATGGTCAGCACCGTTTCCCAGTCATCCGCCAGAATGCCGCCCGTGTCGCCGGAATTGGGGTTCCAGGACCACCAGGCGAAGGATGCGGCGGGGCCGGCGATGTCCTTGTCCCCATCCGCATCGACATCGCCGGAGAGGTAGGCGATCAGCTTGTCCGCCCAGGCCTGGTCCTTCGGGTCGACCAGGCGGGACCCGAATTCGCCCATCAGCACCGGCGCCGTGCCCTCTCGCCACAGGTAGCCCCACATCTTGTCGAACAGCCCCGGCAGGTTGGCGGGGAAGTCCGGCCCCTGGAAGAAGGGCTGCGCATAGACGGAATTCGGATAGTCGTGCGGCGAATAGACCAGCTTGTTCGCGACGTTCAGCTGCACCGGCCGTTCCGCGGCCCCCATGAGGTTGCCGCCCCACCAGTAGTAGCTGCCATTGTGGTCGCCGACGCCTTCCACCAGCACCAGCCAGTCCGGATTGGCCGCCAGCACCGCATTTCCCGCCCGTTCCGCCGCCCCGGCCCAGGCCCCCCAGGCCACATTGTGCGGTTCATTGTGCAGATCCGCGCCCACCACGGCGGAATCGCGGTAGCGCACCGCCAGATCCTCCCACATGTCGATCCAGCGGGCCTCGGTGAAGCGCCCCTCGTACCAGAGGCCGTTGCCATTGGCCCCGTTGCCCGCCGCGCTGCGGTGGTGGTCCAGGATGATGCGCAGCCCGATCTCCCCGGCGTAGTCGACGATCCTGTCCATGATCTGCAGCGGCGTCAGCCCGACGAGGTCGGGGTTCAGGTTCCAGTTGATCCCGTTCGGCGTGCCTCCCTCCTGCACCGCCTGGGCGGAGAAGGGCAGGCGGATGGCGTTGAATCCCGTCTCCAGGATCTGGTCCATCATGTCCCGCCAGTTGCGGGTGCCGAGGCCGTGCGGCGAGAGCGTGCTAGTCTCCAGTCCGAACCAGTTCACCGCCGCCAGTTGCACGGCATTGCCCTGCGCATCGACGATGCTGCCGCCGCGCGTGGACAGCGTGCCCAGGGGCCGCGCCACCCCGGCGGAGGGATCGCCTTCCAGCACCGCCCCCGCATCCGCCACCGTGATGCGCGGCAGGTCGTTGTTGACGATGGTGCCGGTCGCCTCGGCGTCGGTATAGGCGGCGCGGACAGGGTTGGTGAGGCGCAGCAGGAAGCTCTCATCCGCCTCGACCAGCGTGTCACCATTGATGGTGACGCGGACGGTCTTGCTGAGTTCGCCGGGCTGGAAGGACAGCGTGCCGCTGCGCGCGACATAGTCGCTGCCCGCCACCGCCGTGCCATCGGCCGTCGCGAAGCGCGTGGAGACGACGACATCCTGCGCCTTCGACAGCGTCACGGTGAAGGTCATCACCCTGGTACCGGAATTGCCTTCCGTGACGCTGGCATCGGCCACGCTGAAGCGCGCGATGTCGTCATCCTCGATGGTGGCGATGCCCTGCGCGTCCGCGATGGTGGCGCCCGTCGCGCCGGTCAGGTTCAGCAGGAACCGTTCAGCCTGCTCCCGCGTCGCATTGTCCACCAGGCCGACGGAGACGACCTTGCTGGTCTCCCCCGCCGCGAAGGTGATGCTGCCGGTCGCCGCGCGGTAGTCGCTGCGGGCCAGGGCCGTGTCGTTGGCGGTCGCGAAGGTCACGGTGACGGGCGTCGCGCTCGCCTTCGACAGCGTCAGCACAAAGCGCGCCGCGCCGTCATTCTCCCACGCCAGCACATCGCCGACGGACACCGTCGGCAGCACCACGACAGGTGGCGGCGGCGGGACCACGACCGGCGGCGGGACCACCACGCCCGGCGCCGCCAGCACGAAGCGGGCGGGATCGGGCGCGGGGCCTGTTGTCGCCGCCTGGAATCCGAAGCCGATCTCCCCGTTCCAGCCCGTGGCGTTCCAGCCGGCGTTGCCGACCGTGTACACGCCATCGAGGAAGGAGACGATCTCCGCCCCCCAGATGTTCACGATGCTGAAGCCCGCATCGAAGCGCAGCGTCCAGCCATTCAGCGTGGCCTCCGGCCGCATCGTCACCTGCGCGACGAAGCCGGAACCCCAGTCGCTGGACCGTGTGACACTGAACTGCGTGGGCATGGTGGCGGCGCTCCCCCCTGGCATGGCGCCGGCCCTCCCCCCCGGGCAGCCGGCCCCATCTTCCTAGCGGGGCCTGTCGTCAGGCAGGGTACCGTTGTGTCGTCTTGTGTCGCCGCCGCGGCGACACAAGAACACCGCCGCTCAACGCCAGGATGCGGGGACGTGGCGGAAGGGCTGCGCCGCCAGGTCCAGCGCGGCGGGGCCGGGGCAGTCGCATTCCACGATGGCGCTGCACCGCGCGGCGAAGGCGGCGCGGAAGTGGTTCTTCGCCTTGTTGGCCAGCAGCCGCGTCGCCGCCAGGTCGATGCCGTGAAGCGCGAAGAAGGCCGGGTCCACCGCGGCTTCCTTCCGGCTGGTCACGACAACCCGCAGCAGGCCGGACCGCAGCACCACGGTCGGGCCGAGATCGACCGGCGCGCCGCGCTCCATCGGCCCCTCATTGACGAAGCGTCCCGCCGTCAGCCGCTCCACCACCGCCTCCATCGCGACCGGTGGCCCGAAGGCATCCGTGGTCCGCCCGCCCAGAAGGAAGCCCGCGCGCGCGCCCTCCCCGATCGCCGTTGCCTGCGCCACCACGGTGGGATCGTGCAGGAAGGCGAAGACGGTCGGCACCGGCGGCCCGGCCTCCACCAGCACGCGCAGCAGGTCGGGCGTATCCGCCACGCCGCCGGAAAGCGGGTTGTCCGCGGGGTCGAGCAGCGCCACCAGGCCCGGCGGCGCCGCCAGCGCCGTGGCCAGAGCATCGCGCGGCGTGGGCAGCGTCACGGCGAAGCGCGGCAGCCGCGCGACGATGGCATCGCGCACCGCCGCCGCCGCCTGGCTGGCTGCCTCCGGCGTTGTCGCCCAGGCCATGCCGCTCGGCCCCGCATGGGGCGTGTCACCCCAGGAGAAGCCGCCGAAGGGCGCCGCTTCCAGGACCTCGTCGCCCTCCAGCGCGGCGGCCTCCGCCCAGACCTCCGCCATCGGCCCGGCTTCGCTGCGCATGTGGAAGCTGTGCAGCACGCGCGGATGCTTGGCGATGGCGCCGAACAGGCGCTGCCCCGCCAGGCGCCGTTCCAGCATGGCCAGCGCCCGCAGCGCCACCGCATCCATGTCGAGATGCGGGTAGGTGCGATAGACGCTCGCCCCATCCAGCAGCGTCGCCAGTTCCGGCGCCATGTTGCCGTGGAAGTCGAAGCTCGCCACCAGCGGCGTCGCGCCGATCGCCGCCCGCACGCGCCGCACCGTCGCGAGATCAGCGGCGGGCTCGTGTTCCGCCACGCAGGCGCCGTGGAGCGAGAGGTAGACGCCGTCCCACGGCGCCCCGACTGCGATGCCATCCAGCACCTCCGCCAGCCAGCCCTCATAGGCGTCCCGCATCAGCGGCCCGCCGGGCTGGGCGGAGGTGCAGCGCAGCACCGTGGCCTGCCAGTCAGACCGCGTGGCGAGGAAGGCCGCGAGGCCGCCGAGTTCCGTTGCCGTGCCTGCATAGCGCGACAGCGCTGCCTCCCCCGCCACCCATTCGCGGGATCGGAGTTCGGCCGGCCCGGTCGGGACCGGGGTGAAGGAATTGCCCTCGAACCAGAGGCGGGCGACAGCGATGCGTGGCATGGCGCGATCCTACCGCCACGCCGCGCCGCCTGCCCATCCCGCGTCAGAGCCGCGCCGGCCGGAAGGTGTCGCAAGCCTCCAACTGGCCGGATTGCAGGCCGGTGCGGAACCACCGCACCCGCTGTTCGGAACTGCCATGGGTGAAGCTATCCGGCTGCACGGTGCCGCGGGCGCGGCGCTGCAGCCGGTCATCCCCGACCGCCGCGGCGGCGTTCAGCCCTTCCTCGATGTCGCCATCCTCCAGGATCTGCCGGGCGTCCTGCGCGCGACGGGCCCACATCCCCGCCAGGCAGTCCGCCTGCAACTCCACCCGCACCTGCAGCGCGTTGCCCTCGGCCTCTGCCGCGCGGCTGCGCAGTTCCTGCACGCGCCCCAGCACGCCGAGCTGGTTCTGCACGTGGTGCCCGACCTCATGCGCGATCACATAGGCGGCCGCGAAATCCCCGGGCGCGCCCAGCTGCCGCTGCATCTGCGCCAGGAAGTCCAGGTCGATGTAAACGCGCTGGTCGCCGGGGCAGTAGAAAGGTCCGACCGCTGCCTGCGCCGTGCCGCAGGCGCTCTGCACCGCGCCGGAGAACAGCACGAGGCGCGGTTCCTGGTAGCGGCGGTTCATCTGCTGGAAGACCGGGTTCCACACATCCTCGGTCTCCGCCAGGACGCGGCGGACAAAGCGGCTTCCCGCGTCATCCGCCGGCGGCGCGCCGCCACCGCCCTGCGTCTCCGTCCGCGCGGGATCGCCGCCGGACAGGATCACGCCGGGATCGACACCCAGCAGCAGGGCGATCACCACCAGCACCACGCTGCCGAGGCCGCCGCCGACGGCAAGCCCCCGCCCGCCGCCGAAGCCGCCCCCCCCGCCGCGCCGGTCCTCGACATTGTTGCTTTCGCGTCCATCGCCGAGTTGCATGGCGTCCCGTCCTCCGTGGCGGGCCTGCAACGTCGGGCGGCCTAGGCGGTTGCGGCCGCTCCGCGGCGGGCGGTTGCGGCCGCTCCGCGGCGGGCGGTTGCGGCCGCTCCGCGGCGGGCGGTTGCGGCCGCTCCGCGGTGGGCCCAGCATCCGCCCCGCGCAAGGGAGGCCGCCATGTCCACCGAACCGCTGATCCTCGCCCTCGTCGAGTGGGTCGCCCCCCACCCACGCCCCTATGCCGCGGTGATGGAGCCCTGGCGCACCAATTGCCCCCGCCTGACGGTGTGGGAGGACGTCGTGGAGCGCGGCCTTGTCATCTGCACCGCAGCACCCGACGGCGCGCTGATGGTCGCCGCCACCGAAGCCGGACGCCGCGCGCTGGCGAAGCGCCTCAGCCCAGCAGCGCCACCATGACCCAGCCGATCACGATCACGCCGAGCAGGGACGGCAGCAGCAGACGCCAGACCTGCCCCGGCCGCGCCCCATCCGCCAGCAGGCCGCAGACCATGGCCGTGACGGCGAAGGACATGCCCGCGCCGGCGGAGCCCGCGAAATTGTGCAGCGCGGGCGCCAGCCCCTCCGGCATCCCCGCCGCGCGGCCCAGCGCGAACTGCACCGGCATCAGGGCGGCGTTCGATCCCACATTGCTGCCCGTCACCATGCCGGACACCAGGCCCATGACCGGCACCGCATAGGGCGCGGCCGGGCCAAGCGCCTCCGCCGTCGCGGTCGCGAGGCTGGCCGCGATGCCGGACCCCGCCATCCACCGCGCCAGCACCACGTAGAACAGCATGGCCATGGCGGGCTTCAGCGCGCGGCGGAAGGCGCCCGCCGCCACCACGGGGGCATCGGAGCGCGTCGCCAGCAGCACGCCCGCCGCAAGCCACAGCACCACCGCCACATGCGTCAGCGGGAAGCCCGGGAGTTCGGGAAAGGGCGCCCAGGAAGGCGCGCCCGCCCAGCTCCGCGCCAGCAGCAACGCCGCCGTCAGGCCGAGATAGGGCGCCATCGCCCGCCCGGCCCTGCGCCAGCCCTCCGCCCCCGAAGGCGGGTCCAGCTTCCACAGCGCCGCCAGCAGCGGCAGGCCGGATGCCAGCACGCCGATCACCTCGAACGGCAGGACGGGGTGCAAAAGCACCAGCATCGCCGCCATGGCGGACAGGAACCCCATCTGCGCCAGCTTCTCCGCCGGCGGCACCACGACCCCGGCGGCCGCGCAAAGCCGCCACAGCACGGGCCCCATCAGCAGCAGCCAGGCGGCGTTGGGCCAGGATGCCATGGTGGCGATCTGCTGCGCCGGCATCCCCACCAGCGCCGCCCCCAGCGCCGTCCCCGGCCCCAGCCCGCCCCAGGGCACCAACGTCAGCGACAGCAGCGCCATGGCGGCCGCTGGAGCGCCGCCAATCCCCATGCCGCGCAGCGCCGACAGCGCGAAGACCGCCCCCACCGCGAAGCCGGTGACGCTTTCCATGAAGACGCCCATCAGCAGCGCCGCCACGAAAATGCGCCGCGGGTCCGGCGCCCCCTGCCCCGCCTGCGGCTTCGCCAGCGCCGCATGGAACAGCAGCCCTCCCACCACCACGGCGATGGGCTTGGAGGCGAGGAAGGCGCCCCGCAGCGTCTCCGCCCCCAGGAAGGGCAGCGCGGCCGCTCCATCGGGGAGGGAGAGCAGCACCGCCGGCAGCGCCACCACCAGCGCCGCCAGCACCGCCGGCACGGGCCCCGCGCGGCCCGAGACAAGAAGACCGAGCAGCAACAGCAGCGGCGCGGCCTGGAGGAACAGGATCATCCGGGCATCCTTGCCATATCGCGGCGGCCACGCCAGCCTGCCGCGCCATGCTCTACGCCGCCTATGGCAGCAACCTCGACCACGCCCGGATGCTCGCCCGCTGCCCGGGCGCGGCGCCCGCGGGAAGCGCGCTGCTGCCGGGCTGGCGCCTGGCGGTGAACCGCTTCGGCACCATCGAACGGGATGGCATCGCGACGGTCCCCATCGGCCTGTGGCGGATCACGGAAGCCCATCGCCGCGCGCTGGACATCGCGGAGGGTGTCGCGCTCCGCATCTATCGCGCCGCGATGCTGGATATACCCGGCCATGGCGCGGCGCTGACCTATATCGAGCAGCGCCACCGCCCCGGCCCGCCCTCCGTCGCCTATGTCGCGCATCTCCGCCAGGGCTATGCCGATTTCGCGCTGGACGGCGCGGCGCTGGATGCCGCCCTGGCCCGCTGGAGCATCGCTTCTCGCCGCGTGATGTAGAGCGTCGATCCGATGATCAGCGCGCCGCCCGGCAGCAGCCACCATTCCGGCACCTCCCCGAACAGCACCACGCCGAAGAACACGGCGTACAGCAGCCGCACATAGGACAGCGGCGCGATGAAGCTGGCATCCGCCATGCGCAGCGCCATGATCCAGACCCACATCGCCGCCGGCCCCAGCACCGCCGCCGCCAGCAGCAGCCCCGCATTCCACCAGCCCGGCCAGGCCAGGCCCGGCAGCGCGATGGGCAGGCTGACGCAAAGCGCGACGACGCCGACATAGAACATGATCGTCACCGTGCGCTCCGTCCGCGCCAGGCGCTTGGTGGTGATCAGGATGCCCGCCCCGAAGACGGATGCCGCGATGGCCGCCAGCACCGGCACGCCCACCGGCACCATCCCCGGCCGCATGATGATCAGCACGCCCACGAAGCCGACAATCGTCGCCGTCCAGCGCCGCCAGCCCACCTTCTCCCCCAGCAGCGGCGCCGCCATGGCCGTGACGAACAGCACGGTGGTGAAGGACAGCACCGTCGCGGTCGCCAGCTTCATGCCGGAGAAGGAGACGTAGTAGAGATACCAGGCGATGGCGGAGAGCAGGCCGCGGAAGATCTGCATCGGCAATTCGCCCGTGCGCACCAGCAGCACGGGGCTGCGGATCAGGTCCGGCACCGTCCAGGCCAGCTGCCCGATGGCCCGCGCCAGCACCAAGGTCGCAATCGGCACGCCGACCAGCGCCTTCACCGCCAGCGTCTCCAGCGTGAACAGCAGCGACGCGGCCAGCGCCAGCAGCGCCGCCTTCGTCGTCTGCGTCACTTGCGGCGCGCCTCCGCGATGGTCACCACCATCGCGCCACCCAGGATGATGGCCGCGCCGATCCAGCCGAACAGGTCCGGCACCTCCCCGTACAATACCCAGCCCGCCACCGCGACGACGACGATGCGCAGGTACTGGAAGGGCGCAATGGCGGAGGCCTCGCCCGCGCGCAGCGCCTCCGTCACCAGGAAGATGATGCCCGGGCAGATGATCGCCACCAGCAGCATCAGCGCCATGTCGCCCAGGTCGAGCGGCACCCAGGCATGGATCGCAAACGGCAGCACGCCGGTGAACGTCACAAGCCCCACCCAGGCCAGCACGGTCTTGGTCGTCTCCGTCGTCGTCAGCATCCGGCTGGTGACCGTGATCCCGCACCAGGCGATGGCCGCGCCGATCGCCGCCGCCGCGCCGATCCAGTCGATCTGCGCCCCCGGCCGCAGCATCACCGCGACGCCGACCAGCCCCACGATGGTGCCAGTCCAGCGCCAGCGGTCCACCCGTTCCCCCAGCAGCACGCCGGCCAGCATGGTGGTGAACATCACGTTGGTGAAGGACAGGACCGTGCCCGTCGCCATGTCGAGCCGCGTGAAGGAGTAGTAATAGAGCCCCCAGCAGATCAGCGACGACATGCCGCGGAACACATGCATGGGCGCGCGCTTCGTGCGGAACACGCCGATGCCGCTCACCAGCATCGTCGGCATCACCCAGAGCAACTGCCCGAAGGCGCGGGACGCCAGCTGAACCTCGGTCGGGATGCCGCGCAGCGTCATCCAGCGGATGAACAGCACCTCCGTCGCGAAGAAGACCGCGGCCGCCGCCATCAGCGCGGCGCCCTTCAGGTTATTGGTCGGCGGGTTCACCGCGCGTGAGACCGATGCATTGACCTCTGTTGTATCCCAGCTAGCGTGACACCCAGGGTGGGCCGCCCGTGCCGCGTCGCGCAAGCGCCGTGCCTGCATGGCGGCCCCCCGTTGGACAGAAGGGGAAGCGCGCGTGGCGAAGGAAGCCGAACAGGCGGCGGCGAGGCAGGCCGTGGATCACGGCCCCATCCTGGTCTGGGGCGCGGGCGCCATCGGCGGCACGATCGGCGCGCATCTGGTCAAGGCCCGCCACGCCGTCGTGTTCTGCGACGTGGTGGCGGACCACGTCGCCGCAATCGCGGACCCGGCCCGCGGCCTGGTGATCGAGGGCCCGGTCACGCAGTTCAAGGTCGTCGCCCCCGCCGCGACTCCCGACCAGGTGAAGGGCGTCTTCCGCCGCATCATCCTGGCGGTGAAGACGCATGACACCGAAGCCGCCTGCCGCGCCCTGCTGCCGCACCTCGCCCCCGACGGCTACTTGCTCTCCGCCCAGAACGGACTGTGCGAGCGTGTGATCGCCGAGGTCTGCGGCGCCCACCGCACCATGGGCGCCTTCGTCAATTTCGGCGCGGATTGGCTGGAACCCGGCCGGATCACCTATGGCAATCGCGGCGCCGTGGTCGTCGGCGAACTCGATGGCGCGAAGACCCCCCGCGCCACGGCGCTGCACGCGCTGCTGCAACAGGTCTTCGAACCCGATGCGGTGCTGACCGACAACATCTGGGGCTATCTCTGGGGCAAGCTCGCCTATTCCTCCCTGCTCTACGCGCAAGGGCTCGCCGCGCATGGCATCGCGGACATGATGGCGCGTCCCGAATTGCTGCCCATGGTCCGCGCGCTGTGCGGTGAGGTGATCACGGTCGCGCGGGCGGAAGGCGTGAAGCCCCTGTCCTTCAACGGCTTCGACGCCACCGCCTTCGGCCCCGGCGGGACGGAGGATGCGGCCCGCGCCTCCATGATCGCGATGGAGGCCTTCAACCGCCCCAACGGCAAGACCCATTCCGGCATCTGGCGCGACCTCTGGGTGCGCCACCGCGCCACACCCGCGGATGCGCAGATCGGCGCCGTGCCGCCCATCGGCGATACCCACGGCATCCCCTGCCCCACGCTGCGCAAGCTCATCGCCATGATCCATCAATGCGAGCGTGGCGAACGCCCCATGTCCGACGCCAACCTGCTGGAGCTGCTGCCATGAACATCCGATTCGACGGCCAGACGATTGCCGTCACCGGCGCCGGCCACGGCTATGGCCGCGCCATCGCCCGCAGCTTCGCGGCGTTGGGCGGCAATGTCTTCGCCTGCGATCTCTCGGCCGGGGAACTGGCGGAAACCGCGCGCTGCGAGGGCAGCATCACCACCGCCGCCTTCGACCTGACGGCCAAGGGCGCCGCCTTCGACTGGATCAAGTCGATCGAGGCCGCGACGGGCGGCCCCATCGCCGTGCTGGTCTGCAATGCCGGCGGCGTGCGCGGCCAGGTGAACCGCCCGGTGGAGGATGTGCCCGAAGACGATTGGCACGCGATCTTCGACATCAACACCCATGCCGCCTTCAACATGGCCCGCGCCGTCGCGCCCGGCATGAAGGCCGCCAAGGCCGGCCGCATCGTCACCATCAGCAGCGGCGCCGGCCTCAAGGCCAGCAAGACGGGCATCCAGGCCTATTGCGCCGCCAAGCACGCCCTTGTCGGCCTGACGCGCCAGCTGTCCCGCGAATTCGGCCCGCATGGCATCACGGTGAACTCCGTCGCGCCGGGCTTCGCCCTTTCCAACCCCGCCACGGTCAAGCAGTTCGAGAGCTACGGGCCGGAGGGCCAGAAGGCGCTGGTGGACGGCATCTCCATGCGCCGCCTGGGCGATCCGCAGGACATCGCGAATGGTGTCCTCTTCTTCGCCTCCAGCTATTCGAGCTGGGTCACGGGGCAGGTCCTGTCGGTCGATGGCGGCGGCTGAGGAGCCACCGCCCGGCTTCGCGCCGGCTTTCTTCGACAGCGCGGCGGGTGGCAGCGAGTCGCCCGCCGCGGCGCTGTACGGCTTCGCCCTCGACCTCGAAGCCACCGCCCGCGACGCCCCCGACTGGGTGATCGAGAGCGCCGGCAATCAGCCGCTCCGGATCAACCCCCTGCGCTGCGAACCCGATGGGGGCAGCATCGCCTTCGAAAGCCAGGGCATCAGCGGCGTCCTCACCCTATCCGCCCACCCATCGGGCTGGGTACGCGTGACCGCCACCATCGACAGCCACTTCGTCTTCAGCGCCTTCGTCGATCGCGTCTGGGAGGAGTACGAGATCCATCCACCCGCCAGCCCGCGGCGTCCCGGCGGGGTCGAGGAGGATGCGCCCGGCCGTGTCGGACGCCGGCGCGACCGGATGTCGCTCTCGGCCCGCATCTGGCCGCAGCTGGAGCCGCTCGCGAATGCCGAGGGCTGGGTCCTGCTGCACCGGGCATAGGACTGAGGCGCGCGAACCTACCGCCCGAGCCTGACGCCATCCTGCGCGCCCGCCGCGCGGCGCTCCGCGCCCTGCTGCCGGCGCCGCGCCTCGTTCACCTGCGCCTCGTGCCGCAACTCGCTGGAGGAGGTGCGCCCGCCCTCCGGCCCCGTCGCGGTGCGCGGATTGACGTTGCCGAGCGGCGATGCGTTGCGCGTCCGCGGCCGCGCCGCCGCCTCGCGCTGGGGCCGCGCCGGTGCCCTGCGCGCCGCCGTTCCCGTCGCGGGCGATGACAAGCTCTGGCGCCCCGCCGGCGCCTGCCCATGCACCGCCGCCGCATTGGGCCCCGTCAACGGCGCGCTCTGTCCCCAGGCAGCGGGGGCGAAGGCCAGCCCCGGTGCCAGCAGCGCGGCGAAGATCGCCGCCCGCACCGTCACGCCCCCAGCCTGGTGAACAGCCCCGCCAGCAGCCGCGCCCGCGGCACCAGCGACGAAACGACGATATGCTCGTCCAGCGTATGCGCCCCCGCCCCGGCCACGCCGAGCCCGTCCAGCGTCGGCACGCCCATCGCGCCAGTGAAGTTGCCGTCGGACCCGCCGCCGGAGGATTGCGGCGGGATGTCGAAGCCCATCCCCATCGCGATCGCCCGCGCTTCGGCATGCAGCGCCCGCACACCGGCATCGGGCTCCCACACCGGGCGCGTCACGCCGCGCTTCACCTCCAGCACCACATCGGGGTTGGAGGATTGCAGCGCCAGCATCCGCGCGACGCCGGCATCCAGATCCTCCTGCCGCTTCGCCATGCTCAGCACTTCCGCGTCGCAATGCGTGGCCACGCAATTCACCCATTGCCCCGCATGCATGACACCGGCGGAGAAGGTGCAGCTTTCCGTCGTCATCGCCTCGATCGCGAGGATCTGCTTGCACATCTCCCGGATCGCGCTGCGGCCTTCCCCCAGCGTGATGCCCGCATGGGAAGGCCGGCCCGTGGTGCGCAGGTTGAAGCGCGCGATGGCGTAGCGCCCGGTCACGACGCCGCCATCGGGCCGCGCGGGTTCGGGCACCAGCACGAAGCGGGCCCGCCGCGCCTCGGCCTCGATCAGGTCGCGGGTGGAGGGGCTTCCCACCTCCTCATCCGGCGTCAGCAGGAAGGTCACGGGCAGCTTCGTGGTGACGCCGGCGCGCAGCAGTTGGCGCATCGCCTCCACCGCCAGGTAGGTGCCGCCCTTCATGTCGAAGATGCCGGGGCCGCGGTAGGTCCCGCCATCCCGCCGGAAGGGCAGCTTTGCCAGAGTCCCCACGGGGTGGACGGTATCCAGATGCGCCAGCACCAGGATGCCCGGCACGGCATCGCCCGCGGGGTGGGGGAAGCGCGCGCGGATGCAGCCCGCGAAACCCATCCGGCCCGCAATGTGTTCGACGCGCGCGCCGATCAGCGCCAGGTCCCGCGCCGCCAGCGCCAGCATACGTTCCACCGCCGCTGCATCGAAGGTCGGGCTTTCGCATTCCACCCAGCCGCGCAGCCCTTCCAGGATCTGTTCCGCATCGAAGGGTAGGCCAAGCCAGGGCTGGCTGGCATCGAGGCTGCTGGCAGGCGCGTCCATCCGTATCCGTCTCCGTATCCCCGCCGCCAGCCTGCTGCCTCGGCACGATGCGGGCAAGCCGCCTGACGCAGCGCTCATGTGCCAGCCGCCAAATCATGCTGTAGTGTGCCCCCAATGAGTGCGACATCCCCGACTACGCCCCCCACGAACCCGGGCCGCCCCCGGCTGGTCCCCCAGGCCGGCCCCGCCGCCTGGCGCGCCGCGGATCTGCGCGCCTCCGACTGGATGATCCCGGTGGGCGCGGAGGATGCGGCCGAACTCGAAGCCGCCCTCGCCGCCCTGGGTGGCCGCGCGCCGCAGGTGGCGGCGGAAGCGCCGCTGCCGAAATTCGGCGCCGTCCTCCGCAACGCCGCCGCGCGGCTCGATACCGGCCGGGGCCTCGCCGTGCTGCGCGGCCTCCCGCTGGATGAGGCGATGGCCGAACCCCTGCTGCTGGCGCTGGGCGCCCATCTCGGCCGCCCGGTGGCGACGGGGGGCCAGGACAGCGCCGTGCAGCGCGTCTCCAGCCCCTCCGGCGGTGCGCTCCGCTGGCGTTTCCATGCCGATGCGGCCGACATCGTCGCCATGCTGGTCCTACGCCAGCCGCCGGAGGTCGATCCCGTCATGCTCGTCGCCGCGGCCACCGTGCACAATGAGATGATGAAGCGCGCCCGCCCGGCGCTGGAGGCGCTGTACCGCCCCCTGCCCCATGCCGCGCCTGGCGGCGGCGTGGTGGGCCTGCCGGTGTTCAGCACCGCCTCCGGCGCCTTCGTCGGCCGCTACGCCCGCGATGCCATCGAAGCCGCCCAGGCCATCCCCGAAACGCCCCGCCTGACCGCGGCGCAGATGGAGGCGCTGGACCTGCTGGACACGCTCTGCGCCGAACCCGGCCTGGCGCTGCGCCTCGATGTCCGCCCCGGCGACGTGCTGCTGTTCAACCCGCTCCAGGTCTGGAAGCGCAATGCGGAGGCCCTGGCCCCCGCGGAGCCCGATGCGCCGCCCACCATCACCCGCCTGGCGCTGCGCCTGCTGCTGTTGAGCGAGACGTCCCGCGCCCTGCCGGAAGGGCTCGTGGCGCTGGGCGGCGCGCCGAATACGACCGATACCGGCATGGTCGGAGGCTAGAGGCCCATGCGCATCCTCATCGCGAACGCCAACACCACCGCCGCCATCACCGATGCCTGCGCCGCCGTCGCGCGCCAGGCGGCGGCGCCCACCACCGTCATCATCGGGGCCACACCGACCTTCGGCCCGGCGGTGATCTCGACGCGGGTGGAAAACGCCATCGCCTCCCACGCTCTGCTGTCCATGCTGGCGGAACATGCCGGGCGGGTCGAAGCGGTGGTTCTGGCCGTCAGCCACGACACGGCGCTGGAAGCCGCGCGCCAGCTCATGCCCTGCCCGGTGCTGGGCATGACGGAGGCGGGCTGCCTGACCGCCTGCATGGTCGGCGGCCGCTTCGGGATCCTGACCCTCGGCCAGGTCGCAGCCTATGAGGATCTGGTGGCGCGCCACGGGCTGTCCGCCCGCTGCGCCATGGTGCGCGGCATCGCGGCCACGCCGCTGGATGCGCTGCGGGACCCCGAGGGCGTGGCGGCCATGGTGCTGGCCGAAGCCCGCGCCATGGCCGAAGGCTGCGACGTCATCGTGCTGGCCGGCGCCGCCCTGGCCGGCATGGACCGGCGGCTGCAGGAGGATTGCCCGGTGCCGCTGCTGGACGGCATCGCCTGCGCGGTGAAGCTGCTGGAAGGCCTGGTCGGCCTCGGCCTGCCGAAGCCCCGCGGCGGCAGCTACGCCGCGCCCATGGGGCGCGCCAGCATGGGCCTGTCCCCGGCGCTGGACGCGCTGCTGCGCGGCGGTTGAAAGCAGCCGCATGAACCCGCCTTGCCGGCGCATGGGCTGCCGGCAATGCGGCGAGTTACGGGATCGTCAGCCGGAAGCGGCGCCATCCGGTTCAATGCCAAGCCACGAACCGAATGCCAGGGGCGACATGGCGCTTCCGTCATCCGCCTTCTGGACGATGTGCCATGTTTCATCTGGATTCGATGACATGGCGTGGAAACTACGGCTCCCTTCTTCCAGCCGGTAGCCTTGGGCCAGGGGGGAAGCGGCTGCCTGGTGCGCCGCCCCTGGAGATATGGAATGGACTATCTGCTCGGGCAGGGCGCGCAGTTCCTGCAGATTCTTTGGCTGAACATCATCCTGTCCGGCGACAACGCCGTGGTCATCGGCCTGGCCGCCGCCGGCCTGCCGCCGGCGCTGCGGAACAAGGCGGTGCTCTTCGGCATCGTCGCGGCTGCCGTGCTGCGCATCATCTTCTCGATCTTCGCCACCTACCTCCTCGGCCTCTGGTGGATCGAGATCGTCGGCGGCGCCGCGCTTCTCTACATCGCCTGGGGCTTCTGGTCCGAGCTTCGCGGCAAGGAGGAGAAGGAAGGCGAGGAAGGCCACGAGGTGAAGGAGAAGACCCTTCGCCAGGCGCTTTGGCAGATCATCATCGCCGACGTGTCGATGAGCCTCGACAACGTCCTCGCCGTCGCCGCCATCGCGCGCAACAACCTGCCCATGCTGGTGATCGGCCTGCTGATCTCCATCGTGCTGATGGGCGTGCTCGGCGGCGCGCTGGCCAAGCTGCTCGATCGATACAAGATTATTGCCTATATCGGCCTGGCGCTGATTGCCTATATCGGCGTCGAGCTGCTGTGGGAGGGTCTGCAGGCCGCCAACGTCGAACTGGCGCTCGGCCTGCCCATCCCGGCACCGCACGGGCATTGATCCGAACCCGCCGGTAGCCTCAGCCCCGGGTGAAGTCCCGGGATTGATGCGCTGGCGGCACCTCTCCTATACGGGTGCCGCATGGGGGCGCTGCGAAGGCGCCCCCGCCCTTGGGGAGACGTTGCCATGAACCTGACCCGCCGCGTGGCGCTCGCCGCCGCGATCGCCCTGCCGCTGTCCCTGCCGATGGCCCAGGCCCAGGCACAGACCACCATCACCGTCCAGCACCCGCTGCCGCTGGCCAGCCACTACGGCGCCGGCGTCACCGCGTTCAAGGAGGCGCTGGAACGCGCCACGGGCGGGCGGTACCGCGTCAACATCCAGCGCAACGACAATGAGCGCGAGGCGATCGAGAGCGTGCAGATCGGCACGATCGAATGCTCCCTCACCTCCACCGGCCCGGTCGGCAACTTCGTCCCGGAAGTCCGCAACTTCGACGTCCCCTTCCTGTTCCGCGACACTGCCCATGCCCGCGGCGTGCTGGATGGCGAGATCGGCCAGCAGATGCTGGCGCGCTTCACCGCCCGCGGCCTGGTCGGCGTGGTGTGGATGGAAAACGGCTTCCGCCACCTGACCAATTCGCGGCGTGAGGTGAATGCCCCCGCCGACATCCGCGGCCTGAAGGTCCGCACCATGGAAAACCAGGTGCATATGCGCGCCTTCACGCAGCTGGGCGCGCTGCCGACGCCGATGGCCTTCTCCGAGCTCGTCCCCGCCCTGCAGCAGGGCACGGTCGACGGGCAGGAGAACCCGATCGCGGTGATCCTGGCCAACAACCTGAACCAGGTGCAGCGCTTCCTGACGCTGACAGGCCACGTCTATTCGCCGGCGATCCTGATCTGCAACCCCGGCCTGGTCGGCCGCATGAACGCCGCCGACCGCGCGGCCTTCAACGAAGCCGCCCGCGCCGGCGCCGCCGCCAACCGCGCCAAGAACTCGGCCGATGAGGCCGCGGGCGTCGAGGAACTGCGCCGCCGTGGCATGACCGTCGTCACCCAGGTGGACAGCGCCGCCTTCCAGACGGCCCTGGCCCCCGGCGCGGCGCAGATCGAGCAGCAACTGGACAGCGCGCTGCTTCGCCGCATCCGCGAATGGCGTGCGAACTGACCGGCCATTGCCGGATTGAGTGAGGGGGCGCGGGGACAACCCCGCGCCCCCGTTGTTTAAGGGGGCGAGCAACAATGAATGCGATGAACACGCTGCCGCTGCAGGTGACGGGGGTGCTCACCCTCCTCACCGTGGCGCTGGCGCTCTGGGCGGCGGAGGGCGATGGCCTGCGCGCCACCATCCGCCGCGCCGTGCTGGGGCTGGACCGGATCACCACCGGCGCGGCTTCCATCATCGCCTGCCTCGCGCTCACCGTCGCGGTCGGTGCCGGGCTCTGGCAGGTCATCGCCCGCTTCGCCACCGAAGCGCCCGCCGTGTGGTCGGAAGCGCTGGTCCGCACGGCCCTCATCTGGATGGCCTATCTCGGCCTGGCGGTCGCGCTGCGCGCCGGCGCGCTGGTCTCCATCGATGTCGCGCACCGCTATTCCACCGGCAAGCTTCGCCGGTCGATCGAGGCCGCCTCCCTTGCCTGCTCCCTCTCCTTCATGGGGGTCATGTTCTGGTTCGGCTGGACCATGGCGACGCGGGTCCAGTTCCAGGAAATGGCGGGGCTCGAGGTTTCGATGTCCTGGGGCTACGCCGCCATCCCGCTCGGCGCCATCTTTGCCGTGGTCGGCGCCATCGCCCATTTCCTCGACCGTCGCAGCGAAGAACTGGAGACCGCGGTATGAGCGGCATGATGCTCACGGTGATGCTGGTGCTCTTCGCCGCCAGCATCCCCGTCGCCATCGCCATCGGCCTGGCCGCCATCATCGGCATCCAGGGCTATACCAGCTTCCCGCTGATCGTCGCGGCCCAGCAGCTGTTCGTGGCGCTGGACAAGTTCCCGCTGGCCGCCATCCCCTTCTTCATCCTGGCGGGCAACCTCATGGATGTCGGCGGCATCTCCCGCCGCCTCGTCGAATTCGCGCGCTCCATCGTCGGCGGCATCCAGGGCGGGCTGCCCGCGACCTGCGTCGTGACGTGCATGATCTTCGCCGCCATCAGCGGTTCCTCCGTCGCCACCACCTTCGCGGTCGGCGCCATCATGATCCCGGCGCTGGTGCGCGCGGGCTACCCGGTTGCCTTCGCGGCCGCGCTGCAGGCCACCGCGGCGGAGCTCGGCGTGATCATCCCGCCGTCGATCCCCATGATCCTCTATGGCGTCACCACCCAGACCAGCATCCCGGAGCTTTTCATCGCCGGCTTCGGCCCGGGCCTGCTGATCGGCAGCGCGCTGATCGCGACGGTGCTGGTGTGGTGCCGCATCACCGGCTGGGGCAAGCGGGATGGCGAAGGCCGCCTGTCCTTCGTGGCCGCCACGCGCCAGGCGGGCTTCGCGCTGTTGATGCCTGTCGTCGTGCTCGGCGGCATCTATGGCGGCGTCACCACGCCGACCGAGGCCTCGGTCGTTGCCGTCTGCTACGCGATCATCGTCGGCATGTTCCTGCACCGGGAGATCGGCTGGCGGGACCTCTATCCCATCTTCCGCAAGTCGGTGATCAGCAGCGCGGTGATCATGTTCATCATCGCCTGCGCCGCGCTGTTCTCCTGGCTGCTGAACCGCCAGGGCGTGCCGGACCAGGCGGCGGCCTGGCTGGTGGAAACCTTCGACGGCGCCGGCCTCTACCTGCTGGGCGTCAACATCTTCCTGTTCATCGTCGGCATGTTCGTGGAGACCTCGGCCTCCATCATCGTGCTGGCGCCGATCCTGCAGGAAGCGGCGGAGCGCTTCGGCATCGATGGCGTGCATTTCGGCACGATCATGGTGGTGAACCTGGCCATGGGCATGATCACACCGCCCTTCGGCGTGAACCTCTTCGCCGCGGCGCAGGTGGCCAACACCAGCGTGGACAAGATGATGCGCTATTTGCCGGTCTTCATCGGCGTCATCTTCGCCTGCCTGATGGTCATCACCTACGTGCCTTGGATCACGCTGACTCTGCCGCAGTTGGTGTTCCGATGACGCAAGGGGCCGGCGACCTGCCGGCGCTGGCGGCCCGCCGCGCGGCGGACCGTCCCGCGCGGCTCGTCGCCGGCCCCGCCGCGCTGACGCATCTCCGCCGCGATCCCGTCCTCAAGCGCGTGATCCGGCAGATCGGCCCCTGCACGCTCCGCCCCGTCCAGCGCGAACCATACGAGGCACTGGTCCGCGCGATCGCCCACCAGCAGGTGCATGGACGGGCGGCGGAAGCGATCCTCGGCCGCTTCGTGGCGCTCTTTCCCGGCCAGGACTTCCCCCCCGCGGCCCTGGTGCTGGAAGCCCCGGCCGAATCGCTGCGCGCCTGCGGCTTCTCCGGCGCCAAGGTCGCGGCCATCCGCGACATCGCGGAGAAATCGGTGGCCGGCCTCGTCCCCACCCGCCGGGCCGCCGCGCGCCTCACCGATGACAAGCTGATCGAGCGCCTGGTGCAGATCCGCGGCGTCGGCCGCTGGACGGTGGAGATGCTGCTGATCTTCACCCTCGGCCGGCGGGACATCCTGCCCATCGACGATTTCGGCGTGCGGGAGGGCTGGAAGGTCGCGGCCGGCCTCGATGCCCAGCCGAAGCCGAAGGAACTGGCCGCCATCGGCGAAGCCTGGGCGCCCTGGCGCAGCGTCGCCGCCTGGTATCTGTGGCGCGCCGCCGATGCCGCCAAGGCCAGCAGCTTCAAGCCGCAATAGCGCCGCTTCTTCGAAGCTCCGCCTTTCTTCGAATATCGGCGTTGACACCCCTTGGCCGGCGTCGTGACACTGGCCGCAACAGGGGGAAACAGATCCATGGCCTTCACGATGCCGCGCCGCGCCGCGTTGGTCCTGCCGTTCTTCGCCCCCGCCATCGCCCCTGCCCAGGCTCAGGAACCGCTTCGCCTCAGCGTCTTCCCCTCCGGCAGCAACTGGCCGGTCTGGGTGGCGCAGGAGAAGGGTTTTCTCGAACGCCGCGGCGTCGCCATCGCCGTCACACCCACGCCCAGTTCCGCCGCGCAGTTCACCGCGCTGATGACGGGGCAGGTCGATATCGCCAGCACCGCCATCGACAACGTCATCGCCTATGTCGAGGGCCAGGGGGAAGCGCCCGGCGCCGCCGCCAATCCGCCGGACATCATCGCCGTCGCCGGCATCAACAACGGCTTCCTCCGCCTGGTCACGGCGCCGGATGTGCGCAGCTTCGCCGATCTGCGCGGCCGGGAGTTATCGGTCGATGCGCTGACCACCGGCTTCGCCTTCGTGCTGCGCCGCCTGCTGGAACGCGGCGGCCTGGCGGAGGGCGAGGCCCGCCTGGTGCGCGTCGGCGGCACGACCCAGCGGATGGAAGCGCTCTTCGCCGGGCGCCAGGCCGGCACGCTGCTGACCGTGCCGCTGGATGCCGTGGCGGCCCGGCGCGGCTTCAACGTGCTGGCCGATCCCAGCGACATGCTCGGCGCCTACCAGGGCCTGACCTTCGCGCTGCGCCGGGACCGCGCGGCGGCGGACCGCCCGCGCCTGGTTGGCTTCCTCCGCGCCTATCTCGATGCGCTCGAATGGCTCTACGCGCCGGCCAACCGGGCGGAGGCCGTGGCCATCATGGGGCGCAACCTGGCGGAGGTGACGCCGGACCTGGCGGAGGCCTCCTACGACGCCATGTTGCATCCCCGCAGCGGCTTCCCGCGCCGCGCGGACCTCGACATGGCCGGGATCGCCACGGCGCTGTCGCTCCGCGCCGCCTATGGCCCGCAGGGGCGCGCCCTGTCGGCCCCGGAACGCTATGTCGACCTTCGCTACCTGGCGGAAGCCCAAAGCGGCTCACGGGCGGGCTGATCCCCCGCCAGGCGGCCCAGCAGCGTCGGGATGCTTTCCCGGAACGGGAAGAAACCCTTGGTGGCCAGCGGCCAGCAGGCATCGTCCCATTCCCGCCGCAGCCGCCGCATTGGCACCCCAGCGCCCGCCAGCGCATCCGCCGTCCAGCCCACCGGCGCCCAGGGCGTCACCACCGGCAGCCCGTGGGATGCCGCCCAGCCCGCCAGGTCCGTCACCGCGACCCGCCCCGCCGGCACGCCCCAATGTGCCGAGGCCCGCGAAAGCCCATCCGCCAGCGCCGCGCCGGCGCTTTCCGCCACCAGCGCCGAACAGCCCAGCGACGACCGTGCTTCCGGCACCGCCACGCCCGCGATAGCCGCCACCCGCGCGCCGGCGGGCAGCAGGCTTTCCGCGTGCAGGTCATCCTCATGCAGCAGCAGCGCGAAGGGGCCGTCGGGCAGCCGGTCTGCCGCCGGCAGCGTGCCAGGGCGGGGAGGTGGCGGAGCCTCCACCGGGCGGGGATCCTCCTCCAGCTCTCCCGCGGGGTCGAAGCGGCCTTCGGTGTAGCGGGCGATGTTCTCGGCGCGGGCCACATAGTGCTTCCCCAGCGTCTGGATGCCCGCCACCCAGCGCCAGGACAGGGTGTTGGATGCCGCATCGCCGTCCCGCAGGTGCCGCAGCATGAAATCCGCGCCCAGCGTCCAGGGCAGTTTCAGCGTGAAGATCCAGATGCTGGCGAACCACATGCGGGCGTGGTTGTGCAGCCACCCCGTCTCCCGCAATTCCGCCACCCAGGCGTCGAGGCAGCCGATCCCGGTCGTCCCCGCCTCCGCCCGCGCCAGCGCATGCCCTCGGATCGCGGCCCGGTCGGCCTTCACCGCAGCGCGATAGGCCACCCACAGTCCCGGCCGCAATTCGAGAAAACCCTTCCAGTAGCTGCGCCAGAACACTTCCTGGATGAACTTCTCCGCCGCCCTCGGCCCATGCGCCGCCAGGGCAGCGCCCACCACCTCGGCCTCCGTCACCAGCCGATGGCGGATGGCGGGCGACAGGCAGGAGACGTCGCGCCGCCGTCCCGGCCCGGGATCGGTGTTCCTGCCCTGCGCGTAGTCGCGCCCCATGCGGGGGGTGAAGTCGGCCAGGCGTTGCAAGGCGGCGGCGCGGTCGGTCGGGAAGGTCTCGCTCATCCCGCGCCATCTTGGGCCGGGGCGCCGTCCGGCAAGCCGGCTCAGTCCGGCGCCGCAGCCAGCGCGATGCGGAAGATGGCGCCCTCGGCCCCGTTCTCCGCCTCGATCGTCCCGCCCATGGACGTCACCAGCCCATGGCAGATCGACAGGCCGAGCCCCGTGCCGCGATCGGGCCCCTTGGTCGTGACGAAGGGCTGGAACAGCCGGGACATCACGCCATCCGGGATGCCGCCCGCATTGTCGGAGACATCGAGGACGATGCGCCTATCCTCCGCCTGCCGCGCCGCGACGTGGATGCGCGCCCCACCATCCCGGATCCCCAGCGCATCCCGCGCATTGGCCAGCAGGTTCAGCAGCACCTGTTCCAGCGCCATGCCATCGCCCCGCACCGCGGGCAGGCCCGGCGGCAGGTCCAGCACCACCTCGATGGAGGCTTCCCGCAGCGCGCCGCCGATCAAGGTCAGCGCCCCCTCCACCGCCGCCGGCAGTTCCGCCGTGGCATTGGCATCGCCGCCCTCACCGCCCCGGGCGAAGCGGCGCAGGTGGTCGATCAGCACGCCACCCCGCGCGGCCTGGTCGGCGATGCGTCCCAGCCGCACCAGCGCCGCCGCCGTATCGCCGCGTTCCGCCGCGCGGCGCGCATTGGCCGCGGCCAGGGCTATCGCGGTCAGCGGCTGCTTCAGCTCATGCGCCAGCCCCGCCGCCATCTCACCGAGGGAGGTCAACCGCCCCGCCGCCGCGGCACGCGCTTCCGCCGCCCGTTCCGCCGTCACATCAATCACCGTCACGATGCAGCCGCCGCTCGCCAGGCGCTGGGCTGCCACATCCAGGCGCCGCCGGTCCTCCATGAAGATTTCCGCCCGCGCCGGCGCGTCCCGCCCGTCCACCATCGCGATGCGGGTCGCCAGCAATTCCTGCAGGTCCATGCCACGATGCAGCCCCGCCGCCTGCTCGATTACCAGCTGTTCGGCGTGGGAAATGCCGGGCCGCAGCGTGCCGGGCTGCAGGCCCAGGATCTCGTGGTAGCGCCGGTTCACCACCACCAGCAGGTCCTGCCGGTCATAGAGGCAGAGCCCCTGCAGCATGTTGTCTAGCGCCGCCTCGAACCGCAGGTTCTGCACCCGCAGATTCTCCACCAGCGCCTCCAGCCGCCGGTTGGCGCCTTCCAGCTCCTCCGCCATCAGCGTGATGGCGCGGTCGGTGCGTTCCCGGTCCCGCGCCGAATCCTCGTATCCCGCGACCACCAGGCGGCGCAGCGCGTCCATGTCGATGCTGCCATCGGCCCGCGTGGCGCGAAGCACCTGGCGGCTGAACAGCCTTTCGGCCGCCATCCCCGCTTCCCTCACGCGGCGGTCTCGGTCAGGGTCAGCACCGTCATGGTCTGGTTATGAAGCTCGCTGCGGCCCGTCATCGGGTGCGGCGCGATCTCCCCGTATGAATAGAAGCCCAGCACACGCATGGAGGCCGGCAGGCATTCCCGCGCGGCCAGGACCTCCTCCTCCACCCGCTGGCCCATCATCAGGCGCCGGCCGACGCAGCTGACGATGAAGGCGGCGCTGTCGCCCGCGGCGGCGGAGCCGCCGCCCGCACCGGCCGCGGCCTCCGCCGCGCCTTCGGCCAGGCCGCCGAAGCGCCCGCGCATCAGCTGTGCCCGCCACCCCACCGGCAGGTCGGCCGCGAAGATCAGGGTCCGTGCCTCCCGGTCCACACCCAGCAGGGTGCGCAGCACGTCATGCCGCGGTTCCCCGGCATCCCAGATCCGCAGGGGGTAGAGCAGCCCGGTGCCCGGCAGGCCGGCCGCTTCGGGACCGAGATAGCGTTCATACAGGTCCAGCGCCGGCTCCCCATCCAGCTCCCGCAGCACCCGCCCCTCGGAGGCGGTGATGGAGCGCAAGGGCCCGAAGGCATCCCAGCCGGAGGCGCAGCCATGGCCGAAGCGGACGGCGCTGCCGACGAAGCCGATGGCAGCGACCAGGCCCGGCGTCGGCGCCTCCTCCCCCGCGCCCACCAGCGTGCGGCGGAAATGCGGGCCATCGCCGGCCAGCCCGCCCACGATCGGCACGCCGGCGCCGATGGCTTCCTGAAGCCCTGCCACCAGATCGCCGGCATTCACCGCCAGCCCCTCGGAGATCAGCAGCACTCCGGCCAGGTCCGGCGCCGCCAGCGCCGCGCCCAGCCGCCGGCCGCAATCGCGGGACGCACCCTCACCCGCCAGGCGTTCCGTCGCCAGGCGCAGGCGCGACGCGGCGAAATCCAGCTTGAGGGCCTGCACCCCCTCATCCACCACATCGGACTCGTCGATCTGCCCGCCGGTGCTGCACCCCGCGACGATCGCGCCGGGGAAGGCCGCGCGCAATTCGCGGTGCCGCTCCCCGCTTTCCAGCGCCTCGCGCCCCGCGACATACAGGACAAGGCACGGGCCTGCCGCCGCGGCTGGCACCACGCCATGCCAACCTTCCGCCGGCGACCATCGCAGGGTGGCTGCTCGCATCCCATCGACCCCTTCAGACCTGCCACTGGGGGCATGTCCCCGGCTTGCTGGCTCCGGGATCGGTACCATGACAGCCGCAGCCTTCCTGGCCGTTACCGCGGCATGGACGCTCGGCGGCCTACAGACCAGTCTGTGTTTGTAGCAAAATGTCGCTTTTGCGACGTTGGGACGAAAAATGAACCCCATTCCCTCATGCCGCCGACAGAAAATCCTCCACGGCGACCAGGAAGGCGCGCGGATTTTCCGCGTGCAGCCAATGCCCCGCGGCGATGCTGGCGAAGCCGGCCGCCGGGAACAACGCGCGGATCGCGTCGTGATCCCGCAGCTTCACATAGGGGGATGCATCGCCGGACAGCACCAGCACCCGGCCATCGTACCGCCCGGGCAATGCGGGCCAGCCGCCGATCTCCCCCATCCCCGCCGCGATCTCCGCCAGCCCGATCCGCCAGCGCGGCGGCTGTTCGGCGAAGGCCAGGTTCTGCAGCAGGAAGGCGCGCAGCGGCGCTTCCGGCACCGCCCCCGCCAGCGCGGCATCGGCATCGCGGCGCGTCAGCCCATCCCGCAGCGGGATTGCCTGCATGGCGGCGATGTAGCGGGCGAAGATCGGCGTGGGGTAGGTGACGGGCGCGATATCCGCCACCAGCAGCCGCTCAACCCCCTCCGGCCGGGTCAGGGCCAGCGCCATCGCCACCTTGCCACCCATGGAATGGCCGATCACGGCGGCGGGCCAGGCGCCCTCAGCCGCCAGCGTTTCCGCCACATCCGCCGCCATGGTGGCGTATTCCATGCCGGGCGCGTGCGGGGATTGGCCGTGGTTGCGCAGGTCCAGCGCCAGCACGCGCCGCCCGCCGGCCGCGATCGCCTTCTGGATCGCCCCGAAATTCTGCGCCGAACCCAGCAACCCGTGCAGCAGGACCACCGGCGGGCCATCGCCCATCGCAACGACGTTCAGCCTCATCCCAGCGCCGCCAGCACCACGGAAGCCACGATCAGGATCCCCCCCACGATCACGTCCCAGCCGATCGGCTCCCCCAGCCAGATGGCGGAGACCGTGACGCCGAAGGCCGGCACCATCAGGAAGCCGACGGAGGCCACCGCGCCCGGCAGCTTCCGCCCGGCCTCGATCACGCACCAAGTGCCGATCGGCGCCGCGAAGAAGCCGATATAGAGAAGGAAGGGCCAGGAGGAGAGGCCGACCCCCCCATCCGGCTCCATGAACTGCGCCAGCGGCGCCAGCAGCAGCGCGCCGATGCCGAAGCACCAGGGCAGCAATTCGAACATCGGCGTCTTCGGCGGCCATTTCCGGCTGGCGATGATGGCGATGGTCCAGAGCAGCCCCGCCAGCACCAGCATGAGGTGCCCAACCAGCGCATCATGCGACGACCAATCCACCGCCCAGGGCCCGATCAGCACCCCCGCCCCCGCGAGCCCCAGCCCCGCCGCCGCCCAGCGCTGCGCCGACACCTTCTCCCCCAGCACCAGCACCGACAGCGGGATCAGCCAGTAGGTCACGACATTGGACAGCACCGCCGTCCGCCCCGCCGGCACCAGCGCCACCGCGAGGTGCGTCAGCGCGAAGAAGGCGCCGAGCTGGAAGATGCCGAGGAACAGCACCGCGATCCGGTCCTCCGCCCGCGGCAGCCGCAGCCGCCCGAGGCAGGCCAGCAGGATCGCCGCCCCCAGCGCGGCCAGCGCCGACCGCCCCGTGCCGAACCACAGCGGAGACGCGTCCGCCAGCGCGGCCTTGGTAATGGGCCAGGCGCCACCGAACAGGATGACGGCCGCGAAGAGCAGCCGGAAGGCGGAGGCCATGGGCATTGGATGGCAGCCTAGACGCGCGCCGCGCGTCGCGGATAGCCCGCCGCGCGCGGAACCGCGCGGCGCGTTGCCGGCTGGCTCAAGCGCCTGCCAGGGCGGCGCGCATCGCGATCGCCTCCGCCGCCGGCCCGCCGGCGGTGCGCGGCACAAGGTCGGCCTCCGTCACCAGCGCGCCCTCGGGCAGGTCCCGTGCCAGCGCCACGCCATGCGCCAAGCCGATCGGCACCGCCGCCAGCTGCCGCGACCGCTCGGCCGGGATGCATTTTCCCCAGACCGTGGCGCCACCCTCGCCATCCAGCACCTCGCCCCGCTTCAGCGCCCGCTTGGCGACGGCGACGCAATCCGCCGACCAGGTTTCCGAACATCCCGTGGGCTCCCGCCGCAGCGCGGCGGAGGCGACGGAGACGCCGAGTTCCAGCCCGATGAAATGATAGGGCCGCCACAGCGCGGCGTAGCGGCCGGAGGGATCGGTCGCGACGCCGTATTCCGCGAAGCAGCGCCGCGCGTAATCCGTCTCCCCCTCGAACACGACATAGACGCCCCAGCGGAGGTTGTCGGGGATCTCGCTGCCATCACGGTTGAGGGAGGAGATGACCTCCACCATGCCCTTGCGCGGCAGGATGCCGCCTTCGTTGTGCGGCCGCAGCAGGGACGGCAATTCGCCCGTGCCACAGGGCGGGAAGGCGAGCCCATCCTCCGGCGGCGCCAGGCCCGTGGCGTTGGCGATCGCCGCCATCTCGATGCCGGACTTGGTACCATCCAGGAAGCTGTTGAACATGCGCGGATTCATGCCGCCCGCCTGCGCCTGTTCCGCGCTCAGGCCGTAGAAGTCCCAGACCGTGTCCGGGGTGGAGGCATGGTAGTGCGGCAGGTACTTCGTGCCCTTGCCCGCGGCGACGATGGTGAAGCCGCCCGCGCGGATGGTGTCCACCATCTCCGCCACCAAGGCCGGCTGGTCGCCATAGGCCATGGAATAGACGACGCCCGCCGCCGCCGCTTCACGGGCGAGCACCGGGCCGGCCAGCACATCGGCCTCCACATTCACCATCACCACATGCTTGCCGTGGCGGATCGCGTGGCGAGCGTGGCGCAGCCCCGCGGCGGGGTCGCCGGTGGCTTCCACCACCACCTCCACCTCCGGGCTCGCGATCAGCGCCAGGCTGTCCTCGGTCAGCCAGGTCGCCCCCGTGCGCGCCGCCGCCGCGGCATCCGGCGCGGCGGAGGCTTCCGCTGGCCAGCCGATCCGCGCCAGCGCCGCGCGGGCGCGCGGGACGGAGAGATCGCCGATGCCCAGCACATGCAGACCCGGCGTGCGCGGCGCCTGGTGCAGGAACATGGATCCGAACTTGCCCGCGCCGATCACGGCAACCCGCACGGGCCGCCCTTCCGTCGCGCGCTTCAGCAGCAGACGGTGCAGGTTCATGCCGGTGTCTCCGAACCAATCGTCCTCGAACCCATCGTCACGGCTGGGTCCATTGCCGCGGGCCCCAGCCCGGCATGTGGATGGCGCTGCCCGGGCGGCGGAAGGCCATGATCACGCCGGTCGCCACCAGCAGCACCGCCAGCCCCTGGGCACCGCCCCGCGCCGCGCGGCCCCGCAGCATGACGCTGAACGCCAGCATCGCCACGCCCACCACCAGCAGCGCCCAATGCATCAGCCGACGGTCAGCATGATCTTGCCGACATGCGTGCTGCTTTCCATCAGCGCATGCGCTTCCGCGGCGCGCGCCAGAGGGAAGGTCGCGTGGATGCGCGGCCCGGCCTGGCCGGCTTCCAGCAGCGGCCAGACCTTCGCCTCCAGCGCCTGCGCGATCACGCCCTTTTCCGCCGTCGTGCGCGGCCGCATCGTGCTGCCCGTCACCGTCAGGCGCTTCACCATGATGGGGCGCAGATCGGCATTCTCCGCGACATGCCCGTTGAGGAAGGCGATCATCACCAGCCGCCCATCCAGCTTCAGACAGCGGATGTTCTTCGCGAAATAGGGCGCGCCCACCATGTCGAGCACGACGTCGACACCCTTGCCGCCCGTCGCCTGCTTGACGACCTCGGCGAAATCCTCCGACCGGTAGTCGATGGCGTGGTCCGCGCCGATCTCCCGGCACGCCGCGACCTTCGCGGCACTGCCCGCCGTCGTGAAGACCGTCGCGCCGAAGGTCTTCGCGAGTTGGATCGCCGTCACGCCGATGCCGCTGGTGCCGCCATGGATCAGCACGCTTTCGCCGGCCTGCAGGCGGCCATGGCCGAACAGGTTGGCCCAGACGGTGAAATAGGTTTCCGGCAACGCGGCCGCGCGCAGCGCGTCATAGCCGCGGGGCCAGGGCAGCGTCTGCGCTTCCGGCGCCGCCGCATATTCGGCGTAGGCACCGCCATTGGTCAGCGCGCAGACCCGGTCGCCGACCTTCCAGCGCGTCACGCCGGCGCCGACGGCCACGACCTCCCCGGCGCATTCCAGCCCGATCACAGGGCTCGCGCCCGGCGGCGGCGGATAGCTGCCGCTGCGCTGCGCCACGTCCGGCCGGTTCACGCCCACCGCCTGGGTGCGGATCAGCACCTCATCCGCCCGCGGCGCCGGCACGGGCCCGCGCGCGGGCACCAGAACCTCCGGCCCGCCGCCTGCTCCATGGTCGATCAGCAGCATCTCCGCGGGCAGGTCCGGCATGCACGGCTCCTTCGTGGGTCTGGGGCATTCTACGCCCGATCCTGGCGCGATGAGGGACCATGCGGCACGGCGCAGCGTCAAGGCCCGCCGCGATTGCACAGCTTTGTGCATCGTCCCGCGTTCTGGGACGATTTGCAGCTGCTGGCGCGTGCCTGGGCTTGCGCGCGCAAGCCGCCCCATGGGAACCTGCCCCCGGAGGCCGTGGGGATTTGAGCAGCATGCAGGGTATCGGCCGCCGGGCCTTTGTCGGGCTGGCCGGTGCGGCATGGGGTGCGGCAGGGACGGCCAGGTCCGGCCATGCGCAGGCGCCGGCGCAGGAAATCCGCCTCGGCGCCATCTTCCCGCTCTCCGGCCCCTCCGGCCTGCTCGGCGATGAATGCTTCCGCGGCGTCGAACTCGCGGTGGAGGAACGCAACGCCGCGGGCGGCATCGCGGGCCGCGCCATCCGCCTGGTCCGCGCCGATGCGCCGGATGAAGCGGCGGCTTCCCATGAAGCGCGGCGCCTGTCCCAGGGCACGGATCGCGTGGCGGCCTTCCTCGGCAGCTTCGCCACGCCCATCGCGCTTCCCGCCAGCCAGGTCGCCGAACTCGCCGGCATTCCCTATTTCGAACTCGGCGCCCTGGCCGATGCGGTGACGGAGCGCGGCTTCCGCTGGATCTTCCGCCTCTCCCCCCGCGCCGCCGATTTCGCCGCCACCTCGATCGACGCCGTCACCGGCATCGTCGCGCCCTCCCTCGGCGTCGCCCCCGATGCCCTCAGGCTCGCGATCCTGCATGAGGAAGCCGCTGGCGGGCAGAGCGTCGGCGCGGCGCAGGAAGCGCTGATCCGCGTGCGGTCGCTGACGCTGGTGGAGCGCGTGGCCTATGCGCCCCGCCCCGCGGACCTGACCGCCGTGGTCAACCGCCTGCGGGGACAGGCGGCGCAGGTGGTGCTGCATTGCGGCGCGCCGGGGGATGAGGTCGCGCTGTTCCGCGCGCTGCGCGATGCAAGCTGGCGCCCCAGCATGGTGATCGGCACGGCGGGCGGCTACGGCCTGACGGAAAGCGCGCGCAGCATCGGCGACGACATGCTCGGCACGATGAGCGCGGATTGGACGCCCTTCGAGGTGAATGAGCGCATCGCCCCCGGCGCCCGCGCCTTCCCCGACCTCTACCTCCGTCGCTACGGCGCGGAGCCGCGCTCCGCCCACGGCCTGGCCGCCTATGCCGGCGCCCGCGTCGCGCTCGATGCCCTGCACCGTGCCGGATCGACGGAGCGCGACCGCATCCGGGCCGCCGTGCAGGCGACCGACCTGGCGGAGGGCACGACGCCCGCGGGCTGGGGCGTCCGCTTCGATGACCGCGGCCAGAACCTGCGCGCCGCGCCCATCCTCTGCCAGTGGCAGGCCGCACCCACCGGCGGCCTGCGCCAGGTCGCCATCGGCCCCGCCGCCGCGGCGGTGGCGGATGCCCTGCCGCGGCTGGGTGGCTAGGCAGGCCGACCCGCGCCAACCGTCAGCACCAGCGCCCCGCGTTTGCGCCCTGAATCGACATGGCGATGCGCCTCCACCACCGCCTCCAGCGGCAGCACGCGGTCGATGACGGGAAGCAGCGTCCCGGCCTCCGCCAGGTCCCGCAGGAAGCGCAGATCCGCCGCACCGCCACCGGCGAAGCCGCAGATCACGCGCCGGCCCGGCCACAGCGCCGTCAGCATCATCCAGGCCATCCCGGCCACGCCGAAGGACAGCAGCACATGCCGGCCGCGCGGGGCCAGCGCCCGCCGGACGCTGGCGGGACCGGCCGCGCCGGCCGCGTCCAGGATCACATCGTATCGCCCCTCCTCCTGGCCGGAATCCCAGGCCGCGCGATCATGCGCGACCGTGGCGCCGAGCGACCGGACCAGGTTGATATTGCCCGCACCGCAGACAGCAGCGACCTCCGCACCCAGATGACGGGCGAGCTGGACGGCACTGGCGCCGACCGCCCCGGCCGCGCCGATCACCAGCACCCGCTCTCCCTGCTTCACCTTGGCGACGTCCCGCAGGAAGATCAGGGCGGAGAGGCCACCGAAGGGCAGCGCCGCGGCCTCGAAGTCGGATAGCCCGGCCGGTGCTGGCGCCACGGCGGAATCCTCCGCCACCACCAGCCATTCGGCATGGGCGCCCGCCGCCGCCAGGCCGAAGACACGGTCCCCGGGGCTGAACCGCGTCACCGCATCGCCCACCGCGTCCACCACCCCGGCGAACTCCATGCCCGTCACCGGCCGCCGCGGCCCCCGCAACCCGAGCACCAGCCGCATCGGCAGCCAGAAGATGGCGGGGCAGCGGAACCCCCGGATCCGCGCATCGCCGGAGGTCACGGTCGTCGCCGCCACGCGCACCCGCAATTCCCGCGCGGCGGGGACCGGGCGCGGCAGGTCCTCGATCCGCAGGACATCGGGCGGGCCGTAGCGGCGGCAGGTCACGGCACGCATCGGCGCCTCCTTCGTCAGGGAAGGCCCGGGTCTAACCATGCACACAGCAAGGGGGAATTGTCGCAACCCGCCTGGTTGCCATACAAGAATGCATGGATTTCCACGCCGCCCGCCTTGATTGGAACCACCTCCGCGGCTTCCTCGTCACGGCGGAGGCCGGATCGCTCTCCGCCGCTGCCCGCCAGCTCGGCCTCACCCAGCCCACGCTCGGCCGCCAGGTCACGGCGCTGGAGGGCGAACTCGGCGTCGTGCTGTTCGAACGGGCAGGCCGGGGCTTGGTGCTGACGCCGACGGGGCGGGACCTGCTGGACCATGTTCGCCCGATGGCGGAAGCCGCTGCCCGGCTGGCGCTGGTGGCCACCGGGCGGTCGCAGGCGATCGAGGGCGCGGTCCGCATCACCGCCACCGAAGCCTGCGCCGCGCATATGCTGCCGCCCCTGGTCGCCCGGCTGCGCGCGGCCCATCCCGGCATCACGGTGGAAATCCTGGCGACCAACCGAACCGCGGATCTACTGCGGCGGGAAGCGGATATCGCCATCCGCAACGCCGCGTCCCGCGACGGCGACCTCATCGTGCGAAAGGTAGGGGAGGATCGGGGTCGCCCCTACGCCACCCCCGCCGTGATCGAGCGCCTGGGCCGGCCGGCCAGCCTGGCGGACCTCGCCGCCGCCGATTTCGTCGGCTTCGGGGACCCGGATGATTTCATCGACGGCCTGCGGGCCTTCGGCATCAACCTGTCGCGCCGCCAAATCCCGGTCGTGGTGGACAGCTACCTGGTCCATTGGGCGCTGGTCAGGCAGGGCGCCGGGATCGGCTTCATGACCGAAGCGGTGGGCGATGCCGAACCGGCGGTGCGGCGCGTGCTGCCCGATGCCGCGCCGATCGTCTTTCCGGTCTGGCTGGCGACGCACCGCGAATTGCACACCAGCCGGCGCATCCGCGTGGTCTTCGACCTGCTCGCGGAAGAACTGGGGGCGATGCTGGGCACCGCCCCCGGGGCCGCGGCCCTCAGTTCGCCGTGATGTTCGCCGCGCGCACCAGCGGCTCCCACACCGCGATCTCGCTGCGCAGATAGGCCGCGGCGGAGGCGGGCGTGCTTTCCGGCACAAGCTGCATGGCCAGTTCCGTCAGCCGTGTCTGCACCGTCGGCACCGCGACGGCCTGCGCCACCGCGCGGCTGATGGCATCCACCACCGGCGCCGGGGTGCCGCTGCGCACCATCACCATGTGCCAGGTATAGGCCTCATACCCCGCGACCCCCTGCTCGATCATCGTCGGGATGTTGGGCGCCAGCGGCGAACGCTGCCGCGTGCTGATGCCGAGCGCCCGCAACTCGCCCGACCGCGCATAGGGCAGGGCGGAGGCGGCGATGTCGAAGATCATCGGGATGCGGCCGGACAGGACGTCCGGCATGGCGGCGGAGGAACCGCGGAAGGGCACGTGGTTCACCCGCAGCCCGCCGGCGGCGTGCATGAACAGTTCCGTCGCCAGATGCACCGCGCCGCCATTGCCGGAGGAAGCGTAGTCATACTTCCCGGGATTGGCGCGGATCACCTCGATGAATTCGCGCAGATTGGTGGCGGGGAAGCTGTTGTGCACCAGCAGGATCACCGGCACCTGGCCCACCAGCGACACCGGCGTGAAATCGGCGATCGGGTCGAAGGGCAGGCGCGGGAACATCGCCCGCGTCACGGCATGGGCGACGGTGGTGTAGAGCAGCGTGTGGCCGTCCTGCGGCCCCTTGGCGACGGCATCCGTGCCGACCACCACGCCGGAGCCCGTGCGGTTTTCCACCACCACGCGCTGCGGCAACTGCTTCGACATCTCCTCCGCCAGCAGGCGGGCGGGCACGTCGGTCGGCCCGCCGGCGGCGAAGGGCACCACCATGCGGATCGGCTGGTTCGGCCAGGCTGCGCCCTGCGCCCGCGCGCTGCCGGCGCCGATCGCCGGGGCGGCCAGCGCGGAAAGGGCCAGCAGATGGCGGCGGCGAATGGTCGCGATGGTCATCGACGAAGTCTCCCTTGGGCCTTGTGGTGGCCGTTTCAGTCCTGGACTGGACCAATGATGGGGAGACTTGGCGCGCGCGGCAACCGCCGATGTCCCGTCGCGCGGGACATCGGCGGCCCGGCGCGGGTCAATCCACGCGGATATTCGCCTCCCGGATCAGGCCTTCCCACTTCACCGTCTCCCGCCGCAGCCAGTCGGCGGCGGAAGCGGGCGTGCTGTCGCTGACCAGCCGCATCGCCAGGTCCGACAGCCGCCGCTGCACGGCGGCTTCGGCGGCCACGCGGTTGAAGGCCTGGTTCACCGCCTGGATCACCGGCTCCGGCGTGCCGGCCGGCGCCATGACCATGTGCCAGGTATAGGCCTCAAGCCCCGGGAACCCGGCCTCCGCCGTGGTCGGCACGTCGGGCAGCTGGGGCAGGCGCCGGCTGTCCATCACCGCCAGGCCGCGCGTCTCGCCCCGCTGGACATAGGGCACGGCGGAGGTCGCGACATCGACGATCAGCGGGATGGTGCCGTTCAGCACATCGGGCATGGCGGCGGCGGTGCCGCGATAGGGGATGTGGTTGCCCCGCACGCCCATCTGCCGCAGCAGCAATTCCGTCGCCAGATGCAGCGCGCCGCCATTGCCGGAGGAAGCGTAGTCGATCCCGCCGCGCTCAGCCCGGCCGCGCTGCTGCAATTCCTGCAGCGTCCGCGCCGGGAAATCCTTGCCCACGGTGACGATCATGGGGATCACGCCCACCAGCGCCACCGGCACCAGGTCCGCCTGCGGGTCGAAGGGCAGGCGCGGGAACAGCGGGCGCAGGGAGGCATGGGCAACGGTGGTGTAGAGCAGCGTCTGCCCGTCCTTCGGCGCCTTGGCGACCACGTCCGTGCCGACCACCACGCCCGCGCCGGTGCGGTTTTCCACGATCACGCGCTGCGGCAGCGCCTTGCTGATCTCCTCCGCGAAGAGCCTGGCGGGGATGTCGGTCGGCCCGCCGGCCGCGAAGGGTACCACCAGGCGGATGGGCTGGTTCGGCCAAGCGCCCTGCGCCAGGGCAGGGGAGGCAAAGGGGAAGGCCAGGGTGGAAGCGAGGGGGGCGGCCAGCGCGGCAGCGCCGGCGCCCAGCAGGTGGCGTCGAAGCATGGGACGATTCTCCAGAACGTGCCCCGCCAGCGCGTCAGCACCGCGCGGGTTCCGTGCCTCTGCCGTCCCGGACCTTCCGGGTCAATCGTCCAGTCGGGTCAGGCTCTCATAGAGTTCAGGGTCCGTCGCCCCCTCCGTCCCGAACAGCAGCACCCGGCTCTGCGCGTCCAGGCCCAGGATGGCGCGGGACATCGGATCGGCCGCCGCCAGCAGCAGCGCCGCCAGCCCGGCCACGGCACTTTCCCCCGCCACCACCCCGGGCTTCCGGCGGGCCAGCAGCTTCATGCAATCCACAGCGCTCTCATCCGGCACGGCCATGAAGGCGAAGGCGCCGCGCTCCAGCTCCTGCCAGGCCAGCAGGCTCGGCTCCCCGCAGGCGAGGCCGGCCATCAGCGTATCCAGGTCGCCGGGGACGGAAACCGCCTCCCCGGCCTCGGCGCTCGCCAGCAGGCAGGCGGCCTTTTCCGGTTCCGCCACGATCACCTTGGGCCCGGCGCCGTAGCGGGCGCGGACCTGGATCGTCACCGCCGCGGCCAGGCCGCCGACGCCGCCCTGGATGAAGACATGGGTGGGCGCCTCGCCGGTCCATTGCTCCGCGGCCTCATCGGCCATGACGCGGTAGCCCTGCATCACGTCCCGCGGCACCTCCGTATAGCCTTCGTAGGAGGTGTCGGAGACGACGAACCAGGCCTCCTTTTCCGCCGTCTGCGCCGCCGCGCGCACCGCATCGTCATAGGTGCCGGGCACCACCCGGATTTCCGCACCGTACTTGGCGATCGCGTCCCGCCGCCCCTGGCTCACGGTCTCATGCACGAAGATCACGCAGCGGCAGCCGAAGCGCTGCGCGCCCCAGGCGACGGATCGGCCATGGTTGCCATCGGTGGCGCAGGTCACGGTGATGCCCTGCGTCGCCTCCTTGTGCGCGCCCTCCGCCAGTTCGGCGGAGGTCGCGGCATTCGTCACGCCGCGCCGCGCCAGTTCCGTCACCAGCAGCCGCAGCACCGCATAGGCGCCGCCGAGCGCCTTGAAGCTGCCCAGCCCGAATCGCGGTCCCTCATCCTTCCACTGCACCGACGCCACCCGCGCCGCCTTCGCCACATCCTCCAGCGCCAGCAGCGGCGTGGGCGCATAGCCGTCCCAGGACGCGATTTCGGCGCGCGCCCGCCGGAAACCGCCATCCGGCAGCACGACGACGCCCGGCGTGCCATGGCGGCGGTTGAGGAGAAGGCGGTAGGTGCGTTCAGGGATCATGGTGCCCCCACCTTGGCGCGGCGGCGCCGGGGCGGCAACGTGGCGGCCGATTCGATGCGGGGGCGTTCATGCAGGTCACGATCCTGGGCGGCGGGGGGTTCCTCGGCCGGAAACTGGCGGCGCGCTTCGCCGCCGATGGCGCCATCGGCGGCAGGCCCATCACCGGCCTGACGCTGTTCGACCTGAACCAGCCCGCGCCGCTGGACGCCCCCTTCCCCATCCGCTGCCTGGCGGGCGACGTGGCCGACACCGCCACGCTGAAGGCCGCCATCCCCCCCGGCACCAGCATCGTCATCCACCTGGCCGCCGTCGTCAGCGCGGCGGCGGAGGCCGATTACGACCTCGGCATCCGCGTCAACATCACCGGCACCCAGGCCCTGATTGATGCCTGCCGCGCCCTGCCCGAGCCCCCCCGCGTGGTCTTCACCTCCTCCGTCGCCTCCTTCGACGGGGGCCAGGATGCGATGGTGCCGGATGAGGGCCGGCAGTTGCCCACCAACAGCTACGGGGCCCAGAAGGCGATCGGGGAGTTGCTGCTGGCGGATGCCACGCGGCGCGGCTTTCTCGACGTGGTCTCGATCCGCCTGCCGACGGTGATGGTCCGCCCCGGCCGCCCGAACCGCGCCGCCAGCTCCTTCGTCTCCGCCGTGGTGCGCGAACCGCTCCTCGGCCTGCCCGCCCAGTTCCCGGTGCCGGAGGATTTCCGCGTCTGGGTCTGTTCCCCGCGCCGCGCGGTGGATTGGCTGGCCCACGCCGCCGGGATGGACAGCGCCACGCTCGGCCGCGACCGCGGCATCAACCCGCCCGGCATCTCCGCCACCATCGGCCAGATGCTGGACGCGCTCGCCGCCGTCGCCGGCCCCGAGGCCCGGGCGCTCGCCAAGCGCGTGCCGGATGCGGAGGTGGAGGCGATCGTTGCCGGCTGGCCCGCCGCCTTCGCCGCCACCCGCGCCCCGGGCCTCGGCTTCGTCCGGTCAGAATCGCTGGAAGATCTGGTGCGCGCCTTCATCGCGGATGACCTCGACGCCACGCGGCGGGACCGCGGGATGGCCTGACACCAGCGCCGCCCGGCCCGGGGCAGGCACCACGCAGAAGGGGATGCTGATCGCCGCGCGCCAATCCTCCGCGCCCGGCCCGCGCCCCGCGCCGGCCGGCACCAGCCGAGCCTCCCGCGGCGGGATCACCACGGGCTCCGCCGGCGGTTGCTCCACGCCCGGCCCGGCGATGCCGGCCAGCACCGCCGCCGGCCAGGGATAGGGGTTGCGCAGCCGCAGCCGGTATTCCACCCGCCCCGCCTGGCCATCCGCCACCGCCTCGATGGCTTCCGCCACCAAATGCCCATCCTTCGCGAAGGGCCCGACCCTGCAGGGCAGCGGCGTCTGCGCCAAGGCGGGGAAGCCGAACAGGGCCAGACAGGCGATCGGGACGGCGTGGCGGGGCATGTGGCGGGGCATGGTGTCACCTCGGTGGGCGCCCCGCTTCTGCCCCAGCGGGCCCCCGGCCGGCCAAGACGCGGTTCCTCTCGCCGCCATCGGCAATGCCTCTGGCCTGGCGCGCCCTTGCCGCGCCCCCCGCTGGCCCGCCATGCTGGCACCAACAATCCAGGGAGGATCCACCATGACAACCCGCCGCGCCCTGCTGGCCGCCGCCGCCGGCACCGCCGCGCTGCTCGCAGCCCCCCGCATCGCGCTGGCCGCCTGGCCGGCCGATAGGGCGATCGAGGTCATCGTCCCCTTCCCCCCCGGCGGCGGCGTGGACAACATGGTCCGCCCCATCATCCACTTCGTGCAGCCCCGCCTGCCCGGCGCCCGCTTCGCCGTGGTCAACCGCGCCGGTGCTGCGGGGCAGCTGGGGTTCGAGGCCAATTTCAACGCCGCCCCGGACGGCTACACGCTCGGCGCCGTCACCAACACCGCGATGCACGCCATCGCGGTCGAACGCCGCCCCCGCTACCGGCCGGAGGATTTCACCTACATCGCCAATGTCGTGGACGACCCCGGCGGCTTCTGGGTGCGCGCCGACAGCCCCTGGCAGACCCTGGCCGACGTCCAGGCCGCCGCCCGCCGCAACCCGGAGGGCATCGGCGTCGGCACCGCCGGCATCGGCAGCGACGACCACCTGCTGCAACTCGGCTTCGAGGAAGCGGCGGGCTGCCGCCTGCTGCATGTCCCCTACAACGGCACCGCCCCCGTGATGCGCGATGTCCTCGGCGGATCGCTTCCCATCGGCAGCCTGAACATGAGCGAGGGGCTCCAGATGCTGCGGGAGGGCCGGATGCGCTGCCTCGGCCAGGGCGGGCCGACGCGCTGGGCACCCACCGGCCAGGTCCCCACCTTCCGCGAACAGGGCTTCGACGTGCTCGGCGGTTCCGCCCGCGGCATCGCGGGCCCGCCCGGCATGCCGGCCGAGATCGTGGAGCGCCTGCGCAATGCCTTCCGGGAGGCGCTGGCCGACCCCGCCATGATCGCCGATGCCGAACGCACCGGCATGCCACTCCGCCCCCTGATCGGCGAGGACTACAAGCGCATGATGACGGAGGACTACGCCGCGATCCGCGGCCTGTGGCAGCGGCGCCCCTGGCGGGAGGGGTAGCACCCGCCTGACGGGCTTGACCCCGCCTCGGAAACATCCCTACGGTTAACCGTAAGGTTAATCATAGGAGCCATCCCATGGCCGGCCGCGTCATCCTGCTCCTCGGCACCCGCAAGGGCGCCTTCATCCTGAAGGGCGATGCGGGGCGGCAGGCCTGGTCGCTGCGCGGTCCCTTCTGCGAGGCCTGGCCGATCAACCACATGATCGGCGACGCCGCCACGGGTCGCATCCTGGCCGGCGGCGGCAATGAATGGTTCGGCCCTGCCGTCTGGCAATCCGACGACCTCGGCGAGACCTGGACCCATTCCAGCCAGGGCCTCGCCAACCCGGAGGGCGAGGCGCCGGTGAAGGCTGTGTGGAGCCTGGCGCTGGCCCATGGCGTCCTCCACGCGGGCGTGGAGCCCGCCGGCCTGTTCCGCAGCACCGATGGCGGCCGCAGCTTCACGCCCCTGCCCGCCCTGAAGGCCCACCCGTCCCGCCCCCATTGGCAGCCCGGCGGCGGCGGGCTGATCCTGCACCACATCGTCCCGCACCCGCAGGACCCCGCCAGCCTGCATATCGCGATCTCCGCCGCCGGCGTCTTCCACACCGCCGATGGCGGCGAAAGCTGGGAACCCCGCAACCGCGGCACCCGCGCCGACTACGCGCCGGAGGACCAGCGCTACCCCGAAGTCGGGCAATGCGTGCACAGCCTGGTCATGGCCGCCGGCCAGCCGGACCTGCTCTACCAGCAGAACCACTGCGGCATGTATCGCAGCCCGGATGCCGGCCGGAACTGGACCAGCATCGAGGCCGGGCTCCCCTCCTCCTTCGGCTTCCCCGCCGCCGCCCATCCGCGCGACCCGGATACGGTCTTCCTGCTGCCCCTGAACGGCGACACCGCCGGCCGCTTCATGCCCGATGCCTCCGCCGCCGTCTGGCGAAGCCGGGACCGAGGCAAGACCTGGCAGGCGCTGCGCAGCGGCCTGCCGCAGGGCAACGCCTTCTTCGGCGTGCTGCGCCAGGCCATGGCGGTGGACCGCCTGGACCCCGCCGGCGTCTATTTCGGCACCGGCAGCGGCGAACTCTACGCCAGCGCGGATGAGGGCGAGACCTGGCGCTGCATCGCCCGCCATTTGCCCACCATCACCTCCGTGGAGACGATGGTGCTGCCGTGACGGTCTCCGTCACCATCCCCGCGGCGCTGGCGCGCCTGTTCCCCGGCGCGCCTCGTCGGTTCGAGCTTGAGGCCAAGACGGTGGCGGAGGCGATCGCGGCGCTGGAGGCGCGCCACCCCGGCATGAAGGGCCGGATCTGCGACACCACCCCCGCCATCCGCCGCCACATCAATGTTTTCGTCGGCGGCGAAAAGGCGGGGCTGGCAACGCCCCTGCCCCCGGGCAGCGAGATGCTGGTGATGACGGCGATCAGCGGCGGCTGACGCTCAATGCCCTTCCGCGCGGAAGAACACCCCGCCCTTCGCCGCCATCGCCGTGCGCCAGGCGACATGGCCGGTGATGCCCGTGGCAACGCCCAGCGCAACCCAGCACAGCAACGGATGGAAATCCTCCACCATCACCAGGATGGCGAAGGCGGCGGCGGGGAAGGTGAAGCTCCACCAGACAATGCTGAAGGGCAGCGCCGCGAAGTGCCGCGCCATGGAAACCAGCACCGCCGCGATCAGCACCGCGAGCCCCGTCAGCGCCAGGCTCGCGCCCCCCGCCTGCCCCGTCAGCGCCACCAGCGCCAGCGCCCCCACCGCCGGCGGCGCCAGGAAGATGGCGACGGAGGGCAGCAGCGGCGCCGGCAGTTTCGGCCCGGCGAAGAAGCGATGCAGCAGCAGCGGCATCATGATCAGCCACAGCAGCAGCCCCACGCCGAACATCATCCAGGACGCATCGATGAAGCCCATCCGCGCGCCCAGCGCCGGCGCCAGGATGTTGCCGACGAAGGGGATCAGCAACGGCGGCGCCAGCATTGCCGCATCGGCGCGGCCCAGCAGCACGCGGCGCAGCAGCAGCATCGCCACCAACAGGTGCAGCGGCACCGCCAGCGCCCACAAGGCAGCGCCCAGCCGGGGGGCGTAGGGCCAGGCCGCGGCGGCGGTGATCATCAGCCCGATGGTCGGCGCCGCCAGGAAGGCCAGCCGTATCGGATTCGCGGCCTCCTGCGCGAAGGCATCGGGATGCCGCCACCAGCGCCACCCCTGCGCGCCGACGATCCCGACCCAGACCAGCACGGTCAGCGCCAGCAGCGCCTCCCCCACCAGCCCCGTGATGTCGAGCGTCAGCGCGGCCTGCCGCCAGGCCAGGCCGACCCCGCCCAGGCCCATCGGCATGGCCAGCAGCGGCAGCGGCAGGAAGGCCAGAGTCGGCGCCGTCCGCATCACCTGGTCGATCTTCACAATGTCACGCTGCCCCTGAACATCGGCACGCAGCCGCCACCAACCGTCGCCCGGATCCCATCCGGGGACCGCCGCGCCGTGGTGCGCAGCAGGCTCGGCCGCCCCATCTCCACCCCCTGGGTTATGTCCCAGGCGCCTTGCTGCGCGCCCGACAGGTGCAGGAGAAAACCCGCCAGCGGCGTTGCCGCGCTGCCGGTCGCCGCATCCTCCCAGGTCCCGGCAAGGGGCGAGAACATGCGGGCCCGCAACCCAGTCCCCTCCGGCCGATAGAGATACAGCGACAGCTTGCCGCCCAGCGCCGGCGTCTCCGCCACCGCACGGCGGAACGCCGCGATATCCGGTGATGCGGCGGCCATCGCGGCTTCCGTCACCTCCACCAGCAGGCGAGGGTTGCCGCCATCGCTGGCGATGGTGGGATGGTGCCGCGTGGTGACGATCCCGGCGGGGTCGATCCCGGCACATGCGGCCGCGATCTCGACGCTCATCGCCGGCCCGATCGTCAGCGCCTGCGGTGCCGCGATGGTGGCGCCCGTCACGGTGCCGGCCGCGTCGCGGTCCAGCCGCACCTCGACCAGCCCCGCGATCTCCTCGAACCGCAGCAGCCCCTCCACGGCACGCTCCGCCAGCACATAGCCCGTGCCGACATTCGGGTGCCCCGCGAAGGGCATCTCCGCCGTGCGGTGGAAGATCCGCACGCGCGCCGTGTTGGCGGGGTCCGAAGGCGGCAGCACGAAGGTGGTCTCGGAGAGGTTCATCTCCGCCGCCAGCGCCTGCATCTCCGCGTCGTTCATCCCCCGGGCATCGGGGAACACCGCCAGCTGGTTGCCGCCGAAGCGCCGGTCGGTGAAGACATCGACCGTGACGTAGTCGTAGGTTCTCAAGAAAGCTGCTCCACCCGCGCCGGGTCCATCGTCACGCCATGGCCGAGCGGCCCATGCCCCTGGCCGAGCCCTGGCGCCGCCAGCATCGCCGCCCGCACATAGCCCCGCGCCCGCACCACCGCCGCCCGCAGCCCCATGCCCTGCGCCAGCCCGCAGGCCAGGGCCGAGGCCAGGGTGCAGCCCGTGCCATGGGTATGGCGGCTGTCGATCCGCGCGCTCTCGAAGCTCTCCATGCCCTCCGCCGTCGCCAGCAGGTCCGTCAGCACGGGGCCGTCGAGGTGCCCGCCCTTCAGCAGCACCGCCCGCACGCCCTGCTGCAGCAGCGCATCGGCCGCGCGCTTCATGTCATCGACGGTCGTGATGGTCAGTCCCGTCAGCGCCTCGGCCTCCGGCAGGTTCGGCGTGATGATGGCGGCCATCGGCATCAGCCGCGCCTTCAGCGTCGCCACCGCCTCCGCCGCCAGCAGCGGGTGCCCGCCCTTGGCCACCATCACGGGGTCCGCCACCAGCGGGATGCCCGGGCCGTAGACCTCCAGCGCGCCGCACACCGCCTCGATCGTCGCGCTGTCCGCCAGCATCCCGGTCTTGATCGCGTCGGCGCCGATATCCTCCAGCACCATCCGGATCTGCAGGCGGATGAAATCGGCAGCCACACCGACCACCCCCTGCACCCCCAGCGTGTTCTGCGCCGTCAGCGCCGTCACCGCCGTCGCGGCGAACCCGCCAAGCGCCGTGATCGCCTTGATATCCGCCTGGATGCCCGCGCCGCCGCCGGAATCGGACCCCGCGCAAACCAGCACCCTGCCCCGGGGCGCGGTCATTCCGCCGCCCCCACCTTCTTCAGCGCGCCCGCCGCCGCCCGGGCGCGGATCAGCGCCGCCAGATCGTCCACGGTGCCGCGCATCTCCCCCTCATCCTCCGCTTCCGCCATCACGCGGATCAGCGGCTCCGTCCCGCTCGCCCGCACCAGCACGCGCCCGCGCTTGCCGAGCCGCTCGCCGGCGGCCTCGATCCCCCGCTTCACCTCCGCATCGCCGAGCGGGGAGGCCCCCGTGAAGCGGATATTCACCAGGCGCTGGGGCAGAGGCTCGAACCGCCGGCAGACCTCGCTGGCCGGCCGCCCTTCCTCCACCAGCAGCGCCAGCACCTGCAGCGCAGCCACCAACCCATCCCCCGTGGTGCCGAAATCGGACAGGATCACATGGCCGGACTGCTCCCCGCCCAAATTGCAGCCAGCCTCCCGCATCCGTTCCCCCACATAGCGGTCGCCGACCTGGGTGCGATGCAGGGCCAGGCCCAGCCCCTCCAGGTGCCGTTCCAGACCGAGGTTGGACATGACGGTCGCGACGACGCCGCCGCCCACCAGCCGTCCCTGCCGGTGCCAGGACCCCGCGATGGTGGCCAGGATCTGGTCCCCATCGATCACCCGGCCCTGTTCATCGACCAGCACCAGCCGGTCCGCATCCCCATCCAGCGCGATGCCGAGATCCGCGCGCCTCTCCCGCACCAGCTCCGCCAACTTGCCCGGCGCCGTCGCCCCGCAATCCCGGTTGATGTTGAAGCCATCGGGAGAAACACCGAGCGGCACGACCTCCGCCCCCAATTCCCACAGCACCGTCGGCGCCACGCGGTACGCCGCGCCATGCGCGCAATCGATCGCGATGCGCAGCCCATCGAGGCTGCGCCCCTTCGGAAAGCTCGCCTTCGCACTCTCGATGTAGCGCCCCGGCGCGTCCTCAAGCCTGTTGGCCCGCCCCAGCTTCGTCGGCGCCGCCAGGGACTCGAGAAAGTTGGGCGCATCCATCAGCGCCTCGATCTCCGCCTCCTGCGCATCGGACAGCTTGAGGCCGTCCGGCCCGAACAGCTTGATGCCGTTATCCTCGAAGAGGTTGTGGCTGGCCGAGATCATCACGCCGAGGTCGCAGCGGAGGCTCCGCGTCAGCATGGCGATGGCGGGCGTCGGGATCGGCCCCACCAGCATCACATCCATCCCCGCGCCGACGAAGCCCGCGGTCAGCGCGGGTTCCAGCATGTAGCCGGACAGGCGCGTATCCTTGCCGATCACCACGCGGTGCCGGTGGCTGCCGCGGTTGAAGAACCGCCCCGTCGCCTGGCCGAGCCGGAGCGCGGTGCCGGCATCCATCGGCGGCTGGTTGGCCTTGCCGCGAATGCCATCGGTGCCGAAAAGCTTGCGAGGGGGCGTGCTCATGCCGCGCTTCTAGCGCCCCGTCCGGCGCTTTGAAATGCGGACCTACTCCGCCATGGCCCCCGGCCCCCGCACCGCCGCTTCCGGGCATTTGCCGAGGATGATCATCCCCAGCACCTCATCCTTCGTCACGTCACGGGTGCGCGCCGTGCCGACCAGCCGCCCGTTCTTCATCACGCTGACCCGGTCCGCCAGGTCGAAGACATCATGGATGTCGTGGCTGATCAGGAAGATGCCGATCCCCTGCGCCTTCAACTGCTTCACCAGCTCGCCCACCTGCGCCGTCTCCGCCGGCCCCAGCGCCGCGGTGGGTTCATCCATGATGAGGATGCGGGCGTTGAAGTGGATGGCCCGCGCGATGGCGACGGATTGCCGCTGCCCGCCGGACAGCGCCCGCACCGGTTCCTTGAAGCGCCGGAAATGCGGGTTGAGCCGCGCCATCACCTGGCGCGTCGCCGATTCCATCGCCGCGTCATCCAGCATCCCCCAGCGCGTCACCAATTCGCGTCCGAGGAAGATGTTGGCCGCCGCATCGACATTATCGGCCAGCGCCAGCGTCTGGTAGATCGTCTCGATCCCGTAGCGCTTTGCATCGCGCGGCGTCGCGATCTCGGCGGGCTGCCCTTCCACCAGGATCTCCCCGGCATCGGCGCGATAGGCGCCCGACAGCACCTTGATGAGCGTGGACTTGCCCGCCCCATTATGGCCGAGCAGCGCCACCACCTCCCCCGGCATCAGATCGACGGAGACATCGTCCACCGCCTTGATGCCGCCGAAGGCGATGGAGACGTTCCGCATTTCCACGAGGGGCGTGCTCATCGGATGCGCTTCCTCCACGCCCCGTCGAGCCAGACGGCGAAGACCAGCACCAGGCCCACCACGATGTTCTGCAGCGGCGTATCCACGCCCAGCAGCACCATGCCGGATTGGAGCGACTGCATCACCAGCGCCCCCAGCATGGCCCCCGCCACCGTGCCCATGCCGCCGGCCAAGGAGGTTCCGCCAATGACGGCGGCCGCGATCACATACAGCTCGTCCAGCGTCCCCGCGGCATTGGTCGCGGCATTCAACCGGGCGGTCGCGATGCAGGCGGAAAGCCCGGCCAGCGCGCCCATCAGTCCGAAGACCATCATCAGGCTGCGCCGGGTATTCACGCCCGAAAGCTCCGCCGCCTCCGGGTTGCCACCGATCGCGAAGACGTAGCGGCCGAAGCGCGTCCGCGTCGCCAGCACCGTCATCGCGACACCGACCAGCAGCGCCACGATCACCGGAATGGCCAGCCCATGCGGGATGAACAGCCCGCCCGGCGGCCAGGCGATGCCCTGCGCCTCCGCCATCCGCCGCGCCACGCCGACCGGGATGGGATAGCTGTTCGCCACCGCCACCGCGCCCACCACTGCCAGGCAGGCGAGGCCCATCAGCACCCCCTCCGCCCAGCCCGGCCGCACCGGAAACCCGAAGGCGAGGCGCCGGCGCCGCAGCATGACCATCCCGGCCACGATCGCCGCGCAGGCCAGCGCCGCCAGTACCCAGGAGGCCGTGGCGCCGATCGCGCCCTCGATCCCCCCGCCCAGCATCCGGAACTGGCCATCCATCGGCGCGACGGTCTGCCCCTGCGTCACCCACCAGGCAGCACCCCGCCACACCAGCAACCCGCCCAGCGTCACGATGAAGGACGGGATGCCGAGATAGGCGATGAGGCTTCCCTGCATCAGCCCGATCACGCCCCCCAGCGCCACCCCCACCGCCACCGCGATGAAGGCCGTCGCCGGATGTTCGAGGCCCAGCACCTCCGGCAGCCAGCGCGCCTGCACCACCCCGACCACCATGCCGACGAAGCCCAGCACCGCGCCGACGCTGAGGTCGATGTTCCGCGTGACGATGACCAGCACCATCCCGCAGGCCATGACAGCGACGGAGGCCGTCTGCACCGAGAGGTTCCACAAATTGCGGGGCGTGAGGAACGCCCCGCCCGACAGCACGTCGAACCCCACCCAGATCACCGCCAGCGCGGCCAGCATGCCGACCAGGCGCGGATCGACCTCCAACTGCCTCATGCGGCAGGGCTCAGTTGCACGCCTGCACCCGGCCCGCCGGAACCCCCTGGCACACCGCGGCCCTCGGCGCCCAACCCGCCTCGATCACCAGGCCGAGATTCTCCCGCGTCACCGGCACCGGCGCCAGGAAGCGCGCCGTCATGCGCGCGCGCTGCGGGCCCTCATTCCACTGGGTCGCACCCGGCACCTCCGCCAGCCGTGCCCCGCCCGCGAGCCGCAGCGCGATCTCCGCGGCGGTCTTGCCGAGTTCCCGCGCATCCTTCCAGATGGTCACGGTCTGCGTGCCCTGCGCGATCCGGTTCAGCGCGGCGCGATCCGCATCCTGGCCAGAGACCGGCACACTGCCTGCCAGCCCCTGCGCCGCCAGCGCCGCGATGGCGCCGCCCGCCGTGCCGTCATTCGCCGCCACCACCGCATCGATGCGGTTGTTGTTGCGGGTCAGCATCTGCTCCATGTTCCGCTGCGCATTCGCGGGCAGCCAGCCATCGGTATAGGCCTCCCCCACATTGCGGATGCGGCCGGCATCGATATGCGGCTTCAGGATCTCCATCGATCCACGGAACAGGAAATCCGCATTGGGGTCCGACGAACTGCCCTTGATGAAGGCGTAGTTGCCGGCAGGCTTCTGGGCCAGGACGCTGCGCGCCATCATGCGGCCGACCTCGACATTGTCGAAGGTCAGGTAGAACACCTCCGGCATCTCGATCAGGCGGTCATAGCCCACCACGGGCACGCCTTCGTTGATCGCCTTCTGCACGCCGGGCCGCACCGCGGCCGCATCCTGCGCCAGCACGATCAGCGCCTTGGCGCCACGCGCCAGCAGGCTTTCGATATCCGTCAACTGCTTGCCCGGGTTGGACTGCGCATCGGCCGAGAGGTAGCTGCCCCCCGCCGCGCGGATCGCCGCCTGGATCGCGGCCTCATCCGTCTTCCAGCGTTCCTCCTGGAAGTTGGACCAGGAGACGCCGACCACCGGCCCCCTGCCCTGCGCAACAGCGCCCAGCGCCGGCAGCGCGAGCGCACTGCCCAACAGCCCACGCCGCGTGAATCGATTCATCATCGTCGCCTCCCCTTCAACCGATCGTATGCACGACCTTGCTGAAAGGTAGGCTCATGCGCCGCCGCGCCCCGCGTCAAGTACGACGTGTATTCACCGGCCTAGCCGTCTACTTCCTCGACACCACCCGCCGAAACCGCGTTCCAGACCGCGAGGGCCTGCACGGTTTCCGAGACATCATGCACCCGGATGATCGCCGCCCCATGCGACGCAGCATGCAGCGCCGCCGCCACGGACCCCGCCACGCGGTCCACCGGAGTCTCGACCCCCGACAATTCCCCGATGAAGCGCTTGCGGCTGGCGCCGAAGACGATGGGCAGGCCAAGCCCCGCCAGCAGCGGCAGGCGCTCCATCAGCGCCAGATTGTGCGGCAGCCGCTTGCCGAAGCCGATGCCGGGATCGATCGCGATGCGCCCGCGCGGGATGCCCATCCGCTCCACCGCCGCGACGCGGTCGGCCAGGAACTGCGCGACCTCCAGCGCCACGTCGCCGTAGCGGGGGTCCTGCTGCATGGTGCGCGGGTCGTCGCCCAGCATGTGCATCAGGATCACGCTGGCCTCACTGCGCGCCAGCACCCGCGCGGCCGCGGGGTCGTGGCGCAGCGCCGTCACGTCATTGACGATCTCCGCCCCCGCCTCCAGCGCCGCCAGCATGGTCGCGGCGTTGCGCGTATCGACGCTGATGGTGGCGGCCTTCGCCAGTTCGCGGATCACCGGCAGGATGCGCCGGCATTCCTCCTCCGGCGCCACGGGCTGGGCGCCCGGCCTGGTGCTCTCGCCGCCGATGTCCAGCAGGTCCGCCCCCGCTTCCAGCAGCATGTGCCCGGCATCGATGGCATTGGCGTGGTCCGCGAAATGCCCGCCATCGGAGAAGCTGTCCGGCGTGATGTTGAGGATGCCCATCACCAGCGGCCGCCCGCCCTCATGCGGCAGTTCGAGCCCGGCAAAGGCGGAGGGGGCGCGCGTCAGCGCCAGCACCCGGTCCTGCCAGCCATCCGGCACATCGGCCAGCGCCAGGGCCCCTTCCGGCGCCCCATCACCCAGCAACCGCACCATGGTGAAGGCGCCCGGCCCGCCCGCCAGCGGCAGCGCCAGATCGGCGGCCACCGCGATGGCGGCGGCGCGGCCCTGCAGCAGGCCCAGTGGCTCCACCCAGTGTTCTGTCACGACTCGCCGCCCCGGTATCCGCCCTGTGCCCAACGATGACGCGCCACCCGGCAATCGGAAACCCGGAATCGAAAAGGCCCGCACCTTGCGGCGCGGGCCTTTCCGTTCAGGGCTTGTCGCCCGGCGTCAGCTTCCCGGCTTCAGGTCCCGGGCGCCGGGGCGAAGCCGCCACCCGTGCTCGGGCGCGGGTTGGGACGGCCGCTGGACGGCACGCTGCCACGGCCCTGGTTCACCGGCTCATCCGGGCGCGACCGCACGATCGGCTCGCCCTTGATGATCAGCTTGATCTCGTCGCCGGAAATCGTCTCGTGCTCCAGCAGGCCCTTCGCCAGCAGGTGCAGCTCGTCGATGTTCTCGCTCAGCACCTTCGTCGCACGGGCATAGGCGGAGTCGATGATCGACCGGATCTCGGCATCGATCTTCCGCGCCGTCTCCTCGGACAGGTTCTTCGACTGCGTCACCGAATGGCCCAGGAACACTTCCTGGTCGTTCGACCCGTAGGCGATCATGCCGAGATTGTCGGACATGCCCCATTCCGTGACCATCCGCCGCGCCTGGTCCGTCGCCATCTTGATGTCGCCGGAGGCACCGTTGGACACCTTGTCGGAGCCGAAGATCAGTTCCTCCGCCACGCGCCCGCCCATCGCCATGGCGAGTTCCGCCTTCAGCTTGGATTTGTGCTTGGAATAGCGGTCGCCCGCCGGCAGGGACATCACCAGGCCGAGGGCACGGCCGCGCGGGATGATGGTGGCCTTGTGCACCGGGTCGCATTCCGGCTCGTACATCGCCACCAGCGCGTGGCCGGCCTCGTGATAGGCCGTCATGCGCTTCTCATCCTCGGACATGACGAGGCTGCGGCGCTCCGCCCCCATCATCACCTTGTCCTTGGCCGCCTCGAACTCCGCCATGCCCACGGTCCGGCGCCCGGTCCGCGCCGCCAGCAGCGCCGCCTCGTTCACCAGATTGGCCAGGTCGGCGCCGGAGAAGCCCGGCGTGCCGCGCGCGATGGTCTTGGGGTCCACATCGGAGGCAAGCGGGACCTTCCGCATGTGAACCCGCAGGATCTTCTCCCGCCCGTTCACGTCGGGGTTCGGCACCACCACCTGGCGGTCGAACCGGCCCGGACGCAGCAGCGCAGGGTCCAGCACGTCCGGCCGGTTGGTGGCCGCGATGATGATGACGCCTTCGTTCGACTCGAAGCCGTCCATCTCCACCAGCATCTGGTTCAGCGTCTGCTCGCGCTCGTCATTGCCACCGCCGAGGCCCGCACCGCGGTGGCGACCCACCGCGTCGATCTCGTCGATGAAGATGATGCAGGGGGCGTTCTTCTTGCCCTGTTCGAACATGTCGCGCACGCGGCTGGCGCCGACGCCCACGAACATCTCGACGAAGTCGGAGCCGGAGATGGTGAAGAAGGGGACATTCGCCTCGCCGGCGATGGACCGCGCCAGCAGCGTCTTGCCGGTGCCGGGGGGGCCGACCAGCAGCACGCCCTTCGGGATCTTGCCGCCGAGGCGCTGGAACTTCTGCGGGTCCCGCAGGAATTCCACGATCTCCTCCAGCTCGCTCTTCGCTTCCTCGATCCCCGCGACGTCGTCGAAGGTCACGCGGCCCTGCTTTTCCGTCAGCAGCTTGGCCTTGGACTTGCCGAAGCCCATGGCCCGGCCGCCGCCGCCCTGCATCTGGCGCATGAAGAACACCCAGACGCCGATCAGCAGCAGCATCGGGAACCAGCTGAGCAGGTAGTGGAACAGCGGATTGACGTCGCTTTCCTCCGGCCGCGCGACGACGCGCACGCCCTTTTCCGTCAGCCGCGTGACCAGCTGCGGGTCTTCCGGCGTGTAGGTCTGGAAGCTGCGCCCGTCATTAAGCTGGCCGGTCACGGTCCGGCCCGTGATGGTCACGTCCCGGACATGGCCGGCGCTGACCTCGTTCAGGAAATCGGAATAGGCCACCTGCGTCGCCGCGCGGCTGCTGCCGCCCGAAGGCTGGAACAGGTTGAACAGCGCCACAAGCAGCAGCGCCACAATCACCCACAGCGCCAGGTTCCGGCCGAAATTGTTCACGTTGGCATCCCTTTGGGGCTTCCCAGGCTGGCCGTCTCGCACCGACGCGAGGGGCGGGCCGCTCCACTGCACAGATAGGAACGCTGCCGCCCTCTTCCATCCCAGGACCGCAATGCTCAGGCACATGCCCCGCCCGCCGGCGCGAAGCGCAGGCGGCATGCGGGGTGGGCTCCGGGTGGAGGATAGGACAGCCCGGGCGTCGCGACCAGCACGGTGTCGCGATGCAGACCCGCCATCGTTCGCACCACCGCTTCCGGCAGCCAGGCCGGCCGCGGCAGCCGCGCCGCGCCCAGCGGCCCGATCACGCATCCCTCCGGCGGCACCCCCTCCAGCACGAAGCGCCCATCCCAGCGCGCGCCCGGCACCGCCGGCACCGCCGGGGCCATGGCCGCCTCCTCCCGCAGCAGCAACCCGCCCTGCATGAGCCGCACCCCGCCCAACGTCCCGGCGCCGCGGGCCAGCAGCGCCGCCGCCGCCGCCTCGGCCGGGGCGTAGTCGCCCCCCGAAACCGCGCGCACCAGCACCGCCAGGGCCGCGGCCGCCACGCCATCCCGCCCCAGCAGGGCCAGGTCCAGCCGCGCGAACCCCTCGGGATGGAGGCGCGCCGCCGCGCCGATTCGCGCCGCCACCTCGCCCTCCGCCACCCCCCGCCGCCGCGCGAAGGCCGAAGCGGCCTCCGCCAGCGCCGCGATGGCCGGCCCCTCCCCGCCCGGATCGGCCAGGGCCGAGCGCAGCCGCACACGGGTGAAGCCGCGGTTTTCATTGGAAGGATCGCGGATCGGCGCCAGGCCCGCCGCCGCCACCACCGCCTCCAGCCGTACCGGCGCCACGCCCAGCAGCGGCCGGATCACCAGCGCGCCCCCGGCGCTGCGTGCCGCTGCCATGCCGGCCAGCCCCGCGGGCCCGCTGCCCGCGAAGCCCCGCAGCAGCAGGGTCTCCGCCTGGTCGCCGCGATGCTGTCCCAGCGCCAGCCAGGGCGCGCCCACCGCGGCACAGACCCGGAGCAGCGCCGCGATCCGCCCCGCCCGCGCCCGCGCCTGGACACCCGTCCCGCCATCCAGGCCCAGCGCCTCGACCCGCGACTCGATGCCCCGCGCCGTCATCCAGGCCGAAACCCGCGCCGCTTCCGCCGCGCTGTCCGCCCGCAGCCCGTGATCCACGATGCCCGCCACGGCGCGCCCGCCCCGACCCCGCGCCCAGCGCGCCAGCAGCAGCGCCAGCGCCAGGCTGTGCGGCCCGCCGGAGACACCCGCGACCACGACCGGCGCGAGGCCGAAGGGCCCGAGGGGTTCCATCAGCGCGTCGAATTCCGACGCCCCGATGGCCCCCGGGCCATCCATCACCTTTTCGAGAGCTTTGTTAACGCGCCGCGGTCAGCGGCATTGCGCCCGCCGCCGCGCATCCGCCACGCGTTCCGCGAGGGCGCCCGACAGGTTCGGGTAGCGGCTCCGCAAATCGCCCAGCTGGCCGCAGGCGTCGCGGTTGTTGTTCAGCCCGATCAGCGCGTTGGCCACGCCGAGCATCGCTTCCGGCGCGCGGGATCCCTGCTGGTTGCGGCGGAAGGCGTCGTCATAGGCGATGGCGGCGGCGGCGAAGTCCCGCTTGCCGGACAGCGCATCGCCGAGCAGCAGCTGCGCATCCGTGGCCCGCGCCGAATCACGCGCCGCGATCACCTCCCGCGCCGCGGCCTCCGCGCCCGCGAAGTCCCGCCGCGCCAGCGCCGCCTGGCCTTCCTGCAGCGCGCGCTGCGGCGGCCGGGCCAGGGCGGCCGGCTGCGCCTGGGGCGAAGCGCCGGCCTGGGCCGGCGGGGTCGCGGCCGGCCGGGCGGGTGTCGCCCCGGGGACTGCCGCGGGGGCTGCCGCGGGTGCCCCCGTGGATGCGGCCCCGCCGGGCCGCGCTGCTTCCATCTGCTGGAAGCGGAAATCCACGTCGCCGGTCAGCTTCTCCACCCGCTCGCGCAGCTCGCGCTCACGGAATTCGGCCTGCTCCGCGCGGCCGCGCACGCTGCGCAGCTCCTCCTCCATCCGTGAGACGCGATCGAGCAACTGGCCGACGAGTTCGCCCTGCGGCGCCTGCTGCTGCTGGGCGGGGCGGGGCGCGGCGCCACCGAAGCCCAGCACGGAACTGCCACCGGACGGCGCAGGCTGGGCACCGGCGCCCCCGCGCCGCAGCGCCTCCATCTCCTGCCGCAACTGCAGGATCTGGTTCTGCAGCGCGATTCCCTCCCGCGTCTCGACCTGCGCGCGCGCGGGCGGCGCCAGGACCATCGGCGCGGCCATCAGGGCCGCGGCAAGCATCAGGGGGCGAGAGAGGCGCATGGCGCTTTCCTTTGTCACGTTCCGGAAGCCGCTGGCCGGAAGCCGCGGGGATGGGGGCGGACCATCCGCCCCCATCCCCGCTGCGGCCCGGTCAGCGAACGACCGTGACCGCGCGGCGGTTCTGCGACCAGGCGGTCTCGTCGGAGCCGAGCGAGGCCGGACGGTCCTTGCCGTAGCTGATCGTGGAGATGCGGGCGGAGGCGACGCCACCGGCCACCAGCACATCGCGCGCCGCATTGGCGCGGCGCTGGCCGAGCGCCAGGTTGTATTCGCGCGTGCCGCGTTCGTCGGCGTGGCCTTCCACGGCGACCTGCACCTGCGGGAAGCGGCCGAGCCAGCCGGCCTGGCGCTCCAGGACCGAGCGCTGGTCGGCACGGATGCTGCTGCGGTCGGTGTCGAAGAGGACGCGGTCGCCGACATTGGCGACCAGGTCTTCCTGGCTGCCCGGGCGCGGGCCGCTCGCCGTCGTGGCGGCGCCACCGCCGGCCGCGCCGGCCGTGTCGGAGCCGGAGCCGCAGGCGCCGAGCAGGGTGAGCGCTGCGAGCGCGCCGATGACCTTGATGTTCATGGCTCTGAAAATCCTTTCAGGGTTGGGCTGTCTTGTGCCGCGGGCGTTAACGGCACGCGCCCGCAAGGTCAAGAATCCGTGCGGCGGCATCATGGCAACGTGCTTGGAGTTCTGTGCACGGAACCATGTTAACGCCGCAACATCACGGCGCCGCTTTCCTGGGTATCGAAATGCATCCGACGCGGCGCGCCGGATGCGCGGCCGCCTCAGCTCAGCAGCGGGCTCCAGGCGGGGTCGGACGCATCGGTCGGCGTCACCATCCGCCGCTCGTTGAAGCCCGCGATGTCGATCTGCGACAGGGTGGAGGAATAGCCGCCGCCCCGCGAATCGCGCGCCGGCGTTTCCCGGTAGAAGGCCAGCACGCGGCCATTCGGCGCGAAGGTCGGGCCTTCCATCGCCCAGCCCTCGCTGAGAATCCGTTCCCCGGACCCGTCGGGCCGCATCACGCCGATGCCGAACTGCCCGGCGGAGATGCGGGTGAAGGCGATCAGATCCCCGCGCGGCGACCAGACCGGCGTCGCATAGCGCCCATTGCCGAAGGAGATGCGCCGCGCCCCCCCGCCATCGGCGGACATGACGTAAAGCTGCTGGTCCCCGCCGCGATCCGAATTGAACACGATCTGCGTCCCGTCCGGCGAATAGCAGGGCGAGACATCCAGCGACCCGCCGCTGGTCAGCTGCCTTTCGCGGCGGCTGCCGATATCGACGCTGAAGATGTTGGCATCGCCGCCCCGGCTGGCGGAGAGCACGACGCTCCGCCCATCCGGGTGGAAGCGCGGGCTGAAGGTCATGCCGCCGAAGCTGCCCAGCACCTGCTGCTGCCCGGTATCCAGGTTGAACAGGTAGACGCGCGGCTCGTTGCGGAAATAGGACATGAAGGCGACCTGGCGCGCATTCGGGTGGAAGCGCGGCGTCAGCGCCTGGAAGCTGCCATCGGTCAGGAAGCGATGGTTCTCCCCGTCCTGGTCCATCATCGCCATGCGGCGCGTGCGCCGGTCGCGCGGCCCGCTTTCCGCGATGTAGACGATCTGCGTATCGAAATAGCCCTTCTCGCCCAGCAGACGCTCATAGATCACGTCGCTGATGAGGTGCGCGATCCGCCGCCACTGCGCGGTCGGCGCCGTGAAGGCGGTGCCCTGCAGGTACTGTTCAGGCAGCACGTCCCACAGGCGGAATTCCACCCGCAGCCGGTCGCCGCTGGCTTCCACCCGCCCCGTGGTCAGCGCCTGCGCGCCGATCACGCGCCAATCCTGGAAGCGCGGCCGGTCGGCGGCGGCTTCCGGCGTCTGGATGAAGGCCTGGCGCTCCACCGGGCGGAACAGGCCCGAATTGCGCAGGTTGGCCTGGATCACCTGCGCGATCTGGCGGCCCATGCGCTGCGCATCCGGCCCAGCGCCCGCAATGTCCGGCACCGCGATCGGCACCGGGTCCGTCCGCGCCCGCGTCACGTCGATGACGGTGGTCGGCTGCCCCTGCGCCGCCGCGCCATCCGGCAGCAGGCTCGCGATGACCGAACCGCCGATACCGGCGAAGACATGGCGGCGCGAGAGCCCGAAGCCCGGCAACGTCATCGGATGAAACCCCTCGGCGAGAAGTTGAACTGGAACTCATTCACCGCCTGCAACCGGGCACGCGGCACCGGCAGCGGGCTGCAGGCCGGGTCGAGCAGCGCCCGGCGGGCCTGCTCATACAACGTCCTGGCGCGCGGATCACGGGGCACACCCTCCGGCCCCGGCCTCACTTCCCGGATAACGCCGGCCTGGTCGACGATGGCGCGCAGGCTCACGGTCAAATCACTGAGCCCGAGCATCCCCTGGTCCACCCGCCAGCATTCGGCGACGCGTTCGCCGACCGCGCGGCGATCGCCGGCGGAAAGCGGGTCCTGCCCCTGCGGTGTGCCGCCGGAGGGCGCGGGGCGCCCGGCGGCCGGGTTCGGTCGCGCCGTCGGCGGCTGCTGCGCGGCCTGCTGCTGGCGCAGCCTCTCCAGCGTGTTCTGCACGCTGGTCGAACGCTCCTCCGGCCTGGCCACGGGCGGCGTCTGCCCGGTGCCGGTCGGCGTGGATTGCGGCTGCGGCGGGGCCGGCGGCGGGGGTGGCGGCGGCAGCGGCAGCGCATTCTCCGGCGGCCGCGTGGGCGCGGCCGGCGTCGGTGGCGTGGGCTGCGCCGGTGTGGGCTGCGGCGGGCGCGGCGTCGGCGGCGGCGGGGGTGGAGGTGGCGTGGGCGTCACCGCGCTCGGCGCCGGCGGGGGCGGCGGCGTCACGGGGCGCGGCTCCGGCGGCCTGGCCTCCGGCG
>NZ_JBHYGL010000015.1:0-92062 GCF_051859025.1 Falsiroseomonas sp. | reverse complement strand
GCGTTCGGCTTCCGCGGCCGCCGCCGCGGCGATGCGCTGGCTCTCCGCCGCCGCCGCCGCGGCCGCGCGTTCGGCTTCCGCGGCTGCCGCCGCGGCGATGCGCTGGGTTTCCGCCGCCGCGGCGGCCATGCGCTCATCGGTGATGATCCGGTCCACGGCCTGCACCACCGCCTCGGTTACGCCGCGCGTCATGGCCTGATGCGTGGCCTGCGCGTTGCGCAACGTCGTCCCCTTGGCCTCGAACTCGGCCTGCGCCGCCACAAGGGCGGCCTGCGCCCGTTCGGCCACGACCTCGGCGCGCTCGAGCTCCGTCCGCAGCCCGCCGCTCATGGCGCGGCTGAAGGGGTTTGCGGCCCGGGGCATCGCTTCCAGCCGGTCCTCGAGGTGCTCCACCTGCCTGGCCGCCGCCGATGCCACGGCGCGCGCCTGCTCCACGCCGGCGCTCGCCGCCACGACGCCCGCATGCGCCTCGACGATCGCGGCCTGCGCGGCGATCAGGCCCCGTGCCTGCGCCATGGCTGTCGCCTCCGCCGCCGCCGCGGCCATGGCATGTGCATCCACCGTCCCACTGATTCCGAGGTTGACGCCGCCGACGCCGAGCGCGACTTCGCCGCTGACGCCCAGCGTCACCTGGCCGTTCTGGTAGCCGGCCGTCCCCTGCGCGCCGACGCCCGCCGAGCCCGGATCGACATAGCCGGCAGAGACGGTGCCGGAGCCCTGCTGCCCGCCGATCGATGCCGCCGTCGTCACGGATGCATAGGCGCCCACCGAGACATCCGCGCTGGTCTGCACCCCGCGCGACCCGATCGCCACCCCCGCCTCGGCCACCGCCCGGACGCCGACCTCGGTGGTGGTGGAGGTCGTGGCCGTGGTGCCATGGCCCAGATTGTGGGCGGTCGCGACCTGCACCGACACCGTGCCCCCGATACCGGCCACGCCGCCGGAGGCGATGCCGTTGGCGCTGGCCTCCGTCGAGACCTGCGCGCCCGCGGCGGCGGCCAGCGTGACGGTGGTGGTGACGTTGCCCTCGGTCACGCTGCCGCTGGCGAAGGCGCCGGCGCCGGCGCCCGCCCCGGCGCCGGCGCCGGTCGCCGTCACCTGGTAGCCCGCCGCCGCGCCCCAGCCCGCGCCGGCCTGCAGCGTGACCCCGTTGACGACGATGCTGCCGGAGACCTGGTCGCCGGTGGCGACGCGGCCGGAGGATACGACCGGGCCGGACAGGCTGGCGCCCACCTGCGGCTCCTCATCCGTGTCGGTCGCCGGGGCGCCGCTGGCCCCTGTGGTAGCCCCCGTGCCGCCTGCCACGGCAGCCAGGGCGGTGTCGTCAAGATCCGCCCAGCGGCGGTCATGGGTCTGTGTCATGCCCGCCCTGCTACGGTCGGAAAGATTACCGAAAGTTCAATCGCCCGGGGGTGGCGCCCGTCTTCGCCGACTGGTCGCGGCGATGTGAAGCGATCAGGGCCGGATCCGGCCGGCCACCACCAGCGCCCCGTCCTGCCGCCGCAGCACCACCCCTTCGCCCGAGGCCAGCACGATGCCGGTCAGGGCGGTGATGTTGACCTGGTGCGTGCTGACGAACAGCGCGCCGGGCCCCGGCCAGCCGAGCAGGACGGCCCGCGCCATGGCGGTCTGCGCGGCGGCGTTGCTGCGGTCCGCGAAGAAGGAGTTGAAGGCGGGCGCTGCCTGGACGCGGCCGGGGAAGGCGAGTTCGGCCGTCTCCGTGGTGCGGCACCATTCGGAGGCCAGCACCGCCCCCACGCCGATGCATGCCCCGCGCAGCGCATCGCCGATCCGCCGCGCCTGCGCGCGGCCGGTGTCGTCCAGGTTGCGCTGCGTCGCGCAATCACCCAGGCGGAAGCCGGGCGGGTCCCCGCCGCCGGGGGCGATGGCGTGGCGGAACAGGACGATGCCGCCCTCCCGCAACGCCTGCCAGGCCGCCTCCTCCGCCTCCTCCGCCGCCGCGGGAAGGGGCAGGGCGAGGAGGAGGAACGGAAGGGCGCGACGGGGCGTCATGGCGCGGCTGAGATGGCCGCGCGCGCCGATCCGGGAAGGGGCTAGTCCCGCGGCCCGCTAATCCCTGGGCCCCGGCGCCAGCACTTCCCGCTTGCCGACATGGTTGGCGGCACCCACCACGCCCTGCTTCTCCATCTGCTCGATCAGCTTCGCGGCGCGGTTGTAGCCGATGTTGAGGTGACGCTGGACGAAGCTGGTGCTGGCCTTGCCTTCCCGCGTCACCAGCGCGACCGCCTGGTCATACAGCGAGCCCTCGGCATCGGTGTTCCCACCGAGCATCCCCGGCGGGCCATCGGCGTCGCCATCCTCCTCGACCTCGGTCACTTCCTCGATGTAGTGCGGCTCCCCCTGGTCGCGCAGGAAGGCCACCACATCCTCCACCTCCTGGTCGGAGACGAAGGGGCCGTGCACGCGGCTGATGCGCCCGCCGCCGGCCATGTGCAGCATGTCGCCCTGGCCCAGCAGCTGCTCCGCGCCCATCTCGCCCAGGATCGTCCGGCTGTCGATCTTCGACGTGACCTGGAAGCTGATGCGCGTCGGGAAGTTCGCCTTGATGGTGCCGGTGATGACATCCACCGAAGGCCGCTGCGTCGCCATGATCACATGGATGCCCGCGGCACGCGCCATCTGCGCCAGGCGCTGCACCGCGGCCTCGATGTCCTTGCCCGCGACCATCATCAGATCGGCCACTTCGTCGATGATGACGACGATCATCGGCAGGGCTTCGAGGGCCAAAGGCTGGTCCTCGAAGAGCGGCTTGTTCGTCTCCGGGTCGAAGCCGACCTGCACGCGGCGCGTCAGCACCTCGCCCCGCGCCCGCGCCGCCACGGCCTTCTCGTTGTAGCCGGCGATGTTGCGGACGCCGAGCTGCGACATGGCGCGGTAGCGGCGCTCCATCTCCCGCACCGTCCATTTCAGCGCGCCGATCGCCTTGAGCGGTTCGGTGACGACGGGGGCCAGCAGATGCGGGATGCGGTCATAGACCGACAATTCCAGCATCTTCGGGTCGATCATGATGAAGCGGCACTCATCCGGGCTGTGCCGGTAGAGCAGCGACAGGATCATGGTGTTGACGGCGACGGACTTGCCCGAACCGGTGGTGCCCGCGATCAGCAGATGGGGCATGCGGGCCAGGTCCGCGATCACCGGCGCGCCGCCGATATCCTTGCCCAGCGCCAGGTTCAGCCGGCCCGGGTTGCGCGCCCAATCCTCCGCGCCCAGCAATTCGGACAGCAGCACCGTCTCCCGCTTCGCATTCGGCATCTCGATGCCGATGACGTTGCGGCCGGGCACCGTCGCGATGCGCACGGCGGTGACGGACATGGACCGCGCGATGTCGTCCGCCAGGCCGATGACGCGGGCCGATTTGGTGCCCGGCGCGGGTTCCAGTTCATACAGCGTGACCACCGGGCCGGGGCGGATCTGGTTGATCTGGCCGCGGACGCCGTAATCCTCCAGCACCGTCTCCAGCATCCGCGCATTGCCCTGCAGCGCTTCCTCGGACGGGCCCGTGGCGCGGCGGGTCGGCGGCGCTGTCAGCAGGGACAGCGGCGGGAAGCGCCAGGTGCCGTCGGGCAGATCGAGGCTGCCCTGGCGGGCATTGGGCGCGGGCTTCGGCGCGGGCGCGCGTTCCGCCACCTTCGGCACCACCGCCTTCGGGCGCGGCGGATCGATGGCGGGCGGCACGGGGGCGGGCGGCGCATGGGCCTCCGGCGCGCGAAGCAGATGCGCCTCCGGCGCGGGTGGCGCTTCAAAGCCGGATGCGCGCGCGCCGATGTCCAGCACCGGTTCGCGCCGGCGGATGGTGGTGCCGGGGGCGACGCCCTGCTCGGCCGCCTGGTCCGCGTTGCGCAGCATTTCCGCCAGGGGCGTCTCGCGTTCCCGGCGCCGGCGGATCGCGCCGCCGATGGCGCGGAAGGGCCAGGCGAGGGTGCGGGCGACGAGGCCCGGCGGCACCTGTTCGCCGACCTTGCGGGCGCCCGCAGCGGCGGTGCGGGCGGCGCCCATGGTGGCATGGCCGGCGCCGGCCGCGGCGGTGGCGGCCACGTTGCCCGCCGCCGATCCCGCGCGGCGCCATTCGCCCAGCGTCAGCGCCAGCGCTACGAAGCCCAGCACCGCCGTCAGCCCCGCCAGCACCAGATGGGCGATGCCGGCGCCCACCGGGCCCAGCAGGTCCCGCAGCAGGCCCAGCACCGCATCCGCCACCACCGGCCCCGCCGCGCCGCCCGGCCCGGCTTGCACGGGGGCGGCATCCGGCAGGGGCAGCAGCGTCAGCGTCGCGGCCAGCAGGGGCAGCGCGCCCAGCAGGCAGGCCAAGCGCAGCGCGAAGGGGGACAGGCCCTTATGGACCGCGAGGCGCCAGGCCCAGGTCATCATGCAGGCCACCGGCAGGAAGGCCGCATAGCCGAAGCCCTGCAGCAGGATATCCGCGACATGCGCGCCCGGCGCGCCGAGCAGATTGCCCACGGGCCGGCTGGTGGCGGTGGAGAAGGAGGGGTCGGCCGGGTCATAGGTGCCAAGCGCCAGGCCCGTCACCAGCCCGGTGACGACCAGCGCCAGGCCGAGCAATTCCGCCAGCCGTCGCCGGATGAGGGCCTTGACGGCGGGGGAGGCGAAGCGGCGGCCGGCGGCGGCGATCCGGTCGCCCACGGCCGGAGGTGTGGCGGTGCGCGGCATCAACGTCTTGTCCTGAACCCAGGACGCAACTCTACACCGGAAGTGCCTCGGATTGCACGGTCTTGCTTCCGGGCGGGGGTTGTGAGGGGCCGGCGGGGGCGGTCCCAGGCGGACTGCGACGCGGTCCGAGGCGCCGAACGGCGCCCGCCGCTTATGCGGCGAGCCAAGCGCGCGGAGCGCGCGCCCGGCGACTGAGGGCCAGCATCAGGCCGCCAGCGCCGCGTCCCGGGTCGCGACCAGGGCGGAGAGCATGGCATTGGCCTGTTTCACCGCCGCCGGTTCGCTGGCATCCACATCCGCCACCTGCTCCTCCGCCGCGCCGACGCCGGCATCAAGCTGTTCGCGCAGTGTTTCCAGCGAGGCCGCCAGGTCGAACTTCTCATCCGCCTCCGCCAGCAGCCGCCATTCCGCGATGATCATGTCGACCTCCCGCGCCATGCGGGCCGGGGCCACGCCGCGGCCGGCGAGGGCGAGGAGGCGTTGAAGGGCCGCGTCGATCGGGCGCGGCGCGCGGGCTTTGCGGGCTGCCATGGGGTTCTGTCCTGGGGATTCGCGGGGTTGATAGCATGTTCGCGATCTGTTCGCAAACCCCGAGTCGCGGGGAGGGGCGCCCTTCCCCCCCCCACCCGCCGCCGCCTTCAGCGCGCCGGGCCGATGCCCGACAGCCGCACCAGCTCCACCCCCGCGGCGCGTTCGCGGGTGATGATCTCCGCGAATTCGGCGGGGGTGTTGCCGATGCCGTTGAAGAAATTCGGCGCCAGGACCCGGGTGCGGAATTCCTCATTGGTGACGACGTTGCGCACCGCGCGGGACATCGCCTCCTGGATCGCGGGGGGAAGGTTGGCGGGGGCGGACAGCCCCCACCAGGCGCCGCCATAGGGGTAGTCGTAGCCGAGTTCGCGCATGGAAGGCGTATCCGGCAGCTCCGGGTGGCGCGTGCCGCCCAGCATCGCCAGCGGCCGCAGACGCCCCGCGCGGATCTGCGGCATGGCAAGCGCGAGGGCGGAGTAGCTGAACTGCACGCGGTCCGCGACCGTCTCCCGGATCGCGTCGCCGATGCCGCGGAAGGGGACATGCTCCATCTGGATGCCCTCCTTCGCCTTCAGCCATTCATACAGAAGCTGCTGCGCGGAGCCGACGCCGGAGGAGCCGTAGTTCACGTCCCGCCGCCCGCGCATCCACGCGACGGCATCCTTCAGCGTGCCCGCCGGCACCCCGGGGGAGGAGACGAGGACGGAAGGCGCGGAGGCCATCTGCGTGACCGGCAGCAGGGAGGCGAAGCGGGCGAAAAGCTCCGGCTCTGCATGCGGCATCGTGGTCATCACCTCGATGTTCACGGCGCAGAAGGTGGTGCCGTCCGGTGCCGCCTGGGCGCAGGCCTCGAGGCCGATGACGCTGTTGCCGCCGGGCCGGTTCTCCACCACCACGGGCTGGCCGAGTTCCTGGCGCAGCCCCTCCGCGATGGCGCGGACCAGGATGTCGAGGTTCCCGCCCGGGGGCTGGGGCACGATGATGCGCATCGGCCGGCGCGGCCATTCGGATTGCGCCAGCGCGGGCAGGGCAGGCAGCGTGGCCATGGCCGCCAGCATGGCGCGGCGGGTGATCGGGGCGCGGTTTCGCGTCATTGGAAATTCCTCCCTGTTCGCGGTGGTGGGTTCAGCTTTCGTCGGCAACGGTGTTGGTCAGCAGGCCAACGCCCTCGATCTCCACATCGACGACATCGCCGGGCTTGATCCAGAGCGGGGGCGTGCGCTTGGCGCCGACGCCGCCCGGCGTGCCGGTGGCGATGACATCGCCGGGCTCGAGCCGCGTGAAGGTGGAGCAGTAGGCGATCTGCGTCGGGATATCGAACAGCATCTCTTCCAGCTTCGCGTCCTGGACCACCTGGCCGTTCACGCGGGTCTGCAGGCGCTGCGGGCCGATCTCGCCGACTTCGTCCGGCGTCACCATCCAGGGGCCGAAGGGGCCGGTGCCGACGAAGTTTTTCCCCGGCGTGAACTGGTGGGTGTGGCGCTGCCAGTCGCGCACGCTGCCATCATTGTAGCAGGCATAGCCGGCGACCTGCGCGAAGGCATCGCCCTTGGCGACATGGCGGCAGGAGGTGCCGATGATGACGGCCAACTCGCCCTCATAGTCGAAATCCGAGGACACCTTCGGCCGCACCAGCGGCGCGAGGTGCCCGACCTGGCTGTTGGCGAAGCGCGTGAAGATGGTGGGGTTGCCGACGACGCTGCGCCCCGTCTCCTTCCGGTGCTCCTCATAGTTCAGCCCGATGCACAGAATCTTGTCGGGGTTGGGGATGACGGGCAGCCATTCGATCGCGTCCAGCGCGATGGTGGGCGCGGCGGCGGCGGCATCGCGCGCGGCATCCAGCGCGCCAGCGGCGATGGCGGACTTCAAATCCGGCAACTGCACCAGGACGGCACCCACATCATGGATGACGCCATCGCCGACAACGCCCCAGCTGGTGCGGCCCTGATGGCGGAAGGTGGCGAGCTTCATGCGATTTCCTTCACGGGATGCAGAACGGCCGACAGCGCCGCACGCAGATGATCCAGCGCGGCCGCATCGACGGCGACGCCATGCACGTAGTGGTCCGGGCGGATGATGGCGGCGCGCACGCCATGGCGCGCGAACCAGGCGCCGACGATGCCGTCCCGCTCCTCCAGCCCCGGGCCTTCGGCGCCGGATGCCTTGATCCGCGCGGCGCCGGGCAACTCATCCATGGCGATCACGCGCCAGCCATGGCCGAGCACGCGGTCCATCAGCACCCAGGCGCCGTTGTGCCGAACGAAGGGCTGCGGGAAGAGCGTGCCCTGCGCGGGATGCGCGGGCTCCGCCAGGAAGCCCGATTCCAGCGGCGGCACGATCTCCTGCCGCGTCAGCACGGGGGGCTTCCCGCCGCCCTGCGCGATCAGCCCCGCATCGCGCGCCGCCGCCGCCGCCGGATCGCGTTCGCAGATCTGGCGGCCGATGTTCTTGATGCGCGCGGTCAGGGTGCGGACATGCTGCGCGCGTTCGGCAGCGTAGCTGTCGAGCAGCACGGGCGAGGCGCCATCCCGCACCGCGGCCAGCTTCCACACCAGGTTCGAGACATCCCGCAGCCCCTGGCACATGCCCTGGCCGATGAAGGGCGGCTGCTGGTGCGCGGCATCACCGGCCAGGAACACGCGCCCCTGCCGCCACTGCGCCGCGACCAGCGCGTGGAAGCGGTAGCTGGATGCGCGCCACAGCGTCGCATCGCCCGGCGCCAGCCAGCGCGCCAGCAGCGCCCAGACCGCATCGGGCTCCTGCATCGCCCTCGGGTCCTCGCCCGGGTTCAGCATGATCTCGAAGCGGCGATGGTTGCCGGGCCCCACGATGTAGGTGATGGGGCGGGCGGGGTCGCAGAACTGCGCGGCATTCACCGGCAGCTTCGCGAGTCCGCTCTCCTCGACGAGAAGATCCACCACCAGCCAGGGCTCGTCGAAGACCAGATCCTCGAAGCCGATGCCAAGGGCGTTGCGGGTGAAGGAGGAAGCGCCATCGCAGGCGATAACGGTATCCGCCGTGGCGGTCCGCTCGCCCTCCGCGCCGCGCAGTCGCAGCGTGACGCGGTTCGCATCCTGGCTGATGCCGACAAGCTCCGTGCCGAGTTCCACCGAGACACCCGGCATGGCAGCGGCATGGGCGCGCAGCAGCGCCTCCACCGGCGGCTGGGTGAAGACCATCGTGGGCGTGAAGCCCATGGGATAGGGTGCGGGCACCATGTCGATGCGACGGATCAACTGGCCCGCCGCGCCGAAATGCTCGGAAGCCGGGAAGGGCGCGGTATGCGGCAGCACGGCATCGGCGATGCCGAGATTGTCCAGCATCCGCATGATCTCATGATCGATCGCGATGGCGCGGGGCTTGTCATAGACCGCCGTCGCACGGTCGATCGCCAGCGTGCTGAACCCCTGCTGGCCCAGCAGCGCGGTGGCGACGGCGCCGGAGGGGCCGAAGCCGATGACGACGACGTCGTGATGCACGGCCACGCTCATGCGAAGCGGATGGCGAGCTGCGCCTTCTTCGTCGCCTCCGGCTTGGGCAGCGCGATGCCCCATTGGTCCGTGCGACCGGGCGGCCAGGTCCAGTGGCTGGGGCCGCGGGCGACATGGTCGTCCCCCACCTGCTCCACCTCTGCCGTGTATTCGATGACGATGCCGAAGGGATCGATGAAGTAGGCGAAGACATTGTCGCCCGGCCCGTGCCGGCCGACGCCCCAGGCCAGCGGGAATCCCGCGTCGATCATGCGGCCCGATCCGCGCATGACGCATTCCCAGCCCGGCATGTTGAAGGCCACGTGGTTCAGCCCATCGGCCGGCGCCTCCGCCAGCACCACCGCGTGGTGGTCGCTGTTGCAGCGTTCGAAGGCCATCAGCTTGGACCGATCGGCCAGCCTGAAGCCGAGCCCCGCTTCGAAGAAGCGCGCGGTGGCGTCCACGTCCCGGCAGTTGAGGTTCACATGCGCCAGGCGGTCCGGCGCGTCGCGGGACGGCGCATCGGGCGCGCGGCGTTCATCGCCGGCGACGATCCGGAAGACGGAACCGGCGGGATCACGCAACGTGCAGGCCAGGCCGCCGCCAGGCTCCTCCAGCGCGGCCGGGGCGGCCAGCACCGAAGCCCCCTGGCCCAGCGCCATGCCCAGCACCTGGTGCAGCGCGCCCCCATCGCCCGCGCGGAAGGTGACGGACCGGATCGCCGCCTGGGCCCCGGGATGCAGCGCCAGCACGTGATGGTCATCGCCCGTCGCATGCAGCCAGACGGAGCCGCCGCTCCGCGCCGCAACCTTCAGGCCCCAAATGGTCGTGTAGAAGCGCTCCGCCGTCGCGAGGTCGGGCACCTGCAGATCCACGCTGCGCAGCGCCGTCACCGGGAATCCACTCATCGGCCGCTCCATCCGCCGTCGCCTTGCAGGCGCCGGTCCACGCTTGGTTGATGACCAGATGATGGATATTGCCTCGGCTGTAAACCCCAATGTATATATTTCACCAGATCGGAGCCGAAGATATGCCAGCCCTGCCGGAACGCCTGCGGTGAGCGTCGCGCGCGGCGTGACCCACGCCACCAGCGTCTATGAACGCATCCGCGCCGATATCCTCGGCGGGCGTCTGCTGCCCGGGCGGCGCCTGGCCATCAAGGCGATGATGGAGAGCTACGAGATCGGCCAGACGCCGCTGCGGGAAGCGCTGAACCGCCTGGCCGCCGATGGGCTGGTGGCGGCGGAGGACCAGCGCGGCTTCACCGTCCCCGGCATCAGCGTGGACGAATTGATGGAACTGACGCGCACGCGCTGCTGGCTGGAGGAACGCGGCTTGCGCGAGTCGATGGCGGCCGCGACCCCGGCCTGGGAGGAAGCGGTGCTGCTGGCCGGCCATCGCCTGTCCCGCACCCCCCGCGGGCCGGATGACCCGAACTGGGAAGCCCGGCACCGCGACTTCCACCGCACCCTTGTCGGGAATTGCGGATCACGCTGGCTCATCGGCTTCTGCGACCAGCTGACCGACCGCCACCAGCGCTACCGCAAGCTCGCCGCCATCCGCGCCTTCCCGACGCGCGACGTGGAAGCCGAGCACCGCGCCATCCAGGATGCGGTGCTGGCCCGTGATGCGGATGGGGCGGTGGCGCTGCTGACCGCGCATTACACCGCCACCGCCCGCATCATCCTGGAAGACGAATCGATCTTCCCGAAGCGGGACTGACCGCGCCGCCCTTGCCACCGCGGCGCCCAGGCTGTTCAACCCGCGCCATCCCCTTTTCGCGGCGCAGCATGCAACCCGTCATCGGTATCGACTTCGGCACGACCAACAGCGTCGTGACCTCGCTTCGGGCGGATGGCAGTGCCAGCGTGCTGCGCCATGCCACGGACGATGTCTTCCGCTCCGTGCTCTGCTTCTGGGCGGATGGGGCCGGCGTCACGCGCCATGCCGCCGGGCCGCGCGGGATCGAGGCCTATCTGGAAGACCCGCTCGATAGCCGCCTCATCATGTCGATGAAGAGCTACCTGGCGCAGCGCAGCTTCCAGGAAACGCGCATCTTCGGCCGCGCCTATGGGCTGGAAGGCATCATCGCCCTGTTCCTGCGGGACCTGCTGGAACCCTTCGCGGCGGACCTCGCCGGTGCGCGCATCGTCGTCGGCCGGCCCGTGCGCTTCGTGGGGGACAGCGCGGATGATGCGCTGGGCGAAGCGCGGCTGCGCGCCGCCTTCGCCGCGGCGGGGCTGCCGGATGTGCAGGTGGCGCTGGAACCGGCCGCGGCCGGGCAGCGCTTCGCCGCCGGCCTCGACCATCCCGCCACCGTGCTGGTCGCGGATTTCGGCGGCGGCACCAGCGACTTCTCCCTGCTGCGCTTCGATCCCGGCCCGCCCGCGCGCGTCACGGCACTCGGCCATTCCGGCGTCGGCGTGGCCGGCGATGCCTTCGACTATCGCATCATCGACAATGTGATCTCCCCTTTGCTCGGCAAGGGCGGCACCTATCGCGTCATGGGCAAGCCGCTGCCGATCCCGCCGGCCTGGTTCAGCAGCTTCGCCCGCTGGCACCTGCTGTCCCTGATGCGCGCGCCCAAGACCATGCGCGACATCGCGGAAGTGATGCGCACCGCCGAGCATCCCGAACAGCTGGAGAATCTGGTCCGCCTGGTGAAGGACGAGGCCGGCTACGCGCTCTACCGCGCCGTCTCCGCCGCCAAGGCCGCGCTCTCGGCGTCGGAGGAGGTGGTGCTACGCTTCAGCCACGATGACCTCGACATCGCCGCCCCCATCAGGCGCGCGGATTTCGAGGGCTGGATCACCCCCGAACTCACCCGCATCGCCGCCGCCGTGGATGCCGCGCTGGTGGATGCGAAGGTCGCGCCCGATGCGGTGGACCGCGTCTTCCTGACCGGCGGCACATCCCTGGTGCCGGCGGTGCGGAACCTCTTCGCCACGCGCTTCGGGGCGGAGAAGCTTGTCACCGGCGGCGAATTCGTCTCGGTGGCGGAGGGGCTGGCGCTGCTGGGCCGCGACGCCGCGTGACCGCCGCGGTCAGCCCACCTCCGCCAGGAAGGCGTCCACCAGCGCGTTGAAGGCGGCCGCGTGTTCGAAATAGGCGGAATGGCCGGCCACGGGGATGTTCGCCACCCGCGCGCCCGGGATCAACGGCGCCATCGCCGCGCCGGCGAAGGGCGGCAGCACCACATCATCCCCGCCCGGCAGGAACAGCACCGGGCAGCCCGCGGCGGCCAGGTCCGCGGGGTGGCGGCTGCGCTGGTCATAGAGCCGCTTGCGCACGGCTTCCTTGTCCAGCCCCGTGCTCAGCGCATCGATCTGGGCATACAAATGGTGCAGCGCCGGCTTCTGTTCCGCCATGGCCGCGCCGCCGGCGGCCAGGATGTTCCGCGCGGTCAGCGCCGTCCGCGTTTCCGCGTGCTGCGCGTTCCAGGCCTCCAGCCTGGCGCGCGTCGCCTCATCCACCCGCCGGGCATCGAGCGACCCGGTGGTGGCCGCCAGCACCAGCGCCTTCACCCGGCCAGGCCGCGCGATCGCGTACTCAACACCGGTCCAGCCGCCCATGGACTGGCAGACCAGCCGGATGTCGCCCAGGCCGAGTTCATCCACCAACGCCGCCAGGTCCCCCGCGTAATCCTTGGGGTCCGGCCCGCCTTCGGGCGCGGAGGAGGGGAAGAAGCCGCGATGGCTGAAGGCCACGCAGGTGTAGCGCGGCGCGAAATGCGCCATCTGCTGCCACCAGGACATCAGCCCGCCGCCCAGCCCATGGGCGAAGACCAAAGCGGGGCCGGTTCCCGTCACCTCATAGGCGATGCGGCAATCCGGGCGGGCAAGCACGCCGCGGCGGCGGGGGGGTGCGGTGAAGGTCATGGCGGGCTCCTGGGCGTCCTGCGCCAAGCCTAGCCCGTGCCGCGCCGTGCCGGAATTGCATGCGTCGGGGGCTCCATTGCATGCAGCATGGCGTCGGTGTAATCCGGCGGCGTCCAGGATCGAACCGCATGTCCCTCACCGGCCAGGCCGCGCGCGCGTTGATCGAGCTGCGCGCCCGCATCTTCACCGGCCGCCTCCGCGCCGGGGACCGCCTGGCGGAGATTCCGCTGGCGGAGGCGCTCGGCATGTCCCGCACCCCCATCCGGCTCGCCCTCTCCGCCCTGCAATCCGAGGGGCTGGCCGTGCCCGCCCCCGGCGGCGGCTTCGCGGTGCGCGCCTTCACGGTGCGGGAGGTCGATGACGCGGTGGCGCTGCGCGGGCAGCTGGAGGGCATGGCCGCGCGGCTGGTCGCGGAACACGGCGTCTCCCGCGGCCTGGCGCGGCGGCTGCATGAGGCGCTGGACCAGGGCGATTCGGCGCTGGCGCGCGGCGTGCTGGATGAGGAAGCGCTCGACGCCTACAGCAGCATGAACACCGCGCTGCACGCCGCCATCGCGGAGGCCGCCGGCAACGAGCCGCTCTCGCGCGCCATCGCGGCGGTGGAGGCGCTGCCCTTCGCCAGCGCCTCCGCCCTGGTGCCCAGCCCGCGCAGCGCGCCGCAGCGCCACCGCCTGCTGACCTTCGCCCACCAGCAGCACCATCTGCTGGTGGAGGCGCTGGAAGCCGGGCAGGGGATGCGCGCGGAGGCACTGGCGCGGGAACACGCCGACAATGCCCGGCGCAATCTGCGCCTGATCCTCGATTCCGGTGAGGCCGAGGGCCTGGCCGCCCTGATCGCCTTCAAGGATGAAGTCGCGTGAACACCGGCCCGACGCATTGCATGCAATCGGGTGCAGCCGGCCTGTCCGTCCGCCGCGCCCCGAACCCTTTCCACCCCTGAACGAAGGAAACGCCATGCCTGGCCAGGTTCCCCCCTTCCGTGCCGACCATGTCGGCAGCCTGTTGCGCCCGATGGAACTGCGCGAGGCCCGCGCGGCGCGTGCCGCCGGGACGATGAATGCGGAAGCGCTGCGCGCGATCGAGGATCGCTGCATCATCGATGTCGTCGCCCAGCAGAAGGCGATCGGCCTGAAGGCGGTGACCGATGGCGAGTTCCGCCGCGCCTTCTGGCATTTCGACTTCCTCGCCCAGCTCGGTGGCGTGGACATGTACGAAAGCGACCAGGGCATCCAGTTCAAGGGCGGGCAGACCAAGGCCTATGGCCTCAAGGTCACGGACCGCATCAGCTACAAGCCGCATCCCTTCGTGCAGGATTTCGCCTTCCTCGCTCAGAACGCCCAAGGTGCGGTGCCGAAGATCACCATCCCGTCGCCCTCCGTGCTGCATTTCCGCGGCGGTCGCCGCGCGGTGGACAGCCACACCTATCCGGAGATGGACGGCTTCTTCGCCGATCTCGGCGATGCCTATGCCGCGGCGGTCGCGGATTTCGCCGGCGTGGGCTGCCGCTATCTCCAGCTCGATGAAGTGAACATCGCCTATCTCTGCGATCCCGAGCAGATCGCGGGCCTCAAGGCGCGGGGCGAGGAGACGGAGGGTCTGCTCGGCAAATATGCCACGCTGATCAACCGTGCCATCGATGCCAGGCCGAAGGACATGGTGGTGTCCATGCATCTCTGCCGCGGCAATTTCCGGTCGATGCACATCGCGGCCGGCGGCTATGACCCGGTGGCGGAGGTGCTGTTCAACGGCATCAATGTCGATGCCTATTTCATGGAATATGACGACGAGCGGTCCGGCAGCTTCGCGCCGCTGCGCTTCCTGCCGAAGGGCAAGACGGTGGTGCTGGGCCTGGTCACCTCGAAGCGCGGCGATCTGGAGACGAAGGAGTTGCTGAAGCGCCGGCTGGATGAGGCCGCGAAGTATGCGCCGCTGGATCAGCTCGCCATCAGCCCGCAATGCGGTTTCGCTTCCACGGAGGAGGGCAACACGCTGACGGTGGAGGAGCAGTGGGCGAAGCTGTCCCGGTGTGTCGAGGTCGCCCAGGAAGTCTGGCAGAGCCTGTGAGATATCACTCCCTCCCCCGCGCTTGCGGGGGAGGGTCGGGGTGGGGGTAGGCGCTACTCCGCCCGGATATTCGCCGCCCTGATCACCGGTTCCAGCACGGTTTTCTCCCGCGCGATCAGCGCCGCGAATTCGCTCGGCCCACCCCCGCCGACGATCGCCCCCTGCTCCGCCAGCCTGCCCCCGATCATCGGTTCCCGCAGCGCGTCCCGCACCAGCCCCGCCACGCGCGCGATGATCGCCTCCGGCGTGCCGGCTGGCGCCACCAGCCCGAAGGCCGTGCCGAAGACGAAGTCGATGCCCGCCTCCGCCATGGTCGGAACGCCCGGCAACTGAGGCAGCCGCTGCGGAGTCGCGACCGCCAGCGGCCGCACCTGGTTGCCGGTGATCTGGCCGAGGATGTTCGGCAGATTGTCGATCACCATGTCGATCTGCCCCGCGACGAGGTCGGTCAGCGCCGGCCCCGCGCCGCGATAGGGCACGTGCTGGATCTCCGTCCCCGTCGCGCGCTTGAACAGTTCCAGCGCCAGATGGAGGCTGGACCCCGCCCCCGCCGATCCCGCCGTCAGCACGCCGGGCTGTGCCTTCGCGGCGGCCACCACATCCGTGACGCTGCGCCAGGGCCGCGCGTTGGTCACGCACATCACCTTGGGCGTGCTCGCCAGCAGGGTGATGGGGGCGAAGGCCGTCTGCGTGTCGTAGGGCATGGTGCGGTAGATGAACTGGTTCACCGCGACCGGGCCCATCGAGGTCGCGAGCAGCACATGCCCATCCGGCGCCGATTTCGCCGCCACATCCGCGCCGATGTTCCCGCCCGCGCCGACGCGATTCTCCACCACCACCGGCTGCCCGAGCTGCGCCGACAGCGGCTGCGCGATCGACCGTGCGAGCACATCCACCAGCCCGCCTGGCGGGAAGGGCACGATGATGCGGATGGGGCGCGTCGGCCAGGTCTGCGCATGGGCGGGCAGCGCCAGCAGCGCGGGCATGGCCATCAAGGCACGACGTGTCGTCTTCACCATGGCATTCCTCCCTGCGGGCTCTGATGGCCCTTGGTTTCAGTGGCGATGATAGAGCGTCGGCACCGCCGCATCGACAACGACCTGCACGAGCATCGGCCCCGGATGCGCCATGGCCTGCGCCAGCGCGTCGTCCAGTTCCCCCGGCTTCGTCACCAGCACGCCCGGGCACCCCATGCCGCGCGCGAGCGACACGAAGTCCAGCCCCGGCAGGTCGATCCCCGGCACGTCGCGGACCTGCAGCACCTGGCTGAAGGACCGCATGGCGCCATAGCCCGCATTGTCGATGACGATGACGGCCAGCGGCAGCTTCTCCTGCACCGCCGTCCAGAGCGCCTGGGGCGAATACATCATGGACCCGTCGCCGATCAGGCAGACCACGCGCGTGCCTGGCCGCGCGAGGCCCACCCCCACCGCGCCCGGCAACCCGTAGCCGAGGCCCCCGCTCGCCATGGTGAAGAACCCGCCCCAGTCGCGCATCGGCATCTGGGCGTGCATGGCGGGGCGGTGGGATGGCGCTTCCTCCACCAGCACCGCGCCCGGCGGCATGGCGGCGTGCAGCCGCGCCAGCAGCCAGGCGGCGGGAATGGGGTCCGCGGCCGGCGGCGGCGCGGGGCGCACCCGCGGGGCAGGCGGCGCGCGGTCCCCCTTCGGCAGCAGCGCCTGCAGCGCGGGGATGGCGAGCCGCAGGCTGCCAATGACGGAAAGCCCGGCGGGCGCGGAGGCCGCCGCTTCCGCATCCGTCGTCAGATGGATGATGGGCGGGCCGTCACGGAAGATCAGCGCATCGCCCACGACATGGAAGGTGAAGACCGGCGCGCCCACCACCAGCACCAGATCATGCGGCATCAGCGCCTCCGACACCGCCTGCGGTGCCGCGGCCAGGAAGCCGCCGAACAGGGGATGATCCTCCGGGAAGGCGATGCGGCTGGCGAAGGGGCTGGTCAGCGCCTTCGCACCGATATGTTCGGCCAGCGCCACCAGCGCCGGCCCGGCGCCTTCCTGGTCCACCTCCGGCCCCACCACCATGACCGGGTTCCGCGCTGCGCTGATCTGCGACGCCGCGCGTTCCAGCAGCGCCGGATCGGGTGCCGAATCCCCCGCCATCTCCCGCATCGGCACCGGCCAGCAAGGCTGCGACCAGTCATCGGACGGGATGGAGACAAAGGTCGGCCCCCAGGGTTTGCGCATCGCGATCCGGTGCGCCTGCGCGACCGCCGCCGGCACGTCCTCCGCCCGCGCGGGCTCGATGCTGAACTTCACATAGGGGCGCGGGAAGGAAGCGGCCTCCGTCGCGCCGAGGAACGGCAGATTGGGCAGCAGCGACCGCGCCTGCTGCCCCGCCGTGATGACCATCGGCGCCTGGTTCCTGTACGCCGTGAACACATTCCCCAGCGCATGCCCCACCCCGGCGGCCGAGTGCAGGTTCACGAAGGCGCAGCGCCCGCTGGCCCGCGCATAGCCATCCGCCATCCCGATCACGCTGGCTTCCTGCAGCCCCAGCACGTAGCGGAAATCGCCGGGCCAGCGATCCAGGAAGGGCAGTTCCGTCGATCCCGGATTGCCGAAGACCGTGTCGATGCCGCGATCCCGCAGCAGGTCGAACACCGCCTGTCGCACCGTGGTCCTGCCGCTCATGCCTCGTCCCTCCATCCACTTGCGATGCGGCGGAGCGCGGCGACGACGGCGTCATGTGCCTCCGCCCCCACCAGCGCATCCAGTTCCGCATCATGCGCCGCCGCATGCGCCGCCAGGCGCTTCAGCATGGCGCGGCCCGCCGGCGTCAGACGCAGCGCGTAGCGGCGGCCGTCCTGTGCCAGCCTCTCCCGCTTCAGCAGCCCGCGCCGTTCCAGATCCGCCAGCGCCGGCGTCAGCGTCGATTTGTCCCGTCCCGCCGCAAGCCCGAGCGCGGTCTGGGAGATGCCGGGATTGGCGCCCACCAGGCTGAGGATGGCGTAGCGCCCGGGCCGCAGCGCGGCCTCCCCCGTGCGGCGCGCGAAGGCGCTGAAGCTCGCCTCCTGCGCCAGGCGCAGCAGGAAGCCGATCCGGTCCTCGATCCCGCCCGTCGCCGCCAAGGCTGCGCCTCCCCCGTTTGATCGTAGGATATCCAACGATCCACCGCGGCCGCAATCCCGTTCCGCCCCCGGCTCCGGAACCCCCTGCCCGGAACCCCGTTCACCATCCACAGGGATGGCGGATGGATGGCAGGCGGATGGAACAGCGACAGAGGGGCATCCCGGATTCCGAGAAGATCACCATCAATCTCGGCCATGTGGACCTCGGCCATATCGACCTGCTGGTGAAGGACGGCTTCTACGCCAACCGCACCGATTTCATCCGCACCGCCATCCGCAACCTGGCCGACCGCCATGCGGAGGCCGCGCGCCATTCCATCGCCCGCCGCGGCCTCGACCTCGGCCTGCGCCACGTGACGCGGGCAGAGCTTGAGGCGGCGGTGGCCGCGGGCCGCATGATCGAGATCCGCGTCCTCGGCCTGGCCAGCATCGCCGCCGATGTCACGCCGGACCTGGCGCGCGCCGCCATCGCGGCGGTCACGGTGCTAGGCGCCCTCCAGGCCAGCGCCGCCGTCAAGGATGCGCTGGCCGACCGCATCCGCTGATCGCTTCCGGCAAGATTTCAGCCTTACATTGAAAGCACGATGACCATGATGTCCGATATCGAGGAAGCCACCCGCCTGACCCGCGAGGGCCGCCTGGCGGAGGCCACCGCCCTGCTGCGCCGCGCCCTGTCCGGCGCGCCCGAACCCGCGCCCGCCCCGATGCCTGCCCCGATGCCTTCGCCCTTCGCCCCCCGCAGGCCCCGCATCTTCGATGTCTCGCCGGAGACGGGCGACGCCACCGCCGAGGGCGCGCGCTTCCTGTCGCTGAACTGCCGCACCGCCGCCGGCAGCCGCGACTATCGCCTGTTCATCCCCGCCCGCTCGCTGCCCGCCCCCGCGCCGCTGGTCGTCCTGCTGCATGGCTGCACGCAATCGCCGGAGGATTTCGCCGCCGGCACGCGCATGAACGCATTGGCGGAGGAACAGGGCTTCCTCGTCGCCTATCCCGCCCAGGCGCAGGGCGCCAATGCGCAGAAATGCTGGAACTGGTTCAACGCGGCGGAGCAGCGCCGGGATGGCACCGAAGCCTCCCTCATCGCCGCCATCACCCGCCAGGTGATGCGCGACCACGCCATCGATCCGCTGCGCGTCTGCATCGCGGGGCTATCCGCCGGCGGCGCGGCGGCGGCGATCCTCGGCCAGGCCTATCCCGACCTCTTCGCCGCGGTGGGCGTGCATTCCGGCCTGCCCGTCGGCGCGGCGCGGGACATGCCCTCCGCCTTCGCCGCGATGCGCCAGGGCGCGGCGGTGCCGCCCGCGCGGCGCCTGGTGCCGACCATCGTCTTCCACGCGGACCAGGACGCCACCGTCAGCCCGCGCAACGGCGATGCGGTGATCGCGCAGCAGGAAGCCGCCGCCAGCGGCCTCCGCCTGGTGGAGGAACGCGGCCGCCAGCCCGGCGGCCACGCCTGGACGCGCCGCCAGCGCCAGGATGCGTCAGGCCGCCCGGTGCTGGAGCAATGGGTGGTGCATGGTGGCGGCCATGCCTGGTCCGGCGGCGCCACCGCCGGCAGCTACACGGACCCGCGCGGCCCCGATGCCTCCCGCGCCATGCTCGCCTTCTTCGAGCACCAGCGCCTCACGCGGTAATCGTCAGCAGCCTGCGCGGCGTCTCCACCAGGATCGTGTCGATCTCGCCCTGCGAAAAACCCTTCTCCCGCATGAAGGGCACGACGTTGCGCAGGATGTGGCCATAGCCATGCCCGCCATAGGCCAGCAGCCGCGTCAGCCGGCAGATGTCCTGGGAGATGGCGATCTGGTGCAGATGCCCGCGATCCACCAGCGCGCGGATCATGTCGATCCGCACGCCGTCATTCGGCATGGTGATCGGCGCGAAGGACCAATAGGCGTGCTCATAGCCGAACAGGTCGAATTCCAGCACGCAGCCCGTATCGGCCAGGCGGAACAGCCTCTCATGGTCGAAGATGGTGCGGTCGATATGGTCGATGATGGTGCGTGGGATGTCGCCGCCGCGCGCGCGCAGGAAATCGATGATCTCCTGCGGCTGGTCGGGCACCGCGCCGGGATGGATGGTCAGCGCCGCCCCCGTCTCCCGCTGCGCGATGACGGCGCCGGCCATCACGCGCTGCTCCTGCGCGCTCCATTCCTCCGTGCAGCCGATCTCCCCGATGATGCCGGCGCGCACATCGGTGCCCCAGGCGCCAACGCGCACGGCCTGGATCATCTCAAGCGCGAAGTCGTCCACGCTCCGCGTCGCATTCTCCGGCGCATGATAGGCCTGCACATAATGCCCGCAGCCCATCACCACATGCACGCCGGTGCGGCGCGATACCTCCACCAGGCCCAGCGGATCAGGCGCGATGCCGCCGATGGTCAGCTCCACCATCGCATCACCGCCATCGGCCCTGAAGGCCGCGACCTCCGCCACCGCCAGCTCGCGATCCAGCAGCTTCGTCTTCTCGGTATTGGGGCGGCGCCCGTAATCGATGTCGTAGCGGTTCCGCGGCGTGATCGGCACCGCCAACTCCGGCCGGCCCCGCAAGGCGGGGGGCGTGATGTCGCAGAGGATATGCTCATGCATCAGCGTGGTGCCGAGCGCCTCCGGCGCGATCGGGCCGAGGACGGTGGTGATCGTGGCGGGCATTCGCGCTCCTCTTGATTCCGGGGAAGGCGCTGCCTTCCCCGGACCCCTACCGCCAGGGGCGTGACGCCCCTGGACCGTCGTCAGTTACTCGTCGCGGGGACGGCCGCGATCCTTCTTGATCTCGCCGCGGTGGCTCTTGCCCTCCAGGCGCCGCTTCTTGGAAGCCAGCGTGGGGCGCGTGGCACGGCGCGGGGGCGGCGGAGGCTCGGCCGCCTTGGCCAGCAACTCATCCAGCCTCTCCCGCGCATCCGTCCGGTTGCGGTCCTGGGTGCGGTGACGCTGCGCCTGGATCACCAGCACGCCATCCCCCGTGATGCGCCGCCCCGCCAGCGTCCGCAGCCGCCGCGCCATCCCCTCCGGCAGGTCGATGCGGTTGAGGTCGAACCGCAACTCCACCGCCGTCTCCACCTTGTTGACATTCTGCCCACCCGGGCCGGAGGCGCGCAGGAACCGCTCCTCCAGCGCGTCATCGGGAATGGGGGGGATCCGGGCCATGATGGGGGGCTTATAGCCCCGCGCGGGGCGGGATGGGGAAGATGCCACCCGCGCAACCCTTAATGTTGCTAACAGGGGTTGAAACGACCGCGCAAGATACGCTCAAATACAACCGTGGCGTGCTCTTCCGGGCGGGCGACAGCAAGCCGTGACGGGTCTCACCCGCCGCGTCGCGATCTGGTAACATTTCGCGCTGCTGTCGAATCATAGGATGGCGGCACGACCCCGGGGAGGGAAAAGGCCATGACGTCTGCGCTGATCGTCGGAACCGCCAGGGGCGACCGCATCGTCGTGGATCAACGCCGCGGCCGTTCGCCGACGGAGGTCCTGGGCCTCGGGGGCGACGATACCATCATCGGCGGACGAGAGAACGACACGCTGAATGGCGGCGGCGGCGATGACTGGATCATCGGCGTCCAGGGCCGGGACAGCCTGGTCGGCGGCAGCGGGCAGGACAGCCTGTTCGGCGGCGGCGGCGACGACCTGATGGTGGGCGGCAGCGGGGCGGACCTGCTGGTGGGCGGCGGCGGGACCGACACGGCCCGCTACCTCGGCAATGCCGCGGACTACCAGGTCATCGACCTCGGCGGCGGCAATTTCATCGTCAAGGGCATCGGCGGCGCCGGCCTGTCGGACGGCACGGACCTGCTGCTGGACGTGGAAAAGCTGGCCTTCGCCGACGGCACCGTCATCGCCGGCACCCCCGCCGCGCCCGTCATCACCGGCCTCGGCCTGGATACCGGCCTGGCGGGGGATGGCATCACCGCCGACCACACGCCGCTCATCACCGGCACCGCCGCGGCGGGGGTGCGGGTGGAGGTGTTCCGCGACGGTGTCAGCATCGGCAGGACCCGCGCCGATGAGGATGGCAACTGGAGCCTGGAGGACCGGCGCGCCGGCGGCCCCGGCGATGGGGCGTACAGCTACTCCGCCACCGCCATCGGCAAGTCCGGCCAGGAAAGCGCGCCCTCCGCCGCCTACGCGGTGACGGTCGATACCACCGCGCCCGGGGAGGCCAGCATCGGCCTGGCCAATTCATCCGATACCGGCGCGCTGGGCGATGGCGCCACGGGCTTCAGCTTCGTCACGCTGACGGGCACGGCGGAAGCCGGCGCCGTCATCCTGTTCGGCGACAAGGTGGTGGATGTCGGCGCCGATGGGCGCTTCACCCTGGCGGACATCGCGCTCGATGCCGGGCTCAACAGCTTCGCCTTCACCATCACCGATGCCGCCGGCAACAGCACGACCCAGACCATCGACGTGGTGCGGGACGCCACGCCCATCGTGGACCCGGTGCTGTCCTGGAACTTCGCGACGCTGGAAGCCATCAAGGAAGCGGGTTCCATCACCGGCGTCGCCACGCGCGTGCTGGGCATGGAAAGCGCTGCGGTGCTGGACACGCTGGCCGGCATCGAGGGCACGCGCACCCTGATGGTGAACCTGGACGCGCCGGAAGACATTTCCAGCTACGCCGCCGTCGTCTCCGCCGCGCATCGCGTCCTCAGCACCCTCTACCCCGACCAGGCCGCGATCTTCGATGCCAAGCTGGCGGCGGACCTCGCCACGGTGCCGGACGGGCCGGCCAAGGACCAGGCGATCGACTACGGGCGCAGCGTCGCCGATGCCGTGATGGCGATCCGCGCCATCGATGGCGCGGACAAGGAATTCATCGAGCCCGGCAGCACCGGGATCGGCGAATGGCGCGTCCTGCCGCCCAATGTCGGCGGCCTTAACCCGCAATGGGGCGACATCACGCCCTGGGCGCTGGAAAGCGGCGACCAGTTCCGCCCGGATGGCCCGCCCGACCTGACCAGCGCCGAATACGCCGCCGCCTTCAACGAGGTGAAGGAACTCGGCGCCATCAACTCCACCACCCGCACGGACGACCAGACGGAAATCGCGCGCTACTGGCGCGACCAGTCCGGCAGCTACACCCCGGCCGGGCGCTGGGCGCAGATCGCGGGGGAAGTGCTGGCCGATGGCGGCTATTCCACCTCCACCAATGCCTGGACGCTGGCGGTGCTGAACTTCGTGCAGGCCGATGGCGCCATCGCCGCCTGGGACGCGAAATACCACTTCAATGCCTGGCGCCCGATCACCGCGATCCAGCAGGCGGATCTGGATGGCAACCCGCTGACCGAAGCGGACCCCAATTGGCGGCCGCTGCTGACCACGCCGAACCACCCGGACTACCTCTCCGGCCACGCCACCTGCTCCGCGGCCTCCGCCTACGCGCTGACGATGATGCTGGGGGAGATCGCCTTCACCAATGAAAGCGTCGGCCTGCCGGGCGTGTCCCGCAGCTTCGACAACTTCATCGATGCGGCGGTGGAAGCGGGCAAAAGCCGCATCTACGCCGGCATCCACTTCGAATTCGCCAATGTCGATGGCATCGAGACGGGGCGCCAGGTGGCGGAATTCGGCGTGGCGCGGCTGTCGGCGGAAGCCGACACCTTCGCCCCCGTGGTGCTGCTGGGCGCGCAACCCGGCATGGCCGCCGCCGGCCCGCCGGTGCTGCAGGGCATGGCCTTCGACAACCGCGACGGTCTGGAATTCGTCATGGCCCGGCTGGATGGCGGCGCCGAACGCCAGGTCGCGATCGACGCCAAGGGCCGCTTCACCCTGGACCTCGAAGCCCTGTTCGGCCCGATCGCGCAGGGCGCGCACAGCCTGGTGCTGACGGCGGAGGACGCGGCGGGGAACGACGCGAAGCCGGTGGTGGTGGCCTTCAGCTACCTCGATGGAAACACGCTGATCGGCTGAAAAACGCTGGCCTCCGGATGGTTGTTCCGGTTATGTTCTTGTCTGCCATCGCCACAGTTGCGTCGGCGGGGGGAGCGCTGCTCCCCCCGCACCCCCCACGCCAGGGTCCAGCGGGACCCTGGACCGCGGGATTCGGGGTCGGCCCTGGCTGGGGGGCGTGAGGGCCTGCTAAAGGTGCTAAAACGGCTAAATGGACTAAATGCTCCGGGGAAAATGGTTGCCGATCAGGTGTTTGCGGCGATTTTCTCAAGAACTAAAATCTAAGAAGATTCCTAAACGCATTTAGTGGCTCAAATGCCACAGTGGCGCCCTTCACGGCGTCAGCGTCACCCCGGCCTCCCGCACCAGCGCCGCCCAGCGGAGGACCTCCGCCTGGTGGAAACGGGCGAAGGCGGCAACTGGCATCGTCTCCACCCGGAAACCCGCCGCCTCCAGCCGCCCCCGCACCACCGGGTCCGCCAGCGCGCTCACGGTCGCGGCGTTGATCGCCTCCAGCACCGGGGCCGGTGTGTTCAGCGGCGCGAAAAGGCCGAACCAGCTGTCGCCGCTGAGATAGTCGTACCCCTGCTCCCGCAGGGTCGGCACCCCTGGCAGGTCGGGGAAGCGCTGATCGCCGCCCACCCCCAGCACCCGGATGCGCCCATCGGCCGCGAGGGCCGAGACGCTCGCCCAGGTCGCCATCATGAAGTCCACGACCCCGGCCACCAGATCCATCGCCGCCGGGGCAGCGCCCCGGTAGGGGACATGCGTCGCGTTCATCCCGCTGCGCCGCGCGAAGGTCTCGCTCATCAGATGGGACGCCGACCCGGCGGAGGAGGAGGCATAGGACAAGCCCCGCGGCGATTGCCGCCCCATCGCGACCAGGTCGGCCACGCTGCGGGCGGCGGAGGAGGCCGGCACCACCAGCGCATGCGGCGCCTTGGCCACCAGCGTGATGGCGGCGAAGCCGGCGGGGTCGTAGGGCAGGCCGGTGATCAGCGCGCCATTGGTGCCGTGGGTCTGGTTGTTGCCGAGCACGAGGGTCAGGCCATCGGGCGGCGCGCGGAACACGGCTTCGGTGCCGATCACCCCGCCCCCGCCGCCGCGATTGTCCACCACCACCTGCTGGCCCCAGCCCTCCTGCCACTTCGCCGCGATGGCGCGGGCCAGCACATCCGTGGTGCCGCCGGGCGGGAAGGGGACGATCAGGCGCACCGGCCGCTGGGGCCAGGCGCCCTGGGCCAGCGCGCCCCCGGCGGCCAGGCAGAAGGGCAGGGCGAACAGGGCGCGGCGGCGGGTCATTCGGTCAGGGCCTCTCAAGCTTCGGCCCGTAGTGTTGCCGCGCCCGGCCGATTGCGGCAGAGGGAATCGACGCCAGGGGCAGCCAGAAGCAGCCGATGCCGCACCATGTCTTCCTGCACGTGCCGAAGACCGCCGGTTCATCCCTGCGCACAGTGCTGTCGCGGCAATATGGCGCGCGCCATGTGCTCTATTTCGACCTCGGCATCGGCGACCCGAGGCCGATGCCGGACATCGCGGCGGCGGTGCGGGAACGGATGGCCGGGCGCGATATCCGCCTGGTGACGGGGCACCAGTTCCTCGGCCTGCACCAGGCGCTGCGGGAGCCCTGCCACTACTTCACCCTGCTGCGGGACCCGGTCGAACGGGCGCTGTCCGAATACTTCTACGCCTTTACCTACCCCCACCATGCGCAGCGCGATGCGATCGTGAGCGGCGCGCTCTCGCCCCTCGACTACCTGATGGCGGAGGGGCGGGGCGATGCGCAGGCCCGCCAGATCGCCGGGCGCACCACGCGGCCGGTGCTGGAAGCGGCGCTGGCGAACCTGGACAGCACCGTGCTGGTGGCCGGGATCGCGGAGGATTTCGACCGGTCCCTGCTGCTGATGGCGCGCCGCCTCGGCTGGGCGCCGCCCTTGTATGTCGCGCGCAACGTCACGCGCCTGGCGCCGGACCAGGCGGCGCTGCGCGACCGGGCGCGGGCGGAGGCGGCATCGCATCGCGATCGCTTCGTCACCGACATCGCCCTGCACCAGGCCGCCCGGGCGCGGTTCGAGGCCGATGTGGTGGCCGAGGGCCCGGCCTTCGAGGCCGCCTTCGCCGCCTTCGCCCGCTGCCAGGCGGCGCTGGCGGAGGGCGCGGGGGAGACGGTCTTCGACCGCTACGAATTCCAGCGCGACGACGTCCTGCCCCCCTATGCCGCGGCCATCCGCGGCAGCGCGGACCATGCGGCGGTGGCGGATTTCCTGGCCTCGCCTTCCATGCCGGCGCGGGCGCCCCGCAACATCATGGGCCGGGTGGACCGGGTGGATGACGGGGTGGTGCATGGCTGGGCGCTGGACCTGCTGGCCGCGCAGCCCGTCACCGTTGCGCTGATGGCCGGCACCACGCCGCTGGCCGCGACGCGGGCGCAGATGCTGCGCGCCGACCTCGCCGCGGCGGGCCTCGCCGACGGCCATTGTGCCTTCCGCCTGCGGGTGCCGGAGGGTGCCGCCGGGCGCCCCGACCTCCGCCTGGTGGTGGAGGGCACCAACATCGCCCTGCCCGATCCGGAGAGATACCTGGGATGAATGCCGCGCCCCTGCCGGGATTGGATGAGGCCATCTGGCTCGGCGGCATCGCCGCCCCGCCGCGCGCGATCGGCGCGGCGGCGCTGACGCCCGATCCCTTCGCCGCCTGCCTGGCGCGGGGCACCACGCTGGTGGTGGCCGATGCCGCCAGCGCCGGTGGCCTGGCCGGGCTGCGGGACCTGGCGGCCCTGGCGCGCGCCATGGGCGTGACCTTGGCGGTGAAACCCGGTGAGGGCGGGCTGCCCCGCGCCGTCTCCCTGGCCGGGGCATTGGATGCGGCCGTCGCCGCCGATGGCCCGCTGCCGGCGCTGCCGCCTGTGCCCCAGGACAGCCCGACGCGCATCGTCTCCGTCACCACCCGGCGGATCGCCCTGCCGCTGAAGCACCTCTACGTCAGTTCCATGTACTGCACGCCGAAGCAGGACCGGACGCTGGTCTGCATCCGCCTGGCCGATGGGACGGAGGGCTGGGGGGAGACCAATGGCACGCCGGATTGCGCGGCCCGCGTGAACGCCATCGCCAAGGGCTGGATCGGCCGGGATGCGCTGCGGGACCGTGCCGCGCTGCGGCGGAGCTTTGCCCGCATCGCCTTCGACAACCGCCATGGCCGCAACGGGCTGGCGGCCTATGCGGGGCTCGACCTCGCGGCCTGGGATGCTTCCGCGAAACATCTCGGCGTGCCCCTGGCCGCGCTGCTCGGCCAATCCGCGCCGCTGCGCCCGGTGGAGGTCGCCTGCCCGCTGCCCGCCGCGGTGCCCGGCCGGGCGATGGAGCGGGCGGAGATCACCGCCCATATGGCCGATCTGTCGCTGGCGCCGCGCGTGGCGGACCTGGCCGCCGGGATCGCGGCGGAGCACGGCATCCGCGCCTTCAAGTACAAATCCGCCGCCACCGGCATCGACTGGGACATCGCCGCCCTCACCGCGCTGCGGGCCAAGCTGCCCTCCGGCACCCGGCTCCGCTGCGACCCCAACGGCGCCTACAGCCCGGAGGAAGCCCGGCGCCTGGTTGCCGGCACCGCCGCGCTCGACCTGGAGTTCCACGAGGACCCCACCGACGCCCTTGAAGGTTTTCGTCAGCTGCGGGAGGCGGGGGCGGGGCGGCTTGCGTCCAACATGTGCCTGATCACGCCCGCGGACCTGGTCGCGGCCTATCGGCTGGGGATGACGGACCTCGTCGTGCTGGGGGATATCTTCTACTGGGGCGGCGTCGCGGGGCTGCGCGATGCCTCGGCGGTGGCGTCCCGCCTCGGCCTCACGCCCTCGCTGCACTCCTTCTACGAGACCGCCATCGCCACCGCGGCCAATGTCCATCTGGCGCAGGCACTCGGCCTCGATGCCCATCACCCCATGGATTGCGGCGTCACCTCGCTCGCCGAGGACATCGTCGCCCCGGGGGTGCTGAGCGTGCGGGATGGCTGCCTGACGGCCCCCCCCGGCCCCGGCATCGGCCTTTCGCCGGACCCCGCGCGGATCGCGGCCCTGGCCATCGCCGATCCCGTGGTGATCCCGGCCCCGTAAGGGGCTATAGGCAGCCCCATGAGCGACACCCTGGCCCTCGAAGCGGTCGCGCGCGAAGCCGCGCGCCGCCGCACCTTCGCGATCATCGCCCACCCCGACGCCGGCAAGACCACGCTGACGGAGAAGCTGCTGCTGAAGGGCGGCGCCATCCAGCTGGCCGGCGCCGTGCGCGCCAAGGGCAATGCCCGCCGCACGCGGTCGGACTGGATGAAGATCGAGCAGGACCGCGGCATCTCCGTCGCGACCTCCGTCATGACCTTCGAACGCGGCGGCGTGATCTTCAACCTGCTCGACACGCCGGGCCACGAGGACTTCTCCGAGGACACCTACCGGACCCTGACCGCGGTGGACGCCGCCGTGATGGTGCTGGACGCCGCCAAGGGCATCGAGAGCCAGACGCGGAAGCTGTTCGAGGTCTGCCGCCTGCGCGACATCCCCATCGTCACCTTCGTCAACAAGATGGACCGGGAGGCGCGCGATCCCTTCGAGCTGATCGACGAGATCGAGCAGACCCTGGCGCTCGACGCCGCCCCCGTCGCCTGGCCGATCGGCCGCGCCAGCACCTTCTGGGGCACCTACGACATCCTGGCCAAGCGCCTGATGCCGGTGGATGCGACGGAGGAGGAAGGCATCGCCGTCTCCGGCGCCGATGACCCGCGCATCGCCGAACTGGTGGGCGAGGAACGCGCCACCCAGCTTTCCGAGGACATCCTGCTGGCCGAGGCGGGCCTCAAATCCTTCGATCTGGCGGCCTTCCGGGAAGGTACGCTGACCCCCGTCTATTTCGGCTCCGCGCTGCGGGATTTCGGCGTCGGCCACCTGCTGGACGGCATGTCCCGCTACGCGCCGCCGCCCGGCGCCCGCGCCGCTGACCTCCGCCCCGTGGAGCCCGAGGAAGGCAAGCTGACCGGCTTCGTCTTCAAGGTGCAGGCCAACATGGACCCCAACCACCGGGACCGCGTGGCCTTCGTGCGTTTGTGCAGCGGGCGCCTGACGAAGGGGATGCGGCTGCGCCAGGTGCGCACTGGCAAGCAGGTGCCGGTCAACGCGCCGCTGTTCTTCTTCGCGAAGGAACGGCAGGTGGCCGAGGAAGCCTGGCCCGGCGACGTGGTCGGCATCGCCAACCACGGCACGCTGCGCATCGGCGACACGCTGACGGAAGGGGAGGACATCAACTTCCGTGGTGTCCCCAGCTTCGCGCCCGAAATCCTGCGCCATGTGCGGCTGGAAGACCCGATGCTGGCCAAGAAGCTGCGCACCGCGCTGGACCAGCTGGCGGAGGAAGGGGTGGTGCAGATCTTCCGGCCGCTCGATGGCTCCGCCCCCGTGGTCGGCGTGGTGGGGGAGCTGCAGCTGGACGTGCTGCAAAGCCGGCTGAAGGTGGAATACAGCGTGCCCGCGGGCTTCGACGCGACGCGCTGGTCCACCATGCGGTGGATCTCCTCCCCCACCGGGGACCGCGCGGCGATCGAGCGCTGGGCCACGCGCAACCGAAGCGACACGGCGGAAGACCATGATGGCGAATACGTCGCCCTCTTCGGCTCCGACTGGCGGCGGAAGCGGGCGGAGGAAGAATACCCCGAGCTTCGCTTCGACGCGGTGCGGGAACAGTCGGGGCTGGTGGCGATGGTGCGCTGAGGCACCCCGATTGCCCTCTCCCCCAACGGGGGAAGAGGGTTGGGTGAGGGGGGGTCTTCAGACCCGCTCGAACAGGCCCGGATAGCTGATCACCACGCCATCCTCATCGACCGTGATGTCACGGGTGAAGTCGCTGTCGCGGGATTCGTAGCGCCAGCTGCGCTCCTCCAGCCGCGTGTAGCGCTGCGCGTCGCGCTTCACGGTCATGCTGGGCAGGTCCACATGGGCCGTGTCGATATCGACGGACTTGCCCACCGCGGTGCGCAGCCGGCGAAGCGGCAGGGTGTTGGTGAAGGGCGTCGCGCTGATGTCCACATCCTGCACGCCTTCCAGCGCGGGCAGGTCATGGCCCTCGGCATCCGTCCAGCCACCCTTGCCATCGGCCAGCAGCACCAGGACTTCCGGCTTGCCCAGAAGCGCCACGGACAGACGCCGGGTGCGCCAGCGGCTGTCCAGCAGCAGGCGGAAGCGCGCGGCGAAGGGGGCTTCGCCACCCGCCACGATCATCCCTTCGGCGCTGATCTGCCCGGGGCTGCGATCCAGCACGAGGTGCTGCACGCCCTCGCCAGCGGCCTCCCGCCAGCGGTAGTGCTTCGCCATGATTGTCATCCTGTGCCGGGGGAGTTCGGTCAAACGCCGAGATAGGCTTCCCTTACGGCGGGATCATGCAGCAGCGCCACCCCTGTTCCGGCATGGGCGATGCGCCCGGTCTCGATGACATAGCCCCGATCGGCGATGGACAGCGCCGCGGAGGCATTCTGTTCCACCAGCAGCACGGTCACACCCTGCGCCTTCAGCGCCACCACGGCGGCCAGGATCTGGTCCACCAGCAGCGGCGCCAGGCCCATGGAGGGCTCATCCAGCAGCAGCAGGCGGGGCTGCGACATCAGCGCTCGGCCGATCGCCAGCATCTGCTGCTGCCCGCCGGACAGCCCCGCCGCTTGCAGGTGCCGCTTCTGCTTCAGGATGTCGAACATGCCATAGACGCGGTCGAGCCCCACCGCGGTGTCTGCCCGCCCGCGGCGGAAGGCGCCGAGGCGGAGGTTGTCCTCCACGCTCAGCGGCCCGAAGACCTGCCGCCCTTCCGGCGATTGCGCGATGCCGGCGGCCACGCGCGCATGGGCGGACCAGGCGGTGATGTCATCGCCATGGAACTTTATCAGTCCCGATCGCACGGGCTGCACGCCGGACAGGCAGCGCAGCAGCGTGGTCTTGCCCGCGCCATTGCCGCCGACGATGGCGGTGATCTCGCCCGTCTCGACGCGGAGCGTGATGCCCTTCAGCGCCAGGATGCGGCCATAGGCGGAATGGAGCTCTGCGACATCAAGCAAGGGCGGCCTCCCTCGCGCCATGCAGGCCGAGATAGGCGGCGATGACATCGGGGTTGGTGCGAACCTCCTCCGGCGTCCCGGCGGCCAGCGGCCTTCCCTGGTTCAGCACCACCACCTGGCGGCTGATGCGCATGACCAGCTTCATGTCGTGCTCGATCAGCACCACGGCGACGCCGCGGGCGGCGACGGCGGCAATGAGGTGGTCGATCTCCTCCGTCTCCACCGGGTTGCAGCCGGCGGCGGGTTCATCCAGCAGCAGCACGCGCGGATCGGTGGCGAGTGCGCGCGCGATCTCCAGCCGCTTGAGCGCGCCATAGGGCAGCGACCCCGCGGGCTGGTCGGCACGGTCCGCGAGGCCCACTTCCGCCAGCAGCGCCAGGGCGGCGTCGCGCGACTGCCGGTTGGCACGGCGGGCGGCGGGCAGGCGGAGCAGGTCGGCCAGCAGGGACGAACGCTCCCGCAGATGGCGGCCTGCCATGACGTTCTCCAGCGCCGTCATGCGGAAGAACACCTGGAGGTTCTGGAAGGTGCGGGACAGGCCGAGGGCGGCCAGGCGGTGCGGCGGCGCCTGCGTCACATCCTGCCCCGCCAGCACGACGCGCCCGGCATCGGCGCGATAGAGGCCGGAGACGATATTGAACAGCGTGGTCTTGCCCGCGCCGTTGGGGCCGATGATGGCCAGGATTTCGCCGGCACGGGCTTCGAAGCCGACGCCGTCCAAAGCGCGCAGGCCCCCGAAGCCGATGCCGATGTTTTCGGCGGTGAGCATGACCTCGCCGCGCATCATGTCGCGCGCCGCCGCAGGATCGAGGAAATGCCAGGCACGATGCCGACCCTGAGAAAAATCATGAACAGCATGATGAGCAGGCCGAGCACGGCGTGTTCATACTCATGGAACATGGTCAGCGCCTGCGGCAGCAGCACGAGCAGCGCCGCGCCCACGACGGCGCCGGGGACGGAGGCGAGGCCGCCGATCACCACCATCGTCACGTATTCGACGGATTGCAGAAAACCCGCGGCATCGGGGGTGACGAAGCCGTTCATCATCGCCATCAGCCCGCCCGCCACCGCGCCATAGACGGCCGCGATGACGAAGGCGCGCAGCTTGTGGCGGGCGACGTCGATGCCGATGGTCCGCGCGGCCACTTCGCTGTCATGCAGCGCGGCCAGCGCGCGGCCGGCGGGGCTGTCCTGGATGTTCAGCGCCAGCCAGACGCCGATGAGCAGCGCGGCCCCGTTGATCCAGTACCAGGCCTCGCCACCGCGGGGGCGCCAGCCGAAAATCTCCGGGCGGGGGATGCGGATGCCATCGGGGCCGCCGGTGATGGCGATCTCGCTGACCAGGACCAGGGCGACGAGGATGCCGAAGCCGAGCGTCGCGACCGCGAGGTAATGGCCCTTCAGCCGCAGGATCGGCCTGCCGACGACGAAGGCGATCACCCCCGCCAGCACGGCGCCCAGCGGCAGGCAGGCCAGCACGGGCAGGCCCAGGTATTTCGGCCCCAGCGCCATGGCATAGGCCCCGATGCCGACGAAGCCGGCATGGCCGAGGCTGACCTGCCCCGCCTGGCCCATCAGCACCTGCAACCCCACCGCGCCCAGCGCCGTGACCCAGACCAGGGCGGCCACGCGGAAGTAGTAGCCGGAGGGGAAGAACCAGGGGATCACCGCGATGACCGCGGCCAGGATCAGCAGCGTCGCCCACCGGCTGTTCATCACACGCGCTCCACGCTGCGATGCCCGAACAGGCCCTGCGGCATGGCGAACAGCACCGCGAGGATCACCAGGAAGGCGATGGCGTCCTTGTAGGCGGAGGAGACGTAGCCCGCGCCGAAGGCCTCCAGCAGCCCCAGCACCAGGCCGCCGACGACGGCGCCGAGCGGGCTGCCCATGCCGCCCAGCATGGCGGCGGCAAAACCCTTCAGCGCCAGCAGCGTGCCGACATCGAAGGAGGTGAGCGTGATGGGGGTGATGAGGATGCCCGCCAGGGCGCCGATCGCCGCCGACAGCCCGAAGGAGAGCGCCAGGACGAAGCTGGTATCGACACCGACCAGCCGCGCCGCCAGCCGGTTCGCCGCCGTCGCCAGCACCGCCTTGCCCAACAGCGTGCGTTCCAGGAACAGGAACAGCCCGCAGAAGACGAGCAGCGCACCGCCCAGGACCCAGAAGCTCTGCGGCAGGATGGCGGCGCCCAGCACCATGATGGGGTCATTGCCGGAGAAGCCGGGCAACTGATGGAAACGCTTGTCGAAGACGATCTGCGCGACGCCGCGAAGGAAGATGCTGGCGCCTATCGTGATGATGATGAGGGTGACGGCGGAGGCACCGCGCGCGGGCTCGATCGCCAGGCGGTGCAGCGCGAGGCCGACCAGCACCGCGACCGCGATGGCGAGCAGGGCTGCGAGCGGCAGGGGGATGCCGGCGGCGGTGGCGAAGACCGTCACCATGCCGCCCAGCATCACGAATTCGCCCTGCGCGAAGTTCACGACATCGGAGGCGTTGTGGATCAGCGTGAAGCCCAGCGCCACCAGCGCATAGACCGCGCCGATGGTGAGGCCGGAGACGAGGAATTGCAGCAGTTCTGGCATCTCGTCTCCCTCGGTCGTTGAAGGCGGCATGCGGCACTATCCGCATGCCGAGGCCGCGAATGCGGCCCGCCGCCTATGCGGCGAAGCCAAGGCCCCGGAGGGGCCGCCCGGCGTCTGAGGGCATGATCAGTTCCCGAGAAGCGCCCAGTCGCCGTTCCTGATCTCCACCATGCGGAAGGCGGAGAGGTCGAGGCCCATATGGTCCGTCGCGCTCATGTTCACGATGCCGCCGGTGCCGACGAAGCCGCGCGTGGCGCGGATGGCGTCGCGCAGCCTGGTGCCGTCCGTGGAATTGGCGCGACGCATCGCCTCCACCAGGATCATCAGGCCGTCATAGGCATGGCCGCCGAAGGTGGAGACGGGCTGGTTGAACTCCCGCTCGAAGGCCGCCTTGTAGTCCAGCACCACCTGGCGCTGCGGATCATTGGCGGGAAGCTGTTCGGCGATGAGCAGCGCGGCGGCGGGCAGGCGAACGCCCTCGGCCGCGGCGGGGGTGGCCAGGTTGATGAATTCCCGGCTGGCGACGCCGTGGGACTGATAGAGGGGCAGGCGGATGCCGAGCTGGTGGTAGCCGCGCGTCACGATGGCGGGGCCCTGGCCGAAGCCGGGGTTCACCACGGCCTCGATCCCCGCCGCGTTGCGGAGCCGCGTCAGCTGCGGCGTCATGTCGCTGTCGCGGGGGCCGTAGCTTTCCTCCGCCACGATGGTGATCCCAGCGGCACCGGCGACGCGCACGCATTGCCCGCGCATGGACTGCCCGAAGCCGTCCGTGCCGGAAATCATGCCGACGCGCGTCAGGCCGCGCGCGCGGATATCGGCAAAGATCTTCTCGCAGGCCATGCGGTCGGTGTGGGGGGTCTTGAAGGTGAAGGGCTGGACGGGATCGATGATCTCGATGCCGCCGGCGAGGGAGATGAAGGGGATGCGCGCATCCTCGAAGACCGGGCGCATGGCGAGCGTCGTGCCGGTGGTGGTGCCGCCGACCATGGCGATGACGCGGTCATCCTCCACCAGGCGGGTCGCGAAGGTGCGGGCGCGGTTGGCGTCGCCGGCATCGTCATAGATGATCAACTGCAAGGGTCGGCCATTGACGCCGCCGGCCTGGTTGATGCGGTTGACGTAGAGGCGGAGCGTCTTGTCCTCCGGATCGCCCAGGAAGCTGGCGGGGCCGGTGACGGACAACACCGCGCCGATGCGGATCGGCTCCGGCGCGCGTTGCGCCAGGACCGGCGTGGCGAGCATGAGGGCGCCGGCGGCGATCACCCCCCGGCGCAGGAACATTCCCAGTGACATGCGTGCACTCCCTTGGACGTTGTTGTTCGTTCAGGCGGCAGAAGGGCGTCGCACCATCGCGATGTGGAAGCGGTTGGCGACGAAGGCGGCGTCGGTGAGGCAGGAGGTGCCGGCAGGGTTGGCGCCGGAGACGTGGTAGTCGCTGAAGGCGGCGGATTGGTTGACGAAGACGCCGCCGGTCAGGTTTTCCGACAGCGCCACGCCGGCACGCGCGAAGGCGGCCTCTGCGCGGGCGAGGAAGGCGTCGTCCGTGCTGTGGACAAGGGCGGTGATGGCGCCGCGCGCCCTGGTGGAATCGGCGGCCAGGCGGAGGGCGGATTCAGGATCGGGGCAGCGGATCAGGAAGGCGATGGGGCCGAAGCGTTCCTCGCCCCAGGCTTCCTCGGCATCGGCCAGGACCTCCACCACCAGCGGCGTGGCGGTGCGGGCCTCGCCTGGCAGGGGCGCGCTGTCCCGCAGCACGCGGCCGAGGCGGCGCGCGGCGGCGATGCGCGTCAGCGTCGCGGGATTCTGGATGGCGCCGAGCACGCCGGCGGCGCGGGCGGGGTCTGCAAGCAGATCGTCCAGCGCGGCGACGATGGCGGTGGCGACCTCGTCGAAGCTCTTGCGGCCCTGGTCGGTGTCCATGCCGGTGGCACTGACAAAAATGTTCTGGGGGGCGGTGCACATCTGGCCGCTGTAGAGGGCGAGGGAGAAGGCGAGGTTGCGGCAGAGGCCGGCGAAATCCGCGGTGGAGTGCAGCACCACGGGGTTGATGCCCGCTTCCTCCGTGTGCAGCGCCTTGCGCCCGGCGATGAGGCTGCGGAGCCGCGCGCCGAAGGCGGGGCCGCCGGTGAAATCGACGATGCCGATGGCGGGGTGGGTCGCCAGCTGCTCCGCGATCGGCGCCTCGTGCGTATCGGGGGCGAGTTGCACCACATCCGGCGCGAAGCCGGCCTCGGCCAGCACGGCGCGGGCGGTGCGGACCGTCAGGGCGAGGGGCAGGATGGCGGCGGGGTGCGGCTTGACGATGGCGGCATTGCCGGTGGCGAGGCTGGCAAAGAGGCCGGGATAGCCGTTCCAGGTCGGGAAGGTGGCGCAGCCGATGACCAGGCCGATGCCGCGCGGCACGGCGCGAAAACGCTTGTCCATCCGCAGCACGTCGCGCCCCGCCGGCTTGTGCCAGGACGCGGCGGTGGGAACGCGGGAAAGCTCCTCCATGGCATAGGCCACGGCTTCCAGGCCGCGGTCCTGGGCGTGGGGGCCGCCAGCCTGGAAGGCCATGACGAAGGCCTGGCCGGTGGTGTGCATCACCGCATTGGCCATCAGGAAGCTGTCGCGATTCAGCCGGTGCAGGATTTCCAGCAGCACGCCGGCGCGGGTGGCGGGATCGGCGTTTGCCCAGGCGGGCGCAGCGGCCTCGGCACGGGCGACCAGGGTGGTGGGGGGGAGCGCGGGATAGGTGATGCCGAGCGTGAGGCCGAAGGGGGATCGTTCATCGCCGACCAGCGCATCCCCGCGCTCGAAGGGCTTGCCGAGCAGGGCGGCGAAGGCGGCTTCGGCGTCGGATTTGGCGGTCTCGCCATAGATCTTGCCCGAGGGCGCTTCCGGATAGGCCGAGAAATGTGCGCGCGAGCGTGCCGCGGCGACCGCCTGGTCCAGCAGGTCCTGGTGCCGGAACTCGGCCATGGAGCCTCCCTGTTTGACTTGGTATTTCGGGCGAGAATAAGCTGACCGCGCGTTCAGTCAATAGAAAGGGTGCGGTAGGTAAATAAACCTATTGCTGCCTCTGCGTCAAGCAGAATCGAGGGAGGGCTTCGCATGACGGAAACGGCGCCGGTGCTGCTGGTGGAGCAGCGGGACGGGTATCGCGTGCTCACGCTTAATCGCCCGCAGCGGCTGAACGCCTTCGATGCGGGGCTGCATGCGGCGCTGCGCCAGGCGCTGGCGGAGGCGGGCGAGGACCCCGCCTGCCGCGCGGTGCTGCTGGCCGGCGCGGGGCGGGGCTTCTGCGCGGGGCAGGATCTGGCGGAGCCGGGGCTGACGGAGCGGGATGTCGATCTGGGCGCGGTGCTGGATCGCGGGTGGAACGCGCTGGTGGCGGCGCTGCGCGGGCTGCCGAAGCCGGTGGTCTGCGCGGTGCAGGGCGTCGCCGCGGGGGCGGGGGCTTCCGTCGCGCTGGCCTGCGACATCACGCTGGCGGCGGAGGATGCGAAATTCTCCCAGGCCTTCATTCGTATCGGCCTGATTCCGGATAGCGGTGCGACCTGGATGCTGCCGCGCCTCATCGGCCCCGCGCGGGCGCGGGCCTTGGCGATGCTGGGCGACACGATCAGCGGCGCGGAAGCCGCTTCCATGGGCCTGGTCTATCGCGCGGTGCCGGCGGCATCGCTGATGGCGGAAGCGGAAGCCCTTTGTGCCAGGCTGGCGCGCCTGCCGGCGGAGGCGCTGGCGGCGACGAAGCGCGTGCTGGATGCGGCGGAGGGCAACAGCCTGGCACAGCAGCTGGCGCTGGAGGCCGAGGTGCAGCGGGACCTCGGCCGCAGTACGGATTACGCGGAAGGTGTCGCGGCCTTCCAACAGAAGCGCCCCGCGCGCTTCACGGGCGCGCCGGAATGACGCCGCAGGCCATCGCGGAAGCCTGCGCCCGCGCGATGTGGGCGGAGGACCAGGCCTCGGCCGGGCTCGGCATGGCGATCGCGCGCGTGGCGCCGGGGGAGGCCGTGCTGACCATGCGGATCGAGCCTCGCATGGTGAACGGGCATGGCATCGCGCATGGCGGCTTCATCTTCACGCTGGCCGACAGCGCCTTCGCCTTCGCCTGCAACAGCTTCAACCGCCGCGCCGTCGCGCAGTCCAACACCATCACCTATCTCCGCCCCGCGAAGCTGGATGATGTGCTGACGGCGCATGCCGTGCAGACCCAGACCGCGGGGCGCAGCGGGATTTCCGACGTCACGGTGACGGACCAGCAGGGGCGCGCCATCGCCGTCTTCCGCGGCCTCTCCCGGATCATCGACGGCCAGCTTGTGGAGGAAACGACCGATGGCAACGGATGACCTGCTGGATGAGGGCGAGCGTCTGTCGATCGGCGAGTTGCGCGCGCTGCAGCTGGATCGGCTGCGCGCGACGCTCCGGCTCGTCTACGACAAGGTGCCGCATTACCGCCGGGCCTTCGACGCGGCGGGCGTGACGCCGGACGACCTCCATGCCCTGGAGGATCTGCGGCGCTTCCCCTTCACGACGAAGGCGGATCTCCGGGAGAACTACCCCTTCGGCCTGTTCGCCGTGCCGCGCGACAAACTCGCACGCATCCACGCCTCCTCCGGCACCACGGGCAAGCCGACCGTCGTCGGCTACACCGCCGACGATATCGCCATGTGGGCGCAGGTGATGGCGCGGTCCATCCGCGCCAGCGGCGGGCGGCCGGGCATGATGGTGCATATCGCCTATGGCTACGGCTTGTTCACCGGCGGGCTCGGCGCGCATTACGGGGCGGAGGCGCTGGGCTGCGCCGTCGTGCCCATGTCCGGCGGCATGACGGAACGCCAGGTGCAACTCATCGAGGATTTTGCGCCCGACATCATCATGGTCACGCCCTCCTACATGCTGGCGCTGCTGGATGAGTTCCGGCGGCAGGGGAAGGACCCCCGCGGCACGTCGCTCAAGATCGGCATCTTCGGCGCGGAGCCCTGGACGGAGGCGATGCGCGCGCAGATCGAGGATGCCTTCGGCATCCAGGCCGTGGACATCTACGGGCTGTCGGAAGTGATCGGCCCCGGCGTTGCCAATGAATGCGTGGAGACGAAGGACGGCCCGCATATCTGGGAGGATCACTTTTTCCCGGAGGTCGTGGACCCGAACACCGGCGACCCGGTGCCGGATGGGGAGCCGGGGGAGCTCGTCTTCACCAGCCTGACCAAGCAGGCCATGCCCATCATCCGCTACCGCACGCGCGACCTGACCCGCCTGATGCCCGGCACGGCGCGGCCCGCCTTCCGGCGGATGCAGAAGATCACCGGCCGCAGCGACGACATGATCATCCTGCGCGGGGTGAACCTGTTCCCGTCCCAGGTGGAGGAACAGATCCTCCGCGTGCCCGACCTGGCGCCGCATTACCAGCTTATCCTGACGCGCGAGGGGCCGCTGGATGCCATGACCATCGCGGTGGAGGCCGAACCCGGCACGACGCCCGATGAACGCGACCGCGCGGCGAAGACGCTGGCGCACTACGTCAAGGCCATCATCGGCGTCACCGCCGCCATCGATGTCCGTGATGCCGGCGCGATCGAGCGCAGCCTGGGCAAGGCGAAGCGCGTGCTCGACCGGAGGCCGCGCTGAGATGGCACGACCGAGGGCCGCGGATCATGAGGAGAAGCGCCAGGCGATCCTGAAGCAGGCGGCGGAGCTTTTCGCCGCGCATGGCTATGACCGTGCCTCGCTGGCGATGCTGGCCAAGGCGGGCAACGTCTCCAAGACCCTGGTCTACCACTACTGGCCGGACAAGGCGGCGCTGCTGTTCGACGTGCTGGCGCAGCACCTGCAGCAACTCGTGGAGATCGCGCGCGGCGCGGCCGCCACCACGGGCACGCCGCGCGCGCGGCTGGAGACGCTGGCCTTCCTGCTGCTCGATGCCTATCGCGACGCGGATGCGGTGCATCGCGTGCAGATCACCTGCCTGACCCTGCTGGCCCCCCCGCAGCAGGAGGCGCTGCGGTCCCTGGAACGCGCCCTGGTGGCGGAGGCCGCGGCGATGGTGGCGGACCTGCATCCGGGCCTGGCGGAGGACCGGCGGCTGCTGAAGCCGCTGACCATGAGCTTCTTCGCCATGCTGAACTGGCACCACCTCTGGCACCGGGAACAGGGGCCGCTGAGCCGGGAGGATTATGCGCGGATGGTGGCGGCGCTGATCGCGGAAGGCGGCGGGCCGGCGGCGCGGGCCCTGGGCCCTCCATCGGGTTTAGCTTGATTTTAGGAATACTATCCTTTATGCCGGTTTAGCACCTTTAGCCGCATTCCGCGGCGGGTTTGCTGGATCGGAGGCTCGGGTCATGAGGGTCCTTCTGAAGATATCGCCGCAGAACCAGATCACGCTGCGGCGGGATCTGCGGGCGATGTTAGGACCATGTTCTCATGTCGAGGTCGAGCCCGTCAAGGACGGTCTCATGCTGCGCGGGGCGGTCGCGATGTCGATCGAGCAGGCGCAGGCGGTCTATGGCCAGCACGGCTTCACGCAGGAAGTGCTGAGGGAGGCGCTGATGATCGTGAAGCGCCGCCGGGACACGCCTGGGGGGTGACGGCCCCGTCATCCCCGCTGCGATATGGACTTTAACCTGATGCCGTTCCCTGTCACCGTCACGTGACGGGGCGCCGCCATGGCCGTGATTGCGCGCCCCGCGCGGACAGGTGAGGCTTCGCGGCCCATTTCAGGTGGCAGGAAAGGGTGGCGGTTGGAAGGCGCCGGGGCCGGGATGGCGGTGGCGGCCGGGCCGGATCGGCAGGCGCTTCGGCCGGCCGGCCGGCGGCGCGGCGGCGCGGCATCATCATGGGCGCTGCCCGCCGCGGCGGTGCTGCTGCCGCTGGCGCTGCTGCTGGGCGGCGGGACGATCGCCTGGTGGAACACGCTGGCGGAGGCCGAGGCGGCGCTGCGGCAGACCGCCGATACCGGCGCCGAATTCGGCACCCGCGTGCTGGCGGGCTATGTCGTCAGCGCCGGGCGGGTGAATGACCTGACCCGCGGCCTGTCGGATGCCGAGATCACGGCGCGGGAGGAAGCGCTGCACCGGCAATTGGCGGCGCTGATCCCGGACGTGCCGGAAGCGGAAGCGGAAGCGGCCTATGTGATCGACCGCACGGGGACGGCACTGCTGGCGGCGAACCTGTTCCCGGTGCCGCGGGACCGGCCGACGGCGGCGGACCGCGACTTCTTCCTGGCGCTGCGCGCGGATACCCCGCCGCGATTCCATATCAGCCAGGTCTATGTCTCCCGCTTCGATGGCGTGCCCTTCTTCGCGGTCAGTCGCCGCCGCGGCTTCACGGCGAATGGCCTGGCGCCGGATGCCTTCGACGGGGCGGTCAACCTCTCCGTCTATCCGCACCGGCTGCAGCCGGCGATGCGGCGGCTGCTGCGGCAGGACGACGATGCCCTCGCCCTGATCCGGGATGACGGCCAGGCGCTGGCCAGCACCGCCATCGCCAGCCCGCAAGGCATCCCGGCACCCTCCGCCCTGGTCGCGGAGGCCGCGCCCACCGGCCGGGCGATGCGTCATGAGGGCGGGATGATCCTGGCGGCGCAGAAGCTGGACGGCTTCCCGGTGCTGGCGGTGGCCAGCCGGCCGCTGGCCGCGGTGGCGGCGGAATGGCGCACCACCATGGCCAACCACATGCTGTTCGGCGTGCCCGCCACCCTCGCCCTGCTGCTGCTGAGCCTGCGGGAACGGCAGCAGCAGACCCGGCTGGAGGCCACGAACCAGGCGCTGGGGGCGGCGAACCGGGCGCTGGAGGAGGCGAATGCCGCACTGGCCGGCGCGCTGCGGGCCAGCGAGGGCAATCTGAAGCGGGCGCAGGATGCGGCGGGCATCCGCGCCTTCGACATGGCGGCGGATGGCACGGTAGCCGATGCCGGCGGGCTGCGGGGGCTGTTCGGCCTGGCGCCCGATGCGGTGCTGGATGAGGCCGCGCTGGTGGCCAGCCTGCACCCGGATGACCGGGCGGCCGCGCAGGCCGAATTGCGGCGCCTGGCGCGGGATGGCGGGCGGCTGGCGGCGGAATACCGGGTGCTGCTGCCGGATGGCGGGCAGCGCTGGGTGATGCTGCGGGGGGAGGCGTCCGCCGGCTATGGCCCCGCATCCCCCTTCGGCCTCGCCTTGCCGGGCCGGCTGTCCGGCGTGGCGATGGATGTCACGCAGCGGCGCCAGGCGGAGGAACGCACGGCGCTGCTGGCCTTCGAGGTGACGCACCGCGCCAAGAACACGCTGGCCGTGGTGCAGGCGGCGCTGCGGCTGACCAAGGCGCCGGACTACGCCAGCTATGTCCGCGCCGTGGAAGGGCGCGTCGCCGCGCTGGCGCGGGCGCAGAGCATGCTGGCGGAAAGCCAGTGGCGGGAAGGCGACCTGCGTGCGCTGCTGGAGGCGGAGTTGCGCGCCTTCCAGGCCGCGGCAACCGAGGGCACGGGGGAGCCGGTGGTTGCCCTGTCCGGCCCGCCGGTATCCCTGCCGGTCCGCGCCGTGCAGGCGCTGGCCATGGCGGTGCATGAGTTGGCGACCAATGCGGTGAAGTATGGCGCGCTTTCCAGCCCGGCGGGGCGATTGCAGATCACCTGGTGCCTGGACTCGGCCTGGCTGTACCTGGCCTGGCGGGAGAGCGGCGGGCCGGCGGTGCCGGTGGAGCCCGCGCGCAAGGGCTTCGGGTCCCGCGTGATCGAACAGACCATCCGCTTCCAGCTGGGGGGCAGGATGGAGAAGCGCTGGGCGCCATCCGGGCTGGAATGCGACATCGCGATCCCGCTGGCGGCGACGGCCAACGGGGTGGAGGGCGGGGTGGGGGGCGCGCCGCCGTCGGGGGACGTATCTTGACGTTCCGGCTTCGTTCGCCCTAATCCCGGCGGTCGCGCCCCTTCACCGGAACAGGTCCCTGGCCGCCCTTCCTGACCCGTCAGCCGGCCCCCTGCCAGAAGGCGCCCCGGCGGGTCTTCCCCTGCATGAGATGCCCGTGCCCGAGGCGCCGCCGCTTCGCCTGCTGCGGCTGCGGCTGACCGATTTCCGGTCCTATCCGGCCTTCGAGGCCCGCTTCGCCGGCCGGATCGTCGCCATCGCCGGGCCGAATGGCGTGGGCAAGACCAACCTGCTGGAGGCGATCAGCCTGCTCGGTCCTGGGCGCGGGCTGCGGGGCGCGCGGGCCGGGGAGATCGGCCGGCGGCCGCCGGGCGGCGGGGCGGCGCGGCCCTGGGTGGCCTGGGGCGCCTTCGACGGGCCGGACGGCCCGGCCGAGATCGGCACCGGCACCACGGCCGAGGCCGGCGATGCGGCGCGGCGCAAATACACGCTGGATGGGGAGCCCGCGAAGAGCCAGGCGGAACTCGCCCGGCGGGCCGGGGCCGTCTGGCTGACGCCGCAGATGGACCGGCTGTTCCAGGACGGGGCCAGCGGGCGGCGGCGCTTCCTGGACCGCCTCGTCTGGGCGCTGGAGCCCGGCCATGCGCGGGAAGTGGCCGCCCATGACACGGCGATGAGCGGGCGGAACCGGCTGCTGGCGGAAGGGCGGCGGGATGCCGCCTGGCTGGCGGCGCTGGAGGATGCGATGGCCCGCCACGCGGTGGCGGCGGTGGCGGCGCGCCGGGCGCTGGCCATCCGGCTGAACGCGCTGTTGGCGGCCGGCACCGCCACGGGCGCCTTCCCGGCCGCGCGGATCGACCTGGCCTGCCCGATCGCCGCGGCGCTGGCGGAAGCGCCGGCCCTGGCGGTGGAGGAGAGGCTGCGGGCCGACCTGGCCGCCGGGCGGGGGCGGGATGCCGCGGCGGGGGGCGCGCAGATGGGCGCGCACCGGACGGACATGACCCTTGTGCACCTGCCCAAGGGCCAGCCGGCGGAGCTGTGCTCGACCGGGGAACAGAAGGCGCTGCTGGTCTCGACCGTGCTGGCCCATGCCGCGCTGATCGGCGCCGCGCGGGGCTTCGCGCCCCTGCTGCTGCTGGACGAGGTCGCGGCCCATCTGGACCAGGGGCGGCGGGAAGCGCTTTATGCGGCCCTGGCCGGCCTGCCGGCCCAGGTCTTCCTGACCGGCACGGAGCCGGATATTTTCGCTCCGCTCCAGGGCATCGCCGAGACGTTCCGGGCGACGCCCGAGGGCCTGGCCGCCGTCTGATTGCGAATTCGAATCACCCCGTGCCGAATCCTGCCGGAAAGCCTATACTGGCCGGGATTCCAAGCCGATTTCCAGGAGCCTCCGCCGGCATGTCCGACGCCGATGCGCGCGCCAACGACCCGAACAGCCCGAAGCCGGGGGACCCGAACCCGGGCGACCAAGGGGTCAATCCGGGGGCGGATGCCTATGACAGCGCCTCCATCACCGTGCTGCGGGGGCTGGAAGCCGTCCGCAAGCGGCCGGGCATGTATATCGGCGATACCGATGACGGCTCCGGCCTGCACCACATGGCCTTCGAGATCATCGACAATGCGGTGGACGAGGCCCAGGCGGGCTTCGCGACCACCTGCCATGTCGTGCTGAACGGCGATGGCAGCGTTACCGTCACGGATGACGGCCGCGGCATTCCGGTGGACATCCACCATGAGGAAGGCGTCTCCGCCGCCGAGGTGGTGCTGACCAGGCTGCATGCCGGCGGCAAGTTCAACCAGAACAGCTACAAGGTCTCCGGCGGCCTGCACGGCGTGGGCGCGGCGGTGGTGAACGCCCTGTCGGAGTGGATGGAAGTCCGCATCTGGCGCGACGGGCGGGAACACTTCATCCGCTTCGAGCATGGCGACACGGTGGTGCCGCTGAAGATCATCGGCCCGTCCGACCACCAGCATGGCACGGAGGTGACGTTCAAGCCGTCCTCGGGCACCTTCACCAAGGTCGAATTCGAATTCGCCATCCTGGAACGGCGCCTGCGGGAACTGGCCTTCCTGAATTCGGGCCTCAAGATCAGCCTGAAGGACGACCGGCACGTGCCGGCGCAGGAAGTGGCCTTCGAGTTCAAGGGCGGCCTCGTCGCCTTCGTCGAATGGCTGGATCGCAGCAAGGAGCCGATCTTCAAGCCGCCGGTCAGCCTGGTCAGCAAGGCGACGGAGGGCATCCGCGTCGAGCTCGCGATGTGGTGGAACACGTCGCCGCACGAAATGGCGCTTTGCTATACGAACAACATCCCGCAGCGGGATGGCGGCGCACACCAGGCGGGCTTCCGCCAGGCGCTGACGCGCGTGGTGATGAAATACGCCGAGGATTTGGCGAAGAAGGAGAAGGTGGAGCTGATCGGCGACGACATGCGGGAGGGCCTGACCGCGGTCATCTCCGTGAAGGTGCCGGACCCCAAGTTCAGCTCCCAGACCAAGGACAAGCTGGTGTCGTCCGAGGTGCAGCCGGTGGTGCACATGGCCGTCGCCGACGCGCTGTCCCACTGGTTCGAGACGCATCCGAAGGAAGCCAAGCTCGTCATCGAGCAGGTGGTGCTCTCCGCCGCCGCGCGGAAGGCGGCGCAGCTGGCGCGGGACAAGGTGGGGCGGAAGAACGCGCTCGATATCTCGACCCTGCCGGGCAAGCTGGCGGATTGCCAGGAGAAGGACCCGGCGAAGTCGGAAATCTTCATCGTCGAGGGTGACAGCGCGGGTGGCTCCGCCAAGCAGGGGCGCGACCGACGCTTCCAGGCGATCCTGCCGCTGAAGGGCAAGATCCTGAATGTCGAGCGCGCGCGGATGGACAAGATGCTGTCCAGCGCGGAAATCGGCACGCTGATCACGGCGCTCGGCACCGGGATCGGGCCGGGGCCGGAGGACAAGGGCGGCTTCAGCGCCGACAAGCTGCGCTACCACCGCATCGTCATCATGACGGATGCCGACGTGGACGGCAGCCATATCCGCACGCTGCTGCTGACCTTCTTCTTCCGGCAGATGCCGTCGCTGATCGAGCGCGGGCATCTGTATATCGCGCAGCCGCCGCTCTATCGCGCCAAGCGTGGCAATGACGAGCGCTACCTGAAGGATGACCGGGCTCTCGAGGATTTTCTCATCGAGAAGGCGCTGAACGGCGCCAGGGTCCGCTTTGCCGATGGGCGGGAACTGCGCGGCGCGGAACTGGCGGAGGAGGTGGAGCGGCTGCGCCAGGTGGCCGCGCGCATCCGGCGCCTGGCCACGCAGGTGCCGGCCGGCATCATCGAACAGGCGGCGGTGGCGGGGGCGCTGACGCTCGACACCGATCGCGCGCTGGCCGGCGCGGCGCTGCTGGCGCAGCGGCTGGATGCGCTGTCGCCGGAAAGCGAGCGGGGCTGGAAGGCGACGGCGGATGGCGCGGGGCTCGCGCTGTTCCGCGTGGTGCGCGGCGTGACCGAACGCCACCTGCTGGACCCCGCGGCGCTGCGGAGCGCGGAGGCGCGCTGGCTGGATGAGCGGCGGGAGGCCTTCGCCCGCGACTACGCCGCCGGGCCCGCGATGGTGTCCTTCGAGGGGCCGGAGACCACGCAACACGGCCCGCTGCTGGCCTTCGAGCGCATCTTTGCTCAAGGCCGCCGCGGCCTGACCATCCAGCGCTTCAAGGGGCTGGGGGAGATGAACCCCGACCAGCTCTGGAAGACCACGCTCGACCCCACCGTGCGCACGCTGCTGCGGGTGCGGGTGGAGGATGTGGAGGATGCGGAGCAGGTCTTCTCCACCCTGATGGGCGATGTGGTGGAGCCGCGACGCGAGTTCATCGTGGGGAACGCGCTGAAGGTGGCAAACCTCGACGTGTGAGGGCCGCCTCAGCGGCCCAGCCGCACCTCGATGATCCGGGCGGGGCCGTCGGCGACCTGCAGGGCGGCCTCCTCGAAGCGGGGCGCCCGACGGCCGGGGCGGATGTTGTTGGAGACGCCCCAATCCTCCGTCGGGATGCCGAAGAAATTGCTGTCGAGGCGGCCATTGCCGTTCTCGTCATGGGTGACGGCGACGGCATAGGTGCCGGGCGCGATGCCATCGAAGCGGCAGGTGACGCCGGCGGGATTGGCGGGCCGGCTGCGCAGGACGGCGCCGGCGGCATCGCCAGGGAAGCCGCCGCGGTCGGCGCTGTGCAGCGCGCAGCCGATGGTGCCGCCCGCGGAGCGGATGTTGGTGACGTTCACCACGAGGTCAGCCGCCAGGGCCGGGGCATTGGCGAGGAACAGGCAGGCCAGCAGTAGCGGGCGGTGCATCGGGGGAGGGCCTTTGCGGTGATCGTGATGCGCCCGTCGCATGGGGGCGCGGCCAGCGTCAATGTGAAAGGGGCGCCCCGCGCGGCGTTCGGCGTGACGGCAGGGGACAAGGCCGCGTGACATCCCGGTATGGCCTCGAAATCCGGGCCGCGACGGCGGCCGATGCGCCGGGGCTGGCCGAATTGCTGGCGGAGGCCGGGGAGCAGGCTGCGGGCCGCGTCATCGCCACCAGGGTGGAGGCGCTGCGCCAGGGCGCCGGCACGGTGCTGATCGCGCAGGAATGGGGGCCGCCGAGCGGCGTCATCGCGCTGCATTGGTATCCGTCGCTGCTGGAGGATCGGCCGGTGGCGCAGGTGACGCTGCTGCTGGTGGGGCAGGACAGCCGGCGGCGGGGCATCGGGCGGCTGCTGGTGAAAGCCGCCGCGCAGGCCGCGCGCAGCGCCGGCTGCGGGGCGCTGGAGATGGCGCTGGCCGAGGATGGGGAGGCGATGCGCGGCTTCTGCGCCGCGACCGGCTTCGTGGAGGGCGGTGCCCGTTTCACGCGGAGCCTGAGGCGCCAAGGGGAGCGCCCAGGCTAGCTGTTGACGCTGCCGGCGGCAGCCCCGAAGCTTCGCCACGGTGCGATCACCGGAGGCGTGACATGCTGAAGCTGCCGACCACCCTGCGCCAAATGGCGTTGACTGGGGCGTTGATTGGGGCGCTGGCGACACCGTTGCCCGCCGCGGCGCAGACGCTGACGATGGCGGTGCAATCGACCTTCGGGATCGATCCGCATTTCTTCTTCAACGGCCCCAACATGGCCGCCGCGCGCCACATCTACGACACGGTGATCAGCCGCGACGAGAACAGCCGCCAGGTGCCGGGCGCGGTCGAAAGCTGGCGGGCGGTGGAGCCGCAGATCTGGGAATTGAAGCTGCGCGCGGGCGTCACGTTCCACGACGGCACGCCCTTCACGGCGGATGACATCGCCTTCTCCATCGCGCGCATCCCTGCTGTGCCGGGCAATATCGGGCCCTATACGATCAATCTGCGCACGATCAGCCGGGTGGAGGTGGTGGACCCGCTGACGGTGCGGCTGCACACCAGCGAACCCAACCCGGTGATCCCGGGGCAGATGACGAATGTCTTCATCGTCTCCGCCCGCGCGGCCGCGCAGGCCAGCACGCAGGATTTCAACGCGGGGCGCGCGGCGATCGGCACCGGGCCCTATCGCGTGGTGGGCGGCGGCGTCACGCCTTCCGGCATGCAGCTGGAACGCTTTTCCGGCTATCACGGCACCCAGCCGGCCTGGAGCCAGGTGAACGTCCGGGTCGTGGCGAATGACGCGGCGCGGCTCGCGGGCCTGCTGGCCGGCGATTTCGACCTGATCGAGGATGTGCCGCTGGGCGATGTCGCCCGGCTGCGGCGGGAGGGGCGCGTGAACATCGCGGCGCGCCCGACCGACCGGATCATGTACCTCTCGCTGAATGTGGCGCGGGACCCCTTGCCGCTGGTGGTGGATGCGGCAGGGCAGCCGCTGCCGGTGAACCCGCTGTCGGATGTGCGGGTGCGCCAGGCGTTGTCGCTCGCCATCGATCGCGCGGCGCTGGTGGACCGCGTGATGGAAGGCCAGGCCGTGGCGTCCGGCCAGCTGACGCCGGAAGGCTTCGGCGGCTACGATCCCGCGGCGCGGCTGCCGGCCGGCGATGCCGCGGCGGCGCGGCGGCTGCTGGCGGAGGCGGGCTATCCCGAGGGCTTCGGCCTGACCATCGCCTGCAGCAACGACCGCTACGTCAACGACGCGCGCATCTGCCAGGCGGTGGGGCAGATGCTGTCCCGTGCGGGCCTCAGGATGACTGTGGACGTGACGCCCAGCACGGTGTTCTTCCCGCGCATCCGCCCGGCGCGCGTGACGTTGCCGGTGCATTTCGTGGGCCGTTCCTTCTCCTCCGGCGATGCGTCCTACGTGCTGTCCACTTCCTTCCACACGCGGGAGCCGACGGGGCTTCTGGGTGGTGCCAACCGCGCGGGCTTCAGCGACCCGGCGCTGGATGCGCGCATCAGGGAGGTGATGGTACGCATGGATGGCGGGCGGGAGGCCGCGCTGCGGGAGATGATGCACGACGTGCAGGCGATGCATGTGCAGATCCCGCTCTATGTGCAGATGACGGTGATCGGCACGCGCAGGACCATCACCTACACGCCGCGGATGGATGAGCAGGTTGTGGCGGTGCACGCACGCCCCGCCCGCTGAGGCGATGGGGCTTCGGCGATGAGCATGTCGGTCCTGGTGCTGGGCGCCGGTATGGTCGGCGTCTCCGTCGCGCTGCACTTGGCGCGGCGTGGGCGGGATGTGGTGCTGGTGGACCGCCAGCAGCCCGGGGAGGGGGCATCCTTCGGCAATGGCGGGCTGATTCAGCGGGAAGCGGTCTTTCCGCACGCCTTTCCCCGTCAGGCGCGGGAGATCCTGCGCATCGCCGGCAACCGCGCCATCGATGCGCGCTACCACCTGCGCGCGCTGCCGGGCTTCGCATCGCCGCTGCTGCAATACTGGTGGCATTCGGAGCCCGCGCGTTACGAGAGGGCGGCGGCGGCGCATGCCGCGCTGATCGAGACCTGCCTCGACGAACACCTGGCTCTCGCCCGCAATACGCCGGCGATGGCGCTGCTCCGGCCGATCGGCTGGATGCGGCTGTATGGCGATGCCGCGGGGATGGAGGCGGCGCTGCGCCAGGCGGAGCGCGCGCGGGCGGAGCATGGCGTGAACTTCGTCGCGCTGGACCGCCAGGGCCTGGCGACGGCGGAGCCGCATCTGATGGTGGGGCGCGCGGGGGCGATCCACTGGACCGACCCCCTGTCGGTCAGCGATCCGCAGGCGCTGGTGCTGGAATATGCCGCGCGCTTCGCGGAGGAAGGCGGGCGCTTCGTGATCGGCGATGCCGCCACGCTGGAACGCGCCGGTGCGGGCTGGCGGGTGATGACGGCGGAAGGGGCAATGGAGGCGGCGGAGGTCGTGATCGCGCTTGGTGCCTCGGCCACCATGGTGACGCGCAAGCTCGGCTACGCGCCGCCGCTGTTCGGCAAGCGCGGCTACCACCGGCATTTCGGGCTGCGCGGCAATGCGGTGCTGCACCGCCCGATCCTGGACACGCCAAGCGGCTTCCTGCTGGCGCCGATGCGCGCGGGGGTCCGCCTGACCACCGGCGCGGAATTCGCCGCCCCCGACGCGCCGCCGACGCCGGTGCAGCTGGACCAGGCGGAGCCCGTGGCGCGGGGGCTGCTGCCGCTGGGCGATCGCGTGGAAGCGACGCCCTGGATGGGCACGCGGCCCTGCATGCCGGACATGCTGCCGGTGATCGGCCCCCTGCCCGGCCAGGACGGCGCCTGGTGCGCTTTCGGCCATGCGCATCAGGGGCTGACGCTGGGGCCGACCACGGGGCGGATGCTGGCGGAGATGATGACGGGCGAGGCCCCCTTCATCCCGCCGGAGCCCTATCGGGCCGAGCGTTTTCTCTAGTTCAGACCGCGCCTTCGTCGTGCATCGCGGCGATGGCGGCCTCGTCATAGCCAAGGCGCCGTAGCCATGCGTCGGTCTGCGCTGAGAGGGCCGGCGCGGGGCCGGCAGGCGCGGGGTTGGCATCACCGAAGCGGAAGCCGCAGCGCGTCAGGCGCTGGGTGCCGCCCGGCGCCTCGATCTCCGTGACGAAGCCGCGGTCCCGGACATGGGCGTGGTTGATGATGGCGGGCACGCTGAGGACCTGGCCGGCGGGGACGCCGGCGCCCACCAGCAGGGTTTCCCAGCTGGCGGCGTCCTTCGCGGCGAGGGCCGCCTCGATCTCCACGGTCAGCGCGGCGCGGTTGGCCTTGCGGGCGTGGCGGTCGCTGAAGCGGGGGTCGGTCAGCAGGTCCGGACGGCCGATCTGCTCGCAGAGGGCGGCATATTGCTTGTCCTCATTGGCCGCGATGTTGATCAGGCCATCGCCGGTGCGGAAGGCGCCGGAGGGGGCGGCGCTGAAATTGTCGTTGCCCATCGGCGTCGGCACGACGCCGGCATTGAGGAAGTTGGAGACGATCCAGCCCATGGTCGCCAACGTCGATTCCAGCATCGAGACATCGAGGTAGCGGCCCTGGCCCGTGGCCCGCGCGCCCACCAGGGCGGAGGCGACGGCGAAGGCAGCCGTCATGCCGCCGACGGTGTCGGAGACCGGGAAACCGACGCGCAGCGGCGCGGACTCCGCGCTGCCCGTGATGCTCATCACCCCCGCCATGCCCTGCACGATCTGGTCATAGGCTGGGCGTCTGGCCAGCGGGCCATCCGCGCCGAAGCCGGAGATGGCGCAGAAGACGAGCGATGGCCGGATGGCGCGGAGCGCTTCCCAGCCAAGGCCGAGGCGGTCCATCACGCCGGGGCGGAAATTCTCCACCACCACATCGGCCTCCGCCACCAGGCGCAGGAAGACCTCCTTCCCCCGGGGGTGCTTGAGGTCGAGGGTGACGGATTGCTTGCCGGCATTCACCGCGACGAAGGAGGCGCCCATGTTGCGCTTCGCGGCTTCCGGATCCGCGCCCAGGCGGCGGGCCAGGTCGCCGCGGATGGGCTGCTCGATCTTGATGACCTCGGCGCCCATCAGGGCCAGCTGGTAGGTGGCGAAGGGACCGGCGAGGACGTTCGTCAGGTCCAGGACGCGGATGCCTGCGAGGGGAAGGGGCTGGGCGGCGGCCGGGGGCGTCATCGGGCGGTTCCTTGCGTCTCGGGCCGCAAGGCTTATGGCGGATGGGGGGTGCCGCCAAGCCGACCCCCCCCCCTGGCGGGCCTGTCGCGAGGGGCGTGGGGCGTGGCATAAGCCCGCCGAAATTGCATTGGGCCTCCCATGATCCGCCTCGACAACATCAGCAAGCAGAACGGCGTCCAGCTTCTGTTCATCGAGGCCTCCGCCGCCTTGCAGCGGGGGGAGAAGATCGGCCTGGTCGGCCCGAATGGGGCGGGCAAGACCACGCTGTTCCGCATGATCACGGGGCAGGAGCCGCCGGATGAGGGGCTGGTGCTGGTCGATCGCGGCGTCTCCATCGGCTTCTTCAGCCAGGATGTGGGGGAGATGGCCGGCCGTTCCGCGGTGGCGGAGGTGATGGACGGCGCCGGCGATGTCTCGACTGTCGCGGCCGAGATGCGGGCGCTGGAGGCGGACCTCGCCGACCCCGACAAGGCGGATGAGCTGGATGCGCTGATCGAGCGGTTCGGGGAGGTGCAGGCGCGCTTCGATGACCTCGGCGGCTATGCGCTGGAGGGTAAGGCGCGGGAGGTGCTGGCGGGCCTGTCCTTCAGCCAGGAGATGATGGATGGCGATGTCGGCGCGCTGTCCGGCGGCTGGAAGATGCGCGTGGCGCTGGCCCGCATCCTGCTGATGCGGCCCGATGTGATGCTGCTGGACGAGCCTTCGAACCACCTCGACCTCGAAAGCCTGATCTGGCTTGAGAATTTCCTGCGCGGTTATGACGGTGCGCTGCTGATGACATCGCACGACCGGGAATTCATGAACCGGATCATCAACAAGATCATCGAGATCGATGGCGGGTCGCTGACCAGCTATTCCGGCGACTACGAATTCTACGAACAGCAGCGCGCGATGGCGGAGAAGCAGCAGCAGGCGCAGTTCGAACGCCAGCAGGCGATGCTGGCGAAGGAAATCAAGTTCATCGAGCGCTTCAAGGCGCGCGCTTCCCACGCGGCCCAGGTGCAGAGCCGCGTCAAGAAGCTCGACAAGATCGAGCGGGTGGAGCCGCCGAAGCGGCGGCAGACCGTGACCTTCGAATTCATGCCGGCGCCGCGGTCCGGCGACGACGTCGTGCAGATCCGCGGCGTGCACAAGCGCTACGGCAGCCGCGTGATCTATGAAGGCCTGGACCTGCTGCTGCGGCGGCGGGAACGCTGCTGCGTGCTGGGGGTGAATGGCGCTGGGAAATCCACCCTGCTGAAGCTGGTGACGCAGACGACGGAGCCTGATGCGGGCAGCGTGACGGTCGGCGGCAGCGTGAAGATGGCCTATTTCGCGCAGCATGCGATGGAATTGCTGGATGGCGACCGCACCGTCTTCGAATCGCTGGAGGATGAATTCCCGCGCGCCAACCAGGGGCAGTTGCGGTCGCTTGCGGGCTGCTTCGGCTTCTCCGGCGATGAGGTGGAGAAGCGGGTGCGCGTGCTGTCGGGCGGCGAGAAGGCCAGGCTGGTGATGGCGCGGATGCTGTTCGACCCGCCCAATTTCCTGGTGCTGGACGAACCGACCAACCACCTGGACATGGCGACGAAGGAGATGCTGATCACCGCGCTCTCCAACTACGAAGGCACGATGCTGTTCGTCAGCCACGACCGCCACTTCCTGTCGGCGCTGTCCAACCGGGTGCTGGAGCTGACGCCGGAGGGGGTGCACCTCTATGGCGGCGGCTACACCGAATACGTGGCGCGGACGGGGCAGGAAGCGCCGGGGCTGCACGCCTGAGGCGTTAATCGGGCTTGCGCGCGGCGACGAATCTGGGCCCCATTGGTCCGGACAAATCGCAGGAGATGCCGTTGCCGCGCCGGCCTGATTCTCGCCTGGTGGAACTTCGCGCATGAGCGGCGCGGCGGGGATGCGCGGGGTGCATCCGCTGGTGGTCTCGGCGGGGGTCGCGCTGGCCTGCGTGGCGGCTGTCGCGGGGCTGGCGGCGCTGCCGGGGGGTGCCACGCTGGCGCAGCAGGTGGTGTCGGGGCTGATGCTGGGCGGCATCTATGTCGCCGTCGCGGTGGCCTTCACCCTGACCATCGGCGTGCTGAATTTTCTCAACTTCACCATCCCCACCATGTTCATGCTGACAGGGATGGTGGCCTGGGGCCTGGCGCGGCACGGGCTGCCCTTTACCGATGCCTGGCACTGGGCGCTGGCGCTGCCGGCGGGCATCGCGGTGGCGATCGTGGCGTCGCTGATCGTGGAGCGCTTCACCTTCCGCTACCTCAAGACGCGGCACGGGGATGCGACGGAACATGCGATCCCGCTGGTCTCGTCGCTCGGCTTCCTGCTGATCTTCGAACATTTGGTGCTGATCGTGCTGGGGAGCGAGGCGCAGAGCTTCCCGGTGCGCTTCCGGCTGGACTGGCAGGTGGGGCCGCTGGTGGTGGGGCTGCCGCAGATGGCGTCGCTGCTGCTGTCGCTCGGCATCGTCTTCTGGCTGTCCTGGCTGCTGGCGAAGACGCGGACGGGGCGCGCGCTGCGCAGCATCGCGGAAAGCCCGGATACGGCGACGCTGCTGGGGGTGGAGGTCACGCGCATCGTGCCCGTCGTGTTCCTGCTCAGCGGGTTGCTGTGCGGCGTGGCGGGGGCGTTGTTCGTCGTGAACTACAGCGATGTCTCCCCCTTCATGGGCGACCATGTCGGCACCAAGGCCATCGCGGCGATGGTGCTGGGTGGGCTCGGTTCGATCTGGGGCGCCATCGCGGGCGGGTTGCTGGTGGGGCTGATGGAGACGCTGGGCATCCACTTCTTCGGCGGTGATGCGGCGCAGGTGGTGGTGTGGACGGCGCTGCTGGCGGCGATCGTGCTGCGGCCGCAGGGGCTGTTCGGGGGCACGCGCATCGGCAAGGGGAAGCTCTGACATGTCCGGCTACTGGTCCGGCATCCTGGCGATCCTCGCCATCAACATCATCTTCGCCTACGGCATCTTCGTGACCGCCACGGCGGGGCAGCTCAATTTGGGCGGCGCGGGCTTCATGGCGATCGGCGCCTATGGGGCGGCGATGATCGCGGAGCAGCTGGGCTGGGCGCCCGCCTGGTCGGTGCCGGCGGCGACACTGCTGACGGCGCTGATCGGGATGGGGATCGCCTTTCCCGTGCTGCGCACGCGCGGCGTCTACATGGTGCTGGCCACTTTCGCCTTCGCCCAGGTGGTCACGGGCATCATCCTGACGCAGCCGGCACTGGGCGGCGCGATGGGGCTCGTGGTGACGGAGTATGTGGACCTGCCGGTGCTGCTGGCCTGCGCGGCGGCGGTGACGCTGGGCGTCTTCTGGCTGACGGCGACGAGGCTCGGCCTGGCGATGCGGGCGCTTCACGACGATGAACTGGTGGCGGTGCTGATGGGCGTGCCGGCGCGGGCGGTGCAGGTGGCGGGCTTCGCCATCGGCGGCGGGCTGGCGGGGCTGGCCGGCGCGCTCTACGCGCATCACTTCTCCTTCGTGGAGGCGCAGTATTTCTCGCCGCTGCTGTCGATCTACGTGCTGCTGTTTGTCCTGATCGGCGGCACGCAGACGGCCTGGGGGCCGCTGGTCGGGGCGACCTTCTTCACCATCGTGCCGGAACTGCTGCGCATCGGCGGGTCCTGGCGCTATGTCGTGTTCGGCGTGATGATCGTGGCCATGATGATGTTCCGGCCGGAGGGGATGGTGACGCGCACCTTGCTGGCGCGGCTGATGGGCCGCCGGAGGCATGCCGATGCCGGATGAGGCGCTGCTGACGGTCGCTGGCATCGGCAAGGCCTTCGGCGGGCTGCTTGTGGTGGACGACGTGTCGTTCGCCGTGCCACGCGGCGGCAGGCTCGGGCTGATCGGACCGAATGGGGCGGGGAAAACGACGGTCTTCAACCTCATCTCCGGCGTCTATCCGCTGGATGCGGGGACGATCACGCTGGATGGCGTGGCGATCGGCGCAATGCCGCCGCGGGACCGCGTGCTGGCGGGGCTGGCGCGGTCCTTCCAGAACATCCGGCTGATGCCGCATCTTTCCGCTGTTGAGAATGTGATGCTGGGGCAGCATGCGCGGGCCTCGGGCCTCGGCGCGCTGCTGACGCCGATCGGCTGGATGCCGCGCGGGCGGTGGCGGCGGGAGGCCGAGGCGCTGCTGGCGGAGGCGGGGCTGGATATCGATCCCGGCGATGTCGTGTCGTCGCTGCCCTACGGCATCCGCAAGAAGATCGAGGTGGTGCGGGCACTCGCCAGCCGGCCGAAGCTGCTGCTGCTGGATGAGCCGGCGGCGGGGTTGAACCCCGCGGAGACGGCGGAACTCGCGCGGTTCCTGCGCAAGATTGCCGATGGCGGCACGGCGCTGTTGGTGGTGGAGCACGACATGGGCTTCGTGGATGAGGTCTGCGACCGCGTCGTCGTGCTGAATTTCGGCAAGCGCATCTATGAGGGCAGCATGGCCGGCGCACGCGCCGATGCGCTGGTGCGGGAGGCGTATCTCGGTGCCGATGCTGCTTGAGACCGAGGGGCTGGAGGTGCGCTACGGCCGCACCCAGGCGGTGCGCGGGGTGTCGCTGGGGGTTGGGCCGGCGGAGGTCGTGACCGTGCTCGGCGCCAATGGCGCGGGCAAGTCGAGCCTGCTGAAGGCGATCGCCGGCGCGGTGAAGCCGGCGGGCGGGTGCGTGATCTTCGACGGTACCGACATCACGGCACTCAGCGCGCCGGAACGCGTGCGGCGCGGCCTCGTGCTGGTGCCGGAGGGGCGGCAGATCCTGGTCAGCCTGACGGTGCATGAGAATCTGCAGATGGGCGCCTATGGCAGGCGGGATGGCGATGTCGCCCGCGACATCGAGGACATCTATGCGCGCTTCTCCAATTTGGCGGCGCGGCGGGACATGCTGGCCTCCGTGCTCTCGGGCGGTGAACAGCAGATGCTGGCGATCAGCCGCGCGCTGCTGGCGCGACCGCGGCTGATGATGCTGGATGAGCCCTCGCTCGGCCTGTCGCCGCTGCTGGTGGGACGGCTGTTCGAGCTGATCCGGGAGCTGAACCGTGACGGGCTCGCGATCCTGCTGGTGGAGCAGAATACGCGCATGGCGCTGCGCACGGCGTCGCGGGGCTATGTGATGGAATTGGGCCGCATCGTGCTGGATGGTCCGGCAGATCGGCTGGCCGATAATGAGGCGCTGGCGGCGGCGTATCTCGGATCGCATTGAGGGATGGGACAGATGATGAAGCGCAGGACCCTGCTGGCTGCCTCGGGCGGCCTTCTCGCACTGCCGGCGATCGGCCAGACGAGGGAGATCGTGATCGGGCTCACCATGGTGAAGTCCGGGCCGCTGAAGACGCCGGGGGAGGCGACGGAGACCTGCGTGGATATCGCGGTGGCCGAGATCAACGCGGCCGGCGGGATCAATGGCCGCCCGATCCGGATCGAGAAGTTCGACACGGGATCGGACCCGCGCCAGGCTGCGACAGCGGCCCAGAAATTCGCGCGCGACGACAATGCTCTGGCGATCCTCGGGCCCTTCTCCTCCGGCGAATCGGCGGTGGCGTTTCCGGTCGGCGAAAGGCTCGGGATCGTGCAGATCTCCAATTCCGCGTCGCAGCCGGGGCTGACGGGTAATTTCAGCTATGCCTGGCGGCTGACGGAGGATGAGGGCAAGCAGTTCGGGCGGCTGCTGACCTCCCTGACCCGCAAGGGCGTGCCGGCGAGCCGGGCGGAGATCATGTTCATCTCCGATGAGCGCATTTCCAACATCACGGCGACGCAGTTCTATCCGGGCCTTCTGCGCGCGCGGAACATCAGCTTCGGGGAGCCGGTGAGCTTCCAGTACCGCACCTTCGACGTGGCGCCGCAGGTCACGCAGGTGATGCAGCGGAACCCGGAAGTGGTGGCGCTGGCGGCGACACCGGATGGCGCGGGCAAGGTGCTGCGCGAATTGCGCCGGCAGGGCTTCCGAGGCCGCGTGATCGGCAGCCAGATCTTCGCCGATCCGAACTCCGTCGAACTGTTCGGACCGGAAGGCGAGGGCATGCTGATCGTCGCCGGCTTCTGGTGGGACCGCAACGACGCGACGCGCGCCTTCACGCGCAAATACGCCGAGGAGAATGCGCGGCGCGGCCTGACCAGCAAGCGCATCCCGCACCACAGCGACGCGCAGGCCTATGACATCGTCTACCTGATGAAGCAGGCGGGCGAGCGCGCGCGCGTCACGGGCGAGGCTTCGCGCATCGCCGCCGAACGCACCGCCTTCCGAGACGCGCTGCGCGGCATCAGCTTCACCGGCGTGACCGGCGAGAACACCTGCTTCGACGCGGCACGGGACGCGGAACTGCCGGGCTTCATCATCGAGATCAAGAACCAGGGCTGGTCGTTGTTCGACAGCTTCCCGGCTGATACCTGCGCATGACCAGGCGCCTCGCGGTCCTGGGCGGGGCGGGTGGCATCGGGCGCGCGCTGGTGGCGCGCGCGGCGGCGGAGGGGTGGCGGGTCTCCGTGCTGGACCTCCCGGCCTCGTTGGCGCGGCATCCGGTGCCGGATGGCGTGCGGGCGATCCCGGTGGATGCGACTGATGCGGCTTCCGTCAGCACGGCCTTTGCGCAGCTGGATGATGGGCTGGAGGGTTTCGTGAACCTGGCGGGGTTCCTGCTGGGGATGCGGAAGCTGGAATCCGTGGAGCCGGAATTCTGGGACGAGGTCGTCACCGGCAACCTGCGCGCGGCCTTCCTGACCGCGCGGGCCGCGCTACCGCTGCTCGCCAAGGGCGACAACCCCGCGATGGTGCAGATGGTGTCGGGCCTGGCGGCGCATACGCGGCCGGGCTACGGGCCCTATGCCGCCTGCAAGGCCGCGATGGTGTCGATGACCAAGACGTTGGCGCTGGAGGCGGCGCCGCTGATCCGCGTGAATGCGGTGGGCCCGGGCGCGGTGGATACGGCTTTCCTCCGCGGTGGCACGGGGCGGTCCGACGAGGCGGGGCAGACCAATGTCGATATCCCCGCCTACAGCGCGATGATGCCGCTGAAGCGCATCGCGGTGCCGTCCGACGTGGTGGGGCCGGTGATGTTCCTGCTCGGCCCCGACAGTGCCTACATGACGGGCCAGGTGCTCTGGGTGAATGGCGGGGCCTATATGCCATGAGTGACTGGTCGCTCGACCTCGGCGGCATGGTGCTGCGCGGGGTGGCGGATGAGGATCCGTTTCGCCTGCCGCGGGAGATGCTGTTCCCGCGCACCGATCTATCCCTGCTGACTCGCGCCGCGGCGCTGGATGCGCTGAGCGTGGAGGTGGAGACGGATTCCATCCTGTTGCGCGTGCAGGTCTTCGTGATCGAGAGCGGGGGCCGCACCATCGTGGTGGATGGTGGCGTGGGTGATGGGAAGGAACGACCCGCCCGATCTTCCTGGCACCGGCGGCGCACGGATTTTCTGGAGCGCCTCGGCGTGGCGCCGGAGGATGTGGATGCGATGCTGTTCACGCATCTCCACGCCGACCATGTGGGATGGGCGACGCGGTGGCGCGATGATCGCTGGGTGCCGACCTTCCCGAAGGCGCGCTACGTGGTGGCGGAGCGGGAATTCGCGCATTGGGCGGCGCTGGATGCGGTGGCGCCAGTGGGTCATGGCAGCTTTCGGGACAGCGTGCTGCCGGTGGCGGAGGCGGGGCTGCTGGACCAGGTGCCGCATGACCACGTGCCGTTTCCTGGCATGCAGTTCCGGCCCCTGCCGGGGCATACGCCGGGGCAGGTCGGCATCACGCTGACTGGCACGAAGCGGACAGTGCTGATCGCGGCGGATGCGGTGCATCACCCCGCGCAGTTGCTGCTGCCGCAGGTGGTGTCGCGATTCTGTAGCGACGCGGACCAGGCGGTGGCGACGCGGATGGCGCTGCTGGCGGAAGCCGCGGATGAGGGGCTGGCATTGGTGCCGCACCACGCGCGCGGCCGCGTGCTGTGGAATGTGAAGCGGGATGGCGATGTCTTCGGGCTGCGCGATGAATGATGCGCTGCTGATCACGGGCTGCGCGCATGGGATCGGGCGCGCCGCGGCGGTGATGGCGGCGGCCCGGGGCGTGCCCCTCGCGCTGCTGGACCTGGATGCCAGCGCGCTTCAGGCGCTACGCGCCGAACTGAACGCTGCACATCCGGCGCTGCCCATTGTCACCGCCGTGGTGGATGTGACGCAGGCGGAGGCGCTGGCGGCGGCGATGCGCGGGGCTTCCGAAACGCTCGGTGGCTTCCGCGCGGTGATCGCGAATGCGGGCGGCGTCAGCAGCCTGGTGGTGGCGGGAATGCTGCCTGGCGCCTTCAGCCCCTTCACCGACAGCCGGCCGGAGGAATGGCGGCGGATCATCGACCTCAACCTGTTCGGCGTGCTGAACACCGCCCATGCGGCGGTGCCGATGCTGCTGGAAGCGGGTGGGGGAAGGCTGGTGCTGGTGGCCTCCGTAGCGGGGCTGGTGGGCGCGCCGGGGCTGGGCGTCTATGCGGCGTCCAAGGGCGCGGTGATCGCCTTCGGCAAGTCGCTGGCGAAGGAATTGGCGCCGCGCGGCATCAGCGTGAACACGGTGGCGCCCGGCGGCGTCGCGACGCGCGCCTTCCCACCGGGGTCGCCCGGTGCGGCGAAGCGGGCGGAGCGCATTCCGATGGGACGGCTCGCTGCACCGGAGGAAGTCGCGAATACGCTGCTGTATTTCGCCCTCGACGCGCCGGACTATGTGACGGGGGAGGTGCTCTCCGTCTCCGGCGGGCCGCCGGCCTGAGAGTCGAACAGCCGGCCGAGCGGCAGGCGATCCGTGATGCCGGCGCGGCGCAGCGCGGACCAGAGCAGCGCCTGGTTGCTGCTGATGACAGGGCGGCCGATTTCCTCTTCCAGCGCCTCGATGATCGGGAAGGTGACGAGGTTGGTGCCGCTCAGCATCACCGCATCGGCTTCCGCCACCGGCAGGGGCGCCAGCGCCGCGCGGATTTCCTCCGGCCCGATCAGGTGGATGCCGAGCTTGCGGCCCGGCGCATAGGTCTGGTGGCCGAGCGAGGCGATGGCGATCACGGTGATACCCTCGCCTGCCAGGAAGGCGGCCTCATGCTTCGTGACATTCTCCGAGAAGGGGGAAAGCAGGACGATGCGGCGGCCGCCGACGGCGATCAGCGCATCGGCCATGGCGGCGCCGGCGGTGGCGCCGGGGCGGCCCGCGGCTTCCTCCATCATCGCCTCCATCTCTCGCCGCGGGTTCACGGCGGAAGGCGCGGTGCAGCCGAAGGCGACGACATCGACGCCGGCCTCCGCCACCAGCGCGGCGGCATCGCGCAGATCGGCGCGGAGCTTCGCCATCTCCTCCGGCGCGCGGGCCAGCGGGTTGAGACGCATGCGCGTGGTATGGAGCGAGACGCCGGGCGGGAGGGCCGACTGCCACTCGGCCTCGTTCACCGTGTTGTTCGGCGGCACGATGAGGCCGAGTTTCGCGCGGGCGCTAAGATTGTGGTGCATGCGGCGTCCGGTCAGGGTTCGGGCAGGGCGTTGCGGGTGATGCCCTCGATCGCGATGCGGCCCATGGCCAGGCGCGCTTCCTCCGCGCTGCCGCCGATATGGGGCGTGCCGAAGAAATTGGGCAGGTCGATGAGCGCCTGGTTGATGGCGGGCTCGCCGGCGAAGACATCAGCGCAGGCGGCGGCCAGGCGGCCATCGCGAAGGCGCGCGATCAGCGCGGCTTCCTCCACGATCTCGCCCCGCGCGGTGTTGATGAGGACACAGTCCGGGCGCAGCCGCGCGAGCATCGCATCGCCGTAGAGACCGCGCGTCTCGGGCGTGAGGGGGATGTGCAGGGACAGCACCTCCGACCGCGCCAGCAACTCGTCGAGGCTGACGGCGGTGACGCCATGAGCGGCGTAGAAGGCCTGGCGATCGGCGATGTCATGCGCCAGCACGGTGCAGCCGAAGGGGGTGAGCAGGCGCACGACATGCTGGCCGATATGGCCGCAGCCATGCAGGCCCACCACGCGGCCGCTGAGCAGGCGGCCCATGCGCTGGGGCGGGCGTTCGCCGGCGCGGAGTGCGGCGTTCAGCGCGCCCATGTGGCGCAAGGCCAGCAGGGCGAAGGCGATGACAAGTTCGGCGATGGACAGCGCATTGGCGCCCGGCGCCCAGCCCAGGCGGATGCCGCGGGCGCGCATCGCGGCCAGGTCCAGCATGTCCGTGCCTGTGCCGAGCTTGCTGACCACGCGGAGTTCCGGCAGCGCATCCATCATTGGCGCCGTCAGGTGTTCCAGGCCGAGCACCGCGACCTCATGCCCCCGCAGGAAATCCACCAGCGCATCGCCTTCCAGCCGGTGCGGGCTGGGGTTCAGCTTCGCGTTGGGGTGCAGCGCCAGCAGTTCCGTACGCAGCACCGGGTGCTGGCAGAAGCTGGGGGAGGCGACGGCGATGCGTGGCGCGTCATTCGCCACGCGGCTGTTCCAGCAATTCGAACAGCACGCCGCCGGTGGTGGCCGTGTCCAGGAAGGCGACGCGCGTACCGGCATGGCCGGGCATGGGAGAGCCCGCGCGAAGCCGCAGCCCCTTGGCTGACAGTTCGACGATGGCGGAGTCGAGGTCCTCAACCTCCAGGCAGATATGAAACAGCCCCTCGCCCTTCTCCTCGATGAAGGCGGGGACGGAGGAGCCGGGACCGGTCGGGCGCAGCAGCTCGATCGCGCTGTCGCCCGCGTGAAAGACTGAAATGTCCAGCGCCGCACGGCTTTCGCGATGCGGCGTGCCGAGGGCGAAGGCATCGCCAAGCAGGGCCTCCAGCGGCGCGGAATCCGTCACCGCGATGGCGACGTGATGCAGGCGCGTGACGCGCATCGCCATCAATCCAGGCGCACGCCGGAACGCTGCACCACATCCCGCCACACCGGCGCTTCCGCCTGCATCTGGGCGGCGAATTCGGCCGTGGTGTTGCAGACGGGATCGCTGCCGAGGCGCCGCAGCCCGGCGCGGACGGGCTCCTCCGCACAGGCCTCCCGCACCGCGGCGGCCAGGCGCGCGATGGCGGCGGGCGGCGTGCCGCGGGGGGCGAGGAGGCCGTTCCAGGTCTCGAACCGGAAACCCGGGAAACCCTGCTCGGCGACGGTCAGGACATCGGGGGCCAGGGCGGATCGCGCGCCGCCGGAGGAGGCGATGACCCTCACTTCACCGCTCTGGAGAAAGGGCGCCATGTCGGAGGGATTGCCGAAATAGCCGGCGATGCGGCCGGCCAGCAAATCCTGCACCGCGGGCGCGCCGCCGCGATAGGGGATGTGCTGCATATCGAGCCCCGCGCGCAGCGACAGGAAGATCATGACGAGATGCGTGCCCGATCCGGCGCCGCCGCTGGCATAGTCCAGCGCGCCGGGCCGCGCCTTCGCGGCTGCGATGAAGTCGGCCAGGTTGCGGAAGGGCGAATTGCCGGGCACGCCGAGGAAGAAGGGGTTTGCGGCCAGGTTCACGGCCGGCACCAGATCCGCCATCGGGTCGTAGCTCAGGCGCATCAGCACCGGCAGCACCATCAGGTGCGACGGCGAGAGCATGATGTAGGAATAGCCATCGCCCTGCGCGCGGCTGATGAATTCGCCGGCCACCGCGCCATTCGCGCCGCTGCGGTTTTCCACCACCAGGGGCTGCCCCAGCCGCGCGCCGGTGCGATCCGCGAAGAGCCGCGCCAGGCTGTCGGAGATGCCGCCGGGCGGGAAGGGCACGACGATGCGGATGGGCCGGGTCGGTTGCCAATCCTGCGCCGCCGCCGGCAGCGCCGGCAGCAGCAGGAGAAGCAGGGCAAGGAGTTTCCGCATCATTCGTCTCCTGGTCAGATGTGACTGGCGTGGTTGGCCAGGTACCACTCCGCGATCTCTTCCCGCGTCGTCCACCAGACGTCGGGGAAGGTCTTGGCGTAGTCGACGAAGTCGCGCAGCGCACGGATGCGGAAGGGCTGGCCGATGACGTGGGGGTGCAGGCCGATATTCATTAGCCGGCCGCTGGTCGCCCCTTCGCGGTACAGCTCGTCGAACTGTTCCTTGAAGACGCCGAAGCCGCCATTCACATCCTTGCCCTGGCGGAGGAAGACGGTGAAGTCGTTGACCTCCGAGGTGTAGGGGATGGAGACCATCGGCTTTCCGGATTCCGTATGGATCAGGTAGGGTTGGTCGTCGTTCAGCAGGTCCGTGAAGAAGATCAGCCCTTCCTCCGCCAGGATATCGGCGGTGTTGGGCGTGGAGCGCAGCGAGCAGGAGAGCCAGCCGCGCGCGGGCTTGCCGACGACATCCTTGTAGACGCGAAGGGTTTCGCGGATGACGTTGCGCTCGCCCTCGATGTCGAACTGGTAGTTCGTCAGCAGGTCGGTCTGCACGTAGTTGTGGGCGACGATCTCCCAGCCCTTGTCGATGGCGTGCTGCACCACCGGGCGGCGTTCCAGGCCCATCTTGGCGTTCATGGTGCAGCTGGTGGGCACGCCCGCACGCTCGAAGGTCTCGAACATCCGCCAGACGCCAACGCGCTGGCCGTATTCGCGCCAGGTCCAGTTGGGATTGTCATAGACATTGCCGGGCAGCATGTCGGTGATGATGGAGGGGCCGCCGGGATAGAAGGGCTTGTCGGTGTCCTTCGTCGGGTCCCAGTACTCGAAGTTGGTGGTCAGCAGCATGGCGATGCGCGCCCCGTTGGGCCAGCGGAGCGGCTTCCGGTGGGGCATCGGGACGAAGTCGTAGCGCATCGGGGCCATGTCCTCTGGATTTGTCCGTACTTCACCATGGGGAATGGCGGCGCGAAAGGGTGAATGGATGACGCGGCGCGCGATGCCGTGCATCATCGCGGGATGCAGAACATCGCCCCCTCCGGCTTCCCGCAGCGCGTCGGCCTCCTCGTGCCCGGCAGCAACACGACGGTGGAGGCGGAGATGAACCGCGCCGGCCTGCCGGGTCTCAGCTTCCACGCCGCGCGCATGACGCTGCCGATGGGGCTGGCGGGCGAGGAACTGGCGGCGCAGTTGCGGGAGAATGCGGCCCCGCCGCTGCAGCATCTTTCGGCCTGCCAACTCGATGCCGTGATGCTGGGCTGCACCAGTGCCGCGATGGCGCTGGGGGCGGATCGGTCGCTGGCGATGATGCAGGGGGCGCAGGCGAAGGGGACTCTGGAAGTCGGCACCGCCATCATCGCGGCGCTGCGCGCGGTGGGCGTGGCGCGGATCGCGCTGTTCACGCCCTACCTGCCCGCGACCAATGCCTCCGTCATCGCCTACCTCGCGGCGGCGGGGATCGAGACGCTGGCCTCGCTCGGCCTCGGGCTGAATGCGAGCCTCGAGATGTTCCGCGGCGTGTCCCGCACCACGCCGGCGGCGCTGGAGGCGCATCTGGATGCGCTGGATACCGCGGGCGCGGATGGCGTGCTGATCTGCTGCACGGATATGCCGACGGTGGCGGCCCTGCCGGGGCTGGAGGCGCGGGTCGGCAAGCCCGTCGTCAGCAGCAACCAGGCGATGATCTGGGCCATCGCCCGGCATCTGGGACAGCAGCCGGAGCGCGCGGGCGGGAGCCTTTTCGCCGCGGCGTAGGGGTCCGCACGGAACCGCAGGGGGTGGCCGGGCTTTGAAGGGCGTCGCCTTTCATTGCCACAAGGACCACCCCGCCCCATGCCGGGCCGCCCGATCACGATTCTCGCCGCGTTGCTGGCAATCGGCGCCGGGGCGCTGGCCGCGACCATCGCCGTGCAGGCGCCGTCCCGCGAAGCCGCGCCGCTAGCCACCACCCCCGTACCGGATGATTTGGTGGAAGGGCAGAGCGCGGTGGAGTCGCTGCGCCAGCATCTGCGGCGGGCCGGGCTTTCCGACACGCTGCTGGGGTTCGAGACGCATCGCGGGGCGGGGGCGCGGGAGGAGGTGGTGGTCTGCGCCCGCATCGCCGCACCATCCCGCCAGGGCGGCGGCCTGGCCGATGTGGTGGCGCGGGTGATGGCGACGCCGCGGAGCAATGCCGCCATGGCGTCCAGCGCATCCCGCCCCCTGCCCCCCTTCGTGGTGCTGGAGGATGGGCCCGGGCTCAACCGCAACCGCCCCATGGGTGATGCCTGGCGGCGCTTCTGCACCGCGCCACCGGCGGAGGCGCCAGCGTCGCCAGCGGGGGCGCCCGTGCCGCCAGCGGCGGGGGCCGCGCCTGTCTTCATCCCTGCCTCGCTGCGGGCGGAGGCAGGCGCCGGCGAGCAGGTGGTGCTGCGGGGGCCGGGCAATATCCGTGGCGGCCCGGGCGGCGGTGCCGCGGTGCTGCGCGTGGCGCCACGGGGCGCCAGCCTCCGCGTGCTGGAACGGGCGCCGGGGGGCTGGCTGCAGGTGGATGACGGCGCTGGCGGTGGCTGGGTGCATGGGAGCCTGGTCGAGACCCCCTGATCCCTCACCAGCGATGCGTCGCCGCCGTGTGCTCCGCCGGCAGGCGCGGGCCGGCGCCGAACAGCTTCTCCCGGTAGGTGCCGGGCTCGTAGCCCGTCTTGAACAGCCCGCGTTCCTGCAGCACCGGTACCACCAGGTCGATGAAATGCTCCAGGCATTCCGGCATGACGGTGCGGGAGAGGTTGAAGCCGTCCACATCGGCGTCGCGCATCCAGCCCTCCAGCGCATCCGCCACCTGGTGGGGGTCGCCGACGATCGGGGGCTGGCGGCTGCCGAGGACGGATTGCCCCAGCAGCTTGCGCTTGGTCCAGGCGGGGCCTGCGACCTGCTTCATCGCCTGGACATTGGACTGGATGGCCTGGGTGGGCCCGGCCTGGATGGGCTCATCCATGCCGTAGCGGGAAAAATCGATGCCGAGGGAGGCGGCGGCATGGGCCAGCGTGGCTTCCGCGCTGGCGTGGCTGGCGTAGTCCGCCAGCAAAGCGCGGGCCTCGGCTTCCGTGCGGCCGGTGACGATGGTGGCGCCGACGAAGACCTGGATGGGGCGGGGTGCCGCGCGGGCGCGAAGGTCCGCGACCTGCCGCGCCACGATGGCCGGGCTGGTGCCGTTGACGAAGACGCATTCGGCATGGCGGCCGGCGAAGGCGCGGCCGCGGTCGCTGGCACCGGCCTGATACAGCACCGGGGTTCGCTGGGGCGATGGCTCGCAGAGGTGGATCGCGTCCAGCCGGTACTGCTTGCCCTGGTGGTGGATGCGGCGGACCCGCGATGGGTCGGTATAGATTCCGCCCTCGCGGTCCCGCTTCACCGCGTCATCGGCCCAACTGCCCTCCCACAGGGCATAGACCGCGTCCATGTATTCCTCGGCCAGGTCGTAGCGGTCGTCATGCTGCATCTGGGCGTCATGGCCCAGCGCGCGGGCGGCGCTGTCGAGGTAGCCGGTGACGATGTTCCAGCCGATGCGGCCGCCCGTGAGGTGGTCCAGGGACGACATGCGACGCGCGAAGAGATACGGCGCCTCATAGGCCAGGTTGCAGGTGACGCCGAAGCCGAGATGCGTCGTCACCGCCGCCATGACGGGGATGGTGGTGACGGGGTCGATGAGCGGCACCTGCACGCCGCCGCGCAGCGCGGCATCCGCGCTGCCGCCCAGCACATCGTAGATGCCGAGCACATCGGCCAGGAACAGGCCATCGAACAGGCCGCGTTCCAGCAGGCGCGCCAGGTCCATCCAATGCGCCAGGCTGTTGTAGCCGGGGCTCTGGTCCCTCGGGTGCGTCCACATCCCCTGCTGGATGTGGCCCGGAGTCGCCATGTCGAAGGCGTTGAGGCGCATCGCGCGCCGCGACGCGACCGTCATGAGCGGTAGCTGATGGGGTCGTTCTCGATCAGGCGGAGGGACGCTTCCCAGGCCAGGTTGATGTGCGGGCTGGGCGGGTTCTTGGGCGCGAATTGCTCCGCGGTCTTCAGGCGCACTTCCTCCGGCGGCAGGACCAGCTTCGCGCCACCGGCCAGCGCCGCGACCTGCGCCTGGCAGGCGCGTTCCAGGTAGTAGATCTGGCTCCAGGCATCCGGGATCGTCGTGCCGCCGACCAGCAGGCCGTGGTTGCGCAGGATCATCGCCTTGTGGGGGCCAAGGTCGGCGACCAGCCGGTCCCGCTCATCCAGGTCCAGCGCGATGCCCTCATAACCATGGTAGCCGAGGCAACCGTAGAATTTCAGCGCGTGCTGGCTGATCGGCAGCAGGCCGTGTTCCTGGGCGGAGACGGCGATGCCGGCCGAGGTGTGGGTGTGGATGACGGCCACCAGATCCTCCCGCGCCATGTGGATGGCGGAGTGGATGGTGAAGCCGGCGGCATTGACGTGCAGGCCGCTGCGGCCCTCGGGTTCCAGGATGTTGCCGTCCACGTCGATCTTCACCAGGTCGCTGGCACGCATCTCATGGAACATCACGCCGTAGCTGTTGATGAGGAAATGGTGTTCCGGCCCCGGGATGCGGGCGCTGATATGGGTGTAGATCAGATCCGTCATGCGGTGATGCGCGACCAGGCGGTAGAGCGCGGCCAGGTCGCAGCGGATCTTCCATTCCTCCTCGCTGATGCCGGCGGGGATGGTTGAGGGGGCGGCCATGTTCATGGGGCGGGTCTCTGCGCTGCGTGGGCGCAGTCTCCCGCATCGCAGGCGCGGCGGGAAGGGCGGAGAGGCCCGCCGGGGCTGGACGGGGTTCACGATCCGGGCCGACCATGCGCATGAATGCCGCAACAAGACCCCGTTGAGGAACGCATCATGGCCCTGAGCCCCGAGACCCGTGACAAGCTGCGCCGCGTGAGCACCGCCACCCTGGCGACGGCGCTGTTCAAGCGCGGCTTCCGCAGCCAGATGATCCAGGGGCCGCTGCCGCTGCATACGCCCGCCGAGAGCATGGTGGGGGAGGCCTTCACCGTCCGCTACATCCCGGCGCGGGAGGACCTCAACACGCTGGAGGCCTTCCGCGACCCGAACCATCCCCAGCGCAAGGCGATCGAGACCTGCCCGCCCGGGCATGTGCTGGTCTTCGACAGCCGCAAGGATGCCCGCGCGGCTTCCGCGGGCGCGATCCTCGTCGGGCGGCTGAAGGCGCGGGGCGTGGCGGGGGTGGTGACGGATGGCGGGTTCCGGGACAGCGCGGAGATCGCGGCGCTCGGCATCCCTGCCTTCCACACGCGGCCCTCCGCGCCGACGAACCTGACGCTGAACCATGCCATCGACATCAATGTCCCGATCGCCTGCGGCGATGCGCCGGTGTTCCCGGGGGATGTGCTGGTCGGCGATTGCGACGGCGTGATCGTCATTCCCGCGCATCTGGCGGATGACATCGCGGCGGAGGCCACGGAGATGACGGCCTATGAGGATTTCGTGACGGAGAAGGTGGCGGAGGGGCGGACGATCGTCGGGCTCTATCCCGCGACCAATGCGGCGAACCTCGATGAGTTCAAGGTTTGGCGGGCCGCGAAGGGGCGGTGACAATCGCCGACGGTCCAGGGCCGGTTCGGCCCTGGCATGGGGGTGCGGGGGAACGGCGTTCCCCCGCGAGACAAAGCAACAACGGGAGGAACAAGAACCATGAACCGCCGCACCCTGCTGGGCGCCCTCGCCGCGCCCGCGCTCATCCGTCCTTCGCTGGCGCAGCAGGATTGGCCATCCCGCGCCGTCACGCTCGTCGTTCCCTTCGCAACCGGCGGACCCTCGGACCTGATCGCCCGCATCGCCGCCCAGCACATGCAGCAGACGCTGGGCCGCCCCTTCGTGGTGGAGAACCGTCCCGGTGCGACCGGGGAGGTCGGTGCAAGGCAGGTGATCCGCACGGCGCCCGATGGCTACACGCTGATGCATGCGCCGATCAGCACCTGGGCGATCAATGTCGCGCTGCGCCCCAACCTGGCCTATGACCCGACGACGCAGCTGACGCGCATCACCGTCACGGTGCGGACGCCGAATGTGCTGGTGGTGAACCCGCAATCGGTGCCGGTGCAGGATTTCGCCGGGCTGATCGATTGGATGAAGCGCAACGCGGCCACGGCCTCCTACCCCTCCTCCGGCGTCGGGTCGTCGGACCATCTGACGGCGGAGATGTTCAAGCAGGCGACGGGGACGGAGATGGCGCATATCCCCTATTCCGGCGGCGGCCCGGCCATGACGAGCCTGATGGCGGGGACCACCCAGATCTCCTTCCAGAACCTCGGCGCCGTCATCCCGCACATCCAGTCCGGGCGGCTGAAGGCGCTGATGGTCACGGCGTCCCAGCGCACGCCCGTGCTGCCGGGAGTGCCGACGGGGCAGGAGGCGGGGCTGCGCGACTTCGTCGTCTATTCCTGGCAGGCGCTGGGCGGCCCGCCCGGCATGGCGCCCGCGCTGGTGGAACGGGTGCGGGACGCCTTCATGGGCGCGTTACGCGTGCCCGCCACGGCGCAGCGCCTGGTGGATGCCGGCTTCGACATCGGCGGCGACACGCCGGAGGAATTCGCCACCTTCCAGGCCGCGGAAATCGCGCGCTGGAAGCGGGTGGTGGAGGCCGGGAACATCAGGCCGGAGTGACGCGCGATGGCTTGAGGCGGCGTAGCCGAAAAGCCTGAATCGCGCGTCTCAGGACAAGACAGCCCGGGACAGCGCCAGCCGCACCGCGGCCGGCACGGGTTCGATGATCGGCACGGCGAAGCGCGGCCGCAGCGCTTCTGCCACCGCTGCCAGCGGGCCGCCGCCGATGATGATGGCCTCCGCGCCCGTCTCGGCCAGCGCATGCCGGGCGGTGGCCTCCAGCGCCGCTTCCAGCTGCGCGGGATCCGCCATCAGCGCGGCGGCGGCGCCCTCCGTCAGGAAGGTGCCGGCATGGCGCGTGGCGTGGCCGTATTCCACGACGCGCGCATCGATCGAGGGCGCGAGCAGCGCGGTGGTGGTGACGATGACGAAGCGGCCTATGGCGGCGGCTTCCGCCATCGCGGCCTCTGCGATGCCGGTCAGCGTCACGGGGGCGGCGGCGCGGCTCTCGGCCAGGCCGGGGTCGCCGAAGGCGGCAACGATGACGCCGGCGAAGGGGGAGAGGTCCGTGGCGGCGAGCAGTGCCTGCACGGCCTCCGCACCCACCGCCAGCTTGGCCGGGTCATCCAGCAGCGGCGCGCCGGTGGCGACGGTGGCACCCTCCACCGAGACGCCGGCCGGCGCCGCGCGCTGGGCGATGGCCGCCATCAGCGCTGTCGTCCGGGTGTTGGTGTTGGGGTTGACCAGCAGCAGGCGCGTCACAGGCTGAACAGCCTTCCCCAGCCCCGCACCCGGGCTGGGTCCACGCCGGCGATGGACAGGCTTTTCCACACCGCGGTCGCGATGCTGTCGATGATGGGGATGCCGAGCTCCGCCTCCAGCGCCGCCACCAGGGGGCCGGCGCGGAGGTTGGTGCAGACCACGGCGATGGCGTCCGGGCCTTCCGCCGCCACGGCGCGGGTCATCGCCCGCAGCGCGTCCTCCGTGACCTCGGCGAAGGCGAAATTGTCGCGGATGCCGGCATGGGCATCGCCGCGGCAGGCCAGGCCATGGCGTTCATACTGCGCGACGATCTTCGCCTGGACATCGTCCGTATAGGGCGTGACGTAGCCGAGGCTTTGCGCGCCCAGCTTCGCCAGCGCCTCATTCATCGCGAGGATGGAGGTGGTGGCGGGGATGCCGGTGGCGGCGGTGATGCGCTCGCACAGCCGCTCATCCGTCTCGAACCCCAGCCAGGTGGCGGAGGTGCCGTTCCAGGTGATGACATCGACCTTGGCATGGGCCAGCAACTCCGCCGCCACCAGGATGGCGCTGTCGTCGAACTGGGCGAGGGCGGATTGGCTTAGCGCGATCTCCGTCACCTTGAAGCGGCCGAAATGGGCCGAGACCTCCGGCAGCCCGGCGATCATCGCCTGGGTCACGGGCTCCAGCACCGTGTTGGAGGAAGGGGTGAGCATGCCGAGGCGGATTCGTTGCGTCATGCCGCCAGCCTAGCGAAGCCGCACCGCCGCGCAAACGCGGCTTTGCATTGACGCAGGCCGCCCGGCACGGCACGCGGGGCCGAACAACCCCGCGGAGACGCCGTGAGCACGGGCCTGATCGCGCTGCTGGATGATGTGGTGGCCCTGGCCAAGGTGGCGGCGGCCAGCCTGGACGATGTCGCCTTCCAGGCCGGCAAGGCGGGGGCCAAGGCCGCCGGCGTGGTCATCGACGATGCAGCGGTGACGCCCCGCTACGTCGTGGGCTTCGCCGCGAGCCGCGAGATCCCGATCGTCAAGCGCATCGCGCTGGGGTCGCTGAAGAACAAGCTGCTGATCCTGCTGCCGGTGGCCCTCGCGCTCAGCCTGCTGGCGCCCTGGGCCATCACGCCCCTGCTGATGCTGGGCGGCGCCTTCCTCTGCTATGAGGGGGCGGAGAAGGTGCTGGAGGCCATCCGCCCGCACGCCGCCCATGCGCATGAGGCGGCGGTGGGCGCCGCGCCGGCGGACCCGCTGGCGTTGGAAGAGGCGCGGGTGGCCGGCGCCATCAAGACGGATTTCATCCTGTCGGCGGAGATCATGGCCATCGCGCTGTCCACCATCCCCGAGAGCGGCTTCGTCGCGCAGGCGGCGATCCTCGCGGTGGTCGGCATCGGCATCACCATCGTGGTCTATGGCACCGTCGCGCTGATCGTGAAGGCGGATGATGCCGGCGTGGCCCTGGCGAGGGAAGAAGGGGTGGCGCTGCGGCTGCCGGCGGCGCTGCGACCCCTGGCGCGGGCGCTCGGGCGCAGCCTGGTGAAGGGCATGCCGCCCTTCCTCACGCTGCTGAGCATCGTCGGCACGGCGGCGATGGTCTGGGTCGGCGGCGGCATCCTGATCCATGGGCTGGAGGAATTCGGCCTGGCCGGGCCGGCGCATTGGTCGCACGACCTGGCCGCCGCCGCGGGGACGATGCCTGGCATCGGCGGCGCGCTGGGCTGGCTGGCGGGGGCTGCCTTCGCCGGCGTGGTCGGGCTGGCCGCGGGGTTCCTGTTGATCCCGGTGGTGGAGCGGGTGCTGGCCCCGCTGGCGAAGCGCCTGCGGCCAGCGTAGCCTTCGCGGATATCCGGGAAGGAAAGCGCCGCATGATCCACGTCCTCGCCATCATCACGACCAAGCCCGGGATGCGGGATGCCGTGCTGGAAGCCTTCCGCGCCAACATGCCCGCCGTGCATGCCGAAGATGGCTGCATCGAATACGGCCCTGCCATCGATGCGGAGGGCGTGGGCGCCATCCAGACGAAGCTCGGCCCCGACAGCTTCGTGGTGGTGGAGAAGTGGGAAAGCCCGGCGCATTTGGCCGCCCACGCCGCCGCACCCCACATGGCGGCCTATGGCGCGAAGGTGCGGCCGATGATCGAAGGCCGCGTCATCCACGTGCTGTCCCCCGCGGGCTAGGCCGGCGGTGCGATCCATCACGCTGCGGGCGGAAGCGGCGACGGCGGAGAATGTCGCGCCCTTCGGCACGCTGATGGGCCCGACCGCGCCCGCGCCGGTGATCCGCAGCCCCTTCTATGGCGACCGCGTCGCGCTGCGGAAGCCGGGCCGCTTCGTGGCCGACGATACGCTGGAATTCACCGTCGCGACGCTGGAGCGACGGCCACTGCGCGTGGTGTGGATGGAACGCCATTTCCTCCATACGCAGAGCTTCTTCCCCCTCGGCGGCCGGCCGTTCCTGATGGTGCTGGCGCCGCCCGGCGATGGCGAATTGCCGATGCTGGAGGAAGCGCGCGCGCTGATCTTCGATGGCAGCGCGGGGCTGATGCTGCACCTCGGCACCTGGCACGAATTCCCGCTGGCGCTGGTGGACGCCACCAGCCTCATCATCGCGATCCGCCGGGATACGGCGCGGGACCTTCAGCATATCGAGGGGAATGAGGCGCGCGGGCCGGACCTCGACAAGAAGGACATCGCCGCGCGGCTGGGCGCGACGATCGGCGTCGAGTTGTAGTCAGGCGATGCTGGCGAGTTCCGCCGCCAGCCAGGGCCGGGCGGCGATGGCGCGACGGAGGTAGTGTTCCCAGCGCAGGCCGAGCACCTTGTCCGACAGCAGGAAGCGCTTCGCCTCCTGCGCCGTGGCGTCATCGACGGGGGATAGTGGCCTGCCCGCGGCGGCGGCCATGGCGCCCAACTGGATGCGGCAGGCATCGTCCAGCATGATGGTGCAGTGCACCGCTTCCCGGATGCTGCGGCCGACCACCAGCGTGCCGTGATTGGCCAGCAGCAAGGCGCGGCGCGGGCCAAGGGCGGCGGCGAGTTCGACGCCGGTCTCCACCGTATCGACGATGCCGCCGTACTCCGCGTGCAGGGTGCAGTCGTCGTGAAACATCAGCGCGGACTGGAACAGCGGCAGCAGCGGCGTGCCTGTGGCCGTCAGCATCACCGCGTTCAGGCTATGCGTGTGGATGACGCAGCCAATATCGGGGCGGGCGTGATAGAGGCCGGTATGGATGACGAGGGATGGATTGATCTTCCCCCCGTTCAGCACGCGCAATTCCATGTCGGCGTGGCGGAGATCCTCGGCGCGCACTTCCTCGAACCCCTGGCCATAGCCATGGCACCAGAAGTTGTCGTCGCCGGGCAGCCGTGCGGTCAGGTGCCCCGCGATGCCGGCATTCTGCCCGTGCACGTCGAGGATGTGATAGGCGGCCAGCAATTCGCGCCGCAGCGTCGCCTCATCCATGGGCATCCTCCAGCGCGGGAATCCGGTTGGCGCCCTCCGCAATGCGGAGGCAGGCGGCCTGGTGCGTGGCGTCGCCAGCGACGGGGTCGAGCCGCGGCGTTTCGACGCGGCAGCGCGGCACCGCCACGGGGCAGCGACTGGCGAAATGGCAGCCGGGCGGCAGGTTGATGGGGGAAGGGATCTCCCCCTGCAGCACATGGCGCCGCAGCACCGCATCCGGGTCCGCGGGCAGGTGGGCCGACATCAGCGCCTGGGAATAGGGATGCGCGGCGTCGGCGAAGACCTGCGCCGTCGGCGCATATTCCACGACGCTGCCGAGGTAGAGGACCAGGATACGATCGCTGATGAGCTTCACCGTGCCGAGGTCATGGCTGATGAACATCATCGCCGCCCCCGTCTCCGCCTTCAGCTCCGCCAGAAGGTCCAGGATGCCGGCGCGGACGGAGAGGTCGAGCGAGGAGGTGGGCTCATCCAGCACGATCAGCTTGGGGCTGGTCGCGATGGCACGCGCGATGCAGACGCGCTGCAACTGGCCGCCGCTGAGTTCAGCGGGATAGCGCGTGAGGAGTTCGGGCGTGAGGCGCACACGGATGGCCAACGCCTCCGCCTTGTCGCGCCGCTCTGCCGCGGAGAGCTTCGTGTGCAGTTTCAAGGGTTCGGCGATGAGGTCGCCGATGCGGATGCGCGGGTTGAGCGCGGACCAGGGGTCCTGGAACACCATCTGCATCTCCGCCCGCAGCGGGCGGCAGGCCGATTCGGGAAGGTTCGTGATGTCCCGCCCGCGGAAGCGGATGCTGCCGCCGGTCGGGGCCAGCAGCCGGATGACGCTGCGGCCGATGGTGGACTTGCCGGACCCGCTTTCGCCGACGACGCCCAGCGTCTCCCCTTCCCGGATCGAGAAGCTGACGCCGTTGACGGCATGCACCTTCACTTGGCGTGACACGTCGAAGTGCTTGACCAGCCCTTGGACTTCCAGGACGGGCGCTGTCATGCCGCCACCCGGTGGCAGCGCGCGACATGGCCATCGCCGAGGGCGACATCGGGCGGCACCGTCGTGCAATCCGCGCCCGCCTGCGGGCAGCGATCCTGGTAGGGGCAGCCGGGCGGCAGGGCGCGGAGGTTGGGCGGCGGGCCGCCGACGGTGCGCGTGGCGCCAAGCCGCAGGCGTTCCGGCGTCGCGCCGATGAGGTTCACGGTGTAGGGATGCGTCGGGCGTCGGAACACCTGGCGCACGGGCCCGCTTTCGACGATGGCGCCGGCATACATCACCGCCATCTCGTCGCAGTAATGCGCCACCACGCCGAGGTCATGGGTGATGATCATGGCGCCGATGCCGGTGCGCCGCACCAGGTCCCGCAGCAGGTCCAGGATCTGCGCCTGCACCGTGACATCGAGGCCGGTCGTCGGTTCATCCGCAATCAGCAGCCGCGGTTCGTTCATCAGCGCGAGGGCTATGAGCACACGCTGTGCCATGCCGCCGGAAAGCTCATGCGGCCAGGCGCGCATCCGCCGCGCGGGATCGGGAATGCCGAGGCTGCCGAGCATGGCGATCGCCTTCTCCCGCGCCTCCGCCACGCTGCCGCCGCGATGGGCGCGGCGGATGCGGATGAGTTGGTCGCCGATGCGGCTGAGGGGGTCGAGCGAGGATTTCGGGCTCTGCACCACCAGCGCGATGTCGCGGCCGCGCAGCGCGTTGAGGTCATCATCGGGCATCGCCAGCAAATCCTGCCCCTGGAACAGCGCGCGGCCGCCCATGATGCGCGCGGGCGGGCGGAGCAGGCCCATGATGGAAGTGGCGGTCAGCGACTTGCCGGCGCCGGTTTCCCCCACGAGGCCCAGGATGCGGCCGGCATCGAGGGAGAAGGAGACGCCGTTCAGCGCCTTCGCGACCTGTATCTCATTGTCGAGGTTGCGGGAGATGAAGTGGGTGTGGAGGTCCTCGACGCGCAACAACGTCATCGCGTCGCCGCCTTCCGGCGAGGGTCCAGCAGGTCCTGCAACCCATCGCCGAGCATGTTGAGGCCGAGCACCATCAGGATCAGCGCGATGCCGGGGAAGACGCCGACCCACCACTGGCCGGTGACAAGATACTCCGCGCCCTGGCGGATCATGGCGCCCCATTCCGGCGTTGGCGGCTGGATGCCGACGCCGAGGAAGGCAAGCGTCGCGCTGATGCGAACCGCCCAGGCTGCGCGTACCGCCGTCTGCGCCATGGCGCCCTGCAACGCATTCGGCAGGATATGGACGAACAGGATGCGCCAGGTTGGATTGCCGGCGGAAACCGCGCTTTCGACGAAGGTGGAATGCCGCAGGGCCAGAACCTCCGCCCGCACCACCCGGGCGAAGACGGGGCTGTCGAGGAAGCCGATCACCAGCACGACATTCAGCAGCGAGGGCCCCGCCGCGGCGACGACGGCCAGCGCCAGGATGATGGAGGGAAAGACCCGCAGCGCATCGAAGAAGCGCATGGCGATCTCATCGAACCAGCCGCCCCGATAGCCCGTGTAGAGGCCGAGCGGTACGCCGGCGAGCAGCCCCACCAGCACCGCGGGGATGGCGATGCCGAAGGCCCAGCGTGCCCCGGCGATGACGCGGGAGAAAACGTCCATCCCGTTGCCATCCGTGCCCATGAGGTGCGCGCCGCCGGGTGCGGCCAGCACGTTGCGGGACTGGGCGAGTTCGGGATCGAAGGGCGCGATCCAGGGCGCCAGCAGCGCCATCGCCGCGAAGCCCAGGATGATGAAGACCCCTGCCGCCAGGGTCGGGCTGCGGCGCGATATGCCGCCGATCCGGCGGACCCAGCGGGGCGAGGCGATCGTGGCGCTCATGCCGCGCGGGGTTCTGTGAGTGTCACGTAGATGTCCACGATGAGGAAGACCAGCACGGAGAAGAGCGCGAGCATCAGCACGTATCCCTGCACCGCCGCGAAATCGCCCGCGATGATGGCGGTAAGGCCGTATTGCCCAAGGCCGCCCCATGCGAAGACGTATTCGATGAGGGAGGTGGTGCCCACCAGGCCCGTGATCTCCGTGCCGATGAAGGTGACGATGGGCGTCGCGCTGTTGCGCAGCGCCATGGCGCGGATCTCCCGCTTCGGCAGGCCCTGCGCGCGGGCATAGCGGATGTAGTCGCTGGCCAGCACTTCCAGCGCGATGGCGCGGGTCTGCTTGATGATCGGCGCGGCCGCGATGATGGCGACGCAGATGACAGGCAGGATGAGTTGCGAGGCCGCGGAGGCCGCCAGTTCCCAATCCGCGGCGATCAGCCCGTCGATCAGGTAGCTGCCGGTGATTCGCGGTGGCGGGTCGAGGAACAGGCTGATGCGCCCCATGCCCGGCGGCGCCCATTCCAGCAGGTAGAAGAACACGAACAGCATGATGAGGCCGAGCCAATAGGTCGGCACGGAAAAGCCGAGCAGGGAGAAGAAGCGGCTTGCCTGGTCGAAGGTGCGATCCGGGCGGAAGGCCGCTCGCAGCCCAACGGGGATGCCGATGCCCGCGCCGATGAACACGCCCCAGAGCATCAGTTCCAGCGTCGCCGGCGCACGGTCCAGGATCTCCGCCAGCACGGGGCGGTTGCTGAGCCAGGAGGCGCCGAGGTCCCCCTGCACCACCTTGCCGAGATAGACGCCGAACTGCACCCAGATCGGCTGGTCAAGCGCGAGCGAGGCGCGCACCAGCTCGATCTCCGCCGCGGTCGCGGTAGGGCCGGCCAGCAGGCCCACCGGGTCCTGCCCGCTGAGGCGCACCAGCATGAAGGTGCCCAGCAGGATCACGAAGAGCAGCGGCACCACCAGCACCAGGCGCCGCGCCAGCATCCGCCCGATCGGCATGGGCCTGCTACGCCACCCTCAGATCGTACCAGCGCTCATGCTCATCCGGATACGGGCACCAGCCCGTGATGTTGCCGGCCATCGCTTCCCACACTGTCGGATAGACCGTGACGATCCAGGGGGCCTCATCCATCCAGAGCTTCTGCGCGTCGCGCATCAACTCGTTGCGGCGCGGCACGTCGAGCGTCTGCCGCGCCTCGTCGATCAGCGCGTCCATGCGCGGGTCGGCGAAGCGGGCGCGGTTGGATACGCCCTGGGAATGCGCCAGCAGGAAGGTCGCATAGACGGGATCGAGGACGATGGGCCCGTCCTCGAAGGAGAACATCGGCATGTCCTGGCGATTGGGCGCGCCGCGTGCCCGCATGTCGCTGTCGCTGATCCGTACTGCGCGCGCCTTGACGCCCACGGCCTGCAACTGCGCGGCCACCTGGATGGACATCGGCTCCTCCCAGTTGAAGATCTGGGAGTAGAGGATTTCGACATTCTGGTCGAAGTTGAAGTTCGCCTGCGCCAGCAGCGCGCGGGCCCTGGCGGGATTGTAGTCGTAGTTGAAGAAGCTGGGGTCGTAGCCCGCGACGATGGGCGGCACGATGGAGCGTGCCTGCTCCGCGAAGCCGAAGAACACGCCCTGGATCAGCGCGGGCTTGTCCACGGCAAAGTTGAAGGCCTGGCGAACCAGCTTGTTGTCGAAGGGCGGGAAGCGGAGATTCATGCGCACGGAGGAGATTGTGCGGCCGAAACTGTCCTGCGTCCTCACGCGCCGGTCGCTGCGCAGCTCCGCCACCTGCTGCAGCAGCGGGCGATGGATCCACTGCACCTGGCCGCTGCGCAGCAGCGTGATGCGCGATGCGGCGGAGGGAACGGCGCGATAGACCACGCGCGTGAAGAAGGGCTGTTCGCGGAAATAGTTGGGGTTGGCGACGAAGACCGCCTGTTCGCCGGAGCGCACGGATTCCAGGTGGTAGGCCCCGAAGCCCGCGGTGTTGGTCTCCATCCACTTCAGCGCCCAGGGGTCTTCCGGCGTCGCGTGCTTCTTCACTTCCGTGCTGTCGTAGACGGCAGGGAGGTAGAGGGTCAGCGCGCTCAGCAGGATCATGCTGGGGGCGGAGAGGGTGAACTCCACCTCGTATTTCGAGATCGCCTTCACGGCGGTGACGTTGGAGACATTGGCAATGAAGGCGCCGGTGCGGCGCTGCGCGAAGGATTTCGCCCAGCCCCATTCGACGTCGGCGGCCGTCATCTCATTCCCGAAGAAGCTGCGCACGCCCTGGCGCAGCTTGAAGACCCAGGTCTTGCCATCCGGGGAGGTCGTCCAGCTTTCCGCCAGATGACCCTCGATGACATCGGGGTTGAGGTAGGGGCGGCCGTCGCGTTCCACGCGGCCGTAGCGGGTCAGGCCCTCATAGACCTGCACCACGGTTTCCTGCGTGCCGGGGCGCAGCGCATCGCCATCGAAGCCCTCCGGCGCGCCGGGCGCGGCCAGCAGCAGGGTTCTGCCTGCGCCCCCTTGGCCGCGTTGGGCCAGCGCGGGCGCGGCCAGGGGTGCACCGGCCGTCATGGCCATGGTGCCGAGCAGGATGTCGCGCCGTTCGATCGCCATTGGTCTTTCCCCCGTCCCGCCCCGACGCCTGGTCAACTCGGCCGGACCGGTCCCGATCCGCCGTTGCCATTCCGCGTGGCCGGCGCCATTGTCCGGACAACCTCGATCCTTGGCAAGGAGCCTTCATGCACGACCTGGTCATCCGCGGCGGCACCATCGTGGACGGCACGGGGGCGCCCCGCTTCACCGGCGACGTGGCGATCGATGGCGACCGCATCACGCAGGTCGGCGGCAAGGCCGGGCCCGCAAAGCGCGACGTGCAGGCGGAAGGCCGCATCGTCGCCCCGGGCTGGGTGGATGTGCATACGCATTACGACGGGCAGGCGACCTGGGACCCGGTGCTGGCACCTTCCGTCTGGCATGGCGCTACGACGATCCTGTTCGGGAATTGCGGCGTCGGCTTCGCTCCCGTCCGCAAGCGCGATCACCAGGCGCTGATCGATTTGATGGAAGGCGTGGAGGACATTCCCGGCATCACCCTCGCCGAGGGTCTGCAGTGGAACTGGGAGAGCTTTCCCGAATACCTCGACGCGCTGGATGCCATGCCGCGCACCATCGACGTGGCCGCGCAGGTCGCGCACCACCCGCTGCGCGTCTATGTCATGGGCGAGCGCGGGCTGAACCGCCAGGCCGCGACGGATGACGACATCGCGCAGATGGCGAAGCTGACGGAGGAGGCGCTGCGCGCCGGCGCCTTCGGCTTCACCACCAGCCGCACCGACCAGCACAAGACGCCGACCGGTGACCTGGTGCCCGCGCGCTATGCGGAACACCGCGAACTCCTCGCCATCGGCCAGGCGATCGGCCGTTCGGGCCGCGGCACCTTCGGCATGCTGAGCGACTTCGAGGATGAGGCCGCGGAATTCGCCTGGCTGCGCCAGGTCGCGGCCAGTACGCAGCGGCCGGTGTGGTTCCTGCTGACGGATCGCAACGCGGACCCCGGGCGTTTGCAGCGCCTGCTTGGCCATGTCCGCGCGGCGCGGGCCGACGGGCTGCCGCTCGCGGCGCAGGTGGCGTCGCGGCCGGTCGGGCTGATCCTCGGGCTGACGACGTCGCTGAACCCCTTTGCGCTGCGTGAAAGCTTCGCCGAGCTCGCCAACCTGTCGCCGGCGGAGCAATTGGCAAGGCTGCGGGACCCCGCGGTGCGGGCGAAGATCCTGGCGGAGGAAGCATCCCCCCGCCTGCTGCATGTGGTGCCGCCGCTGTCCCGCCAGATCGCGACACGCTGGGACCAGATGTTCGCCCTCGGCGACCCGCCGGATTACGAGCCGCCGCCGGAGCGCAGCATGGCGGCGATGGCGGCCGCGGCGGGGCAGGAGCCGGCGGCCTTCTGCTACGACTACCTGACGGGCGGCGATGGCGGGCGGATGCTGTATTTCCCCGTCGTCAACTATGTCGGCGGCGACTTCAACCGGCTGCACGACCTGCTGCAGGACCCGCATACGGTGGTGGGTCTTTCGGATGGCGGCGCGCATTGCGGCGTGATCTGCGATGCATCCATGCCCACCTTCGGCCTGACGCATTGGACGCGCGACCGCAGCCGCGGCGAACGCCTGTCCCTGGAATTCGTGGTGCAGCGGCAGACCAGCGGTACGGCTGATTTCTTCGGCTTCCATGACCGGGGCCGGCTGAAGCCCGGCCTCAAGGCCGACATCAACATCATCGACCTGGACGCGCTGCGACTGCACCACCCCGAGATGATCTACGACCTGCCCGCCGGCGGCCGCCGCCTGGTGCAGCGCGTGGATGGCTACGACATGACCCTCGTCTCCGGCGTGCCCATCATGGAGCGCGGCGCGGAGACGGGGGCGCGGCCGGGGCGGCTCGTCCGCTCCTAAAGGCTGTCGAGGAAGCCGAGCACGGCGTCGGACATGAGTTCCGGGGTCTGGATGGCCATGAAGTGGCCGCTCTCCACCTCCCGGAACTCGGCGCTGGCGATGGCGTCGGCCACGGGCTTCACCCGCTCCGGCGGGCGCGTCAGATCGTGCTTCGCGGCCAGCACCAGCACGGGGCAGGCGATGCTGGCGAGGTCGGCGCGCATGTCGAGATCCGCCAGCATCCGCGCCGTCGCCGCCTGGCCGGCGGGATCGACGCCGAGGCGCGAAGCGCGGCAATGTGCAAAGCGGTCGGCATCGCTCCGCATGGCGGGCGGATAGCTTGTCATCAACCCGGTATCGACGACGGCGCGGGCGCCCTTCGTCTCCATCTCCTGCGCGCGAGCCAGCAGCGCGACGCGCCCGGCCTCGTTCACACCCGTCGCCGGTGAGGAGACGACGGCACCACGCACGCGGCCGGGATGCGCGGCCGCCAGGTGGAGGGCCAGCGCGCCACCGACGGCCATGCCCACCACGACAACGGGCTGCGTGATGCCAAGCGCATCCATCAGCGCCACGGCGTCATTGCCCTGGGCGGGCATCGTCAGCGGCGTGCGCGGCTTTTCCGACAGGCCGGCCCCGCGCTGGTCGTAGCGCAGCACGCGGCAGCGTTTCGCCAGCAGCGGCAGCATGAAGTCCCAGCTTTCCAGGCTGCCGCCCATTTCATGCAGCAGCAGCAGCACGGGGCCGTCGCCGCCCGTGTCGTGATAGCGCAGGGCGGCGCCGTCCAGGTCGATCCAGCGCATCATGGCGTGTCTCCGTCGAGGTCGAGCGTCCAGGCATCCGGCACCAGGCGATAGCCGGAACCGTCTCGCGCGACATGCGCGAAGGCCGGGAAGTGCAGGTGCATGCCCGCGATGGCGAGGCGATCCGTCACCACCTGGTCCAGGATGCGGCGGCGCGTGGCGATGGCGAGGGCGGGGTCGGTATCGACCTTCATCGTTACCTCCGGCCGGGCGATCTGTACTTCCGGCACATGCACGATGTCGCCCCAGATCAGCAGTGACTTGCCCCGGGACGACAGCATGAAGCCGGTGTGCCCTGGCGTATGACCAGGCAGCGGGATGGCGGTGACGCCGGGGAAGATTTCGCCACCGCGGAACACCTGCATGCGGTCGCGGTAGGGGCGCAGGCGGTTGCGGGTCTCGATGAACATTGCCTGGCGCTGCGCGGCGTCGGGCAGGCGCATCATCGCCTCGTCGCTGTCCCAATGCGCGATCTCATCGGCATGGACATGCAGCATGGCGTTCGGGAAGGCGGGGTTGCCGGCGCTGTCGGCGATGCCGCCCCAATGGTCGCGATGGAGATGCGTCATCAGCAGCGTATCCACCGCGCTGGCATCCACGCCCGCAGCGGTCAGATGCTTCGCGACGAAGCCCACGGTCGGCTTCACGCCCTGACCCAGCCCCGCATCGACCAGCGCGATGCGGTCTCCGTGGCGGATCAGGAAGGCGTTCACCGCCGTGCGGCGCGCGGGTCGGAAGGTGGCGGCCAGCAGGGCCGTCGCCTCCTCCGCCGCGATGCCGTCCATGGAGGAGACGGGCGAATCCTGGTGGCCGTCATGCAGCGCGGTGACGAGGATGTCGCCGACGCGGCGGTGGAAGAAACCCGGCGCCTGCGCCTGATTCATGCTGGCAGCGGATGGGCGAGGAGATAGGGCATGTAGTCCGGCTCCACATCGATCTCCATGGTCCCGAGGAACCGCACCAGCCCGCAATAGGTCGCGATGATGAGGGTCAGTTCCACCAGCGCCTCCGCATCGAAATGCGGGCGCAGCGCGTCGAAGGTGGCGGTGGACATGGCGGGGCCGTGCCACATCTCCCGCGCGCCTTGCAGCACCAGCTTCGCGACGGGCTCCAGCGCCGATTCGCCGCCATCGGTTTCCGTCGCGATGGCGCGGATATCGGCCTCGGTGCAGCCGAAATCCTGGCTGATGCGAACGTGGTGCGACCATTCATAGGGGCTGCGGGCCAGCCATCCGATCTGCAGGATCGCCAATTCGCGCAGCCGGGCATCGAGGCGGCTGGCGTGGCGGATATGCATGGCGAGGCCGGTGAAGGCGCGGGCCAGGCCGGGGCTGTGCGCCAGCAGGCGGTTCAGCGCGATGTCGCGCTTCAGCAGGTCCTGGTCCTGCTCCGGCAGGTCGGCGCGGGTGCGGTAGGGCAGGCGGGCCATGGTGGTGCCTCAGCGTTGCAGCATGTGTTCGTAATCCGCACCCATGACCTGGCTGACGGGTTTTCCCGCCTCCACGTCACGGGCCATGGCGGCCTCCCGCGCCGCGATCATCTCGGCCGCGTCCAGTACGCGCATGATGTCGCGGGCGGCGACCAGCACCACGCCGCTGCCATCGGCCAGCGCATAGTCGCCGGGTTGCGCGGCGACGCCGCCGAGGGTGACGGGGCCGCCGGTCTCGGCCTCATGCAGCCGGCCGCGGGCGGTGCGGGCCGTGGTGGCGGCGGCGAAGACGGGGAAGGCGATCTCCTTCGCCTCGTCGATGTCGCGCGCGGCGCCATCGGTGATCACGCCCGCAAGGCCGCGCGCCTTCGCGGCGCGTGAGAGGATGCCGCCCCAGCCCCCGGCATCCAGGCCGGGGATGTGCTGGATCAGCAGGATGTCGCCGGGCTGCGCGGCCTCGATCGCGGCGGAGCAGAGGTGGCGGGGCGTGGTGCCGGGCGGCGGCGGGCCTTCGGCCAGGCGCACCGTCATCACGCGGCCGGCGATGCGGCCCCGGATCGTGCGCGGCGGCATGAAGGAGAGGGCGGGCGGCAGGCCGAGCTTGTCCATGGCGTCGGACAGCGCGCAGGAATCGAGGCGCCCGAGGCGCGCGATGATGTCGTTCTCGGCCACGATGCCCCGTTTCCTCCGCGTGTCGCCCGCATCATGGGCACCCGGCGCGGCGGCGCCAAGCCGGGGCCCTGGCATGCTTCATGCTTGCACGGCACGGGTATTCGCGAGGAACCGCGCCATGGCCGACAGCACCGCCTTGCAGGGCGCGGAGCAACCGCCGCATGAGGCCTGACGAGACGCTCTCCACCCGCATGCGGGATGGCGCGCGGCTGGACGCGGCGGTGTGGCGGCCCTCGGCGCCCGGGCCGCATCCCGTGCTGCTGATGCGGCAGCCCTATGGGCGCGCCATCGCCTCCACCGTCGTCTACGCGCATCCCGCCTGGTATGCGGCGCGGGGCTACATGGTCGTGATCCAGGATGTGCGCGGCGCCGGCACGTCGGAGGGGCGCTTCCTGCCCTATTCGGCGGAGGCCGAGGACGGGGCCGACAGCATCGCCTGGGCGGCGGGGCTGCCGGGCTCGACGGGCGAGGTCGGGATGTACGGCTTCTCCTACCAGGGGGCGGCGCAGACGCTGGCGCTGTCGCAGTCGCCGCCGGCGCTGAAGGCCATCGCGCCCGCCATGGCGCTGTGGGATTTCCACGCGGAGCGCATCGCGCCGAATGGTGCCTTCACGCTGGGCGGCAGCGCCTATTGGGCCGCGCAGATGGCGGCGCTGATGGCGAAGCGGGCAGGGGATGCCGAGGCCTTCGCTGAACTCGCGGCGGCGGCGAATGGCGGCATGCGCTTCGATGGCCCGGTGCCCGCGGACCCCAGCGTGCTGCGCCGGCACGCCGGCTACAGCCACTACGCGCTGTGGCGGGAAGCGGCGCCGGACCATCCCTACATGCGCCAGGCGTCATCGGCCGCGCTGATCGGGGCGGCCAGGCCCGCGGTGCCGGCCTTCTTCACCGGCGGCTGGTTCGACTATCATCTGGCGGGCACGGTGGCGGGGTTCCGGCACCTCGGCGGGCATCTGGTCATCGGGCCCTGGACGCATCTGGCCTGGGCGCCGCAGGGGGGCGGTGCCGATTTCGGTCCTGCGGCGCTGAGCGCCATCGACGCCATGCAGGCGGATTTCTTCGACCATGTGCTGAAGGGCCATGACGCCCCGCCTTGGATGCGGGAAGCGCCGGTGCGGCTGTTCGACCTCGGCACGCGGGGCTGGCGGCTGTTCGACGCCTGGCCCGATGGCCCGCGCCAGACGCTGCATTGCGCGGGCTCCGGCCTGGCCGCGGCGCGCAGCGATGATGGCGCGCTGCACGCCGATCCGCCCGCCATGCGGGGGTGGGAGCGTTTCGTCCATGACCCCTGGCGGCCGGTGCCCGCCTTCGGCCTGGCGCATGGTTCGGGGCAGGGTTGGCGGGACCGTGCGGAGATCGATGCCCGCTTCGACATCGCCTGCTTCACCAGCGCGCCCGTCGCGGCACCCGTGACCTATGCCGGCGATCCCGTCGTGGTGCTGGTGGCGGAGACTGATGCGGCATCCTTCGACCTGAACGCGACCCTTTCCCTCGTGACGCGGGAGGGCCGCGTGATGGCGCTGTCCCAGGCCCATGCGCGGATCGAGGTGGGCGCGACGCCCGGCCTGCGGCTGGCGATGCGGCCGCTCTGCATCACCCTCCAGCCCGGGGAGAGCCTGCGCCTGTCGATCGCCGGCGCCTGCTTCCCGGCCTATCCGATCAACCCGGGCACCGGCACCGATCCGCGCCGCGCGACCGGGGCGGAAGCGCAGCCCATCGCGATCGCGCTGCGCACCGGCGAGGGGGGATGCCGGCTGGAGATGCCGCTGGCGCCGTGATGCTAAGGCCTGGCGTAGCGCGCGCTGCCGGGGATGGCAGCGCTGCGATGCGCCAGATTGTGCGACAGCGCCTGGTAGGGGCTGGCGGAGATGCCGATGCTGCTGCGGAAGGGCTGGTCCATCACGAAGACGAAGGCGATCAGCGCGCCGACGCCGGCGGCCTGCACCGCCAGCATCGCCACCGTGTGCAGGCGCGGCGGATACAGCGCGCCGGTCAGCGCCAGCAGACCGGACAGCACCAGGATCAGCATCCAGAATTCCTGCGGCAGGCCGATGCGCGCGCCATCCAGCCGCTTCTCCCGCGCGCCGTCCATGTCGTCGAATTCCTGCAGCATGTCGGTGGCCATCACCTCCGGCGCCGTGGCGGCCAGCTGGTAGAAGCCGGCTTCCAGCCGTTCCAGCAGGGCCTGGGTGGCGGGGTGGCGGCCCTGCGTCGCCATCCCCGGGAATTCGTCATCGGCGATGCTGCGCGCGTAGGCCGCCAGATCCTGGCGCAGCGCATGGCCGGCCGGCCCGCCCCGATCCGCGATGCGGGCCAAGGTCGTGATCGCCGCGACCTCCGTGGAGACGAGGCGCTGCGCATCGCTGGCCTGGCTGCGCGCCTGCACGGCGCAGAAGGCGAGGATGAGGGTCAGCGCCGCCATCACCGCGCCGGTGGTGCGCATGGCGATGTCGATGTGTTCCTTGGTCTGCGGGATGCGCGCCAGGGGCGCCAGCGCGGCGCAGCCTAGCGCCGCCATCGCGGCGGCGGCAGCCATGAAGACGGCGTAGATGGCGGGGCTCGGCAGCCCGTGCAGCAGGATCGTCAGGTCCATGCCGCAGGATGCGCCGGCTGCGTTTAACCCGGCGTTGATGCGCCGCGGTGCTACCTGTGCGGGCAAGGGAGGCAGGGCAATGGCACAGGCGCGTGCGCGCGGAATAGGCTGGAAGCCGGATCCCGTGCTGGCATCGCTGCACGGCATGGGCGGCCACCTGGTGCTGCATGCGGACCGCCTGCGCATCCTGCGCCACGGCCCCTGGTTCACCGCCGTGAACCTGCTGTCGCATCTGGAGCGGGAGATGGAGACAACCATCCTGCTGCGCAGCCTGGTCGGCGTGCACCTGGTGCGGTCGCTGCTGCTCGTGCAGTTCCTGCGGCTGACCTATGCGGGCGCGCCGTCGCCGACCGGCCACTACCTGCGCGACGCCTTCGCCGAGAACGCCTTCATGTTCAGCCTGGCCGACAACCGCCCCCTGCAGGCGATGGCCGCGCGCATCTCCCAGGCGGCGCGCGCGGCAGGGGCGGGGTAGCGCTACGCCTCCGCCAGGCGGCGGTACCAGGTGGTGGTGCGCAGCAGGCCATCGGGGCGCGGGGCCAGGCCCTCGGCCTCCATCAGCTTCGCCACGGCGCGGTCCGCATCGGCGCGGCGGCCCTGGTTGCCGGCCAGGCCGTGATACAGCGCGGCGGCGTGCCCGGCATCGCGGCGGGAAACACGCCCCCGAAGATCCGCCTGTGCCCGCAGGAAGACCAGGACCTGCCGCGCGGCGGTGCTGGGCGTGGCGCCATGGCGCGTGGCTTCCCCCGCCAGCGTGGCGCGGGCCTCCGCCGCCGTCAGCCCGTAGCGGGTGACGCCTTCGGTCAGCAGCGTGCGCTCCGCCTCCGCATCCGCGAGGCCGCCGGAGAGGCGCAACCGCACCAGTTCCGCGAAGGCGGGTGCGCCGGCGGGGGGCGAGGGGGGCGGAGCGACGGCTTCCGCGCGCAGGCCCGGCCGCAGGGCATCCAGCCGTTGCGGCGCGGCCGCGCAGGCGGCGCAGGGCAGGCGCTGGGTGCTGCCATCCAGCGCCATGAGGTGCAGTTCCACCGCCATGTCGGGATGGCGGCGCAGCACCTCCGCCGCCGCGCGTTCCATCACCGCCTGGTGCTGGCGTTCCTCATCCGCCGGGTCCTGCGCCAGGTTCCGCCCGGCCCAGAGGTTCATCGCCCCGCAGTCGCGGTGGTTGACGATGATGACGCGGCGCACGCCATGCAACTGCCGCGACGCCGCGAGGTTGTCCCACACCGCGGTGTTCCAGCCCGGCCTGGCTTCGTCCACCGCCGCCAGCGCGGCGCCGGCGATCCGCATCTCGCTGTAGCGGTTGGTGCGGCCCATCGTGGCCAGCAGCTGGGTGACGTCATCCACCAGCCGCGGGTCGATGCAGCTGAGGACGAAGGCATCCGCCTTGGATGGGGCAGGGGTTGCAGTGGTCATTTTTTGACCTCCTCCGTATGGGTGATGCCGGTCAGGCGATGATCGAGGTGGGAGTAGGACAGGCCGGCGGTGAAGACGGCCGCGATGCTGACCAGCGCCCAGATCAGCAGGGTCGCGCCATCCAGCAGCGGCTGGCCGGTCAGTTGCGCCAGCGTCACGCTGGTGCCGATGGAAAAGATGAGGACCAGCGCGATGCCGGCGCGGCCGAGCACACCCATCGTCGTCCGCCACAGCAGCAGCAGGATGGTCACCAGCACCGCGCCGGTGGCGAGCTTGGCCCAGAACCACTCGAAGCCGCCCAGCACCCAATGGAGGTAGGAGGTGCCGGACGGGTTGTAGATCGCGAAGACGATGAACAGGCTGAACAGCGCCCGCGCCACCACGCCGCGCCAGTTGAAGGGCCGCAGGCTCATCGGGCCGCCACCCGATGCAGCGCGAGGGCGGCAAGCTGGCGTGCCGCGGCATCGGCAGCCAGGCGGCGCTGCAGCCCCTCTCGCCACGGGCGCAGCGCGGTGGTGGGCGCGGGGGGAAGGCCTTCCAGCGCGGCCTCCGCCGCCGCCAGGTCACCGGTCGCGAGCGCGGCGGCGGTCGCCTGCACGGCGGCCAGCGCTGGCGTGCCGTTGCTGCCCAGGCTGGCGCCGAGCCGCATGGTGGCGGCGGCGCGGCGGGCCAGCCAGCCGGCATCGGGCGCCAGGCCCATCTCCGCCAGCAGCGCCGCTTCCGCGGCTTCCCCGAAGCTGTCGGCCAATTGACGGGCGGAGGGTGCGCCATGCGGCGCCACGGCATGGAGCGGCGCCAGCAGCGCGGCCGCTTCCGCATCGCCGGCAGCGAAGGCCAAGGCGAGGGCGAAGGCACGTGGGAAGGGTGCGGTGCGCGGCAGATGCGGCAGCAGCAGCTCGATCCCGATCAGCGGCAGGGGCGCATCGGCCGGCAGCGGCGTGGGCATCACGGCGGCGGCGGGGGAGACGACGGGGGGCAGGGACCGGTCCAGCGCGGTCGCCAGCGCCGCCGCGGCCATCAGGAAGGCGCCGGCGGACAGCGCCAGCGCCAGCCGGCCCTGGCGAGGCGACCGGGCCAGGCGCGGGGCCTCCGGCGGCGTGGCAGGTTCCTCGCCGTACGCGGGCGTGGGCAGCGGCATCATCGGCAGGGCGTCCCGCGTGGCAGCGCGTCCAGCCGTGCCTGCAGCGCCGTGGCGGTGGCGTTGGCTGCTTCCGTGGCCAGGCGGCGTTCGGCATTGCCGATGGCTTCCAGGGCCTGCGCCTCGAAGGCCGATCGGTTCAGCGTGGCATCCAGCTTGTTGAACAGCCAGTCGATGCCCCAGGAGGCGCCGATGCCGCTCGCCAGCCCCAGCACCGTGCCGGGCAGGCCCGCCAGCACGTAGCCGAAGGCGCCGCCGGTCGCGACCAGCGATCCCGCCTCGCTCACCCGCACCGCCACGGCGCCCAGCCGCGCGGCCATGGGGCGGAGCGATCGCATGAAGACCACGCCGGAATCGGCGCCGTCCTCCGCGATCACCGCCATCGGGTCGGCGGGCACCGATGCCAGAAGGGCAGGCGCCAGGGGAAGCGCGGCGGCGGCCAGGTCCAGCACCGCCACGGGCTGCCCGCTGCCGGGCGGCAGGGCCCGCAGCTTCCGTGTCGCCGCGCCCAGCGCCCGCGCCCATTCGGCATCCACCGCGGTGCCGATATGGGCGAGGTCGGCGCCGAAGCCGCCATCCTCCAGCGCCGGGGCCAGGACGCGGATGCGGAATTCCTCGCGGATCGGGGCGGCCATCTCCTCCGCGATGCGGGCGGGGTCGGGCACTTCGCCGCGGCCGGCCATGGCGTCCGCCAGCCCCACCGCGCCGCGCACCAGCACGCGGTAGGAGGTGACGTAGCTCTGCACCCAGCCATAGGCCCAGTCGCCGAAATGGGGCACGCGTTCGCGCGCCGGCGCCAGGCGCATGGCGGCGGCATCGGCCAGCAGGCGGGCGGCCATGTCGCGGATCGCCGTCGCCTCCTCCGCCAGATCCGCCGCCACCTGCCGGGCCGTGCCATCCGGCGCCGCGTGAAGGGTGCAGGTGCCATCGGGCGTGGCCAGGGCCAGCGTCTCCGCCCGCGCGGCCAGGGCGGGCAGGGCGGCGCAGGCCAGCAGCAGGATCAGCAGCCCGCCGTAACGGCTGGGAAAGCGGTGCGGCCGCATGATGGGGCGCGGCAGCGGAGGTGCACCATGGACTACAGCGGCATGGCGGCCCTGGCCTGGGGCGTGATGGAGGCGCTGGTGGCGCTGCTGGTCGCGCTGCTGCTGCTGCGCGGTGCCAGCGGCGCCTTCAGCCTGGCCGCCCCCCAGGATGCCGAAGCGGTGCCGCTGCTGCATGTCGCCGCACTCGGCACCGGCCTCGCCCTCGGCCTGTCGCTGCTGCTGGCCCTGCCGCATGGGGAGGCCTTCCGCCTGGCGCAGGTCTTCGACGACAAGGGCCGCTGGGGCCAGGGCCTGGGCGGCTTCCTGGCGGGCAGCCTGGTTCCGGCGAGGGAGACGCTGCGCGCTGCCCTGCTGGCCGCGCGGAGCCTCGATGGCCCGGCCGGCTTCGCGGGGCTGCTGACGCTGGCCGGTCTGCTGGCGGGCGTGGGCGTGGCGCTGCGGCTGTGGCGCGGCCTGGCAAGGCTGCGCGCGCTGGTGGCCTTCCTGCTGCTGGCGGCCTGCGTCGCGCTGCTGCTGCACTACGCCGCGCATCTGGCCGCCTGGCTCGCCGCCCGGCTGAACTTCTGGGTCTTCGCGCTGCTGCTGCTGGGTTTCCAGCGATGGAGATACGCGCCAAGGGCCGCGCATTAGGCCCGACATCACGACACCTCCATCAGTGCCAGGAAGGGCCGCGGCGTCAGCAGCGCGGGATCGCCGACATAGGGGAAGGCGAGCTTGAGGGCGACGAGCAGGACGGCGCCGACGATCAGCGCGATGACGCTGCCCATGGCGTAGTGCATCGTCGCGCTGCCGCCGTTGAAGAACCACTGGAAGGCGATGACGGCGACGGAGACGGTGATGACGAGCAGCCAGATCAGCCCGGCCAGCGACCGGCTGGTGACGGAAAGCCGGCCGATGCGCGCTTCCGCCACGCTGCCGACCCAGTCGCCGATCTTCTGCTGCAGGGCCTGCTGGCCGGACGACGCGCCATCGACATCGAGGAAGGCGCGCGTCAGGCGCTGGAAGGCGGCGTCGGAGGCGGGGTTGGGCGTGCCGGCCTGCATGGCGGGCCAGTCGTCGGAGACGACGGCGGCGGCATAGCCGCGGATCGCGGCGCGCATCTCCTTCCGCGCCTCCGCGAAATCCGGCCCGCTGAAGGTGTCCACCGACAAGGCGAGCATGTAGAGCCCGCTCGCTTCCTTCTGCAGCGTGTCGCGCGATGTCTGGTAGGTGTCCCAGGCGCCGACGAGGGCGAGCGCCGCGACCACCGCGTAGATCTCCACCACGAAGCCGTACTTCACCGCACCGACGGTGGCGTTGGTGGCGAATTCATGCGGCGTGAACAGCGCATACATGGCGCGCCCGAAGACGAGCGCGAGCACCACCGGCACGCCGATGGTGACGATGATGCCGGCCCAGGCCGGTAGCGCCGCCAGGCTGTGCGGCAGCAGGATGTCCAAGGCCGGGCTCCTCCTCGGCGTCTCGGGCGGGAAGGCCCGGCATCCTGCCGGGCCATGTCGAAGCGCCCCTCGCGGGGCGCCGTCGCTTCAATCCGGCGGCTCAGTCTTCTGCCGCGTGCTCCTTCCACGCCCAGTTGCCGACGGTGACGCCGGCGATGGCGCCGATGGCGGCGCCGATGAAGCCGCCCTGGATCAGCGCGGAGCCCGCCAGCGCCCCGGCGAAGAGCCCGGCGCCCAGCGCCGCGGCATGGCCGGCGGTGAGGTCCGGCACCGTCGGCAGTTGCACCTGCGGCAGCGCGATCGTGCCCGTGCGCGGCGCGGGGGAAGCGGCCTGGCCACCGGTCTGGGCGTGGGCTGGAAGCGCGAAGGCGAGGAAGGCGAGCAGCAGCAGCAGGCGCGGCATGGTCATTCTCCGTCGTGTAACAGGGTGATCAGGCGTCGATCGCGCGGTACCAGCGGCGGGTGCGCAGGATGCGGCCGCTGGGCCGCGGCTGGAGGTCCATCTCCTCCATCAGGCGCTTCACGCGGCGGCGCGCTTCCGTATCCGTCAGCTCCCCGCCCGCGCGGGCGCGG
>NZ_JBHYGL010000014.1:0-116964 GCF_051859025.1 Falsiroseomonas sp. | reverse complement strand
GAGCTTCGTGGACCTGGACGGCGACGGCCTGCTCGACCTCGTCTCGGGCGCGAGCAGCAGCACCTTCCTGGCGTGGCAGAACACCGGCAGCGGCTACACGCAGCTGACCGGAACCACCAATCCCTTCGACGGCTTCATTTTAGGGAGCAGAAGAACGCCGAGCTTCGTGGACCTCAACGCGGACGGACGGCTCGACCTCGTCTCAGGCATGAGCTACGGCTACTTCCCGTCGTTGCAGAACACCGGCAGTGGCTACACCGAGCTGACAGGCACCGCCAATCCCTTCAACGGCTTCGATGTCGGGAGCATGAGCGCGCCGAGCTTCGTGGACCTGAACGCCGACGGACGGCTCGACCTCGTCTCGGGCGAGAGCAACGGCACCTTCCTGGCGTGGCGCAACACCGGCAGCGGCTATACCGCGCTGACCGGCACCGACAACCCGTTCAACGGCTTCGATGTCGGGAGCTACAGCACGCCGAGCTTTGAGGACCTGGACGCCGACGGCCGGCTCGACCTCATCTCGGGTATGACCAATGGCACGTTCCTGGTTTGGCGCAACACAACGCCACTGCCGACGATCACCGTGACCGTCACCGCGGAGAACGACGCGCCGGCCATCACCTCCGCCGCCACGGCCAACTACGCCGAGAACGGCACAGGCACGGCCTACCAGGCGACGGCAACCGACGCGGACGGCACCACCAGCTTCACCTGGTCACTCTCCGGCGCCGATGCGGCGCGGTTCGACATCAGCAGCACGGGCGCCGTCACCTTCAAGGCAGCGCCGAACTTCGAGGCGCCGGCCGATACGGGTACGAATAATGTTTATGAAATCGCGATCAAGGCCAATGATGGCACGCTGGACAGCGCGTCCCATGCGGTCACCATCACAGTCACCGATGTGAACGATGCGCCGACCGTCACTTCCACCGCCACGGCGAACTTTGCCGAAAATGGCAGCGGCGCGGCCTATCAGGCGACGGCGACCGACCCCGATGCCGGCACGACGCTCGCCTGGTCGCTCGGCGGTACGGATGCCTTGCTGTTCGACATCAATGCGGCGAACGGTGCAGTCACATTCAAGGCTGCACCCAATTTCGAGGCGCCCGCCGATGCCGGCGGCAACAACGTCTACAACATCACGGTCTTGGCCAATGACGGTGCGGCAACCAGCGCCGCCCATGCGGTCGCCATCACCGTCACCAATGTGAACGAAGGGCCCAGCATCACGTCCGCCGCCACGGCGAACTTTGCCGAAAATGGCAGCGGCGCGGCCTATCAGGCGACGGCGACCGACCCCGATGCCGGCACGACGCTCGCCTGGTCGCTCGGCGGTACGGATGCCTTGCTGTTCGACATCAATGCGGCGAACGGTGCAGTCACATTCAAGGCTGCACCCAATTTCGAGGCGCCCGCCGATGCCGGCGGCAACAACGTCTACAACATCACGGTCTTGGCCAATGACGGTGTGGCAACCAGCGCCGCCCATGCGGTCGCCATCACCGTCACCAATGTGAACGATGCGCCCGCCGTCACTTCCGCCGCCACGGCGAACTTTGCCGAAAACGGCAGCGGCACGGCCTATCAGGCGACGGCGACCGACCCCGATGCCGGCACGACGCTCGCCTGGTCGCTCGGCGGTACGGATGCCTTGCTGTTCGACATCAATGCGGCGAACGGTGCAGTCACATTCAAGGCTGCACCCAATTTCGAGGCGCCCGCCGATGCCGGCGGCAACAACGTCTACAACATCACGGTCTTGGCCAATGACGGTGTGGCAAGCAGCGCCGCCCGTGCGGTCGCCATCACGGTGACGAATGTGAACGAGGGGCCAGGCGGCATTTCCTCCGCCACGGCGAACTTTGCCGAAAATGGTAGCGGCACGGCCTATCAGGCCACGGCGAACGTCTCCTATCTCGGCATGAGGCTCATCTGGACTCTCGGTGGGACCGATGCGGCGCTGTTCAACATCGACAGGACGGGCGCGGTGACCTTCAAGGCCGCGCCGAACTTCGAGGCTCCGACCGATGCGGGCGCCAACAACGTCTATGACATCACGGTCACAGCCAGTGACGGCTGGCTGAGCAGTACAGCGCAGGCGGTTGCCCTTACCGTCACCAATGTGAACGAGACGCCGACCGTCACCTCCCGCGCCACGGCCAGCTTTGCCGAGGACGGTACCGGCACGGCCTATCAGGCGACGGCGACCGATCCCGATGCCGGCACGACGCTTGCCTGGACGCTCGGCGGCGCGGATGCCTTGCTGTTCGACATCAATGCGGCGAACGGTGCAGTCACATTCAAGGCTGCACCCGATCTCGAGGCGCCCGCCGATGCCGGCGGCAACAACGTCTACAACATCACGGTCACAGCCAATGACGGTGCGGCAAGCAGCGCCGCCCGTGCGGTCGCCATCACGGTGACGAATGCGAACGAGTGGCCCAGCATCACTTCCGCCGCCACGGCGAACTTTGCCGAAAATGGCGGCGGCGCGGCCTATCAGGCGACGGCGAGCGTCCTCTATGCCGGCACGGCGCTTGTCTGGACTCTCGGCGGGACCGATGCGGCGCTGTTCAATATCAGCAGGACGGGCGCGGTGACCTTCAAGGCCACGCCGAACTTCGAGGCTCCGACCGATGCGGGCGGCAACAACGTCTATGACATCACGGTCACAGCCAATAATGGTGCGTTGAGCAGCGCAGCACAGGCGGTCGCCATCACCGTCACCAATGTGAACGAAGGGCCCAGCATCACGTCCGCCGCCACGGCGAACTTTGCCGAAAACGGCAGCGGCACGGCCTATCAGGCGACGGCGACCGACCCCGATGCCGGCACGACGCTCGCCTGGTCGCTCGGCGGTACGGATGCCTTGCTGTTCGACATCAATGCGGCGAACGGTGCAGTCACATTCAAGGCTGCACCCAATTTCGAGGCGCCCGCCGATGCCGGCGGCAACAACGTCTACAACATCACGGTCTTGGCCAATGACGGTGTGGCAAGCAGCGCCGCCCGTGCGGTCGCCATCACGGTGACGAATGTAGCGGAGGCCGTGAGCCTCGCGGGCAGCGCGGGCAAAGACACCCTCATCGGCGGCGCGAGCAACGATACGTTGCTCGGCTTCGGCGGCAACGATGTACTGGATGGTGGCCTCGGCACCGACAGGCTGACGGGTGGGAGTGGGTCAGACAGCTTCCTGTTCGGAACCAGCTTGGAGGCTGCAGGCGATGTTGTGACCGATTTCAGCACGCTCGAAGGGGATAAGATTGATCTGCGTCCCATGGACGCCAATACCTCGTCGAGGGGTGACCAGGCCTTCAAATGGATTGGCAGCGCCAGCTTCAGCGCGGCAGGCCAGTTGCGCTTCGACGGCGGGATCCTGGCCGGCGATGTGGATGGCGATGGCGCGGCCGATTTTCAGATCACGCTCACCGGTGTGACATCCCTCACATCGGCTAGCATCTGGCTGTGAGGGTTGCCGACGAGGAGTGGGGGCAGATGGCAGCCTGCTGCCCATTAAGGATACCGGGACGATGTCCGGCGCCAACTGGACGTGCTTCGGGAAAGTGGAGAGGTCCCGATGATGGTAGGGGACCCCCATGAATCAGCAGCGACGGTTTACGAAGAAGTTTGAGGAAGAGGTGGTCCGCCTGGCCCGGACGAGTGGGCGAACCTAGCGGGAGATCGCGGAGGATCTCGGTTTGGCCTATTGCCCATGGCCTGCTGGATCGGACGCAGCCGGGACAGAGCGGCGGACGCCCCGGTCGGGTCGGCGCCGCGACATGGCCTGGAGTTGCAGCGGCTGCGACGGGAGACTGAGATCCTTCGCCAGGAGCGGGACATCCTGAAGCGCGCCACAGCTGTTTCGCCCGGGAGGGGAGGCGATGAGCTGAAAGCTCGTGAACGAGGCAAGGAAGGATTTCCCCGTGCACCGCCTGTGTCGCGTCTTTGATGTCAGCCAAAGCGGCTACTTCGCCTGGAAGGACCGGCCTGCCTGGCGCCGTCAGCACCAGGACATGGTGCTGCCGGCGCATGTCTGGTCGGCCTTCGCGCTGTTGAATGGCACCTGCGGAAAGCCGTCGTCATGCGCTGCCCAGCGGCAGGCCTGATCCACCACTCGGACCACGGAAATCAATGCTATTCCGCAGACTGCCAGGCCGAACTGAAGGCCAGCGGCATCCCGATCTCGATGTCCGGGTGGGGAAATTGCCACGACAACGCGATGGTCGAGACGTTCTTCAAGACGCTGAATTCCGCGCTCGTCTGGCGCACCGCCTTCGAAACACGCGCCGACGCCAAGGCCGCCATCGCCCGCTCAATCGACGGCTTCTGCAATCCCGGCCGGTGCCCTTCCGCCCTCGACTTCACAAGCCCGGCGCAGTTCGAGAGGGTGGCCGCTCCCTGAACCAATGCCTCCCCACGAAAATGAGGCAAGTCCACGAACGACGCCGCGAGTTCGAGCCGAGCTCCAAGCGGCGAAAGCGCCGACCCACGTCCTGGCCGCCCGCTACGGGCTGAACCACAAGACCGTCGGCAAGTGGCGACGCTGGGTCGGCACTGACAACGCCCCGATGGGGCCGCGCCAGCCCCGCAGCAGCACCCGCTCCGAGGCGGAGGAGAAGATCATCGTCGAGTTCCGGCGCCGCATCCTGCTGCCACTCGATGACGCCCTCGGATGCCTCCGGGAGACCATCCCGACGCTCTCCCGAAGCCCGCTTCACCGCTGCCTGGCACGGCACTGCATCTCGCGCCTAGGGGCGCACTCCAGCAATATCTTCACGACCGATCACATGAGGTCGTTCGCCGACGACCCGGATTACGCCCTCCAGCGGGCATGCGGCGTCGTGCTCCGCCAAGGCGAAGGCGCGTAGTGTAGTGCCAGGCGCGGCGGTAGCGTGGCCGGCCCATCCTACAAGCGGATCCGATACGGCGCCCTCGGTACCGCGCGGCACGTCGGACCGACGTAGCGGGCCGCGACCGAAGCCGACGATTTGGCCAGCCTCGTCCACGAGCAGCACGCGAGTGATGCGCCGCCGCTCTGCCTCATCCCAGGCCCAGCCACGAGCCGTGGTGAAGTGGGCGGCCCCCACATCCTGGATCGTCGCGTTGTCGAGAAAGCCCCTACAACGATTGGACGCCAGAAGACGCACTGTGCCGTTCAGCGGACGGCCGATCCAATCGACATACGCGGGTGCAAAGACCGAGAGGCGTGCCGCCCGCAGCCGCTCGGCCGATCGGCGCACGATCTCCGGGGCGGGATAGATGATGCGGAAGGCGGCCTCGTCGTCCACTCCGGCCACCAGCGCCGTCTCCGCGCCGTAGCGTTGCACGACAAAATCCTCCAGCCCACGCAGCAGGCGTGCCTGCTGCGTGGCGGCCAGCGCGGCGACGATGGCGATGGCTGCGCCTGTAGCCAGCACGCGCCGCGGGCTGTGCCGGCCTGCAAGAATCCAGGCCCAAAGCAATAGGGCACACCAGAAGAGCAGCGCCGGCGTGCTGTAGCGCGAACTCGTGGCTTGGCCATATCCAAAGGTGAAGCGCCCAGCCGCTGTCGCTGCGGCCGACAGCACGATGAAGCCCGCGAGGCCGAGCAACACCCATTCGGCCGGCGCCACGCGCTGTCGTATGCGCAACGCTCGGATCCCCAGGAACGCCGCAAGCGCCAACCCCGCCGAGCCGATCACGGCAGAGGCCAGGATCGGCATTCCGCCAGGAGAGGGGATTCCCAGAACGTGCAACGGCCCCGCCCCAATATAGGTCGCAAGATAAATGGCGACCCGCCAGGGCTGCCGCAGCGCGTCGCCCGGGGAACTGTGACCTGGGACGGGGACATGCGTCGCGACGAAGCCGATGCCGACAGCAAGTGCGGCCACGCTCAGCGCGGCCACCTGCTTCCAGGGCCGGCCAGCCAGAAAAGCCAGCACCGTCGCGATCGGCAGGATGAAGACGCCGTTGGCCATGGTGAGCACAGCGGCGGCGCCGAGCAGGCAAGCCCCCGCCGTCGCTCCCGCGCCAACGCCGCCGAATAGCAGAACGGCGAAGCAGGAGGTGGCCAGGGCGAAGACCCCGACGAACTGGGTCTGGAAGCCCCAGCTCAGATTCTCGAATTGCTGGGCCGAGAAGACGATGCAGAGCGAGAGGCCGAGGGCGAGCGGATCGGGCCATCGCCTCTTGGTGGCGATTGCCGGATCGTCCGACGCGACATTTCGCCCGGCCGCTGCCACCCAGGCCAGAAGCACGGCGTGAAAGGCCTGGATCAGCTGTATCGTCGCGATGTTCACCCCGTTTCCGCCGCGCGTCAGCGCAAGGTCCAGTAGGAAGCCCAGCCGCGGCAACACGATCAGGTGCTCGTTATGGCGCTTGAACAGGTCGCGCTGGATTTCGCCCGGCGTTGGGAGGTCCAGCTGGTCCCAGACCGGAATCGCCGTATGCAGCGCGACCAGCGCTGCCAGGAGTTGCGCGACCACGGCGACCGCGGCAACGAGCGCGACAGCAGCCAGTACCGCCATGGTCCAGCGTGCGTGGTACGGCCTGATCGCGAACAGCCCGTCGATCATGCTCATCGTGTTCCCCGCCGACGGAAGGTGAAGGACTTATGGCCCCGGAAGCTCAACGCGACGGGGCTGAGCACGCCGATCACATGCGCCACGGTCTCGGCGTGCCACGTGAAGCCCATGGCGGGGAAGACCAGCCGCGCCAGCCCGACGCTGACCAGCCAGACCACTGCGAAGGACACCGCGTTCACGGCGGCGAAGCGCAGGAACTCGCCCTCAACGCGCCCGCCGGAGGCGCCGAAGACGAAGCGGCGGGCCAGCAGGAAGGCCGTGACCATGCCGATCAGATAGGCGATCGCCACGGCAAGCTCGAAGGCCATCAAGGGCTGCAGCACGTAGCGCGAGCCCATATTGGCCAGCGCCGCGACGCCGCCGGTCAGCAGGAAGCGCAGGAACTCAGGCATCGACAGGCCCCTTCGCCGTCATGTCCTCCGCCATGCGCCGGCCCATCCGCACGCTCTCGGCGATGCCGCGGTCCTCGGGGTAGTAGAAGCAGGTATCGGCCACCTGCAGCCCTCCGATAGCGGTCTGTACGGGCGGCAACTTCGCCAGGAAATCCGGGCCACAGACGGGCTGGGCGTACCGAAGCCGCCCGACGCGCACGCCGCGTAGGTCGCCGTCCGTCAGGGTGGGGTTCACGCGGCGGATCGCCGCAAAGGCCTCGTCCACGAAGGCGTCGTCGCCCCAGCTCCATTTGGAATTCGTGGTCGGCATGTAGTACGGAACATACACGAAGGTCCCATCGAGCGGGCGCAGGTTGGAGAACTCGATGATGCCCGGAATCGGGATCTCCGGGTCCACGATGTTCACCCAGAAATGTCGCGTCACCGGCCGTGCCAACCGGAACAGCAGGCAGACCACCCCCATGTTGGGGATCGCCGCATAGGCATCCTTGGCTGCCTGCGGCAGGTCCGGAACCAGTTCCGGCACCAACTGCACCGGCACGGTGGAGATCACCGCATCCGCGGCGTAGCGCCGGCCCGATTGCGTACGCACCGCGACGACGTGCCCGCCTTTCGTCTCCACCGCCGCGGCGGCGTCGCCCAGGTGGATCCGTCCGCCCTTCGCCTCGATCGCCTGGACGAGGGCCTGCACGAGCGTCTCCGACCCGCCCTCGATGTAGCCGAGTTCCTCCTGGAAGATGGAGCGGCGGGACGTGCCGACGCGGCGGATGCGCGTCGCGATCCAGGATGCCGAGATGCCGTCTGCCAATTCGTGGAACTTCAGATCCATTAGGCGCCGCCACAGCGTCTCGTACACGGTGCGGCCGGAGCCGTGCTCAAGCCATTCGCGCGCGGTCAGGTGTTCGATCGCGGCGAAGTCGCGGGCGCGTGTGGTCACGAACATCTGCAGCCCGGTGCGGATCTTCGATACCAGGCCGAGATGCGGGAAGGCGAGCAGCGCCAGCGGGTCCCCCCACCGGTGCACCCGCCCGCCCATGAAATAGCCCATCGAGGTCGGCATCCAGCACATCCGGTCACCTATGCCGAGCTCCTCCATCAGCGCGAAGGTCGGCGCGTCGGAGCGGCAGACGAAGTGGTAGAAGCGCTCTATGGAGGTGCCGTCGAAGTCGAAATGCGCGGCCATGCCGCCAGCCACGGCGCCGGCCTCCAGCAGATCGACCTCGTGGCCGAGCCCGACGGCGCGGTGCGCCGCCGCAAGTCCCATCGGCCCGGCCCCGAGCACAAGGATCCGCGCCATGCCAGGCCTACTCAGAAATCCAGGACCAGCGTGCCGTAGCGCGGGTCGAGGTAGGTCTCCTCTAGCGCGGCGCGCAGCGGCGTCGTCGCCACGCCAAACAGCGTCGGCCAGTCGATGACGGGGAAGGTCTCCGGCAGCGCGAGCGCCTCAAGCTGCCGGGTGGTGAAGGGCGGGTTGCGGTCGATCAGCGCGTAGGCCCAGAGCATTGCCCAGAACGCGGCATAGGGCACATGCACGATGCGGGCGCGCGGGCGCACTATGTCGTGGATCAGCCGAATCAGGTCGATATAGGTCACCTGCTCGCTGCCGGAGATATCGTGCACTCCGGCGGGCCGGTGGTCGAGGCAGGCGGCGATGACCGCTGAGAAGTCGCCTGCATAGAGCGGTTGGCGGATGTAGCGGCCGTGCCCGGGTACCGGGAAGACGGGCGTGCGGTCCATGAAGCGGCGAAGCCATCCCAGATGTTTGCGGTCGAACCAGCCGAACATCAGCGTCGGCCGCAGCACCGCCATCGGGATGCCGCTGGCCAGCGCGATGCGCTCCTGCTCCACCTTGGTCTCCACATAGAGGTCCTGGGCCATCGAGTTAACGACGGAGGAACTGATGTGAACGATGTAGGGGACGCGATGGCGCGCAGCGGCCTCCAGGACGCGCTCGGTCGCTGTGAGGTTGTTCCGCACGAATTCCTCGCGCCGCAGTCCGCCGATCTGCGCTTGGTTCAGCACCACGGCATCGGCGCCCGCGAGGGCCTGCTGCCAAGGGCCCGGCTCGGCGAGGTCGGCCTCGATCACGGTGATGCTCGGGTGCAGGCGGCGCAGGATGGCCGTGTTGGTCGGATGCTTGTCGATCGCGACGAGGTCGAGCGCCCGCTGCTCGACCAGGCGCGCCACTAGGTTCTGCCCGACCAGTCCGGCGGCGCCGGTGATGACGATTCGCCGTGCCATTCAGATGTCGAGCCTGTTGAAGATGCGCGCGGGGAGATGGCGGATGACCAGCATGATGGACCGCCAGCGCCCAGGCGCGTAGATGATGGGCCCGCCGCGGTCGGCGGCGCGTCGGATGATGCGTGCGACATCCTCCGGGTCGGCCCAGGTGGCGCCCTCGCGCATCATGCCCGCCGTCATGGCAGTGCGCGTCGGCCCCGCCTTCACCAACACGGCGCGGATGCCGGGCGGCGCCCCTGGTCGGCCGAAGCGGTGCGCGATGCCCTCAATCAGGACGGCGATCCCAGCCTTGGCCGCGCCATAGACGAAGTTCTTGCGCCGCCCGCGATCCCCCGCGACCGAGCCCAGCACGATCAGGCTGCCCCGGCCCTGCGCCTCCATCAGGGCAGCGGTGGCAAGCGCCCAGAGAGCGGCGGAACTGAAGTTCACATCCAGCGTGTGCCGTGCGGCGGCCAAGTCGCGCTCATTCTCGGCCTGGGGGGCCATACTGCCATAAGCCAGCAGAACGTCGTCCAGGCCGCCAAGCGTGGCATTCATCTCCCTGAGCCGCGCCGCCGGATCGGCCTCGTCTGCGAGGTCGAGCACGAAGATCGGGGCTACGGTGGCACCGCGCGCCATGAGATCGGCGGCCACCGCCTCCAGCCGCGCGCCATCGCGCCCAGCCAGCCCGATCGCGGCGCCCTCGGCGGCATAGAGCCGCGCGGCCGCCACCGCGATGCCCGAGTTGCCGCCCAGGATCAGGACGCGTCGCGGCGCCGTCATGGCTGGGACACGCGCCGCCAGAAGGCGGAAGAGAAATGCGGATCCATGTGCTCTTTCAGTCGTTCCCACGCCGGGTAGCCGGCGCGGAACATCTTGGCCGACATGCGACCATCCTTGGCAGGATAGAGCCGTCCCCCCGCCTCGCGCGTGATCGCATCGAGCCGGGCAAGCAGCGCCAGTGTCGGCGTGCCCTTGTTGGCGAAATCAAGCGCCAGCGTCGTGCCCTCCATCGGGAAGGAGAGCAGCCCGGGCGAAGGCAGCGCGCCGAAGTTCTTAAGCACGGCGAGGAAAGATCCCTCGCCGGCCGCGGCGGTCGTGGTCAGCATCTCGCGAACTGCATCGCGCGAGGCAGCGGGCGGGACGACGCACTGGTATTGGAAGAAGCCCCGCTTGCCATAGAGGCGGTTCCATTCCGCAATGCCGTCCAGCGGATAGAAGAAGGAGAGGTAGGGGGCGTTGCGCGCGCGCCCCGAACGCCATCGCCCCATAGCCAAATAGAGCGTGTTGAAGGCAGTGAGCGTGAGGCGGTTCAGCGCAAAACCGGGCGCGTCTAGCGGCATTCGCCACAGCTTGGTTGGCTCCTCGGCGCGAAGCCCGCCCGCGGTCGCATGCCGACCGCGAGAGAAGATGCCGCGCCCGAGGGCCGCGCCTTGCCCCAGGCAATCCACCCAAGCCACGGTGTAGTCCCAGGTCGCCGAGGCCTCCGCCAAGCGGAAGTAGCCGTCCAGATCCTCGAAGACCTCGTCTTCCACTTCCATCCGGGAACTGGCGATGGGCAGCAACGTCAGCTCGACCCAGGTGATCAGCCCGGTAAGGCCAAGGCCGCCGACTGTGGAAGCGAAGAGCGCGTCGCCCGGCACCAGCGTGTGCACCGCTCCATCCGAACGCAGCAGGCCAATCGCCCGCACCCAGCGCCCGAAGGTACCTGCGCCGTGGTGGTTCTTGCCGTGCACATCGTTGGCCACAGCGCCACCCAGCGTGACATGCCGCGTGCCCGGCGTGACCGGCAAGAAGAAGCCGTTCGGCACCAACCAGGCCAGCAGCGCTTCGAGGCTGTGCCCGGCCTCGGCGCGTAGGATTCCCGCCTCAGGATCGAAGGCGATGGTGCGGTCCAGGCCCGCGGTCAGCACCACTGCACCGTCGGGGTTGAGCCCGCTGTCGCCATAGGAACGGCGCAAGCCCATGGGCAGCACGCCATGCTCCGGCCGCGCTGCCGCCGCCGCACGCAGCGTCGCCGGCAACTCGTCCGGCCAGGAGGGAACGAAGGCAAGCTGCTGCGGCCGCAGCAGGCGACCCCAGCTTGTTAGCTCCGAGGTCTCGACACCACGCACTCGGCTCATAGGGCGAGCAGATAGGCGACACCGACCGCCGTCCCTAGGACCCAGCTTGTCCGGTCACGGATGGCGAAGCTCACGGGGTCGTCCAGCATCTCGCCGCGATGCGACAGCAGCCAGATGCGCCCCATCCAGATGGCGATCAGCAGGGGCGGCACCCAGAGCCACGAGGGATCGGCATAAGGCACGCGCACGAAGGCATCCTGCATCAGATAGACCACGAGCACGATCAGCGAGCCAAGCGCCGAGGCTACGCCGACCATGAGCGTCAGCTCCGAATCGGCTGGCCGGTAGCCGCGGGCTGCCAGCGCGGCCGCGCCATCCGGCCGGGCGCGCAGGATCTCGGTGTGCCGCTTCGCAGTCGCAAGCGAAAAGAAGAAGAACAGCGCGAAGGTCATCAAATAGGGCGAGACCGGCTGCCCCAGTGCGGCCACGCCCACCAGGATGCGCAGGCCAAAGAGCAGCGCGATGATGAGCGTGTCGAGCAACGGCACGCGCTTCAGCCCGAAGGAATAGGCGAGCGTCAGCACCAGGTAGGCGGCGAGGCCGATGAAGAGCGGCACGGAGACCAGAAGGCCCGCAAGCAGTACGACCGAGACACCGCCCAGGCCGCTGGCGAGAGCGGCACGGATCGAGATGCGCGCGCTGCTGATGGGCCGATGGCGCTTTGACCAATGGGCGCGGTCGGCGCTCAGGTCTGCCAAGTCGTTCAGCAGGTAGGTGGAGGAAGTGAGAAGCAGCAGCAGTGCGAAGCCCAGCAGGGCCTCCATCACACTGCCCATGTCCCGCCAGCCCTGGCCCAGCACAAGAGGCAAGAAGACGACCAGGTTCTTCGGGGCATGGTGCAGCCTAGCGGCGCGAAGCCAGTCTCGCGGCGTGGCCTGTTCGCCCACAATCTCGGCAATGATGGGTGGGCCGAGCCGCCGTGCTGCTGCGGCCGTCGCCGGCGCGGCGTTGACCAGGACGATCCCGGCCGCCTGTCGCCATACCTCGAGGTCAGCGCGGCTGTCGGCAGCATAGATGAAGCCGCCGGGAAAAGCGCTCGTCAGGGCTGCGGCCTTGGAGCACCCCTTGAGGTTGTGCTCGGTGGAGCCGGTCACGCTCTCGAAGAGGCCAAGATGCCCCGCCACCGCATCGGCAACCGATTGATGCGCCGCCGTGCAGAGATGCAGCGCGTGGCCTTCCGCAGCGCGGCCGCGCAGCCAGGCGAGCAAGTCCGCGCGCACCGGCAGGCTGGCCGGGTCGAGCGGGACCGCGCGGGCCAGGACCTCCTTTACGGCGAGCCTGCCGCGGGGCATGGCGAAGAGCGCAGCGGTGGCCGTGGCGGGCTGGTGGAAAAGGGCACGCACAAATGTCTCGTCCAGCGTGTCGGTCCGCAGAAGGGTATTGTCCAGGTCTACAACGATAGGAAGCGGGGCTGGCTGCACGACCATGCCTGAAGCGTCATTCCTCTTCGCAACGGGTCGGGGAGACGGTTGCGCAACGACCGTGGCGGGCTGGTTGGCAGCATCATGTCCGCCGCGGGCGGCGTATGGTTGACTGACCTGCGGCATTTCAGGCCCTATCCGCGCGCGTTTCGGCCATGTCGCTCCCTGCCGCGCGGCGCCGGACAGAGTCCTGGCTTAGCTTGTGAAGATTGTGCGGGGCGGCCTGCAGATCCCACTCGCTCTTGCACGCCGCGAGGCCGTGAAAAGATAACTGCCCAGCGCGCTGGCGGCTCTTTAGCTGGCCGAACACCGGCTCTACCGAGGCGCCACGCAGGGCGTAGCTAGCGGCACCGCGCTTTGTCCGATGCTTGCGTTGCATGAACTGGCGCGCCGACGACGTCTTCGGCATCCGCCCGCGTGGTGATGCCGCATCGTTCCACTCGGCCCGCTGCCTGCGGTCCTGGCGCGTGGCGATCAACAGTTCGCATTCTTCCGTCACGCTCGTCGCATGCGCCGGCGACCAGTGGACGACGTCCGCAACCGCGCCACCTGGCACGCTATCCTCGCCAAGCACCAACTCGACCATGCCCAGCCTCCTGGTGAGTATCACCCCCAGCTGTCGCCAGTCGTTCCGTACAAGGAACAAAATACTCGCCTTGGGATTGGGCTCGGAACGCTCTCCAGGAGCAGATTCTTGCCGTTTCGTATTGATCGATGGCCTCTTTTCGCGTGATAGAGGACCAGCAGATAGGGCAAGCGCTCTGTTCTTATCTCGAAGCGCCTCCGTTGCGGTCAGGTCGAGCAAATCAGTGCCCCCCCCCGCTCGGTCGAGGTCAATGCAGGCAGTAAGGAAATGCGCATCTCAGATCAACCCCCGGTAAAATGCCGCGCGTTTCCATCCAACGAGGTAGTTGCCGCCATAGGGTTTGGAAAACATCAGGCGTCTGAAGTCATTCGACTCCTGCGCGCTCAATTGATGTGCAATACTTTCCACATCCGCCACCGAAAGCATGCCGCGATAAAGCGCATCGAGCTTCACGAGCGGCATGCCAAGGTGATGAAGAAGAATGTTGTTCTGATGAATTTGAGAGCCGCTCAGAAAGCATTCCATCAGATCGTTTTTAACCTCTTCGAAGACTCGTTCTTTGAGGTTCTCCACGTTTGATTCCTTAACCCACGTTTCTATTGCCTTGATGAGTCCCTCTACTCTATCAACGAAATAGATCGTCTTGGCTTCCAAGTTCGCTTCTATGCTAGCCTCAATATTCGCCAAGCCTGGATCAATATGCAGGTATTTATTCATCAGGCGCCCGGCGGCTGCTTTTAAAGATGGTCGCTTCCAGCCATTGATTTCGCAGACGCGATAGAATTCGGAAATGCGAGACAGAAATTCTCGATCTTCCGTGAGGCGGCTGGCCAGCCAGGAAAGATTAAAGCGCGCCGCGAATTGATCTGGGGAGCTGACACAGCCACGTAGTGTCTTTGACAGCTTCATCTCACCCCTTTTTATTACTTTTGGTCTAATATCTGTGTTTGAATAATTCTCCCAATATCGCCTGAACTGGTTCTGCTGAAGTATGCTTTGGCCGATGGATATGCAAAAAGATCCCACGTGGTGCTCTATTTCGTGGTTCTCGGTAGCGCCCAAAACCTCGATGCGCGTATCAATCATCTGCCGCAGAAATGGCTCGAGATTCGATTTGCTGTAGAACAGGCTGTCGTTGAGCATCAACAACCGTTCGCATTGTCGCATCCACTCGTTCCGATAGGCGTGCAAAAATCCTGCTTTATAGCTGCCGAAATCACGCCCGAAATTCGGTCGCTCGATATAACAGTCGATCTTGTCTCTCAGGCGATCTGGATCAAGCAGGCTCAATGTATTGACTGCCAATACATACATATCCAGTGATTTAGCCGTCGCGACCAAATTTTCAATGTCAGGGCGCAGGCGCCCTTTTTCATATAGCGCCAGCAATAGAATTTTCTGGCCTCGATAGGGTTGCCCGAAATGGACAATAGGTTTTTTGCCGGCGGCTTTCACGCGTGCTGCAACTGATTGAGCCGAAATAATTGAATGCGCCACCGCATACGGCAGCGCATCGCTGATTTTTGGGACGGAACTCATGAAGAAGCCTTCGCGTCTGTAAATCTGACAGAAGCTGCGTCGTAACCGCTCAACTCCCTCTCCTTTGGAACCGACCGTGCGGAACAGGGATGCGTTGGCGTACTCGACGTGACCACGGCGGCGTTAATTCACGATCGGGATGGAGCGCCTGCCCGACCTGTTGACCCTTTCCCCCGAGCAGAAGGACGCGCTGATGCACCCGCTCTAGACTCACGTGCAGGCGCTGCGAGCGCAGGTTGGGATCCGGGCGCCGGGAGTCAGGCGCTCGCGCGCCGCCTCGAGCAGCACCTGCGCACCGCGACGTTGGTGCGGATGAACTCCGCCGGCCCCTTGATCGCGCGGTACACACGGCTTTCGGCAGCCAGGTACATCAACACTTGCGGACGTCATTTGGAAAAGGCTGCGCGCACCTCTTCCGCATCGCAGATGTCTGCCTTGAGGTGGACATGCCGCCGATGCCCGCGCGCCCCCTCCAGAGCGTCGTTGCTCGCCGTGTGGGTCTCCTTGTCCACGTCTACAACCACGTGGTCTGTGGTGCGGACCAGCCAGCGATCACTGCGGAGCCGACGAAGCCGCGGCCGCCAGTCGGCAGGATGTTCATTGCCCCTTGTCCTCCGTCGCCAGCAGGCCTTCCAGGTAGCGCCGAGAGCTCAAGAAGCCATCGCCATTGTTGTCCCCGCTTGCCCGCGCCGCCTGTTCACGGGCTCGCGCCGCACTTGATGGCGCGGCGTGATGCCGCGTGCCCGCAACCGGCTGACCCCGCGTGACGGTCGCACAGCATTGCGACGACTGCTCGAAGACTCTTGTTGACTCTACGGCAGCGCGCGAGGTGCCTCGGTTCGGGCCCAGTTGGAGTCGGGGTTGACGCGGTTTCGTGGACACCCCGAGGCTTGTGCACGGCGGAGAGAAAGTCGGTTGCTGAAGCGGCGGCGGTTCTGTTGCATCCTTTGCTGCCCGGTCAGGTTGAGGCGAAGCTTCGGCATTGCTGGACGACAACTGCAGAAGCTTCGAGCGGAGTAGACCTTCAAGGGCCGGCAGTTCACCGCCGAGGTGATCCTAGGTCGTGTTCCGGGGCGTGGTGTAGGAGGGACGGAGCCCGGGGCGCGAAGCGAAGCCCCTGGGCGAGCGTAGCGGAGCGCCCCGCGATGGCCGAGACGCTGAGGCCCTGCCGGGCGAGATCCAGGACCGTCGCGAACTCCCCAAGGGTGACCACCGCCTGCTCCCATGATCCGGTCGGCATCCTGGCGCATGGTAGGCGCCGCCCGCGCCCGACGGCTCGCCACAGTTCAGGACGGCGTGTCGCCCATGGCGGTTGCCAGCTGAGTTGCTCGCGGATTTGCCACGGCTGATCGACCCGGCGAGGTGCGGCAGGCACAGCTTTTCGTGGCCCTGCTCGGCGCCTCCAGCCTGATCTACGCGGAGGTGCGGTGGAGCCAGGGGCTGGCGGATTGGGTCGGCTGCCACGTCAATGCGTTCGCCTTCTTCGGCAGCGCGGCGGGGCAACTCATCTGCGACAACCTCAAGGCCGGCGTCACCGCGGCCTGCCGGCATGAGCCCGGGATCAACCGCACCGACCAGGAGAGGGCGGCGCATAACGGCGCGGCCGCCGGCACTTCCAGGGGTAGGGCGCCCTGAATTCCGGCATCCCCGACACCTCCGTCTGAAGCCTCCGGGTGTCCACGAAAACAGGTGGACTTCAAGTTCATGGCTCCGATCAGGCGGGGGTGGCGGGAGTCTTGTCCAATGGAAGTGGAGGCAGCAGGCCACCGCAAATATGTAACCATAACGATTACAACCGATCAGTCGGATCGGCATCGACGATATTATTACAAACGACCTACTAATAGTTTGGTAAATGAAATGTAATTGCTTTTCGCTCCCCGAATTTCGTATCAAGTATTCGTGAAGACGGAGGAGGCGTGGGTGATTGGCTGGCCTCCGCATCCTCCTTCAAAGGCGGCCATCATTGGATTTGTCGCCGCGGTGCTGTGGGCCTGCGGCCTGCTCTACACGGCTGAGGTGGTCGGCGACTGGCTCATTGAAGACGCGCTGACCGACGCGGAGCATCGGGCAGAGGGGATGTCCCGCGCGGCAGAGCAATTCGCTCTGCGTACCCTCGGCGACGCCAGGGTGCCGCACGCGCTTGCCCAACGCTGGGCTGAGTTGGCCCCAGACGCCCCGCAAGCTGCCAGGGCCGAACTCGAAATCATGATGAACAGGCGGCTCATGAGGCATGGGCAGAGCGTGCAGTACATCGTGATTTTCGATGCGAAGGGAGAAGTGGCCTGGGCGTCACCAGGCGCGCCGCAGGCCATGCGGGATCCCGATTTCGCATCGATCCGGAACCACCCATTTTTCCTGGACCACCGCGATCGCGGCATCCGCGAAACCGTGGCGACGAGCCGCATCAGCAGCATGACCGGCGCCATCATACTGCCGTTCTCAGGCCGACTGGACGATAGCCAAGGCAACTTTGCCGGTGTGCTCTACGCTCCGCTCACGTCGAGTAGCCTGAGCGCAGCCCTGGCCACTGTGGATTCAAGGGCTGGCGATGTCGCCAGCATCGTAGGTGACGACGGGTACATCGTTGCGCGCAGCGCAGGCATGGATGGCATGGTCGGCCAGTTCGTCCTGCCGCCAAACACCACCGTCTCCGACGCGAATTTCTTCAGGACGACCCAAACGACCGGCGCCGTTTCCGGCCGGCCCGTCACTGTAGCCAGGCGGCGTGTCGAAGGCACCCAACTTGTGGCCGTATCCACGGTCGACATGGCGACGGCAACCGCTGAAGCGGCGTTCTCGCGCAATCTGACAAGGGCACTGGCGGTCGGCATCGGAGGCAGTGCTTTCGCGACGGTCATCGTGTTCTTCGTCATGCAGCGGCGTCGGTCGCGTGAGATGGCGGCGGAGGCTTGGCGTGCCGGGCGAACCGAGATCGAACGTCTTCTGGACGGGTTGCCGGCGGTGATTTTCTTGCGTGTCATCGACAAGGATGGCCGGTCAGAGCAGCTCTATCGAACCGGCGACCAGGAGGGGGTTTCGGGCTGGCCGCGTTCGGTCCTGGCGCCCGATGGCGACTTGTCGCATCTCGCCGAGCCAGGCACGGATTTCAGTGAATTGCTGGGCGCGATGGTTCTGGCCGAAGAAGCTGTGAAGGTATGGCGCATTCGTCAACCCGATGGCTCACTGGCCTGGTTGCGGGCCACGTTGCGCCTGCTGGAGCGGCGGCCTGATGGAAGCAGCCTCGTGGTCGGCTACATCGTGAATATCACAGCGGAGCGTGACGCCGAGGCGAGGTTGATGATGGCAACACGCATGGCATCGCTTGGGGAAATGGGTGCGGGGATCGCGCATGAATTGAAGCAGCCCTTGACCGCCATTTCCCTGGCCGCCGACGTCGCGGCCATGTTGTTGCGCAAGGGTGACTACGAACGACTGCCGCAGCGCCTGGATCGGATCATCGAGCAGACACAGCGCGGTGCGGCGATCATCGAGAACCTTCGTCGCTTCGCTCGCGGTGTCGATGAAAGCGAACAGCCGGGCATCGTCTCACTGGATCAGGCCATTGCGAATGCGTTGGCCATGATAGGCAACAACCTTCGCGCCGATGAAGTGGGCATCGAGGTTGTCAATGGCGAGCCACCACCACTGGTCGTCGGGCACTCAATTGCGCTGGAACAGGTGATCGTCAACATCCTCTTCAACGCCCGCGATGCGCTGCTCTCGCAGGAATCTGGGCAAGACAGGCAGATCCGGATCGACACGACGGGCCGGGACGGAAACTTCGTCATTCTTGAGATCTCGGACAACGGGACAGGCATTGACCCCGCCATCATCGGCAAGGTTTTCGATCCCTTCTTCACGACGAAAGCTCCAGACAAGGGCACCGGCCTGGGGCTCTCCATATGCGATGGGATCGTGCAGTCGATGGGCGGCAGGATCCAGGCGCGAAACCTGCCTCGCGGCACCTGCTTCACCATCATGCTGCCTGGCCACCAGCCTGACGATGTCGCGCCCAATTCAGCAGGCGACAACCAGGTCGAGCACGCGGCTTGATGAGTGCCGCTCCAGGAGTGGCCGACGTTACTCCTACACCGGCGCTGAATCGCAAGATGGTTAAGGTGAACGGCGCTCTGCCCATAGGCTTGGCAGCGCTCCTGCGGCTTGTCGCTTTGGCCGCCTTCGCCACGCTCTCCGCCTTGGGATCCTATCGCGCCTCCGACGAGGCGAGCCTGCGCGACACCGCGCGCGCGTTGGCCGCGGCGGCGGACGCGAAGCTCGGCGCCTACGTGGCGGCGCTCGAGACGCTGGCGACCTCGCCGCTCCTCGATGGAGACCTGGATCCGGAAGCGTTCGAGGCGCGGGCGCGCCCCGTCGGTGCTCTCCTGGGTGGCACCATCGCTCTGCTAGGGCCGGGTCCCGAGTATGCAGTGCTTGTCACAACGGGACGTCGGCCCAATAGCCCCCTGTCGGACGCGCTCCAGATGGCGCTTTCCGCAACGATAGGGGCAGGCGAGCCAGGGATTTCAGACCTGTTCGAGGGACCAGCCGTCCCGCGGCCATTGCTTGCCGCCGCAGTGCCCGTGGATCGAGTGGGACAACCACGGCGCGGTCTCGCGTTGACTTTCGAGCCTGCCACTTTGCACGCCTTGCTGGCTCGGCAGACCTTCTCGTCTGGCACGTTCGCAGCTGTTGCGGATGGGCAGATGCGCATCCTGGCGCACAGCGCCGACCCGGGAGGCCGTCTGGTCGGCGTGCCGGCACCCGAGTGGGTCGCTCCCGGCTGGAGCGGGCCGGACAACGTCTATGCAGTGGAGCGCCTGACGCGGGCTCCCGATTGGGCGGTCGGGGTCTACGAACGCCGCGCGGCACAGCAGGCCTCCGCCTGGGCGGCCTTGCGCTGGCTGATCGCCGGCGGTGCCGTTCTCGGTCTGGGGCTTGCAGTCGTGGTCTGGGCCAGCCGGCGCGAGGCGGTGCGCGATGCCCGCCGCGAGGCCGAGGCCATGCGCGCCGGCCGCGCCGAAGCGGAAAGGCTTCTCGGCGGGCTGCCCGCGGCGATCTTCCTGCGCGAGGTGGCGGCGGACGGCTCCTCCCGGCTGGTCTATCGCGGCGGCAACCTTGAGACGGTGATGGGTTGGCCAACGGCGGAGTTGGCGACGCGACAGAACTTGGAGGGCCTGATCCATCCTGAGGACACAACCCTGACGCGGCAGATGCCGCAGCTGCTGCGCGAGGGCCAGGTGAGCTACGAGTGGCGGATGCGCCAGCCCGCTGGCGGCTGGCGGCTGGCGGACGCTGCATACCCTAGCCCGGGTGTTGGCGCGGCGGCCCGACGGCGGCGCCGAGATCGTTGGCTACACCGTCGATGTGACGGCACAGCGCCAGGCGGAGAGCCGGGCCGAGGCAGCCCAGCGAGAACTGGAGCAAATGCTTCAATACGCACCCGTCGTCGTATTCCGTGGTCGGGTGTGGCCGGACGGGAGCTGCTCCCGTTCGTACATCAGCCCGGCGATCGAGAGGATGACCGGCTGGCCGATGGACCGGGTAAGCGGGCCTGGCCAATTGTCACAGCTCTTCGCGCCTGAAGATCGGGCGGGCGCGCCTGACGACATGCGTGGCTTGGTACGCAACGGCTCGGCCGCCTGCGACAAGCGTCTGCAGCACGCTGACGGACGCTGGCTGCTTGTGCGCATGCAAGCGTCCGTCATCGGTCGGTACGAGGACGAGAGCGTCGATGCAGTGGGCTACATCCTTGACGTGACAGCAGAGCGTGAGGCGCAAGCGAGGGCTATAAACTCCACACGCCTTGCTTCGCTCGGTGAAATGGCGGCTGGCCTGGCGCATGAGATGAAGCAACCGCTGCAGGCCATCTCCCTCGCCGCCGAGATCGCCCAGATTGCGTCCCACCAGGGCAACGCCGCGACCGTGGACGAGCGCCTCAATACCATCGTCGAGCAAGCGGGCCGCACGGCTGACATGATCGACCATTTGAGGCGCTTCGCGCGCGGCGCGGAGCAGGATGCCGCGCCGGAGGCAGTACCGCTCGAGGCCGCCATCCGGGGTTCTCTTGGTCTGGCAGGCGCTGCGCTGTACGAAGCGGGCATCACTGTTGAGTTGGCGCTCGGCGATCCTTCACCGACCGTACGTGGGCAGTTGATGCTGCTTGAGCAGGTGTTGACGAATCTGTTGCTGAACGCTCGCGACGCGGTGGCCTCGCGACCTGCAGGCATGCCGCGACGGGTCCGCATTGCAGCCGCGCTGGGCGCGGAAGGTACGGTGCACCTGACCTTGGCGGACACGGGCGGCGGCATCGCGCCGGAGGTGATGGGCCGCCTGTTCGAGCCATTCGTCACCACCAAGGGGCCCGATACGGGCACCGGCCTAGGGCTGTCGCTCACCTGCAGCCTGATCAAGGGTATGGGCGGCACCATCGAGGCCCACAACGACACCGACGGCGCGGTCTTCGTCATCACGCTGCCGAGCGCGTAGGTATTGATATCTGTTGCTATCGCATACCGATCAGAAACCAGATGCCGAGGCGCGTTGCTTGGTGGCCATGAATGTGGGGTCGTGTCGCGGACACCGCCCAAGAGACCGTTTGAGAACACCGGCGGGTCGGTTTCGCTGGGATTTTCCGCGCTGGGCTTTTCCGCGCCGGGGTCGTGCCGGAGGCACGCCTGCGGCGCGTCTCCGGACTTGCCGATGCAACCAGCATCGGCGGCGCCCGGCTCCTCCCCAGGACGAAAAATCCCCCACGAATCCTCAGCCGCTGGCATTCTCAAACAGTCACTGACCCAATGACTGTCCACAAAAGCGGGGCAAGTCCACCTGTCGGTGTGTCGGATCGTGAAGGGGCTTCCTTCGGCCAGCACTCATACGCAGGCTGGCACATTCCTGATCAGTAGAGAGACGAACTGTCAGCGAGCCTATGCACGACCGGTGATGCCATGGTCAGGCCTTCGCCTCTATCAGTGCCCAAGGTGGCTTGATCGAAATGAAGCTCGACGCGGACGCCTGCGCCGACATTAGCCACTGTCACCTGCCCACCCATGGCAAGAATCGCCTGCCAGCATTTGGCGAGGCCAAGCCCGCCGCTCGGTGTCCAGGTGCGGATCGGCGCAAACGGCACGAAGACCTGGTCCATCAGCGCTTCGGGGATCGGCCCGGCGGCGTCACTGACAGTCACCACCGCCTCATCCTCCGTCAGTCTGGCTGCAACAGTGATGGCCCTCATCGCGTCACCATCCGGCGCTGCCTGATACGCAGCGATGGCGGCGCGCGCAGCGCCTGCGCATGAATGGGCCACCCCTTCGATGCACGGTGAAACCACGGGCCATGATGGGCGGGGGTATGTACGATTTGAGTAAATCGTCGAAATGTTTCGCCGATTCTCTGATTTCGCGTTATGTTTTTCTTGGTTTGTTCTTTCTGGCGCGCATGAAAAAGGCCGGATCGCGTTAGACATGTCGCGATCCGGCCCAGCATCTTCAGGCACTTAGTGACACCTGCCGCTGCGTGTCGCGGCTAACGTCAGGTGTCCCTAAGTGAATGTTCCGACAAGGAAAATCTTGTCAGACCGAGTAGTACATCTCGAACTCGACGGGGTGCGGGGTGTGTTCGAACTTGTACACATCCGTCCACTTCAGCTCGATGTAGCTCTCGATCTGGTCCTTGGTGAACACGTCGCCGGCGAGCAGGAACTCGTGGTCGGCGGCGAGCGCACCCAGCGCCTCACGGAGCGAGCCGCACACCGTGGGAATGCCCTTCAGCTCCTCCGGCGGCAGGTCGTACAGGTCCTTGTCCATCGCCTCGCCCGGATGGATCTTGTTCTTGATGCCATCGAGGCCGGCCATCAGCATGGCGGCGAAGGCGAGGTAGGGGTTCGCACCCGGATCCGGGAAGCGGACCTCGACGCGCTTGGCCTTCGGGCTCGTCGCGTAGGGGATGCGGCAGGAGGCGGAGCGGTTGCGGGCCGAATAGGCCAGCAGCACGGGGGCCTCGAAGCCCGGGATGAGGCGCTTGTAGCTGTTGGTCAGCGGGTTCGTGAAGGCGTTCAGCGCCTTCGCGTGCTTGATGATGCCGCCGATGTAGTACAGCGCCGTCTCGGACAGGTCGGCATAGCCGTTGCCCGCGAAGATCGGCTTGCCGTTCTTCCAGATGGACTGGTGGACGTGCATGCCGCTGCCGTTGTCGCCATAGATCGGCTTCGGCATGAAGGTCGCCGTCTTGCCGTAGCTGTGGGCGACGTTGTGCACGCAGTACTTGTAGATCTGCATGAAGTCGGCCTGTTCGACCAGCGGGCCGAACTTGGTGCCGAGCTCGTGCTGGGACTGCGCGACCTCATGGTGATGCTTCTCGATCGGCAGGCCCATCTCGCCCATCGTGGAGAGCATTTCGGCGCGCAGGTCGGTCTCGCTGTCCACCGGCGGGACGGGGAAGTAGCCACCCTTGACGACAGGGCGATGGCCCATGTTGCCTTCCGGGTAGTCCTTCATGTTGGCGCCGGGGCCTTCGATCGACTCCAGCATGTAGTGGCCGAAATTGCCGCCCGTGCCGAACTTCACGCTGTCGAACACGAAGAACTCGGCTTCCGGGCCGAAGAAGGCGGTGTCGCCGATGCCCGTGGACTTCAGGTACGCCTCGGCGCGCTTCGCGGTGGAGCGCGGGTCGCGGGAGTACATCTGGCCCGTAGAGGGCTCCACGATGTCGCAGAACAGGATCATCTGCGGCTTGGCCGCGAAGGGATCCATGACGGCGGTGGAGGCATCCGGCATGAGGATCATGTCGGACTCGTTGATCGCCTTCCAGCCGGCGATGGAGGAGCCATCGAACATGATGCCGTCGGTGAACACGTCCTCATCGATCGTGGAGACGTGCTGCGCGGTGTGCTGCCACTTGCCGCGCGGATCGGTGAAGCGGAAGTCGACGTATTCGACGCTGTGCTCCTTGATCATGTCCATGACCTTGGAGACGGCGGCATTGGCGCCCCCGGCTGCCGGCTTCTTCGCCATCGTGTGTGGTCCTGTTTCCGTGCTCAACCCCGGTCCCTGTGCCGCGCGGCGTTACCGGTCCCCACCGCGCGCCCGGATCGTGCCGACCCCCCAGAGGGGGCTCCCGGCGATCCAGCCAGCCTTCCCCGGCATTGCTGCCGGTCCGGCCCGTCTCCCCCCGGCCCGCTTTTGCGGGCCGGATGGCATTGCCTGGCCCGGGCCGCCAAGGACGGCCCGGACGCTGGTCTCAGACCGCGTCCTCGCCCCGTTCGCCGGTGCGGATGCGGATCACTTCCTGCACGTCGCTGATGAAGATCTTGCCGTCGCCGATCCGGCCCGTGCGCGCGGCCTGCGTGATCGCCTCGATCGCGCGGTCCAGCAGCTCATCCGGGCAGACGACCTCGATCTTCACCTTGGGCAGGAAGTCCACGACGTATTCGGCGCCGCGGTACAGTTCGGTATGGCCCTTCTGCCGGCCGAATCCCTTGGCCTCCACGACCGTCAGCCCCTGCAGGCCGATCTCGTGCAGCGCGTCCTTCACCTCGTCGAGTTTGAAGGGCTTGATGATGGCCTCGATCTTCTTCATCGGCTCCGTCGCTCCGCACGCGTCTGAGTTGCGTGCGCTCATTCCCCCCGGCGCCCGCCACACCGGCGGGTCCGGCCCGCTGGCCTGCCTCGGCCTTGCGGCCGCGGCTGTGCAGGCGCTCCTGCTGCGCGTCGTTTTGCATGGCACGTGCCACCCCGGCAACGCCGCCGGAGGCGGATTCTAGGGGGGGTAGGAGAAAAATAGCCCTTGCATTGTGCAATTCGCCCAAAAAACGGGCTTTCGCCCGCCGCGACATTGCGCCTCCGGCCCACCCCTCCCATCATCCCTCGCCGAACCCGCCGCGCATGCTATGCGGTCACCACCCGCCATACCCCGAGGCACCGACGTGAAGCCCCAGAACGACCTGCTCTCCGCCACCGGCACCACGATCTTCACGGTGATGTCCGCGCTGGCCAACGAACACGGCGCCATCAATCTCGGCCAGGGCTTCCCGGATTATGACGGCCCCGCGGATGTCATCCACGCCGCCGCCGCCGCCCTGCTCGACGGCCGCAACCAGTATCCCCCGATGTCCGGCGCGCCCGAACTGCGCCAGGCCGTCGCCGCCGCCAACAAGCGCTTCTACGGGATCGAGGTCGATCCGAATGCCGAGGTCGTCGTCACCTCCGGCGCGACGGAGGCGATCACCGCCTGCCTCATGGCCGTGCTGAACCCCGGCGACGAATGCGTGCTGATCGAGCCGCTCTATGACACCTACCTGCCGGTGGTGAAGCTGCTGGGCGCCATCCCCAAGCTGGTTCGCCTGACGCCGCCGAAATGGGAACTTCCCCGGGCTGAATTGGCCGCCGCCTTCGGGCCCAAGACCAAGGCCATCCTGCTCAACACACCGATGAACCCGACGTCGAAGGTCTTCACCGCGGCCGAACTCGCCTTCATCGCGGACCTGGTCCAGAAGCATGACTGCTACGCCGTCTGCGACGAGGTCTATGAACACCTGACCTTCGACGGCTGGAAGCACATCCCGCTGATGACGCTGCCGGGCATGCGGGAACGCTGCATGCGGGTGGGGTCCGCCGGCAAGACCTTCAGCCTGACGGGCTGGAAGATCGGCTACGTCACCTGCGACCGCTCGCTCGCGCCCAATGTCACCAAGGCGCACCAGAACCTCACCTTCACCACGCCGCCCAACCTGCAGCGCGGCGTGGCCGTTGGGCTCGCCAAGGACGATGCCTATTTCGAGGGCCTGTCCTCCTCCCTCCAGGCCAAGCGGGACCGCCTGGCGGCGGGGCTCTCGCGCCTCGGCTTCGGCGTGCTGCCGACCCAGGGCAGCTACTTCATCACGACCGATTTCCGGCCTTTGGGCTTCAACGGCGACGACGTCGCCTTCTGCCGGGCCCTGACGATCGAGGCCAAGGTCACGGCCATCCCCGTGACGGCCTTCTACGCCAGCGCCGACGCGCCCAACCACTACGCCCGCTTCGCCTTCTGCAAGGGCGATGCGGTGATCGATGCGGCCCTGGCCCGCATGGAGGCCTGGATCGCCAGCCGTGCCGGGGGCGTCCGCGCCGCAGCCGGGTAGAACCCCCCCTGTTGACGCAAAGCCCCCCTCGGCCTTATCACCCGCCGCCCGGGCTCCACCCCGGGCAAGGCGTGTGGCGGTCGTAGCTCAGCTGGTAGAGCGCCAGGTTGTGGTCTTGGATGTCGCGGGTTCGAGCCCCGTCGATCGCCCCACTCGCCCTTCCCCCGCCGGGGGGATACCTTCCCCCCCGGATAATCCCGGGGGGACACCAGACATGCAGATCAGGCTCGATGGGCGCGTGGCGCTCATCACCGGCGGCTCCAAGGGCCTCGGCCTCGCCATCGCCACCCATTTCGTCGAATCGGGGGCCTCCGTCGCGCTGGTCGCGCGGGGGGACGAAGCCCTGGCGACCGCGAAGGCGGGCATAACGGCAAAATTCCAGGGCGCCCGCGTGGCGGCCATCTCGGCCGATGTCGGCACCGCCGAAGGCTGCGCCCGCGCCGCCGCCACGGCCGCTGCCGAACTCGGGCCCATCGACATCCTGGTGAACAACGCCGGCACCAGCCAGCGCGGGCCGTTCATGAAGGTGGATGACGCGCTCTGGCAGGCGGACCTCGACCTCAAGCTCTTCGCCGCCATCCGGCTGACGCGCGCGGTGTGGCCCGGCATGCAGGAACGCCGCTGGGGGCGGATTATCAACGTGCTGAACACCGGCGCCAAGGCGCCCGCCGCCCAGGGCGCGCCCACCGCCGTCTCCCGCGCCGCGGGCATGGCGCTGACGAAGGTGCTTGCGGGGGAGGGCGCGCCCCACAACATCCTCGTCAATGGCATGCTCGTCGGCATCATCGAAAGCGACCAATGGGTGCGCCGCCACGCGGCCGACCCGCGCGGCATTTCCTGGGAAGACTGGAAGGCCGAACAGGGCAAGGGCGTGCCGCTCGGCCGCATCGGCAAGGCGGAGGAATTCGCCTCCCTCGCCACTTTCCTCGCCAGCGAGAATGCCGGCTACATCACCGGCACGGCCATCAACGTCGATGGCGGCCGCAGCCCCGTCGTCTGAACCAGGCGCCCGCCCGGGATGGTGATCCTCGTCATCCTGGGCGGCGTGCTGCTGCTGGCCCTCATCTTCGGCCCGCAGCTGTGGATCCGCCACGTGCTCTCCCGCGCCCAGGCGGATCGCCCGGACCTGCCCGGCACCGGCGCCGACCTCGCCCGGCATCTGCTGGACGAGGCCGGGCTGCGGGCGGTGCGCGTGGAGGAAACGCCCGATGGCGACCACTACGACCCTGATGCGCGAATCGTCCGCCTGACGCCGCCCCACTACGCCGGCCGATCCATCGCCGCCGTGGCGGTCGCGACGCATGAGGTCGCGCACGCCGTCCAGCATGACCGCGGCGAGCCCGGCTTCCGCCGCCGCCAGGCGCTGGTGCAGGTGGTGGCACCGGTCTTCCGCATCGCCCAGATCGTCATGGCGACCATCCCGCTGCTGGTCCTCGTCGTCCATTCGCCGGCCTTCATCGCCCTCCAGATCGCCGCCATCGTCGCGCTGCTGTCGCTGCGCGTCGCGATCCATGCGGTGACGCTGCCGGTCGAACTCGACGCCAGCTTCGGCAAGGCGCTGCCCGTGCTGGAACAGGGCGGCTACCTGCCGGCCGAGGACATGCCGGAGGCCCGCCGCGTGCTGCGCGCCGCCGCCTTCACCTACGTCGCCGCGGCGCTCGTCACGCTGCTCGACGTGCTGCGCTGGTTCCGGCGCTGATCGGTCCGTGCTAGCGGGCGCCAATCACCAGGAGGACCCGCCATGGCTCGTGAACTCACCGTCGGAATCGCCGGCCTCGGCGCCATCGGCCTGCATCTGGCCCGCGCGCTGGATGCGGGCGTGGAAGGCCTGAAGCTCCACGCCGTCTCCGCGCGGGACCACGCCAAGGCGCGCGCCAATCTGGCCGGCTTCAAGACGCAGCCGCCCATCGTCTCCCTCGCCGAACTCGCCGCCGCCGACATCGTCGTCGAAGCAGCCCCCGCCTCGGTGTTCGAGGAAGTCGCGACCGCCGCCATTGAGGCCGGGCGCATCTTCGTCCCCAGCAGCGTCGGCGCCCTGCTGCCGCGCATGCACCTGGTGGAGCGCGCCCGCGAAACCGGCGCCCGCATCATCGTCCCCACCGGCGCGCTGCTTGGCCTCGATGCCGTTCGTGCCGCGGCGGAAGGGGATGTCGCCTCCGTCACCATCGAGACGCGCAAGCCCCCCCGCGGCCTGGTCGGCGCGCCCTACCTCGAACAGCACGGCATCGATGTGCTGGCCGTGAAGGACGAGAAGAAGCTGATCTTCAAGGGGAACGCCTTCGACGCCGCCCAGGGTTTTCCCGCGAACGTCAACGTCGCCGCCGCGCTGGCGCTGGCCGGCATCGGCCCGCAGCGCACGACGATCGAGATCTGGGCGGACCCGCATGTGACGCGCAACACCCACACCATCCGCGTGGAAGCCGCGAGCGCGCGCCTGACCATGACGATCGAGAACGTGCCGAGCGAGGAGAACCCCCGCACCGGCAAGATCACGCCGCTGTCGATCCTGGCCTGCCTGCGCGGGCTGACGAGCACGCTGAAGGTTGGCAGCTGAACGGGGAGGGCGCTGCCCTCCCCGAACCCCACCCGCCAGGGGCGTGACGCCCCTGGACCGTCTTCAGTGTAGTCGCGGTAGTGAGGGGGCCTCGGCCCCCGGCGGGGTGGGTCCGGGAGGGGCTGGCCCCTCCCGGGACTGCGCCCCCTCAGCCGCGCGGCATCACCTGCTCCGCCAGCGTCGCGAACCAGCTCGCCCCGATCGGCAGGATATCGTCGTTGAAGTCGTATTTCGGGTGGTGGACCATCGCGTCCCCCTCGCCCTTGCCGCCGCCGAGGAACAAATAGGCGCCCGGCCGCTCATTCAGCATGAAGCTGAAATCCTCGCCCCCCATCGTCGGCTGCGGCAGTTTGCGGGACCGAGCCTCGCCCACCACCATCGCCGCGGCGCGCGCCGCGATCTCCGTGCTCTCGGGCTCGTTCACCGTGGCGGGATAGGCGCGGGTGAAGCTGCATTCGGCCTTGGCGCCGAAGGCGGCGGCCACGCCGGTGACGATGTCCTTGAACTTCGCCTCCAGAAGGTCGCCCACTTCCGGCAGGAACCAGCGCGCCGTGCCGCGCATCTTCACGCTCTCGGGGATGACGTTGAAGGTGAAGCCGCCCTCGATATGGGCGATGGTGATGACGCCGGCTTCCAGCGGGTTCACGTTGCGCGCCACCACGGATTGCAGCGCGGTGACGATGTGGCTGGCGATCAGGATCGGGTCGATGCCGTTATGCGGCATGGCGCCATGCGCGCCGCGCCCGGTGATCGTGGCTTCCAGGTTCGCGACCGCTGCCATGACGGGCCCCGGCGCATGCAGGAAGACGCCTTCCGGCGCGCCCGGCCAGTTATGCATGCCGAAGACGCGGTCCATCGGGAAGCGGTCGAACAGCCCTTCCTTCACCATCACCTCGCCGCCCGCCAGATTCTCCTCGGCCGGCTGGAAGATCAGGTAGACGGTGCCGTCGAAGTTCCGGGTTTCCGCCAGGTACTTCGCCGCGCCCAGCAGCATGGTCGTGTGGCCGTCATGCCCGCAGGCATGCATCAGGCCCGGCTTCTGGGACGACCAGGCCTTGCCCGTCGCTTCCTCGATGGGCAGCGCGTCCATGTCGGCGCGGAAGCCGATGGCGCGGTTGGACAAACCGTTGCCCCGGATCACGCCGACAACGCCGGTCTTGGCGATGCCGGTGATGACCTCATCGACGCCGAATTCGCGCAGCTTGGCGGCGACGATGCCGGAGGTGCGGACCTCCTCGAAGCCCAGTTCGGGATGCTGATGAAAATCCCGGCGCCATTCGGTCATCTCGGGGTGGAATTCGGCGATCCGGTTGACGATCGGCATGGGGGCGGCCCTTCACGAGAACTGGCTCTTTGATGGGCCCGCCTCCCAGAAGGGTCAACCTCAGGGTCAACCTCGTCCGCTACCCGCGAAAGGTGGCCGCCAGCCCCTCCGCCAGCGGCCGCCCGACCACGCCGAGGCGATCGCGCATCTCCGTCACCGGGAAGGCCTTGTCCTCCACCAGCCGCCGCACTTCCTCCGCGCCGATTGTCGGCACCCGCGGCACCCAGCGCGTCAGCGGCGCCACCGCCTCCAGCAGCGCCACCGGCAGGTCAACCACGCGCGGCGGCTTCAGCCCCGCGGCGGCGGCGACCGCCAGCAGGAAGTCGCGATAGGGCAGGGGCTCCGGCCCCGCCACCACCATCACCTCCGGCCTGGTCCATTCGATGTCGATCGCCGCCAGGATGCAGCGGCTGAGGTCCGCCTGGTGGATCGGCTGTACCAGCGCCCGCCCGCCGCCGGGCAGCGGCGCCACCGGCAGGCGCTTCAGCAGCGCCGCCAGCCGCTGGACGTTATCCTCCCCCGTCGCGCCATAGATCATCGTGGGGTGCAGCATCACGCCGGCCCGGCCGGAGGCGACGAAAGCCGCTTCCCCCGCCCGCACGCCATCCCCATGCGCATCCGCCCATTGCGAGAATCGCCGCGTGGAGCCGAGGAACACGAAGCGCGCCCCCTCCGGCGCCGCTGCCAGCACGGCGGCCGCATGGCGCGCATGGGCGGTGTTCACCACCACCGTGGCACCGGCCAGTGCCACGCGCAGCGCCCGCGCATCCTCCAGATCGGCAAACACCCCCTCGCCGGAGATGCCGGTCGCGATCCAATGCGCTGCATTGCGCACCACGGGAATGAAGGGCCGCCCCGCGGCCTTCAGCGCGCGGCACAGCGCCGCCCCGCTACGGCCGGAAGCGCCGATGACGGCGATCAAGGCGCCGCCTGCAGGAACCGCAGATCGGCCCCCTCCGGCGCTTGCGTCACCTGTTCATGCACCAGGCGGTCCCAGCCCCGCTTCGGCGCCGGCGCCGGCTGCCAGGCGGCGCGCCTGGCCGCCAGCGTGGCCTCATCCACCAGCAACTCCAGCCTGCGGTCCTTCACCGACAGCCTGATGCGGTCGCCCGTCTCCACCAGCGCCAGCGGCCCGCCCACGGCGGCCTCGGGCGAGATGTGCAGCACGATGGTGCCGAAGGCGGTGCCGGACATGCGGCAATCGCTCATCCGCACCATGTCCTTCACGCCTTGCCGCGCCAGCTTCTTGGGGATGGGCAGGTAGCCGGCCTCCGGCATCCCCGCCGGGCTGCGCGGTCCCACATTCTTCAGCACCAGGATGTCCTGCGCCGTCACGTCGAGGTCCGGATCGTCGATCCGCGCGGAGAGATCGGCCAGGCCGTCGAACACCAGGCAGCGCGCCTCCGTCTCGAACAGCGACGGCGTCGCGGCGCTGCGCTTGAGGATCGCCCCATCCGGCGCCAGCGATCCGAACAGCGCGATCAGGCCGCCGACCGGGCTCACGGGCTTGGCGCGTTCCCGGATGATCCGCCGGTCCACGAAATGGCTGCCGTCCCCGATGCGGTCGGCCAGCGACACGCCATCCAGGTCCTTCGTCGTCAGGTCCAGCAGGTCCCGCAGCTCCCACAGCAGCGCCTGCATCCCGCCGGCGGCGTGGAAATCCTCCATATAGCCATCGCCGGTGGGCTTGAGGTCCACCAGCACCGGCGTCGTCTCGCTCAGCGCATCCAGCCGCTTGAGGTCGAGGTTCAGGCCCGCCCGCCCCGCGATGGCGGCCAGGTGCACGATCGCATTGGTGGACCCGCCCAGCGCCAGCAGCACCCGCGCCGCGTTGTCGAGGTTGCCCTGCGTCATCAGCGACAGCGGCGCCACGGGGTTGCGGATCAGCCGCACCGCCTGCGCGCCCGCTTCCTCCGCGATCCGCAGCCGGTCGGCATGGACGGCGGGGGCGGAGGCCGCATCCAGCGGCATGAAGCCCAGCACCGCCGCCAGGCAGGCCATGGTGCTGGCCGTGCCCATCACGCCGCAGGTGCCGGCGGTGGTGGCCAGCTTGCCCTCCAGCAGCCCGATCTTCTCCTCCGTCACCTCGCCCGCGCGGTAGCGGGCCCAGTAGCGGCGGCAATCCGTGCAGGCGGACAGGCGCTCACCCTCGAACGCCTGGGCCAGCATCGGGCCGACGACGAGCATGACGGAAGGCGTGCCCGCGCTGATCGCCGCCATCAACTGCGCCGGCACCGTCTTGTCGCAGCCCCCCACCAGCACCGCGGCATCCATGGGCTGGTTGGCCAGCATGGCTTCCGTGTCCAGCGCCATCAGGTTCCGGTAGTGCATGGAACAGGGGCTGAGCGAGGGTTCGCAGATGCTGATCGTCGGGAAGGACAGCGGCAGCCCGCCGGCGGCCAGCACGCCGCGCTTCACCGCCTCGATCAGCTCCGGGATGGTGCGGTGGCAGTTGTTGTAGTCGCTGGCCGTGTCCGCGATGCCGACCACGGGCTTGTCCAGCATCGCCTGGGAATAGCCCATCGACTTGGCGAAGGACCGGCGGAGATAGAGGGCGAAGGCCGGATCGCCGTAGTTGGAGGCATTGCGCCCCAGCCCGAATGCCTTCTTCCCGCTCATACCGTCATCCATGGCGCTATCCCCTTGGGCCGCGCGGGCCGCCGCGCCCCTATCCGGGCCCGTGGCAGGCGCAGCCAATCTTGTTGCCGTCGGGGTCGCGCAGATACGCCCCGGCCCGGACTTCCCGCCAGGGCGGGCGATGATCGCGCCGGGATCGGTGGTGCCTGGCATTCAAAGGCGCGCAGCCAAGACTGGTAGTCTTGGCGAGCACCGGGGAGTGCCAGGCGCCGCCGAGACCAAGCGAGGGCGCCCGCCCTGGCGGGAAGCCCGGGCTACAAGTCGGCATGATAATGCGGTCGCAGCCCGGGGCTACCCTCGTCCCGACCGCCCGCGGCGATCCCGGCGGCATGGAAGGCATCGACCGTCGCGCGGTCCGCGGCTTCGAAGGCCAGCGTCACGCCATTGCCGACGGTGGCGGCCCGCCCATCGATGGGGCGCATCAGCCAGAGCTGCGGCGTGCCCTCCGCCGCCCGGGCATAGCCGGCCATGCCGTGTTCCAGGCTGGTCTCGTGCCGCACGATCCCCAGCGGGGCCAGCGCCCGGTCGAAGAAGGCGATGGCGCGGGGCAGGTCGTTGGTGCCAAGGGTGACGTGGCTGAGCATGGAGGTCTCCTTCCCATGGGGTCCTCTCTCTGCCACGGCCCCGCTTGACGGGGGTTGCGGAGTTTGGTGGTAACGGGATACCGCCACGCGCAAACCGGCCTTCCGGCTTGACTTTCCGGCCCCCACCCCCGATAAGCTGCCCCCAGTTCACACCGGACAACCGACACACCAATGCTCACGCGCCAGACAACCTCGATCAAGCCTGCGGAGGTCTCCAAGGGCTGGATCCTGATCGATGCGGAGGGCCTCGTGCTCGGCCGCGTCGCGGCCCTCATCGCCAACCGCCTCCGCGGGAAGCACAAGGCCACCTTCACCCCGCATGTCGATTGCGGCGACCATGTCGTCGTCATCAACGCCAAGAAGGTGAAGGTCACCGGCCAGAAGGCCGAGCAGTCCGTCTTCTACTGGCACACCGGCTACGCCGGCGGCATCAAGGGCCGCACGGTTGCGGAACGCCTGGCCAGCCCGCACCCGGAACGGGTGCTGGAAAAGGCGGTGGAGCGCATGATCACGCGCGGCCCGCTCGGCCGCGCCCAGATGCGCAACCTGCATGTCTATGCGGGGCCGGAGCATCCCCATGCCGGCAACACCCCGACTGCCCTCGATGTCGGTGCCCTGAACCGCAAGAACCTGGCCGGTGGCCCGGCGAAGAAGGTTGCCTGAGATGAGTGATTCTCCCCGCACCGGTGGTTCGCTGGCCGAACTCAAGGACTTGGTGAACGCGGCCGGTGGCCCCGCCGCCATCGGCTCCGCCGCGCCGGTCGAGCCGAAGCGCGACGCGCTCGGCCGTTCCTACGCCACGGGCCGCCGCAAGAACGCCATCGCCCGCGTCTGGGTGAAGCCCGGCAAGGGCACGATCCAGATCAACGGCAAGCCCTCCTCCAAGTACTTCGCGCGCCCCGTGCTGCGGATGCTGATCAGCCAGCCCTTCCTGGTGGCGGACCGGTACCAGCAGTTCGACGTCTTCGCGACCGTCGTCGGCGGCGGGCTCTCCGGCCAGGCCGGCGCGCTGCGCCACGGCATCTCCCGCGCGCTCACCTACTACGAGCCGGGCCTGCGCAGCATCCTGAAGAAGGCGGGCTTCCTGACGCGCGACTCGCGCGTGGTCGAGCGCAAGAAGTACGGCAAGGCCAAGGCCCGACGTTCCTTCCAGTTCTCCAAGCGCTGACGCCCGGCGGACCGGGCGCCACGCCCGGCCGCATGGCTGGTTTATCAGGGGGGCAGGTCCGCAAGGGCCTGCCCCTCTTGCTTTTTCCGCCCGTTTCCATCCCCATCCCCGTCGCGTGACAGGATCAGCACCATGCCCAAGGGACCCATTCCCAGCGTCTTCATCGATGGCGAGGCCGGCACCACCGGCCTGCAGATCCGCGAGCGCCTGGAACGCTTCCCCGGCATCGCGCTGCGCAGCATCGCGGAAGCCGACCGGAAGAACCCGGACGCCAAGCGCGCCCTGATGGCGGAGGTGGATGTGGTGGTGCTCTGCCTGCCCGATGCCGCCGCGAAGGAAAGCGCCGCCATGGCCGCCGGCCTCGGCGCGCAGGCACCGAAGCTGATCGATGCCTCCACCGCGCATCGCACGGATCCCGACTGGGTCTATGGCTTCGCCGAACTGCCCGGCCATGCCGCCGCCATCGCCGCGGCCGCTCGCGTGTCCAACCCCGGCTGCTACCCCACGGGCGGCATCGCGCTGCTGCGCCCGCTGGTCGACGCCGGCATCCTGCCGAAGGACTATCCCGTCACCATCAACGCCGTCTCCGGCTACACCGGCGGCGGCAAGTCGATGATCGCGGAGTTCGAGCCCGCCCGCACCACCGCGCCCTTCTTCCTGTATGGCCTGGGGCTGGAGCACAAGCATGTGGCCGAGATCCAGCACTACAGCGGCCTGGCGAGGCGGCCCCTCTTCGTCCCCTCGGTCGGCGATTTCGCGCAGGGGATGCTGGTCAGCGTGCCGCTGCACCTCGACCTGCTGAATGGCGCGCCCAAGCCCGCCGACCTCGAAGCCTGCCTCCGCGCCGCCTATGCGGGCTCCGGCTGGGTGCGGGTGGAAGACGCCGACGGCAAGGCGCGGCTGGCACCGGAGGATGTGAACGGCACCAACTGGCTGGAACTGCGCGTCTTCGGGAATGAGGCGCGTGGCCAGGCCGTGCTGGTGGCCAGGCTCGACAACCTCGGCAAGGGCGCGTCCGGTGCCGCCGTGCAGAACATTGGCCTGATGCTGGGCGTGGATGTCGCGGGCGCCCTGCCGCTGGCCCAGGCCGCCGAATAGGAAACGACCATGACCGAGAACAATGTCCCAGGCGCGCTCCTCCCCTTCGAGGACAAGCAGCCGAAGCTCCACCCCACCGCCTGGGTCGCCCCCACGGCGGTCGTCATCGGCGATGTCGAGATCGGGGAGGAGAGCAGCGTCTGGTATCACTGCGTGCTCCGCGGCGACACCAACATCATGCGCATCGGCGCCCGCACCAACATCCAGGATGGCAGCATCCTGCACCTGAATGCGGGGGCGGAGCCGCTGATTATCGGCGATGACGTCACCATCGGCCATGCCTGCATCATCCACGCCTGCACCTTGCACAACCGTGCCTTCGTCGGCATGGGCGCCACCGTGCTGGACCGCGCGGTGATCGAGGAAGGCGGCATGCTCGGCGCCGGGGGCATGCTGCCGCCGGGCAAGCGCATCGGCCCGAACGAGCTCTGGATGGGCAGCCCCGCCAAGCTGGTGCGCGTGATGGATGCCGAGGAACGCGCCCGCTTCGACCGCACCGCGCCCGCCTATGTCGCGCTGGCCAGGCGCCATCGCGCGAGCCTGGCGAAGGGCTGACGCGAGGCGGAACCGGCGGCACCGAAGGAGGCTGCGATGCGCCGCCGATTCCTGATCCTCCTCCCGCTCCTCGGCGCATGCACGCCGGTGCCGCCGCCGGAATCGGTGCAACTGCCCGCCACCGCCGCCTTCCCCGGCGCGGGTGACCCCAGCCGCGGCGCCATCCTCGCCGCCGCCTTCGCCTTCGCCAGCCCGGGCAGCCTGGCCGGCGACCCCGCGGGGGTGGCGACGGCTCTGGCGCAGCTTGAATACCTGGCGGTCGCGCTGGATGGCGGCGCCTGGCGGGATCTGGACCCGCTGGTGGTGCCAATGCTCCGCCAGGGAAGGGCGGAGGCCCGCCGCGCCTTCGGCTTCCGCGCCGATGCCAGCGCCCAGGCCGCGGTGGATGCGCTCTACGGCGCCGCCGCCGCGCTCCGCCTGCGCAACCCCGTTGCGGCGGAGGCTGCGCTGCTGCCCCTGGCGCCGGATGGGGCCGCGCTGTCGCGCCTCGCCAGCCTGCCGAGCCTTCCGCAGGCGATCGCCGGAACCACCCGGGCCCGCGCCGCGCTGGTGGAGCGTGATCGGGGAGAGCGCCGTGGCCGCCCGCTATTCTGACCTGCCCCGGCTGATCGCCGCCGCGCTGGCGCTGGCGCTGGCCGCCTGCACCGCCCCGGCCGCGCCGGGCCCGATGGCCGGCCTGGACACCGTGCCGCTGCCGCCGATGCAGGGCGCCGGCGATCCCATGCGCGCCACCGTCACCAGCGCCGCCTATGCCTTCGCCGATACGCGCCGCCTCGATGGCCAGCCGGCGGAGGCCGCGCGCGCCGTCGCGCGGCTGGAATGGCTGGCGACCGAACTGCCCGCCGATCCCACCTGGAACGCCACCGCCCCCATGATCGCCGGCCTGCTGCGCCAGGGCCGCGACGAGGTCCGCGGCACCATCGGCATCCCCCCCGCCCTGCCGGCCGATGCCGTGGCGCGCGCGATGATCGAGGCCGCCGCGGCGCTCGATGCCGGAAACCGCCAGGCCGGCGCGGCCGCGCTGGCGCCGGTGGCGGGCGGCCAGCCCGCCGGGTTGCTCGCCAGGCTGGACCGCCTGCCGCAATCCCGCGCGGCGAATGCCGCCACCGCGCTGGCCTATGGCGAGCTCATCCGCCTCGGCCGCGACACGGGACTCGACGAGTAGCGCCCTTCCGCGACGCCGCCCGCATCGGCTACACCACGGGGGTCGGGAAGGGGAGCAGCCCATTGCGCCGCGGCCGGAATGCCCTGTTGTTGCTGGCCTTGCCGGTGGCGCTCTCCGCCTGCGCGGAAATGCGCACGCCATCCCCGGTCGCCCGCATCCCCGCCGTGCTGGCCGCCGGCAGCGCCGATCCCGTGCTGGACCTGGTCAACCAGGCCGCCACGGATTTCGATGATGCCGGCCGGTCCCTGGCCAATGACCCGTCCCGCATGGCCCGCGCGGCCGCGCGGGTGGAGGTGATCGCCGCCGAATTCGCCCGCGATCTGCGCTGGGCGCCCCTGTCGCCAAGCGTGGGGTTCGAGATGCGGGGCGCGCGCACCGAACTCCGCGCCGCGCTCGGCATCCGCGCCGGGGCCTCGCCCGATGCCGTGGCCCGGGCGCTGTCCGCCGCCCATGTGGCGCTGGCGCGCGGCGACCGTCCGGCCGCCATCCGCGCCCTCAGCCCCGCGATCTTCGAACCGGGCGGGGAGGGGACGCTGGCCTTCCTCGCCAGGCCCGGCCCGCTGTCCCAGACGCGCATCGCCACGGCGCTCGCCCGTGACGAGGCCAGCCGCCTGGCGCGCAGCAATGTCTGGGGCCTGTCCGGCGCGCTGGACCCCGATAGTGGCTGGCTGGACCCGCTGCCGGGGCGCGGGATGTCGATCGGCCCTCGCTGAGGATCCTGGCCGAGGGGGGGACGGCTACCGCCGCCACTCCTCCCGCAGCTTCAGCACCACCTCGGCGAAGATGCCGGCCACCACGGCGGCGTGGTCGGGGTCCCGCAGCAGCGCGCCTTCCTGCCGCTGGCCGCCCAGCAGGGATGGCAGCACATCTGCCCTGATGCCGTCGAGGTAGGCCCCCGGATCGGTCTGACCGCGCAACGCGTCCCGCAGCGCCGCTTCCAGCGCCTGGGCCAACGCCGACCGCACATCGTCGCTCATGGAAGCAGATCCACTCGGAGCCCCGGGCAACCCATCTTTCGCTGCTGTGCGGTGGCTCGACCAGCGGTCCTGTTGACCGCTCACCCGTCACAATAGCGTAAAGTAAAAACCGAGTAATGGCGCAATCGATGAAAACATGATCGCGCCATGGTAGTCTCGGAACGCTTCAATCGCGCCTGGGTAGCAAAACATCAAGGCCGAAATCGATCAACTCAACCGGAGCGGGATTTCGATGCCGCTCGCGCGCGGCCGCCGCTCCGATGACGGCGGCCGCGGGCGGGTGCTCAATCCTTGGCCATCACCGTCACATAGGTGCCGGGCGCCTCCGCCAGCGGCTTCAGCGCGCCATCGCCTGGCATCCGCGCCGGCACCATGGTCCGGTCCTGCGCCATCACCCAGCGCTGCCAGTCCGGCCACCAGGAACCCGAAAGCTCCGTCGCGCCCTTGAACCAATCATCCGGGTCCGCGGGCAGGCTCTCATTCACCCAGTGGCTGTATTTTCCCGAATCCGGCGGGTTCACCACGCCGGCGATGTGGCCGGAGGCCGCGAGCACGAAGCGCGTCTTGCCGCCATAGATCTGCGTGCCGCGATAGGTGGATTTCCACGGCGCGATGTGGTCCTCCCGAGTCGAGATCATGTAGGTCGGCACCTTGATCTTCCGCAGATCCAGCGCGACGCCATCCAGCTCGATTCCCCCCGGCTTCACCAGATCGTTCTGCTGGTACATCCGCCGCAGGTAGAAGCTGTGCATCTTCGCCGGCATGCGGGTGCTGTCGTCGTTCCAGTAGAGCAGGTCGAAGGGGAAGGGCTCCTGCCCCATCAGGTAGTTGTTCACGACGAAGGACCAGATCAGGTCATTGGCGCGGAGCATGTTGAAGGTGGTCGCCATCTCCCGCCCCTCCAGGAACCCCTTCTTCTGCATCTTCTCCTCGAGGCCCTGGAGCTGTTCCTCGTCGATGAAGACGCCGAGTTCGCCGGCTTCCTCGAAATCCGTCATGGTGACGAAGTAGGTCGCGGTCTTGATGCGCGTGTCCTTGCGCGCGGCCATATGCGCCAGCGTGCAGGCCAGCAGCGTGCCGCCCAGGCAGTAGCCGATGGCGTTGATCGCCTTCTCCCCCGTCGCCTGCTCGATCGCATCGAGCGCGGCGTAGGGCCCCTCCCGCATGTAGTCCTCGAAGCCCTTCTCGCTCAGATGCTCATCCGGATTGACCCAGGACGCCACGAACACCGTGTGCCCCTGCTCGGTGGCCCAGCGGATGAAACTGTTCTTGGGGCGGAGGTCGAGGATGTAGAACTTGTTGATCCAGGGCGGCAGGATCAGCAGCGGCCGCTTCAGCACCGTCTCCGTCGTGGGCGCGTACTGGATCAGCTCCATCAGGTCGTTGCGGTAGATGACCTTGCCGGGCGTGACGGCGATGTTCTCGCCCACCTTGAACTTGGTGTCGTCTGTCATGCGGATGCGAAGCTGGCCCTTGCCGCGTTCCAGGTCGGACAGCAGGTTGGACAGGCCCTTCAGCAGGTTCTCGCCGCCCGTCTCCGCCGTCCGGCGCAGCACTTCCGGGTTGGTCATCAGGAAGTTGGAAGGGCTCATCGCATCGACGAATTGCCGCGTGTAGAAATCGACCTTCTGCGCGGTCTTCTGGTCCAGCCCCTCCGCCCCCTGCACCACATTGGTGAAGTAGCGGGCGGACAGCAGGTAGGATTGGCGGATGAAGTCGAAGACCTCGTTCTCCCGCCAGGCGTCGTCCTTGAAGCGGCGGTCGCCCTTCGGCTCCTCGATCACCGGCGCCACCGGGTCGCCCATCATGCGGCGCGCGGTGTTCTGCCACAGGGTCAGGTAGTCCTGCCAGAAGCCGATCTGCGCCTGCATCAGCCGCGCGGGGTTGGTCATCAGCCGCGTCGTCATGTCGAGGAAGGCGGAGCCGATATGCGCGGGGTCCGGTCCCGCTGCACTGCCTTCCGCCTGGCGCTTCAGGAAATCCGTGACGATCCGCTGCCCGCGTTCCGCCACATCGGCCATGGTGCGCGACACCAGGGCCGGGTCCGGCAGCCTGAAGGCGCCCTTGTCGACACCCCGATCCGCGCCGCCATTCTGCGCCCCGCCCTGAGCCATGCGCCCCCTCTTTGCCGGGATGGTCCCGGCGAACCGTGTTGGCCTGATTATGCGCCGCCGCCGGGCGTCCCGCCATCCGGGCCGGCATGAGCGTCTGCACACTGACGCTTTCGCGGGCGGGTGGTTCGCGGTAACCCTCTGGCCGCACCCTCGGGTCGCGAAGGATGGGAAGCCATGCACCCGCGCGTCGATCGCCCCGCCATCTCCCTGCCCGCCCGGCCCCGGCTGGGTGGCCTGCTGCTTCTGCCGCTGCTGGCGGCCTGCGGCGATGTGCCGCGCGACCTGCAGCCGAGCTATTGGTGGCGCAACGTCAGCGGCGCCTACCTCGATGAACGCCTGCCGCCGCCGGGCATGACGGCGCCCTACCCGAACCTGGCCACCGTGCCGGCGCGGCCGGTGCCGCCCGATGCCGCCACGCGCGCGGCGTTGACGGCCGCCCTGGCCGGGGACCGCGAATTCGCCCGCACCGATCCCGCATCGCGCCCGGCCAGCCCGCCCGGCGTGCCGGCGCCCCTGCCCGAAGGCGCCGCGCCCCCGCCGCCGCCGCGCCTGGCCGCGGCACCCGCCATCCGGTTCGAAGCGCCCCGCCCCGCCGCGCCAGCGGCATTCCCAGGCGCCGCCGCCCCGCGCGCCACGGTCCCAGGCGCCGGCGCGCCCGCGGAAACCATCCAGCCGCGCGGCGCCCCGCCCGCCCCGGCCCTGCCCGAAATGCTCGGCCTGCCGCCCGCACCCACCCGGGACCTGCTGGCGCCTCGCACGCCCTAACCTCGCATGGCGGGACGGCCTGCTGTATATCGCCCCCTCCCTCATCCCATCACCTTCATCTGGGCGGACGACGAGAATGACCGAGGAGTTCCACCGCATCCGGCGCCTGCCGCCCTACGTCTTCGCCGAGGTGAACTCGGCCAAGGCCAAGGCCCGTGCCCATGCGGAGGACATCGTCGACCTCGGCATGGGTAACCCGGATACGCCCACGCCGCCCCATATCGTCGCCAAGCTGATCGAGGCGGTGCAGGACCCCCGCACCCATCGCTATTCCATGTCGAAGGGCATCCCGGGCCTGCGCAAGGCGCTGGCCGGTTACTACGCCCGCCGCTTCGGCGTGAAGCTGGACCCGGAGACGGAGGTGGTCGCCACCCTCGGTTCCAAGGAAGGCCTCGCCAACCTCGCCCAGGCCATCAGCAGCCCGGGCGACACCATCCTGGTGCCGAACCCGTCCTACCCCATCCACCAGTTCGGCTTCATCATCGCCGGCGCCTCCGCGCGATCCATCCCCTACACCCCCGATGACACGATGCTGGAGGCGATCGACCGCGCGGTGCGGCATTCCGTGCCGAAGCCGACGGCCGTCATCGTCAACTTCCCCTCCAACCCCACCGCCCTCCTCGCCAGCCGCGAATTCTACAAGGATCTGGTGGCGCTGGCGCGGAAGCATGAACTCTTCATCCTCTCCGACCTCGCCTATGCCGAGCTCTATTTCGACGAGGCGAACCCGCCCCCCTCCGTGCTGGAAATCCCCGGCGCGAAGGATGTGACGGTGGAATTCACCTCCATGTCCAAGACCTACAACATGCCGGGCTGGCGCATGGGCTTCGCCGCCGGCAACCAGCGCCTGATCTCGGCGCTGACGCGGGTGAAGTCCTACCTCGACTACGGCGCCTTCACGCCCATCCAGGTCGCCGCCGTCGCCGCGCTGAACGGCCCGCAGGATTGCGTGGCGGATATGCGGGAGCTCTATCGCGAACGCCGCGACGTGCTGGTCAAGGGCCTGCATGCCGCCGGCTGGAACGTGCCGAGCCCCGATGGCTCCATGTTCCTCTGGGCGCCGATCCCCGACCGCTTCAAGCATCTCGGCTCCGTCGGCTTCTCCAAGCTGCTGCTGGAGAAGGCGAAGGTCGCCGTCGCCCCGGGCCTCGGCTTCGGCGAACATGGCGATGACCATGTCCGCATCGCGCTGGTGGAAAACAACCACCGCATCCGCCAGGCGCTGCGCGGCATCAAGACCTTCCTCGCCGCCGACAATGCCGGCCCCGTGGACGGTATCGACGTCGACGCCGCCTGACTCATCCAACCCCTCTCACTTGAGAACCCTCTCCCCCCCAACGGGGGGAGAGGGCAGGGTGAGGGGGGGCTTCGCGGGATCAACACCACACCCGCCCCGCCTTCCTGGGATCACCTCAATGACCAAGCCCCTTTCCGTCGGCGTCGCCGGCCTCGGCACCGTCGGTGCCGGCGTCCTCACCTTGCTGCGGGACAATGCCGCGACGGTCGCCGCGCGCGCCGGCCGCCCCATCGCCGTCACCGCCGTCTCCGCCCGCGACCGCACGCGGGACCGGGGCGTCTCCATCGCGGGGCTCCGCTGGTACGATGATGCCGCGGCGCTGGCCAACGACCCTGGTGTCGATGTGGTGGTGGAAACCATCGGCGGCACCGAAGGCCCGGCCGCCGATCTGGTCCGCGCGGCACTCGCCGCCGGCAAGCCCGTCGTCACCGCCAACAAGGCGCTGCTGGCGATCCACGGCGCCGAACTCGCCGCCACCGCGGAAGCCAAGGGTGTCGCGCTCTGCTTCGAAGCGGCCGTCGCCGGCGGCATCCCCGCCATCAAGGCACTGCGCGAAGGCCTGGCCGCGAACGACCTGACCCGCGTGATGGGCATCCTGAACGGCACCTGCAACTACATCCTGACGCAGATGCGGGAGCGGGGGATCGAATTCGCCCAGGCGCTCACCGAGGCCCAGAAGCTCGGCTATGCCGAGGCCGATCCCAGCTTCGACGTGGATGGCATCGACGCCGCCCACAAGCTGGCGATCCTGGCGGCGCTGGCCTTCGGCCGTCCGGTCGATTTCGCCGGCGTGCATGTGGAAGGCATCCGCAGCGTCAGCGCGCTCGACATCAAGCTGGCGGAGGAACTGGGCTACCGCATCAAGCTGCTGGGCATCGCGCGCCGCACCGATGCGGGAATCGAGACGCGGATGCACCCCTGCATGATCCCGGTCAGCCACCCCATCGCCCGGGTCGATGGCGTCTTCAACGCGGTGGTGGCGGAAGGCGATTTCGTCGGCCGCGTGGTGCTGGAAGGCCGCGGCGCCGGTGCGGGCCCCACCGCCTCCGCCGTGGTGGCGGATCTGATCGACATCGCCCGCGGCCGCACGACGCCGGTCTGGGGCGTCGCCTCCGCCGCCCTGTCCCACGCGCCCTCCCTGCCCATGTCGCAGCGCGTCGGCGCCTATTACCTGCGGCTGATGGTGGTGGACCGTCCGGGCGTCATCGCCGATGTCACCGCGGCGCTGCGCGACAATGCCATCAGCCTCGAATCCATGCTCCAGCGCGGCCGCGCGCCTGGTGAGGCCGTGCCGGTCGTCGTCACGACCCATGATTGCGAGGAAAGCCAGATGCGCGCCGCCATCGCGCGGATCGAGGCGCTGGAAGCCGTGGTGGAGAAGCCCGCCATGATCCGAATCGAGGCGCTGTGAGGGCCTCGGCCGCCCTTCTCCTGCTGCTCGCGCTGGCCGTGCCGGCGCGGGCGGAAGACAGTCGCTTCGCCGGCGACTGGTCCGGCACCTATGTCTGCACCCAGGGCTCCACCGGCATGAATCTCCGGCTTCGGCCCCAGGGTGATGGCCGCCTGTCCGGCGTGTTCCATTTCTTCCCCCTCGCCAGCAACCCGCAGGCGGCGGAGGGCTGCTACGAGATCGCGACAACGCCGGATGGCGACACCGCCACCATCACCGCCGGGCGCTGGCTGATGCATCCCCCCAACTACGTCACGGTGGATTTGGACGCGGAACTGGATGAGGACGGGACGCTGTTCGGCCAGGTTATCGGCCCGGGCTGCACCCTCTTCGCCGCCCGCCGCGCGGCCCCGCGCAACCTGCCCGCTGCCTGCGGGGCGGTTGTCTCTACTCGCTGACGCAAACGTCCTCTTCACGTCCGCCCCGGTTCGGGGCAACAAGCCAACACCGAAGTGACGGGTGCCGCGCCGCCCCCGGCCGCGTTACCCTGCCGCACCGATCCGGAGGAACTGCCCGTGGCTGAACACGACCGCCAGGTTCATGTGGACCGCAACCTCGCCCTGGAACTCGTCCGGGTGACGGAGGCCGCGGGCCTCGCCGCCTCCCGCTGGATGGGGCGCGGCGACAAGAACGCGGCCGATGGCGCGGCCGTGGAAGCCATGCGCAAGGCCTTCGACACCGTTGCCATCTCCGGCACCGTCGTGATCGGGGAAGGGGAGATGGATGAGGCGCCGATGCTCTACATCGGCGAGAAGGTCGGCCTCTACGCCAAGGCTGGCGGTGGGCCCGAAGTGGACATCGCCGTCGATCCGCTGGAAGGCACGACGATCACCGCCAAGGGCGGCCCCAACGCCATGGCCTGCGTGGCGCTGGCGCAGCGCGGCGGCTTCCTGCACGCGCCCGACGTCTACATGGAAAAGATCGCGGTCGGCCCGGGCCTGCCCGATGGCGTCGTGCACATCGACGCCTCGGTGGAGGAGAACCTGAAGAACCTCGCCCTCGCCAAGAAGTGCGAGATCACGGACCTCGTCGTGTGCCTGCTGGACCGCGACCGGCACAAGGACATCGTCAAGCGCGCCCGCGCTGCCGGCGCCCGCATCATGATGATCCCGGATGGCGATGTCTCCGGCGTCGTCGCCGTGTCCCAGGCCGATACGGGTGTCGACATCTACATGGGCAGCGGCGGCGCGCCGGAAGGCGTGCTGGCGGCGGCCGCGCTGCGCTGCATCGGTGGCCAGATGCAGGGCAAGCTGCTGTTCGAGAATGACGAACAGGTGGCCCGCGCGCGGGAGATGGGCATCATCGACCCCAACCGCGTCTACGGGCTGGAAGACATGGCCAAGGGCGATGTGATGTTCGCCGCCACCGGCGTCACCACCGGCCCGATGCTGCGCGGCGTCCGCACCGTCCCCGGCGGCGCGATCACCCATTCCATCGTGATGCGCAGCAAGTCCGGCACCGTCCGCTACGTGGAAGGGCACCATAATTTCGCGCTGAAGCCCGCCGCGTTCCAGGGGTGATCCAAGGGGGGATCATGGACGGGGTGGCGCCCGCGGCGGCAGCCGCGATCGCACTGGGCGTCGCGCATTCCGCCACCGGCCGCCGCTGGATCTGGCGGCAGGGGGATGCGCGGACCGGCGCCGCCATCGCCCAGCGCCTGGCGCTGCCCGAACTGGTCGGGCGGTTGCTGGCGGCCCGCGGCGTCGGCATCGACGGCGCCGCGGATTTCCTCGAACCCACCTTGCGCGCCCTGCTGCCCGATCCCTCCTGCCTGCGGGACATGGATGTGGCCGCCGCGCGCCTGGCGGATGCCGCGCAGCGTGGCGAACATGTCGCGGTCTTCGGCGATTATGACGTGGACGGCGCGTGTTCCGGCGCGCTCACCACCCGCCTGCTGCGCGAACTCGGCTGCGCCGTCACCCACTACGTCCCCGATCGCATCCGCGAAGGCTACGGCCCCAATGCCGGCGCCATCTCCTCCCTCTGCGACCGTGGCGCCACGCTGATCGTCACCGTGGATTGCGGCATCGCGGCGGAGGCCGCGCTGGCCGTCGCCCACAACCGCGCCGACATCGTCATCCTCGACCACCACAAGGCCGAGGGCCCGATCCCCCGCGTTCGCGCCGCGGTGAACCCCAACCGCCCGGACTGCACCAGCGGCCTCGGCCATCTCTGCGCCGCCGGCGTCGCCTTCCTGGCCGGCGTCGCGACCTTGCGCGAGCTCCGCCGCCGCGGCCATTTCGCCAACCGGCCCGAGCCGAAGATGCTCGACCTGCTGGACCTGGTGGCCCTCGCCACCGTCTGCGACGTGATGCCGCTGACCGGGCTGAACCGCGCGCTGGTGACGCAGGGCCTCAAGATCATGGCCCGCCGGGGCCGCGCCGGCATCGCCGCCCTGCTCGACGTCGCGCTGGCGAAGGACAGCCCCAGCGCCCACACCCTCGGCTACCTGCTGGGCCCGCGCATCAACGCCTCCGGCCGCATCGACGAAGCCGATATGGGCCTCCGCCTGCTGCTGGAGGACGACCCGATCGAGGCCCGCGCCATGGCCGAGAAGCTGGATTCCGTGAACAAGCGGCGGCAGGAGGTGGAGGCCGATGTGCTGACCGCCGCCATGACGGAAGCCGCCCGCCAGGTGGAGCACGGCCACCCCGTGCTGCTGGTCGTCGGCGAAGGCTGGCACCCCGGCGTCGTCGGCATCGTCGCCGGCCGGATGAAGGAGAAGTTCAACCGCCCCGCCTGCGTCGCCGGCCTGTCGGACGGCCTGGCGAAGGGTTCGGGCCGGTCACTCCCCGGCGTCGATCTCGGCGCCGCCATCATCGCCGCGCGCCAGATGGGACTGCTGCACACCGGCGGCGGCCACGCCATGGCGGCGGGCTTCTCCTTCCATGCGGCGAAGGAGGGCGAATTTCATGCGTTTCTCGACGAACGCCTGGCCCATGCGGCGGACCTTCCGGGCGCCGCCGACCTCGCCGTCGAGGGCTCGCTCACCGTCCAGGGCGCCACGATGGAGGTCGCGACCCAGGTCGCGCGCCTGGCCCCCTTCGGCGCGGGCAATGACGAACCGGTCTTCGTCCTCAACCGCGCCCGCGTGGTGCGCGCCGACCGCGTCGGCAAGGAAGGCGCCACCATCCGTGCCTTCCTGGAAGGGGAGGGCGGGGGCCCGCGCCTCAAGGCCGTGTGCTTCCGCGCGAAGGATGGCCCGCTCGCCGCCGCCCTGCTCGGAGGCGGCACCATGCACCTGGCGGGGCATCTCCGCGCGGAATCCTGGAACGACAACGTCACCCTCGGCTTCCACGTCGTGGATGCCGCGCCGGTCTGATACCAACGGCCGGACGGAGTGACCTGCGGCCGGCGAAGCCGGCCGAGGCCGCGAATGCGGCCCGCCAATGGTCCGTCACGCCGCAGGCGTGCCTTCGGCACGGCGAGCCAAGGCCGCGGAGCGGCCGCCCGGCGCTTGAGGGCGGCAAAAGAATACCAACGGGTTGCTGCAAGCGGCCGTTGGTGTGAGGCCCGCTACTCCGGCTGCACGCCGAGTTCGCGCAGGATGCGGCCGTAACTCTCGTATTCGCCGCGCACCCATTCCTGCAGCGCCGCCCGCGGCACGAAGCGAACGGGTGAGCGGCTGTTGGCCAGCACCCGCAGCACGGTCGCATCCTGCAACGCGGCCTGGCACGCACTCTCCAGCCGGTCCAGCACCGGCGCCGGCGTGCCTCGCGGCGCATAGATGCCGACCTGGGAGAACAACTGCGCGTCGATCCCCTGTTCCCGCGCCGTCGGCACATCCGGGAAATCCGGGTGCCGGTTGGCGGAGAACACCGCCAGCAGCCGCATCCGCCCCGCCATCACCAACTCCGCCGCCGAACTCACGATGGCGGCGGAAAAGTCGAGCCGCCCGGCCAGCGTGTCGTTGATATGCGGCGGCTCGCCGCGATAGGGGATGTGGTTCAGCTCGATCCCCGTGGCCTGCTGCACCTTCCAGATCGCGAGTTGCGGCAGCGAATTCGGCCCCGGGCTGCCGAAGGACAGCGGCCGGCGCCGCGCTTCCGCCACCAGGCCGGGCAGGTCCCGCATCGGGCTGTCCGCCCGCACGGCGACGGTGATGACATTCTCATTCGTCCCGCAGACGCCCTCGAAGCTCGCGGGCCCGATGCCGGCATTGCGCAGCAGATGCGGCTGCACGGCGATGGCGGTGACGGGCGTGTGGCCAAGCGTGTAGCCATCCGCCGCCGCCCCCGCGACGACGCGCATGCCCACCACGCCCGATGCCCCATCGCGCGTCTGCAGCACCAGGGGCTGGCCCGTGGCGCGCTGGAAATGCTCGCCCACCGCGCGCATCAGCGCATCCGCCGCGCCGGGCGCATAGGGCATGATCATCGTCACCGGCCGTTCCGGGAATTCCGCCCGCACGGCGGGGACGAAGCCGATCAGCGCGGCCGCTGCCGCCAGAAGAATCCTGCGCATGGCTCTCACTCCTCGAAGATCGCGACAGCGCGGGTCCAGCCCGCGGAACCCCGATGCACCTTCACGGGGAAGCAGGCGATCATGAAGCCGGTGGCGGGCAGCTTCTCCAGCCCGTTCAGCTTCTCCATGTGGCAGTAGCCGATCTCCCGCCCCGCGCGGTGGCCTTCCCAGATCAGCGATGCATCGCCGGTTTCCTGCACGCGGCGCTTCGTGTGGCTGAAGGGCGCGTCCCAGGACCAGCCATCGGTCCCCGTCACCCGCACGCCGCGTTCCAGCAGCCACAGCGTCGCCGCCTTGCCCATGCCGCAGCCGCTGTCGATGTAGTCGTCCTCGCCATAGCGTTCGCCCGCCCGCGTGTTCACCACGACGATCTCAAGCGGCTTCAGCTCATGGCCAATGCGCTTCAGCTCCGCCTCCACATCGGCGGGCTGCACGATGTAGCCATCCTCGAACCCGCGAAAATCCAGCTTCACGCCGGGCTGGAAGCACCAGTCCAGCGGCACCTCGTCGATGCGCATGGAAGGCTCTCCCCCCGGCACCGTACGTTCATTCATGCGGGAGAAGAAGTGGTAGGGCGCGTCGAGGTGCGTGCCGTTATGGGTGCTGATCTGCACCCGCTCCACCGCCGCGTATTCGCCTTCCGGCAGGGCATCGAGCGGCACGCCCATGTAATCCGCCATGGCGGGGCCGCTCATCTTGTGATCGACATAGTCGATCTTCGGCAGCATGTGCGGCGGGTCGCTCGCGATGCCGGCCTTCAGCGCGGACGAGATGTCCAGGATTCGTCGTGCCATTGTCTTGTGTGTTTCCTCCGCTGGAACTGGGGGCGGCTGCTCTCCCTCCCCCGCGCTTGCGGGGGAGGGTCGGGGTGGGGGTCGCCCCGCGTCAACCCATCGGCCAGGATTTCGCCGGATCGATCCTCGCCCGGCATTCGCCGAACCCGATCGGCACATATCCCGCTCGTTCCGCCCGGCCCGTGAACCAGACCTCGTCGCCATCCTCCAGGAAGGTCCGGCGCTCGCCGTTCGGCAGGGTCAGGCCGCCATCCTCCAGCACCACCTCCGCCAGGCAGGCGCGGCCCTCGGCCTCGGGGCCGGAGACGGTGCCGCTGGCCAGCAGATCGCCGGTCCGCAGATCGCAGCCATTGCTGGTGTGGTGCGCCACCATCTGCGCGAAGGTCCAGTGCAGGTGCCGCGCGCTGGTCGCCACGATCCGCGCCGGCGCCGCACCTTCCGTTCGCATCCGCGGCGTCGTCATCCAGCAATCCAGGCTGACATCCAGCCCGCCCGCCGCCTGGTCCGCCGCCGCCATCAGATAGGGCAGGGGCTCCGGGTCGCCCTCCAGCCGCGCGAAGGCGGGCGCGGCAAAGGGCGCCAGCGCCTCCGCCGTCACGATCCAGGGGGAGATGCTGGTGGACAGGCTCTTCGACAGGAAGGGGCCGAGCGGCATCATCTCGAACCGCTGCACATCCCGCGCGGACCAGTCATTCACCAGGCAGAAGCCGAACAGCGCATCGCCCGCCCGGGCCACCGGGATGGGATCCCCCATCCGGTTCGCCGGTCCGATCACCGCGCCGAATTCCAGTTCGAAATCCAGCGCCAGCACCGGCCCGAAGCGCGGCTTGCCGTCCGGCCCCAGGCTCTGCCCATGCGGCCGCGCCACCGCTTCCCCGCTGACGCGCACCGTCGTCGCGCGGGAATGATAGGCGATGGGCAGATGCAGGAAGGATGGCGGCAGCGGGTTCGCGGGGTCCCGCTTCGCCCCCATCCGCGCGGTGTGGAAGCGGGACGCCATGAAATCCGTGAAATTGCCGACCTCGACCGGCCGGTGCAGCCGCAACTCCGCCATCGGCACCAGGCAGCGCGAAGCCACCGCCCGGTCCGCGCTGCCTTCCGCGAGGATGGCGGAAACCCGCCGCCGCAGCGCCCGCGACGCGCCCCGCCCCAGCGCCAGCAGCGGGTTCAGCACGGGGCCGGAGCCCGCATGCGCGGCCTCCCCGGCCTCGCCCTCGAACAGCCCCGCGGCCAGCCCCGCCGCCAGATCCAGCACCTGGTCGCCGATCGCGACGCAGCCCCGCCGATCCCCCGCCCCCCGGCTGAACACGCCGAGCGGCAGGTTCTGGATGGGGAAATCGGTGCCCGGCAGGTTCGCCGCGGCTACCCAGCTTCGCCGGGCCGGGTCATGCGTTTCGTCGAGCAGGCCATGAGGCATGGAAATGATCGCTTCCTCCGTGTTATCCCGATCATGCGAGGAATCATCGATCATGCAAGTCAAAATATATTTTCCGGCCAAAATCGATGGCTGACGGCGACCACACCGCCACCGCCGCCGAGGCCGTCGCCCACCGCCTGCGCCAGGACATCGTGGCGGGCGACCTGGCTCCGGCCGCGAAGCTCCGCCTGCGGGATCTGGTGGAGCGCTACGGCATCGGCACCACGCCGCTCCGCGAAGCGCTCTCCCGCCTGGTGGCGGAGGGTTTCGTGAATGGGGAGGGCCAGAAGGGCTTCTCCGTCCCCCCCGTCACCCGGGCCCATCTCCTCGACATCACCCGCACCCGGCAGATGCTGGAGCCGGAGGCGCTGCGCCTGGCGATGCAGCACGGCGACGCGGCGTGGGAGGATGGGATCGTCGCCAGCCTGTCCCTGCTGAAGCGGGAGATCGAGCGCCGCGACCCCGCCAACCCCGCCTGGCAGGACAGCTATGAGGCCAAGCACCACCGCTTCCACCGCGCCCTGATCGCCGCCTGCCCGCTGCGCTCCCTGGCCGGATTCTGCGATGAACTCTATGTGCAGATGACGCGCTATCGCCGCGTGATGAAGACCGTGCTGGTGGACTGGAACCGCGCCATTCCCGTGCATGAGGAACTGGCCAGCCTCGCCCTGGCGCGGGACGAAGCCGCCGCCATCGCCGCGCTGCGCCACCACATCGGCACCACCGCGGACCATGTGCTGCCGGTGCTCTTCGGACCCGATGGCGCGGACCCCCGAGACCATCCGTAACAACCCCGCCCTTGAACCCCGGGCGCAGACAGGCAACATCCCGGCCATGGACCCGCATCGCACACCGCCTGTCCTCGACATGACGCCGGACGGCCAGTTCCGGGACACGCCCACCGGCAATCCCGGCATGAATCCGGGCGCCAACCCAGGCGCGTACCATGGCGCGTCCCCTGGCGCGTCCCCTGGCGCGCCCCCGCCCGGCATCCGCCCGGCGACCGCGCTTGACCGCATCCTCGGCAAGGTGGGCGGCGTGGCGCTGCTGGTGGCCCTCGCCGCCGGCGGCCTGCTGCTGGCGTCGCTGGCGATTCTCTTCGTGGGCCTGGTCCTGCCCGTGCTGATCGTGGCCGGCGCCATTGGCGCCGCGTCCCTGTGGTGGCGCATCCGCCGCCTGCGCCGCCAGGGCGTCCCCGTGCGCTTCGTGGTGGTCCGCCGCTGAGCGGACCACCCTTTCAGGTCGATCAGGACCGCCTCTACGACGTCTCCGCCCGCGGCACCGCCTGGACCGAGGGCGACCCCGCGGAAGCCGCCGCCCGCCTGGCCCGGCTGCGCTGGCTCTTCGCCATCGGCCTCGGCGCCAATGCGATGACCTGGACGCTGGCCGGCCTGGCCTTCGTGCTGGGCGGCCGCCTGTGGGGCGCCGCCTTCGGGCTGCTGGCGCTGGCGACGGTGCCGCTTCTGGCGCTGCCCGCGATCGTCGAGGCGCTGGCCCGGCACCGTGCCCGCAAGCGCCACCGCGTGCGGCCGGAAGGGTTCGGGGGCGGCTGAGGGCCCAGCAGGGGGACCCTGTACCGCGGGATTTCGGCTTTCGCCTATCCATCGGCTGCCCGCCTGCCTAGGGCACCCTGCGTTCGCTTGAACGCAGCTCGTGCTCTAGAAGTTATTGAATCTAGAGCAAGAAATGCGTTCAGATGATGCCATCTGAACGCATATTGCTCTAGGGTCCGACGCATGGCCCGTTCCCCTGCCGCCGACCTGGCGCCCCTCATCAAGCTCCTGCAAGCAGGCGTCCCGCCCGCCCGCGCCGCCAACGAGTTGGCGCGCGTCCTGGCCATCTGGACCGCCGAACTCAAGGACGACGGCGAACAACTGCAGGACCGCCTCTCCGGCCTGGCCGAGCAGCTGACGACCGGCATCGAGGAAATGCACGAAGGCATCGCCGAGGCGAGCGACAAGGGAAAACCCACGCTGCGCCGGATCCTGGCGACGCATGAGGCGGTGCTGGAAGGCGTGCGCAAGGCGCTGGAGGCTGGGTAGGCATCCCATCGGTCTGCCGGTGACGCGACCGCGGCATGCGACCCTGAGCGGACGCCTTCCGCAGGGGCGGCGGTCAGGGCAGGGCTAACGTCCCCTCCATCGCCGGAACGCAACGTCCGCCCACGGTGGCGGTGAGCCGCCCGTCCGCGCCACGCGCGGCACGCGCCAGAAGCCGGCTCGGCCGGCCCATATCCACGCCCTGTCCGACGCGCAGCGCCAGTTCCGGCACACCCCGTAGCTCGGCCAGCAGACCCGTGGCGGCCGCGGTGGCGCTGCCCGTCGCGGGATCCTCTACGATGCCATCGAGGGGCGAGAACATGCGGGCCTGGATGTCCGTGCCCGGCTCGCCGGCCGCGTCGCGCGTGTAGGCGTAGACGGCGTCCGCGCCGCCCAGCGGCAGGTGAGCCCCATAGGCAGCAAGGTCGGGCTTCGCCCGCCGGAGCGCCTCCCGCGAGGCCAACTCGACGACAAGGAAGGGCAGGCCGACAGAGGCAACCTCCGGCCCATGGGTGTCGGTCCGCACATCCTGGGTTCGGACAGAGAGGAGCGCCGCAGCCACGTCGGGCGAGACCCGCCCCCGGCGCGACAGCGGCTGCGGTGCGGTCAGTTCGGCACCGACTACCCCGCCTTCCTCGAACAGGAGCCGAACCGGCACGAGGCCGGCTGCCTCCTCGAACGTGAAAGCGTCCGGTAGAGCTTCGCCGCGCGCCGCCATCAGGCGGGCCAGCACTAAAGCGGTACCGACGTTGGGGTGCCCCGCGAAGGGAACCTCGACGCGTGGGGTGAAGATGCGGATGCGCGCGGTGTGGGCGGGGTCGCGCGGGGGCAGAACGAAGGTTGTTTCGGACAGGTTGAACTCGGAAGCGACAGCCTGCATCGCGCTGTCCGTCAGGCCCTCCGCATCCAGAACGACGGCCACGGGGTTGCCGCCGAACAGGCGGTCGGTGAAGACGTCGGCAGTGACGAAGCGGCGGCGCATGCGCATTCCTTAGCGCAGCTACAAGCGGGCAGGGAGACCTGACAATATCCCGATGTCCGCTTCCCGCCCGTGCGGGCACCAAGCCACGCCAACGCCCTGGTGGCGCGCACGCTGGCGGCCGGAGCCTACCCCGGTGGCGTCGAACTCTCCCCCTCGAAGGGATTGGCCCAGGCCAGGATCACGTTGTCCCCGTAATTGTAGTGGTCCAGCTCCCGCTCCACGAAGCGCCCGGTCCGCTTGCCGTTCACGCCGGGGAAGGGCCAGTAAGGCTCCATGCACCAGACCTTCCCGGGCTCGCTCGGCCAGATGACGTTCATATGGGCGAAGCCCGTGACGTGCTTGAAGGCAATGCAGACCGGCGTCGGCCCGATCGGCAGCCGGTCCAGCGTGGCATGGGGCGTCTTGAACACCATCGTGCCCATCTTGAGCCGCTGGTCGTTCCGCCAGGCCTGGACCATGTATTCCGGGATCATCGCGCCATCCCCGTCCAGGCTGCGGCGATAGATCTCCATGATCTTCGCCTGCGTCCAGGAAGGCCGCCCACCCCCCACCGCCTTCAGCCACCAGGCGAGGCAGGCGGCCCAGCAGGAATTCTCATGCATCTGCCCGATGCTGGGGATGGTCCGATAGGACATGGCGCCTGCGCTCCGCGGTCACACACGCTGCGGTTGCGCCGGTGGCGCGGTCAATGCCGCCAGGTCCGAGGTGAAACACCGCGCAATGGAGGCGCCCGGCGGGCCTTGACAACTAGGAAAAAATGCCGCACCATCGGCGGTCGTCAAGGGGCGATCCATGGTCTCCCGGGCGCGCTCCGGGGGGCTCAGCCGCCGCCGGCACCCCCCGAAAACGGTGCTAAATGCACTAAAAGGGCTAAAAGCATTTAGTGACTAAAAAGCCACATCACGCCGCCTTCGCCATCGCCGCCGCATTCGCCTCCGCCAGCAGCCGGTAGGAATCCCGCCGCGCCGCCGCATCGTGGCAGGGGGTCAGCACCGCCACCTCCTCCACCCCATGGGCGGAGGCCAGCGCCCGCAGCCGCGCCACCACCTGCTCCGGCGCGCCGATGATCGCCCGCGCGCGCATCCGCTCGATCCGCGCCAGATCGTCCGGCGTGTAGGGATAGGCCTCCGCCTCCTCCACCGTGGGCAAGGGCGGGAACACGCCCTTGTCCCGGAACAGCCGCCACAGCGCGCGGGACTGGAACAGGCGATGCGCCTCGGCCTCCGTCGCCGCGGCCAGGGCGAAGACCGCGACGGCTCCCTGCGGCGCGGCGAGGCGCCCGGCATGGCCGGGATGCGGCCGGAAGCCCTCCCGGTACAGCGCCATCGCTTCCTCGCTGCCGCGGCCATCGGTGATGAAATGCGCGAAGCAGTAGGGCAGCCCGAAATAGGCCGCGAGCTGCGCCCCGAAATCGGAGGAGCCGAGGATCCATACCGCCGGCCGCGTCGGCACCACGGGGTTGGCGGCGACCATGCGGAAGGGATGGCTCTCCGGCAGCCCGTCGCCGAGCCAGCCCATCAAATCCTGCACCTGCTGCGGAAACCTATCCGCCGCCTGCGCCGCATCCGGGTTCAGCGCATAGGCCGTGCGCCCGTCGCTGCCCGGCGCGCGACCGACGCCAAGGTCGATGCGCCCGGGTGCGATCGCCTCCAGCACCCGGAACTGCTCCGCCACCTTCAGGGCGGAATAGTGCGGCAGCATGATCCCCGCGGTGCCGATGCGGATGCGGCTGGTGGTGGCGGCGATGGCGGCGCAGAGGATCTCCGGCGCCGTGCCCGCATGGGACTGGCTGTTGTGATGCTCCGCCATCCAGTAGCGGTGGTAGCCCCATTGGTCCGCCAGCCGCGCCAGCGCCAGCGTCTCCCGGATCGCCTCATCGGCGCCGCGGCCGGATGCGATGGTGGATTGGTCGAGGATCGACAGTGTAAGCGTCATGCCATGGATGGTGGCGCTTCCGCGCCGGAACGTCGAGGGCTGGAGTGTGCCGATGACCGATGCCGACTTCATGCGCCAGGCGATCGAGGTCAGCCGCCGCGGCATGGCCTCCGGCGCCGGCGGCCCCTTCGGCGCCGTGGTGGTGATGGATGGCAAGGTGGTGGCGGAGGGCTGGAACCAGGTCACCTCCACCAACGACCCGACCGCGCATGCGGAGGTCGTCGCCATCCGCCGCGCCTGCGCCGCGCTGGGCCGCTTCGACCTGCGCGGCGCGACGGTCTACACGAGTTGCGAGCCCTGCCCGATGTGCCTGGCCGCGCTCTACTGGGCGCGCGTCGATGCCGTTGCCTATGCGAATGACCGTTTCCAGGCCGCCGCCATCGGCTTCGACGATGAGCTTCTCTACACCGAACTCCCCAAGCCCATCGAGGCCCGCAGCCTGCCCATGCGCCGCCTGCTGGCGGCCGAGGCGCTGGAGGTCTTCGAGGCCTGGGCCGCCAAGCCCGACAAGGTCGCCTATTGAGTGACCGTTTGAGAACACTGGCGGGTCGGTTTCGCTGGGCTTTTCCGCCCCTGGTGCGTCGCCGGACTTGCCGATGCAACCAGCATCGGCCGCGCCCGGCTCCTGCCAGGGACGAAAAATCCCTCGCGAACCCTCAGCCGCCAGTATTCTCAAACGGTCACTGAGGGCCCCTCACCACACCGCGTCGCGCAGCGCGACATTGTCCAGCAGCCCGCCATAGCTGTCATTGCCGGAGGCGTCCTCGACGAAGGCCAGGATGTCCATGCCCTTGCGGCCCTCGACGATGAATTCGTAGCTGGTCCATTCCTTGGTCGTGGGCTGGATGAAGGCCAGCTTCTCCTCGTTCCACACCACCACGAAACCCTCGGTCTCCGGCTTATCGGTGCGGGCAAGCGCATCGAAGGTCAGGACGTACCTGGCACCCGCCTCGACATCGATCTTCTGGCTGATGCGGTCCACGGCGCGGTCATGGTCCAGCTCGATATGCTGGCGGCCATCGCTGGCCTTCACGCCGCCATAGCCGGCCCAGACCTCGACCGCGCCGCCATTGTTGCTCCAGCCCTCCACCTCCTTCACCGCGGACCAGGCGCCGTCCTTGATGGCGGGCTCCTCGAAGCTGCCATTCACCAGCAAATTGGCGCCCTTCTCGCGCGTCGCCTCGATGGTGACCGTCACCTCCTGGGTCGTGCCGCCATCGGCGGAGACCACCACCAGCGTTTCCACCAGCGCCTCGCCCTTCGCCATCTCGCGCAGCTTGTCGGCCGGCATGTCGAGCACGTAGGTCCAGTCGCCGGTCTTGGCGTCGAAGTCGAAACGGCCGTAGCGGCCCTCCAGGGTCTTGGCGCCGCCGAACACTGCCTCCCCGGCGTCGATGTCGGTGATGGAAAGGCGGCCGCCGACCTGCTCCTCCGCCCCGGCGCGGATCGTGCCCTCGGTCTCGCCGCCGATCGTGGCCGCGTCATTGGCGCCCAGGATGGTGATGGTTGTCACCGCCGTGCCCGTGTCGCCATCGGCATCCGTCACGCGGTAGCTGAAGGTGACCTCGGCGGTCTGGCCGGCGCCCAGCGCCTGGAAGGCATCGCCGCCCGTCCAGCTGAAGGCGCCATCCGCGCCCAGCACCAGGCTGCCGCCGCTGGCCGCCGCCATCAGCCGTACCGCGGCCACCAGGTCGGCCACGCTGTCATTGGCCGTGACGTTGCCGGCCACGCTGGCCGCATCCTCGGAGACGGTGAAGCGGTCCGCCACCGCCACCACCGAATCATCCGCCGCCGTCAGCGCCACGCCATCCACCGTCACCGCCGCGGCTTCGAAGCTGCGGACCGTGAGGGACTGGGCCGCAAAGCGGAAATCCGCCCAGGGGGTGCTTGCGGAATGCGAGAGGAAGCGCGCCAGGTCGCCCTGGAAGCCGGCGCCCATCCAGTCGGCCCGGGCCAGGGAGAAGACCAGGGTGTCCACCCCCGCGCCGCCGTCATAGACATCGCCGCGGGCGCCCGCGACATCCATCACCACGCGGTCATTGCCGCCATCGGCGAAGACCTGGTCGGCTCCCGTGCCGGCGGAGATCAGGTCGTCGCCCTCTCCGCCATACACCGTGTCATTGCCCGCGCCGGCCAGGATGGTGTCGGCGCCCATGTCGCCGCTGGCCAGGTCATTGCCGGCATCGAGGTCCACGTAGTCGTTGCCGCCATTGGCCCAGACCACGTCGTTGCCGGCGCCGGCCAGCACGGTGTCGTTGCCCTCATCGGCCCCGATCGTGTCGTTGCCGGTGCCGCTCGTGATGCTGTCGGCGCCCTGGCCGGCCCAGACGGTATTGTTGCCGTTGCCTGCCGCCACCGTGTCATTCCCGGCATCGCCGACGATGCTGTCATTGCCGGCGCCGGCGGTGATGCGGTCATGGCCCTCGCCGCCCACCACCGTGTTGCGGCCCTCGCCGGCCAGGATGGTGTCGTCCCCGGCATCGCCATACAGGGCATCGTCCCCCGCGCCGCCATCGACGCTGTCATTGCCCGTGCCGCCCCAGACGCTGTCATTGCCGCCGCCGGTGACGAAGCGGTCCGCGCCATCCTCGCCCCAGGCCATGTCGTTGCCCTCGCCGAGGTTCATCGTGTCGTCCCCGGCGCCGCCCCACATCAGGTCGTTGCCCGCGCCGCCATCCAGGCTGTCCGCGCCCGCGCCGGCCCAGAGCTGGTCGTTGCCCGCATCGCCCGTCAGCGTGTCCGCGCCATCCTCGCCCCAGAGGAGGTCGTTGCCCTCCCCGCCGCGGATCAGGTCGGCGAAGGCGCTGCCGAAGACGCCGTCATCGCCGGCGCCGGTCAGCACCTCGATCGCGCCACTCGCATTCTGCAGATGGAGCCAGTCGGCCTGGTTGGTGGCGGTGCGGATGATCGTGCGGGGCATCGGGGGCGTGTCCTGGTGTCTCGGCTCGCAGGGTGCAGTTGCGTTTTGCAACCGGACTGCGTCCTGCCGTGATCAGTGCAGCCGCCGTGCCAGGCGGGGTGCCAGGCGTTGCGCGGCTACATCGCCACCCGCCCGAACACCGCCGTCAGCAGCGCATAGAGCGCGCCGCCCACCAGGAACCCCACCAGCGTGCCGTTGATGCGGACGTATTGAAGGTCCTTGCCGACCCGCAGCTCGATCTTCTCCGTCACCGTGGCCGTGTCCCAGTTCCGCACCACGCCGGCGATGAAGTCGGAAAGCTGGGTGCGGGCCGCGGGTAGCAGGGCGATGAGCACGCGCTCCGCCCCCTTGTTCAGCCGCGCCCGCGCGCCCTCATCCTCCGCCAGCATGGTGCCGACATTGGCCAGCGCGCCGGCCAGCACCTGCACGGTGCGGCCTTGCGGGTTGGCCGCATCTGCCTCCAGCGCCACGCGCAGCCGGTCCCAGATGTCGCCAAGCCAGGTGGCGACGGCGGGGTGGCGCAGCGCCTCCCGCAATGCGCGGCCGAGGGCGGCGGCGCGTTCCGGGTCATTCTCCAGCCGCGTGACCTCGGCCTTCACCCAGCCCTCGAAGGCGATGCGCAGGTCGCTGTCGCCCGGCTCCACCTTGTCCAGCTCGGCATTGAGGGCGGAGAGCACGCGCCGCGCGATGGTGGCGCCGGCCAGCCAGCCCATCAGCGCGCCGCCCTCCGCCCGCACGCGGGCGGCGATGGCGGCCTGCAGCTGGTCCTCCTTCGCCGCCAGCAGGACCTTGAGCTGGCCGATGGCGAGGTTGAACACCTCCTGGTGCCGCCCACCCTCGATCAGCGCGGTCAGTGCGCGCGCCACCACCCGGGCGGCGCCGGGCCCGCCGGCGATGCGCGGCAGCAGGCGGGAGAGCAGGCGCCGCGCGCGGCCATCCTCCAGGCTGGCCAGGATGCGGGGCATGGCGCGGGCCAGCGCGGCCGCGGCGGGTTCGACCGAGGCCGGGTCGTTGAACCAGCCGCGCAGGATGCCCGCCAGGTCGAGCCGCGCCAGCACGCGCGCGACCTCGGCTTCCGTGAAGACGTGGTTCGCCACGAAGCGGCCGAGCCCCGCGCCCAGCCTTTCCTTCTGGCGGGGAATGATCGCGGTATGCGGGATGGGCAGGCCGAGGGGGTGACGGAACAGCGCCGTCACGGCGAACCAGTCGGCGATGCCGCCGACCAGCCCGGCCTTGGCGGAGGCCTGCAGCAGATCCGTCCCGTAGCCCGGCGGCAGCCAGTAGCTGCCCACCAGCAGCCCCCCCATGCCGGCCAGCAGCAGCGACGCCGCCCGCCGGTGTTTCGTCAGCGCGCGCCGCAGCGCGATATCGGGGTCTTCGGGGGGCGGAGGGGGGAGGGGCTGCATCACCCCCCGCAGGTAGTCCCCCGCCCGTCGTTTTCCCAGCCATGCAGCAAGCGGGGCTTTGAATGTCATCCCGGGGGCGCTACATCCGCCGTGACGTTATAAGGTAACCATGCGCCCCTCGATCCCCGACCCCCTGGCTCTGTCCTCCGGCGCCGGCGCCCGCCTGGCGCTGGCGGGCCTGGTGCTGGGCGTTCTCTGGGCGGCTGTGGCCTGGGCGATGGCGCTGTGACGGCCCGCGGACCTGCCGTCGAGGTCCGGGACCTGACGGCGACGCATCAGCGCCACCCGGCGGTGCACCACGTCTCCGCCCGGTTCGAACCGGGCAGCCTGACAGCGATCGTCGGGCCCAATGGCGCGGGCAAGACCACCCTGCTGCGCAGCATCGCGGGCCTGCACCGCATCGATTCCGGTCGCGTTGCCATCACGGGGGCCAGCCCCCGCCTGGCGCTGCTGCCGCAGCAATCCGGCATGGACCGCGCCTTTCCGATCCTCTGCCTCGATGTCGTGATGCAGGGGATGTGGTCCAGGCTCGGCGCCTTCCGCGGCGCCACGGGTGCGGACCGGGACCGCGCCCAGGCGGCGCTGGAAGCCGTGGGCCTGGGCGGCTTCGCCCGTCGCCCGGTGGGCGCCATGTCCGCCGGCCAGTTCCAGCGCCTGCTCTTCGCCCGTCTGTTGGTGCAGGACGCGGATTTGATCCTGCTGGATGAGCCCTTCAACGCCGTCGATGCCCGCACCGCGGCCGATCTGCTGGCCGTGGTCCGCCGCTGGCACGGGGAAGGGCGCACCGTGATGGCCGTGCTGCACGACATGGATCTGGTGCGGGACGAATTCCCGCACTGCCTGCTGCTGGCCCGCGAATGCGTCGCCAGCGGCCCGACGGACCAGGTCCTGTCCGCCGCCAACCGCCTGCGCGCCCGCCGGATGGCCGAGGCCTGGGACGAAACCGCCCCCGCCTGCGCGGCCTGATCCCTTGGAAGCGCTGTTCGGCCCCTTCATCGAATTCGGCTTCATGCGCCGGGCGCTGGTGGGTTGCCTGGCGCTGTCCGTCGCGGCGCCCCTGCTCGGCGTCTTCCTCATGCTCCGCCGCACCAGCCTGACGGCGGAGGTCCTGGCCCATGGCGTGACGCCGGGCATCGCGGCCGGCTTCCTCATCGCCGGGCTGTCCGTGCCGGCCATGTCGCTGGGCGGGCTGGTGGCGGGGCTGGCCGTGGCGGTCGGCGCCGGGGCGCTGTCCCGCGCCACGGGGGGGCGGGAGGATGCGGCGCTGACGGCGCTCTATCTCATTGCCCTCGCGCTCGGCGTCACGCTGGTGTCGCTGCGGGGCGATACGGGGGATCTGACGCATCTGCTGTTCGGCCAGGTGCTGGGGGTGGATGACCCCGCTTTGCTGCTGATGGCCGGCGTCGCGACGCTGACCCTGCCGGTGCTGGCGCTGGGCTGGCGGCCGCTGGCGCTGGAATGCTTCGACCCCGGCTTCGCCCAGGCCGAGGGTGTGGGCGGCGGCGCCTGGCACTTGGCCTTCCTCGGCCTGGTGGTGCTGAACGTGCTGGCCGCCTTCCAGGCCATGGGCACGCTGATGGCCGTCGGGTTGATGATGCTGCCCGCCGTGGCGGCGCGGCACTGGTCACGGGAACTGGCGGGGCTCGCCTATGCCGCGGTGGGCCTGGCCGCGGCCGCCAGCCTGGGCGGGCTGCTGGCGAGCTACCACCTGGACCTGCCCTCCGGCCCCGCCATCGTGCTGGCGGCGGGGGGGCTCTGGGTGGTCTCCGTGGTGGCGGGGCCGGTGGACGGGCTGCTCGCCCGCTGGCTGCGGCGGCCGCATCTGGCGGGGTAGGCTGCCCCTATAACTTGCCCGTCTTCTTGCTGTTCGCCGTCACCCGGTCCACCAGCCCCAGCACCAGCGCCCCCAGCAGGAACATGCCGTGGATGGCCAAACCCCAGGTCACGGCGCGGTCGTCGTAATTGCCGATCTCCATGAAGATCTGCAGCAGGTGGATGGAGGAGATGGCGATCAGCGCCGTCGCCAGCTTCAGCTTCAGGTTCCCGGGATCCACCGCCGCCAGCCAGCGCACATCCTTCTCGCCATCCTTGGCCCCCAGCGGGTTGACCAGGCTGTCATAGGAGGAGACGGCCACCATCACGACGAGCGAGGCGACAAGCGCGGCATCCAGCAGGTGCAGCAGATCCAGCAATTGCTGGTTGTCCGCCCCGTTCGCGGCGTTGGTCGCGAACTTCCACAGCTTCTTGAGGAAGCCCACCGCGTAGATCGCGAGGGCCACCACCAGCCCGCCGAAGAACACCACCAGCAGGTAGCGGCTGGCGATCATGGCCTTGTCGAGGATGGACTGCATGTCAGGCTCCCGGTTATGCGCGATGTGGCATTCGCCGGCGCGGTTTGGAAGCTTGCCACGCCGCCATCATGACGGGAGACGACCATGACCATTCGCCGCATCGCGGAGGAGCAGCGCCTTTCGGGCGCCGTGATGGGGGGCGGCATCATCTGGCTGGCCGGCCAGGTGGCGGATGACCCGACGCTGGACGCCGAAGGGCAGACGGCCGACATCCTGGCCCAGATCGACGCCCTGCTGGCGGAGGCCGGGACCGACAAGCGCGCGCTGATGTCGGTGACGATCGTGCTGGCCGATATCCGGGACGCGCCGGCGATGAACCGCGCCTGGGATGCCTGGCTCGATGCCGGCGCCAAGCCCGCCCGCATGACGATCGAGGCCGCGCTTGTCGATCCGCGCTGGAAGGTGGAGATCACCGGCGTGGCGCTGGCGCCGTGAACCCGCTTCCGCCGCGCCGGCTGCTGCATGCCTGGGCGCGGTCCGTCGCCTTCACCGTCGCGCTGTCCCTGCTGGTGGCGCTGGGGGTGGGGGATGAGGGGCTGGCGCTTCCGGCCGTGGTGCTGGGCGTGGCGGGGCTCGGGCTCGGCCTGCTGTATCGCCTGTTCCCGCGCGGGCTGCATTTCGCCTTCGGCACGGCGACGGGCCTGGCGCTCTATGCCACGCTCTTCGTCGTGCTGGGGCGGGCGCAATTCCCGCAGGCCGCGGAATGGTCCCGCCCTATCGCCTTCCTGCTGCCGGTGCTGGCCTTCCTGGGCACCGTCTTCTGGCGCCGGCGCGAATTGGCGGAGATCGCGGAGAAGCAGGAGGCCGAGAGCCTGGACCTGCTGCCCTATGCCGCGCGCTGGCTGGCCGGGGTCTCCGCCGTGGGGCTGGTCTGCTTCGCGCTGCCGGTGAACCGCCTGGCGCCGGAATGGCAGGCGCTGACGCTGATGGTGGCGATGGCCGCGATCGGCGGCGTGGCAGCCTACTCGGTCCGGGACGTGGTGCGGTTGCTGGTCGATGTGGCGCTGATCATGGAGGAACTGGGCAGCCGCGCCCGCCACCTGGCGGTGCCGATCGTGGCCTTCCTGCTGATGTATGCGCTGCTGGTCATCGGCTTCGGTGCCACCTACCGCATCGCCGACGGGCTCAGCCACCACGCGCTGTTCATGGGGCCAGACGGGCCGATCCGGCTGAGCTATTCGGATGCGCTGCACTTCTCCATCGCGACGCTCTCTACCGTCGGCTATGGCGATATCCGCCCCGCCGACGACGGCGCGCGGGTGCTGGCGAGCCTGGAGGTGCTGGCGGGCCAGCTGCTGCTGCTGTTCGGCTTCGCCGAGATCATGCGCAGCCGCCGGGTGCGGACGGAAGGCCCGGCCGGCCGGGCGCGGGTGGCGGCGGACGCCCATGTAGACCCTGGCGGGGCCGCCGGGCATTCTCCGCCGCCGCGCGGCCATGGCGGGCACTGAGGCACCGCAGTGCCGACACGCCCGGGCCGTGGGGCTGCCTTAATTCAGGATCATTCCTGACGCCGACCGAGGAGTGGACATGCGTATCCTGCTGACGGGTGGCCTGGGGTTCATCGGTTCCGCCGTGATCCGCCGCCTGATCGCCACCACCGACCATGTGGTGGTGAATGTGGACAAGGAGACCTATGCGGCGAGCCATGAGGCGCTGGACGCCGCCCGCGGCCACGCCCGGCACGTCCACCTGAAGGCCGATATCTGCGACCCCGCCGCCATGGCCGCCGCCTTCGCGGAATGGCAGCCGGAGGTGGTGATGCATTTGGCGGCCGAGAGCCATGTGGACCGGTCCATCGACGGCCCGGCGGAGTTCATCCGCACCAACGTCGTCGGCACCCAGGTCCTGCTGGAAGCGGCGCGGGCCTATTGGTCGGGCCTGGACGCCCCCCGCAAGGCGGCCTTCCGCTTCCACCACATCTCGACCGACGAGGTCTTCGGCAGCCTGGAATCGGTTGAAGAAAAACCCTTCGACGAACACACGCCCTATGACCCGCGCAGCCCCTACAGCGCGTCCAAGGCGGCGTCGGACCATCTGGTGCGGGCCTGGCACCACACCTACGGGTTTCCCGCCTTCGTCTCCAACACCACGAACAACTACGGCCCCTGGCAATTCCCGGAGAAGCTGATCCCGCTGGTCAGCCTCAACGCGCTGGATGGCAAGCCGCTGCCGGTCTATGGCGATGGCTCCAACATCCGCGACTGGATCCATGTGGAGGACCATGCGGAGGCGCTGGTGCTGGCGGCGCTGCATGCCGGCAAGCCCGGCGGGACCTATTGCATCGGCCCGCGGCAGGAACGCAGCAACCTCCAGGTCGTGCACGCCATCTGCGCCGTGCTGGACCGGCTGCGGCCGGACCCCGCGGGGCCCCGCGCGCGGCTGATCACCTTCGTGAAGGACCGGCCGGGCCATGATTTCCGCTACGCCATGGACCCCACCTCGGCCGAGGTCGCGCTGGGCTGGCGGGCGAAATACGATTTCGAGAGTGGGCTGGAGCACACCTTGCGCTGGTACCTCGACCATGAGGATTGGTGGGGCCCGATCCGCGCGCGGCGCTATGCGGGGCAGCGGCTGGGCGGCGCCAACACGGCAGGTTGATGCCTGTGGGGGCGGAACGACGACGGAAGGAAACGGTTTCGGTGGCCATGGATAATTGGCGCGGCAAGCGGGTTCTGGTGACGGGCGGGGCGGGGTTCCTGGGCAGCGGCATCTGCCATGCCCTGGCGGCGCAGGGCGCGCGGGTGGTGGCGCTGGACGCCATGGTGCCGGATGGCGGCGCCAATCCGCTGAACCTGGAAGGCAGCAACGTGATGCTGGTGCGCGGCGACATCCGCGACGCCGAGATGCACAGCCTGTGCAATGGCATCGACGTGCTGTTCAACATGGCCGCCCAGACCAGCCATATGGGCGGGCAGAAGGACCCGGTTTCCGACATCGCCATCAATGCCGTGGCGCAGGTGCGGCTGATCGGCATCATGCGGGAAGCGGCGCCGAAGGCGGTGGTGGTGCATGCCTCCACAAGGCAGTTCTACGGCCGCCCGCAATACATGCCGGTGGATGAGAAGCACACGGTGAACCCGCCGGATTCCAACGGCGTCTCCAAATGGGCGGGGGAGCAGTACTGGCTGCTGGAGAACCGGGTGCATGGCCGCCCCGTCGTCTCCCTTCGTTTGACCAATTGCTACGGCCCGCGGCTGCGCATCAAGGATGCGCGGCAGACCTTCCTCGGCATCTGGATCCGCCGGGTGCTGGAAGGGGAGGCCTTCGAGGTCTGGGGCGGCGAGCAGCTGCGCGACCTCACCTACCTCGACGACGTCACCGATGCCTTTCTCCGCGCGGCCAGCCACGCGACGGAGCCGCAGGTGAATGGCCATGTCTTCAACATCGGCGGTCCGCCCCCACTCTCGCTGAAGGATCTGGCGGATCGCCTGGTCGCGGCGAATGGCGGCAAGGGCAGCTATGTCATGAAGGAATTCCCGGCCGATCGCGCGCAGATCGACATCGGCAGCTACGCCGCCGATGACCGCGCCTTCCGCGCCGCCACCGGCTGGTGGCCGCGGGTGGATGTGGATGAAGGCCTGCGCCGATCGCTCGAATGGTACCGTCCGCGTCTCGACGAATACGTGGCCTGAGGGGGCCGATCACCATGAATGCCACCACCATCACCGTCCCGCAGGCCGATCCCGGCGCGAGCTACCGCGCCCATAAGGAGGAGATCGACGCCGCCGCGCTGCGCGCGTTGGGCTCCGGCTGGTACATCCTGGGCAAGGAAGGCGAGGCCTTCGAAAAGGAATACGCGGCCTGGCAGGGCCAGAAGCGCGCCGTCGGCTGCGCCAACGGCACGGATGCGCTGGCGCTGACGCTCCGCGGCATGGGCATCGGCCCGGGCTGCACCGTCGTCACCGTCTCCCACACCGCCGTGGCCACGGTGGCGGCGATCGAGATGACGGGCGCGACGCCCCTGCTGGTCGATATCGACCCCGACACCTTCACCATGGATGCGGATGAGCTGGTGGCGGTGCTGGACGACCCGCCGCCGGGCCTGCCGCCGATCCGCGCCATCATCCCGGTGCATCTTTACGGCCAGGCCTGCGACCTCGACCCCATGCTGGCGGCCTGCCGCGCGCATGGCGTGATGGTCATCGAGGATTGCAGCCAGGCGCATGGCGCGTCGCTCACGGGGCGTAAGGTCGGCACCATGGGGGACGCCGCCTGCTTCTCCCTGTACCCGACCAAGAACCTGGGCGCGCTGGGCGATGGCGGCGTGCTGACCACGGATGACGAGGCCCTGGCCGACCGCATCGGCGCCATCCGGCAATACGGGTGGAAGGAGCGCTACATCAGCGACGGCGTGGGCGTGAACAGCCGGCTCGATGAGATCCAGGCCGCCATCCTGCGCGTGAAGCTGAACTACCTCGATGCCGGGAACGCCCGCCGCCAGGCGATCGCGGCGGCGTATGACGAGGCGTTGGCCGGCACGCGCTACGCCGCGCCGATCCGGCGCGTGGGGTCCGGCCATGTCTTCCACCAGTATGTCCTGCGGGTGCCGGAACGCGCGGCGCTGATGGCCAGGCTGCGGGCGGAAGGCGTGGCCACCGCCATCCACTATCCGTCCCCCGTCCACCTGCAGCCCGCCTATCGCGGCCGCACGCCCCTGGGACCGGCCGGCTGCGCGGAGACGGCGCGGGCGGCGGCGGAAGTGATGAGCCTGCCCATGTTCCCGGAACTCACCGATGCCCAGGTCGGGCATGTTTGCACGGTGCTCCGGGGGTTGTAGCAAGCGGGATCACCATAACCGGGGGATCCCAGGACCATGACGACGAAGAAGACCGCCCTCATCACCGGCGCCGGCCGCAACATCGGCCGCGCCATCGCCCTCGGCCTGGCGGAGGATGGGTTCAACGTCGTCATCAACGGCTCCTCCGACCGCGCGGCAGCGGAAGCGGTGGCGGCCGAGGCCCGGGTGAAGGGCGTCGGCGCGCTGGTCGCCATGGGCGATGTCGGCAGCCCCGAGGATTGCCGGCGCATCGCGGCGGAGGCGATTGCCGCCTTCGGCGCGGTTGATGTGCTGGTGAACAACGCCGCGCTGCGCCCCCAGCACAAGTTTCTCGAATTGACCCCGGCGGAGTTCCGCCGGGTGATGGCCGTGGACCTGGAAGGCGCCATCTGGCTGTCCCAGGCCTGCATCCCTGGGATGCTGGAGCGCGGCTGGGGCCGGATCGTGAACTTCACCGGCATGAACGCGATCCATGGCTATGCCGGCAGGGCGCCCGTTTCCGTCGCCAAGCATGGCCTCTGGGGCCTGACGAAGTCGCTCGGCAAGGAATTCGGGCCGAAGGGCATCACGGTGAACGCCATCTCCCCGGGCCCGATCGAGGCCGATGACGACCAGCCCGGCGTCCAGACCCACCGCCACGGCTATGTCGCCAAGGTGCCGGTGGGCCGCATGGGCAAGCCCGCGGAGGTCGCTTCCGTGGTGCGGATGCTGGTCAGCCCGGGCGGCGCCTATGTGAACGGCCAGATGCTGGCGGTGAATGGCGGCGCGGAAACCTGACACCAAGTTTCTATTCGCGCCGTGTCGTCAAGATTTTGGACACAGCCTCGCGCGAAGATGATGTTAGGATGAGGGTGCCGGGGGCCTGAAGCAGGCCCATGGCGCGCCATGCCCCGGCCCCGCTGGCCCGGGGCCAGGCGGGCCTTGGCATTGGGGGCGATGGAAGCGCAGCAGCAAGGCCGGGTGCGTGAGACGGAACCGGAGGCCTTCCGCTTCCGGCCGCTGCGCGCCTGGGCTTCAAGGCCGGGCCGGGCCCGGGCGCTGGGTGTCCTGGCCGGGCTCATGCTGGCCGTCTGCTTCCTTTCCCTCTTCGCCCTGCTCGGCCAGCGCGAACAGCGCGCCGCGTCAGAGGAAGCGCGCCGCGACGTGATCGGCGTGCTCGCCAGCGTGGTGGACCAGCTGACCCGCGCGCTGGAAACCACCGATATCCTGCTGATCGAGATGGTGCGCGGCATCGAGCAACGCGGCCAGCCCTGGGAGATCGACCGCGTCGGCATGCGCCTGGCGCAGCTGCCCCACCTCCGCGCCGCGGCGGTCGTGAATGCGGAAGGGCGGATCGTCTTCTCGACGGAGGAGGCGCTGCTGGGCACCTCTCTGGCGGACCGGCGGTGGCTGGAGGTTTCGCCCAGCGGGGCCTCCCAGCTCGCGATCGGCAGCCCGGAGCCGGGGCGCTTCCTCGGCCGGCCCGGCCAGACCATCCAGCAGGCGGGGCGGTGGAGCATCCCGCTGCTGCGGCCCATCCTGGACCCGAACGGCCTGCCGGGCGGCTTCGTCATCGCGCTGATGAACCCGGAATACCTCACCGCCATCGGCCAGCGCGCGGCGGATGCCTTCGAGGTTTCCGTCCGTTTCCACCGGCTGGATGCCGTGCTGCTGGCGCGGTCCGACGGAAGGGCGGAGGGCGTCGGCATCGCCAACCCCGCCGCCTGGCTGTTCCGGGATTACCTGCCGCGGCTCGATGCCGGCATCCAGCAGATGGAGGACAGCACCGGCGCCCCCGCCACCGCCGCCTTCGGCGTCACCGCCACCGGCATGATGGTGGTGGAGGTGTCGCGGACGCTCGATCTGATCCTGGCGCCGGTCCATCGCCACCGGCTTGAGATCGGCCTCGGCATCGGTGTGCTGGCCATCGTCACGCTGGTCTGCCTGGCGGTGATGATCCGCTTCAGCCGCCTGGTGCAGGCCCAGCAGGACGCCGCCAGCGCGGCGGAGGAACGCCACCAGATGGCGGCGCGGGAGACGGCGCTGCTGCGGTCCAGCCGGGCGGAGACGACCCGCCTGCTGGATGGCGTGCCGACGCTGATGTTCCAGGTGGAAGTCTCCCCCCGCGCATCCCCCCGCTATCGCCGCATCGGCGGCAATGTGGAGGCGGTGACGGGCTGGCCGGCGGAGGTGATCGAGGCGCCCGGCGGCTGGGCGGCGCTGCGCGCGCCAGAGCCCGACGCCTTCAACGAATTCATGGAGGCGGTGGCGCGGGAGGGACAGTCCCAGCGCGAGTTCCGCCTGCGCCAGCCCGATGGCGGCGGCCGCTGGCTGCGCACCGTTGCCGCCGTGACCCAGCGGCGCGGGGACGGTGTGGTGGAGATCGTCGGCTACACCGCCGATGTCAGCGCGGAGCGGGAGCGCGCCGGGCAGCTGGCCGCGGCCGGGCGCCTCGCCTCGCTGGGCGAGATGGCGACGGGCCTGGCCCATGAACTCCGCCAGCCCCTGACCATCATGTCCCTGGCCGCGCAGAACCTGCAGAAGGCGCTGGATTCCGGCCGGCTTTCCGCGGCGCGGCAGCGGATCGAACGCATCGTCGAGCAATCCGCCCGCGCCGGGAACATCATCGAACACCTCCGCCGCTTCGCCCGCGGATCGGATGAGGCGACGCCCACGGAACCCGTGGCGCTGGAGGCGGCGGTGGAGGGCGCCATGACGCTGGTCGGCGGGTCGCTGCGCGACGCCGATGTCGCCGTCTCCGTCGATTTCGGCGCCGCATCGCCGGTCGTGATGGGGCATCTGGTGGGGCTGGAGCAGGTGCTGGTGAACCTGCTGATGAATGCCTGCCACGCGATGGAAACCCTGCCGCCGGGCCAGCCGCGCCACATCACCATCGCGCTGGGCGCGGCGCCGCCGGAAGGCCGGGTGGAATTGCAGCTGCGCGATACCGGCGGCGGCATCGCGCCCAGGGTGCTGGCCCGGATCTTCGAACCCTTCGTCACCACCAAGGGCGTGGACAAGGGCACGGGCCTCGGCCTGTCCATCTGCCATGGCCTGGTGAAGGCCATGGGCGGCAGCATCGCCGCGCGGAACGAGGATGGCGGCGCGGTCTTCACCATCACCCTCCTCCAGTCGGAGGCGGTCGCTCAGTCGCCGCGGAGCGAGGCGCCGCCGGCCTTCCATTCCATCGCCGCGTCCAACGGGTAGATCGGGCGCGGCACTTCCCGCCAGGGCACGCGCGCCAGCACCACGGTGGTCAGGCCGGGCACATCGACCTCGATGATCCGGTCGGGGGTCCAGATGTCGTCGAAGCCGGCGCGGAAATGCCCGCGGGACTTCACCACCAGCGACCGCACGGCGCGGAGATCGACGCCGAGCGATTCCACCATCCGCGGTTCCGCCAATTGCCGGCGGTTGGTGACGACGGCGACTCGCACGCCGCCGATGCGCAGCAAGGCGGTCGCGCCGGTGGAGACGCTGCGGCCGCGATAGATGCCGCGGCGGCCGACGACCTCCCCCTCGCTCAGCGCCTCCACCACCGCCTCGGCCTCGAAGGGCTTCGAGAAGATGTTGGTCTCATCGCGGTTGAAGCGGGCGATGAAACGCGCGCCGAGGCCGAGCGCATGGGCCTCCGCCGCCAGGGCGGGGTCGTTGTGGATGCCGAAGACGGCGCCCTCCACGCCCGCCTTCACGAAGGATTCGAGGATGAAGGCGGTGTTGCCGCGCCCGCCGCCGCCGGGATTGTCGGCGACATCGGCGAAGAGGAGGGAGGGCGCCGCGGCCTCGCGCCCGGCGGCCAGGGCCATCGCCGTCGCGTCCTCCAGGCTCGTCAAATTGGTGATCCACGTCGAGCGCGTGGACCAGATCCAGGCCGCGATCTCCTCCGCCACCTGTTGCGCCCGCGCGCCGTCGGTGCGGGTGGTGACGATGACGGAAAGCCCGTTCTTCGGCGTGTCGCCCAGCGAGAAGCCGGAGGAGATGGAGACGTTCAGCACCTCATGGTCCAGGTAGCGCTGGCCGAAGGCGATGGCATCGGCATAGGGACCGCCGGCGGTGTTCTGGCTGGTGGCGGGCGGGATGAAGGGCAGTTTCACGAAGGCGCTGCGCGGCCGCATGCCGCCCAGCATGGCGCGCATCACCGCCGCGCATTCCGCCCCGCGCTCCGCCTGGTCCACATGCGGGTTGGTGACGTAGGCGGCCAGCATGTCCGCGGCCTCCACCATCGACCAGGCGACATTGGCATGCAGGTCGAGCGTGCCGAGGATGGGGACATCCGGGCCCACGATGGCGCGGACACGCTTCAGCAGCGTGCCATCGGGGTCGCGGTCCACGGTCGCGGTCGCGGCGCCATGCAGCGCCAGGAAGACGCCATCCAGCGGCATCGCCGCGCGCAGCGCCGATTCCAGCCGCGCCACCACATCGTCGAAGACATCCTGGTCCATGGGGCCGGAGGCACCGGCCGTGGCGGCGATGGTGAAGACGGGCTGCCAGGGCCGGCCGGCATCCATCGCACGCATGAAGCCCGAAAGCCCCGCCGGCGCGCGGGGTGCGGGCTTCGCCAGGTCCGCTTCCAGCGCATCGCCTTCCAGCCAGCAGGAAGCCTCGAACTCCGCCCGCGTGGCGACCGGCGCATGGCCGTTGCTTTCCAGCATGAAGCCGCCGAGTGCGATGCGTGGGCCTGTCATGGCGCGTTTTCCCCTAAAGCGAGGGAAGCCTATGGCCGTGGCGCTGGCGCGTCCATGCGCGGCCGGGCAGGATGGGGGCGGGGCGACGGGAGGCCCGAATCATGAAAAAGACCATCATCGCCGCGGCGATGCTCGCCCTGGGGGCGAGTGGCGCGACCGCGCAGAACCTGACCATCGCGACCAGCCTGTCGCTGAACACGATGGACCCGCATTTCTTCAACGGCTTCCCCGCGGGGTCCGCGCATCCGCAGATCTGGGACGCGCTGACCGAGATCGACGAGAATTTGCAGGTGAAACCGGGCCTCGCCACCGCCTGGCGGCTGATCGACGCGAATACCTGGGAATTCGACCTCCGTCCCGGCGTGCGCTTCCATGACGGCACGCCCTTCACCGCCGCCGACATCACCGCGACCTTCGCGCGGGTGCCCAACGTGCAGAACAGCCCGGCGCTGTTCACCAGCTTCATCCGGACGGTGCGGGAGGTGACCGTGGTGAACGACACCACCATCCGCATCACCACCAGCACCCCGACCGCGACTCTGCCGGGGGACCTGGCCCGCGTGCTGCTGGTGGCCGCACGGGATGCCGGGCAGACGACCAGCGAATTCAACGCCGGCCGCGTGAACGGCACCGGACCCTATCGCTTCGCCGGCTACGTCAACAGCGAAAGCCTGTCGCTGACGCGCAGCGATACGCATTGGGGCCCGCGCGCCGCCTGGGGCAACGTCACCATCCGCACCATCGCGCGGGACCCGTCCCGCGTCGCGGCGCTGCTGGCGGGCGATGTGGACGCGATCGACCAGGTGCCGACGGGCGACAAGGCGCGCATCGCGGCCGATCCGCGCTTCCGCCTGTTCAGCGGCCCCGCGGCTGTCGTGCATTACATCGCCCTCGACAGTGCGCGGCCGGAAAGCCCCTTCGTGCAGGGGCGGGATGGCACGCCGGTGCGCAACCCGCTGATGGATGTCCGCGTCCGCCAGGCGCTGTCGATGGCGATCGACCGCAACGCCATCGTGACTCGGTTGATGGAAGGCAGCGCGACCGCCGCCAGCCAGTTCCTGCCCAACAGCATCGACGGCACCAGCCCCAATCTCCGCCCCACCCCGCATGACCCCGCCCGCGCCCGCGCGCTGCTGGCGGAGGCAGGCTTCCCCCAGGGCTTCCGCCTGACGCTGCACGCGACGACGGACCGCTACCCCAAGGATGAACAGGTGGCCCAGGCCATCGCGCAAATGTGGAACCGCGCCGGCATCCAGGCCTCCGTCGCCGGGGTGGCGGGCCAGGTCTTCTTCACGGAGGCGACGCGCCAGGCCTATTCCGCCTTCATAGCGCAATACGGCACCAATGAAGCGGGCGAGGGGCCCCGCGCCGTGGTGCACAGCTTCGAGGCCGGGCGCGGCTACGGCAACGCCAATCGCACGCGCTATTCCAACCCGCGCGTCGATGCGCTGATCCAGGACGCCATGGCCGAGATCGACCCAGACCGCCGGCGCGCGAAGCTGCATACCGCGATCGATGCGGCCTTCGAGGATGTGGCCCTGATCCCGATCTTCCATCCCTCCTGGGATTTCGCGGCCAAGCGGGGCATCACCATCACCAGCCGGCCGGAGCGCCGCTTCAACGCGCTGATGATGCGGCCGGATTAGGCGCGGCCTGCCCGATCCGGCGGCGGATTCGTTGCGGGGCCACGGCGCCCCGCGATTCGGTGCTGGCGCCGGCCCGCTTCGCAGGTGCAGCATCGGGCCATGCCCGACGTCCAAGCCCCTGCGCCTGACCCCGTCGCCGAGACCCTGGCCGACCTCCTGGCCCGCCTGAAGGAGGCGCGGGAGGCCGCGGCCACCGACCCCTTCGGGGACCCGGTGCTGCTGATGGCGCTGGCGGTCAGCCGGCGGCTGGATGATGGCAGGCTGGACGCGCCCGCCATCGCCGCGCTGATCGGCCGGATCGCCGATGATGCCGCGGCGGAACGCGCGCAGCGCCTGGCGAATTACGTCGGCATCGGCCGCGCCGGCGGGCTGGATGCGCTGGCGGCGCGGCTGGTGCGGCCCGATCCCGATGACAGCCCCGTGCCCTTCGCCGCCTATCGGGAGGCGGTGGAGCGCCCGCGCTTCGCGGCGGTCTTCACGGCGCATCCCACCTTCTCCCTGCCCCCCGGCACCAATGCGGCGGTCGCGGCCGCGGCCTCCGGCGGCACCATGCCGCGCGGCCTCGCGCATCGCCCGGCGGCGCCGACGCTCACGGAGGAATTCGTCCAGGCCGCCGCCGCCATCGCGCGGGGGCGGGATGCGCTGGATGAACTCGCCGCTGCCCTGCTGCTGGCTGCGCAGGGGGTCTGGGGGGATCGCTGGCAGCAATTGCGGCCCTCGCCCGTGCTGCTCTCGACCTGGGTCGGCTACGACACGGATGGCCGTACCGATATCGGCTGGTGGGACACGATCGGGCTGCGGCTGACGATGAAGCGGCTGCAGCTGCAGCGCCTTGCCGCGCAGCTTTCGCCGCTGGGTGACGGCGTCGCTGCCCTGGCCGCGCGCGTGCTGCTGGCCGAACAGGCGGTGGCGGCGCAGCTGGAAGCCCTGCCGAGCGGCCCGAAGCCCGATGAGGTGCAGGCCTTCGCCGCCGTGCTTGTCGGCCGGCGCGACGATGCGCTGGTCGATCCCGCGCCGCTGCTGGCGCTGTTCCCCGCCGCCATGGCGGCCGCGCCGGATGATGCCACGCGCCTCAAGCTCGCCGTCGCGCGCGCGGGGCTGGCCGCGCATGGGCTGGCGCTCGCGCATACCCATACGCGCCTCAACGCCAGCCAGATCCACAACGCGCTGCGCCAGCGCCTCGGCCTCACCGCCGCGCCGGATGACATGGCCAGCCGCCGCGGCCTGCTCACGCAGATCAACCAGGCGCTGGCGGAGGTCGAGGCCCAGCCTGTCGATTTCGGCGCGCTGCTGGCGGAACAGGCCTCCGCCGCCAAGCTGATGATGACGGTCGCGCAGATCACCAAGCATGTGGACGCCTCCCAGCCCGTGCGCTTCCTGATCGCGGAGACGGAGACGGGCTACACGCTGCTCGGCGCGCTGTGGCTGGCGAAGCGCCTCGGCATCGCGGAGCGGATCGAGATCTCGCCCCTGTTCGAGACGGCGGAGGCGCTGGAGCGCGGCGACCGGGTGGTGGAGGAGGCGCTCCGCAGCCCGCATTTCCGCGACTACCTGCGGGCGCAGGGAAGGCTCTGCCTGCAATTCGGCTATTCCGATTCCGGCCGCTATGTTGGCCAGCTTCCCGCGAGCTACCTGGCGGAACGGCTCAAGCTGCGGCTGGCGGACCAGCTGCGGCGGCACGGGCTGAACGACCTCGAACTCGTGTTGTTCGACACGCATGGGGAGAGCATCGGCCGCGGCGGGCATCCGGACAGCCTGGCGGATCGGCTCGACTACCTCTCCCCGCCCCAGGCGCGCAGCGCGCTGACCAAGGTCGGGCTGAAACTGCGGGAGGAGAGCAGCTTCCAGGGCGGCGATGGCTACCTGCTGTTCGGCACGCCGCAACTCGCCGCCGCCACCATCGCCCGCATCGCCGAGCACGCCTTCGCGCCGCCGGAGCGCGAGCCCGACCCGATCTACGCCGAAAGCGACTGGGCCGCGGATTTCTTCGCCACGATACGGCGGGAGATGCAGGAACTGGTGGAAGACCCCGGCTATGCCGCGCTGCTGGGCGCGTTCGGCCCCGGGCTGCTGGACCGCACGGGATCACGCCCCGCCGCGCGGCAATCGGACATGGGCGGGCCGTCCCGCATCAGCCACCCCAGCCAGCTTCGCGCCATCCCCAACAACGCCATCCTCCAGCAAATGGGATGGCTGGCGAACACCCTGCACGGCCTGGGCGCCGCGGCGGCGGCCAACCCCGATGCCTTCGCGGACCTCCGCGCGCGCAGCCCCCGCTTCGCCCGGGCACTCGCCATGGCGGCGCGGGCGGCGGCGAGTTCCGATATCGGCGTGCTGCGCGCGGCGGTGGATACGCTGGACCCCGGCCCCTGGCTGGACCGCGCCGGCGCCACCCAGCGCCCGGGGCGGCGGGAGGAGTTGATGGCGGTGGCGGAGGCGCTGGAGAAGCTGGACCTCTCCGCCGTCGTCGTCCGCATGTTCCGGCGCCTGCAGGCCGACCATCTGGCGCTGCGTGCCGCCTGGCCGGACCTGCCGCGGATGCCGGACCGCCTCGTGCTGCTGCATGCGCTGCGGCTCGCGCTGATCCACCGCATCTGGCTGCTGGCGGTGGCGCTGCCGGAATTCAGCCCGCGCCATGGCGCGACGCGGGACAGCCTGGTGGCCGGCATCCTGCAACTGGATGTGGAGCGCGCGCTGAAACTGCTGGCGGAGGTCTTCCCGGCGAACCCGGACCCGTCCTCGGGCCTCGATTTCCATGAGCCGGCGCCGGAACGCACCAGCAATTCCTATGCGGCCGAGCATGCGGCGCTGTTCAGGCCGATGGGGCAGCTGTTCGCGCTGGTGCGCGAATGCAGCGCGGCGATCGTGCATGAGGTGGGTGCGTTTGGGTGATCAGAAGCCCAGGCACACCGCCTGTGTCGTGACCATCACGCTTTCCTGCCGGAAACGCTCGCGATAGGTCGCGATGACCGGCGCCAGCCGCCGCTGCGCTTCCGCGGCATCCCCGCCGGGCAGGGCCACGACGAGCACCTTGCTGTGTTGGCGGCTGATGGTCCCGGCGCGGCCGCGCCACTGGCCGGCGCCGTCCAGGACGGTCAGGCCGTCGGGGAAGGCCGGTGTCACGGCGTCGTCCATGAAGCGGGTCCAGGCAGCGTCGGTAACGATCTCCTCGCCCCCCGCCGTCCGGCCGAAATAGGCGCTGGCGAGGGTCGCGGGGGAAAGGCCCGGCGGGCAGGGGGGCTGCGTGGCGCAGCCTGCGAGCAGCAGCAGGGACAGCAGGGCGGGGCGCATGGCGCGAAGCCTACAACCCCCGCGCCGCGCGGCGAAGCATCAGGAAGCCGCCGAAGCAGATCGCGGCGATGATGGGCAGCGCCACATCGGCGCCCGTGTTCAGCAGCAGCGGCGCGAACATCACCGGCGCCACCGCCATGGCGAAGGTGACCGGCGCCATCACCTTGCCCGCCACCGTCGCGTAGCCATCGGTGCCATGCAGTTCGATCAGCGTGGCGGGGCGCATCACGCTCATCACGCCTGATGCCAGGCCGTAGCACAGCACGAAGATCGGCACGGTGATGGCCGCGCCGAGCCCTGGCGCCAGCACATGCCCCAGCAGCGGCAGCAGGATGGAAGCCGGCATGGCCAGCAGGGCGATCGAGGCGAGGGTCATCGCCCGCAGCCGCGCGCCGCCCACCAGGTCGAACAGCCTGGCCGCCACCTGGGCTGGTCCCGCGAGGGAGGCCCAGAAGATGGCGCTGCCGCGATCCATGCCCAGCGCCTCCACCACCGCCACCATGTTGGCCAGCAGCGAAGAGCCCACCAGCACCTGCACCGTCAGCGCGGCGGACAGCCAGCGCAGCCGGGGCGGCAGGCGCGGCGCGGGGCCACGCGGCGCCCTTTCCCGGCTGCCGCGCGGGACCAGCGTGGCATGCAGCGGCAGCGCCACCAGCAGGTGGGACGCCGCCGCGCCCAGCACCGCGATCCGCCAGCCCCACTGCGCCTCCGCCCAGGCGAGGGCGGGCCAGGCGACAGCGGCGGCGAGCCCGGAAATGGCGGCCAGCGCCGCGATCCGCTTCCGCGCGCCATCGGCACCCAGCGTCGCCAGCGCGGCGTTGCTGGCCTCCGACAGGGTCATGGCGGCGGCGATGCCGAGCACCAGGCAGGCGAGGAGCGCCGTCAGGGCGCCTGGTGCGGCTGCCAGCAGCGCCAGCCCCGCCGCGTAGAAGATCGACCCCGCCACCATCACCGCGCGCGGCCCGCGCCGATCGATCAGCCGCCCGACCCGGGGTGCGAGCACGCCGGCCAGGCCGAGCTGGATGGCGACGATGAGGAAGCTGGCGCCGGCGGGCAGGCCGAGGTCCCGCTCCATCGCCACGCCCAGCACGCCCGGCAGGAAGTATCCCGTGCCCCAGCCCAGGATGAGGGAAACGCCAAGCGCGGTGACGACGGCCCAGCCCGGCGGGGACGCAGTCCCTCGCCCCGGGACGGCTGGTTTCACGCAGTCGTGGCGAGCAGCAGGACGCCCGCGGAGATCAGCCCGATCGCCGCCAGCTTCTGCGCGCCGAGGCTTTCCCCGAAGACGGCCCAGCCGATGACGGCGATGACGACATAGCTCGCCGCCGTGCAGGGCAGCGCCACGCTCATCGGGATCTTCCGCAGGGCGATGATGTAGAGCAGCGCCGCGCCGCCATAGGCGCCGAGCCCGATGATGGTCTGCCAGCGGAAGAGCTGGTCGATGAAACCCGTCTCCGCCGCGACGGAGCCGGAGGCGCCGGCCTTCAGCAGCACCTGGCCGACCAGCGATGTCGTGATCGCGGCGGCCAGGGTGATCCAGGCACTCAGCATCGGGGCAATCCCTTCGGGCCGGGCGTCACGAAACCACGCGCACCCGGCTTGCCTCGGCTGCCGGCGCCTCGGTCTCCGCCGCGCCGAGCACCTCCCGCACCACGCCCTGCGGCTTGCCGTTGGCGGAAAGGAAGGCGCGGCCGACATATTCGCCGAGCACACCGAGGATGAGGAACTGCACGCCGGAGACCAGCAGCACCACCGTCATCATGGAGGCCCAGCCCGAGGGCGTCTCCCCGCTCAGCCCCTCGAAGATCACGACGGCGGCGGCCAGCAGGCCGAGCATGCCCATCGCCGCGCCCGCCAGGATCGCCATGCGCAGCGGCAGGACGGAGAAGTTGGTGGCGAGGTTCATCCACAGCAGCACCAGGCGCTTCAGCGTGTAGTTGCTGCGCCCCTCCGCGCGGGGCAGGTGCTTCACCTCGATGCTGTCGAGCCGCTGCGTCACCTGCATCAGCAACCCGTCCACATAGGGGTAGGGGCCGCTGTATTTCGCGACTTCCTTGACCGCCAGCGCCGACATGCAGCGGAAGGAGGAGAGGTAGAGCCCCTTCGGCTTGTCCAGCAGCAGATCCGCCACGCCATTGGCAAAACGGCTGCCGAGATTGCGCCAGCCCTCATGTTCCTTCTTCGCATAGCGCGTGTAGACCACGTCCCAGCCACCCAGGCGGGCATGGTCATACAGGCGGATCACTTCCTCCGGCGGGTTCTGGAGGTCGTCATCCATGGTGATGACGTAGGCGCCGCGGGCATGGCGGAGCCCGGTCATCACCGCGTTGTGCTCGCCGAAGTTGCGGGCGTGCTCGATGTAGGTCAGCGGCACGGTCGCGCTGCGCTGCAGCGTGCGGCAGACCTCCCCGGAATTGTCGGGGCTGCCATCGTTGACCAGCACGATCTCGATCCCGCCGGCGGGGCGCAGCGCGGACAGCGCCTCCACCAGCGCGCCGACGGTGCTGGCGCCGCGATAGACGGGCACCACGATCGAAAGCCCGACCGGGGGGCCGGTCACGTCACTCATGTCTTCGGTCTCCATCACGGGCGCGTCGCGATGACGAGGACGGAGCCGCCCGCCGGCATGGGGATGCCGGCCAGGCCGATCCGCCGCTCCGTCTCCGCGACGGCGTGCAGGGTTCGGTCGATCCAGGGGGGGAAGTGGGTCACGTCACTCGGGGCATCGGGCTTGCGGTGCAGGACCTTGCGCTGAAGCGCCATGAGCGGGAGCAGCAGGCCGTTCCAGTACCGGGACGTAACGGCGGTGAAGCCCGCCTGTTCCATCATCGCGGTGGTGCCGGCGGCGGTGTAGCGGCGGGCGGTGTGCACGCGGGCGTCATGCGCGCTGCGCAGCCATTCGAAGGCGGGCAGGTTGAGCACCACGGTGCCGCCCGGGCGCAGCACGCGGTGCAGTTCCGCCAGGCCGCGGGCGGGATCGACGCCGGCATGGCAGATCACGTCGATGCTGACCGCGGCGCCGAAGCTGGCGTCCTGGAAGGGCAGGGCATTCGCATCCCCGGCCGCCACCGGCCAGCCGGATTTCTCCTGCGCACGGCGGGCGGCGTCGGGCATGTATTCCAGGCCCATCGCGGCGCGGCCGGGCATCTCATCCCGCATCCGGCGGAGGAAGCCGCCGGTGCCGCATCCCGCATCGAGGACAGGGCCTTCGGGGCCGGGGCGGGCGCGCAAGGCGTCCAGCACGCGGGCATGGGCGGCCTTGAACCACCACATGCCATCCTCGGCGGCGTCCATCAGGGCGTATTCGGCGGGTTCCACGAAACCGTTGTGGCGGCGGAGCGCGGCGAGGGCAAGGCGGGACCGCGGCCGGCGCGGGGCAGATCCGCCGCATCGGCGCCGCAATGCGGTTGCGCCCTGACCCTTGCGGGCGGAGGATGCGCCCGCCGATGACCCCGCCGACCAGCCCGCCGCACCAGGCCAACCAGGCCCGGGGTGCCCACCCCCTGCCTGCCCCTGGCCAGCCGGACCGCGCCGTCGCGGCGGAAGTGGCCGCGCCGCAGGGCCCCGCGATCGACGTACCGGCGGAAACCCGCGCCCGCATCCTGCGCGCCCTGGCGCTGGCGCCGGCCCTGGCCTTCCTGCTGATGGTGCTGGCGCCGCCGCTCAATCACGATGTCGCGGCCATCCTGAATTTCGCCGAGCGATGGGTGGGCGGGGAGCGGTTGTACCGCGACCTGATCGACGTCAACCCGCCGCTGATCTTCGCGCTCACCGCCATCCCGGCGCTGATCGACCGCTTCACGCCCCTGGATTCCGTCCAGGCATTGCAGGCCTGCGTGCTGGGTTGCTGCGCCCTGGCCTGGCGCTTCTGCGTGGCGCTGCGGCGCGACCAGCGGGAAGGGCCGGTGGAGGCCGCGGTGCTGGATGCGCTGGTGCCGCTCACCTGCCTGCTGGCGGCCTATGATGTCGGCCAGCGGGAGCATCTGATGGGGCTTTTCGCCCTTCCCTACGCCCTGCTGGCGGCGCGGCGGATGGAGGGCCAGGCCACGCCGAGCGGACTGGCGCTGTCCGTCACGCTGGCGGCCGCGCTCGCCTTCGCGCTGAAGCCGCATTTCCTGGCCGTGCCCCTGCTGGTGGAGGCGCTGGTGCTGTGGCGCCGCGGCCTGGCGCCGGCCTTGCGGGACCCGCTGCCGTGGCTGATGGCCGTCGTCTGGCTGTTGTACCTGGCGACGCTGCCGCTGCTGTTCCCCGACTACCTCGGCCACGTCGTGCCGCTGGTGATGGATTTCTACTTGGGCACCGGCGGGCTCAATGTCTTCGCCGTGCTGCTGACGGACAAGATGGGATCGGCCGTGGTGGCGGTGCTGCTGGTGCTGCCGATGCTGGCCTGGCGCGGGGCGGGGCCGGGGGCGCGGGCACTGGGCTGCGTTGCGTTGGGGGGGATGCTTTCCGCCATCGTGCAGCACAAGGGCTGGTCATACCACGTGGTGCCCATGACGATGGCGACGGCGCTGGCCGGCGGCTGGGTGGCTGCGCGGTGGTTCGACCGGGCGTTGCCCGCCGGCCGGGCGCTGGCCGCGGCGCCGATGCTGGCCATCGCCTGCACCTTCGCCATCGCGGCCGTCCATATCCGGGGCGAAAGCCCCTGGCGGCAGATCTGGTACACCACCCTGGCCGATGGCCAATTGGCGGCCGAGTTGAAGCGCGAAGTGGCGGGGGAGAGGCTGCTGGTCCTCTCGCCCGACATCTACCCCGTCTATCCCGCGCTCAACTACGCCCGCGCCCGGTCGACGCTGCGCACCATGAACCTCTGGCTGCTGGTCGGCGCCTATCCCGATTGCCCCGAAGGCGCCGCCCGCTACCGGGAGCCGTGGGAGATGTCCCGCCCCGAATTCCTGGTGTATCGCACGGTGGCGGAGGACTTCGCCCGCGCGCCGCCCGGCGCCGTGCTGGTGGCCAAACGGTCCGGCATCCCCCGCTGCGGGGCCGAGGAATTCGACCCCATCGAGTATTTCTCCCGCCACCCGGCCTTCGAGGAGACCTGGCGGCGCTACACCCGCATCGTCCATCTGGACAATTACCTGCTCTACCTGCGCGAGGAATGATGGCCTACGAAGACTACGTCGGAAAAACCGACATCCGGGAGGACACGCTGGATGCCCGCCTGGTCCGCGGCCTGGCCGCGACGCTGGGCCGGCCCGTGCCGGCGGCGCTGCCGCCGCTGTGGCACTGGATGCTGTTCCAGGACTGGGTGATGCCCGACGGCATCGGCCCCGACGGCCACCCGAAGCGCGGCGGCTTCCTGCCGCCCGTGCATGACCTGCCGCGCCGCATGTGGGCCGGCGGGCGCGTTGCCTTCCCGGGCGCCGTGCTGCGCATCGGCGATGCCGTGCGGCGCACCAGCACCATCCTGAAGGTGGCGGAGAAATCGGGCGGCGCCGGGCGCCTCGTCTTCGTCACCGTCCAGCATCGCGTGGAAGGCCCCGCGGGCCTCGCGGTGGAGGAGGAGCAGGACATCGTCTATCGCGGCGCCGATGGCGCGGCGGTGAAGGCGGCGGACCCCGCCCCCGCCTGGCCCGATGCGGTGGCGACGGTGGTGGTGCCGGACAGCGTCATGCTGTTCCGCTACTCCGCCCTGACCGGCAACGGACACCGCATCCACTACGACCACCCCTATGTGACCGGGGAGGAAGGCTATCCCGGCCTGGTGGTGCATGGCCCGCTGCAGGCCACCTTCATGGCCCACCATGCGCTGGACCACGCCGCCGCCGGCGCCCGCCTGGCGCGCTTCGCCTATCGCGGCCGCCGCCCCTGCTTCGACAGCCGGGCGCTGACGGTGCTGCGGCGGGAGGAAGCCGGCCAGGTGATGCTGGAGACGCGCGACGATACCGGCGCCACCTGCATGCAGGCGGAAGCGATCCTCGAAGGGCAGCCACTTGGCTGACCGAACACCCGGCGCGACGACGGGTCCATCCCCCCGGGCCCCCCCCACGTCGCGCCCCCGCCTGCCGCTGACGCCCCGCCTGCCGCTGACGCAGGACACGATCAAGGGCATCGCCGTCGTCGCGCTGGGCTATGGCATCATCTCCGGCGCGGATGCCGCGGTGAAATGGGCGCTGCCGGAAGTGGGCGTTGCCGTCGCCATGATCTGGCGTGGCGTCTTCGGCATGATCGCCATCGCCATCCTGTCGCGCGGCCAGGGCCTGGTGCCGGTGCGCCGGCCGCTGCTGGCGCTGCGCTCCATCCTGCACTGCGCCGTCACCGTGTCCTTCTACCTCGCCTGGTTCCAGGGCTTCCCGCTGGGCGGGTCCTATGCCGTGAACGCCGCCGCGCCGCTGATGATGACGGTGCTGGCCATCCCCCTGCTGGGGGAGAAGGTGGGCTGGCGGCGCTGGACCAGCACCTGCGTGGGCTTCCTGGGCGTGATGGTCATCCTGCAGCCCGGCGGCGAGTTGTGGCGGTGGGAGGCGGGGATGCTGCTGGCCGCCGCGGCGCTGCTGGCGCTGACGCGCATCTGGACGCGCGTGCTGGCGCGTACCGATACGCCCCAGGCCATCGCCTTCGCGCTGCTGGCCGCGCATGTGCCGATGGGTTTTCTCCTGTTGCCGGTCTTCCCGCCGCTCGGCCCGCTGATCCCGGCCTGGGACGTGACTTTGTGCCTGGCCTTCCTCGGCCTGGCCAATGGCTGCGCGCATTTCCTGTTCGCCCGCGCCTTCGCCATCGCGCCGGTCTCGGCATTGGCGCCCTACGAATACACGACGCTTCTGTGGGGCGGCATCCTCGGCTTCCTGCTGTGGGCGGAAGTGCCGGCGGTGAACACGCTGATCGGCGCGCTGATCGTCATGGCCGCCGGCCTCTACAATTTGCACCGGGAGCATGTGCGCAAGCGGGAGGCCGAGGCGGCTTCGCGCAACGCCGCCCATGGCAAGGTGCCCTAGATGCCGTTGCGCCATGATCTGCGCCGCGGCGTGATCTTCATGCTCTCGGCCTGCGCGCTTTTCGCCTTGATGTCGGTGCTGGTGAAGTCGCTGGCCGGCCGCGTGCCATTCGAGGAGCAGATGTTCTTCCGCAGCGCCTTCGCCCTGCCGGTGGTGGCGCTGATCGTGCTGCGGCGCACGGGCTTCACCACCGGCTTCACCTCCGTGCTGAAGACCAAGCGCCTCGGCGGGCATTTCGTGCGCGCGGCCAGCGGCGTCTGCGCCACCGCCTGTTCCTTCTACGCGCTGGGCGTGCTGCCGCTGGCGGAGCACCAGGCGCTGACCAACGCCACGCCGCTGTTCGTGACGATCCTGTCCATCCCCTTCCTGGGGGAGAAGGTGGGGCTGCACCGCGCCGGCGCGGTGTTGGCCGGTTTTCTCGGCATTCTCATCATCGCCTTCGGCCAGGGCGCCTTCACCGGAGATTTCGGCGGTGCGGCGCGGATGGGCATCATCGCGGCCACCACGCATGGAATTTTTTCCGCCATCACCACCTTGATGGTCCGCAGCCTCTCGGCGACGGAGGCCTCCACCACCATCGTCATGTGGCAATCCCTGCTGATGACAGGGATCATCGGCCTGGCGCTGCCCTTCGTCTGGGTCACGCCGAGCTGGCAGGACATGCTGATCCTGATGGCGATCGGCACGCTCGGCGGCGTGGCGCAGACGCTGCTGACGGAGGCCTGGGCCAGCGCGCAGGTCTCGGCGCTCGCGCCCTATTCCTATTCCTCGCTGCTCTGGGCGATCCTGTTCGGCGTCGTCTTCTTCGGCGACGTGCCGAGCCTCTGGACCCTGGCGGGCGCCTCGGCGATCGTCGCCGCCAGCCTCTACATCATGCACCGCGAGCTGCTGCGCGGGAGGAAGAAGCAATGAGCATTCCGTTCCTGCGCGATGACAGCGCCGCGATTGGCGTGGTGCAGCAGGTGGCGCCGGGGGTGCGGCGCATCCTCTGCGGCAATCCCGGCCCCTTCACCTGGCGCGGCACCAACACCTATCTGATCGGCCAGGGCCGCGTGGCGGTGCTGGACCCCGGGCCGGCGGATGACGCGCAATGCGAGGCGATCCTGCGGGCGACGGCGGGGGAGGCGATCACGCATATCCTGGTCAGCCACACGCATCGCGACCATTCCCCCGGCGTCGCCGCACTGGTCGCGGCGACCGGTGCGGCCACCTTCGGCTTCGGCCCGCATATCACGCCGCCGGAGCAGGGCGGGGAGGGTGGCGACCACGACTTCCGCCCCGACGCGATCCTGCCCGATGGCGCCGTGCTGGAAGGCGATGACTGGCGCGTGACGGCGCTGCACACGCCCGGCCATTGCGCCAACCACCTCTGCTTCGCGCTGGAGAACGAGGCCGGCAGCGGCACGCTATTCAGCGCCGATCATGTGATGAGCTGGTCCACCACCGTGGTCAGCCCGCCCGATGGCGACATGGCGGCCTACATGGCGTCCCTGGCCAGGCTGGCGGAGCGCGACCACGACCTGTACCTGCCAGGCCACGGCCCGCCCTTGCCCGACCCCGCGCCCTTCGTGGCCGCGCTGGCCGCGCATCGGCTGGAGCGCGAGGCGAAGGTGCTGGACGCGCTGCGGGCGGCGCGGCGCGCCACGGCGCTGGAATTGGTGCCGGCGGCTTACGGGCCGACGCTCGACATGCGCCTGGTCCCGGCCGCCGCGCGCAGCCTGCTGGCACACCTCATCAAGCTGGCGGCGGAGGGCGCCGCGGCCAGGGATGGCGAGGTATTCGAGGCGCGCTGAGGCGCTACTCGTCGCTCATCCGATTGTCGTTGCCGCGATAGACGATCTTCGGCATCGCGGCGCGCGCGTCAGGCGCCGTCGCGTGCCATTCCCGAAACTCCACCAGGATGCGTTCGGTGATGTTGGCCAGCTTCGCCTTCAGCGCCTTCGACAGCGGATACCAGTCGAGCCCTTCCAGTTCACCGGACCCCGCGATCTCCCCCCGCACCGCGCTGGCGGGCGCGATCAGGAAGCGCGCGTTGAAGCGCATGGAGCGGGAGGTCGGCGTGACGGCACGGCAGAGATAGTCGAGCGCGGAGAGATCGGCGAGCAAGCGCTGGCCCTTCATCTCCCCCATCAGCAGCCCGGTTTCCTCATGCAACTCCCGCACCGCCGCCACGCCCAGCGCCCGGGCCAGGGACGGCGGTGCGCGATGCGCGAGCAGCGAGAGCGTTACCGGCTTGAGTTCGGCCAGCACCTTCACGCCATGATCGGCGCGGTCCACGCGGCCGCCGGGGAAGACCAGCACGCTCGGCATGAATTTGTGCTTGGCGTGGCGCATGCCCATCAGGATCTCGGGCTCGTCCTGGCCGTCGCGCCAGACGATGAGGCTGGCGGCGTGGCGCGGCTTCACCGCGTGCTTCTTCGCGGCCTTGGCCGGAACGAGGTCCGCGCCCCCGGGATTGTCGGCCGTCGGGTCCTTGGAGTCAGTCAAGGTTCAGGCCCCTCGATGCCAGCCAGGCGCGGAAATTCGCGCGCTCCGGCACGGATAGCTGCCGCGCGGCGTTCTCGCTCCATGTGCAGCCCTCGGGCTTCGGGCCATGCGCTTCCGGGTAACGCGGCTTGCCCGGCGGGCGCAGCGCATCATAGGCGGGCAGGGCGGGCACAAGGCCGCTGTCGTCATAGCGTTCGCGATGCACGACCACGCAAGGCGGCAGGCGTGGCGAGGTCGCGTTGCGCGCGGCGGGAAAGCCGAGTGTCAGCCCGGCCACCGGGAAGACGCCTTCCGGCAGCCCGAACAGCGACGCCACCAGATCGAGGTTGTTCCGCACATAGGAGATCGGGCAGGTGCCGAGCCCCGCGTGATGCGCCGCCATCACGCAGAACCCCATGGCCAGCGCCGCATCCGCGCTCGCGTTGAGGAAGGTGTCGACGCTGTCATTGGCATGCGCCAGGCCGTGATGCGCGCAGACCTGTCGCCCGCGGCGGATGTCGCCGCAGAAGATCAGCAGCACCGGCGCTTCCTTGATCCACGGCATGGTGCCGATGGCATCGGCGATGGCCGCGATCTTGACCGGGTCTCGCGTCACCAGGATCGAAAACTGTTGCAGGTCGGACTTCGCCGGCGCGGATTGCGCGCCCGCCAGCACCGTATCCAGCAGCGCATCCGGCACGGGATCGGCGGTGTAGCGCCGCGTGACGCTGCGGCTTAGCAACTCGGCCAGCGCAGCCGGTACATCGACCGGGGCGAAGGGCAGGGCGCCGTAGCGCGCGCGGATCAGGTCTTCGGCGTTCATGGCACGCAGCGTGGCACCGGGCGCGGCCGGCGTCACGCCCGCACCACCCAGGCATCGGCGACGGTCACGCCCTCACCAGGCCGTCCGACGATCAGCGGGTTGATCTCCGCCTCCGCAACCTCCGGCACCGCCGCCAGGGCGGAGACGGCGACGATGGCGCTTGCCAGCGCCTCCAGGTCGCCCTTCGGCAGGTTGCGCCAGCCCGTCAGCGGCTTCATCGCGCGGACCTCCCCGATCATCGCATGGGCTTCGTCGAGGCTGACGGGTGCCAGGCGCAGCGCGATGTCGCGATGGAGTTCGGACATCACGCCGCCGGCGCCCAGCAGCACAACCGGGCCCACTTCCGGATCGCGACGGAAGCCGAGGATCGCCTCCGCCAGCCCCTTCGCCATGGGCTGCACCAGCATCCCCGTTATGCGCGCATCCGGCGCCGCCGCAGAGACGCGGGCCCGCATGGCGGCGGCCGCATCGCGCAGCGCGGCCTCATCCGCGATGTGCAGCGCGACACCACCGACTTCCGTCTTGTGCGCCAGGTCCGGCGACAGGATCTTCAGCGCCACGGGATAGCGCAGCCCGGCTGGCGGCTCGTCCTGCATAACTCGGCTGTCCGAGGCGAGGCCCAGCGCGGCGAAGAGCGCCCGCGCATCGGCCTCATCCGGCTCCGCCGCCAGCGTCACCGCGGGCGGGCTGGCGGCCGGCGTGGCGACGGGCGCGCGCCAGTCGCAGAAGGCGCGGATCGCGTCGGCGGCTCCCTCCGGCGTGCGGAAGGCGGCGATGCCCGCTTCCGCCAGCATGCGGAGCGAGGCTTCCGCCTGCGGCGCCAGGAAGGCGGCAATGGGTTTTCCTGGGATCTTCGCCGCTTCGACCACGCCGCCGACAGCATCCTTGGGCCTGAACTGGGCGGAGGAGCCGACAACGACCAGCGCGAGGTCCGTGTCTCCCGCGCTGCGCAGCGCATCCAGCCCCGCCATCACGCGGTCCGGCCTGGTGCCGGCCAGCGTCATGTCCAGCAGGCGCGCGTGATGCGGAAGCTTGGCCGCTTCCAGCTTCGCGGAGGCGACGGCATCGGGCTTCTTCGCCTCGATCCCCAGCACCCCCAGCGCGTCCACCGCCAGCGCGCCGCCGCCGCCCGTGGTGGTCATAACGCCGACGCCGCGATGGGTGCGCGTGGCGGGACGCCGGCCTGCCACGAGAAGCGGCAGCTCGAGCAACGCTTCCAGCATGGTCACGCGCAGGATGCCATGCGCGCGGAAGAAGGCATCCGCCGCCGCATCGCTGCCGGCCAGCGCGCCGGTATGGCTGTTGGCGAGTTCCGCGCCGAAGGGGCTGCGGCCGAGCTTCAGCGCGACGATGGGCTTGCCGAGCGCATGGGACTTCGCCGCCGCCGCCGCCATCTGGTCCGGTGCGCGGATCGCTTCCAGGAACAGGCACACCACATCCACATCGGGATCATCGAGCGCGAGCGAGGCGATCTCCCCCGCCGTCAGATCGGCCTCGTTCCCCGTGCCGATGAGGTGGGAGAAGCCGAGCCCCCGCGCCGCGCCGCGCGACAGCAGCGCACCCATCATGGAGCCGGATTGCGAGATCAGCGCGACGCGTCCCGCCGGCAGCGTCTCGGCCTCGAGCGCCGCATTGGTCGTCAGCGCCGTGCGGGCATTGGCGTTAACCACGCCCATCGAATTCGGGCCGAGCAGCCGCATCCCGCCCGCCTTCGCCGCGGCCAGGACGCGCGCCTGCAGGGCCGCACCCTCCGGCCCCGCCTCCGCGAATCCATCGGCCAGCACGCAGGCCAGCGGGATGCCGCGCGTGGCGCAGGCGGCGACCTGGGCTTCGACATTGTCGGTGCCCAGCAGGATATAGGCGAAATCGACTTCGCCCGGGATGTCGTCGAGCGAGGCATAGGCGCGTTCGCCCAGTACCTCCGCCGCGCGGGGATTCACCGGGAACAGGTCTCCGGTATAGCCATGCCGGCGCAGGTAGCGCTGCGGCCGCGCCGTCAGCCTTCCCTCATCGGCGGAAGCACCGATGAGGGCGATGCGGCGCGGATTGAGCAGCGCCTGCGCCAGCGGCGTCACTTGGCCGGCCTCTGGGAGAAGCTGCGCCCGAAGATGCCTTCCGCGATGCGGTTCTTCATCATCTCCAGGCTGCCACCCGCGATCATCCAGCCCCGCGTCTTGCGCACGCAGTATTCGATCAGCAGATCCTGGCTGTAGCCCGTGCCGCCCATGATCTGCATGGATTCGTTGGAGGCCATCCAGCCGGCCTGGTTGCAGGCGTATTTTGCCAGCGCGATCTGCTGGGCATCCGGCAGCCCATCCCCGGCGCCGACGGCGGCGCGGTAGAGCAGGAGCTGCGCGCTATCCAGCGCCACGCGCATCTCGGCAAACTTCCATTGCAGGCCCTGGAATTCCATCAGCGCCTTGCCGAACTGCTTGCGCTGTTCCGCGTGGGCCTTGGCCTGGCGGAAGCAGTATTCGCCGAGCGCCAGCGCGCGTGTGGTGTTGCCGCAGCGCTCCACGTTGAAGCCTGCGATCTGCTTGCGGAACCCGCCCTCGCCCAGCAGCACATTCTCCGCGGGGATGAAGACGTTGTCGAAATACAGCGCACACCAAGTCTCGCCATTCATGTAGCGGCTGGGCTGGCCGAGGCGGAACCCTTCCATCCCGCGTTCCACGATGACGCTGCCGATGCCGTTCACGCCGGGTCCGAAGCGGCAATAGATGACGAAGACGCCGGCATCTTCCGTGTTGGAGGTGAACACCTTGCCGCCATTCAGGCGATAGCCGTTCCCGTCCTTGGTGCAGGTGGTCTTCAGGTCCGTCAGCGCGGACCCCGCATCGGGCTCCGTCATCCCCACGGCCGCGATCGTCTCGCCCTTCAGCAGGGGGGTGAAGTACTTCTCCTTCTGGCCAGGAGTCGCGTATTCCGCAAACGTACGAAAAGCGCCGAAATTGCCGGCCTGGAGGACATCCGCGCTGCGCGGGCAGACATAGGCGATCTGCTCCATCGCCAGCACGGCGTCGAACAGCGTGCCGCCCTGGCCGCCATCCGCCTCCGGCAGCATGATGCCGAAGAGCCCGTTCTCGGCCATCAGCTTCGCGACATCCCAGGGGAAGCGCTCATCATGCGCGCGCGCCACGGCATCCTTCGCCAGATGCTGCTCCGCGAAGCGGCGCACGCTGTCCTGGAAGGCGATCTGTTCCTCGGTCAGGCCGAAATGCATCAGACGGGATCCCACGAGAAGACGTCGCCGCTGCGATCGAGCGGCAGGAAATGCGACTTGAGTGCCGGCAGCGCGGTTTCCGCGATGGCTTCCGGCGTCCAGCCCTCACTGCGATGCGTGCTGCGGATGGGCCGCGGCTGGCTGAACAGGAACAGCTCATTGTGGCGCGCGGCGAAGATCTGCCCGGTGACGTCCTTGGCGGCGTCGGACGCGAGAAAGACCGCCAGCGGCGCGTTCTTGTCCGGCGTCATCTGCTGCAGGCGGGCGACGCGCGCGCGCTCGGCCTCCGTGCCCGCGGGGATGGAGCTTGTCATGCGGGACCAGGCGAAGGGCGCGATGCAATTGGACCGAACGCCGAAGCGCTGCATGTCGAGTGCGATCGATTTCGACATCGCTGCGATGCCGAGTTTCGCGGCGGAGTAGTTCGCCTGCCCGAAATTGCCGATCAGGCCGGATGTGGACGTCATGTGCACATAGGCGCCGGAGCCCTGCTTGCGAAAATGCTCGGCGGCGGCGCGGCTGACGAAGAAGGTGCCGTTGAGGTGGACGTTGATGACCGCCAGCCATTCCTCCGGCGACATCTTGTGGAAGATCTGGTCGCGCAGGATGCCGGCATTGTTCACGACGATGTCGATGCGGCCGAAGGAATCCAGCGCCGTCTGGACGATTCGCTGGGCATTCGCCCATTCCGCCACGCTGTCGGTGTTGGCGACGGCCCGGCCGCCGCGCTGCTGGATGATCGCGACGGTCTGCTCGCCCGGCGTCGCGCTGGTCGGGCCTTCGCCCGTCAGGCTTGCGCCGATGTCGTTGACCACCACGGCCGCGCCGGCCAGCGCCATGGCCAGCGCGATCTCCCGCCCGATCCCGCCGCCCGCCCCGGTCACCACCGCGACCTTGCCTTCGAGCATCATGCCGGCTGCCTCCCTTGTGCGCAGAGGCGTTCTAGTCCCGGTGGATCGGGTCGTGAAGCCGGGTTGCCCCCATCGTCCCGCGCACTATTGTGCTGCGCATAGCGGGGTCAGGGAAACAGCATGGCGTTGGTGACCCTTGAGGGGGTTGGAAAGACCTTTCGCGGCCGGACCGGCGCGTGGGAGGCCGTGCGCGACTTCTCACTCGAACTCGCGGAGGGCGAGTTCTTCTGTCTGCTCGGTACTTCGGGCTGCGGCAAGACCACCGTGCTCAACATGCTGGCGGGGTTCGAGGCACCGACCGCGGGCCGCATCCTGCTGGATGGCAAGCCCGTGCGCGGCCCCGGCGCCGATCGCGGCGTCGTCTTCCAGGGCCATGACAGCCTGTATGACTGGCTGACGGCGCGGGACAATATCGCCTTCGGGTTGCGCCTTCGCGGCATGGCGAAGGCCGAACGCCGCGCCGTGGCGGATCGCTTCCTGACCATGGTCGGGCTGACGGGGCAGGGGGCCAAGCACCCTTCCGAACTGTCCGGCGGCATGAAGCAGCGTATCCAGATCGCCCGCGCCCTGGCCAATGATCCGCGCATCCTGCTGATGGACGAACCCTTCGGCGCGCTGGATGCGATGACGCGCGCGGTGCTGCAGAACGAATTGTCCGACATCTGGGCGAAATCCGGCAAGACCGTGCTCTTCATCACCCATGACATCGAGGAAGCGGTGGCGCTTTCCACCCGCGTCGGCGTGATGAAGCGGGGCCCGGGCGGCACGCTGAAGGCCGTGGTGCCGGTCGACCTGCCCTTTCCCCGCGAACGCACATCGGACGGATTCATGCAGACCTTCCGCCAGGTGCATGCGCTGATCCATGAGGAGATCCACCCTCATGAATAGCCGCGCGGCCACCATCGGCGGCTACATCGCCGGCTTCGCCCTGCTGTTCCTGATCTGGCACCTGGCCGCGCTGTATCTGGTGCGCTCGGTGCTGTTTCCCTCGCCCTTTCCGGTGTTCGAACGGGCCGTGGTGCTGATCGAGGATGGGTTGCTGCAGGAGGCCGTCATCGCCTCCATGCGCCGCATCCTGCAGGGCTTCCTGCTCGGCAGCGCGCTCGGCATCCCGATCGGCCTGGCACTCGGCAGCTTCAGGCCCGTGCGGCTGCTGCTGGAACCCTGGACGGAATTCTTCCGCTTCATCCCCGCCGTCGCGATGATCACGGTCGCCGTGATCTGGTTCGGCATCGGGGAGGAGAGCAAGATCTTCCTGATCGCGTATACCACCGTCTTCGTCGTCATCATCGCGACGGCCGCCGGCGTCGGCGCCGTGGGGAAGGACAAGATCCGCGCGGCGCAATGCCTGGGTGCCAGCAAGTTCCAGGTCTTCGCCCTGGTCGCCCTGCCTGCGACGGTGCCCTACATCCTGACAGGCATGCGGCTGGCCATGGCCAACGCCTTCGTCACCATCGTCGCGGCGGAACTCGTCGCCTCCAATGACGGGCTCGGCAAGTTGCTATGGGATGCCCGCCTGTTCATGCAGGTGGAGGACATCTTCGTCGCCCTCATCTCGCTGGGCCTGCTGGGTTTCGCGACGGACCGCGCCTTCCGCCTGCTGATCCGCGCCTTCGCGGGCCGCTTCAACCCGACCATGTGAATTAGAACAGGGAGAGAGAGAACCATGATCAACCGCCGTAGCCTGCTTGCCGCGGGCGCTGCTGCCACCGCGTTGCCCATCCCGGCCTTCGCGCAGGGCGCGCCCATCCGCATGACGATCGCGACGGGCGTCGATCCGTCCTTCGCGCCCTACTACGTCGCCCGCGAAGGCGGTTTCTTCCAGCGCAACGGGCTGGAGGTGACGGTGAATACCGGCCCCTCCGGCTCCGCCATGATCGCCTTCCTCGTCGGCAACCAGATCAACTCCGCCTATGGCGCCGAACAGGCCGGCGTCTCCGCGCACCTGGTCGATCCCAATGTGGTCGCGGTGGCGGAAGGCACGGCGCTGCTGCGCTGGATCAGCATCCTCGGCCGCAATGTCGAGAACATGGAAGCGCTGAAGGGCAAGCGCGTCGGCGTCGCCCGCGGCACGGGCAGCGAGACCTTCTGGCTCTCCGTCGTCGCCAAGCTCAACCTGAACCCGGCCGACTACACCATCGTGAATGTCGAGGCGCCGGAGATGGTGGCTGCGCTGGAGCGCGGCAACATCGACGCCTTCGCTGTGTGGGAGCCCTGGCCGACCCGCGCCATGCGCGCCATCCCCAACACCAAGATCCTGCTGTCGAACGACCAGATCCAGATCGTCCGCAACTTCATCTACATGAACAAGGGCTGGGCCGAGTCGAACCAGGAAGCGACCCAGCGCTTCATGCGGTCCATGATCCAGGCGCAGGAATTCATCGCCAGCAACCCGACGGAAGCCGCCGCGCAGGTCGCCCGCTTCCTGCGCCAGGACCGCGCCTTCATCGCGGAACTGATGACCAAGGTGGAGTTCAAGGTGAACCTGACGCCTGACAGCGTCGGCAACATCCAGCTCGCCATCGATCAGCTGCGCGGGATGAACCGGCTTGCCCGCCCGGTCACGCCGGATCAGGTGATCTGGAAGGCGCCGCTCGCCGCCGCCGCCGCCGGCCGCGTGACGATCTGAGGCTCAATCTGCTTCCGCCAGGGCGCGCAGCCCTGGCGGATCGGTGATCCTGAGGCCCGCGCGGGCCGGCTCCACCAGCCTGCCCGCGCGCCATTCCACCAGCAGCACATTCACCTTGGGGCGCGTCGCCGCCACCAGGGCGGCCAGCTGCCCCTGCGGCAGCCGCACCAGTCCGGCGGGATCGGCCGCCGCCAGCTTCAGCAGCGCCGTCGCCAGGCGCTGGGGCAGGGGGCGCAGCGCCACCGCCTCCGTCTGCTCCGTCGTGCGCCTAAGCCGCGCGGCCAGCGTTCGCAGCAAGGCCAGGGCGGTCGCGTGGTCCTCCGCCAGCACCGCGGCGGCGTCGGCATGGCGGATCAGCAGGCCCGATACCGGCGTCAGCGCCGTGCAATCCGCGCTGCGCGGGCCGCCATCGACCAGCGCGACCTCGCCCACCGGCTCCCCGGCTCCCGCCAGGCCCAGCGTGAGTTCCCGCCCGGCGCCGGTGGCCAGGTGGAGGCGCACCACGCCGTCCAGCACCAGCAGCATGCCATCCGTGCCGGGATCGCCGCGGCGGAACACGACCTCCCCCTCCCGGTACCGGACGGGCCGCGCGGCGGCGGCCAGGCGGGCGCGGGCGCCTTCCGGCACGCCGGCCAGCAGGGGCAGGCCGTCGATGGCGCGGCGGGCCTCGATGGACATCGCCGCGCCCGTTGCTGCTACTTCTCGGCCGCCGCGATGATGCCGCCGGACAGGCTGGCGGGGATGCGGTTGGTCCAGCGGCCGGCATCCACCTGGGTGACGAAGTCCAGCACCGCGCGGTTGAAGGCTTCCGGATCCTCCAAATTCATGGTGTGGCCGCATTTCGGCATGACCAGCAGCGCGCTGCTCTTGATGGTGCGCTTCAGGTAGATGCTGGCCTCCAGCGTCGGGTCATCCTCGTCGCCCGCGATCACCAGCGTCGGCACTTCCATGCTGGCGAAGCCGTCCTTCAGGTCGAACAGGCTGGGGCGGCGGCGCTGCACGCCGTTCATGGTCAGGGCGGAGCCTTCGGTGCTGTGTTCCCGCAGCTGGTCCTGGAATTCCTTGTAGCCGCGGGGGTCCTTCTCCTCGAACACCAGGCGGGTCGGGCCGCGGCTGTAGGTCAGGCCGAAGGTTTCCATGCCCTCGGACCGGATGCGGGCGATGGCGGCGTCCGTCTCCTTGTGGAATTGCGGCATCTTGTCGGGGGATGCGCCATAGCCGACGCCGGCGGCCACCAAGCTGCGGCAGATATCCGCGTGCCGCAGGCCCATATGGAGCGTCGCGAAGCCGCCCATGGACAGGCCGACGACATGCGTCTTGCCGAGGCCGAGACCCTTGATCACGGCGGCGATGTCATCCGTCGCGCGGTCCTGGCTGTACTTGGCGGGATCGGACGGGACCTCGGACGGCGTGTAGCCCCGGGCGGCGTAGGTGACGCAGCGATAGCGGCGGGAGAAGAAGCGCATCTGCGCCTCCCAGCTCCGATGGTCGCCGGCATATTCATGCACGAAGACCATGGGCGTGCCGGAGCCCGCTTCCTCGTAGTACAGGTTCACCCCGTCATCGGCGCGGATCGTAGGCATCGTCTCTCCAGTCTGGTCGCAGGCCCTGGTCTCAGGCAGGGCGGATCGTGGCGCCATGACATTGAGTCGGCAAGCCATGCGGCATGACCTTGACTCCGGCGGGGGGCGGGCGCATCTGCCAATCCGGACCCTCAGGGTCCCCTTTGACAGAGCGGGAGCGACGCCGCGTGCTGCGGGTCTCGAAATTCACCGATTATGCCGTGGTGGTGCTGAGCCGCCTGGAGGCCGAGGGAGGCGTTCAGACCGCCCCCGGGCTTGCCAGCGGCACCGGTGTTGCGGAACCCACGGTCGCCAAGGTGTTGAAGATGCTGGCCCAGGCGGGGCTGGTGGAGGGGCTGCGTGGGGCGCGGGGCGGATACCGCCTGCTGCGCCCGCTGTCATCCCTGCCGCTGTCGGACGTGATCGTCGCCATCGACGGCCCGATCGCCCTGACCGCCTGCGTCGATGGTGGATTCGGTCTTTGCGAGGCCGAGAATACCTGCCCCGTGCGTGGTCGCTGGGACCCCGTGAATGCCGCCATCCGCGGCGCGCTGTCCGCCATCATGGTCAGCGAGATCGCGGCACCCGGTCCCCGCCTGCCGATGCCCGCGCCACGCACCGTCGAAATCCCCGTGCCTGCCCTTCTGGCCGAGTAGGACAAGTTCCATGCCCGCCGTCACCGAGACACTCGAAACCGTCCAGTCCGTCACCGAGGGCGGCTACAAATGGGGTTTCGAGACCGACATCGAGATGGAGTTCGCGCCCAAGGGCCTGAACGAGGACATCGTCCGCTTCATCTCCGCGAAGAAGAATGAGCCCGCCTGGCTGCTGGAATGGCGGCTGAAGGCCTTCGCCATGTGGAAGAAGATGGAGGAACCCGCCTGGGCCGCCGTCTCCTACCCGAAGATCGACTTCCAGGATTCCTACTACTACGCGGCGCCGACGCAGAAGGTGAAGCCGAAGTCGCTGGATGAGGTCGATCCGGAATTGCTGCGGGTCTACGCCAAGCTCGGCATCCCGCTGAAGGAACAGGCCATCCTCGCCGGCGTCGATGGCGCGGGCGACACGCCGGCGGATGGCGGGCGCATGCCCATCGCCGTGGATGCGGTGTTCGACAGCGTCTCCGTCGCCACCTCCTACAAGGAGCGCCTGGCCAAGGACGGCATCATCTTCTGCGCGATCAGCGAGGCGGTGCAGGAACATCCTGAACTCGTGCGGAAGTACCTCGGCACCGTGGTGCCGCAGGCCGACAATTTCTACGCCGCGCTGAACAGCGCCGTCTTCACCGATGGCAGCTTCGTCTACATCCCGAAGGGCGTCCGCTGCCCGATGGAGCTGTCCACCTATTTCCGCATCAATGCGAAGAGCACGGGCCAGTTCGAGCGCACGCTGATCATCGCGGATGAGGGCAGCACGGTCAGCTACCTCGAAGGCTGCACGGCCCCGCAGCGGGACGAGAACCAGCTGCATGCCGCGGTGGTGGAACTCGTCGCGCTGGATGATGCGACGATCAAGTACAGCACGGTGCAGAACTGGTACCCCGGCGACGCCGAGGGGAAGGGCGGCATCTACAACTTCGTCACCAAGCGCGCGGATTGCCGCGGCGCGCGGAGCAAGGTGAGCTGGACGCAGGTCGAGACCGGGTCTGCCATCACCTGGAAGTATCCGTCCTGCATCCTGCGTGGCGATGACAGCGTCGGTGAATTCTACTCTGTCGCCATCACCAACAACCGCCAGCAGGCCGATACCGGGACGAAGATGTTCCACATCGGCAAGAACACGCGCAGCACCATCGTCAGCAAGGGCATCAGCGCCGGCCGCGGGCAGAACACCTATCGCGGCCTGGTGAAGATCAGCCCGCAGGCCGCCGGCGCCCGCAACTTCACGCAATGCGACAGCCTGCTGATCGGCGACGAATGCGGCGCGCATACCGTGCCCTACATCGAGAACCGCTGCATGTCCGCCAAGGTGGAGCATGAGGCGACGACGTCCCGCATCGCGGAGGACCAGCTCTTCTACTGCCGCCAGCGCGGCTTGAGCGAAGAAGATGCCGTGGGCCTCATCGTCAACGGGTTCTGCCGGGAGGTCCTTAAGGAACTGCCGATGGAATTCGCCGTGGAAGCGCAGAAGCTGCTGCAGATCAGCCTCGAAGGCTCGGTCGGTTAAGGGATCGCCTGATATCATGCTGAAGATCGAGAACCTGCACGCCACGGTCGATGGCAAGCAGATCCTGAAGGGCCTGACGCTGGAGATCGCGCCGGGCGAGATCCACGCCATCATGGGGCCGAACGGCTCCGGCAAATCCACCCTCAGCTACGTGCTCGCGGGGCGGGAGGGCTATGAGGTCACGGAAGGCTCCGTCACCTACAAGGGCCAGGACCTGCTGGCGATGGAGCCGGAGGAGCGTGCCGTCGCCGGCGTGTTCCTGGCCTTCCAGGCACCCGTCGAACTGCCCGGCGTCGGCAACGCCAACTTCCTGCGCACGGCGCTGAACGCGGTGCGTCGTGCGAAGGGCGATAGCGAGGTGGACGCGATCCAGTTCCTCAAGCTCGCCCGCGCGCGCATGAAGGTGCTGAACATGCCGGACGACATGCTGAAGCGCCCCGTGAATGTCGGCTTCTCCGGTGGTGAGAAGAAGCGGAACGAGATGCTGCAGATGGCGATGCTGTCGCCGACGCTGGCGCTGCTGGATGAGACCGACAGCGGGCTCGACATCGACGCCCTGAAGATGGTGGCGGATACGGTGAACAGCCTGCGCGGCCCGACCTTCAGCGCGCTGGTCATCACGCATTACCAGCGCCTGCTGAACCACATCGTGCCGGACCACGTGCATGTGCTGTCCGCCGGCCGCATCATCCGCAGCGGCGGCCCGGAACTGGCGCAGGAGCTCGAGGCGACGGGCTACGCCGCCTCGGTGGCCGCGGCATGACGGCGGTCAACACCACCGGCGCCGCGGCCTTCCTGGCGCGGCATGAGGGGCTGCGCGCGCGCCTGCCGGGCGCGGGGCTGCCCTGGGTCGTGGCGATGCGCGAAGCCGCCGCGGCCGCCTTCCGCGCGCAGGGCTTCCCGACGCGCCGCGTCGAGGCCTGGCGCTACACCGACCTCGCCGCCGTCAACGGCACTGTGTTCGGCGAACCGCTGACGGGCGTGGACGATGCGCTGGCGCTGCCCGCCACCGGCAATCCCCGTGCGGTCTTCGTCGATGGCCGCTTCCGCGCGGACCTCTCGACGCTGGATGGCCTGGCCTATGCGGTCGAAAGCCTGGCCGTGGCGCTGCCCTCGCTGGAAGGGCGGCTCGGCGCCGTCGCGCGCCCGGCGGAGCAGGCGCTGGCCGCGCTGAACGCCATGCTGTTCGAGGATGGGCTGGTCGTGACCGTGCCCGCCGGCGTTGCCGGTGGCGTGCTGGAACTGCTGTCCTTCGCCACGCTGTCGGACCGTGCGCCGGCCTACCATCCGCGCCATTTGGTGCGGCTGGCGGAAGGCGCATCGCTCACGCTGATCGAGACCGCCGCCGGCCCCGCCGCCGCACGCTACCTGCACAATCCGGTCTTCGAGATTGAGGTCGCCGCCCGCGCGCGATTCAATCATGGCCGCCTGCAGCAGGAAGGCCTCGATGCCTTCTTCCTCTCCACCGTCTATGCGGCGGTGGCGGAGGGCGGGACCTACGACAATTTCACGCTCAACGCCGGCGCCCGGCTGGCGCGGAACGAGATCCATGTGGCGCTGGCCGGCCCCAAGGCCGAATGTCACATGAACGGCGTGCAGCTGGTCGCCGATGGCCAGCATGCCGATACGACGACGGCGCTGGACCACGCGGCGCCGGATTGCGCATCCCGCCAGACCTACAAGACGGTGCTGGCCGGCCGTTCGCGCGGCGTCTTCCAGGGCAAGATCCTGGTGCGCAAGATCGCGCAGAAGACCGATGGCTACCAGATGAACCAGGCGCTGCTGCTGAGCCCGGACGCGGAGATCGACAGCAAGCCGCAGCTCGAAATCTACGCTGACGACGTGAAGTGCAGCCATGGCGCGACCGTCGGTGAGCTGGATGCGGACAACCTGTTCTTCCTGCGCAGCCGCGGCATTCCCCTGGAACAGGCCAAGGCGATTCTCGTCGAGGCCTTCCTGACGGAAGCGGTGGAAGCCGTGGCCGATGAGGCGATCCGGGCGGCGCTGTCCGGCGCGGTGGCCGGCTGGTGGCAGCGCCAGGGCGTGGCCGGCGGGATCGAGGTCGCGTGATGGACGGGCACATGGCGCCGAGGCTCGACCTTGCGGCGATCCGGGCGGATTTCCCGATCCTGTCGGAGACGGTGCGCGGGAAGAAGTTCACCTTCCTCGACAGCGGTGCCTCCGCCCAGAAGCCGCGCCAGGTCATCGGCGCCATGGTGCGGATGATGGAGAAGGCCTACGCCAACGTCCATCGCGGCGCCTACCACATGAGCGAGCAGGCGACGGAGGCCTTTGAGGCCTCTCGCCGCGCCGTGCAGCGCTTCCTGAACGCGGCCGATGAGCGCGAGATCATCTTCACCGGCAGCAGCACCAACGCCATCAACCTGGTGGCGCACAGCTACGGCCGCGGCGTGATGAAGCCCGGCCAGGCGGTGGTGATCTCCGAGATGGAGCACCACGCGAACCTGGTGCCCTGGCAGATGCTGCGCGACGCGCATGGCATCGAGCTTCGCGTGGCGCGCATCACCGATGCCGGGGAGCTTGACCTCGAAGACCTCGCGGCGAAGCTCGCGGATGGCAAGGTCGGGCTCGTCGCCGTCACGCATATGTCCAACGTGCTCGGCACCGTCACGCCTGCGGCGTTGATCGCGCGGATGGCGCATGAGGCCGGGGCCAAGGTGCTGTTCGATGGCAGCCAGGCCGCGGTGCATCGCCGCGTGGACATGCAGGCGCTGGACGCGGACTTTTATGTGTTCACCGGCCACAAGCTCTACGGCCCGACCGGCATCGGCGTGCTCTATGCCAAGGCCACGCTGCTGGAAGCGATGCCGCCTTTCCTCGGCGGCGGGGACATGATTGCCGAAGTCACCTTCGAGAAGTCGATCTGGGCGCCCATCCCCGGAAAATTCGAGGCCGGGACGCCGCCGATCATCGAGGCGATCGGCCTGCACGCCGCCATCGACTATGTCGAGGCCATCGGCATGCCGGCGATCGAGGCGCATGAACGCGCGCTGGTCGATCGCGCCATGGCGCGCCTGCCGCATATCGAGGGTGTCACGCTGCTCGGCCGCGCGCAGGATCGCGGCGGCGTCTTCGCCTTCGCGATCGACACGGCCCATGCGCATGATGTCGCGACGCTGCTGGACCGTGCGGGAATCGCGGTGCGGTCCGGCCGCCATTGCGCGGAACCGCTGCATGCGCGCTTCAATGTCGAGAGCACCTGCCGTGCCTCCTTCGGCCTCTACACGACGCCGGAGGAAGTCGATCTCCTCGCTGATGCGTTGGGGCAGGCGAGGGAGTTCTTTCGATGAGTGGCGGTCTCTTTGACGATCTCCGCGACCTCTACCAGGAAGTCATCCTGGACCATGGCCGCAAGCCGCGTAACTTCCGGCGGCTGGATGACGCCGACCGCACCGCGCGGGGTGACAACCCCATGTGCGGCGACCGGATGGAGTTGTTCCTGAAGATGGCGCCCGATGGTTCCATCGCCGACGCCGCCTTCCAGGGCCGCGGCTGCGCCATCTCCATGGCCAGCGCCTCGCTCATGACCGATACGGTCAAGGGCAAGTCGCCGGCGCAGGCGCATGAGATGAGCGACAAGTTCCGGACGCTCGCCATGACCGGCACCTGCCCCGAATGCGGCGGCGACCTGGCGGATGACATGGAGCGGCTCGCTCCGTTGTCCGGCGTGCATGACTTCCCGAGCCGCGTGAAATGCGCGACGCTGGCCTGGCATACCTTGAACGCCGCCCTCGATGGCCAGGCGAAGGAGGCGAGCAGTGAGTGAGACGCCAACCCTGCCGAACCACGGCGCCTGGACGCCTGATGGCGCGACGGAGCCGCCGGTGAAGATCCATGAGGATGCGGTCATCGCCGTCCTCAAGACCGTCTTCGACCCGGAAATCCCCGTCGATATCTACGAACTCGGCCTGATCTACGCGGTCGAGATCGGCGACGACGGGCATGTGAAGGTCGAGATGACGCTGACCACCCCTTCCTGCCCCTCGGCCCAGGAACTGCCGGCCCAGGCGGAAGAAGCGGTCCGCGCCGTGCCGGGCGTGACCGATGTGACGGTCGAGGTCGTCTGGGATCCGCCCTGGGACCAGAGCCGGATGAGCGAGGATGCGCGCCTCGCGCTCAACATGTACTGACGGCGGCCGCAGCATCGGCCGCCCCAAGGTTAGGGTGACACCATGAGCATCTCCACCGAGGCTCCCGCCCGCCCCAAGCGGGCCCTGCCGCCGCTGATGACGCTGTCCGACGGCGCCGTGGAACGGCTGCGCGGGCTGTATGAGAAGGGCGAGGCCGGCAAGCTTCTGCGCATCGCCGTCAAGACCAAGGGCTGTTCGGGCATGTCCTACGACCTGTCCTGGGTTGATGCGGCGGGCCCCGGTGATGAAGTCGTGACCGACAAGGGCATCACTGTCCTGGTGGACCGCAAGGCGACGCTGTTCCTGATCGGCACCGTGATGGATTACGAGGTGAAGGCCATGTCCGCCGGCTTCACCTTCACCAATCCGAACGAGAAGGGCCGCTGCGGCTGCGGCGAAAGCTTCCACGTCTGACGGATTGTTACGACGCCTTGGCGCGGTGTTGTCGCCGCGCCACATGCTGGCTTCCACCATGGGAAGCCTACCCTTGCCGCCCCACGCCATCACCCGCCGCAAGCTGGCCGCCCTGCTGGCCAGCATCCCGATCCTCGGCGCCTGCGTGACCACGGGGGGTGGCAGCGACTACTACGCCGGCCCCGTTTCCGACCATTTCGACGGCGCCCGCTTCTTCAACCCGGGCGGGGAGCCACCGCGCCCCTTCACGCAGTTCCTGCGCTGGCAGCTGACGGAAACGCGCACCGCCTGGCCGGAAGCCTTCCCGAGTCCCTTCCCGCAGGATGTGCCGCCGGATCGCGTACCGGGCGGCGCGCTTCGCATCAGCTTCGTGGGGCACGCGACCTTCCTCATCCAGGGCGCGGGCCTCAACATCCTCACCGATCCCGTCCTCTCCGACCGCGCGAGCCCCTTCAGCTTCACCGGCCCGAAGCGCGTCAACGCGCCCGGCATCGATTTCACGAAGCTCCCGAAGATCGATGTCGTGCTGCTCTCCCACGCCCATTACGACCACATGGATGTGGAGACGCTGCGTCGGCTGTGGGAACGCGACCGCCCGCGTATCCTGGCGCCGCTCGGCAATGACGTGATCTTGCGCGGCCACCACCCCGGCATGGTGGTGGAGACGATGGACTGGCATGAGCAGCGGGACCTCGGCATGGGCGTGACGACGACGCTGGAGGCCGTGCACCACTGGTCCGCCCGCGGCGTCTTCGACCGCAACCACGCGCTATGGGGCGGCTTCGTGCTGAAGGGCATCGGCGATGGCATCTTCTTCGCTGGCGACACGGGTTTCGACCAGGGGCGCCCCTTCCGCCGCATCGCGCAGCGCCATCCCGGCCTCGGCATGGCGCTGCTGCCGATCGGCGCCTATGAACCGCGCTGGTTCATGCAGGCGCAGCACATGAATCCCGATGATGCCGTGCAGGGCTTCGAACTGCTCGGCTCGCGCCAGGCGCTCGGCTACCATTGGGGCACCTTCAACCTGACGAATGAAGGCGTGGACAGCGCCCCGGCCGATCTGGCGCAGGCGCTGGCCGCGAAGGGGGTCGATCCCGCCCGCTTCGTCGCCGCGCTGCCCGGCCTCGTCTGGACGAATGGGGTGGCCTGATCCTCAGGCGATCACGACGAAGCAGCTCGCGGTCGGCGTCGCGCCGGGCAGTTCGGCCAGCACGGTGGCGCCACCGGCCAGCGTGCCGTTGCTGTCCCAGCTCAGCAGATGCGTGTCCGTGGCGAAGATCAGCTGCGCCAGCGTGCCCACCGGCGTTCCCGCCGCGTTGATCTGCAGGCGGTTCAGGGCCGCCAAATCCATGCCCGCCACCAGCCCGCCGCGGAAGCCGATGGCGGAGATCTGAACCACATCCTCCCCCGCCGTGAAGTCGGTGATGCGGTCGCCGCCTTCCGTCGGCAGGGCGAAGCGGAAGGCATCCGCGCCATCGCCGCCGGTCAGCGCATCGGCGCCCAGCCCGCCACGCAGCGTATCCGCGCCCTCGCCGCCCAGCAGCGTGTCGTTGCCGGCCATGCCGGAGAGGATGTTGTCGCCGTCATTCCCGGTGATGGCGTTCGCCACCGCATTGCCGGTGCCGTTGATGGCGTCCGATCCCGCCAGTTCCAGCGCTTCCAGGTTGGTGGCCAGCACGAAGGAATGGCTGGCGAGCACCGTATCCATGCCGCTGCCCGCGGCCTCCACCACCCGGTCCGCCGCATTGTCCAGGATGTAGCGGTCATCGCCCAGGCCGCCGGTCATCAGGTCATTGCCTGCCCCGCCCTCCAGCGTATCGTTGCCCAGGCCGCCAGTCAGCGTATCGGCACCCTCCAGGCCGCGGAGCGCATTGTCGCCCGCATTCCCGGTGATGAGGTTGGCCACTGCATTGCCCGTGCCGGCCAGGCCCGCACTGCCGGTCAGCGTCAGCCGCTCCACCTCACTGCCCAGCGTCCAGTCCACGCTGCTCTGCACCAGGTCGGTGCCGCCGGGCGCATCCTCCACGACCAGATCGCCTGCATCGTCCACGACATGCACATCATTGCCGAGGCCGCCGATTTGGCGATCCGCGCCCGCGCCGCCATCCAGCGTATCGGCGCCCGCGCCGCCCAGCAGCGTGTCGGCGCCGTCCAGGCCCCGCAGGCGGTTGGCGCCGGTATTGCCGGTGATGACGTTGTTCTCGGCATTGCCGGTGCCCGCGATGCCTGAGGTGCCGGACAGCACCAGATCCTCGACCGCGGTGGCCAGGGTCAAGGCGACGGAGGAGATGATGGTATCCGCGCCTTCGCCGGCCGCCTCCACGACGACCTGCGTGGCAGCACGGATGTAGTGGAGGTCATTGCCCATGCCACCGACCAGCGTATCGGCGCCGAGCCCGGCATCCAGCACATCCGCCCCGCCCAGGCCCTGGATCAGGTCGTTGCCGGCCCCACCCGCCAGGCGGTTGGCGCCGGCATTGCCGACCAGCGTATTGGCCAGCGTGTTGCCCGTGCCGTCGATATCGGCGGTGCCCGTCAGCGTCAGCGATTCCAGGTTGGTGCCCAGCATCCAGGTGACGGAAGCGCGGATGAGGTCATTGCCCTGGCCCGTCGTCTCCACCACCACGCAGGCGGCATCGCCCACGACGTAGCAATCATCCCCGAGGCCACCCACAAGGCTGTCGGCGCCCGTGCCGCCTTCCAGCGTGTCCGCGCCCCCTCCGCCCCGCAGCGTATCATTGCCGCCATTGCCGCGCAGCCAGTTCGCGGCCTCGTTACCCGTGATGCGGTCATGGCCCGCGCCGCCGACCGCGTCCTCGATCAGCGATCGCGCATCGCCCTGGTGCTGCATCGCGTTGAAGACATTGCCGCGCGCCATCCTGCCGGTGCCGAGCATCGCCAGCTGCGCCGTGCTGGCGATGGACCAGCCGCCGGGCGAGAGGTCGATGGTGACGCCGCCGGCATGGTTCGAGAGGTCATAGGTATCGCGACCGCCACCGTCCCAGATCGTCAGGAAGATGCGGTTGCCGCCCGGCGTGCCCTGGCCCGCGCCGTTGACGGACATCTGCCCGGTGGCGGGGTTCCAGCTATAGGTCGTGTCCCCGGCCTGCATGGCGAAGTCCGCGCCGTACATCACCTGCAGCGCCGCGACGTCCAGCATCATGTAGGATTGCGGCGCGGACCATTGTTCGTAGGTGTAGCCACCGGCCGGGCCGCCGATGTAGCTGCGGTAGCTCATCACCGTGAATTCGAGGCCGTCGCGATCCGCCGGCACCGCGGTGGCGCCCGGCCCGCCTGCTTCCTGCGAATGCTTCAGGCCCAGCGCGTGGCCGATCTCATGCAGCGTGGTGTGGTAGGCGTAGTTGCCCAGCGTGGGGTTCCGGTAGTTGTAGGCGGTGCCGAACCAGATATCGCCGCCCGATCCGCCGGCGGGATAGCGGGCATAGGCCGTGGCGGGCAGGCTGGACTGCGCCAGGCGCAGATCGCCGCCATCGAACCCCGCGTCGGTGATGGCGAGCAGCGTGAAATCGGCCACGCCGGCGCCACGCAGCACGGCATTGCCGCCGGTGGTGCCGCTGGTGCCGGCCAGCGCATGGCGGGCGACCTGCATCGTCGCCAGCGACACCTGCGCGAAGCCGCTGCCGGGTTCGTTGGTGCCATAGGGCGATTCGTATTCGCCGGCCGCATCGGGAAAGCTGAAGGTCAGCGGGCCGTTCCAGGCGGTGCCGGACAGCACGCCGTCGATGTACCTGTTGCCGGTCGCGGCAACCGCCCGTGTCGTCGCCATGGCTGCCGTCCCTTCAACTTGGGTCGCGGAACGGGACGTCCCGCGCCCTCGCAGCCTTGTCGAGCCTCCTTAACCGCTTGTTGCGGGGACGTGTCTGCGCCGGTCCTTGCCGCGGTTCTGCCCGCCCTTGTCGTTCTGCGTTGCCTGGCCTGCCATCCCCGCATCCTCGCCGCGCCGCGGGGGGGAGAACGCCTTCGCATCGCGGCCCGTTCGGCACCGCGGGCGTATTGACCGCGCCGGGCCGAAGCGCGAGGAGGGGGCATGGCCCGTTTCCAGGTTCTCGTCACCCACACCCATCTCGACCAGCCCGGCCTCGGGATGCTCGAGGCAGCCGGCTGCCGGGTGGATTTCCTCGCCGCCGACGCGTCCGGCGCGCTGTCGGCGCAGGGCGCGCGGGCGGAGCTGGAACGCAGGCTCGCCACCACGGCCTATGACGGCATCATCTCCCGCATCGTGCCGATCGGGGGCGATGCGATGCGAAGCTGCCCCACGATCCGCGTCATCAGCCGCGCGGCCGTGGGCTACGACAATCTCGACATGCCGGCGGCGACGGCGCAGGGGATCGCGGTGCTGACGGCGGTCGGCGCCAATGCGCAATCCGTCGCCGAATACGCCATGGGGCTGATGCTGACCGTCGCGCGCAACATCGCGCGGCACAACACGGCGATCCAGGCGGGGGGCTGGGAACGCGCGCGGCTCGGGCTGGAACTGCGCGGGCGGCGGCTCGGCCTGGTGGGCTATGGGCGCATCGCGCAGAAGGTGGCGGCGCTGGCGCAGGCCTTCGGCATGGAGGTCAGCGCCTGGAGCCCCAACCTCCACAAGGCCGGCGACATCGCCCCCGTCACCCGCGCGGCCACGCTGCACGACCTGATCCGCGGCTGCGACGTGCTGTCGCTGCACATCCCGCTGACGGAGACCTCCCGCAACCTGATCGGCGCCGACGAACTGGCGCTGATGGGGAAGGAGGCGATCCTGGTGAATACCGGCCGGGGCGGCCTGGTGGATGAAGCCGCGCTGGCCGAGGCGCTGCGGGAGGGCCGCATCTGGGGTGCCGGCATCGATGTGCTGACGCAGGAGCCGCCGCCCCGCGACAACCCGCTGCTCGGCCTGCCCAATGCCATCCTGAGCCCGCATGTCGGCGCCGCCACCACCGTCGCCCGAAGCGCGACGGCGGAGACAGCGGCGCGCCACCTGCTCGACATCCTGCTCGGCCGCACGCCGCCAAGCGATGCCGTGGTGAACCCGGAAGTCCTGAGGTCGTCAGGGCGCTCCGGCGGCTGAGGATTCGCGAGGGATTTCTTGTCCCTGCAAGGCACCGGGCGCCGCCGATGCTGGTTGCATCGGCCAGCCTGGTAACGACGCAGGGGCGAGAAAGACCCGCGAAGCCGACCCGCCGGGGTGCCTGGGCGACCTTCTACCAGGTCAGCTCCGCAAGCGTGATCCGGTTCTCCGCCGCCGGCCAGGCGCGGGAGACGACGCGTTCCTCGTTGAAGATGCCCACCACCGGGCGCCCGAGTTCCGCCGCGGGAAGCTGCCGCGTGGCGAGCGCCGAGATCGCGACACCAGGCCGCAATTCCGGCGGCACGCGGCCATCCAGCAGGATCGCGTCGCGCGGGATGCCGAAATAGCCGCGGGTGCGCTGGAACAGCACCACGCCGCCGCCGCCATCGCGCTCCGCCTGGGTTGGCGCGCGGGCGGGCCGCAGGTTCACCACCGATGATCCCCGCGGGAAGGGGCCGCGATAGATGTGGGTGATGGGGTGGCGCGGCGCGGCGACGACGAATTCCAGCGTCCAGTCCGGCCCCACCGGCACCCCGCCCCAGCGGCCATCCTCCTCCGTCACGCGGCGATGGATGGCGTCCCCCATCCGCGCGCCCGTCTCGGGCGAGACGCGGAAGACCTCGACCGTCGCGCCCGCCACGGGCCGGTTGGTGACGCCGCCGGCGGTGTTGGTGACGCGCCCGTCCAGCACAGGCCTGGCTTCGGGTTCCACCGACAGGCGGGAGGGCGGGCGACCGGTCACGAACGAAAAGATCTCGGCGAAAGCGCGCGCGTGATAGGCGACCTCCCGGTGATCCAGCGCGCCCAGCACCAGATTGGTGGCGCCGCGCAGTTCAGGCCCGTCGACATCGGTGCCCGTGGGCCGGTCCGGCGTTCCGGACCAGATGGCGCGGGGCTGGGCGAAGACGTCGTTCCAGGCGCTGCGCAGCGTCAGGAAGGCGGTGCCGGGCACCACATCGGTCGTGCCGCCATTCAGCCGGCGCAGGAAATCGGACTGGCTGTTGAATTCGCGGTTGCGGATCTCCGGCCAGTCATAGACGCCGCGATTGGGCGTGCCGCAGAGCACGGCGTGGGAGACGGCGTCGCTGCCGCCCTGCTGCACGACGAAGTCGCGGATGGGGTAGCCACCGCGGGAATTGCCGACGAGCGCGATGCGCGCGCCGCCGTGGCGGGCGCGGAAATCCGCGACGAAGGCGGCCAGGCGTTGCGTCTGTTCCGCGCTGCCGCTGCGCCCCGCCTGGGGCACGGCGTCATCGTCCCGCGCCAGCGGGTCCGGCATGTCCACCGCCAGCAGCCGATCCGCCGGGTAGCCATTGCTCTCGAACCGCCAGAGCGTGGAGAGCCACAGCGCGGCATGGTCGCCATTGCCATGCACGAACAGGATCGGCGGCGGCTGGGCCGTGCCCTGGGCGCGGGCGATGAAGGGCACCGCCAGCGGCATCGCGCCGGCGGCGAGGAGGAGGCTGCGTCGGGACGTTTCCATTGGCCGGAAGATTAGCGGGACGGGCGACGGCATGGAACAGCCATCGCCCGTCCCGCCTGGTCACGTCACGCGTTGGCCGGCACCAGGCGGAAGCTGGTGCCCGCGCGCTCCACCCGGCCCGTGGCCGGCATGGGGAAGTGGTAGCCGACGACCGGGATGCGGTCCGTCGCCGCCTGGTCCAGCAGGCGGCGGCGCGTCTCCACCGCCATGGTGGCATCCATGTCGAAGACCGGGTGCCATTCCGGATTGGCCATGAAGAAGGCCGGCGCGTTCACCGCATCGCCGATGACCAGAAGCTGGTCCCGCCCATCGGCGATCATGAAGGAGGCATGGCCGGGCGAATGCCCGTTGGTCGCGATGGCCGTGATCCCCGGCGCCACCGTCGCGCCGGGCGCGAAGGTCTGCACGCGGTCGCGATAGGGCGCGAATTTCTGCCGCACATTGGCGAAGCCGGGGCGGCGGCCTTCCGGCGCGCGGGATTCCTCGCCGGCATCGGTCCAGTAGGCCCATTCCCGTTCCGGCACGAGGACCGGCACGCCCGGGAACACCGCCTGGCCCTGCGCATCCGTCAGCCCGCCGATATGGTCGCCGTGGAAATGCGTGTGCACCACCAGGATCACCTGCGCGGGGTCCAGCCCCGCCGCGCGCATATTGGCCAGCATCTGGCTGCCCGGCGCGCCGCGCCCGACATCCAGCATGATGAGCCCCCGCGGCGTCTTCACCACCGTGACGTTGAAGGGGTTGTCCAGCGCCGTGCCTGCCATCCCCGCGGCCTGCATGGCGGCGGCCACCTGCGCGGGCGTCGCGTTCAGCACGAAGCCCTGGGTGGCATCGGCCCGCACCACGGACCCGTCCGTGACCACGAAGGCCTCCAGCCCCCCCACCGCCACGCGATGCAAGGCGGGGGACTGCGCCAGCGCCTGGGACGGGGCGAGGGAGGGCGCGAGCGCCAGGCCCGCGCCGGCGGCCAGCAGGCCGCGTCGATCGATCGTCATGGTCATCTCTCCTTCAGCCAGCCGCCGCCCAGTCGGACGGTACGAAGCGGTAGCCATTGCCGTCCTTCGCCATGAAGCCCGTGGAGGGGAAGGGGAAGTGGTAGCCGGTGACGCGGATCCGGTCCGTCGAGACCATGTCGAACACCCGGCGCCGCGTGGCTTCCGCCGCCTGCGCGTCGAAGTCGAAGACCAGGTGGAAATCGGGGCGGCGGGCGAAGACCTCCGGCCGGTTGGTGAGGTCCGCCAGGAAGACCAGCTGTTCGTTGCCGCTGGAGACCCGGTAGATCGTGTGGCCAGGCGTATGGCCATGCGCCGCGATGCTGGTGATGCCGGGCAGCACCTCCGCCCCCGGCGCCACCTGGCGCACCTTGCCCTGGTACGGGGCGAAGCGCCGCGTGGTGTTGGCGAAGGTGGCCCGCTGGAATTCGGGGCTGCGGCTCTCATTCCCCGCATCGGTCCACCAGGCCCATTCCGGCGTCGGCACCACCAGTTCCGCATTCGGGAAGGCGGCCGTGCCATCGGCGTTCAGCAACCCGCTGATGTGGTCGCCATGGAAATGGCTGAACACGACCGTGGTGACGCGCGCGGGATCGAGCCCCGCGGCCCGCATGTTCTGCACCAGCAGCCCGACCGGCGCATTGGGGCCGGAGGGTCCGTTGCCGGTATCGAACAGCACCAGGCCGTTCGCCGTCTCCACGCAGGTCAGGGTGAAGGGGATGCGGAAGGTGTCGGTCGGCAGGAAGCTTTCCGCCAGCACGCGCTGCACGTCTTCCAGCGAGGCATTGCGCACGAAGCCCGCATTCAGCGGGATGGCGCGGCTGCCGTCATGCAGCATCGTGACCGTCAGCGACCCCAGCCGGAAGCGGAAGAAGCCCGGCGCCTGGGCGAGAGGAGCCGGGGCCACCGGCGCCGTGGTAGGGGCGGCCGCCTGGGCCAAGGCGGGGGAGGCACGCAGCAGCGCGGGCGCGGCAAGGGCGGCGGCCGCCCCCATGAACATGGACCTGCGGATCATGGTTCTTCCCTCCGTGGCGGTTGGCTCGCCGCGACGTTGGGCGGCTGGCGCTGGATGCAACCCCCAAGGGCGGTCCCGCCGCAAGCTTCTTTCGTCAGGCGGGATTTCAGCGCGCGAAGGCGACAACCGATTCGAGGTGCGGCGACCACGGGAACTGGTCCACCGGCACGGCGGAGACCGCCTTGAACCCCGCCTTGCCCAGCACCGCCGCATCCCGCGCCAGCGCGACCGGGTTGCAGGAGACGTAGATGACGTGCCGGACCTTGCTGCGCGCGATCTGCGCCACCTGCTCCACCGCGCCGTTATAGGGCGGGTCGAGCACCACGGCCCCGAAGGCATCCAGCTCCGCCGGCAGCAGCGGGCGATAGGCGAGGTCCCGCTTGATGGCCTCCACCCGCCCACCCGCCTTGCGCGCGGCGGCATCCAGCGCGGCGACGGCGCCGGCCTCGCCCTCATAGGCCGCGACGCGGTGGGTGGTGGCCAGTGGGAAGGACAGGGTGCCGATGCCGGCATAGAGGTCCGCGATCCGCGCCCTCGGCGCCAGCTTGCGCGGCAGGGCGGCGCGCACCGCGGCGACGATCCCGGCCTCGCCTTCTGGTGCTGCCTGCAGGAAGGCGCCGGGCGGCGGTGCCACGGCGACACCGGCCAGCATCAGCTTGACCGGGCCGGCCTGCGCCGCCGTCTCCAGCACGCCATCGCCCAGCGCCCAGGCGATGCGCGGGATGCCATGGGCGATGCCGAAGGCGGCCAGGATGGATCGCTGCGCCGCGTCCAGCGGCCCATCCGTGCGCAGCAGCAGGTCGGGCCCGCTATCCAGCAGGTTCAGCACGGCGGAGCCCTCCCGCTTCAGCGCGCCGAGCCTTTTCAGCACCTCCCGCAGCGGGCGGAACAGCGCCACCAGGCGGGGGTCCAGCACACGGCAGGTGGAAAGGTCCGCGATGGCATTGGTGCCGCGCTGGTGGAAGCCCAGCGCCACGCCATGCGGCACGCGCTTCAGCGCCAGGTCGGCGCGGCGGCGCGTGCCGGGGGGGGCGGCGACAAGGGGCGCGACTTCCACCTTCATGCCCGCGCGGGCCATCGCCTCCACCAGCCTGTCGCGCTTCCAGGCGTGGTAGGCGGGCAGGGCCATGTGCTGCAGGGCGCAGGCGCCGCAATCCACCAGGAAATGCGGGCAGGGGGGCGCGACGCGATCGGCGCTCGGCGTTTCCACCGCCACCAGGCCCGCGGCGATGCCTTCGCCGCGGCGGCCGGCCATGTCCACCAGCACCTCCTCGCCCGGCAGCGTGCCGGCGATGAAGACGGGGCCCTGCGGCGTCTCCGCCACGCCATCCCCCGCGCTGCCGAGGCGGGTGACGGTCAGGCGCTGGGTGGTGGGTTCGGACAAGAAGGGGATCCAGTCGGGGCAAGGGGCGGCAGGTCGGTGCGGGCGAGTGCCGCCTCGGCCAGGAAACACAGCAGGCCCGCGGCCAGCATGGCCATGGTGCCCAGCATCAGCGCCGCCAGCAGCGGCCCCAGCGCCCAGTCATAGATCAGCGCGAGGAAGGTGGCCGCCACGAGTGCGCAGACCAGCAGCGCGGCCAGGATGCAGCCCAGCATGGCACCAAGGGCGATGCCCGCGCGCCGCCGCAGCAGCGCGATGTTGGGGCCGGACTCACGCGCCGCATGGGCGGCATGAACCCGGTCCACCAGGCGGTTCCGGCGTTCCGACAGCAGGCGAAGCGCCGTCATCACGCCGGCCAGCAGGAAGGCCGGCGTCAGGCTGCCGGCGATGGCGTTGCCCGCGGCGGCGACGGAAAGCGTGTCCATCGCGCGCCGTCGGGCGGTTCCGGCCTCAGCCGCCGAAGGCGTTGAGGCCGGTCTGGGCGCGGCCGAGGATCAGCGCATGGACGTCATGCGTGCCCTCATAGGTGTTCACCGTCTCCAGGTTCACCATGTGGCGGATCACGTGATACTCGTCGACGATCCCGTTGCCGCCGTGCATGTCGCGCGACACGCGGGCGATATCGAGCGCCTTGCCGCAATTGTTGCGCTTGACGAGCGAGATCATCTCCGGCGCCGCCTTGTGTTCGTCGAACAGCCGGCCGACGCGCAGCACGGCGTGCAGGCCGAGTGTGATCTCGGTCTGCATGTCGGCCAGCTTCTTCTGCACCAGCTGGGTCTGCGCCAGGGGGCGGCCGAACATCTTGCGGCCCATCGTGTAGTCGCGCGCGGCGTGCCAGCAGAACTCGGCGGCCCCCATGGAGCCCCAGGCGATGCCATAGCGCGCGCGGTTGAGGCAGGAGAAGGGCGCGGCGAGGGACTTCACGCCGGGCAGGCGGTTCTCCTCCGGCACGAAGACCTCATCCATCATGATCATGCCGGTGACGGAGGCGCGGAGCGAGAACTTGCCCTCGATCTTCGGGAAGGTCAGGCCCTTCATGCCGCGTTCCAGCAGGAAGCCGCGCAGGATCCCCTCATCATCCTTCGCCCAGACCACCGCGACATCGGCGATCGGGGAGTTGGTGATCCAGGTCTTGGAGCCGGAGACCAGGTAGCCGCCATCCACCTTCTTCGCGCGCGTGCGCATCGAAGACGGGTCGGAACCGGCATCGGGCTCCGTCAGCCCGAAGCAGCCCACCCATTCGCCGGTGCGCAGCTTCGGCAGGAACTTCTGCTTCTGCTCCTCCGACCCATAGGCATGGATCGGGAACATCACGAGGGAGGACTGGACGGAGAAGGCGCTGCGATAGCCGCTATCCACGCGCTCCACCTCCCGGGCCATGAGGCCATAGGCGACGTAGGAGACGCCGGCGCAGCCATAGCCATCGAGGGTCGCGCCCAGGAAGCCCATCTCGCCGAACTCGTTCATGATCTCCCGGTCGAACTTCTCGTTCCGGAAGGCCATCAGGACGCGGGGCTGCAGCTTCTCCTGGCAGAACTGGCGGGCCGCGTCGCGGATCATCCGCTCGTCCTCGGTCAGGACCTCATCCAGCAGCAGCGGATCGTCCCAGGTGAAGGGGGCGGTGCTGGACTTCTTCGGCGTGGTGACGGGGGTGACGACGTTCATGGCGTTCTCCTGGCTCCTGCGGGTGGGCGGGCCTCGGCTGGTAGTCCTGGCACTATGGGGCGCAATCTGGCGCGGGTATCGGCATCCGGCAACCAGCGCCGCCAAGCAAAAAGGGGGCGCCTTCGCGCCCCCTTGGAAGGATCAGGCCGCTTCCGCGGTCCTGTGCCGAAATCAGGCCGCTTCCGCGTCCCGTTCCAAAGATCAGGCCGCTTCCGCGTCCGGGCCCGGATCGGAGTCCTGCCCACTGTCCCGCTTCGGGCGGGGCAGGGGGAGCAGCATGAAGGCGGGCACGGCATCGCCGAAGCCGCGGGGGGAGGGGCCGGCTTCCCGGTCCTCCTTCCGCTCGCGGCGGAATTCCTCGCGCCGCGCGGCGTAGCTCTGCATCTCCTCGCGCGGCGGCAGGTCGCGGGACGGGCGGCCATCGCGGCGCGGGCCGCGATCGTCACGGCGTCCACCCTCACGCGGGGCCCGATCACGCGAGGACGCATCACGCGATGCGGCGTCGCGCGAAGGCAGGTCACGCGATGGCAGGTCGCGGGGCGCTTCGTCACGCGGCGCTTCGTCCCGGCGCCCGCCGCGCGGCGGGCGGGCTTCGCGCGGCGGCACGTCATCGGCCGCGGTCTCGATGGTCTCGACCGGCGGGCGGCGCCCGCGATCGTGATCGCGGCCACCCCGGTCACGCCCGCCATCACGGCCACCGCGGCCGCCATCGCGGCCAGGCCGGGCGCCGTCGCGGCCACCACGGGCGCCATCGCGCCCGCCAGCCATCGGCTTGCCGCCACGGCCACGCTTGGCCTTGGCGCCTTCCGCGATCTCCTCGGCGGAGACGGGGTCGAGACCGTCGATCTCCATGCGGGGGATCGGCTTGCCCGTCAGCTTCTCGATCGCCGCGACGGATTTCGCATCCTCCGGCGCCGCCAGCGAATAGGCATGGCCCTGGCGCCCGGCGCGGCCGGTGCGGCCGATGCGGTGGACGTAGTCCTCCGCGTGGAAGGGCACGTCGAAGTTGAAGACGTGGCTGAGCCCGCCGATGTCGAGCCCGCGCGCCGCCACGTCGCTGCACACCAGCAGCTGCAGCTCATTCGCCTTGAACTTGTTCAGCGTCGCGAAGCGCATGGACTGCTCGAGGTCGCCATGCAGCGCACCGACCGAAAAGCCGTGGCGCTTGAGCGACTTGTAGAGGATGTCCACGTCGATCTTGCGGTTGCAGAAGATCAGCGCGTTCTGCACGGCTTCACGCCGCAGAAGCCGGCGCAGCGCTTCCCGCTTGTCCATGTCCCGCACCCAGACCAGGCCGGTCGTGATGGTGGAGGCCACGGTCGCGGGGGCGCTGACCGAGATCTCCTTCGGGTTCTGCAGGAAGGCATCGGCCAGGCGGCGGATTTCCGGCGCCATGGTGGCGCTGAAGAACAGCGTCTGGCGCATCCGCGGCAGGAGGGAGACGATCCGCTCCACATCCGGGATGAAGCCCATGTCCAGCATCCGGTCGGCTTCGTCGATGACGAGGACCTTGCAATCCGCCAGCAGGATGCGGCCGCGATCGAACAGGTCCAGCAGCCGGCCCGGCGTGGCGATCAGGACATCGACGCCCTTGTCGAGCACGTCGCGCTGTTCGTTCATGCTCTCGCCGCCGATGAGCAGCGCGTGCGTGAGGTTCAGGTGCTTGCCGTACTTCACGAAGTTCTCGGCGACCTGGAGCGCCAGTTCGCGAGTCGGCTCCAGGATCAGGCTGCGCGGCATGCGCGCCTTGGCGCGCGACCCCGCCAGGATGTCGAGCATCGGCAGGGTGAAGCCCGCGGTCTTGCCGGTGCCGGTCTGCGCGCAGCCCAGAACGTCACGCCCCATCAGCACCGTGGGGATGGCGAATTCCTGGATCGGCGTGGGATGCAGGTAGCCGGTTTCCGTCACGGCGCGGAGGATGGGCTCCGACAGGCCGAGATCGGCGAAGGTGGTGCGGGCGGGCTCGTCGGGCTCCTGCTCGTCATAGGCCCGCTCGGCCTCGCTGCGCTGGTCGTCCCCGTCTTCATCGCCGCGGTCTTCATCATCGCGATCGTCGTCATCGCGGTCGTCTTCGTCGCGGTCTTCATCATCGCGATCGTCTTCGTCGCGATCCGAATCGTCCCGGTCATCATCGTCCCGGTCGTCATCAGCGCGGTCGTCGTCGGCCCCGCTGTCCGCGGCCTCGGCCATGGCGGGCGCCGGTTCCGGCTCAGCCGGGGTCGCCGCCGGTTCGGCGGGCGCCTGGGGCTCCGCCGATAGCGTTGCCACCGGCGTCGCCGGGGCGTCGTTCTTGTGCTCGGGATCGGCCGCGCCCGTTGCGGTCGCGTCGCTGTGATCGCTCAACGTGATTGGTTCTCTGTCTGCCTCGGGCCTGCCCGACACCCTGGCGCGCCGCGGTTGGAAACCGAGGCCCGTCTTCGGGTGGGGATGCCCCGCTGGCGCCAAGGGGCGCGGAAGGCGGGACCGGGCGGGACCGACGCCATATGCGCCGGAAACGCGCGGAAATCAAGGCAAGACGGCTTGCCCGCGCGCGGCACCCGCCATAGAGCCCCTGCCATGACCGACAGGCCCACCCTCCTGCTCCTGCCCGGGCTGCTATGCGACGCCCGTCTGTGGCGCGACCAGGTCGCCGCCTTCGCGCCCGCCTGGCGCTGCGTCGTCGCCGATCTGGCGCATGACGACAACCTGCCTGCCATGGCCGGCCGCGCCCTGTCGGCGGCGGGGGATGCCCAGGGGATCGCCGTCGCCGGCCTGTCCATGGGCGGCTATGTGGCGCTGGAGATCATGCGCCAGGCCCCGGGCCGCGTGGGCCGCCTGGCGCTGATGGACACCTCCGCCCGGCCCGACACGGAAGAACAATCCCGCCGCCGCCGCGCCCTGCTGGCCCTGTCGGAATCCGGCATGTTCCGCGGCGTGACACCCCGCCTGCTGCCGACCCTGCTGGCCCCGCGCCACCTGGCCACGGCCCTTGGCGCGGAGGTAACGGCCATGGCCGAACGCGTCGGCCGCACCGCCTTCCACCGCCAGCAACGCGCCATCCTCAAGCGCCCCGACAGCCGCCCGGACCTGGCCCGCATCGCCGTGCCCACCCTGGTCGTGGTGGGCGAACACGATGCGCTGACACCACCCCATCTGGCGGAGGAGATCGCCGCCGGCATCCCGGGCGCCACCCTCGCCCGCATCCCCGAAGCCGGCCACCTGCCGACCATGGAGGAACCGGACGCCGTCATCACCGCGATGCGGGACTGGCTGCGGGCCTGACGCGCCCCTAGATTCGCCGCCACAACGGAGAATCCCATGGCCGAGACCGACATCCTCGTCACACGCGAAACCAAGCGGTCCTACGGCCTGGTCCGCGGCACCATCGCCATCCTCTGCCTCGGCCTGCCCTTCCTCGGCCGCCAGCGCATCCAGGTGACGACCGAACGCGTCATCATCGAAAGCGGCTTCCTGACCAAGGTGCGCGACGACGTCGAAGTCTTCCGGATCCGGGATGTCGTCACCACCCAACCCCTGTGGCACCGCCTGCTCGGCATCGGCGACGTCATCATCAAGGCGACCGAAGGCCGCACCGAGGAACGCCACACGCTGCGCGGCGTGCCCGACCCCATCGCCGTCGCCGAAGCCATCCGCCAGGCCTGGAACCAGGCCGCCCGACCCCGCTCGGCGACGAACATCGACGGGTAGGGGGGTGTTGCGCGGGTGGCCGCAGAGAGGGGCTGCGCGCCCCTCTCCGCACCTCT
>NZ_JBHYGL010000013.1:26702-117732 GCF_051859025.1 Falsiroseomonas sp. | reverse complement strand
ACGCCGGTGAGCGTGGCTTGCTCGACCACATTCGTCACCGTGATGGCGACGGCCTTTGCCGTGCTGTCCAGCGTCCCGTCATTGGCCGTGACCGTGATGTTGTAGACGTTGTCCCCGCCCGCATCGGTGGGGATCTCGAAGTTCGGCGACGCCTTGAAGCTCACCGCGCCCGTGGTGCTGATGTCGAACCGGTTGGCATCCGCGCCACCCAGCGACCAGGTGAGCGGGTCGCTCTCCGCGTCCGTGGCGGTTGCCTGGTACACCGTGCCGATGGCGTTCTCGGCGAAGGATGCGGTGGTGCCGGATGTGATGGCGGGCGCATTGTTCTGACCCTCCGCCTCCGCCGTGACACTCACGGTGATGGAGGCACCAGCGGGCGTGTTCCGCCACGCCAGCAGCGTGCCATTGCTTCCGCCCGCCACGAGGTCGAGCTGGCCGTCGCCGTCCAAATCCACGAAGCTCGGCGTGCTGTAGGAGCTGTAGGATCCGACGCCGGTGCCGTTGAAGGGATTGGCGTTGCCGGTCAGCGCGGTATAGCCACTGCCGGTGTTGCGCCACGCCAGGAAGGTGCCGCCGCTCACGCCCGAGACGAGGTCGAGATCGCCGTCGCCATCCAGATCCACGAAGGCCGGCGTGCTGGCGTATCCAACGTCGATGCCATCGAAGGGATTGTCGCCGCTGGTCAGTGCCGTGAAGCTTGGCGCAGCGCTGGTCCCGGTGTTCTCCCAGGCCAGTAGCGTGCCATAGTATTCGCCCGAGACGAGGTCGAGGTCGCCGTCGCCGTCCAGATCCACGACGGCCGGCGTGCTGCGGCTTCCCACGTCCATACCGTCGAAGGGATTGCTGGTGCCGGTCAGCGCCGTGAAGCTCGGCGCCTGGCTGGTCCCGGCATTCTCCCAAGCCAGCAGATTGCCGTAGTAGTTGCCCGAGACGAGGTCGAGATCGCCGTCGCCATCGAGATCCACGAAGACCAGCGCGCTGCGGTAGCTGTCTACATAAAGCCCATCGAAGGGATTGTCGGTGCCAGTCAGCTCCGTGAAGCTCGGCGCTGCGCTGGTCCCGATGTTCTCCCAGGCCAGCAGATAGCCATCGTAATTGCCCGAAACGAGGTCGAGATCGCCGTCGCTGTCCAGATCGACGAAGGCTGGCGAGCTGTACGATCCGACGTCGATGCCATTGAAGGGATTGCTGCTCCCGGGCAGGGCCGTGAAAGGCTCGGTCCCGGGCAGTCCGAGATGAACGCCCGCGCTATCGGTGACGTCGATCTTGAGGCTGCGCGTGGCGGTGGGTGTGTCGCTGACATTGGCATAGGTCAGGTGCTGGATCAGCGCCTGCACCGCGGGGGCCGTCGCCGCTTGGTTGAACACCACGGTGAAGGTGCCGCCGCTGCCGCCCGTCGCGGCGCCGATGGCCGTGCCGCCGAAGCTGATGATGCCGCTGGCAAAGCCGATCTGCCCAGCCGCGTCGCCCTGATGCAGGACCGAGATGCGGTCCTCCGCCAACAGGCCCGAGACCGTCAGCCCGCCACCGCCCAAGCTGCTGTCGGGCGCGGACAAGGTGACCGAGGCGTCGAGCAACTGCGGCGTGGCGTTCACCGTATTCTCGGCGAAGGTCACGCCGGAACTGACGCCGCCCAAGGTCGGGCGTTCCAGCACATTGGTGACGGTGATGGCGACCTCGGCGCTGCCGCTGTCAAAGCCATCCGCGGCAATGACACTGATGTCGTAGATGTTGTCGGCACCAGCGTCCTGCGGGGCCTCGTAATCCGGCGTGGCGAGGAAGCTGACTTCGCCGGTTGCGCTATTGATGCTGAACAGGGCCGCATCCTGGCCGCCGAGCGTCCAGCTGACCGGGTTTCTGTCAACGTCCCAGGCCGATGCCCAGTATACGGTGCCGGTGAAGTTCTCGGCGAGGTATGCGGAGTCGCCGGAGTTGACGCTCGGAGGGGTGTTCACCGTCACGGTGACGGGAGCGCCTGGAGGTGGGGCGGTATTCCGCCACGCCCGCAGCTCGCCTTCGAATCCGCCCGTGACGAGGTCAGGTCGGCCGTCGCCATTCAGATCCCCAAAGGCCGGCCTCCTTGCCGACCCTATCTCGATGGGCGTCCCAATCTCGCTGCCGATGCCAGTGAAGGGATTGGCGCTGCCCGTCATGGCCGTGAAGTTCGGCGTAGCGCTGGTGCCGGTGTTCCGCCACGCCAGCAGCGCACCATCGTATTCGCCCGAGACGAGATCGAGTAGGCCGTCGCCATCCAGATCCACGAAGGCCGGCGCGCTTAAGGTTCCGACGTCGATGCCATCGAAGGGGTTGGCTGTACCGGTCAGCGCCGTGAAGACTGGCGCAGTGCTGGTGCCGGTGTTCCGCCACGCCAGCAATGTGCCATCTTGATGGCCCAGGACGAGGTCGAGCAAGCCGTCCCCGCTCAGGTCCGTAAAGGCCGGCCCGCTGGCAAAGGACACATCAATGCCATTGAAGGGATTGGCGCTGCCGGTCAGGGCGGTGAAGCTCGGCGCAGCGCTGGTGCCGGCGTTTCGCCATGCCAGCAACGTTCCAACCCGGTTGCCCGCGACGAGGTCGAGCAGGCCGTCGCCGTCCAGATCCACGAAGGTCGGCGCGCTGACGTATCCGACGTCGATGCCATAGAAGGGATTGGCTGCGCCGGTCAGCGCCGTGAAGCTCGGTGCAGCGCTGCTCCCTGTGTTCTGCCAGGCCCGCAGAGTGCCATCGTATCGCCCCGAGACGAGGTCAAGGTCGCCGTCGCCGTCCAGGTCCACGAGGCTTGGCGCGCTTGAGAGACTTCCACGGCCTTGGTAGGGATTGAGGCTGCCGACCGGATCATTGCTCCCGGTCAGCGGGGTAAAGACCGGCCTCTGTGGCACGGCCAAGACATGATCGCCTGCGCTGTCGGTGACGTCGATCGTCAGGCTGCGCTTGGCGGTGGGCGTGCTGCTGACATTGGCGTAGGTCAGGTGCTCGATCAGCGCCTCGACGGCGGCGGCCGTCACTGCGGCGCTAAACACAACGGTGAAGGCGGCGCCGCTGCCGCCTGATGCAGTGCCGATGGCCGTGCCGCCATAGCTGACGGTGCCGCCGGCAAAGCCGATCTGCCCAGCCGCGTCGCCTTCATGCTGGACCGAGATGCGGTCCTCCGCCAACAGGCCCGAGACCGTCAGCCCGCCCCCGACGAAGCTGCTGTTGGGCGCCGTCAAGGCCACCGATGCGTCCAGCAACTGCGGCGTGGTGCTCAGCCCGTTCCGGGCGAAGGACACATCGAAGACGAAGTCGGTCATCGTCGCCTGGGTCGTCAAGTTCGGCACTCCGCCAAATATCAGTTGGTCATAGCAGACTGGTTAGATTATTTTGGCGCGGTTCGGGATTTTATTTAAAACATCACAACAGTCTTCTATACTAGCATAATAATATACATTAAATTTATTTTCATCAATTAATCGCATCTTCGATTAATTCGTGCATATTTGTGTTCTTTTGTCTTTGTATCGCCTCCTTGCGCCCAGCACCGGGCAGCAGACTTTAACATCGCGGCCCGCCGCGGGATTCCGCCAGCCCGCCAAACGAGAGACACAGGCATGACCACGAACGAAGCCGCCGAACCTGCCCCGCCCGGCCAGACCCTGATCGCCTCCCCGGGACTGGCCGGATGGCTGGCGGAGAACCGCGCCAGCCTCGCGCTGACGACCTATCAGGCCGGCCGGCTGATCTTCCTCGGGCTGCGCCCCGACGGCACGCTGCGTGCCCATGAACGACTCCTGGAGCAGTGCCAGGGTCTGTGGACCGATGGCGACACGCTCTGGGCCAGCGGCAAGGCCATGCTCTGGCGCTTCCGCAACGACGTGCCACCCGGCATGGCCACTGCCCACGGCGCCGACCGCCGCTTCATCCCGCGCGAGGCTCGCGTCACCGGCCGCCTCGACATCCACGACATCGGCATCGGGCAGATGGCCGGTATGGCCGCGCCCGGGCCGATCTTCGTCAACACCGCCTTCAGCTGCCTCGCCACCCTCAGCGATACGGCGAGCTTCCGCCCGCTCTGGCGGCCGCCCTTCATCAGCGCCCTGGCCCCCGAGGATCGTTGCCACCTGAACGGCCTTGCCATGGACGGAACCCGGCCTGCCTACGTCACAGCGATCAGCCGCAGCGATGTCGCCGATGGCTGGCGCGAACGCCGTGTCGATGGCGGCGTGGTGCTGGACGTCACCAGCGGCGAGGTTGTGGCGTCGGGCCTGTCCATGCCGCACTCGCCACGCCTGCATGGGGGCCGGCTGTGGGTGCTGAATTCGGGCCGGGGCGAATTGGGTGTTGTCGATCCCGGCGATGGGCGCTTCACGCCGGTGGCCTTCTGCCCGGGCTATGCGCGCGGCATGGCCTTCGTCGGCCGCTGGGTGGTGGTCGGGCTGTCCCGGCCGCGCCGCAACCACACCTTCGAAGGACTGCCGCTGGAGGGCCTGCTGCAAGCCAAGGACTCGGCGGCACGCTGCGGCCTGCTGGTGGTGGACACCATCACCGGTGAGACAGCCCATTGGCTGCGCTTCGAGCACACCATCGACGAATTGTACGACGTGGCCGCCTTGCCCGGCGTGCGCCAGGCCGAGGCGATCGGCTTCATCGGGACGGACATCGAGCGCGCCATCAGCGTGGAGAAGGCCGCCCAGGCCTGAACCAGGGGTGCCGGGCCTGGGCATGCCATGCCCAGGCGGCTATCCGTCAGTGATCGCGGTGTGGCGCCAACGCGGAGCTTGCGCGGCCCGCTCTGTTCACGTGGCCGCAAGCGGCCAGGGAGTGTCGGAATTTCCGTGTGCGACCGGTCCGTTCAACGACACGGTCAGGCCATGGCTCGCGCGAAGCGCTGGCCAAAGAGCACGGCGAACTGGGCCTTCGCCATGGCCCAGTATCGTCAGGCGGCGATCCTCGCGCGCCAGGGCATCAACCTGGACCGCTCGACGCTGTGCGATTGGGTTGCCAAGTCCTGCTGGTGGCTGCGGCCGCTGCACGGGCTTATCCTTGACCACATCGCCGGCAACGCCAGGGTCGTCGCGGACGACACGCCGCTGCCGACCCTCGAGCGAGGTCTGGGACGGACCATGGACGGCCGGCTCGAACTGGATACCAACATTGCGGAGCGGGAAATCCGCCCGGTGGCCGTGACCAGGAAGGCTGCGCTCTTCGCGGGCAGCGAGGGCGGCGAAGACAATCGGGCGATCGCCACCACGCTGATCCGCACCGCCATCCTGAACGGCATCAACCCGCAGGCCACAATCGCCGTGATGCGCAGGCGACGGTTACGGATCGTCCCCGCGCGCGGGCCGACCGCCTGACCCGCAGGTGACACGAGCCACCCGCCAGGACCGCCCCACGCCCCGCGACCCCGCGCTCCTCGTCCCGGCACTGGCGCAGCACGCCGTGCATCATCATCCGACGGGCCGCTGCGCGACCTCCATCCACGCCGCGATCACCCGCAAGGCCGCCTGACAGGGTGGCTTCGCCGTTCATCCGCGCCCCGCCTGGCCAGGCGTTCCGGGGCGACGATCGCTGCCGCACGAACCCCTCCCCAGGCCGCCTCGATCCCCGTTCTGCTGCGGCGCCTCGCCCATTCCGGGTCAGTTCAGAGCGGGACACTAAACTCCTCAAAAGTGCGCCGGGTGGCTGGCGGGTCGTGCGGTATTTCATCGCTCGGATCGCCTGATCAAACCGGTGCCGCGCGGCTTGGCCGGGCGCTGTGGTGAGCAGGCGCCCGTTCGACGCCGGCTCGAGGCTCATCGGCACAAGGTCGCCGCTCCGACCCAACCGCGCCAACGGCTTCGCACGATCCGTTTGTCGATCTCGATCGCCAGTCATCAATCCCGATACGTGAATGGGAGAATTCCACCGTGCATGTCGGGTCGCACATTCACCCCGCTGTCGACGGGGTGAATGAATCCCGTTCCTCGAAGCAGCCCGTATTCCTCATCATCGACCCATCGCTGAAGGATTTTGCCGGCCACCACTTCTCCTACGACGAAGCGGTGGCACGCGGGGCGACCGAGGCCGGTTACCGCGCGGTGACACTGGCGAACCGCGATGCCACCGACGCGGTCGCGGACAGGCTGGCGACGCAGCGCTGCTTCCGCCGCGACATGTGGAGCAGCCACCCCATGGCGAGCCATGTGCCGGCCAGGTTCCGCGCGGCGTTCGATATCGCCATGACGAACCGGGAATTCCTGATCGACTTGCGAGCCGGGCTCAGCCACGTCGCCGCGCCGGCCGGATCGGTACTGTTCGCGCCCATGATCTTTCGCAATCAGCTGAACGCGTTCGCGGATTTCGTCGCCAGCCAGGAGGCAGGCGGGACGCTGGAAGTGATACTGCTGCTTCGCTACCAGCCGGCCTGGTATGACAACGCGCTTTCCGCTCGTGCCTTCCGCAAGCTCGAACAAGCAGCAGCCACGGGCCGACGCGTCAGGCTTGCTTCGGACAGTGCCCGCCTCTCGGCCGAACTCGGTGCGCTCACCACCCTGCCCATCGAGGTGATGCCGATTCCTCATACGGTCAGCGGGCATGAAGCCCGTCCATCGCGCCCAGCGGACGCACCACTCCGCCTTGTGAGTCTTGGCAATGCGCGGGACGAGAAAGGCTTCTGCGAAATCCTTTCAGCCATCCGCCTGCTCGACGCCGCAGGCGAAATGGACGGCATGGAATTCCGGCTTCAGGCGCATGACGCCGCGCCAGATGTGCAGGCGGCCATCGACAGTTTCGTTCCCGTGTGCCCGCCGCTGGTGACGCTGCTGCGCAATGCGCTCTCGCCCGAGGATTACACACAGACGCTGCTGGATGCCGATGTGGTCCTGGTGCCGTACTGGCGCGGCATCTATCGCGCCCGCACCTCCGGCGTTTGCCTGGAGAGCATGGCGGCGGGCAAGATCGTCGTTGCGACCTCCGGCACATGGATGAGCGAGGAGCTGTCGCAATACGGCGGCGGCGTCCTGATCGACGATCACAGCCCCGTCGCGATTGTGGAAGCGATCCGTCGAATCCGACGGGACCGCGCGCTGCTGGCAACGAAGGCCGAGGCCGGGCGCCGCTGTGTGATCGGACGACACAATCCAGCGGCGCTCATCGCCCAGATCCAAAGCGGCCCGGATCATGCGGGCGGGGCGGGACGCGCAGCGCGCCGCGTCGCCGTCTTCTATCCCTGGGGAAATTTCCTGGAACGCCAGTCTGGCGCTTCCCTGCGCTGCAACCTGCTGGTGGAGAAACTGGCAGAGCGCGCGGAGGTTCGCGTCGTCCAGGATGGAAGCTGGGCGCTGCAGCGCCCCGGTCTTTCGCAGCTGTGCAGGATGGCGATGGCGATGCCCTTCGTCATGCTGCGCCGGCTGCTGGGCTCGGCAAGCGATTCACGGCCACGCCCGCACTCGCTCCCCCAGTTGCCGCTGCGACGCCCCCGGGTTGGCGTGGAAGCCGTGAGGCCCCGCATTCGCCAACACGTGGTGCGCCGGCTGTTGCGCCTGGTCACGCCGCGGGCCGATGGCCAGGAAAGCATGCTTTGGTTCTTTGTCGATCGCAGGCTCGATCCGCATTTCAAGTCCCATGCCGCGGATGTGGTTCGGTGGGCGGATGTTGTCATCGTCGAGTATCCTTTCTGGGCATCAATCATCGCGCCGATCTGCCGGACGGAGGGCAAGCCCCTCATCGTCTCGAGCCATGACGTGCTTTCGCAGCAGGCTAGCGGCAGCCGGATGCTGGACAAGCTGACTGCGCGGCTTGAGGTCGCGGGCATGCGCAGCGGCGACTTTGCCGTCACAGTCTCGGAATCCGACCGCGCATGGTATGCCGCGCGCGGCGTCCCAAGCATCGTTGTTCCGAATCCGATCGATCATGATCGGCTTTCCGAAACCTTCGGACCCGATCCTCGCACGCTGCTGAGGGACCTCTACGCCCTTGAGCTTCCGCCAGGCCCGTTCTGCCTGTTTGTCGGCAGTCGCTACCGGCCGAACAGCGTCGCGGTGGAGCGTCTGCGCGGCATCGCCAATGACTGCCCGGATACGGGTTTCGTGGTGGTGGGTGACTGTGCCCCGGTCGGCCGAAGCGGCAATGTCACGGCATTGGGGCGAGTGGACGAAGCAGCGCTGGCAGTGCTGTACCAGTCGGCGGCCCTGGTGGTGATACCACTGGCCACCGGCACTGGCAGTTCCGTCAAGACAATCGAAGCCATGAGCGCGGGCAAGATGGTGCTGGGTACCGCCGTTGCGTTCCGCGGCTTGGACCCGTTGCCGGCCGCCTGCATCCTGCAGGAGGATGACCTCGCTCGCTGGCCTGCGCTGATCGCCGAAGTGCTGGCCGACCCGCAGCGGCGGCTGGCAGGTGAGAAGGCCGCGCGGCAGGCTGCGCGCCGCTACGATTATCGCCAGATTTTTGAGCCCTACGTCGCGCTGCTCGGATTGCAACACACGCCGGCGCAGTCCGACATCCGGAAAGAGCGGCATGTCATGATGCGCGAATTGCTCTCGATCGCGTTCCAGCGCGGCCGTCACGACATTGCTGCGACACTGCTGGAGAACGGCGTCGAGTCCATTGCCGATCTCCTGGAAGGCCTGGCCCCGGTGACGCTCAACGCGGCGCTGGATGCCGTGCCCCTGGGTCAGGCGCTGACCCTGGCCGATGCGGTGATCGCCGCCGGGGACCCGCCTGACGAGAGCGCGCTCGCCAGGGTGGTGTTGCGCGCGCATGAGTCAGGCCAGCGGGATTTGGCGGAGGCCCTTCTCGCCCGTCTGGAGGCACTCTCCAGCGAAAGCCCGGAACAGGCGCGGCGCAGCGCGCTTGAGGCAGCGCTGCAGCACCGCCACTTCGACACGGCGCGCGAATTGCTGCGTGCATGAGCCGCGGACTCTCGGGGAGCCTGGCCCTGAGGGCCGACGAGACCTGGGATGCGCCCGCGACCCGCTGTGACGGATGGGATCGCGGCACGCCCCGGCCGGGCGAAACGCACCGGCACCCCCCCTGAGACCCCGCCGGATTGGTTGTCTCTGTCAACGATCACGGCTAGCCTTCCCGAAAGGCCGCGGCCACCCCGCGGCATCGAGGGGGAACCGGTCCGTGCAGGGCTATGACTACATCGTCATCGGCGGCGGCTCCGCCGGCTGCGTCATCACCCAGCGCCTGGTGGCTGCCGGCAAGGGCGTGCTGCTGCTGGAAGCGGGCAAGCCGGACAACCACCCCTTCATCCACATCCCCGGCACCTTCGTCCGCGTCATCGGGTCCCACCGCACCTGGATGTACCGGTCGGAGGATGAGCCGGGGCTGAAGGGAAGGCCGATGCATGTGCCGCAGGGCCGCACGCTCGGCGGCGGGTCCTCCGTTAATGCCATGATCTACATCCGCGGCCAGCACGAGGATTACGACCACTGGGCCGAGCAGGGTGCGGAGGGCTGGGGGTGGGAGGATGTGCTGCCGGTGTTCCGGCGCGCGGAGGCGAACCAGCGCCTGGCCGGCCCCTGGCACGGGACGGAGGGGATGCTCCGCGTCTCCGACACCAGGCATCGCCATCCCCTGAGCTACGCCTTCATCCGCGCGGCCCAGGAAGCGGGCGTGCCCTACACCGATGACTTCAACGGGGCCAGGCAGGAAGGGGCCGGCTTCTTCCAGACGACGACGATGGAAGGGCGGCGCGGCAGCACGGCGGCCACCTACCTCGCCAGCGTGCGGGGCCGGCCGAATTTGACGATCCGCACGGAAGCGACGATCGAGGCGATCACGGTCGAGAACGGGGCCGCTACCGGCGTGCGCTTCCGTACCCCCGATGGCGGCACGCACCAGGCCGCGGCGCGGGAGGAAGTGATCCTCTGCGCCGGGGGGATCGGGTCGCCCAAGGTGCTGCAGTTGTCAGGCATCGGGCCGGCGGCGCATCTGGCGGAGCACGGCATCGATCTGCGGCGGGACCTGCCGGGGGTGGGGGAGAACTACCAGGACCACATCTCCGCCCCCGTCTATGGCCAGACGCGGGAAGCCGTGAGCCTGCTGGGGCATGATCGCGGCTGGCGGTCCATCCGGCACGGGCTGGAATACATCCTGACCCGGTCCGGGCTGCTGTCATCCAACATCGTGGAGGCCGGGGCCTTCGTGGATACCGGCGGCGCCGGGCGGCCCGATGTGCAGATCCACCTGACGCCGACGCTGGTGGGGGATGTGCACCGCCCCGCGCCGCCCGGCCACGGCATCACCATCAACCCCTGCATCCTGCGGCCGACATCGCGCGGCACGGTGCGGCTGCGCAGCGCCTCGGTGCAGGACCCCGTGGTGCTGCGGACAAATGCGCTGGGGACGGAGGAGGACATCGCCACGCTGGTGCGCGGCGTGAAGCTGTCGCGGCGCATCCTGCGGGCGCCCTCGCTTGCCCGGATCATCGAGCGGGAGATCCTGCCCTCCGCCGCCGAGGACGTATCGGATGACGTGCTGGCGGACCATGCGCGGACGGTGGCCAAGACCGTCTTCCACCCCGTCGGCACCTGCCGCATGGGGCGCGACGGGATGGCGGTGGTGGACCCGCAGCTGCGGGTCCATGGCGTGCCGCGGCTGCGGGTGGCCGATGCCTCCGTCATGCCGACGCTGGTCAGCGGCAACACCAACGCGGCCGCGGTGATGATCGGCGAGCGCTGCGCCGATTTCCTCCTCAGGGTCGGGGCTTGAAGAGAGGGGGCCGGCGCCCCCTCCCCCACCCTATTCGACGACGAGGCCCAGCCGGGCGACCAGGTCGCGTTCCTTCTGCGCCTCCCCGCGGATGAAGGCGGTGTAGTCGGCAGTGTTCATGTAGCCCATGGGCAGGTCGTAGCGGCGCATGATCTCCAGATGCGCCGGGTCCATCAGCGCCTTGTGGAAGGCGTCGTGCAGCACGCGGACGATGCCGGGGTCCATGCCCTTGGGGCCCGAGACGCCGAAGGGCGCGGTGAAGGCCATGTTCATGCCGAGCTCCTTCAGCGTCGGCGCCGCCGGGAAGCGGGGGGACCGTTCCTCCGTCCAGACATTCAGCAGGCGGAAATCACCGCTTTCCACACCCGGCGCCCAGCCGGAACCGTCGCCGACGCAATCGATCTGCCCGGCATGCAGCGCGGTCAGCGCATCCGCGATGCCGCGGAAAGGCACGTGCTGCAACTTCATGCCCGCGCTGTCGAAGACGATGTGGGAGAAGACGTGGCCATCCGACCCCACGCCGGAACTGCCATGCGTCAGGCGGTCCGGATTGGCGCGGGCATGGGCGGCGAAGCTGGCCCAGTCCCGCCAGGGGCTGCTGGCCTTCACCACCATGCCGAACATGTAGCCGGACAGGCGGATGATGTAGGTGATGTCGTTGACGGGGTCGTAGGACAGGCTGCGCCGCATGAAGGGCTGGCGGATCGTGCCCATGTGGGATTGCGACAGCGTGTAGCCATCGGGCCTCGCCTGGGTGGAGGCCAGGAACTGCGCGCCCAGCACGCCACCGGCGCCGCCGCGGTTCTCCACCACCACATTCTGGCCGAGTTCGCGCGTGGCCGCCGTGGCCAGCACGCGGAAGACCACGTCGGTCGTGCCCCCCGGCGCCCAGGGCACGATCAGGCGGATGGTGCGGTTGGGGAAGCCGGCCTGGGCCAGCGCGGGGCTGGCCAGCGGCGTGGCAAGGGCTGCCCCGGCGCCCAGAAGGGCGATGCGGCGGGTGACGGTCATGGGCGTTTCCTCCGGGCTCATCGGCCCCATTGGGGCGATGGTCGGGCGGAATGGTTGTAGATGTCAACCATCTGTGGCGGCGCCAGAAACAGCAATGCGGCACGCCGCGTGCCGGCTGGAAACCGCCAGCCCCATCCTCTCGGCATTTGTCGCGGCGGGTTCGCCGAAGGTGACAGGCGGGATCGACGACCTGCCGACGGGGCGCGTCGCGATGCTGTGAGGCACCAGCCGGGAACCCGGCGCCGATACCACGCCGCAACGCTTCGTTGCCAAAGGAAGCTGGCGCCGGGGGGATGGGCGCGCGACACCAGGGGGGATGCCGATCCTTCCCATGCTGCCTGCCCCCGGCCGCCAGAACGCGTATCCTGGGGGCGAGATGACAGCCCCCCCGCCCCCCACCAGCCGCCGCCTCGCTTTGGCCGCCCTGGCCGTGCCCGCCTTGGCCGTGACCGCCGGCTGTGCGCCGCGGATCGAGCCCGCTTCCTCCGGCCTGCGCCTGCCCGTGCTGTTCAGCCGCGGCGCGCCAACCGAAGCGGCACCGGTGCCGATGCAATGGCCGGGTGCGGCCTGGTGGCAGGCATTCGGCGCGCCGCCGCTGGATGCGCTGATGCGCGCCGCCATGGCCGGCAACCTCGACCTCGCGGCCGCGAATGCAAGGGTACGGCAGGCGGATGCGCAGGTGCGGATCAGCGGCGCCTCCCTGCTGCCGGCGCTGGACGGGGATTTGTCGGGCGGGCGGTCCCGATCCGGCAACCGCAACCCCGGCACCCCCGGCCGCGCCACCAACAGCGTCGGTGCCACGCTTTCCGCCAGCTACGAGGTCGATTTCTGGGGTCGCAACCAGGCGGCGCTGGAAGCCGCGCGGTCCAGCGCCCAGGCGGCGCGCTACGCCGTCGGCGTCACGGCCCTGTCCACCCAATCGGCCGTTGCCACGGCGCTGTTCAGCGTGGTCGGCGCGCGGGAACAGCTGGAGATCCAGCGCGGCAACCTGGAGGTCGCGACCCGCAACCTCGGCATCCTGCGCAGCCGCATCGCCGCCGGCACGGCCACGGGGCTCGATGTGGCGCAGCAGGAGACGGTGGTGGCGCAGCAGCGCGCCGCCATCCCGCCGCTGCAGCAATCCGCGGAGCAGAACGCGCTGGCGCTGGGCACGCTGACCGGGACCATACCGGGGGAGATGGTGGTGGACGGGCTGCGCATCGGCGCCATCAGCGTGCCGTCGGTGCCGGCGGGTCTGCCCTCCGAAGTCCTCGCCCGCCGCCCCGATGTGCAGCTGGCGGAGGCGAACCTGCTCACCGCCAACGCCAACCTGGCCGCGGCGCGGGCCGCGCTGTTCCCGACCATCGCGCTGACCGGGCGCGGCGGCGTCAGCGCCACGGCGCTGGACCTGCTGCTGCGGCCGGGATCGACCCTGTATAGCCTGGCGGCCGGGCTGACCGCACCGATCTTCGATGGCGGCGCGCTGCGCGCCCAGGTGGACCAGTTCCGCGCCAGGCGAGAGGAATTGCTGGCCAATTACCAGCGGGCGATCCTGGCGGCGCTGGAGGATACGGAGGCCAGCCTTTCCGCGTTGCGCTGGGCGACGGAGCTTGTCGAACTGCAACGCGTGCGCGTCGATGCCGCGCAGCGCGCCTATGACATCGCGGAGGCGCAGCTGCGCGCCGGCACGGTCGATCTGCTGACGGTGCTGAACGTGCAGACCAGCCTGTTCTCCGCCCGCACCGCGCTGGCCCAGGCGCAGGCCAGCCGCCTGCAAGCCGCTGCCGCACTGTTCACCGCCCTCGGCGGCGGCTGGACTGTTGAGGATGTGGCGGCCACGCCATCTGGATGGGGCGGCCCAGCCGCCGGAGGCAGCCCAAGCCGATGAACGAAGTCCCGAAGACCCCGCCCCAGCCCGCGGAAACGAAGCTCGCCACACCGGTCGCCCCCCGCCGGCGCCGCTGGCCCTGGCTGCTGGCGGGGCTGGTCGCGATCGGCGGGGGGGCCTTCTACGCCTGGCAGGCGGGCCTGCCGCCCTTCGCGCCGGCGGTGCAGGCGCCACCGCCGCCCGGCCAGCCCGGCGTCCGCCGCGCAGGCGGGCCGGCGCCGGCCATTCCCGTGACCGCCGCCGCCGCGACGGTGGAGGACCTGCCCATCCTGCTCGACGCGCTGGGCACCGTGCAGGCCTACAACACCATCACCGTCGTGCCGCAGGTATCCGGCCGCATCACGGAAATCGCGTTCCGGGAGGGGCAGGAGGTCAAGGCGGGGGATGTGCTGCTGCGCATCGATCCGCGCAGCCTCCAGGCCAGCCTCGACCAGGCCATCGCCACCAAGGCGCAGCGGGAGGCGCAGCTGGCCAATGCGCGGCTGGACCTGACGCGCTACCAGCAATTGCTGCGCAGCAACGGCACGTCCCAGCAGATTGTCGATACGCAGCGCGCCCAGGTGGCGCAGCTGGAAGCGCAGGTGCAGTTCGACCAGGCCACCATCGACAGCGCCCGCACGCAGCTGGATTTCGCCACGATCCGGTCGCCGATCGAGGGCCGCGTCGGCCTGCGGCAGGTGGACCTCGGCAACCTCGTCTCCAGCAGCACCACGTCGGGTATCGTGGTGGTGACGCAGTTGCGGCCCATCACGGTGAACTTCACCCTGCCGCAGCAGACCCTGCCGCAGGTGATGCAGGCGCTGGCGGCCGGGCCGGTGCCGGTGGAGGCTCGGCTGGCGGAGAATGCGCCGCCGCGGCTGGATGGCACGCCCGCGCCGCCGAACCCGATCGGGCAGGTCGTCACCATCGACAACCAGGTGGACCAGACAACGGGCACCATCCGCGTCAAGGCGACCTTCCCGAATGAGGACCAGCGCCTCTGGCCCGGGGCCTTCGTGAACACGCGCATCCAGGTGGCGGTGCTGCGGGGCGTGACGGTGCTGCCGCTGGTGGCCGTGCAGCGCGGGCCGCAGGGGCCCTACGCCTTCGTGGTGCGGGACGACAACACCGTGGAGCAGCGGAACATCACGCTCGGCACCATCGCGGGCAGCCAGGCAGTGGTGCTGGCGGGGATGCGCGTCGGCGAACGGGCGGTGACATCGGGCGCGCTGCGGTTGGTGAATGGCAGCCTGGTACAGGTGGCGGAACCCGTGCGGCCGCCGCCTTCCGTACCGCAGGCGCGCCGCCGGCCGCCAGCGCCCACGCCGGCAGAGGCCCCCGCGCCCCCGCCTGCCACAGCACCCGCGCGGCCCTGACGGGGCACGCGCATGAACATCTCCGCCCCCTTCATCGCGAGGCCCATCGCGACCTTCCTGCTGGCGGTGGCAGTGCTGCTGGCCGGCGCCTACGGCTATCTGCGCCTGCCCGTGTCATCCCTGCCGGAGGTCGATTTCCCGACCATCCAGGTGACGACGCAATTGCCCGGTGCCTCGCCCGATACGGTGGCGGTGCTGGTGACGGCGTCGCTGGAACGGCAATTGGCGCAGATCGCGGGGCTGGCGGAAATGGTGTCCGTCAGCGGGCCATCGGTGTCCCGCATCACCCTGCAATTCAATCTGGGGCGGGACATCGACGATGCCGCGCAGGATGTGCAATCCGCCATCAACGCGGCGCGCGGCACGCTGCCCTCCAACCTTCCCTATCCGCCGACCTACCAGAAGGTGAACCCGGCGGACCCGCCGATCATGACGCTGGCCCTGACGTCGGAGACCTTGCCGACCGCGCGGCTGTCCGACGTGGTGGACACGCTGCTGGCGCAACGGCTCTCGCAGGTGACGGGCGTGGGGCGCGTGGCGGTGCAGGGCAACATGCGGCCCGCGGTGCGGTTGCAGGTCGATCCGCAGCGGCTGGCCGCCTATGGCATCGGCCTGTCCACGGTGCGCACTGCAGTCGCCGCCGCCAATGTGGCGGGGCCGAAGGGATCGATCGACGGGCCGCAGCAGGCCTCCGCCATCATGGCGAATGACCAGATCTCGACACCCGCCGCCTTCAACGACCTCATCATCGCCTGGCGGGACGAAGCACCGGTGCGGCTGCGCGACGTGGGCGCGGCGGTGGAGGATCTGGAGAACACGCTGACGGCCGCCTGGTACAACGGCCAGCGCGCCGTGCTGATCGACGTGCAGCGCCAGCCCGGCGCCAACATCGTCCGCACCGTGGAACTGGTGCGCACGCAGCTGGCCAATCTGGAACGCGCCCTGCCCGCCGGCGTACAGCTTTCCATCGTCTCCGACCGCACGGAAACCATCCGCGCCTCGGTGGAGGAGGTGCAGTTCACGCTGGTGCTGTCAGTCGTGCTGGTGGTCGCGGTGATCTACCTGTTCCTGCGCAGCGGCCGGGCGACGCTGGTGCCGGGCGTGGCGCTGCCGCTTTCCATCATCGGCACCTTCGGGGTGATGGCGCTGTGCGGCTATTCCCTCGACAACCTCTCCCTCATGGCGCTGACCATCGCGACGGGCTTCGTGGTGGATGATGCGATCGTCATGATCGAGAACATCGTCCGACTGATCGAGGGCGGCAAGAAGCCGCTGGATGCGGCGTTCGAGGGCGCGAAGCAGATCGGCTTCACCATCGTCTCCCTCACCGTGTCGCTGGTGGCGGTGTTCATCCCGCTGCTGTTCATGGATGGGGTGGTGGGGCGGCTGTTCCGCGAATTCGCCATCGTGCTGACCATCTCCGTCATCGTCTCCATGATCGTGTCGCTGACGCTGACGCCGATGATGTGCGGCCTGCTGCTGCGGCCGCAGGCGGAGGAGAAGCCCGGCATCGTCAACCGCGCCTTCGAGGCTGGCTTCGAATGGCTCCGCCGCCTCTATGCCCGCACGCTGGACTGGGCCCTGGCGCGAGAGGGGCTGATGCTGGCGGTCGCCGTCGCGACGCTGGGCGGGACGGTGTGGCTCTACATCGTGATGCCGAAGGGGTTCCTGCCGCTGCAGGATACCGGGATCATCACCATCACGACGGAGGCCCCGCAGGATGTCTCCTTCGCCCGCATGACGGCGTTGCAGCGGGAGGTGGCGGAGGTGGTGGCGCGGGACCCGGAGATCGTCTCCGTCGCTTCCGTCGCCGGCGCGGGCACGGTGAATGCGGCGCAGAATACCGGCCGCGTGGTGGCGGTGCTGCGGCCGCGGGCGGAACGCAGCGACGATGTCTCCGCCGTGATCGCGCGGCTGTCGCCGCAGATCGCCATGATCCCCGGCGTGGTCGCCTATCTCCAGCCCGTGCAGGACATCCAGATCGGCACGCGGCCATCCAGCACGCAATACCAGTACACGCTGACCGACACGGCGGCGGACGAGCTGCGCGCCTGGGCGCCAAGGCTGCTGGAGGGTTTGCGCGGTCTGCCGCAACTGCGGGACGTGGCGTCCGACCAGCGCGACGATGGGCTGCGCATCCAGGTGCAGGTGGACCGCGCCCGCGCCGCGCGCCTCGGTGTCACCATGCAGGCGGTGGATGACGCGCTGTATGACGCGCTGGGCCAGCGGCAGATCTCCACCATCTACGGCCAGGCGAACCAGTATCGCGTGGTGCTGGAAGCCGATCCCCGCCAGATGAACGACCCCGCCGCCATCGGCATGCTGCGCGTGCCGGGGACCGTGACGAACGGCATCGCCGCGCAGGTCCCGCTGGCGGAAATCGCGACCATCACGCGCGGCAGCGGGCCGCTGACCATCACGCGGCAGGACCAGTTCCCGGCCGTGACCTTCAGCTTCAACCTGGCCCACGGCGCCTCGCTCGGCCAGGCCGTCACCGCCATCCGCGGGATGCAGGCGAGGATGGGCATGCCGGATACGATGCAGGGCAGCTTCGGCGGCGATGCGGCGGAATTCGACCGTTCGCTGGCCGGCCAGGGCTGGCTGATCCTGGCCGCCGTCATCGTCATCTACATCGTGCTCGGCGTGCTCTACGAAAGCGTCGTACACCCCATCACCATCCTCTCCACCCTGCCCTCCGCCGGCATCGGCGCGCTGCTGGGGCTGATGATGGTCGGGCTGGACCTGTCGGTGCTCGGGCTGATCGGCATCGTGCTGCTGATGGGCATCGTGAAGAAGAACGCGATCATGATGATCGACTTCGCGCTGGAGGCGCAGCGGGACCACGGCATGTCGCCCCGTGACGCGATCCGGGAAGCCTGCCTGCTGCGGTTCCGGCCCATCATGATGACGACGATGGCGGCGCTGCTCGGCGCAGTGCCGCTGGTGCTGGGCCATGGCGCGGGGTCGGAGTTGCGGCTGCCACTCGGCGTTTCCGTCATCGGCGGGCTGCTGCTGAGCCAGGTCATCACGCTCTACACCACGCCCGTCATCTACCTGGCGCTGGAGGATCTGCGCGCCTGGGTCGGGCGGCGCTTCCGGGGTGCGGCGTCGGCGGCGGCGGAATAGCGCGTGTCGATCTCCGCCCCCTTCATCGCGCGGCCCATCGGCACGACGCTGATGGCCATCGGCCTCGCGCTGGCAGGGCTCGTGGCCTATTTCAGCCTGCCCGTCGCGCCGCTGCCGCGGGTGGATTTCCCGACCATCGCCGTCAGCGCCAGCCAGCCCGGCGCCGATCCCGCCATCATGGCGTCCTCGGTCGCCGCGCCGCTGGAGCGAAGGCTGGGCGAGATCCCCGGCGTGACGGAGCTGACCTCCACCTCCAGCCTCGGCAGCGCGACCGTCATCGTGCAGTTCGACCTCAGCCGGCCCATCGCCTCCGCCGCGCGGGACGTGCAGGCGGCGATCAACGCGGCGATGTCGGATCTGCCATCCGGCCTGACGAACACGCCCACGTTCCGCAAGCTGAATCCCGGCGACGCGCCGGTGCTGATCCTGGCCCTGACATCGAGCACGCTGACGCCAGGCCAGTTGTATGACGCGGCGGACAGCGTGGTGGTGCCGCGCCTGTCGCAGGTGGATGGCACGGCTCAGGTGAACATCGCGGGCGCCGAGCAGCCAGCGATCCGCGTCGCCGTCGATCCCGCGGCCGCGACGGCGGCGGGTGTCTCGCTGGACCAGATCCGCACCGCCATCACGACGGCGAACGTGACCCAGGCAACGGGGATGCTGGAAGGTCCCTACCAATCCGCCGCCATCAGCGTGAACGACCGCTTGCAGGAAGCCGCGGAATTCGGCGCCATCATCGTGCGCCAGGCGAATGGCGCGATGGTGCGGCTGGATTCCATCGCGCGCGTCGAGCAGGGTGCGCGGGACCGCCGGCAATCCGGTTCCTTCAACGGCCAGCCCGCCGTCATCCTCACCATCTTCAAGCAGGCCGACGCCAATGTGCTGGAGGTGGTGGACGGCATCCGCGCGCTGCTGCCCGACCTGAAGCGCTGGATGCCGGCCGGCGTCGACGTGACGATCATGCGCGACCGGTCGGAGACCATCCGCGCTTCCGTCGCGGAAGTGCAGCACACGCTGATCATCAGCATCGTCCTGGTGGTGCTGGTGGTGGCGGTCTTCCTGCGCAAGCCATCCGCCCTGTTCGCCGCCGGCATCGCGGTACCGCTATCGCTGCTCGGCACGCTCGGCGTGATGTGGATGGTAGGGTATTCGCTGAACAACCTCTCCCTCATGGCACTCACCATCTCCGTCGGCTTCGTCGTGGACGATGCCATCGTGATGATCGAGAACATGGCGCGGATGAAGGAACGCGGCATGCGCCCGATGCGGGCGGCGATCGAGGGCGCACGCCAGATCGGCTTCACCGTGGTGTCGATGAGCCTGTCGCTGATCGCGGTCTTCATCCCGCTGCTGTTCCTGGGCGGGATCGTCGGCCGCATGTTCCGCGAATTCGCGGCGACCTTGTCCATCGCCGTCGCCATCTCCGCCATCGTGTCGCTGACCGTCACGCCGATGATGGCTGCCCACCTGGCGCGCGCGGAGCCGAAGCCGGAAGGGCGGATCGGCCGCGCCATCGAGGCGACGCTGGACTGGATCATCCGCGGCTACATGCGAAGCCTGGTGGTGGTGCTGCGCTTCCGGGTGCTGACCTGGCTGTTCAACATCGGCCTGGTCGTGCTGACGGTGTGGCTCTACACCGTCGTGCCCAAGGGCTTCATCCCGACGCAGGATTCGAACCTGTTGCAGGGATCGGCGCAGGCGCAGCCGGATACCTCCTTCCAGCAGATGGTGGTCTACCAGCAGCGGTTGATGGAAGTGCTGCGCGCCGATCCGGCGGTGGAAAGCGCATCCGCCTCCGTCGGCGGCGGCGGCTTCTTCGGCAGTTCCAGCAACATCCGCATCCAGGTGGCGCTGAAGCCGAAGGAGGACCGCGGCGGGCTGAATGCGGATGGCGTGATCGCGCGGCTGCGCGCACCACTCGCGCGCATCGTCGGTTTGCAGACCTTCATGCGGCCCGTACAGGACATCAACATCGGCGGGCGATCGACCAGCGGGTCCTACCAGTATGTGCTGCTGACGCCGGACCTCGAGGAACTGGGCATCTGGAGCGAGCGGCTGGTGCAGCAATTGCGCACCGTGCCGCAGGTCGCGGATGTGTCCTCCGACCAGCAGCGCACGGGGCTCGTCTCCCGCCTCGTCATCGATCGCGATGCGGCGGCGCGGCTCGGCGTTTCCGTCTCCGCGCTCGGCGGCGCGCTGAACAACGCCTTCGCGCAGCGCCAGGTCTCCACCATCTACCGCGCGCGCAACCAGTATCGCGTCATCCTGGAAGTCGATCCGGTGCTGACGGAAAGCCCGGACAGCCTGGCCCGCATCTTCGTGCCGGGTGCCGCAGGGCCGGTGCCGCTGGGGTCGCTGGTACGACTGGAACGCACGGTGGCGCCGCGGTCCATCACCCATCAGGGGCTCTTCCCGGCCGCCACCATCAGCTTCAACCTCGGCGAGGGCGCGACACTCGGCCAGGCGGCGGCGCTGGTGGAACGCGCGGTGCTGGACATCCAGATGCCCGGCTCCATCCGCGGCGAATTCGCCGGCAATGCCCGCGCCTTCCAGAATTTCCAGAGCGGCCTGCCCCTGCTGATCCTGGCCGCGCTGGTCGCGATCTACATCGTTCTCGGCGTGCTCTACGAAAGCCTGATCCACCCGCTGACCATCATCTCCACCCTGCCGACGGCCGGCGTAGGTGCGCTGCTGGCCCTGCTGGCGACGAACACGCCCTTCACCATCATCGCGTTGATCGGCGTGATCCTGCTGATGGGCATCGTGAAGAAGAACGCGATCATGATGGTGGATTTCGCGCTGGAGCATGAGCGGGAGGGTGGCGAGGGCGGCATGGTCGCGATCCTGGAAGCCTGCCGCGAACGCTTCCGCCCCATCCTGATGACGACGCTGGCCGCGCTGTTCGGCGCGCTGCCGCTGGCCTTCGCGACGGGACCGGGCGCGGAGCTTCGCCAGCCACTCGGCATCACCATCATCGGCGGGCTGATCCTGTCCCAGCTTCTGACGCTGTACACCACCCCTGCCGTCTATCTGGGGCTGGAACGCCTGGCGGTGGCGCGGCGGGCGAAGCTGCCGGCGCTGACGGCGCGGGCCTGAGCTCTACTCCGCCGCCGCGACGTAGCGGTGGCGGAGGTGGATGCGCCGCGCCTCCGGGTCCGGCCGCGGCACGGCCGACAGCAGCGCCTTGGTATAGGCGTGCGTCGGGTTGTCGCAGACCTGGGCGGCCTCCCCCGTCTCCACCACCTTGCCCCGATGCATCACCGCCACGCGGTCGCACATGTAGCGGATGACGCTGATATCGTGGCTGATGAAGACATAGGCGAGGTTGAGTTCATCCTGCAGGTCCAGCAGCAGATCCAGCATCCGCGCGCGTAGCGAGACGTCGAGCGCCGCCGTCGCCTCATCCGCCACGATCACGCGGGGCTTGAGGGCGAGGGCGCGGGCGATGCAGATGCGCTGGCGCTGGCCGCCGGAGAAGGCGTGGGGGTAGCGTTCCGCCCAGCCGGGCTCGATGCCCACGCGTTCCAGCAGGGCGGAGACGCGATCGCGGAGTTCTCCGCCACGCGCGAGGCCGTTGACCAGCAGCGGTTCGCCGACAATCTGCGCCACCGTCATGCGGGGGTTCAGGCTGGCGAAGGGGTCCTGGAAGACCATGCGGATTTCCCGCCGCGCGGCGCGCAGCGTCTCGCCCTCGGCCTTCGCCAGGTCGATCTCCGTCCCGTCCTCACGCCGATAGTGGATGGCACCGCCTGTCGGGTCCGTGACGCGCAGGATGCAGCGGCCGAGTGAGGTCTTGCCGGAGCCGCTTTCACCGACGACGCCCAGCGTCTCCCCGGGCCTCACCTCCAGCGTTACGCCATCGACGGCGCGCACCTCGCCTACCTTCTTCCGCATCACGCCCTTCACGATGGGGAAGATCATCGAGAGGTTCTCGATCCGCAGGATGGGCGGCGGCAGCACCGCCGGTTCCACGCGCTTCAGGCGGATGTCGGAAGGGCGTTCGAGCTTGGTGACATTGCCCAGCAGCATGCGCGTATAGGCATCCCGCGGCGAGGCGAAGAGGCTGCGCACCGGCCCGCTTTCGCGCACGCGCCCGCGCTCCATCACGACGACATCATGCGCGATCTCCGCCACCACGCCCATGTCGTGCGTGATGAACATCACCGTCATGCCGCGCTGCTGCTGCAGGCGGCCGATGAGGTCCAGGATCTCCGCCTGCGTGGTCACGTCCAGCGCCGTGGTCGGTTCATCCGCGATCAGCACGGCCGGATCGCAGGCCAGCGCCATCGCGATCATCACGCGCTGACGCATGCCGCCGGAGAATTCGAAGGTGTAGCGGTCCACCGCGCGATGTGGGTCGGGAATCTCGACCGACGCCAGCAATTCGATCGCTCGTTCGCGCGCCTGCTTGCGGGACAGGCCGAGATGCAGGCGAACCGCCTCCCCAACCTGGTCCCCCACCTTGTGGACGGGGGAGAGGGAGGACATCGGCTCCTGGAAGATCATCGCGATCTCGTCGCCGCGAAGATCGCGGATCGCGCGGCCGCGCGGGTCCATGGCGGCGAGGTCGAGGGTCGATCCATCCTTGCGGTGGAACAGGATCTGCCCGCCGGTGATGCGGCCCGGCGGATCGACGATCTGCAGGATGGCGCGCGCCGTGACGGACTTGCCGGAGCCGCTTTCGCCGACGACACAGGTAGTGAGGCCCTTGGCGAGGGAGAAGGAAACGCCGTCCACCGCGCGCACCAGGCCGGTGCGGGTGGGGAAGGAGACGTGGAGGTCGCGGACCTCGACCACGGGGGCGGTTTCGGTCATTTCTGATAGGGGTCCGCCGCGTCGCGCAATCCATCGCCGAGGAAGTTCAAGGCCAGCACCGCGATCACCACCGCGCCGCCGGGTGCGAAGAGCCAGGGCGCCGTCGCGATGGAGCGGATGTTCTGCGCCTCCCGCAGCAGTACGCCCCAGGAGATGACGGGTGGCTGCAGGCCCAGGCCGAGGAAGGAGAGCGCCGTCTCCGCCAGGATCATCGCGGGAATTGCGAGGGTGATGGAGGCGATGATGTGGGAGGCGAAGGAGGGCAGCATGTGGCGGAAGATGATCCGCTTCTCCGACGCGCCATCGAGCCGCGCGGCGGTGACGAAATCCTCTGTCCGTAGCGAAAGGAAGCGCCCGCGCACCACGCGCGCCAGCTGTGCCCAGCCCACCAGCGACAGGATGATGGTGATGCAGAGGTAGATGCGTTCCGGCGGCCAGCCCTGAGGCAGCGCGGCACCCAGCGCCAGCCAGATCGGTATGGTCGGCAGCGACAGCACGAATTCGATCACGCGCTGGATGACGAAATCGATCCGCCCACCGTAATAGCCGGAGATACCGCCGAGGATCAGGCCGATGACCAGCGACAGGAACACGCCGATCAGGCCGATGAACAGCGAGGTCTGCGCCGCCTTCATCATCCGGCTGTAGACATCGCGCCCCAGTCGATCCGCGCCGAACAGGAAGACACTGTCGCGCGGGTTCTCCGGCCCGAAGAGGTGGATGCTGGTCGTGAACAGGCCGAGCAGTTCGTATTCGTAGCCCTCGACGAAGAAGCCGAGATAGATCTTGCGGTTGGGATCGGGCGTGAAGGTCGGCGCCAGCGTCACGCGATCCCGCGTCAGCCGCATGGCCTGGACATGCGGGCGGATGCGCCAGCCATTCTCCGTCGTCTCGATCAACTGGATCATCTGGGGCGGGTGGAAGACCGCGCGGGCATTCTGCTTGCCGGGGTCAGTGGTCGCCAGGAAATCCGGCACCAGCGCGACGACGTACAGCAGCAGGACGATGATCCCGCCGGCCATGGCCAGCCGGTGGCGGCGGAAATTCCACCACATCAGCTTCCACTGTGAAGCCGCCGCGGTGCGGTCGATGGCCCGTTCCTCGGGCAGCGCGGCGGGCTGGATGACGTTCATCTCAGTCGTACCGGATGCGCGGATCGACCAGCGCCAGCAGGATGTCCGACAGCAGCATGCCCACCAGGGTCAGCGTGCACATCAGCAGCAGGAAGGCGCCGGCCAGGTACATATCCTGACTCAGCAGCGCCTGCAGCAGCAGCGGGCCGGCGATAGGCAGCGACATGACCACGGCCACGATGGTGGCGCCGGAGATCAGCTGCGGCAGCATCCAGCCGATGGTGGAGATCAGCGGATTGATCGCCAGCCGCACGGGATACTTGATGAGCAGGCGAATCTCGGAAAGTCCCTTGGCGCGCGCGGTCGTCACATAGGGGCGGTGCAGCTCATCCAGCATATTGGCGCGCATCACGCGCACCAGGCCCGCCGTGCCGTTCACCGCCAGGATCACCACGGGCACCCAGAGATGCATGAGCAGATCGACGAACTTCGCGAAGGACCAGGGCGCGGTCTGGTATTCCTCACTGAACAATCCGCCGACATCCTGCCCGAAATGCACGACGGCGACGTACATCAGCACCAGCGCCAGCAGGAAGCCCGGTATTGCCAGGCCGAGGAAGGCGATGAAGGTGAAGAAGTAGTCCACGAAGCTGTATTGCCGCACGGCGGAGAGCACGCCGATGGGCAGCGCGATCGCCCAGGTCATCGCCAGCGTCGATGACGTCAGCAGCAGCGTCAGCCCCATGCGTTCCCAGATGAGGCCGGAGACGGGCTGCTGCCATTCGAAGGACAGGCCGAAATCGCCGCGCAGCAGGATGCCGGTGATCCATTTCCAGTACTGCACGATGAAAGGCTGTTCCAGCCCGAAGCGTTCGCGCAATTCCTGCGCCGTGCGCTGGTCCACGATCTCGTTCGAGGCGGCCAGCGTCGCGACATAGGTCGTGACGTAGTCGCCCGGCGGCAGTTGGATCAGGAAGAACGCCAGGAAGCTGACCGCCACGAGGGACGGCACCATCCAGACCAGGCGGCGGAGGATATAGGCCAGCATGCGGATGATGCGGGGCCGGCTGCGCGCCGGCCCCGCCCCCTTCCCTTACGAGGTGAAGAAGAATTGCTGCGGCAGGGACGGCCCCGGATGTGGCCAGGACCAGCTATAGGGCATGGAACCCGGCACGCCGCGCAGCCGGTTCTGCGCCACGCCGAACAGGTTCGGCGCCAGGTTGACGCCGATGCATTCGAACTGCTCGGCGCAGATGTCGAAGACGCGCTTCATCAACTCGCCCTGGCGCCGCGTATCCGCGGTGGAACGCGCCTGGTCATACAGGCGCATGCGTTCCTTCTGGTGCTCCGGCGGTTCCTGCCCGTCCCGGCCGCCGCTGGCGTACCACATGGCCCAGGGCACGGCATAGCGGGTGCCCTGCGTGTGCATGGCGAAGAAGTCGCGGGGGTCCAGCATCGGCTCCAGCCCACCCGGCCCGGGCCACACCGCGATGTCGTGGTCGTTGTTGTCGCCGCGCGTGTAGTAGAGAGATCGGTCGATGGTGTTGATCTTCACATCGATCCCGATCTCCACCCAATGGCGCTTGATGAGTTCCAACGCGTCATTGTTGTCGGGGTAGAGCGCGGTGATGACATCGATCGCGAAGAAGACGCGCTGGCCATCGGGACGCAGGCGGAAACGCTGGCCGTCGCGGCGATTGTAGCCGATGCGATCCAGGATGCGGTTGGCTTCGCGCGTGTTGTGTTCGGTGAACTGCCGCGCCAGCTTCTCATGGTACCAGGGATGCGTGGGCCGCGGGCCGGTCTGCCAGGGCTCGGACTGGCCGAGATAGACGATGTCCACGATTTCCGGGCGGTTGATGCCCAGCGACAGTGCCTGGCGGAATTCCTTGTTGCCCAGCATCTCCCGGATCTTCGGATCCTTGTGGGTGATGTTGGGGTAGATCATCATGCTGGTGGAGCCGGCATTGATCGTGTCGAACATGCGGTAGTTGCCGCGCTGCATGTTCTGCGCGACCACAGGCTTGTTCGCCAGCACGTCGATGTGGCGTTCCTGAAGGTCGAGCCGCCCGCCGATCACGTCCAGCATCAGGCTCTCCACGTCCTGGTAGACCTGGAAATTCAGGCGATCGATGTAGGGCAGCTGGCGGCCGCTAGTGTCCACCTGCCAGAAGAAGGGGTTGCGCCGCATCGTCACACGCGTGGCACCGCCCTGGTAGGGTTCCTCCACCACCCAGGGATCGAGCGTCGGCTTTTCCGCATTGCCCCAGCGCGAGGGAATCTCGATGTCGCCGCAGCGCTGGCGGAACAGTTGCGCCCAGTCCGACACATTCGCCTGGCGCAGCGTCGCCGCGAGCTCCGCGTTGTATTTCGGGTGGAAGCGGCCGCAATAGTGCTTCGCGAACAGCGTGGGATGCTGGCCGAGCGGCGTGGCCATCTGCTGCAGGAACAGGCCGTAGGGACCGGCGAAGGTGAACTTCACCGCCGTATCGCTGATCTTCTCGCACTTCACAGGCTGGCCATCGATCACCCACATCGTGGGCGGGGACCGGTAGAGTTCCGTGTTCAGGATGCAGTCGTTGATGGCGAAAAGGATGTCATCCGCCGTGAAGGGCGCGCCATCGGACCAGCGCATGCCAGGCCGCAGGTGGAAGATGAACTCCTTCGAATCCGCGGAGACTTCCCAGCGCTGCGCGACGCAAGGCAGCACATCGGTGAATTCCATGTTCCAGCGCGTCAGGCCCTGGTTGCCGATCAGGCGCAGGATGCCGTTATGGTCGGACCCGCCGCGCAGGCCGCGGCGCAGCGTTCCGCCGTAGCGCACATTCGGCTCGTTGGGCGTCACCACCATCGGCGCGCTGCCGACGCGCTGCGCGAGGGGCGGCAGGCGCCCCTGCTGCACGGCCGCCGCGACATCCGGTGCCTCCATCGCCGCCGCCTGGGCCAGCGCCGCGCCCGCGGGCATCGCCACGGCCATGCCGGCCGCCCCCTGCAACAGGGCACGACGCCCCACCCCGTGATCCTTCATGGCCGCAGCCTCCTCCGCCCGGTGTTGCCCCGGATGCGGCGAGGCTTGCATGCGCCACGCGCGCCTTCAAGCACGTTCGATGACGGCGAGGTTTCGTCTTCGCAACCCTCTACGGGTAGCCCCACGACCCATCGGGCTTTCGCGGCATCTTCCGCTCCCACCGCACATAGCGGTCGGTCGCCAGGTACTCCTCATCCACCTCCACGCCCCAGCCGGGGCGGTCCGGGCGGGGCAACACGTGACCATCCTCCGGCAGGTAGGGATCGACGACATAGCTGCCGGTGTCGCCATCCTTGCGCAGGGTGTCGATGCCGGGCGGCAAGCGGTATTCCAGGATCTTGAAGTTGGGCGCGGCCAGGCAGAGGTGGAGGTTCACCGCCGTCGCCAGCGGGCCCATCGGGTTGTGCGGCGCCAGCGAGACGTAATGCGCCTCCGCCAGCGTCCAGATGCGCCGCATTTCCCCCACGCCACCGACGACGCAGACATCGGGCTGGATGATGTCCACGCCCCGCGCGTTCAGCAGCGCCAGGAATTCGTAGCGGCTGTAGAGGGATTCACCGGTGGCGAGCGGGCAGTTCAGGCGAGACTTCAACTCGCCCCAGGCCGGGAAATGCTCCGGCCTGATCGGCTCCTCGAAGAACAGGGGGTCGTAGGGCGCCAGCGCGTTGCCGAGTTGCACGGCCTGCCAGGGCTCGAAGATCTTGGCGTGGGCGTCGAAGGCGAAGTCGAAATGGCCCGGCGCGACCTCTCGCAGCCGGCGGAAGTAGTCGCCGGCTTCCCGCACAACCTCTCCCCAACGATGCGCGTGCATGTCGACGCGATAGGGGCTGAGCTTGAAGGCCGTGAGACCGAAGCGGTCGTTCAACTCCTGCACGCGGTCGCGGGCGATGGCGGGATCGGGCGCGGTGTAGATGCCCTGGTAGACCCGTACGCGATCCCGCATGGCGCCGCCTAGGATCTGGTAGACGGGCACGCCGAGTGCCTTGGCGGCAATGTCCCACAGGCACTGGTCGATGGCGGCGATAGCCGCCAGGCCGAGCGCGCCTGGCGGGAAGCGCGCCTGCTGCACCAGCTTGAGCGTGAGGTATTCGACGCGCCGCGGATCCTCGCCGATGATCATGTCCGTGAGATAATCGAGCAGCGGCGGCAAGGCGCGGTCGGGCCCGTGATTGTAGCACTCGCCCCAGCCGATGATGCCGCATTGCGTGTCGAGTGCCACGATCACGCGCGGCCGGTCGCCGTCGCGGCTCATGAAGCTGCGCAGTCGCGCGATCCGCATGGCGCTGTCCCCCCCTTGTCCCGCGGCCAGTCTAGGCACCGCGGGACGCGTCTGGCGAGGGGCCGGCGTTGCCGGATGGGCAACGCACCGTCGCCCATCGGGCGCTTGACCGCGCCGCAGCCCGCATGAAAGCCTTACCATCGAGGAACGGGAAAGCGGACGCCGCGAGAGGCGAACCGCCACCCATCACGCCAGCCACCCCGATCGCAACGACTGGACGGCCCGACACGCGCGGGCCTGGGGAGGCGATGCTTGGCGAGACTGCAGGATGCGCCGCCGCGCGGTGGCATCGAGATCCGCGACCTCTCCATAACCTATCGCCGGGGGCGGGAGGTGACGCAGGCGCTTTCCGCCTGTTCGCTGACCATTCCCGAAGGCGGATGGGCATCGCTGATCGGCGCTTCCGGTTGCGGGAAATCCACGCTGCTGCGCATCCTGGCCGATATCGTGCAGCCCAGCGGCGGCAGCGCGACGCTCGGCGGGATGACACCGGCGGAAGCGCGCGCCACGCGCAGCTTCGCGCTTGTCTCCCAGCAATCCGTGCTGCTGCCCTGGCGGCGGATGCTGGAGAATGTGGAACTCGGCCTCGAAGTGGCACGCGCCGACAAGGCGGAGCGCCGCCGGCGCGCAGAGGAGGCGATCGAGCTGGTGGGGCTGCGGGGCTTCGAACGCGCCTATCCGCATGAACTCTCCGGCGGGATGCGCCAGCGCGCCGCCATCGCCCGCGCGCTGACCTTGCGGCCGCGCTTCCTGCTGATGGACGAGCCCTTCGGCGCGCTGGATGAGCTGACGCGCGCCACGCTGAACTTCGAGCTGCTGCGCATCCTGGAGGAGACATCCGCCACCCTGCTGCTGGTGACGCATTCGATCTCGGAGGCGATCATCCTGTCCGACATGGTGGCGGTGATGTCGCCGCGGCCGGGGCGGATCGTGCATCGCCTCGATATCGGCTTCGGCCACCACCGCAGCGCGGCGATGCGCGACGACCCGGCCTTCGCCGCGCATGAGGCGGAGTTGCGCCACGCCCTGCATGGCGACCCCGGCGTGAAGCGCCAGCCCGCCCCCGAACCCGCCTATGCCTGAGGAGATGCAGCCGATGATCCGCCTCAATCGCCGCCTGCTGCTGGCGGGGTCCGCCACGCTGGCCCTGCCATCCTTCCGCATCGCCTCCGCCCAGTCGCCGGCCAGGCTGACGGTGGCACTCGGCTATGCGCCGAATGTGGAGATGTTCGGCCCCCTCTATGCCGTCCGCGCGGGGTTCTTCGCGGCGGAGGGCCTGACGGTGAACGCCGTGCCCGCCAGCACCGGGGTGGACCAGGTGCAGATGGTGGCGGCGGGTCGCGCGGATATCGGCATCGTCGGGCCGGAACAGATCATCGCCGGCGCCGGGCGGGGGGAGAAGTTCAGGATCTTCGCCGCGCAGTACCAGCGCAGCCCCGTCTGCATGACGGCCCGGCGCGACAGCGGGTTGACGAACCCGTCACAGCTGCCGGGGCGGCCCATCGCCGTGAAGATTCCCGCCCAGACTTTCTTCGAGCTCTTCATGCGCAAGAATGGGCTGCGGCCGGACCAGGTGACGGTGACGCCGATCGGGCGCACCGACGTCGCGACCATCATCTCCGGCCGCGTCCACGCCATGATTACCACCTTCGCCTTCAACGAACCGCGAAGCATCGAGATGGCGGGCGTGCCGGTGAACCTGATGCCGCTGGCGCAATACGGGATGAATGCGCAGACCAATTCCTACTTCACGCAGCAACGCGCCTTCGCCGATCCCGCGAAGCGGGACGTGCTGGTCCGCTACCTCCGCGCCGAGGCGAAGGCCTGGCAGGAATACTTCAAGGACCCCGCGGCCGCGGCGAAGTGGATCATCGACCAGAAGTTCATCGATGGCCTCGACCTCGACCAGCAGGTCTTCCTCGCGCGCGGGCAGGCGAACCATATGCGCAGCGCGCTGACGGCGGAGCGGGGCCTGATGTGGGTGGACCCCGCCATCTACCGGGAGACCGCGACCAACCTGCAGCTGTCCGGCGTGACCAGCACGGTGATCGATACGGATGCCATGCTCTCGACCGAGATCCTGGAACGCGCCGGGATGCCGAGGATCTGATGTCCCTCAGCATGGCCGATGGCGGCGCCATGGCGTGGCGCGGGGTTGAACGGGTGGTGCCGCCGGCGCTCGGCCTGGCGGCGCTGCTGCTGGCCTGGGGCGTGCTGACGGAGACGGGGGTGATCGCCGCCTATCTCCTGCCGAAACCCGCCGCCGTGCTGGCGGAGATCATGACCAACAACGAACCGCTATGGCGCCACGGCAAGCTGACCGCGACGGAGGCGCTGCTCGGCTTCGCCATCGGCAACAGCGTGGGCGTGGTGGTGGCGGTGCTGATGGGCTGGTTCCCCGCCTTCAAGCGCTGCGTGATGCCGCTGGCGCTGGTGACGCGGGGAATGCCGATGGTGGCGATCACGCCGATCCTGGTTCTCATGCTCGACCGCGGGCTGGTGCCCATCGTCACCGTCGTCTCCATCGCCGTCTATTTCCCGACCCTGATCACCATGGTGCGCGGGCTGGAATCGGCGGATGTCGAGTATCATGAACTGCTCCACTCCCTGTCCGCGGACCGCTTCCAGCGGCTGCTGATCGTGGAGTTGCCGGCAGCGCTGCCCTACCTCTTCACCTCGCTCAAGATCGGCGCCTCCATCGCCTTCATCGTCGCCATCACCGGCGAATGGGTGGGGGCGAGTGCGGGGCTCGGCTACCTCATCGTCATCTCTGGCGAATACTTCAAACTCGCCATGATGTGGTCCGCCATCATCGTCGCCTCGGGCCTTACCTTGGTGACGCTGGGCTGCGTGATGCTGGCGGAGCGGCTGCTGGCACGCTGGACCGCGCGCGGGGAGGGAATGGCCTGATGCCGTCCGACCTTTCCGTCGATGCGCCGACGCTGCCCGCGATCTGCCTGCCCGGCCTCGATGGCCTGGCGCGCGTGCTGCGGCAGATGGGGCCGGCCACGCTGCTGTTCCTGGCGATCCTGGCGGTGTGGGAGACCGTGACGCGTGCGGGCTTCGTCTCACCGCTCATCCTGCCGGCGCCGAGCGACGTCGCGGCCACCTTCATCTCCGCCGCGCCAAGGCTGTTCACGCATCTCGGCTGGACCTCGATGGCCGCGCTCGGTGGCTTCGTGCTAGGCAATACGCTGGGCTTCGCGCTGGCGGTGGTGTTCGTGCATATCCGCCTCGCGCGCCTCACGGCGCTGCCGCTGGCGATGATGGCGCAGGCGGTGCCGATCGTGGCCGTCGCGCCGGCGCTGCTGCTGTGGCTCGGCAACGGCGTGGAGCCGAAGCTGTTCATCGCCTCCTTCCTCGTCTTCTTCCCCATGCTGGTGAACGCCATGCGCGGCCTGGCCAGCGCGGATGACCAGGTGGCGGAACTGCTGCACACCTTGTCGGCGGATTGGACGCAGCGGCTGCTGATGGTGCGGCTGCCAGCAGCCCTGCCCTTCGTCTTCAACGCGCTGCGGCTTTCCGCCTGCGGCTGCTTCGTCGCCTCCGTCGTCGCGGAATGGGTCGCCTCCACCACCGGGCTTGGCTACGTCATCGTCTTCGCCAGTTCGCAATACCGGATGACGGAGGTCTGGTGCGCCGTGCTGCTCTGCACCGCCGCCAGCCTTTGCGTCTATGGCCTGGTCTGCCTCGCGGAACGGCTGGCGATGCCGTGGCGGCGCGACCGGCCCGCCACCAGCACAGGGACACCATAGCCATGCTGAAGAGCAACGCGCTCGGCATCATGAACCAGATGTGGGCTGCGCACGCGACCAGCGATGCGGAAGCCATCGCGACCGCGATCGAGGAGACGCTGCTGGCCGAGGAACTCGGCTTCGACAGCGTCTGGATCGGGGAACACCACAATGTCCGCCCCGGCGCGCGCTTCTATGGCCGCATCCCGGCCTCCGAGATGTTCCTCGCGCATCTGGCCGCGAAGACCACGCGCATCGCGCTCGGCACCGGGGTGCGCATCCTCTCCACCACGCCGCCGCAGCGGACGGCGGAGGAGATGAGCCTGCTTGACCTGCTGAGCGGCGGGCGCGCAGAATTCGGCGTCGGCCTCGGCTCCACCCCCGATGTGAAGCCCGGCGATCCGGCGCGGGCGGTGAAGGCCGCGCTGTTCCGTTCGCTGCTGAGCGACATCGTGTCGTACCTCTCCGGCACGGCGGAGGGCGCGCCGATCTCCCCTGCCCCGGCGCCGGACCTCGCCGCCCGCATCTGGGCCGCGGCGCGGGACCAGGCGACGCTGGCGCATATCGCCGATGCCGGCATCAACCTGGTGGTTGGGCAGGCGGAACTGCCGCCGATCCAGGCCGCGATCGTGCAGGCCTATCGCGCGGCCGGCGGCACCGGCCTGGTGCGCGGCGTGCGGCTGGTCTTCGTGGCGGAAACCCATGCGGAGGCGATGCGCGACGCGGATGAGGCGCTTTCCCTCTATCTCGGCCAGATGGGCGGCAAGGGCTACCATTCGGAGGCCATCGCCAAGGGCCTGCTGGCGGCGGATCCGCGCACGTTGGAGGAACGTGGCCTCGGCGTGAACTTCCTGATCGGATCGCCGGAGGAAGTGGCGGCGCTGCTGAACGACTATGTCGCGGAAACCGGCGTGGATCGCCTCGATCTCATGGTGCAGGTGCCGGGGCTCCGGACCGATGCCGTGCGCCGGTCCATGGCGCTGATCCAGCAGGCGGTGAAGCCGCTGCTGAAACGCGCACTCCCCCAGCCCGCCATCGCGTGACGCGCATCGCCGTCTCCCCCGCAATGCCATAGGCTGGCGGCTCCGGCGTGGGGGCGATCGTGTCGAGCTTCATGCATGTCCATCTCATCGCGCTCCGCTACTTCCGGGAGACGGTGCGCTGCGGGTCGATGCGCCAGGCGGCGGAGGCGCTGCGCGTCGCGCCCTCGGCCATCAATCGCCAGATCCTGAAGCTGGAGGACCAGCTTCAATGCAAGCTGTTCGAACGCATGGCCGATGGCGTGCGCCTGACCGGCGCGGGAGAGGTGCTGTACCGCCATGCGCGGGAGATCGACGCGCTGCTGGACCGCGCGCTGTCGGAACTGGATGACCTCCGCGGCTTGCGGCGCGGGCGCGTGGGCCTGGCGAGCGAGGACGGCATCATCCGCGACGTGCTGCCGCCGCTGCTGGCAGCCTTCCACCAGGAGTTCCCGCGCGTCAGCTTCGGGATCGACGTGATGACGGGCCCCGATGTGGTGCAGGCGGTGGCTGAGGGGCAATGCGACCTGGGCCTGGCGATGCACCCGCAGCGCCACCCCGATGTGACGGTGCTGGGTGAGGCCGCGGTGCCGATCGGCGCGGTGATGCGCCCGGAACACCCGCTGGCGCAGCGCGCGACCTTGCGGCTGAGCGACCTGGCGACGGAGCCGGTGGTGATGCTGAAGCACGGTATCGGCGCGCAGCCGGATGCGCATGGGCTGGTGCGCCGCTGGGCACAGCGGACGGAGGTGGCGGAGACCAATTCGCCCGGCGCCGTCGCGGCCCTGGTGCGGGCGGGGCTCGCGCTCGCGATGCGCTCGCCCATCGGCATCCGCGCGGAAATCGCGACGGGGGAGCTGGTCTTCGTGCCGGTGGTGGACCCGCAGGTGAAGGCCGGGCGCCTGGCGCTGCTGGCGCGGCGGGAACGCGCCCTGCCCGTCGCCGCCGCGGTGCTGGCGGAACGGGTCAAGGCGCTGCTGGCAGAGACGGACCGGGAGACGCAGGCCGCGATGGATGCCAGGATGCGGTCCCGATAAGGGGGGCCCGATAAGGGGGAACGCCATGACCATCGCATCCGTGCAAAGCCGCGTGCACCGCAGTGCCTTCACCTATGGCGCCGGCGCGGCCAGCCAGGGCGGCAACCTGAAGCTGCGCAGCATGGACACGCTGCTGGTGCGCGTGGAGACGGCGGACGGGCTGGTGGGCTTCGGGGAGGGTTTCGGCTTCACCCTGGTGGACACCACGCGCGACGCGCTGGACCGCCTGGTGGCGCCCGCCTGCATCGGCCAGGCCTCATCGGACATCCCGGCGCTGAGGCGGATGCTGGAACGGCGCTTCCACAATTTCGGGCGCAACGGGCCCGTCAGCTTCGCGATCTCCGCCATCGACATCGCGCTGTGGGACATCGCCGCGCAGCGCGCAGGCAGGCCGCTGCACGCGCTGCTGGGGGATGCGAAGCGCGCGCGCGTGGCCGCCTATGCGAGCCTGCTGCGCTATGACGATCCCGAGGCCGTCGCGCACAACGTCACGGAAGCGGTGCGGCGCGGCTATCGCGCCATCAAGCTGCATGAGGTCGCGCTGGACGGCATCCGCGCCGCGCGGGCGGCGGCGCCGGAGGACATTCCCCTGATGCTCGACATCAACTGCGCCTGGGACGGGCTGGATGACGCACGCGCCTTCTGCCGGGCGGTGGCGGGGATGAATGTCCGATGGGTGGAGGAGCCGACCTGGCCGCCCGAGGATTTCGGCGCGATGGCGACTCTGCGCGCCGAAGGGCATTCCATCTCCGCGGGGGAGAACCTGGCCAACGCTCACGACTTCACGCGGTTTATTGCGGCCGGCGCCGTCGATGTCGCGCAGCCCAGCGTGACCAAGCATGGCGGCGTCTCCGCCTTGCGCGATGTCGCCGCCATGGCGCGGGATGCCGGCATCGCGGTGGTGCCGCATTCCCCCTATTTCGGCCCGGGGCTGCTGGCGACGCTGCATCTGCTGGCGGCGGTGCCTGATGCCGAGCCGATCGAGATCTACTTCGCGGACCTCGCCGCACCGCCCTATGGCAATGCGCTCGACGTCCGCGACGGTTTCATCGATGTGCCGACTGGGCCGGGGCTGGGATTGAGACCGGTCTGGTAGGGCGCGCAAACCCCCACCCCGACCCTCCCCCGCAAGCGCGGGGGAGGGAGAAGCCTAGGCGACACCTGGCAGCCGGTAGAAATTCGTCGCGCTGCGCCAGAACAGGTCGGCCTTCTCTGCCGTGCTGGCGTCAGCGGCCAGGCGCTTGAAGGCGTTCCAGCCCTCGCCATAGCCGTAGCTGCCCTTGTCAACGGGGAAGTTGCTCTCGAACATGCAGCGGCCGGTGCCGAACAGCTCGATCACCGGCTCCATCCAGGGCTTCCAGGCGCTAGCGAGCGTCGCGCTGTCCGGCGGCCTCGGCCCATCCTCGAAGCCGAAGCCGGGCAGGCGCATGCCAAGACCGCCGAGCTTCACCATCACATTCGGACAGGTGGCGAGGTCCCGCATATGGCCGAGCCATTCCGCATGCACAGCATCGCGCCGGCCCTCATACCGCCCGATGCCGAGGATGCCGCCGCAATGGTCCAGCACGATCGGCACCTGCGGAAACGCCCGTGCCAGGGCCGCAAGGCGCGGAATCTGATGAAAGTAGATCCAGGCATCGAAGCCGAGGCCCAGCGCGGCGAGTTGCGCGAAACCCGCGCGGAAGGCGTCCGACGCCATCATGTCCTCCGCCGGGGTGTAGGCGGGGTTGAGCAAAGCGGGGTCGGGGTCCCAGGTGGCGATGTGGCGGATGCCGCGGAAGCGCCCGCCGCCCGCGGCGACATGCGCATCCAGCACCGGGCGCACGGCATCGCCCAGCGTGAGGTCCGCGAAGCCGACGATCCCGGCGCAGACGCGCACATCGCCATAGATGCCGCTGGCGCACATGGCGGCGACGCCATTGGCGAATTCCGTCTCGCCCACGGGCTTCATCGCCTCCGGTCCCTCGGCGCGATGCATGGCGCGGGCCTGGACCATCACGGTGGCGCGCACATCGTGCCCGCTGCGGATATCGGCCAGGATGTCATCCAGCAGGTAGCGCCAGCCCGGCCGATCCCAGAGGTGATGATGCGGATCGACGATGGGCTGCGCGGGGTCCAGCGCCTCCTCTCGTCCCAGGGCCAGCCAGTCGGCGCGCACGGGGATGTAGTGCTGGGTGTTGCGGCTCATGCGCTTCCTCGGGGATTTCTTGGCCGCGAAGGGTAGAGCGCGCGGCGCTTCTGGCAAGCGGTTGCCGGGGGGGCCGAAGCGCCGTAACCCTGCGCGCCAGAAGAAGCAGGAGGAAGCGCATGGCAGGGATCACCCGCCGGCAGGGCATGGGGCTGGTCGCGGGGCTGATGGCCACGCCATCGCTGGCACAGGGCACCTGGCCGACCAGGCCCGTGACGCTGCTGGTGCCCTTCGCGCCGGGCGGCGCCTCCGACATCGCGGCGCGGGCGATCAACACCAGGCTGTCGGAACGGCGCGGCCAGCCGGTGGTGGTGGAGAACCGGCCTGGCGCCAATGGGCAGCTCGCGGCGCGGCTGCTGATGCGCGCAGCGCCGGACGGGCACACGCTGATGGTGGGCTCCATCGGTGCCTTCGCGCTGAATGCCGTGCTGTACCGCAATCCCGGCTACGATCCCGTGGTGGATTTCGCGCCCGTCACGCTGGCGGTGACGACGCCGAACGTGCTGGTGGTGAACCCCACGGTCGCGCCGGTGCGCAATTTGCCGGAACTCGTCGCCTGGATGAAGGCGCGGCCCGGCCAGGTGTTCCATGCCACCAGCGGCATCGGATCCTCGCCTCACCTGACGATGGAATTGTTCACGCAGCTGACGGGGACGGAGGCGACGCATGTCCCCTCCCGCGGTGGCGCCACGGCGGTGATGGACCAGCTGGCGGGCACGGTGCAGGTCAGCTTCCAGGGGCTCGGCAGCATCATCGGACCCGTCCGCGAAGGCAGGCTGCGCGCGCTGCTCGTCACCGCCGCCGAACGCAGCCCCCTGCTGCCGGAGGTACCGACGGCAGCGGAGGCCGGGCTGGCTGATTTCAACGTCTCCTCCTGGCAGGCGGTGATGGGCCCGGCGGGGATTCCGCCGGCGCTGCTGGAGACGATCAGCGCGGAGATCGCCGCCGTGCTGAAGGATCCCGCCAACGCCGCCACGCTGGAAGCGGGCGGCTACACCGTGGTGGCCAATGCGCCCGCGGCCTATGGCGCCTTCCAGCGGGCGGAGATCGCACGCTGGCGGCGCGTGGCGCAGGCCGCGAACATCGTGCTCGATTGAGGAACAGACGAATGACTCAGAGATTCGCCGGGAAGGTCGTGCTCGTGACCGGCGCGGGATCGGTGGGGCCGGGCTGGGGCAATGGGCGGGCCATCGCGGTGGGCTTCGCGCGGGAAGGTGCGACCGTCATCGGCGTGGACCGCAACGCTGCGGCGATGGAGGAGACGGCGGCGAAGGCGGCGGAAGCGGGCGGCCGCTTCATCCCCCTCACCGGCAACGTGACCGAGAACGATTCCGTCGCTGCCATCATCCGCGATATCGTGGCGGAACACAAAAGGATCGATGTGCTGGTCAACAATGTCGGCGGATCGGCCGCCGGCGGGCCGGTGGAGATGGCGGAGGAAGTCTGGGACGCGCAGATCGACCACAATCTGAAAAGCGTTTTCCTGGGCTGCAAGCATGTTCTGCCGGTGATGGTGGACCAGGGCGGCGGCGCCATCGTCAACCTGGCCTCCACCAGCGGCATCCGCTGGACGGGCGCGGCGCAGGTCGCCTATGCGGCATCCAAGGCCGGTGTCATCCAGATGTCGAAGGTCGTCGCGATCCAGTACGCGACGAAGGGCATCCGCGTGAACACCGTGGTGCCGGGCCAGATGCACACGCCGATGGTGGAAACGCGCCTGGCCGGCCAGCGCGCCGGCGGCGATGTGGAGGCGCTGCTCAAATCCCGCATCGCGCGAATTCCCCTGGGATTTGCCGGCGATGGCCGTGACACCGCGAATGCCGTGCTGTTCCTCGCCTCCGATGAGGCGCGCTTCATCACGGGCACGGAACTGGTTGTGGATGGCGGGATGTCGGTGCGCTGCGGTTGAGGCGCAGCCCCGCGCCACGCCGGGAGGGGCGCGGGGCACTCTCTTCATTATCGTGACCGATGCCGAAAGGAGAGATTGCATCCCATATTCTGATCGACTGGACGCGTCCGCGGTCGGAAAGAATCTCGGAAATCGTGTTTATGCTGGACCTGACGTCGATCATGAGACAGACAGGGGCCGCAACGCTACCGTCGCGACGATCCGGGGTTGGATGTCCATGCCGCGCATCATCGTTCCGTCCGAAGCCGCCCGCCTGATGCATGACGAGGGCGCTGTCCTCGTCGATGTGAGGGAGTCGGACGAACATGCGCTGCTGCGCATCCCCGGGGCCCGCAACCTGCCGCTGTCGCGGCTGGACCAGGTGGCGCTGGCGGTGACACCGGGTACCACCGTGATCTTCCATTGCCGCACGGGTGCGCGGACCGAGGTCAATGGCGCCCGGCTGCTGGCGCGTGTGCCGGGCTGCCATGTCTGCATCGTCGAAGGCGGGGTGGATGGCTGGCGCGCCGCCGGGCTTCCGGTGGTGGAGGCGGAGGGCAGGCCGATCGACCTGGCGCGGCAGGGGCAGATCGCCGTCGGCAGCCTGCTGGTGGCGACCGAGGCGCTGGGCTTCTTCGTCTCACCCTGGTTCCACCTGGTGGTGGTGGCGGCCGGCGCCTTCCTCGTCTTCGGCGGCCTCACGGGCCAGGTCGGCGTCGTGCAACTGCTGCGCCAGATGCCCTGGAACCGCCGCTTCCAATCCGTGCTCTCCGCCCGCGCATGACAGCGCGCGATCGTCAATCCGGCCGGATTCCGGCTTCGCGCAGCACCCGCGCCCAGCGCGTGAATTCCTCCTCCATCACCACGGCGAAGGCGGCAGGGCCTGCTTCCCGCAGGCCGAAGCCGGCGGATGCCAGGCGCGTCCGCAGCGCCGGGTCGGCGAAGGCCGTGGCCAGGTCGCCATGCAGCCGCGCCACCAGGCCGGGCGCCATGCCGGGCGGGCCCTGGATGCCAAACCAGCTGCCGGCCTCGAAGCCCGGATAGCCCTGTTCGGCGATGGTCGGCACATCGGCCATCTCCGGCCAGCGCGCGGCCCCGGTGGTGCCCAGCGCGCGTTCCCGCCCCGATTCCACCGCGGGCTTGGCCAGCAGCATGGATTGGAAGGCGCCATTCACCTCCCCGTTCAGCACTGCCGCCTGGCCGAGCGCGGCGCCGGTGTATTGCACCACGGTGAACTCCACCCCCGCCATCTGCGCCAGCAGCAGCGCCGCCAGGTGCGGCGTGTTGCCGATGCCGGAGGAAGCGAGCGTCACCTCCCCGGGCCGTGCGCGGGCCAGGGCAACGAAGTCGGCCAGCGTGCGCACCGGCAGGCCGGGATGCACCACAAGCGCCACCGGGTAGCCCGCCATCAGCAGCAGCGGCGTGAAGTCCCGCAGCGGGTGGTAGGGCAGGCGCGCGAACAGCCCCGCCGCCTGCACCTGCGCGGAGGTGCCGAGCAGCAGCACATGGCCATCGGGTGCGGCGCGGGCGACGTATTCAGCGGCGATGTTGCCGCCGGCGCCGGGCCGGTTCTCCACCACCACGGATTGCCGCCACAGCCCCGTCAGCCGGTCCGCCATGCTGCGCGCCAGGACATCCGTGGCACCGCCCGGCGCGAAGCCGGACACCAGGCGCACGGGTCGGGCCGGGAAGGCCGGCTGGGCCAGCGCCGCCGGACCCAGCAGCGTGGGCGCCAGCAGCGCGGGGATGGCGGGCAGGACCAGGCGGCGCGTGAGGCTTTGCATCGGCTTGTCCCGGCATGGGTGGAAGACCGCGTCATGCTGCGCGGAACAGCCTGTGAAACGCAATCAAGGCCTTGCGCAAGCCGGGCTTCGCGCTGGCCTTCAACCTGTATGGTCTATACAGACGATGGCGAGACTCGACTGCACGAAGGCTGCCCCTCCCCCTCATGTCGACATCCACCCCCGCGCCCGCCATGGGCATCAGGGATGAGGTCGCCGCGCTGAAGCGCGAGCGCATCCTCACCGCCGCCGTCGAGCTCTTCTACGAACGGGGCTATGAGAACACGACGCTGGACGCCGTGGCGGAGCGCCTCGGCGTCACGAAGCCCTTCATCTACGCGCATTTCAGCGCGAAGAGCGAATTGCTGGCGGAGATCTGCGCCCGTGGCGTCGCGGCCGCCCTGCAGGCCATGGAAGGCGCCCTGGCGATGGTGGGCGCGACGCCGACGGAGAAGCTGGGCGCACTCGGCCGGCGCTTCGTCACCGCCGTGCTGCACAGCCAGAAATACATCGCCATCTTCACGCGGGAGGAGAAGAACCTGCTGCCGCGCGACTATGAGCGCATCAGCCAGATGCGGCGCGACTTCGACCGCAAGCTGGCCGGGTTGCTGACCGAAGGCACCACGACCGGGGAGTTCCGGATCGCCGATCCGCGGCTCGCGGCCCTCGCCATCGGCGGCATGGTGGGCTGGGCCTATGTCTGGTACCGGCCGCAGGGGCGCCTTTCGGTGGAGGCGCTGGCAGAGGAGATGGCGACGCTGGTGCTCGCCATGGCGCAGGCCAGGCCCGCGTCCAAGGCCCCTGGCAAGGTCCCACGCCAGCCCGCCGCCCGGCCGCCCCGGGGGGCCGGCACCACCCGCGCCGGGCGCCGCTGAGACCCCTCCCCTGGCCTTCGGCGCGCCACCGCGACATGGTGCGCGCGACACAGGACGAGACCCCGACGGCATGAGCTTCGACCCCGCGACCGAAGGCTGGGAGCAGACCGAGGCCTGGGGCCTGCCCGAATTCCTCCGCCCGATGTGGCTACGGCCGGACACCACTGGCTTCTCGCTGGGCTTCCAGCCCAACGCGGCGCTGAACAACGGCCGCGGCGTGATCCATGGCGGCATCCTGGCGACCTACATGGACCATTCGCTGGGCCGCACGGTGCGGGAGGCGGTGGGGCGCGTGCCGATCGCGACCATCCAGCTCGACCTCCACTACCTCGCGCCCGGCAGCATGGACCTGTTCGTGGAGGTGCGCGGCGACATCACGCGGCAGACGCGCAGCATCGTCTTCATCCGCGGGATGCTGACCCAGGGCGGCAAGCCCGTGCTGGCGGCCAGCGGGATATGGAAGGTGCTGTCGCCGAAAGGCTGAACCCGGGCTGCGCCCGAGGAGCTGACCCGGGCTGCGCCCGCCCCACGCCTTTGCTAGACAGGCGCCATACGCTTCGGGAGAGAAGACAGATGAAGGTCACCTGGTTCGGCCATTCGGCCTATCGCCTTGAATTCGGCAAGTCGGTCGTGATGATCGACCCCTTCCTGACCGGCAACCCGGTCTTCAAGGGCGACCCCGTCGCGGCCGCCGCCGGCGCCACGCATGTCCTGATCACCCATGGGCACAGCGACCATGTCGGCGACGCGCTCGCCATCCATGAACGCACCGGCGCGGCCGTGGTCGCGAATTTCGAGATCTGCATGTTCCTGGCCCGCAAGGGCCTCAAGGCCATGGACCCGATGAACACCGGCGGCACGACCGACCAGGGTGAGTTCACGACCACCATGACCATCGCCTTCCACTCCTCCGCCGTCATGGACGAGAATGGGGTGACGCAGGACCTCGGCCTGCCGGGCGGCCTGGTGGTGACACCGAAGATCGCGGGCGAGCCCACGATCTACCACATGGGCGACACGGACGTGTTCTCCGACATGGCGCTGATCGACGAACTGCATAAGCCCTCCGTCGCCTTTGTGCCGGTCGGCGACCGCTTCACCATGGACGGCAAGCGCGGCGCGCTGGCGGTGAACCGCTTCCTGCCGAGCGTGACGACGGCCATCCCCTGCCACTTCGGCACCTTCGGGATGCTGGCGGCGACGCCGGACGCCTTCGTCAGTGCGATGCAGGGCGCGAAGGCGAAGGTGCTGGTGCCGGAGATCGGCGTGCCCTTCACGGTGTAAGGGATCTCCCCTCACCCAACCCTCTCCCCTGCAAGGGGAGAGGGCTTTTCGAGTCTAGCCGAACGCCAGCAAGACCTCGTCAGCCAGGGCCATCGAGGCCGTCAGGCCGGGGCTCTCGATGCCGAACATGTTGACCAGGCCAGGGACGCCGTGAACCGACGGGCCCTGCACGACGAAATCCTGGCCGGGCGCACCCTTCGGCACGGTCTTGGGACGGATGCCGCAATAGCCCGGCGCCAGCACGCCATCCGGCAGCTCCGGCCACCAGCGGCGGATGGATTCGTAGAAGCTGTCGCCGCGCTTCGGATCGACGCTGTACTCGATACTGTCGATCCACTCGACATCCGGCCCGAACCGCGCCTGGCCGCCGAGGTCGATGGTGAGGTGCGTCCCCAACCCCCCCGGCACCGGCACGGGATAGATCAGCCGGCTGAAGGGGGATTTCATCGCCAGGGTGAAGTAGTTGCCCTTGGCGAAATAGGCCGGCGGCACGTGTTCCGGCGGCAGGCCCGCGATCTTCCGCCCCAGCGCCGGCGCATGCAGCCCCGCGGCATTCACCAGCATCCGCGTATGCAGCTGCATCGGCTCCGCCCCGCCCACCTGGAGCGCGAAGCCTGAATTGGTGACGGTCACACCCTCCACCGGCGCATGGAAGACGAACATGCCGCCGGCATGCTCCACATCCCCCTGCATCGCCAGCATGAAGGCGTGGCTGTCCACGATGCCAGTGGTGTGGGAGACGAGGGCCGCGGTGCAGGTCAGCATCGGCTCGATCGTCCGTGCCTCGGTGCCCGAGATGAGGCGAAGGTCGTTCACGCCATTCACCGCGGCGCGCTGGCGGATGCCCTCCAGCTGCTCGGCCTCGGCCTGACTGGTGGCGACGATCAGCTTGCCGCAATTGCTGTGGGGCACGCCGCGTTCGGCGCAATAGGCATAGAGCTTCTTCTTGCCGGCGACACAGGTCTTCGCCATCAGGCTGCCGGCCTTGTAGTAGATGCCGGCGTGGATGACCTCACTGTTGCGGGACGATGTCTCGGTGCCGATGCCCTCGGCCGCATCCAGCACCAGGACTTCCCGCCCCTGCAGCGCCAGGGCGCGCGCGACGGCGATGCCGACCACGCCCGCGCCCACCACCACGCACTCGACCTCGTCCATCGTCGTTCCCGGCCTGTTGGTTTCCCCGATGGGTAGGGCAGAAGGGCGGTCCTTGGGAAGGTCCGGCCGCGTCACGAGGGGAGGCGTTTTGTCGTTGGCAGGCCGCGCCGGGCGGGCGCAGCATGGCGGCAAGGGACGGAGGAACCACCATGTCCATCTTCAGGAAGCGCCCCGCCGGGGCGTTCCGGGCCGAGGCCGTGACACCGAGCCGCCGGCAGCTGCTCGCCATGGGCTGCGCCTGCTGCGTCGCCTCCGGCCTGCCGATCAGCGAGGCCGTGGCCCAATCCGCCGGGGTGCAGCGGCACCTGGAGGCAGCGCGCCAGGCGGCGGGGGAGGACCTACGGCACCTGCTGCGCCTCGGCGAGGAAGCGGCCCCCACCCCGGGTCTGCGCCTGCCCTCCCCCAATGATCTGCGCGCCATGCCGACGCCCCCGCCGGCGCGGGCCTTCGACAACCTCGTCTTCCTCGGCAATCACTGGGTCTCCGCCTGGGCGCTGCTGACCAGCGACGGCATCATCCTGATCGACGGCATGGACAATGACGCCATGGCGGAGCGGGACATCGATGGCGGGCTGCGGCGGGTGGGCCTAGACCCCGCCCAGGTGAAGCTGGTGATCGTGACGCATGGCCATGCCGACCATTACGGCGGCTGCGGCCATTTCAGCCGCCGCTACGGCACCCGCGTGGTGGCGAGCGAGGTGGACTGGCAGATGATGGAATCCGGCCGGCTGGAGTTCGACCGCCCGGAACTCGGCCGCCCGCCGCGGCGCGACATTTCCGTGCAGGACGGCAGCCAGGTCAGGCTGGGGGATACGGTGGTGGATGTGTTGTCCACGCCGGGGCACACGCGGGGCACCATCAGCCTGATCTTCGACCTGAAGCAGGGCGCGTCCACGCACCGGGCGATGCTGTGGGGCGGGACCTCCTTCAATTTCGGCCGGCAGCCCGACCGCATCCCCCGGCTGCAAAGCTACATCGACGGCACGGCGCGGGCGCGGGACGTGGCGGGGCAGCGGAATATCGACGTCTTCCTGTCCAACCACAGCCATTTCGACCAGGCGATCAACAAGCTGGATCGGATGCGGGGCGGGGGGGAGAATCTGTTCGTCAACGGGACTGCGACGACGCAGCGGGCGCTGACGGTGATGCATGAATGCGCGCGGGCGACGATGGTGGCCTGGACGGCGTGAGGGTGTTCCCCGAATGCCGCTGAGTGCCTGGGCCGATTTGGCGCATGTCGCACCGTTGCTCGGGGGTTCTGGGGGCGGCGGCAACTGACATCTCGCCGCGGGCCACGGCATGCGCCTTGGCCCCGGGGCCTGGATGGACTGTACGGATGCAAAACCGGGCGCGAGCGGGGCTGCTCACGCCAGAATCGCGGCGCGGATGACGAACGGTGCCCGGCGAGAAATGCAACGGCGGCTTGCGACGTCCGCGAAGCCGGAACGCGGGTTGCAGGCACTTCCGGGGACAGGACGCCTGGGTTTGCCAATCGGGCCGAGGAGCACCGCAACCGCATCCAGCACCCCTTCACGTCGGACCTGCTCGCGGTCGGGCATCGGGGCGACATTCTGGATGAGGCAGCCTGACCGACCCGGCGTCACACTCTTCCAGCGTCCACAGCCGTTGCATGTCGGGCGTGGCGCGGCATGGACGCTCCGCGCGCCCTGCGGCACCGGCCGGGTGTCATCCCAATTGTGCGGCATCCCGGCGGTACATCAGGCAGTCGATCTCGACCAGTAGCGGGAAATGCCCGGCGTTGTTCGGCACGAGCGCGCTGAGCTCGAAGCCACGGGCCTCGTAGCCGGCGATCGTATCGGCATAGCCTGCAGCACCCTCATAAAGCCGGCGAATGGCCAGTTCGCTCTGCAGGCCTACGAAGGACTGCAAGGCGTCTCCGGCACCCTCAACCACCGCCAGGTCGTTCCCCTGGGTGTCCATCTTCAAGAACGGTCGCCTGAAGTGCAGCCGGTCCTGCCACCGGGCCAACTCCCGAGCCAGCGTCGTCCGCAGCACCGGGACCTGCCTGGCCACATGATTGTCGGCGCGAAAGATCTCGGGCTGGTCGCCGGAAGGCTGGCGCAGGCTGCTGAACTGCGAATCCGCCATCACGTTGAACAAGGCCGGCCCGGCCTCCCGATCGAGCGCCAGCGCCTCCACGTGCCAGCCCGGATCCGCGGCGGCGCGTTGTCGCAGTTGAGCGGCCAACTCTGGAATCGGCTCATAGGAGATGATCGGGCCGCGATAGCCGACCGCCTCTCGCAGCATCCCGGCATACTGCCCGGCGTTGGCGCCGATATCGAAGACGCAGTCGACACCAAAATGCTTGAAGAACCGGCGCAGGTGCATCCGCTCGGGGCCCAGATGCACCTCGTGCGGCGGAATGACCAAGGCACCCGATACCCGTTCGATCGCGTTGGCGATTCGGCGCTTCCAGCTTGTCACGAAGACTTCCATCCAACTCGGCGAACCACCGATACCGTGCCGCCCCGCTGCGGAAATGGGAAATAACACCCAATTCGGATGCCCGCAAAGTCCTGCCAGGGACGGCGTGATCACACCGTCACCCATTGCGCCCCAGGATCGAACCACGTTACCACCGCGCTGATTGAGGGGTTTCGGGACCCGGCGCGGAGACGCCACCGGCGGTGCTCATCGTCCTTGATCATGACGATGGGCTGGGGGCTGCCGGATTGGATGGTGCGCGTGCCGAGCGGGATGAGGAGCGCTACGCAGCCTTCCTCATGGCCAGCCTGCCCCTTCTTGCCGCCGCGCCGCTGCGGCGCGGGCGGTACGGGTGCCTCGATGCGGCGCTGGACGCGGCACCGCGGGCGGGGGTTGGCGTCGAACTCGGGGTCTGGCGCGGTCGCAGCCTGCGCCGATCGGCCCGCCGCCAACCCTGGCGGCACTTCCATGGCTTCGACAGCCTGACCGGCTTTCCGGAGGATGGGCGGCCGGACTGGCAGCAGGATTTCGCCGTTGCCTCGCCGCCGACCCTGCCGGGCAATTGCACCTTCCATGCCGGTTTCTTCGACCAGACGCTCCCGCCCTTCGCCGCCGGCGCCACATCGCCTGTCGCGCTGCTGAACCTGGATTGCGACATCTACCTGTCCGCCCATCAGGGCCTTGTCGCGCTGGCGCCGCTGATCGGCCCCGGCACGGCGATCCATCTGGATGAGGCCGTGAACTACGACACCTGGCTGTTCAACGAGATGCTGGCCCTGTTCCGCTTCCTGGACCAGGCCGGGCTCGACATCCGCTGGATCGCGCGGTCCGGTCGGGTGCGGGACCTGGCGGAGACGCTGCGTTTCCTGGAAGCAGGTCGCTATCCCCGCTGGGCGGATGATGTGGCGGCGGGGTTCGGCCGGCCAGCGGCTTGTGTTCTGGTGCCGCGCGCCGCGGATTGGGCGCCGGCACCGCCCGGCCTGGGCGCCCGCCTGGCCGCGCGGGCGGCCGCCCACCATGCGCGGACCCAGCATCGCGAGGATTGCGATCCCGGGGATCCGATGGCCCCGCCCTGGCCGCGTTGGCGTCGCTGGCTGGCGCGGTGGCGCTGAAGCGCGGTCAGTTCTGCCGCACCCGCGCCGCCGCCGGCAAGCGGCTGGCAGCGCGCGCATCGGGGCGGTTCCGCCCGGTTTCCCGAGCGATTCCAATCTGATGACGGTCCAGGGCCGGTTCGGCCCTGGCGGATGGGGCCCGGGGAAGGCAGCGCCTTCCCCGGAATCCCCGGCGCCTCCCCTCGCCCGCAGCCCCCTGCCGCACTAGGTTGCGGCCCATGCGCTACATCTCCACCCGCGGCGATGCGCCGCCCCGCGATTTCGAAGGCGTGCTCCTGGCCGGCCTGGCCGAGGATGGCGGGCTTTTCGTCCCCGAAACCTGGCCGGTGCTGACCAGCGCCGAATGGCGCGCGTTGCGTGGCCTGTCCTACCCCCAGCTGGCAGCCCGCATCCTGTCGCTGTTCACCGGCGGCCAGCCGGATGAGGCGACGCTGCGGCCGATGCTGGAGAAGGCCTATGCCAGCTTCTCCACCCCCGCCGTCGCGCCGCTGGTGCAGATCGACCACCGGACCTTTGCGCTGGAGTTGTTCCACGGCCCGACGCTCGCCTTCAAGGACATGGCGATGCAGGCCCTCGGCCCGCTCTTCGACCATGTGCTGACCAGGCGGGGGGAGCGTGTGACGATCGTCGGCGCGACCTCCGGCGATACCGGGTCCGCGGCCATCGAGGCCTGCCGGGATCGCAGCGCCATCGACATCGTCATCCTGCACCCCGAGGGCCGGACGAGTGCCGTGCAGCGCCGGCAGATGACGACGGTGATGGCCGACAACGTCGCCAATATCGCGGTGGACGGGTCCTTCGACGATTGCCAGGATCTGGTGAAGGCGATGTTCGCCGATGCGGATTTCCGCGGCGAGGTCCGGCTTTCCGCGGTGAATTCCATCAACTGGGCGCGGATCGCGCTGCAGATCCCGTACTACGTCGCCTCCGCCCTGGCGCTCGGCGCGCCGGACCGGGAAGTGGCCTTCGCGGTGCCGACGGGCAATTTCGGCAATGTGCTGGCGGCCTGGGCGGCGCGGCGGATGGGGCTGCCGATCTCGCAGTTGATCGTGGGGTCCAACCGCAACGACATCCTGGTGCGCTGGATCACGGGCAACGACATGTCGGCCCGCGCGGTCGAGCCGTCGCACTCCCCGTCCATGGACATCCAGGTCAGCTCCAATTTCGAGCGCCTGCTGTTCGAGATGCTGGGCCGCGACGCGAAGGCAACGGCGGAGGCGATGCGCCGCTTCCGGGCGGAGGGCAGGATGCCGATCCCCGACGCGGCCTGGAAAAGCGCCTGCCAGGTGTTTCGTGGCTTCGCGCTGGACGATCCCGGGACGCTGGCGGAGATCACGCGGCTGAACGCCCAGGGCTACCTGGCCGACCCGCACACCGCGATCGGCATCGCCGCCGCCATGCACGTTCCGCCCAGCGATCCCGCCATTCCCGTCATTGTCGCCGCCACCGCGCATCCCGCGAAATTCCCGGATGCGGTGCGCCAGGCGACGGGGGTGGAGGCGCCGCTGCCGCCGCGGCTGGCGGACCTTTATGACCGGCCGGAGCGTTTCACGCGCCTGCCGAATGATCTTGGCCAGGTGGAATCCTTCGTGCGGGCCCATATCCGGCGCAACACCGCCTGAGGGCGGCCCCGAACCAACGCCTCACGGCGCCCCCGGGGGCGCAAGGACAACAAGACCCATGCCCGATTCCCAGAACGACGCCATCCGCCTGACCCGCCTGCCGAACGGCCTGACGGTGGTGTCGGAGAGGATGCCGCGCGTCGAGACGGTCTCCTTCGGCGCCTATGTGAATGCCGGCACGCGGCATGAGGCGGCGGCGGAGAACGGTGTCTCCCACTTCCTGGAGCACATGGCCTTCAAGGGCACGACGCGGCGCGACGCCGCCGCCATCGCGCGGGACATGGAAAATGTCGGCGGGCACCTGAACGCCTACACGTCGCGCGAGAACACCGCCTACTACGCCAAGGTGCTGAAGGAGGATGTGGGCCTGGCCGCCGACATCATCGGCGACATCCTGACCCATTCCAGCTTCGTGCCGGAGGAGCTGGAGCGCGAGCGCGGCGTGATTCTGCAGGAGATCGGCCAGGCGAACGACACGCCGGACGACATCGTCTTCGACCATTTCCAGTCCACCGCCTATGCCGAGCAGGCGATGGGGCGGCCGGTGCTGGGGTCGGAGGAGACGGTCTCCGCCATGACGCGCGATGCCCTGACCGGCTATATGCGCCGGCACTACGGGCCGAGCCGCATGGTGGTGGCCGCCGCCGGCGCGCTGGAGCATGAGGCGCTGCTGGACCTCGTGCAGACGCATTTCGCGGACCTGCCGACGGCCGCCGAGGCGGCGATGGAGCCTTCCCGCTACACCGGCGGCGAGTTCCGGGAGGAACGGGACCTCGACCAGGTGCATCTGGTGCTGGGCTTCCCCAGCGTCTCCTCCACCGATCCGCTGCACACGGCGACGCAGCTTCTCTCCACCCTGCTGGGCGGCGGCATGTCGTCCCGCCTGTTCCAGGAGATCCGGGAGAAGCGGGGCCTCGTCTATTCCATCTACTCCTTCGCCTCCCCCTTCCAGGACCACGGGCTGTTCGCGGTCTATGCGGGCACGGGCGAGGACCAGGCGGAGGAGCTGGTGCCGGTGACGCTGTCGGAGCTGCTGAAGGTGCAGACCGACGTGACGGAGGATGAGCTGAACCGCGCCAAGGCGCAGCTTCGCGCATCGCTCCTGATGTCGCTGGAATCCACGGGCAGCCGCTGCGAACAGCTGGCGCGGCAGCTGCAGGTGCATGGCCGCATCATCCCGGTGGAGGAGACGAAGGCGCGCATCGCCGGCGTCACCGTCGCGCAGGTGCAGGAAGCGGCCGCGCGCATGTTCCGCGCGGCGCCGACGCTGACGGCACTCGGCCCGGCGACCAAGGTGCCGGGGCTGGCGGAGATCGCGCAAAGGCTTGCCGCATGAACAATCTCGACGTCCTGGCGGACCTAGTTGCCGCGGCAAAGCGGGCGGGTGCGGACAGCGCGGATGCGCTGCATGTACAGAACGCCTCGCTTTCCGTGTCTCGCCGTCTCGGCAAGATCGAACAGCTGGAACGGTCGGAGGGCTTCGACCTCGGCCTGCGCGTCTTCGTCGGCAAGCGGCAGGCGATCGTCTCCACCACCGTGGCGGACCCGAAAGGCTTCGCGGCGCTGGCGGAACGGGCCGTCGCGATGGCGCGGGTTGTGCCGGAGGATCCCTTCGGCGGCCTGGCGGACCATTTCGACGCGCCGCGCGATGCCGGGCCGCTCAACCTCGATGATCCCAGCGAGCCGACGGCGGAGGAGTTGATCGCCCGCGCGGCGGCGGCGGAGGAGACGGCGCTGGCCGTCCCCGGCGTGACGAACAGCGAGGGGGCCGATGCATCCTGGGGCCGGGTGCGGGTGGCGCTGGCCACCAGCGCGGGCTTCGCCGCGGCCTATTCGCGATCCTCCCACGGCATCTCCTGCACCGCGCTGGTCGGCAGCGGCACGGGGATGGAGCGGGACTACGATTTTTCCTCGGTCGTGCACCTGGAAGACCTGGATGATCCGGTCGCCATCGGGCGCAGGGCGGCGGAACGCGCGCTGGCCAGGCTGAACCCGGTGCGGGCGAAGACGGCGCGCATCCCCGTGGTGTTCGATCCGCGCGTGTCGTCCTCCATCCTCGGGCACCTGCTGGGGGCCATCAACGGGGCCTCCGTGGCGCGGGGGACGAGTTTCCTGGCCGGGCGCGTCGGCACGCAGGTGCTGGCGAAGGGGCTGACGGTGAAGGACGACCCTCTGCGGCGGCGCGGGCTGCGGTCCCGGCCCTTCGACGGGGAAGGCATGGCGGGCACGCCGCGATCGATCGTCGAGGACGGGGTGCTGACCACCTTCATCCTGGATTGGCGCAGCGCGCGGCAGCTCGGCATGGCCTCCACCGGGCATGCCAGCCGCGGCACGGGCGGGCCGCCGGGGCCGGCGGCGAGCAACCTGTGGCTGGAGGCGGGCACGCTGACGCCCCAGGCGCTGATGGCCGACATCAAGGAAGGGCTCTACGTCACCGACCTCATCGGCATGGGCGTGAATGGCGTGACGGGCGACTACAGCCGCGGCGCCGCCGGCTTCATGATCCGCGACGGCGCGCTGGCGGAGGCGGTGAGCGAGATCACCATCGCGGGCAATCTGAAGGACATTTTCCTCAATTTGACCGCGGCGAATGACCTGGTGTTCCGCCGGGGCACGGATGCGCCGACGCTGCGGATCGAGGGGCTGACCCTGGCCGGCGCGTAGTCACGCCTGCGCTACGCCGCGCATCCGTTCGGGTGCGTGGCCGTTGCGGGGGCATGCGACGATGGCCCCTGGTGATCCTGGCGCTGCTGCCGGCCTGCGAGGCGGCGCAGGGCATCGATGCGCGGCTGCGGCAGATCGACCTGCTGGACCGGGTGTTCGAGCCGGAGCGCTTCCGGCCGGCACCGGCGCCAGACTCGGTGACGGTGCCCGTTCCTGACCCGGCGCCCATCGCCATCCAGGCACCCGATCCCGGCCCAGCCGCGCCCTGGTTCCCTGAACCGGAAGCCGAACCGGCACACGCGCCCGATCCCGCGCTGCGCACCCAGGCCCTGCTGCGGCAACAGCCCTGGGTGACACGCTTCTGGTCCGAACTCACGCCGGCACAGCAGGCGCGCGTCGGGCGCAGGCTGCCGCGCGACACGGCGGCGCGATGGGATGGGATGGGGCTGCCGGAACGGGTGACGCTGCTGTTCGGGGCGGGGGGATAGGCGCGAGCGCCTTGCGCGGGGTGAATTCGGGGAAGGCGCTGCCTTCCCCGGACCCCATCCGCCAGGGGGGAGACCCCCCTGGACCGTCTTCAATCAATCCACCCGGATTTCCCGCACCTGCACCTGGTTGTCGGCGCGATGCGTGATCGCGACGCCCGCGCGATGCGCCCAGGGGATCATCATGTGATACATCGGGATGTGGCCGAGATCCGCATTATGGATGGCATGGGCCTGGCGGATCAGGGCGCGGCGGGCTTCCGGATTGCCCTCCCCGTCGATGCGCGGCAGCAGCGCGTCGAACTCCGCATTGCTGTAGCCGCCGGCATTCCAGGTGGCGGCGCCGCCCACGCTGCGGGACGCCATGATGGCGCGCAGCGTGTAGCTGGCATCGAAGGTCGGCACGCCCCAGGACAGGGCGAACATCATCGGCTCCTGCCGCCTGATGCGCTGGCTGAACACCGCATTGGGCTGGATGGTCAGCTGCGCGCGGATGCCCACGCGGGCCAGCATGCCGGCCACGGCCTGACAGGCCTCGTCATAGGTGCCGGTGGGACATTCGAAGGGCACGGAGAAGCCGTTCGGGTAGCCCGCCTCCGCCAACAAGGCGCGGGACCGCGCGGGGTCGTAGGGCGTGCGGCGGTCGCCTTCCTGCGACCAGCCATTGACGAACTGCGTCCACATGCTGCCCGTCGGCACGCCCTGGCCGCGCAGCGTGGTACGGCGCATCGCATCGAGGTCGAGCGCATGGGCGATGGCCTGGCGGACGCGAAGGTCCTTGAAGGGGTTTCGGCCGCGCACATCGCTGCCGGCCAGTTCATCCACATCCTGCCGCAGGCCGAGCCAGACGGTCCGGTTCTCCTGCCCCTCCAGGATCCGCAGGCGCGGGTCGCGCTGGATGCGGGCCACGTCCTGCACGGGGACGACATGCACCATGTCGACCTCCCCCGACAGCAGCGCGGCCATGCGGGTGGAATCGGAAGTCAGGGTGATGTGGTGGTATTCCGTGACGTTGCCGCGCGGCGCGACCCCGGCGGCGGCGCCCCACCAATTGGGGTTGCGGACCATCACCGTGCGCTGCTCGGCCTCCCGCGACCGGATGACGAAGGGGCCGGTGCCGTTGGCGTTGCGGACGGTGAAGGTCTCCTCCCGCTGCGCGAAATTCTGCGGCACGGTGGCGCGGTTCGCCTCCGCCCAGCCGCGGTCCATCATCATCACGCGGGTCATCTTGTCGGGGATGACGGGGTCGGGGACGCGGGTCACGATATCGACCGTGAGGCGGTCCACCGCCACGGCCTCCGCCACCGTATCGACGAAGATGCCGTAGTTGGAGGTGGGTGCGAGCGAGCGCTGGATGCTGAAGACGACGTCATCCGATTCGAAGGCCTCGCCGCCCGCGAAGCGCACGCCGTCCCGCAGGTGGAAGCGCCAGCGATTGGGCTCCACCTGTTCCCAGCGGGATGCCAGGCCGGGCTGGACCTTGAGGTCGTCGCCCCGGTGGGTCAGGCCCTCATAGACCTGGTGGACCACCAGGAAGGTGAAGAGCGCATTGGTGGCGTGGGGGTCGAGCGTCGCGGCGTCCACGCTGGTGGCCATGCGGAAGACCCGCGCCTGCGGGGTCGTCGCCGTCTGGGCCAGGGCCTGCCCAAGAGGCTGCCCCGAGAGCAGGGCGGCGGCCGCCACCCCCAGCATCCATGTCCGTCGCGCCATCGAGGATCCCCTTCCTTACGAGGCCGACAGGGTGGCGCGCGACAACTCGCGAGAAAAGGGGCATTCGCAATTCGGCAGGATCGTCCCTATATTACCGTTCGGAAACCCAGACCGGAGGATACGACCCCCCCATGCGACGCACCGCACGTGTCATGACCGCCCTCGCCGTGGTGGCCCTTGCCCTCGGCCCGGCCCTGGCCGAGGCGAAGCCTGGCGGCAATACCTCCTCCGGCAGCCGGGGCAGCCGCACCCAGGTGGCGCCGCCGACCACCCAGACCGCGCCCGGTGGCGCGCAGCAGATGCAGCGCACCCAGCAGGCGCCCGCGACCGCGCCGGCCACCAGCGCCGCGCGCCCGGGTGTGCCCGCCGCCGCGCAGGGCAGCTTCCTCAGCCGCAACCCGATGATGGCGGGGCTGATGGGCGGGTTGCTCGGCGCCGGCCTGTTCGGCCTGCTCTCCGGCTCCGGCCTGTTCGGCGGCATGGCGGGCTTCGCCAGCATCCTCGGCCTGCTGCTGCAGGTCGCGCTGATCGGTGGCCTGGTCTTCCTGGTGATGCGCCTGATCCGCGGCGCGCGCCGCCCGGCCGTGGCCGCCGGCCCGGCCGGCTATGCCCGCGACATGAATGGCGGCAATGACGGCCGCCCTCCGATGGGTGGCGCGATGGGCGGCATGGGCATGGGGGCGATGGCCGGCGGTGCCGCCGCAGCCGTCGCCACCAAGCCGATCCAGGTCGTGCCGGCGGATTTCGAGACCTTTGGCCAGACGCTGGTCGATGTGAACGCCGCCTGGTCCCGCCAGGACCTGGAAGCGCTCCGCCGTCTCTCCACCCCGGAGATGACGAACTACTTCGCGCAGGATCTGTCTGACCTCCGCGCCCGTGGCTGGACCAACACCACTAGCGACGTGCGCCTGGAAGCCGGCGACCTGAGCGAGGCCTGGGAAGAGAACGGCCAGCACTATGCGACGGTCGCGATGCGTTTCTCCCTCATCGACGTCACCCGCGCGGCGGATGGCTCGGTGGTGGAGGGCCACCCCACGAACCGCAGCACCTCGACCGAGCTCTGGACCTTCGTCCGCTTCGCCGGCGAGGCCTGGCGCCTGTCGGCGATCCAGCAGACCGGCTGATCGCGGCTCGCCGCGAAGATCGGAAGAGGGGGGGCCGAAAGGCTCCCCCTTTTTTCGTGGGTGGCCGCCGGGCGGCCCTTCTTGAATTCACATTACCAATCATCCATCTACTGCGGCGGCGACGAAGCGCCTCCCCCCGAACCAGCTCTTCGAACCGGCTCTCCCAGAACGGCCAGCAGGTGGAAGCATGCAGCGCGAGTGGCGGATCGACCTGTTCCGGGGCCTCGCCCTGGTGATGATCTTCGTCAACCACATCCCGGACAACCCGCTGGCTGCCTTCACCACGGCGGCCTACGGCTTCTCGGACGCGGCGGAAGGCTTCGTGCTGCTGGCCGGGATCGCCGCCGGGCTGGTTTTCCTGAAGCGCCTGGAATCGGGCGGGGTGGCGGAGGTGTCGGCCCGGGCATGGCGCCGGGCCTTCGACCTCTATGCCGCGCATCTCCTGACCGTGCTGCTGGCCTGCGCCATCGTCGCCCATGCCGCCGGCACCCAGGGCGACCCCCGGCTGCTGGGCTGGATCAACCTCGGCCCCGTCTTCGATGATACGGCGGCGGCACTGGTGGGTGTGGTGCTGCTGGGCCACCAGCCCGGCTACCTCAACATCCTGCCGATGTATGTGGTGTTCCTGCTGCTGCTGCCGGCGCTGCTGCCGCTGGCGGCGGCGCGGCCGCGGGCGCTGCTGGCGGCATCCGCCCTGGTCTGGGCCGTGGCCAACCACTGGAACCTGAACCTGCCGCACTACCCGAACGAGGATGGCTGGTTCTTCAACCCGCTGGCCTGGCAGTTCCTGTTCGTCATCGGCCTGGTGATCGGCACCCGCATGGCGCGCGGCCTGCCCGTGGTGCCTCGGTCCAACGCGCTGCTGGGCGCGGCCATCGCCTATCTGCTGGCCTGTCTCCTCCTCAGCCTGGACGAGACGCTGGTCTGGCCGACGCTGCCGCTGCCCTGGTTCCTCTACGGGCTCGACAAGACCTGGCTGACCCTGCCCCGCCTGCTGCACGCCTTGGCGCTGGCGCTGGTCCTGGCGCGGCTGCCGGTGGCGGAGGCGCTGGCCATGCTCGACCGGCGGGGCGTGCTGGTCATGCTCGGCCGGCATGCGCTGCCCGTGTTCTGCGCGGGCTCCGTGCTCGCGATCGGCGCGCAGGTCGCGCGCTTCATGCTGGAGGCGGGGGTCGCGCTCGAACTGGTGCTGGTGCTGGGCGGCCTGGCCATCCAGCTCGGGCTGGCGGCGACCCTGGCCTGGATGGACCGGGGGCGCGGCCGCCCGGCTGCCAACACCCCGGCTGCCAACACAGTGCCGGCCCGTGCAACCACGGCCCGCGCGGCAACGGAAGGGACGTGACGATGAAGCTGCTGCTGTCCCTCCTGCTCCTCGCGCTGCTGGCGGCGCCCGCCCCGGCTCGCGCCGGGGGCTGCCCCGGGCCGGTGCCGGAAGCCGATCTCGGCGCCGGGCTGCCGCGGCTGGCCGGGGCGCTGGCCGCATCCGGGCCGGTCGACATCCTGCTGGTCGGGCTGGGCGGCGCCCGGGCCGGAAGCCTGGAGGGCCCCTTCGCCCTCAGCCTGTCCCAGGCCCTGCAGCACCGCCTGCCGGGGCGGGAAGTGCGGGTGCAGATCATCCCCACCGCCGGGATGCTGGCCAAGGACGCGGCGGAACGCGTGCGCCGCGCGACGACGGAGACGGAGCCGGCGCTGGTGGTCTGGCGCACCGGCATGGCCGATGCCCTGGCCATGACGGACCCCGCGAAATTCGGCCTGACCATCCGCCGGGTGGCGGAATGGGTGGCGGCCCAGCAATCGGACCTGGTGCTGGTGGACCTGGCCTACCACGCCGGATCACCGCAGGAGCCCACCTATCGCCGCTATGTGGAGGCGCTGGGCACCGCCGTCCGCGGCATGGCGGTACCGGTGTTCCGCCGCTACGCCATCATGGAGGCCTGGGGCCGCCAGGGCCCCACGCCGGGTGCCGCGCTGGGCGAAAGCTGCCTGGGGGAGATGCTGGCCGGCGCCCTGCTGCGCCAGGCGCGCCACTGAGCATCCCTACCCCCCCACCGCCGCCCGCCGGCCGCCTTCCTCCCCCAGCACCGCCCGCGTCGCGGCGGCCAGGGCCTCGATCCGGTAGGGCTTGGGCAGCAGCGCGATGCCTTCCGTCTCCGCATCCCGCTTGGCGGCGGCGGCATAGGCGGTGGTCAGCAGCACCGGCAATCGGGGGCGGCGGCGGCGTACCTCCCGCGCCAGTTCCACGCCATTCATCCCGCCGGGCATCATCACGTCGCTGAACACGAGGTCCACCGGGCGGTGATCCGCCAGCGCGCCCAGCGCCGCGGCGGCGCTGGCGGCGCGGGTCACGGTGAAGCCGATCTGTGACAGCATCTCCTGCACCAGGGCCGCGACCTCGTCATCATCCTCCACCAGCAGGACATGCCCCGCGAGGCCCCCGGCCGGCACTTCCACCGCCGCGGCGGTGTCATCCTCGGCGGGCTGGCGATGCGACCGCGGCAGCAGCAGCGCGATGGCGGAACCCTGGCCCAGCGCCGTCTCGATCCTGACCGTGCCGCCGGATTGCCGCGCGAAGCCATAGACCTGCGCGAGGCCGAGACCCGATCCCTTGCCGATGTCCTTGGTGGTGAAGAACGGCTCGAAGACCCGCGCCACCACCTCCGGCGCCATGCCCGTTCCGCTGTCGATGACGGACAGCTTCACCACGTCGCCGCGCAGTTCCGGCTCCTCCAGCCCCGCCACATTCTCCGCCCGGATGGTGATGGTGCCGCCGGCGGGCATGGCGTCCCGCGCATTGACCGACAAATTGAGGATCGACAGCTCCAGCTCCCCCGGGTCGATCTCCACGGGCCAGAGGCTGGGCGGGAAATCGAGCGCGACATGCACGTCGCCGCGCAGGCTGCGGTCCAGCAATTCCCGCATGCCGCCGATATGGCGCCGCAGATCCACGGGCTCCGGCTGCAGCGCCTGGCGGCGGGAGAAGGCGAGGAGCTGGCGCGTCAGCCCCGCGCCGCGCATCGCGGCCTGGCGCATGCCATCCATCAGCAGGCGCCGGCGGTTCGGGTCCGCCTGGCGGTCCAGCATGTCGAGCCCGCCGGTGATGACCATCAGCAGGTTGTTGAAGTCATGCGCGACGCCGCCGGTCAGCTGGCCCATCGCCTCGATCTTCTGGGCGTGGCGCAGCGATTCCGCGATGCGTTCGCGTTCCGCGATCTGGTGGCGGAGCGCGGCATTCGCCTGTTCCAGCTCCCGCGTCCGGGCGGCGATCAGGCCTTCCAGTTCGCGGGCGGCGCGGGCCTGTTCGGCCAAATGGGCGCGCAGCTCATATTGGCGCCGGCGGGCGCGCAGCGCGGCCTGGATGGTGCTGGTCAGCGTGATGGCCTGCACAGGGCGTTCCAGCAGCGACACGTTGCGCAGCGCCGCCACCAGCCGGGCGCGGCCGGCGACGACAGCGGGCCCTTCCCGGTGGCTGGTCAGCACCACGAAGGGCAGGTCGGACCAGGGCGGCTGGCGGCGCACCCAGGCGACGAGCGCATCCGTGGGCGCGTTGAACAGCGCTTCCTCCGCCACGAAGGCGGCATCCGCCCCTTCCTCCAGCCCCAGCACCAGGCCGGGCAGGTCGGCGCATTCGCGCGCGCGCAGCCCGGCGCGGCGGAACAGCTCCGCCGATGCCGCGCCGTCCCGCCCCGTGGGTGCGAGCACCAGCACCGTCCAGGGACGGGCGTCAGAGCCCGGGGTCATCGTCGCGCAGCAGCGGCTCCGCGGTGCCGACATAGGTGGGCACGCCGGTGAAGACGCCGCTGAAATCGCGCAGCGGCGGGCCGATGCTGATGCCCCGCGCGCCCAGGCGGAATTCGCGGATCGAGGTCTCATGCGCGCTGCTGCGCTTCTTCACGACCGACAGGGCGCGGCGCACCGAACCCTGGTGTTCGAAATAGCGCAGCAGCAGCACCGAATCCGCGAGGTAGCTGAGGTCCACCGGGCTGTGCATGGGCCCGACCAGCCCGTGCTGCGCCAGCACCAGGATCGTCAGCACGCCGAGCTGCGCGAGGTAGGTCAGCAATTCATGCATCTGCAGGATCAGGAAGCGCTCATCCGGCATGGCGCTGAGGTAGCCGTTCAGGCTGTCGATCACGATGATGCGCGCGTGCTCCACCTCCACCGCCTGGCGCACCAGGCTGGCGAATTCGCCGGGTGCCAGTTCCGCCGGGTCGATCTGCTGGATGCGCACCAGCCCCTGGTCCACGCAGGCGCGCAGCGGCAGGCCGAGCGCGCTGGCGCGTGCCATGATGGTGCCCGCGCCCTCATCGAAGGCGTAGAACACCGCGCGTTCGCCGCGCAGCGCCGCCGACACGGCATAGACGATGGCGAGGGAGGATTTCCCCACCCCCGCGGCGCCCAGCAGCAGCGCGTTGGTGCCGCGTTCCAGCCCGCCCCCCAGCATCCGGTCCAGCACAGGAACGCCGGATGGCGTGGCTTCGCTGCTGAAGGTGGCGTGGTGTTCTGCCGCCACCAGGCGCGGGTGGATCGCCAGCCCGCCCCGGCGGATGGTGAAGTCGTGGAAGCCGCCGCGGAAGGGGATGCCGCGCATCTTCACCACGCGCAGCCGCCTGCGGTCGCCCCCGTAATCCACCGCCGCCTGGTCCAGCATGACGACGCCATGCGCGATGGAATGCAGTTGCAGATCGTCCCGCTGCGACGACAGATCATCCAGCATCAGCACGGTGCAGGCGCGCGACGCGAAGAAATGCTTCACCGCCAGGATCTGCCGGCGGTAGCGCAGCGAATTCTGCGCCAGCAGCCGCAGTTCCGACAGGCTGTCGAAGACCACGCGCTTCGGGTTGATCGCTGCCACCCTCTCGAAGATCAGGCGCGTCGTCTCGCCGAGTTCGACCTCCGCGGGGTGGAAGACCGTGAGTTCGCGATCGGGGTCGAGGCTGGCTTCCGGCGGCACCAGTTCGAAGACCGTGATGCCGCGCAGCGACCAGCCATGGCGCTTGGCGACCAGGCGCAATTCGCGTTCCGTCTCCGAGAGGGAGATGTAGAGCGTCGCCTCCCCCAGCCGCGCGCCTTCCAGCAGGAATTGCAGCGCGAGCGTCGTCTTGCCCGCGCCGGGGCGACCCTCGACGAGGTAGAGGCGATCGGGGTCGAAGCCGCCGCCCAGGATATCGTCCAGCCCCGCGCTGCCGGTGGAGATGCGGGGGGGATCCTCCTCCCCGCTCTCGGGGTCGTCACGCACGTCGCTCATGCACCACTCCCGCGGCGGGGGCCGGGAGGGGCATCCACCGAGGCTGCATCCTGCGCGGCGCCCTGCCATGAAGGGAGGGCGCGGGCGATCACGGCTGCGATGGAACCGGGCCGCTTCGGCCCGGCGGGCTACACGGGTGCGAGAGGGTGGAACACCGCCGGTTGCCATTCGACCGTGACGGCATCGCCCGGCGCCACGATCCCGCCTTCCAGCACCACCGCCATCACGCCGGATTTGCGGATCAGCGACCCATCCGCGGCGCGGCCGAGCACCGCCTTCATCAGGCCGGGCTGGAAGGCATCGATCTGGTGGCAGGGGTTACGCAGGCCCGTCACCTCCACCAGCGCCGTCGGGCCGAGGCGAAGCCGCGCGCCGGTCGGCAGGGCCAGCAGGTCGATCCCCCGCGTGGTGACGTTCTCCCCCATCTCGGCAGGGGCGACGCTGAACCCGGCCTCGGCCAGTTCGTCGAAGAGTTCGGCGTGGATGAGGTGAAGCTGGCGGAGGTTGGGCACCGTCGGGTCCCGCGCGACGCGGGAGCGGTGCTTCACCGTGACGCCCGCATGGGCATCGCCTTCCACGCCGAGGCCCCCCAGCAGCGTGATGGCGGGGACGGGCTGCTTGCTGAAGCGGTGGGTTCCGTCGCGCGCGACGCAGACGACGCGCATCAGAAGCGCTTCAGCAGGCGGTCGATGTAGTCCAGCTCCTCCTGCGGCCGGCCGCGTTCGGCGCCGCGCTTGCGGAGCTCCTCCTGGATGCGGCGGGTGCGCAGCAGCTCGGCCTCATCCGGCACGCGGGTGTCGCTGCCATTGTCCTGGGCGCCGGGGGCTTCGCGGGTGCGCCGGCCGAGGGGATCGCGGCCCGGGCCCTGGTCCTGCGCCTGGTCCTGGCCCTGACCCTCGCCCTGCCCTTCGCCCATCATCTCGCCCTCGCCTTCGCCTTCCTCCTCCCCTTCCTGGCCCTGGCCGAACTGGCGCTGCATCTGCTGCGCCATCTGGCGGCTGCCTTCCTGGAGTTCGCGGATGGCGGTCTGCTGGGGCGTGCGGGCGTCGCGGCCCTCGGTGAGGGCTTCCTGCGCGTCGCGCATCGCCTGGTCGGCGCGGCCGAGCGGGGCCGGCACCTCTCCGGTCAGGTCGCCGAATTGCTGCATCACCTCGCCAAGGGCCCGGCGCAGGGCGCGCTGGGTGCGGGCTTCCCGGTTGGCCTCGGCGCGGGCGGCCTCATCGGCCTCGGCGCGCTGCTGCTGGGCCTGCTGTTCCTGCTGGGGGTTGGGGCGGGACCAGGGGGCGCGGTTCTGCAGCTGCTGGGCGCGGCGCTCGGCCTCCCGCCGCTGGGTGTCGGATTCGGCGCGGCGGTGGCCGCTATCCATCATTTCCGTCTGGCGGCGGACCATGTCCTGCACCACGCCCATCTGCTGCTGGCCGCGTTCGCGCTGCTGGCGCTGGCGCTGCTCGGCCTCATTGCGCGGCGTGCGGCCTTCCTCCAGCGCGCGGAGCTGTTCCTCGAGCTCCGCCAATTCGCGCTGCGCGTCCTGGGGGCGGTTCTCCCGGTTCGCTTCCCGCATCCGTTCCATGCGGCGGTCGAGCTCGCGGCGGTCCATCATGCGGTTCTGCGGGTCGAAGGGCATCGCCTCCGCATTCTCCCGCTGGAGGCGTTCCGCCAGCGCCTCCAGGTGGCGGCGGATGGCGTCGCGGAGTTCCTGGATGCGGCGTTCCGTCTCCGCCCGCTGCTCGGGATTCTGTTCCCGGTTTTCCTGCTGTTCGCGGGTGGCCTGTTCCAGCGCCTCCCGCAGCGCGGCGCGGGCCTGTTCCAGCGCGCGGGCGGTGCGTTCCGCGCGGCCTTCCTCCAGCGCCAGCGCGGTTTCCCACATGATCTCCTGCGCCTCCCCCACCGCATCGGGGCGGCGGTCCCGCACCAGGCGGTGGCGGGCGCTGCGGATGGCGAGGTAGGTGGTGGTGTCGTGCTCGAAGGCTTCCGGCGCGGCGGCGATGCGGTCCAGCTCCTGCCGGGCCTCCACGCGCTTGCTGGGGTCGAGGCTCAGCGACTTGCGCAGCGCGATCAGCGCCTGGGCGACGGGGTGGGTGAAGCTGCGCTCCGGCAGGGTCAGCGTCGCGACCTCTGACCGCCCCTCCTGGCCGGCGCCGTCGCGGGCGACCAGCACGACATCGACATCGAGCCCCGCCCAGGGATGGGCGGAAAGGTCGGGGCCGGCGATGCCGCGGGCGCTGCGGGGCTGGCCGCCGGGAAGGCCGATCTCGATCACATGGGGCGCGGCCTGGGGGCGGGGCTTCAGGCGGATCTCGGTGTTCAGAGACGCCACGCCCCAATCATCATCCGTACGCCAGGACAGGCGTAGCGCCAGGCCCCGGGCGGCGCGGGCGGGGGCTTCGGCGAAGCTGGCGGTGGGGGGCTGGTCCGCCTGCACGGTCAGGGTCCAGCCCGCGACCTCGAACCCCTCCCGCCGGATCACCAGGCGGGCGCCGTGGTCGAGCTGCGCCTCCGCGCCCCAGGACCGGCCATCGAGGGCGCGGAAGGGCGTGGAATCGGTGCCGAGCTGCAGTTCCGGCGCGCCGCCGCTGCCGCCGGACAGCGCGACCTGCAACCGGCTGCCCTGCGGCACCGTCACGGGCCCACCGGCGGGGTCCAGGAACAGCGGCGCGGCGCCGGTATAGGCGGGCGGCGTGACCCAGGCCTCCACCCGCAGCGCGGGCGGCGCGGCGGAGACGGCAAAGCCTGGCACCACGGCGCGGCGCAGCCTCTCCGGCGCTTCCGGCCCCGCGATGAAGAGGGAGGCGAGCAGCGCCAGGCCAAGGCCGCAGCGCAGCGCGATCGGGTCGCGCGCCGCAAGGCCAGGGCGGGGGATGCCGACCCGCAGCGCGCGGATGGAGGCGCTCGCGCGCTTGCGATGGGCTTCCCAGACCGCGAGGGAGAGCGCGTCCCCCCCCGCGGGCTTGTCGGCCAGGGCGGCCAGCGGCCGGTGCGGCAGCCCGGAGGCGCGTTCGAGGCGGCGATCCGCCTCCTCCTCCGCCGGCAGCGCCCAGCCCCGGAAGCCGCGCCAGGCGGCGTAGGCGAGCGCGAGGGCGAAGGCGCCGGCCAGGATGGGCCGCGCCCAGTTCGGCAGCAGCAGCGGCAGGCCGAGCAGCGAGAGCGTGACGAACAGCCCCAGCACGCCGAGCGGCGGCCAGAGCGCGGGCCAGAGCCTTTCCCAGGCCAGGGCCAGCCGCGCCAAAGCGCGGCGACGGGGGAGCGTGGCGAGCGGGTCCCGCCCCGTCACGCCAGCCCGCCTGTCATCCAGGAGGGCAGCTTCTGGCCCGCCAGCAGGGCTTCCTGCGTCTGGCGTTCGCGCACCACGGCGAAGCGATCGCCATCCACCAGAATCTCGGCCGCCAGGGGCCGGCTGTTGTAGGTGCTGCTCATCGAAGCGCCGTAGGCCCCCGCATCCAGGAACGCGACAAGGCTACCCGGATCCAGGCTCGGAAGGCCACGATTTCTGGTGAAGGTGTCGCCGGTCTCGCAGATCGGGCCCACCACGTCGCAGGGCGCGATGGCGGCGACGTAGTCGGCGGGGGAGACCGGCACGATGCCGTGCCAGGCATCGTACATGGCCGGGCGCACCAGATCGTTCATCGCGGCATCGACCACGACGAAGCGCCGCTCCGCCCCCGTCTTCTGGAGGATGACCGAGGCCAGCAGCACGCCGGCGGGGCCGCAGATCCAGCGGCCGGGCTCCACCATCAGTTCCACGCCGAGATTGCCGAGGGTGGAGGCGATGGCGCCGGCCAGCGCCGCGGGCGCGGGCGGCGGTTCGTCCCGATAGGGGATGCCAAGGCCGCCGCCGCAATCCACCCGCTCCACCGGCAGGCCCTGGGCGCGCAGCGACCGAACCAGGTCGGCCAGGTGGCCATAGGCGATGCGGTAGGCGGAGACGCCCGCGGTGATCTGGCTGCCGATATGCACGGCGACGCCCACGGGCCGGATGCCGGGCAGCGCGACCATGCGGGCATAGAGGGCGGGGGCGTCGCCGATCGCGATGCCGAACTTGTTCTCCGACTTGCCCGTCGTGATCTTGGCGTGGGTCTTGGCGTCCACGTCGGGGTTCACGCGCAGGGCGACGGGCGCTTCCACGCCCATGGCGGTGGCGATGGCGGAGATCATCTCCACCTCCTCCGCCGATTCGGCGTTGATCTGCTGGATGCCCTCCGCCAGGGCATAGCGGATTTCCGCGAGTGTCTTGCCGACGCCGGAGAAGACGATGTGGTCGGCGGGGATGCCTGCGGCGCGGGCTAGGCGCAGTTCGCCCTCGCTCACCACATCGGCGCCGGCCCCGGCCTCCGCCAGGGTGCGAAGCACGGCCAAATTGGGGTTCGCCTTGACCGCGAAATGCACCTGCGCGTTGGCGCGGGCTTCATCCAGCGCGCCCTGGAGAAGACCCAGGCGGCGGCGCAACGTGCCGGCGGAATAGACCCAGCTGGGGGTGCCATGGGCGCGGGCGATGGCGGCGAGCGGCACGCCATCCATCATCAGCCCCGCGACGGGGTCCATGGTGAGATGCGGGCGCAAGGCCAGCAATTCGGCAAAAGTCGGGTCTTCGCCTGTGGGGGCGGATGCGGGGAGGGCGGCCATGCCCTGATTATTGGGTCCGCCGGCCATTCCGCCAAGCGGCAGCGGCGCGTCAGCGCGGGCGGATCAGGGCCTCGACCGCCATGCCGAGCACCTTCTCCGGCGTCGGCACCCCCGATGACGGCGGCGGCCAGCCCGCGCGCTCCAGCCCCGCCACCCCGTGGGACATCGCCCAGACCTGGAGGCCGAGGAGGCGCGAATAGTCCCTGCCCGCCCCTTCCGGCACGGCGCGGGCGATGGCGGAGACCAGGGCGGTGAAGCTGTTGTTGGTGTCCATCTCCCCTTCCTTCGGCAGGCGCCAGGCGAACATCGCGCTGTAATAGCCCGGTTCTTCCCGCGCGAAGCGGAGGTAGGTGGGGCCCATGGCGGCCAGCCCGCCCTGCTGCCCGGCTTCCCGCATCCGGGCGCCGAATTCGGCGTAGCCGCGCTGCGCCAGTTCCGACAGCAGCGCTTCCTTATCCTTGAAGTGGCGATAGGGCGCGGAGGGGGAGACGCCCGCCAGGCGCGCGGCCTCCGCCAAAGTGAAGCCGTTCGGCCCGCGCTCCGCCACCAGGCGACGCGCGGCTTCCAGCAGCGATTCCTTCAGGTTGCCGTGGTGGTAGCCCCGCCTCGCGGCGAGGTCCGATCCGGCACCGGGCCCGGCACCCGGCAATGTGTTGTTCGATGACATGGAGAGTTACTTAGTAACGCCAAATCACCGGCTCGGATAGCCGCGGGGGTGCGTCACCTGGTCGGCGGGGCCGGGCGGGCGGATGGACCCGGCCCGGCCGCAGGCCCCGAGCGACAGGGCCAGCAGCAGGACCGCAAGGCAGCCGGCGAAACGCCTCATCCCAGTCTCTCCTGCCATTCCGCCGCCATGCGGGCGACATTCGCCGGCGCCGTGCCGCCAAAGCTGGTGCGGGACGCGACGGAGGCCTGCACCGTCAGAACGCCGAAGACGCCGTCATGGATGCGCGGCTCCACCGACTGCATCTCCGCCAGCGTCAGGCCGGCGAGGTCCACGCCCTTCCCTTCCGCCAGCGCGACCAGCCGGCCCGTGACATGGTGGGCATCCCGGAAGGGGAAGCGGAGTTCGCGCACCAGCCAATCCGCCAGGTCCGTAGCGGTGGAGAAGCCGGCGCCGGCGGCATCGGCCAGGCGTTCGACCTGCGGCTTCATGTCCCGCACCATCCCGCCGATGGCGGCCAGGCCGAGCGTCAGGCTCTCCGCCGCGTCGAAGATGCCTTCCTTGTCTTCCTGCATGTCCTTGAAATAGGTCAGCGCGAGGCCCTTCATCACGGTCAGCAGGCCGACGAGCGACCCGATGACGCGCCCGGTCTTGCCGCGAACGAGCTCCGCCGCATCCGGGTTGCGCTTCTGCGGCATGATGGAGCTGCCGGTGGTGAAGGCGTCCGACAGCTTGATGAAGCCGAAATAGGGGTTGGTCCAGATCACGATCTCCTCGGCCAGGCGAGACAGATGCGTGGCGCACATGGCGCAGGCGAAGAGGAATTCGGCGGCGAAGTCGCGGCTGGCCACGCTGTCCAGGCTGTTGCGCGTCGGGCCATCGAAGCCGAGTTCGGCGGCCGTCATGTGCCGGTCGATCGGGAAGCCGGTGCCGCAAAGGGCCGCGGCGCCGAGGGGGCTTTCGTTCAGGCGCCGGCGGCAATCCGCCAGCCGGCCGCGGTCCCGGGACAGCATCTCCACATAGGCCAGCAGATGGTGGCCGAAGGTGGTGGGCTGGGCGGGCTGGAGGTGGGTGAAGCCGGGCATCACGGTCGCGGCATGTTCGGCGGCCCTTGCCACCATCTCCCGCATCACGGCGGCGATCTGGGCGTCCAGCCCATCGATGGCGTCGCGGACCCAGAGGCGGACATCGAGCGCCACCTGGTCGTTCCGGCTGCGGCCGGTGTGGAGGCGCTTGCCGGCCTCCCCGATCCGTTCCGTCAGCCGGGCCTCGATGTTCATATGGATGTCTTCGAGGGCCTCGCTGAAGGGAAAGCGGCCTTCCTCGATCTCCTGCGCGATCCCGGCCAGGCCGGCGCGGATCGCGGCCTCGTCTTCCGCGCTGATGATCCCTACATGGGCGAGCATCTTGGCGTGGGCGAGGCTGCCCGAAATGTCCTGGCGCCACATCTTGCGGTCGAAGCCGATGCTGGCATTGATCTCCCGCATGATGGCGGAGGGGCCCTCGGCGTAGCGGCCACCCCAGAGATCATTGCTGGCGCGCGGTTCGGTCACGGAGGAGGTCTTTCAGTGCAGAGGTTTGTGCGGGGCCGCCGGGCCATCCTGGCCGGGGTGCCGACCCTACTCGCGGCAGGGCTGGGCCGCCAAGCGGGGGCTGGACCCTCCCTAACACCGGTCGCGGGCGCGGACCATGGCCTGTCCCGCCTGCGGGAGACGCCGGAGGGCCGCCCGCTGCCGGAGGGGCTGACCTTCACGGACGCCGAGGGCCGCGTCACCGATTTTTCCGCGTTTCGCGGCAAGGCGTTGGTCGTCAACTTCTGGGCCACCTGGTGCCCGCCCTGCGTGGCGGAGATGCCGGCGCTGGACCGGCTGCATGGCATGGTCGCCCGCGACGGGATCGAGGTGCTGGCCCTGTCGAACGACCGCGGCGGGCGGGCGCAGGTGGAGCCCTTCTACCAGCGCACGGGGCTCCGGCGCCTCGGCATCTGGCTCGACCCCCGCGGTGCGACGGGACGGGCGCTGGAGGTGCGGGTGCTGCCGACGACCCTCATCCTCGACCGGCGGGGGCTTGAGGTCGGGCGCCTGGTGGGCGAAGCCGCCTGGGACCAGCCGGAGGTCGTCGCCGTGATCCGGCGGCTGACGCGCACGCCGGAGCCCACCATTCGAAGCTCGATCGGAACCGATTCCCATGCCTGACGACGCCGCGGTGCCCACGATGTTCGACCAGAAGCTCGACAAGCTGGCGGCGCTGGCCGTGCGCGTCGGGCTGAACCTGCAACCCGGGCAGGAAGTGGTGATGACGGCGCCGGTGGAGGCGCTGCCGCTGGTGCGGCGCATCGCCGCCCATGCCTACCAGGCGGGCGCGACCCTGGTGACGCCGCTGATCGGCGATGACGAGGTGGCGCTGGCCCGCTACCGCCACGCCAACGACGACGCCTTCGACACCGCGCCGGGATGGCTGTTCGAGGGCATGGCCGCGGCCTTCCGCGGCGGTGCGGCGCGCCTCGCGGTTGTCGGGGAGGACCCGACCCTGCTGGCGGGGCAGGACCCGGCCAAGGTGGCCCGCGCCAACCGCGCGCGGAGCATCGCCTATCGCCCGGCGCTGGAACTCATCACCAGCTTCGCCATCAACTGGAACCTGGTGCCCGCCGCGACGCCGGGCTGGGCGCGGGAGGTCTTCCCGGGCGTGCCCGAATCCGAGGCGGTGGCGCGGCTGTGGGACGCGATCTTCATGGCCTGCCGGGTGGACCAGGCGGACCCCGTCGCGGGCTGGGCCGCGCATAACGCGACGCTGCATGCACGGACGAAGTTCCTGAACGGGAAAGACTACGCCGAGCTGCGCTATCGCGGTCCGGGCACGGACCTGGTGATCGGGCTGGCGGACGGGCACCTGTGGGCCGGCGGCGCGGAACCCGCGAAGAACGGGATCATCTGCAACCCCAACATCCCGACCGAGGAAGTCTTCACCACGCCACACAAGCTGCGCGTGAGCGGCACGGTGCGATCCACCAAGCCCCTGGCCTATCAGGGCACGCTGATCGACGACATCCAGGTGCGGTTCGAGGAAGGGCGGATCGTCGAAGCCCATGCCTCCCGCGGCGAAGACGTGCTGCGACGCGTGCTGGAGACGGATGAAGGGGCGGCGCGGCTCGGCGAAGTGGCGCTGGTGCCGCATTCCTCCCCCATCAGTGCCTCGGGCCTGCTGTTCCGCAACACGCTGTTCGACGAGAACGCGGCCAGCCACATCGCCCTCGGCCAGGCCTACACGACCTGCCTGCGGGACAGCGCCGGCGTGCCCATGGACGAGTTGGCGAAGCGGGGGGCGAACGCGTCGCTGATCCATATCGACTGGATGATCGGGAGCGGCGAGATCGACATCGATGGGGTGACGAAGACGGGCAGCGTGGAACCGCTGATGCGGGGGGGGGAGTTCGTGGGGGCGTAGTGCATGGGGAGGGCGGTGCCCTCCCCGGGGACCGGTTGAGGGTGCCGGCGGCTGAGGGGCCGCGAGGGATTTTTCGGTCCCGGAAGGCGCCGGGCGCCGCCGATGCTGGTTGCATCGGCAAGGCCGGCAACGCACCGGGGCCGGAAAAGCACCGCGGCACCGACCCGCCGGTGCCATCAACCGGTCCCTGCCCCACCCACCAGGGGCGTGGCGCCCCTGGACCGTCTTTAAGGGGTTGATACACAACGATTTAGCGGGTTGAGGGCGTTTAGATTTGAGAGGGCCCTGGACGCGCGGCCTGCGGGAACAATGGGTTGCGCGCGGGATCAAGGGGTTACAGGCGGATTTTTTAGGGCTTTTAGCCGAATTAGCACCTTTAGCACCGATTCAGCGGGGCGCTTTTGGACAAAAGGGCGGCCTGATTCGCGGGTTCAAGGAGCGGCCTCGGGCTCGGTGGCGCGAGGCATATGTTCCTATACCGCGGGGCGGGGCGCCGGGTCCAGGGAAATGGGGCGGCGGCGGGGGAGCAGGGCCGTCATGATGCCGAGCGCGGGCAGCCAGGCGACCAGGGCGTAGACGGCCTCGATCCCGATGCGGTCGGCGAGTTCGCCCAGCGCCGCGGCGCCAAGGCCCCCCAGGCCGAAGGAGAAACCGAAGAACATGCCCGAGACCAGGCCGACGCGGCCGGGCAGCAGTTCCTGCGCATAGACCAGGATCGCGGAGAAGGCGGAAGAGGCGATGATGCCGATGATGATGGTGAGCACCACCGTCGCCGTCAGGCCGACATGCGGCAGCGCCAGGGTGAAGGGCAGCACGCCCAGCACCGAAAACCAGATGACGGGGATGCGGCCGAAGCGATCCCCCACCGCGCCGCCGGCGACCGTGCCGCAGACGATCGAGCAGAGGAATATGAAGAGGTAAACCTGCGCTTCCTGCACCGAAGTGCCGAAATGCTGGATCAGGTAGAAGGTGTAGTAGCTGGTCAGGCTGCCCGAATAGATCGTCTTCGAGAACAGCAGCACCACCAGCACCCCGAAGGCGAAGATCACCCGGTTGCGGGAGAGCGGCTGCGCGGTGCTGGCCGCGGCAGCCTTCTTCGCGCGCTGGCCGAGGCGCGCGGCGTACCACCGCCCCACGACGGTGAGGAGCACCATGCCAAGCAGCGCCGCGGCGGAGAACCAGATGATGGCGCCCTGGCCCCTCGGCGCGATGATGAAGGCGGCGAGCAAGGGGCCGATGGCGGAGCCGCAATTGCCGCCGACCTGGAAGAGCGACTGCGCCAGGCCATAGCGGCCACCGGAAGCGAGGCGCGCGACGCGCGACGCCTCCGGATGGAAGACCGCCGATCCCATGCCGATCATCGCCGCGGCGAGCAGGATGATGGGGTAGCTGGCGGCCTGGGAGAGGACGAGCAACCCGATGAGCGTGGAGCCCATGCCGATAGGCAGGGAATAGGGCATCGGGCGCCGGTCACTCCATGCGCCGATCAGGGGCTGCAGGAGGGAGGCGGTGCACTGGAAGGCCAGGGTGATGAGGCCGATCTGGCCGAAATCCAGCGCGTAGTTGGTCTTCAGGATGGGATAGAGGGCCGGCATGAGCGACTGCATCATGTCGTTGAGGAGATGGCAGAGGGATAGGGAGAGGACGATGGGGAAGGTGGTGGGGGTCATTGGCTTGGGCCGTCTCTCACGATCGACGAATCAACAATGGTCCTGTTTCTGGCAGCCGGATAGAGAAGCATTGTTGTTTTTATTGCGATATGATAACATTATGCATAAGCCGCCACAGCAATCAAAATAAATGGCACAAAAAGCCTCAAGATAATCCCGATGAACTCAACGGAAAAATGACGCGCGCCTATTCTTAAGCGTGATCCACAACAGATGCCGTCGGAGGCCAAATGGTTGTACATTTTCTAACGATCGATGAATCTTTAGCCCAGGGTCGCTTCATAGGACCTGCGCGACTCATTCACGAAGCCGCCCAACTCCTTCCCGAGCTTAAACGCCTGCTGCCTTACAAAGACGAATGGCGGAACTGGATCGATTTGATCGAGGGCCATGGCGCGATCATACCCATGTTACGCTGGCGGGTCCCTACGAACCTTCTCCAGTCACTCTGGGATCGACACGACAGGAACAGCCCTCGAGGCACACCCACTAATGCTTCAGTTAGCAGCGATCTGGCAACGCTTGGCAAATTTCACTACGCCAAATCTGCATGGAGCTGGGAGAGCACGCCAGCCGATTCCCTTCACCCACTAGACGACCCCAAAGACGGCATAGAGAATTTTATTGAAATTCCATCTCAGGCACCATGGTGCCCAGACATATACGCCCCCGCACCGATCAAAAGAAAAGATGCCGAAAACATTACATACGATCACCAAAATTGCATTCCGCTTTTCAGACAATGGCAAGCCCTAGCGCTGGTGGAACTGGCGTTAGCGGGCCCTCGAACTTTGGGGGGACTACGACGCCAGGAACTCAAAAATAAATGGCCAAGTCTCGTCGATGGGAAAGACGAATGGGGGAATGACGCGAATTTATCAGGTTTCGACAAACATTTGGCGGCACTTGAGGCTTTATCGTGGAACGCAGCATACAGACAGCGGGCTCTCGTACTAGCAAAAAAAGCTAATCCAGATCTCGGCTTGTTCCAGGGCCTAGGCCGCGGCAAGGATCAGAATGGTGAATTCATTATCCGTGGCGCTGACCGCACCGCATTGATTTTTGCCGAAGAGGAGGTAGCGAAAGAAGCCTTACGGCGCTATGCAGTTGATGCGGACGCACTGCTTGCAGCAGCAAGTTGGCTCGGCTGGCGCGCGCGGTGGAAAGATGAAAGCGGACACCACAAAGTTGCTCGCGCGTACGCTCTACTTATGCGCGAAGCGATCGAGCTGAATATTTCTTTAGGCCACACATTGGATGACACCCTGAAGCGTATGGACGACGGCCAAGACCTGGTGAAACGCTACTTTCCGGTCTGGCGTGATCGCGTGCGATCAGAGTTACACGTCTGGGTAAGCGGCCTCGCACCTGACTTTCTTCAGTTCCCAGCGCAATGCCTACCTGTATTCACCGACTCTCACACAGTTCAGTTTCTTGACTGGCTTGAGGCCGGCGGCTTGTTTGCAGCGCACATGTCGGTGTCCGCCATCGAAGGCTTCGGCCGCAGGGCTGATACCGATGCTGAGGTCGGCGTTGCTGTCCACGTGTCTAGCCTTGCGGCTTGGGTCGAGCACGTTTGCAATGAAGCGTTGGGACCCAATTGGACGGGCGGCAATACGCTACACCCCAAGCTGAAAGGTTGTTGGACAAAACCCTCTTGCAGGCCGATTGATACCGCATTCATGCAGTACGCATTCCCGCCAACGGCATCTTTTCAAGACAAGGTGAACGTCATTCTGACACACCCCCCTTCATCACAGGCAGAATGGATTGCACGAGACGCGCGTTTAACATGGGCGATACGAAACGAGGGCCTCCACCGCGGTTTATACAAACTCCAGCGACGCGAGATGCACGACGCTGCGTGCATTCTTTTGCGAACTGCGATGGGTATTTGGCTAACAACACAGATACCGTGACTTGACGACGGTCCAGGCCCGTCACGGGCCTGGCGGATGGGGTTCGGGGAAGGCGGAGCCTTCACCGATGCGCGTTGGTCGATAGCGCGGCTGCGCAATCCCCCACCCCAACCCTCCCCCGTAAGCGCGGGGGAGGGAGGCACTGCCGTTTCGTAGCTCATCGCTGATCGGTAAGGGGATGGGTTACGCCGCCGATTTGAGAAACGCCGCGCACCGTTCCCCCACCATCAGCGCCGCCGGCTGGATGTTGGGCGAGGGGATTAGCGGGAAGGCGCTCGCATCCGCCACGCGCAGTCCGTCCACGCCCCGCACGCGCAGTTCCGGGTCCAGCACGGCGCGGTCGTCGCTGCCCATGCGGGCGGTGCCGCAGGGGTGGAAGACGGTGCTGGCGGTGGCGCGGATGCTCTCGGCGTAGGCTTCGTCGGTGGTGGCGGCGGGGCCGGGGCGCAACTCCTCCTCGATCAGATCGCGCAGCGGGCCGACAGACGAAATCTTCCGGCAGAGGGCGGCGGCGCCGAGCATCACGCGCCAGTCATTGGGGTGGTCCAGGTAGTTGGCGTGGATCACCGGGTGGTCGGCGGGGTCGGGGCTGCGGAGGGTCAGGGTGCCGCGGCTGTCGGGGCGGCAGGGGCCGTAGTTCAGCATCACGCCGGGCTGGGCGTGCAGGCCCTTCGAGTAGTCGAAGGTCGAGAAGTTGACGAAGAGGAGCTGGGCCTCGGCTTCCTCGGCGCCGGGGGTGATGCGGGCGAAGGCCGTGGCCTCCCCGGCGCCGATGGACAGCGGGCCGGATTGGCGCAGCAGCCAGTCCAGGCCCATGGCGGCCTTTTTCAAATTGCTTTGCAGGATCTCGTTCAGGGTGCCGCAGGGCCTGGTGCGGAAGATGAACTTCGCGATCAAATGGTCCTGCAGGTTGCGGCCGACATCGGGGCTGTGGGCGACGACGGGGATGCCCATCGCCTGCAGCGCGGCGCCGTCCCCGATGCCGGAGAGCATGAGGAGCTTCGGGGTCTCGATCGCGCCCGCCGAGACGACGATGGATCGGGCGGCGCGAAAGGTGCCTTGCGCGGTCTCCACCGCGACCGCCCTGCCCTGCTCGAAGACCAGGCGGTGGGCCTGGATGCCGGTGCGGACTTCCAGATTGGGGCGGGACATGGCGGGGCGGAGGTAGGTGCGGGCGGAGGAGGATCGCCAGCGGCCATCGACGTTGAGCTGGATGGGGCCGGCGCCTTCGATGCTGCCGCCGTTGTTGACGTCGGTGTGGCGGGGCAGGCCGGCGGCGATGCAGCTTTCGATGAAGGCGCGGGGGGCCTCGGCCAGGCGGCGGGGCTCGCCGACCTGGATGGGGCCGTCGCTGCCGCGGGAATCGCTGGGCGGGCCGGCCCAGCTTTCCATGCGGCGGAAGAAGGGGGCGACGTCCTCGTAGCTCCAGCCGCGGGCGCCGGCCTGGGACCAGCGGTCATAATCGTGCGGGCTGCCACGCAGGAAGACCAGGCCGTTGACGGAGCCGGAACCGCCGAGGACCCGGCCGCGGGGCCAGTGGATCTGGCGGTTGCCGAGCTGGGGCTCGGGTTCGGTCATGAAGCGCGGGTCGTATTTCCCGCTGCCGTAGAGCTTGGCGTAGCCGGCGGGGAGGCTGATCCACGGATCCTTGTCGGGCGGGCCTGCCTCCAGCAGGAGGACCCGACATGAGGAATCCTCCGAGAGGCGGGCGGCGACGACGCAGCCGGCGGAGCCGCCGCCGATGACGATGACGTCGGCTGTCATGGCTCCAGCTTCACGCCGGTCCGCTGCACGACCTGGGCGAATTTGGCGAGTTCGGCGCGGAAGAAGGCCTCGGCATCGGACGGCGCGTTGGGGCGGGACCAGGGGTTCACCCCGGCGATGAGGAGGCGTTCGCGGAGCTGCGGTTCGGCGATAGAGGCGCGGATGGCGCGGTTCAGGGACTCGACCACGGCGGGCGGCATGCCCTTGGGACCGATGACGGCGAACCAGTTCTCCAGGTCGAAGCCGGGCAGCGCGGATTCGGCGAGGGTGGGGATATCGGGGAAGGAGGGGAAGCGTTCGAGGCCCGTGACGGCGATGCCGCGGACGCGCCCGTCCCTCACCTGGCCGGCGGCGGAGGCGAGGACGGCGACGCCCCATTGGGTCTCCCCGCGCGCGATGCTTTCGACCATGAGGCCGCCGGAGCGGTAGGGAATGTGGGGGAAGCGGCCGCCCATGTTCATCACGCTGGCCACCATCTCCGCCGACAGATGCGGCATGGAGGCGACGCCGGAGGAGGCGAAGGGCAGGGCCTCGCCCCCTTCGCGGAGGCGGGCGATGGCCTCCTGCGGGGTGCGGGCCTGGAAGCTGGGGGGTGCGACGACGATCATCGGGCCGGTGCCGACGACGGCGATGTGCGTGAAGTCGCCGATCGGGTCGTAGCGCGTGCCGCCCTGCACGGCATTGGGGGCGAGGGCGTGGGAGGAGGCCTCCACCAGCATCAGCATATGGCCATCCGGCGTCTGGCGGCGCAGCCAGTCGGAGGCGATGAGGCCGGCGGCGCCGGGGCGGTTCTCCACCACCACGCGGCCGTTGGGGCCCAGCGCCGGGCCCAGGCGGTCGGCCAGGAGGCGGGAGGTGACGTCGGTGGAGCCGCCGGGGGCGAAGCCGACCGCCAGCGTGATGGTGCGGTCGGGATAGGCGAGCGCGGGGGTGGCCCAGGGGGCTGTCATGGTTGCCGTCAGCGCCAGGCCGAGCAGGGTGCGGCGGAGCATGGTGATGGATCCTCCCGTGTTGTTACGGGAAAGGTCGCGCGGGTGCGTGGCGCGCGCAAGGGTCAGCGGTGGATCGGCACGCGCTGCGCCGTCGCCCATTCCGGCCAGCCCACGAATTTCTCGATGCCGACAAGGATCAGGCAAAGCGCCACGACGGCGAGGATGAGCTTGATCCGCGCCGGGGATGGCGGGTTGCGGAACCATTCGGCGAGGCGGATGAGCAGGCGGGTCATCGGGTCCATGGCGGGCTTATGCCATGGACCCCGGGGCGTGCGTCAGGCGGGATCGTTGATGCCGAGGCGGCGGGCGGTGTCGAGGATGCTGTCCCAGGTGTCGGGCTGGAGGGGGACGCCATTGGCCAGGCGGTCGGCCTTGGTGGTGGCTTCCTTGTCGCCGGGGGCGAGGACGGGGCTGCCGGCCTCCGCGGGGGTGGTGGAGACGACCCAGTCCACATAGGCGCGGCCGGCTTCCTCGAACTCGGCCTGGGTGCCGAAGTGTTTCGGGGAGATGTAGAAGGACAGCATGCCGTTGGCGATGCGGCCGCGGGCGGAGACGGGGCCGGAGGTGCCGCCGCCGGTCAGCGCGCCGGCCAGCATCTCGCACATGAAGGCGAGGCCGCTGCCCTTGTGTTCCCCGAAGGCGCGGATGGCGCCGCTTCCGTTGGAGGGGTTGCGGGGGCCGATGGTGTCGTAGTGGCCATAGAGGGTGTGGGGGTCGCCGGAGAGGGTGCCGTCGGGCTCGATCAGGGCATCGGCGGGCAGCGCCTTGCCGCCGTTGGAGGCGACGAGGACCTTGCCCTCCGCGACCAGGGAGGTGGCGAAGTCGAGGATGAGGGGGCGGCCCGGCAGGGGGACGCCGATGCTGATGGGGGCGGTGGAGAAGCGGCGCTCCGTCCCGCCGAAGGGGGCGACGAGGACGGAGCCCGCGACGTTGACGAAGTGGACGGAGAGGAGGCCGGCCTCGATCGCCATTTCGGAATAGGCGCCGACGCGGCCGATATGGCCGGCGTTGCGCAGGCCGACGACGGCGATGCCGTGCTGTTGCGCACGCTCGATCCCCATGCGGACGGCCTGGGGGGCGACGGTCTGGCCGAAGCCGAAGAGGCCATCGAGCAGCAGGAAACTGCCGCCATCGGTGATGGTCTGGACGGACTGGCCCTTGAGCACGAAGCCGGCCTGGAGCCATTCGACATAGCGCGGCACGCGGGCGACGCCGTGGCTGTCATGGCCTGCGAGGTTGGCATCGAGGAGATGGGTGGAGATGCGATGCGCCTCCGCCTGGTCGCAGCCGGCGGCGGCGAAGATGCGGGTGACGAAATGCTCCACCTTCTCGGCGGGGATGTGGATGTAGTCGGCCATGGCTGCGGTTTCCTCGTTGTGGGGGAAACCTGCACGCGGCGCGGGGGACCGTCCAGCCCGGGGCGCGGTGGCGAAGGCGTCTTCAGTCAATAGGTCAGATGATTGACTTTTTAAATGCTGCATGATGCTGTTGGGCGCGCCCGGACCACGAAGACGGGCCCGCCGGAGGAGAAGCGCCCGATGCCATTCTTCAAGCCGCGTGCCCGCCCCCCCCTGCGTGCCGAGGCAGTGGGCGAGGAAGCCTTCCGCGCCGGACGGCGGCAGTTGCTGGCGCTGGGCTGTGCCTGCTGCGCGGCGATGGCGCTGGCGCCGAACCCGGCCGCGGCGCAATCCCCGCTGGTGCAGCAGCACCTGGCGGCTGCCCGGGCCGCGGCGGGCGATGATCTGCGGGCCTATCTCCGGCTGGGGGAGGTGGCGGCGCCGACACCGGGGCTGCGCAGTGCCTCGCCCGCCGAGTTGCGCGCGATGGCGACGCCTCCGCCGGGCCGGGCCTTCGACAATCTGGCTTTCGTCGGCAGCCGCTGGGTGACCGCCTGGGCGATCACGACCTCGGACGGGATCATCCTGGTGGATGCCATGGACAATGATGCCGATGCCGAGCGCATCCCCGATGCGGGCATGCGGCAGCTGGGCCTGGACCCCGCGCAGATCCGCACGCTGGTGGTCAGCCACGGGCATGGCGACCATTACGGCGGCGCGGGGCACTTCGTGCGCCGCTACGGCAGCCGCGTGGTGTGCAGCGAGGCGGATTGGACGATGATGGAAACCGGCCTGGAGTTCGACCGGCCGGATTGGGGCCGCCCGCCGCGGCGCGACCTTGCCGTGCGGGACGGCGACATGATCCGGCTGGGCGACACGGCGCTGGAGGTGATGATCACGCCCGGGCACACCATGGGCACCGTGACGCTGCTGTTCGATGTGCGCCAGGGCGGGCGGACGCATCGCGCCATGATGTGGGGCGGCACCGCCTTCAACTTCGGTGCGCGGGCCGACCGCATCCCGCGCCTGCAGGGCTACATCGACGCGACGGCCCGCGCGCGGGAGATCGCGGCGCGGCAGAATGTCGAGGTCTTCCTCTCCAACCACAATGTCTATGACGAGGCGGTGGAGAAGCTGGGGCGGATGCGGCCAGGCGCCGCCAACCCCTTCGTCATCGGCGCCGCCGCGACGCAGCGGGCGCTGACCGTGATGCATGAATGCGCGCGGGCGACGATGGCGGCCTGGAGCGCCTGAGCCTTCATTCCGGCCCGGCATTGGAAGGGCCTTGCCGGATGCCCAGGTGAGGGAAGGCCTGACGCCGAAGGGCGCAGGCGGCGTCACGAACGCCATCGTTGCAAGCAAGGGGGGAGGCTCCATCATGAACGGAACCATCGGGAAGCTGACACGGCGCGGCGCGCTGGGTGCGGCGGCGGCCAGCCTCGCCGGCGTGCCGGCCCTGCACGCCCAGGGCGTCACGGCCTGGCCGCAGCGCCCCGTGCGCATCCTGGCGCCCTTCGCGGCCGGCGGCGCGCCGGATGTCGCGATCCGGCTGTTACTGCCGCAGTTGAGCCAGGCCTTCGGCCAGCCCTTCATCGTGGAAAACCGGCCGGGCGCCAGCGGTGCCGTGGCGGCGGAGGCAGCGGCGCGGTCGGCGCCGGATGGGCATACGCTGCTGCTGGCCTCCAATTCCGTGATGGCGATCAACCCCGCGCTGTTCGGCGACCGGCTGAGCTATGCGCCGCTGCGCGACTTCAGGCCGGTGGCGCGCATCGCGCGGCTGCCCTTCTTCCTCTTCGTGCCCGCCGCCTCCCCGGCGCGGGACCTGCCTTCGCTGCTGGCGCTGGCACGGACGGCGCGGGAGCCGCTGACCTATGCGACCAACGGGAACGGCACGGTCGGGCATATCACCACGGAGCAGCTGCGGCGGGCGGCGGGCATCGATCTTCTCCACGTCCCCTACCGGGCCTTTCCCGCCGCCATGGGCGACCTGATCGCGGGCCGCGTCTCCCTGGCGCTGGCGGATTTGACGGTGTTCGGAGCGGCACTGGCGGGCGGGCAGTTGCGGGCGCTGGCCGCGATCGCCGCCACCCGGTCGCGCTTCCTGCCGGATGTGCCCGCGCTGCCGGAAGTCGGGCTGCCGGCGCTGGATGGCAGCGTGTGGTTCGGGCTTTTCGCGCCGGCCGCGACGCCGGGGGAGATCGTGGACCGGCTGGATGCGGAGGTGCGGGGCTGGCTCGCCACGCCGGAAGCGGCGGAGGGCCTCGGCCGGATCAGCCAGGAACCCGCGCCGCTGGACAGCGCGGCGCTGGGGGCGCTGCTGCGGGAGGATACGGCCCGCTACGCCGCCATCATCGCCCAGGCCGGCATCAAGCCCGATTGACAGGACATGTCCATGAATACCGGTGACGGCCGCCTGGTCGTGACGCTGCTGGGTTCCGGCACGCCCAACCCCAATCCGCGCCGCTTCGGCCCGGCGACGCTGGTGCAGGCGGGCGGGCTCGACCTGCTGTTCGATGCGGGGCGGGGCTGCCCGATCCGCCTGGCGCAATGCGGCGTGCCGCTGGGCCGCGTGGCCGCGGTGTTCCTCACGCATTTCCACTCCGACCATGTGAACGGGTTGGCCGATGTGTGGATGAGTTCCTACATCCCGCCGGCCTGGGGCGGGCGGCGCCGCGCGCTGCGCCTGTTCGGCCCGCCCGGCACGGCGCGCATGGCGCACCATCTGCGGGAAGCCTTCGCCGACGACATCCGCATCCGCATGGCGGATGAGGCGGTGCCGGAGGAGGCGACGCGGATCGCGGCGATCGATTTTCCCGCCTCGGGCGGCGTGGTGTTCGAGGAATCGGGCGTGCGCGTCACGGCCTTCGAGGTCGATCACGGCCAGCATATCCGGCCCGCCGTCGGCTTCAGGATCGACCATGAAGGGCGGTCCGTGCTGCTGTCCGGCGACACGAAGCCGCATCCGAATGTGCGCCTGCACGGTGCGGGGGTGGACCTGCTGGTGCATGAGGTCTGCGCCCTGCCCGCCGCGCTGGCCGGGCGGCCGGTGCAGCAGGCGATCGCGGACCATCACACATCACCGGCGGAAGCCGGCGCGATCTTCGCCGCCACGCGGCCAAGGCTCGCCGCCTACACCCACATCGTGCAGATCGCGGCGCCCGGTGTGCCGCCCGTGACGCTGGAGGCGATCGAGGTGGAGACGCGCACCGCCTATGATGGGCCCCTGGTCTTCGGCGAGGATTTGATGCGCTTCACCATCACCGCGGATGGCGTGGCGGTGGACCAGGTGGCGTAGGATCCGCCCCTACAGCACCTTCCCGGATTCGGGATCGATCAGGTGCATGTGGTTGAGGTCCACGGCGAATTGCATGGGGCGGCCGGGCTCCGCCGGCGTCGTGGGGTCGATGCGGCAGCAGACCTCGGCGCCTTGCAGCCAGAGATGCACCAGGGTCTCCATGCCCATGGGCTCGATCACCTCGGGCGTCAGTTCGAAGACGGCGATGTTGTCGCGGTCGAGGTTCTTCACCTCGGTCAGGTGTTCGGGGCGGATGCCGAACAGCATGTCGCGGCCGGCGGCGCCCTGGTAGCGGGCGGTGCGGGATTCCGGGACGGGGACGGTGATGCCGTTGGGGAGCGTCACGCGGAGCGCGCCCGATGCGTTCTCCACCCGCGCGGGGATGAAGTTCATCGCGGGGCTGCCGATGAAGCCGGCGACGAAGCGCGTCTTCGGGTGGTGATACAGCTCCTGCGGGGGCCCGACCTGTTCGATGATGCCGTGGTTCATGACGACGACGCGATCCGCCAGCGTCATCGCCTCCACCTGGTCATGGGTGACGTAGACGGTGGTGGTCTTGACGGTCTGGTGGACCTTCTTGATCTCGGTCCGCATCTGCACGCGCAGCTTGGCGTCGAGGTTGGAGAGCGGTTCGTCGAACAGGAAGACCTTCGGGTCGCGCACGATGGCGCGGCCCATGGCGACGCGCTGGCGCTGGCCGCCCGACAGCGCCTTCGGCTTGCGGTCCAGCAGCGGCGTGATGTCGAGGATGCGGGCGGCGTTGTTGACGCGCTTCGCGATCTCCTCCTTCGGGAATTTACGGAGCGTCAGGCCGAAGGCCATGTTCTCGTAGACCGACATGTGCGGGTACAGCGCGTAGTTCTGGAACACCATGGCGATGTCGCGGTCGCGGGGCGGGATGTCGTTGACGACGGTGCCGCCGATGGCGATCTCGCCGCCCGTGATCTCCTCCAGCCCCGCGATCATGCGCAGCGTGGTGGATTTGCCGCAGCCCGACGGGCCGACGAGGACGACGAATTCATGGTCGGCGATCTCCAGGTCGATGCCCTTCACCGCCTGCACGCCGCCGTCATAGGCCTTCACGACCTTGCGGATGGAAACCTGTGCCATCGTAAGTCCTCTTTCAGAGCCGGCCGATTCACGCCTTCGCGCCATGCGGCGCTACGGCGATCGGACGGCGTCAACCCTTTGTCGCGCCGGCGGTGAGGCCGGCGATGTAGTAATCCATCAGGAACGCATAGACGATCACCGGCGGCAGCGCCGCCAGCAGCGCGCCCGCCATGATCTGCCCCCAGGCGAAGGTATCCGCCCGCACGAGCTGGGAGACGACGCCGATGGTGAGTGGCATCTCATCCGGCGTGGTCACGAAGGCGGTCGGATAGACGAAGGCGGCCCAGCTGACGGTGAAGGCGAAGATGGTCGCCGCGATGATGCCGGGCATCGCCACGGGGATGAAGATCTTCAGCAGCATCTGCGACCAGCTTGCGCCATCGATCAGCGCGGCCTCGTCCAGTTCCTTCGGGATGGAGGCGAAGTAGCCGATCATGATCCAGGTGCAGAAGGGCACGGTGAGCGTCGGGTACACCACCACCAGGCCCCAGGAGGAGTTGAGCAGCCCCAATCCGCCGACGATCTGGTAGAGCGGGATGAAGAGCAGCGTCTCCGGGATCAGGTAGGTGAGGAACACGCCGGTGGCGAGCGCCTGGCTGCCCCAGAAGCGCATCCGGGCGAGTGCGAAGGCGGCGAGGGTGGAGATCACCATGGTGATCGCCACCACCATCACCGTGATCTTCGCGCTGTTCCAGAAGAACATCAGGAAGGTCGGATTGGTGAGGATCGCCGTGTAGTTCTCCAGCGTCGGGTTGCGGACCAGCCAGGGATTGCCCTGCAGGTTGGCGACCTCCGCACTCGTCTTCAGGCTGGTGATGAACATGTAGACGGGTGGCGCCAGGAAGATGATGGCGGCGAAGATGAGGGAGATGTAGGCGACCCAGAGCGCCCAGCGGCGCTCCGAGGACAGGCTGCCGGCCTTGGCGTAGATGCCGGGAAGATCGCGCGTGGCACCGGATGTGGTCATCTCACGATTCATCCTTGTTCCGGCGCGTCACGCCGCGCAGCACGAAATAGGCGAAGATCGCCAGCAGCGGGAACATGAAGAGGGAGACGGCGGCGCCGCGCGGCACGTTGCCGGACAGGATGCCGACCTGGAAGGCGTAGGTGGCGAAGACATGCGTCAGGTCCCGCGGCCCGCCATTCGTGAGCACCCGGACGATGTCGTAATTCGCGAAGGTGACGATGAGGCTGAAGAGGATGGTGATGCTGATGATGTTGCGCATCATCGGCAGGGTCACGTAGCGCAGGCGCTGGAAACCCGTCGCGCCATCGATGGCGGCGGCCTCATACAGCTGTTCCGGCACGGATTTCAGCGCGGCCAGGTACATGATCATGAAGAAGGGCGCGCCGTACCAGACATTGACGATGATGACGGAGGTGCGCGCCCACCAGGGCTCCCCCAGCCACGGCACCGACGGCACGGCGAAGACGTTCAGCAGGTAGTTGATGGAGGAATAGCTGGGGTCGAACATCCACCACCAGCCCAGCGTGGAGAGCGCCGGCGGGATGACCCAGGGCACCAGCAGCATGCCGCGCCATTTGCGCTGACCCTTGCTGGGGATGTCGTGCAGCATATGGGCCAGCCAGAAGCCGATCGCCGCCTTCAGGAAGACGGCGGAGACGGCGAAGATGCAGGACTGCGCGATCACCATCCAGAAGGTGTCGGTATCCAGCAGGATGGCGAACTGCTCCAGCCCGATGAACTCGGTCATGCGCCGGTTCAGGGTGGAGAGGTACATCGCATAGCCCGCGGGATAGACGACAAGGCCGCCGATGACCGCGATCAGCGGCAGCGTCATCAGGAAGGCGATGGTCGAACGCCGTCGCGTGAAGCGCTGGAGGGAGGTGACACCCTCCGTGCGCCCTGCCCTCATGGTCGTGCCGCTGGCCGACATGCCGATGATCCCCTGTCCCGCGGTGGATATGCAAAGGGCGGGGTGCCCTGCGGCCCCCGCCCCTGCCCTGCCGGCGTCAGCCGCGCGCGAAGTTGCGCAACTCGCGCTCCGCCCAGGTCAGCGCCTGGTCGATCGTCTCACCGCCCTGCGCCACGCGGGCGACGAGCTTGGTGTTGATCGCCTGGTTGTAGGCCTGGACGGCGATCTCCGCCGGGGCCGGGGCGAAGGCGATGCTCTGCTGCGCCTGGTGGTGGGGCTTCAGCGGGTAGTTGTAGACCACGCCGGTGGGCGGGCCTTCGGTGCGCCAGATGTCGAAGTTGGACATGGTGCCGAAGGGCGGGATGTCGTAGCCGCTGCTGGTGGTGGTCTGCCGGTCCGCGCTGGTGCGGTCGGACAGGAATTCCAGCAGGCCCTTGGCCGGGCCCTTGTTCCGGCTGAAGGACCAGATGCCCCAGAAATACGGCAGGTAGGGCGTGAAGCGGCCCGCCGGGCCCGCCGGCATCGGGAAGGTCCAGCACTTCTCCGCCACCGCCGGCGCGTCGCGCTTCGCCACCGCCCAGGTGGAGGGCGGGTTGAAGATCAGCGCGGAACGCCCGCTGATCAGCGCGCGGTTGTTGCTGGCATCGTCCCAGGCCCAGACATCGTTCGGCAGGAAGCGCGCCAGGCGCACCAGGTATTCGAGGCCCGCGCGCACGCCGGGGTCGCGGCGCACCGTGACCTGGCCGTTCTCATCGATGAACTTGGCGTTGTGGCTGCGGAAGAAGGCGCCGACCCAGTCCACCGCATCGGTGAAGCTGCCCATCGGCAGGCCGAAATGGACGCCGGCGGCGGCGCATTTCTCGGCCGCCGTCAGGAAGGTGGCCCAGTTCCACTGGTCCACGCCGGGGCCCACGCGGTCCTCCGCCGGATACATGGCGCGGACATCGAGGCCGGCATGCTGCTGCAGCAGGTCGAAGCGCGCCAGCGACGGCTTGTGCTGGGAGCCCGAGACAGCGGGGATGGCGCGCCAGGCGCCCTCGCGCTTGGCCAGGTATTCGGCCGTCGGGTTGATGGGGCCGTATTTGGCGATCAGGCGGCCGACGATGTCGTCCACGGGTTCCAGCAGCCGCGCATGGGCCGATGGCTCCCAGGTCGGGAAGCTCAGGATGTCATGGCCGCTGCGGGCCTGGGCCTGGGCGGCGATGGTCAGCAGGTTCTGGTTGCCGACGGAGGTGATGAAATCCACCTGCACGTCGACGCGGTTGTTGCGGCCCCATTCCGCGCAAAGCTCGCGCATGATGCCGTTGCCGGCCGGGACCCAATGGTCCCAGAAGCCACAGCGCAGCGTCGTCGTCGCCTGCGCGTGCACCGCGGGTGCGGTGAGTGTCGTGCCGCCGGCGACTATGGCGGCGCCGGCACCGGCGCGCAGCATGTCGCGCCGGGTGAACCCCTGGTCCATACGTTCCTCCTGCCCTGATGCGGCCGGTGAACCCGGCCTGCCTGGTTGCGGCGTGAAGGTTACGCACCGCCCGCCGCGGGCCGCAAGCCCGCTTGGCTGTGACGCGCGCGCGATGTCGCGCGGCGCGGCGGGACCGAGCCCGGCGCGCGCGCCGCTACAGCGCGAAGCCGACGCTGCCGGTGGCCTCCACCTCATAGCCGCCGAGGCGCGCGGCGCGGTCCCGGAAGGCCGCGCCGCGGGCGAAATCCATCAGCCGCTGGAGCGGCGGGTCGAACCAGTCCCGTGGACGGGCGACCAGGTCGACGCGTTCCCGCACCAGGGGGATGAAATGCAGGCCGCGGAGCAGCGCCTCCGCCCGGATGCCGAAGCCGGCGGCGGCGCGGCCTTCCGCCACCGCGGCGGCGACCTCGTCCTCGGTCGCGGAGGGGGCGGGGAGGAATGTCAGGGCATCGAGGCGCAGCCCCGCCTCGCTCAGCAGGTGGACCAGCAGCAAATGGCTGCCGGCGCGGGCCTGGCGGCCGGCGACGGTGATGCCGGGGCCGGCGAGGTCGGCGATGGTGGTGAGGCCGCCGGGGTTGCCGGGGGGCAGGATGAGGCCCTGTTCGCGCCAGGCCCAGACGAGGCCGACGACGGAATCGCCCGGGACCTCGGCACGGGTCGCGGTTTCGTTGAAGCCACCGGTATCGGGGTCCGGGACATGCACGGCGGCGGCGCAGGCCTCATGCCGCGCCAACGCCATCAGCCCGTCGAGGCTCCCGCCCGCCCGCTGCGCCAGGCCGCAGCCGGATTGGCGGACGGCCCAGTCCAGCAGCGGGTCATGGCTGCCGGCCAGGATGGGGGGCGGGGTGATGCGGTGGTCCGGCGCCTCCGCCTGGCGACCCAGCCAGAGGCCCAGCGCGGTACGGGGGAACAGCCATTTGCCGCCGATCTGCGCCGCGGGAAGGCGGCGCTGGCGGGCGAGGTCGTAGAGCGCGCGTTCCGACAGGCGCAGCCAGGCGGCGGCTTCCTTGAGGGTCATGATCTCGGGCGGGCTCGGCATTGGCAGATTCCGGCAGATAGCGGCAGGTGGTGTTGCGCTATCGTAGCGTCCAGCGATGGACGCCGCCAGATGCCGGCCTTAACTCCCCGTCATGCAGGATATCGGCTCCGCCTTCTCGCTCGCCCTCGGGCTGATCCTGTCGGGCGATGACGGGCTGGCGCGGATCGTCGGGCTGTCGCTGCGCGTCTCCCTGACCGCGGTCGCGATCGCGGCGCTGGTGGGGCTGCCGCTGGGGGCGCTGCTGGCAGTGGCGCGCTTCCCGGGGCGGCAGGGGCTGGTGGTGGCGCTGAACGCGCTGATGGGGCTGCCGCCGGTGGTGGCGGGGCTGCTGATCTACCTGGCCTTGTCGCGCAGCGGGCCCTTCGGGTCGCTCGGCCTGCTGTTCACGCCGACGGCCATGGTGATCGCCCAGGCCGTGCTGATCGCGCCGATCCTGGCGGCGCTGAGCCGGCAGGTGCTGGAATCGATGTGGGACGAATACGCCGAGCAGCTGCGCAGCTTCGGCGCGGGCAGTTGGCGCGCGGTGCCGACGCTGCTGTGGGACGGCCGCTTCCTGCTGCTGACCGTGCTGCTGGCGGGCTTCGGCCGGGCGAGTGCCGAGGTCGGCGCCGTCATGGTGGTGGGCGGCAATATCGAGGGTTTCACGCGGGTGATGACCACCGCCATCGCGCTCGAGACCTCGAAGGGCGACCTGCCGCTGGCGCTGGCGCTCGGCGTGGTGCTGATGGCGATCGTGCTGGGGGTGAACGCGCTGGCGCAGGGGCTGCGCGACCTGGCGGCGAGGCGCGGCGCATGATCCTGCCGATGGTGGCGGAAGGGCTGCGCTTTTCGGCCGGCGGCGTGGAGATCATCCGCGGCATCGACCTGGAACTGCGGGCGGGCGGGCCGACGCTGGTGGTGGGGCCGAATGGCGCGGGGAAATCCGTGCTGCTGCGGCTGCTGCACGGGCTGCTGGCGCCGGGCGCGGGGGTGGTGCGCTGGGCGGCGGGGGATGCGCGGAAGCGGCAGGCGATGGTGTTCCAGCGGCCGGTGATGCTGCGGCGATCGGTGCTGGCCAATGCGGAATATCCCCTGAAGCTCGCGGGGCTCGATCGCGCGCGGGCGATGGCGGCGCTGGAACGCGTGGGCCTGGCGGGGTTGGCGGCGCGGCCGGCGCGGAAACTCTCCGGCGGGGAACAGCAGCGGCTGGCGCTGGCGCGGGCCTGGGCGATGGGGCCGGAGGTGCTGTTCCTGGACGAGCCGACCGCGAGCCTCGACCCCGCGGCGACTCGCCAGGTGGAGGCGATCATCGCCGCCATCGCCGAACAGGGGACGAAGGTCGTGATGACGACGCATGACCTCGGCCAGGCCCGGCGCCTGGCGGAGGAGGTGGTGCTGCTGGTGGCGGGCCGGGTGAATGCGGCCGCGTCGGCGACGGAGTTCTTCGAGCGGCCGCCGACCGGGGAGGCCGCGGCCTTCCTGCGCGGCGACCTGCTGTGGTGAAGCAAGGGAGAAGACGCATGTTTCGACGGTTGTTCCTCGGCCTCGGCCTCACGCTCGCCGCCGCGCTGCCGGTGACGGTGGCCGCGCAGACGCAGTCCATCACGGTGTCGTCCACGACATCGACCGAGCAATCCGGCCTGTTCGGCCACATCCTGCCGATCTTCACCCAGGCCACGGGGATCGGCGTGCGGGTGGTGGCACTCGGCACCGGCCAGGCGCTGGATGTGGGGCGGCGGGGCGATGCGGATGTCGTCTTCGTGCATGACCGGGACGCGGAGGAACGCTTCGTGGCGGAAGGCCATGGAGGGCCGCGCCGCCCGGTGATGTTCAACGACTTCGTCATCATCGGGCCGGCCGGCGACCCCGCGCGGGTGAACGGGCTGCGCGACAGTGTGGAGGCGCTGCGGCGCATCGCGGCGGCGCGGGCACCCTTCATCAGCCGCGGCGACCGCAGCGGCACCCATGCGGCGGAATTGCGCCTGTGGCAGCAGGCGGGGATCGATGTCGCGACCGGCCGCGGTGCCTGGTACCGGGAAGTGGGCCAGGGGATGGGGCCGGCGCTGAACACGGCGGCCGCGCAGAACGCCTATATCCTGGCCGATCGCGGCACCTGGCTCGCCTTCCGGAACCGCCAGGATCTGCGGATCGTGACGGAGGGCGATGAGCGGCTGTTCAACCAGTATGGCGTCATGCTGGTGAACCCGCAGCGGCACGCGCATGTGAAGGCGGAAGCCGGGCAGCGCTTCATCGACTGGCTGGTCTCGCCGGCCGGGCAGGAAGCGATCGCGGGCTACAAGATCAACGGGGAGCAGCTGTTCTTCCCCAACGCCAACCGGCCCGGGGCATGAGGGGGGCGCTTGAGATGCGCTGGCTGTTGGCGGCGCTTTTCCTGATGGGCGGCACGGCGCAGGCGCAGGAGGTGCGGCTGCACGCGGCGGGTTCGTTGCGCGCGGCGCTGACGGAGGTGGCCACCGCCTTCCAGGCCGCCGGTGGCGGCACGGTGCGCACCAGCTTCGGGCCGTCGGGCCTGCTGCGGGAGAGGATCGCGGGGGGCGAGGCCACGGATGTCTTCGCCGCGGCCAACATGACGCATCCGCTGGCGCTGGCGCGGGCCCGTGGGCGGGACGTGGTGCTGTTCGCGCGCAACCGGCTTTGCGCGCTGGTCGGGCGCGGCGTGGATGTGGAGAGCGAGACGCTGCTGGACCGGATGCTCGACCCCGCCGTGAAGCTCGGCACCTCCACGCCGCGCGCCGATCCCGCCGGCGACTACGCCTTCGCTGCCTTCGCGCGGGCGGAGGCGCTGCGGCCCGGCGCGCAAGCGGCGCTGGAGGCAAAGGCGCTGACCCTGACGGGAGGTGCGGCCAGCGCCGCGCCGCCGGCCGGGATCGATGGCTATGCCTGGCATGTGGCGGAAGGCCGCGCCGACATCTTCCTGACCTACTGCACCAACGCCGCCATCGCGGTGCGCCAGGTGCCGGGCGGGCGGATCGTCGCGCTGCCGGAGGCGTTGTCCGTCGCTGCGGATTACGGCCTGGCCGTGCTAGGTGATGGGCCGGCGGCCTCCCGGCTTGGCCTGTTCATCCTGTCCCCCGCCGGGCAGGCGGTTCTGGCGCGGCTGGGGTTCGAGGCGCCGACCCAGCCGCGGGAGCCGCTTCCCTGATGATCCGCCGCCGCCCCCTCCTCGCCGCGCCCTTCCTGCTGGCCGCGCCCCCCGTGGCGGCGCGGGAGGTGGCGGATGCGACGGGGCGGCGCGTGACCGTGCCGGGGCGCATCACGCGCGTCTTCCCGGCGGGGCCGCCGGCGGCGATCCTGCTCTACACGCTGGCGCCGGAGCTGCTGGCGGGATGGCCGGCGCGGCCGCCCCGGCCGCATGAGGCCGCCTTCATGGACCCCACCGCGGCGGCGCTGCCCGAAGTGGGCCGCCTGACCGGCCGGGACAACACGGCCAATCTGGAAGCCGTGCTGGCCGCCAGGCCCGACCTGGTGCTGGACTACGGATCGGTGGCGCCGGTCTTCGTGCAGCTGGCGGAACGCGTGCAGGCGCAGACCGGCCTGCCCACGCTGCTGCTGGACGGGTCGCTGGCGAAGATCCCCGAGACCTATGAGCTGCTGGGCGTGATGCTGGACCGCCGCCCCGATGCCGCGCGCCGCGCCGCGGCCGCCAGCCAGATCATCGCGGAGGCGCGCGACGCCAGCGCGCTGCTGGCGCAGCGGGGCCGGCCGCGCGTGTTCTATGCCCGCGGGCCGCGCGGGCAGGAGACCGCGCTGCGCGGGTCCATCAATGCCGAGATCATCGAATTCGCGGGGGCGGAGAATGTCGCGGTCGGCCCGCCCGGCGCGCGGGGCCTGGCGCAGGTGAGTGTCGAGCAGGTGCTGGCCTGGGACCCGGACTACGTGATGTCCCTCGACCCCGCCTTCATCGCCATGGCGCGGCAGGACCCGCTGTGGCGGAGCCTGCGGGCCGTGCGGCAGGGGCGGCTGGTGCAGGTGCCGAACACGCCCTTCGGCTGGGTGGATTTCCCGCCCGCGGTGAATCGGCTGCTGGGTCTCGTCTGGCTGCCCATCCTGTTCGGCCTGGCCCCCACTGATGGGCTGGAGGATCACGTCGCCGAATTCCACCGGCTGTTCTACCACCGGGACCCCGACCGGGCGCTGCTGAAGGGGTTGCTGGCGCCGGCGATGGGGCGGGGATGAGGGGATGGCTGGACGGGTTGTGGTGGGCGGCAGACCCCCACCCCGACCCTCCCCCGCAAGCGCGGGGGAGGGAGTCCGGGCGCGCCGTTGCCCCCTCCCCCGCGCTTGCGGGGGAGGGTTGGGGTGGGGGTGATGGGCGCCCGGCGTGAGAGCCGGTCTTGCCTGGGGCGTGGCGCTGGCCACCCTGGTCGCCGCCGTGCTCGGCGCGCTGTCCGTGGGGCGCTTCCCGATCTCGGCCACGGAGTTCTGGCTGCTGGTGACGGGGCGGGGCGATGCCGTGAATCCCGCCGCGGCGGCGGTGTTCTGGAACATCCGCGGGCCGCGCGTGCTGTCCGCCATGCTGGTCGGCGCGGCGCTGGCGGGGGCGGGGGCGGCGTTCCAGGCGATGTTCCGCAACCCGCTCGCCTCGCCGGATCTGCTGGGGGTTTCGGCTGGGGCCTCGCTTGGCGCCGTGGCGGGCATCTTCCTCGGGCTGCCGATCGCGGGGGTGCAGGGGGCGGCCTTCGCGGGGGGGATCGCCGCGGTGGCGGGGGTGGGGGCGCTGGCGCGGGCCGTCAGGGATGAGGGCGGCGATCCGCTGCTGGTGCTGGTGCTGGCGGGGGTGGCGCTGGGGGCGCTCGTGGGGGCCGTCATCTCCCTCCTGAAGGTCTTTGCCGATCCCTACAACCAGTTGCCGGCCATCACCTTCTGGCTGCTGGGGACGCTGTCCGGCGTGAATGCGGGGGACCTGATGGCGGCGGCGCCCCCTGCCCTGCTCGGGCTGCTGGTGCTGGTGCTGCTGCGCTGGCGGATCAACCTGCTCACACTCGGGGAGGATGAGGCACGGGCGCTGGGCGTGCCGACGGCCAGGCTGCGCGCGGCGGCCATCGCGGGGGCGACGCTGGCGACCGCCGCCGTCACCGCGCTGGCCGGGGCGGTGGGGTGGATCGGGCTGGTGGTGCCGCATGCCGCGCGGCTGCTGGGCGGGCCGGAGACGGCGCGGCTGATCCCGTTGTCCATGGCACTCGGCGCGGCCTTCCTGCTCGGCGTCGATACGCTGGCGCGCGGGGCGGCGCGGACGGAGGTGCCGCTCGGCATCCTGACCGCCGCGCTGGGCACGCCGCTGTTCCTGTACCTCCTCGCGCGCAGGCGGGCGGCATGAGCCTGCTGGCATGCGAGGGGCTGTCCATCGGGCATGGCAGGCGGGTGGTGGCTTCCGGCATCGGCTTCGCGCTGGAAGCGGGCACCGTGACGGTGCTGCTGGGGCCGAATGGCGGGGGCAAGACCACGCTGCTGCGCACGCTGCTGGGCCTGATCCCGCCGCTGGCGGGGCGGGTGACGGTGTCGGGCGAGGATCTGCGCGGGATGGCGCGGCAGGCGGTGGCGCGCAGGCTGGCCTATGTGCCGCAGGCGGCGCCGGGGGGCTTCGCCTATCGGGTGCTGGATGTCGTCGCGATGGGGCGCGCGGCGCATCTGCCCTTCTTCGCCCAACCCGGCGCGAAGGATTTCGACGCGGCACGGGCGGCGCTGGCGCGGCTGGGCATGGAAGGATTCGCCGAGCGGCGCGTGACGGAGCTTTCGGGCGGCGAGCGGCAGAAGGTGCTGATCGCCCGCGCGCTGGCGCAGGAAGCGGCCGTGGTGGTGATGGATGAGCCGGCGGCGAGCCTCGATTTCGGGAACCAGGCGCTGCTGCTGCGGGAAGCGCGGCGCCTGGCGGCGGAGGGGCACGCGGTGCTGATGACGACGCATCATCCGGACCATGCCTTCCTGGTGGCGGACCGGGTGGCGCTGCTGCATGGCGGCGGGCTGGAGGGGCCGGGGGAGCCGGCGGCGATGGTGACGGCGGAGCGACTGGCGGCGGTCTATGGGGTGGCGGCGGTGGTGGGGCGGCTGGGAGACAGGATGGTCTGCGCGCCGGTGCTGGGCGCCTGAGATTCGGGGGGAACGCTGTTCCCCCCGACCCCCATGCCAAGGGCCCCCTCCTTGAAGATTTGGGGGCCCTTGGAACCCACGCCATTGACGATGGTCCAGGGGGGTCTCCCCCCCAATTGTTGAAAAAGGGGGGCCGGTGGGGTGTGGGGAGGGC
>NZ_JBHYGL010000013.1:0-26602 GCF_051859025.1 Falsiroseomonas sp. | reverse complement strand
GGCATGGCCGGCGCCACCGCCGCCGCGCATTGCGCCTGGCGCGGCCTGAAGACCGCCCTGCTGGAGGCCGAGGAAAGTGCGGGCTACCACAGCACCGGGCGGTCCGCCGCGCTGTGGATCCTGAACTACGGCCCGCCCGATGTGCGGCGCCTGTCCGGCGCGTCCCGCGCCTTCTTCGAGAAGCCGCCGGAAGGCTTCGCGCCCGGCCCGCTGATCAGCAACCGGCCGGTGGTGAATCTGGCGCCGCCCGGCCAGGTGGCGCATCTGCGGCAGATGATCGCCGAAGGGGCGGAGATCGAGGAGATCGACGTCGCGGAGGTGGCCGCGATGGTGCCGGCCCTCAGGCCCGGCTACGCGGCGATGGCGAGCATCGAGCGCGATGCCTTCGACATCGAGGTCGCCTCCCTCCACAGCGGCTTCCTGAAATCGGCCCGCGCGGGCGGCGGCATGCTGGCGCTGCGGCACCGCGCGGGGCGCATCTGGCATGAGGGCGGGCGCTGGCACGCGCAGGCCAGCGATGGCGCGGTGCATCGCGCGAAGGTCCTGGTGAATGCCGCCGGCGCCTGGGGGGATGAAGTCGCGGTGGTGGCGAGCGTGGCACCCATCGGGCTGCAACCCAAGCGGCGCACGGCGCTGATCGTCGATCCCGGCGAGCATGATTGCAGAAGCTGGCCGCTGCTCGGCGATGCGGACCACAGCTGGTATGCGCGGCCGGAGGCGCGGCGGAAACTCATGGTGTCGCCCGCCGATGAGACGGACATGACGCCGCATGACGTGCAGCCCGATGAGATCGACGTCGCCATCGCGGTGGACCGGATGCAGGAGGCACTGGACATCCCGGTGAACCGCGTGGAGCACCGCTGGGCGGGGCTGCGCAGCTTCACGCCGGACCGGAGCCTGGCGATCGGGTTCGAACGATCGGCGCCGGGCTTCCTGTGGCTGGTGGGCCAGGGCGGCTACGGCATCCAGACCGCGCCGGCGGCAGGGCGGCTGGTGGCGGGGATCATCGCGGGCCATGTGGATGACGATGTGCTGCCGGTGGCGACGCTGGCGGACCCCAACCGGTTCAGGAGCAATGCGTGATGAGTGGTTCCCTGCCGACGCCCCAGGATGTGCGGGACGCCGCCGCGCGGATCGCGCCGCATATCGTGCGCACGCCGATGCTGCGCCACCGCCTGCTGGATGAGATGACGGGCGGCACCATCCTGGTGAAGCCGGAAGTCCTGCAACGCACCGGCAGCTTCAAGCTGCGCGGCGCCACCAATGCGGCGATGCGGCTGCCGGATGCGGCGCGGGTCGCGGGCGTCGTCACCCATTCCTCCGGCAATCACGGCCAGGCGGTGGCCTGTGCCTCCGCCATGCTGGGGATGCCGGCGCTGATCGCCATGCCGATGGATGCGCCCGCCATCAAGGTGGAGAGCACCAGGCGCTGGGGCGCGGAGATCACCTTCTTCGACCGCAAGACGACGGACCGGGAGACGCTGGCCGCGCGGCTGGCGGAGGAACGCGGCGGCACCGTGCTGCCGCCCTTCGACCACGCGGACGTCATCGCCGGCCAGGGCACGCTGGCGCTGGAATTGTTCGAGGATGCGAAGGCGGCCGGCCTGACGCTGGCTGCGCTGGCGGTCTGCACGGGCGGGGGCGGGCTCATCGCGGGCTGCGCGCTGGCGGCGGAGGGGGCATCGCCGGGCACGGCCATCTGGGCGGTGGAGCCCGAGGGGTGGGACGATACGAAGCGCAGCCTGGAAGCCGGCGCGCGCATCGCCAATGACGGCCGGGGCGAGACGATCTGCGATGCGCTGCTGTCCATGCGGCCGGGGGAGATCACCTTCGCGGTGAACCAGCCACGCCTGGCGGGCGCGGTGGTGGTGACACGAGCGGAGGTGTTCCGGGCGATGCGCTTCGCCTTCGAACACCTGAAGATCGTCGTGGAGCCCGGCGGCGCCGTGGCGCTGGCGGCCGTGCTGGCGGGCAAGGTCGATGCGCGGGGCAAGGTGGTCGGCATCGTCGTCAGCGGGGGGAATGTGGACCCGGCTGTTTTCGCAGAGGCGCTTGCCGCTTGAAGCGGATTGGCCCGCTGCGTGCATAATGCGGGCTGTAACGCCGGAGACACCCATGCATCGCCGTGCCCTGCTCGCCGCGCCCGCAGCGCTGGCCCTGCCCTGCCTCGCCCGCGCGCAGGCGCCCTGGCCTGACAGGCCCGTCCGCATCCTGGTGCCCTTCGCACCAGGGGGGAACACGGACGGCCTGGCGCGGCTCTCGGCGGAGTTGTTGCAGGAGGCGCTGCCCGGGGCCTCCTTCGTCGTGGAGAACCGCACCGGTGCGGGCGGGCTGCTGGCGGCGGATGCGCTGGTGCGGTCGCCGCCCGACGGGCATGTGCTGATGATGGTGGCGGTCGCCGTGCTGGCGGTGGCGCCGGTGGCGATGGCGCAGCCGCCGCGCTTCGATCCCGTCGCCGATGTGACGCCGATCGTGAATCTCGGCACCAATCCCTTCGTGCTGATGAGCCATCGCAGCGTGGAGGCGACGGACCTCGCCTCCATGATCGCCTGGATGCGCGCGCGCAGCGGGCGGTTTGCCTATGCCTCGGGCGGGGTCGGCAGTTTCCAGCATCTGTCGATGGAGTTGCTGCTGCAACGCATCGGCGTGCAGGCGGAACACGTGCCCTATCGCGGCGGCGCGCCGGCGCTGGCGGATGTGATCGCGGGCAATGCGCCGCTGATGTTCGCCAATCTGTCGGAGGCGGTGCCGCATGCGCAGAGCGCGGCGGTGCGGCTGCATGGCGTATCGAGCCTGGAGGCCAGCGCGCAGCTGCCGGGGGTGCCGACCATCGCGAGCCTGGTGCCGGGCTATGAGACCATCACCTGGAACGGGCTGATGGGGCCGAAGGGCATGCCGCCGGCGCTGGTGGCGCGCATCCACGGCATCATCGCGGGTGCGCTGCAACGCCCCGCGGTGCAGGAACGCATGGCGCGGATCGGCGCCGATCCGCTGGGCGAGGGGCCGGAGGCTTTCGCCGCGCGCCTGCGCGCCGATGTGGCGCGGTGGAACGAGGTGGTGCGCGTGGCGGGGATACGGTTGCAGTAGCTCACGCCACCGCCGCCGCCGCGCGCACCCCTTCGATCATGCTGGTCTTGAGCAGATGCGCGCGCGCCTTCGCCGGATCGGCCGCCGTCGCGCGCAACTCCGCGAGCCTCGCCGTGCGGGCCACGGGGTCCTTCTCCTCCAGGTTCTTCTTGTTGGCGATGGTCATGGCCTGGAGGAAGGCTTCCGCCACGTGGCGGCGCTGCCGGTCGTAGCGGTCCAGCAGGTCATCCGCGCCGCCATCCAGCACGGCGGCGATGCGCTGGGCGGCGAGAATGGCGTCATGCACGCCGAAATTCATGCCCATGCCGCCGAGCGGGTTGTTCACATGCGCCGCATCGCCGGCCAGCAGCACGCGGCCCTGGCGGAAGGTGGCGGCGACTCGCTGATGGACGGCGTAGAGGTTGGTGTGCACCACGGGGAAGTCGCCATCCTGCGGGATCAGCGCGCGGACGCGGTCACGCGCTGACGCGAACTCCAACAGGCTCGCTTCCTCGGCATCGGGATCCGTCGGGAAGACGATGCGCCACAGGCCCGGTGGCGCCTTGCCGGGCACCTTGAACATCGCGCACCAGGTGACGGGGTCGGAGACGTAGGAGGAGATGGCGTAGCCCTTCTCCGCCATGCCCTCCGTCGTCGTGACGACGAGGAAGCGTTCACGGTAGGTGAAGCCCTCGAAGGCGATCGCCTGCGACTTGCGGACGACGCTGCGGCCGCCATCGGCGCCGATGACATAGGCCGCGCGATGGGTCGTGCCATCGGCGGCTTCGATGCTGACGCCGTCGGCATCCTGGGTGACGTTGGCGACCTCCACGCCCCAGACCACTTCGGCATGGGCGTGGCGCGAGAGGTGGTTCAGCAGGATGCGGCAGAGCTTGTGCTGTTCGCATTGCAGGCGGAAGGGGAAGGGCGTGACATCGGCCAGCAGGCCGAGGTCGAATTCGGCGACCACGCCCTCCGCCCGCCCGCGGAACTGCCAGATTGGCGCGCGGATGCCCTGGGCCAGCAGGTCGGCGGTCACGCCGGATTCCGCATACATCTCCATCGTGGGCGGATGGATGGTGGCGGCGCGGGGGTCCTCGAAGGGTCCGGTGTGGCGTTCCAGCACGCGCACCGCGACGCCCGCGCGGGCGAGGAAGAGCGCCGCCGTCAGCCCCGCGGGGCCGGCGCCGGCGATGATGACGAGGGGCGCGGCCACGGGATCAGAATTCCTCCAGCACGCGGCCATGGCCAATGATGCGATCCTCGATACCGGTGGCGCGCAGCGCGTGCCAGGTCAGCACGGTGTTGATGGCCAGCACGGGCTTGCCGAGCCAGCGCTCACCTTCCGCCGCCACGGCGGCGCCGGCCAGGTTGGTGCCGACGACGACCAGGGCCTCCACATCCGGGCCATCGAGTTCGCGCAGCGAGTCACGGATGGTCGCGGGCTGGACATGCGCGATCTCACGCGGCGAGGGGCATTTCAGGCCCTTGAGGCGCAGCACGTCGAAGCCGGATTCGACGAACCAGGCGCGCACCATCTCATCGCCCCGGGGCTGGTGCGGTGTCAGGATGGCGATCTTCGTCGTGCCGAAGGCGCGCAGCGCGGCGGCGGTGGCGGTGGAGCCCATGGTGATGCCGACACCGGCCTTCTCCGCCAGTTCCGCCTCCAGCTTCTGGGACGCCGCGACGCCGCCCCAGAAGGCTTCCAGCGCCACGCCCATCACCAGGTGATCGGGGGCGGAGGTCATCACCTGCTCGATCGCGGAACCGAGGCCGTCCCGCATCGCCTGGACGTGTTCGAGAAACGCCTGTTCGGAGGTCAGCGGGCGTTCCTTGATGGAGACGCGCGCGAGGTGGAAGGTGACGCCGCGCGGGCGCAGGTCATCGACCTCCGGCTGCACCGTCGTATTGGTGGAGGGCACCACGAAGCCGATCCGCTTCCGCCAGCCCAGCGCATCCGCCATGCGTCATCCCCTGAATGATGTCGCGGAAGGCTAGCATCGCGGCGGGACGGGCCGGAAGCCGGTGCCTTGCGCATCCCCGTCGCCGCCTTGAAGATCGCGCCATCACACGGGAGATGGCGGCATGGCGATCACGCTCTATGGCTGCGCGCGGTCGCGCGCTTCGCGGAACCTCTGGCTGCTGGAGGAGATGGGCGGGGAATACCGCCATGTGCCGGTGATCCAGGCCTATCGGCTGGCGGACCCCGATGCGGCGGATGCACCGATGCACACGCGGTCACCGGCCTTCCTAGCCATCAATCCCAACGGGCATATCCCCTCGATGGAGGATGATGGCCTGGTGCTGCATGAGAGCCTGGCGATCAACCTCTACCTCGCGAAGAAGGTGGGCGGGACGCTCGGCCCCGCGACGGTGGCGGAGGATGGGCTGATGGGGATGTGGTCGCTATGGGCGGCGACGGAGGTCGAGCCGCACAGCATCGAGATTCTCTACAACATGGCCGCGAAGCCGCCGGCGGAACGCGATGCGGCGAAGGCGGAGGCCGCGGTCGCGGCGCTGCGGGCGCCCTTCGCGGTGCTGGACACCGCGCTGGCCGCCACGGGCTTCCTGGTGGGCGCGCGCTTCACCGTCGCCGACATCAACCTGGCGGAGGTGGTGCGCTACGCCCTGCCGGCGCGCAGCCTGTTCGAGGGTGCGCCCCGCGTCGCCGCCTGGCTGGCCTCCTGCCAGGCACGCCCGGCCTGCCAGCGCATGATGGCGATGCGGGAGAAGGAACCGGCCTGAGAGGGCGGCCTCAGGCGGCCCGGGGAGCCACCTGGGAGGCTTTCTCGGGGGGTTCCTGGGTGACGACGGGCGGGGGTTCCGCGACAGCCGGCTTCAGGGCCTCCGGCGGCTGCGGGGGGGCATCCCCCGCCACAGGGCGAGGTTCCCGCCGGGAAAGCCGGCCGAACAGGTGATCACGACGCATCAGGACGCACTCCGAAGGCTCCCGCGATTCGATTGGCGGGTTGTAGTGACCATGCCCTGCCCCTGCGTCCGGTTGAACCCCCGCGGCCGCCGGTTTTCCGTGAAGGCTCGATGCCGGAGCCTTCCCGCCGGGATCGGGCCCGCGCCCATGGCCGAAGCCGCCATCGTCGCGGCGCCTGTCAATAATTCACCTTGCACGGGGGGATCGCAGGGGGAATCCTGGGGTCGCCACGGCAAGGGCGTGGCCGGCTTCACCGTGCAGGGCCGAAAATCCGTAAAGGATCCACAAGATGGCCCGCCCGCTGATCGGCCGCACCATCCGGCGGCTGCGGATGGAAAAGGGGCTGACGCAGCAGGCGCTGGCCGTGCGGCTCGGCATTTCCGCCAGCTACCTGAACCTGATCGAGCACGACCAGCGCGCCGTCACCGCCAGCCTCCTCATCAAGCTGGGGGAGACGCTGTCGGTGGACCTCCCTTCCCTCTCCGGTTCACGCGAACGCCAGACCGAGGCGGGGCTGCGGGAGGTGCTGTCGGACCCGCTGCTGGGGCTGGAGGAAATGCCGGAGGGCGAGATCGCGACACTCGCCGCCAGCGCGCCGAATGCGGCGCGCGCGATGCTGGCGCTGTATCGCGCCTGGCGCGTGGCGCGGGAGGATGCATCGGGCATCGCGCTGCCGACGGGGCGGCGGATGCTGCTGCCGACGGAGGAGGCGCGCGACTTCTTCCATGACCGCGCCAACCATTTCCATCAGCTGGAAAGCATTGCCGAACAGATCGGCGACGAATTGCGCGCGACGCCGGCGGAGATGAACCACGCCATCGCGGAACGCCTGCGGCGCACGCATGGGCTGACGGTGCATGTCGGGCCGCTGGGGGCGAGCCTGCGTCGCTACGATCCCGCATCGCGGCGGCTCGACCTCTCGGAATCGCTGCCGCGGGAAAGCCGCGGCTTCCAGATGGCATTCCAGCTGATGCTGCTGGAGGCCAGGGAGATCGTCGAATCCGTCGTGGCGCCGGCGGAACCCAGCAGCCAGGAGGCGGCGGCGCTGATCCGGCTCGGCCTGCTGAACTACGCGGCGGCCGCGCTGCTGATGCCCTACCTGCCCTTCCTGGAGGCGGCGCGGGAATTGCGGCATGAGGTGGAGGCGCTGGCGGCGCGCTTCGGCGTTTCCTTCGAACAGGCGGCGCACCGGCTTTCGACGCTGCAGCGGCCGGATGCGCGGGGCGTGCCCTTCTTCTTCCTGCGCGTCGATCCCGCGGGCAATGTGGACAAGCGCTTCTCGGCGGCGGGGTTTCCCTTCGCCCGGTTCGGCGGTTCCTGCCCGAAATGGATCGTCCACCAGGCCTTCGCCACGCCGGCGACGACGCGGGTGCAGGTGGCGCAGCTGCCGGATGGCGCCACCTTCCTGACCTTCGCCCGCGCCATCGCCAGCCCGACCACGCATTGGGGCGAACCCGCGCCGGTGCATGTGGTGGCGATGGGCTGCGACATCGGCCGGGCGGCGGAGGTCGTCTATGCGGACGGGATCGACCTCGGCTCCGCCGCCGTCGGCATCGGCCTGTCCTGCCGGCTGTGCGAACGCGCGGAGTGCCGCAGCCGCGCCTTCCCGCCACTGGAACACCGCCTGGCACTGGACCCGAACGAGGATGGGGCAAGCCCCTGGCGGTTCGAGCCGGCGCGCCGCCTGGTGCCGGAGGCGAAGGGCTGAGGCGCCGTGCCCGAAGGGATGGCCGCTTAGTGCGACCTTAACCGGGCGGGCGTTATCGATGACCAGGAACGGGAAGATCCTGGGCAGCGCATGGCGAAGGGCAAGGGTGGCGGCACGATCGTCATCAAGCGGATCGAGGAAGGCGGGCACGGGCACCATGGTGGTGCCTGGAAGGTAGCCTATGCCGACTTCGTCACGGCGATGATGGCCTTCTTCCTGCTGATGTGGCTGCTGAACGCGACGACGGAGGAACAGCGCCGCGGCCTTGCCGACTACTTCGCGCCGACCAACGTGATGGGCGCGCAGCTGACCGGATCGGGCCAGCCCTTCGGCGGCCGCACGCCCCATGAAAGCACGCCGATGGCACAGGAAGCGGGCGCCGTCACGGTGCAGCGCGGCCGCGTCCCTGTCCTGTCCGACGTGGATGTGGAGGATGAGACGGAGCAGGTCGCCCGCCCCACACCGATGCGCGACGGCCCGGATGGCGAGGATGAGGATGCGACGCCGCGCCGCGTGCGCCAGGCGCGCATCGATGCGGAAACCGGCGATGCCGATCCGCGCCGGCTGGGCGAGGGCACGGAGAGCGATGCGCGGGCGCTGAGCGACGCGGCACTCCGCGCCGTCAACGATGCCGCGCTCCGCGCGGAGGCCGCGCGGCGGGAAAGGGAGGATTTCGAACGCGCGGCGGAGGAGATCCGCCAGATGGTGGCGCAGGACCCCGCGCTGGCGGAGCTCGGCCGGCAATTGCTGGTGGAACAGACCCCGCAGGGGCTGCGCATCCAGCTGGTGGATGCGGAACGCACGCCGATGTTCGCGCTGGGCGGCGCCGCGCCGAATGACCGCGCGCGGGTGCTGCTGGCGCGGGTGGCGCAGGTGGCGAACCGGCTGCCCAACCCGATCGCCATCGCGGGCCATACGGATGCCACGCCCTTCCGCGGCGGCACCGAACGGTCGAACTGGGACCTTTCCGCCGACCGCGCAAATGTCACGCGCCGCCTGCTGACGGAATCAGGTCTGCCGGAGGCGCGCATCCGCAGCGTGACGGGCAATGCGGAGCGGGACCTGCTGATGCCGGACAATCCCAACGCGCCGGCCAACCGGCGCGTCTCCATCACGCTGCTGCGGCAGAACGAACCGGTGATCGTGACCCAATGACGACAATCGGCGGCCTTGTCTTCCTGCTGGCGATGGTGTTCGGCGGCTACACCATCGCGGGCGGCAAGTTCGGCATCATCCTGAAGGCGCTGCCCTTCGAGATGATGATGATCGGCGGCGCCGCGGTCGGCGCGCTGGTGATGGGCAACAGCATGCATGGCGTGAAGCACACGCTGGGCGGCTTCGGGAAGATCATCAAGGGCGAACGCTTCCACAAGCACGAATACATCGACCTGCTGTCGATGCTGTATTGGTTCGTGCGGCTGGCGCAGCAGAAGGGCGCGATGGCGCTGGAGCCGCATATCGAGAAGCCGGAGGAAAGCGCGGCCTTCCAGAAATTCCCGAAGATCCTGGCGGACAAGATCGCCGTCACGATGATCTGCGACTACCTCCGCATGGTGGGCATGAACGCCGACGATCCCCACCAGATCGAGGACATCATGTCCAAGGAGCTGAAGAAGATCCGGGAGGAGGAGCTGCATGTCGCGCACACCTTCCAGAACACCGCGGATGCGCTGCCGGCACTCGGCATCGTCGCCGCCGTGCTCGGCGTCATCAAGACCATGGCCTCGATCGACAGTCCGCCATCGGTGCTGGGGGGCATGATCGGCGGCGCGCTGGTGGGCACCTTCCTCGGCATCCTGCTGGCCTATGGCGTGATGGGGCCGATGGCGACGCGGCTGAACGGCGTGATTTCGGATGACTGCAAATTCTACGAGGTGATCCGCGCCGTGCTGGTGGCGCATCTGCACGGCAACGCGCCGCAGGTGGCGGTGGAAGCCGGGCGCAAGACCGCGCCGAGCCATTCGATGCCGACCTTCCAGGAGCTGGAGGAAGCGCTGCAGGGGCTGCAGATCGCGTAGCTATTCCGCCGCGATGACGCGCCCCGTCGCGGCCTCCACCACCAGGCGGCGTTCGGTACCGCGGCGGCGCAGCGTGAGGCGGAGCGTGCCGGCATCGGCACCCTCACCCCGCTCCACGACGGAATAGACGATCCCGGCGCGGAGATCGGCGAGGAAGGTGGGCAGCGACACGCCGAGCAGGGAAGCGGCCTGGTCGGCGCTCAGCACCGCGTCCCCGGTCGCGTCGATCTCCACCCTGTCAGGCACCATCATCGCTGCGTTCCCCATCCCCCGCATCATGGCACGGCTTGACCGATGACGCGCGGGGCGGCACGGGGGGCGCATGACCGAACAGACACCAGCCTCCACGGCCACCCTGCCCGACCTCGATGAGAAGGGCGCGCCCTATCACGACCTGCTCGGCCTCAGGCTGGAGCATTGGGCGGAGGGCCATGCGCGGCTGGTGTGCGAGGCCGGCGACCAGCACCGCAACCGGTCGGGCATCATCCATGGCGGGTTGGTGCTGTCGATGATCGACCAGGCGGCGGGCTATTCGGGGCTGTGGTGCAGCGTGCCGGGCAATCTGCGCAAGGCCGTGACGCTCGACCTCGACTGCAAGTTCACGGGGCAGGTGAAGGGCGGGCGCCTGGTGGCGGAAGCCAGGGTCGCGACGCGGGGGCGCAACATCTTCTTCGTGCGGACGGAGGTGTTCGACGCCGAGGGCAAGCTGGTGGCCTTCGGCTCCTCCACGCATCGCTGGCGGGCGGGCAGCGAGACGCATGAGGGCCAGCCGGCCAACGCGCCGGATCGGGGATAACGGGACCGGGGATAACGGGACCGGGGATAACGGGATCGGGGATAACGGGATCGGGGATAACGGGATCGGGGTTGATCGAAGGGGGGCGTCAGCCCTCCCCCTCCTCCAGCAGCGGCAGGGCGGCCTGGGGGCCGGCCAGCATTTCGACCAGCCGCGCCACTTCCACCCGTGCCAGCCCGCCGGGCCCGGCGGCAAGCGGCAGCAGGCGGCGGATGGTGTCGGACAGGGTGCGGTCGAAGGCGGCCTCGGCGGCCAGGCGGCGGCCCGCCACTTCCAGCCGGCGCAGGTCCCGCGCCATGCGTTCCAGCGCCGCCACCTGCGCATCGGTCGCGGGCGGACCGGCGGCGAGGCGCGTCGCCTCCGCCAGCAGGCTTTCGGCCAGGGCGCGGGCGTAATGGGCGTAGCAGGCCGAGCCCACTTCCCGCCGCAGCGTTGCCGCGAGTTGCCGGCGCTGTTCTCGGGCAATCGGGTGGTCCGTCGATTCCAGCCCTTCCATCCGGCGGACCAGGCGCTGCGCGGCGCCCGCCATTTCCCCGGGTGAGGCCGCGCTGGCCACCATCGCGGCGTCGCGCGTCAGGGCCGCGGCCAGTTCCTGTTCGGCGGTCTGCTGCACGGCCGGCATCAGGCTGCCGGCGACGCTGACGGCGACACCCGGCAGGGCGGAATCGCGCAGCAGCAGGGCCAGCCCGGCCAGCAGGGCGGCACGGCCCTCGGCGGCCAGCGGCGCCAGCGCGGCACGGATCTCGGGCTCCCCGGCCACGTCGCGGGCGCCGGGATAGGCGGCGGCCCAGAGGGCGGGGGCGTTGCGCCAGACGGCGCCGCAAAGCGCCAGCATGGGCGCGGCGCTGTCGTCGGGCAGGCCGGCCTCCGCCCAGCCTTCCGGCAGGGCCGGCAGGGTGGCGCGGCCGGCGGCGGGCCAGAGGCGGTCGCCCAGCGCCTGGACCAGCGCCTCATCCGACAGATTGCCGCCGGCGGCCAGTACCTCCAGCTCCAGCACCATCTCACCCAGTGAGACGGCGACGGCGGCGGTGATGGGGCGGATGGCGCTGCGGGGCACCAGCAGGGGGGATTGCCGCCAGGCGCCCGGGTTCACCAGCACGCCTTCCAGCGGCAGGCACAGCAGGCGGGCCAGGCGGACGGGGCGCTGCGGGCGCAGGCGGCGCAGCCGGGGGCGGATGCCGTCCAGCAGGATGTCGACCTCACTGCGGTCGCGCAGCGCATCCAGCATGGCGACGACGCGGCCGAGCGCATGGTCGGGCGCATCGACCAGCGCGGCGCGGAGGTTCTTCGCGTGGCTGCCGGGCATGGTCATGCCGTCAGCGCCCGCAGGTCTTCGTTGCGCGCGGCCATTTCCACCAGGCGGGTGCCGGCCAGCACGGGCAGCGAGCCCAGCAGGCGGCGGCCGCGCAGCACCGTGTCCCAATCCATGGCGCCCCCGGGCCAGCGATCCGTTTCCAGCGCGGGCACGGGGAAGATCGCCGCGATCTCCGCCGCCAGGGCGCTGCGTTCCCTGGCAGAGGCGGAAGCCCAGAGGGCGGTGATCGGCGGCCAGCCATCCAGCAGCCAGTCCGGGCGTTCCGCCAGTTCGACCATCAGGCGCACCGCTCCCGGGCCGCGGGCCAGCAGGCCGGGCAGGTCCTCCAGCGGGGGCCAGAGGGCGGCGAGGCAGGCGCGGATGGCGGCCAGATTGTAGCGGGCGGCCGCCAGCACGACGAGGCCGGCATTGCGCCCGGAGGGGGCCGGCACGCGGCGCGTCCAGGCGGAGAGGTCGTCGCAGAACGCCTCCAGCCCCGCCAGCTGGCGGGATTGCGGCCCGGGATTGCCGGGGAGGCTGCCAGGGGGGCTGCCAGGGGGGCTGCCTGGGGCGGCCCCTGGGGCGACCCCTGGGGCGATCCCGGAATCCGCCAGCGCTTCCGCGAGCCCGCCCAGCAGCGCCGCGGTCGGTGCATCCGGGGAGGCCGGCAGGCGCGCCTGCAGCGTGGCCTTCACCGCCTGGATGGCCATGCGCTGTTCCTCCAGCGCGGCTTCCGCCGCCGCCTGGGCGGGGCGGCCGGCATGGCCCATCAGCGCCACCTTGCGCACCACGCCCCGCACGCCGGCCGGGGTGGGGTGCTGCAGCAGCGACAGCCGCGCCCAGAGCTGGCGGTCATGCAGGGAGGGTGTGCAGGCCGCGACGGCCGATCGCCAGTCCAGCACATAGGTGCCGCGGCCCGACAGGCTCGGCAGCAGCAATTCCGGGGGGCTGCCCGGCAGGCGGCGGATCCGCCCGCCCCACAGCATGGGCGCGGTGAAGGGCACGAAGATGCCACGTTCCGCACGGGTGGCGGGACGCTCCTGGGAGGACGATCCGGCGGAGGTCAGGTCTCGGTCGGGCATTGGCGCTGCAAACTGCGCCAGGGCGGGTAAAGAAAGTGTGCCGGGCGGCGGCGAGGTTCGGCGCCGCCGCGGCCCTCAGCGCGCCCGGAAGACCGGCTTGCGCTTTTCCAGGAAGGCGCGGGTCGCTTCCTTGAAGTCCTCGGTATAGGCGAAGTCGCCGTTCTTCCGGACGTCCTCGGCCGTGACCGGCAGCGCGCCGCGCAGCTTCTGCAGCGCCTGCTTGTGGAAGCGGTTGGACAGCGGCGCGCCGGCGGCGATGCGATGCGCCAGCGCCAGGGATTCCGCCTGCACATCCTGGTCCGGCACCAGGCGGGACAGCAGGCCCTTGTCATAGGCTTCCTGGCCGGTCAGCACCCGGCCCTCGATCAGCATCTCCATCGCCACCGCATAGCCCGCGATCTGGAGCAGGGCGTCGAGGTCCGAATAGGCGTACCAGATGCCGAGGTTGCGGGCCGGGATGCCGATGCGGGTGGCCGGGCCGCCAACGCGGAAATCCGCCTTGATGGCGATGCCGGCGCCGCCGCCCATGGTCCAGCCGCGGCAGGCCGCGACGACGGGGTGGCGGCAGCGCTGGATGGAGGCCATGGAGCGGTCGAAGCCGGCGCCATACTCGGCCTCCCGCTCCGGCGTGCCGCGTTCGGTCTGGAAGGCGGCGATGTCGGCGCCGGCGCAGAAGGCTTCCTCGCCCTCGCCCCGGATGACGACGCAGCGCAGGGCGTCGTCGGCGGAGCATTCCTCCATCGCCTCCGCCAGTGCCACCCACATGGGCAGGTCCATCGCGTTGCGCTTGGCGGCGCGATCGATGGTGACGGTGGCGACGGCGCCGTCGCGGGCGAGGAGGATGTGCGGATGGGGCATGGGGGAGAGCGTAAACCCGCTTCCCCGCTGCTGCCAGATGGGGGAGGGCAGATGGGGGGCGCTAGATCGGCGCGCGGGCGGCCAGGATGCGCTGCGCCACCACCGCCATGCCCCGCGCGGCCTGGACGGGGAGAGGGTGAGGCCGACCCATTCGCCGCCGAGCTTCGGCGCCAGGTGCAGCATGGTGGCGCCGTAGCTGCAGCCGGCATCCAGCATGCGGGGCGCCGGCCGCAGCGCCAGGCCTTCCAGCATCAGGCGGTGGATGACGTCTGTGGAGGGCGGGCCGCCATCCGGGTCCGCCAAAGCGCGATGGACGGGCTGGGCGCCATGGCCGCTTTCCGCCCGCTCCTCATCGAACCAGGAAAGCCGGTCCAGCCAGCGGCAGTAGCGGGCGACGCGGCCGGCCTGGCGCGCCGCCGCCCGGGGGGGAGGAGGGGGAATGATCGCGACATGGGCCGTTCCGGCGATGTGGCCGTTGCCGACGGGCGCGCAACCCGGGGGGTGCTGGGCCGTTGGCGCCGCTGGAACCAGAAGGGGAGCCGGGCATGACGGAAACGCGGACGGACCAGGCGGCGCGCGACAAGGTCTGGGAGATGATCAAGGATGTCGGCACCGCCATCATGGTGACGGTCGATGAAAGCGGGGGCCTCCGCGGGCGGCCGATGCAGGCCGTGACGATGAAGGAGTTCCAGGGCGTGCTCTGGTTCTTCACCAGCCAGCCCTCCCCCAAGACCGATGAGATCGGCCATGACGGGCGGGTGCTGCTGGCCTATTCGAACCCGTCCTCGCAGGACTATGTCAGCGTCTCCGGCACCGCGAGCGTCGTGCGCGATCCCGCGAAGCAGACGGAATTGTGGTCCGAGTACCTGCGGACCTGGTTCCCGGGCGGGCCGGAGGATCCGAAGGCGGCGCTGCTGAAGGTGGAGGTCGAGGGCGCGGAATACTGGGACGCGCCCAATTCCACGCTGGTGCATGCCTATGGCTATGTGAAGGCGCGGCTGACGGGGGAGCCGCCGGAGGCCGGCGCCAACGACAAGGTGGCGTTCAAGCGCGGGGCGTAGATCGCGGGGGAACTCTGTTCCCCCGTGGCATGGTCGGCTGCCAGGGCCCAGCGGGACCCTGGCCGCGGGGTTGTCAGCCGCGGCGGCGCAGCGCCTCCTCGATCATGCGGCGGTCGCGGGCCTCGCTGCGGCGGTTGTAGACGACGACGATCGCCCAGATCACCGCCAGCAGCCAGGCACCCTGCCCGACCACGAAGGGCAGCAGGATGAAGAGCAGCCCGCCGACCCAGAGGATGGCATTGAAGACGGCCTGGAAGGGCCGCCCCTGCAACAGGATGGCCAGCGGCGGGACGAGGATGGCGAGCAGGTAGGACATGAGGGGGAAATGGTCCCGCGGCAGGGCTGGTTCAATCGGACTGGCGGTGTCGTTACGGGGCAGGAAGGCCAGGCACCCGGCCCCGCCTGGCAACGCCTGCCCTGCCGCGTCGGGGTCGCGGCCTTTTGATGCAACCGGGCGTGCTTCGCGCTAAGGAGTTCGCCGGCCCCTGCATGACGGTCGATGATGCCAAACGCTGATCCAGACCTTCGGGCCCTCCGCTGGTGGTGTTCCGGCGCGGGAGACGCTCCGGCTGATGGCGTCGGTCGGTTTGGCCGCGCTCGCGCCACCAGGCGCGCCTCGCGGAAGGGGTCATGACGCCATGCGGCTTGCGTTCATCGGCCGGTCGCATCTTGTGGCACTTCACGCGGCAGCACAGGACATGCGGGCGGAGTTGGACGCCGCCGGCTGCAGCCTGACCTTCAAGCCGGCCGGCTATGACGCGACCGACTACACCATCGCCGATGGGCGCCTTCACGCGTCCTTCGCCTCCTCCCGCCTGCGTCGGCGCCTGCAGGATTGGGGCGTGGCCGCCGGGATCGGGATCGATGACCACGATGCCTTCTTCATCGTGGGCGGCATGCCCTTCAACATCGCGGTCCGTACCTATGCGGCATGCCGCGGCGAGTCGCATGCCAATCCCGGCCATGTCGTCCCCTTCGTCTCCGATGCATGCTTCGAGACGGCGGTGGCCGGCCTGCTCCGAGAGACGCCGCTCTGGCGCCTGGGCAACGCCCTCGCGGCGGCGGCCCCGACGGCGCCGATCGCCTTCGTCAGCGCCCCTTTCTATGTCGCCAGGGTGGAGGGCGTTGCCGGCAAGGGGCAGCCTTATGTGGATATGCGGGCGACGGGCGATGCGGCGGCCCTTGCCGCCAGTTGGCGGCGGGGCGTCCGCCGGCTGACGGGCAGCCGCTTCGCCGTGATCGACCAGCCGCCAGAGACGCTGGCCACACCCGTGCTGACGCGGAACGACTTCGCGCTGCCACCACGTATCGCAAGAGGGCAGGCGGAGCCGGTGGTGGACGACGCGCATATGAACGCAGCCTATGGCGCGATCATCCTCCGGCTTTGCCTGGCCTGGGCGGAAACCGCGCTATCGCACCCAGGTCGATCGCGGCCACCCGGCGAAGCAGACGGCCCCTGACAGCGGTCGCGCCGCCGGGCGCGGCCGCCGCCAGGTGTCCGAAGCCCCTACGCCGCCAGCCGCACCACGCGGCCTTCCATCGCCTCCACCCGCCGCACGCCGATGAGCTGGCCCAGATTGCCGGCGACGAGGTGCACCATGCCGAGCGGCATGGCGTGCAGCGCGACCTCCGCCCGGATCGCGTCGCCCTCCCGCGTCGCGCGGAGGAGATCGGGAACCAGGTCGCGCTTGGCGAAGGGCTGGAGGATGCGGGAGAGCAGGCCGGGGGAGGCATCGGCACTGACGGTAAAGCGCGCGGCGACCAGCGCCTCGCTACCAAGGGAATCGGACATCGGGGAAAAGGCTCCGGAAGGGCGGACGAAGGGACCAGGCACCCGGCAGCGCGCGACCATGCCCCCCATCGGGGGGCACGGGGTCAGGCGGCCGGGCCGGTAATTCGGCCCTTGAGGGTCCGGAACGTCGTCACCGGGTCACGCTAGCAGCCGCGCCGGGCCGTGTCACGGCCTCAGGATGCCGGCTTCGGCGGGGCGGCATCGGCCAAATCCTCGGCCGGGTGCTTGTTCTCGCCCCGGTCGATGACGAGCTTCTGGTGGGGGTAGGGAATCTCGATCCCCAGCTTGTCGAAGCGCTGCTTGATGCGGCGGTTGAACTCCCGCCCCACCGCCCAGCGCGCCGTGGGCTCCCCCTTGATGCGGGCGCGGATGAGGACGCCGCTATCGGCCAGGCGTTCCACGCCCAGCACCTCCATCTCATCCCGGATGATGGGGGCGAATTTCGGATCGGCGCGGATCTCGGCCGCGACCTCCTTCATCACGGCCACGACGCGGTCGGTATCCTCGCCGTAGGCGACGGAGACATCGAGGACGGCGAAGCTGAAGTCGCGCGTCATGTTCGTCACGGTGGTGACGGCGCTGAAGGGGATGATGTGGACGCTGCCATCCTGGGCGCGCAGCCGGATGGAGCGGATGGAAAGCTGTTCCACCACGCCGGACAGGCCACCCACCTGCACCACGTCGCCCACCGCGACCGCATCCTCGAACAGCAGGAAGATGCCGGTGATGACGTCGCGCACCAGCGTCTGGGAGCCGAAGCCGATGGCAAGGCCGACGACACCAGCACCGGCGATCAGCGGTGCGACGTTCACGCCGATCTCGGTCAGCACGTTCAGCGCGATGAAGATCAGGATGGTGGCGGAGAGCACGGTGCGCAGCATGGGCAGCAGCGTGCGCACGCGCGCGCTGCGCGCCGCCTTGGCATCGCGGGAGAGCTTGGTGAGATAGCGCTCGATCGCGGCGTTGGAGAGTTCCCAGACGGTGATGGCGGTGATCACCGTCAGGCCGACCGAGACGAGGGAGGAGAGCAGGCGGGCGCCAAGCTGGCCGCGGCGGAACCAGGCGAAGGATTCGATGCCCCAGCTTTCCAGCAGGAACAGCAGCGCCAGCACGCCGACGATGGCGGTGACCAGGCCCTTCAGCACCGGCAGGTAGCGGTTGGCGCGCGCTTCCAGCCCGGGGTAGCGGCGCGCCATGTCGGGGCCGATGGCGAAGCCGCGGGCGATGGTGCGGCGGATCACCTCATCGGCCAGCTTGGCCAGGCCGAGGATCAGGATGGTGGTGGCGGAGACGCGGATCAGGCGTTCGAAGCCGTCCCGGATCTCCAGCGCCCAGACGCCCCAGAGCGCCATGAGCCAGAGGATGGCCAGCAGGTGCCAGATATCCGCCAGCCGGTCCCGCAGGCCGCGCAGCAGCAGGCGCATGCGGTCGGGCTTCTCGCCTTCCGCCAGTTCGGGCGCGCGCAGCGCATTGGCCACGGCTTCCCGGTTCTGGAGGATGACGATGATGAGGAGGAGGGAGACGATCAGCAGCGCGAGCCGCAGCACCGCGTCATAGGCCGCCCAGGGCATGCCGAAGAGCAGGCCGCATTCCGCGATGGCGTAGCCCAGCAGCGCCACCACGACGATGCGCCGGACCCAGATGGTGACATAGGCCGCCGTCTCGTCCGTGCTGGGCACCAGGCGGAGATGGGTGGAGTTGGGGGAGAAGAGGACGCGCGACATGGCCATGACGGCCCGCAGCGCCATGTAGGTGTTGTTGGCCGTCAGCAGGACGAGTTCGGTGGTCGGCAGCGGCCGCACGAAGCCGATCATGCCGTAGGAGATGATGGCGAAGGCCGCGACGGGGACCAGGTCCAGCAGGAAGCGGGCGAGGACGAGGGGCACGCGGCGCACCCAGGTCCAGCGCGCATCGGCCGGCGGCGCCATGGCATCCAGCCGGTCGGACCAGCGGCGGAGCCCCCGCCGCGCCAGGATTTCCGCCACCAGGCCCGCGCCGAACAGCAGCGCCAGCTTCCATGCCGCGTCGATCACGCGGGTCTGCGTCACCGGGTCCCGCGCCATGCCGCCCAGCCAGGTGAAGAGAGCGGGCAGGTCCGTCGCGGCCTGGACGGCGGTGACCATGCTTTCGGAGATGGATTGCAGGCGCTGCTGGGCGCCCATCAGCAACTGGGCGCCAAGGGTGTTGGGCGCGAGCAGGGCGGGCTCCGCGGCGGCGGCCGGTGCGGCTTCGGGCGTGGCGGCGGGGGCGGCGGCGGCGGCTGGCGTGGCTCCCGCGGGAGTCGCAGCAGGGGCGGTGCCGCTGCGCTGGGCGGCGGAAAGGGCCTCCAGCGTCCGCATCAGCTCCGCCCGCCGGGCATCGTCTCGCAGCAGGCCCAGCAGCCGGTCCAGCTCCGCCGGGCTGGTGGCGGAGGCGGAGGGCGCGGGGGCAGCCGGAGCCTGCGCCAGCGCCATGGGGGCGATGAGCAGGAGGAGGAGGAAGGGGAAGGCACGGATGAGGGCGCGCATGGGGCAGGGGTACACCCTGCCCGGGGGGGCGCGGTCAACCCTTGGATGTGTCGGGGCACGTTACCTCATGCCCCGGGCACGGCTTGCCGCCTGCCTCCGGCAGGACCCGTGTTGCGGTGCAGCGCGACACGGGGGAGGATGGGGGCGTGCCGGGCCCCTCCCCTTCCCTCTGGACCATCATGATCGCGCTGCTGGCGGCGCATCTGGCAGGGATGGGGGCCTTCCTGACCGTGCCGGTGCTGGCGCCCGCCATGGCGGGGGAAACCGGGGTGCCGGCCAGCCTGGCGGGATTCCATACCGCGCTGGTCTATCTGGGCGCGCTGTTCTCCGGCCCCTTCACCGGGCCGCTGATCCGCCGCTGGGGCGGCGTGCGGATGCTGCAGGTCTGCATGGTCGCGGTGGGGGTGGGGATAGCCATCGCGGCGCTGGGGCATCCGGTGGCGCTGGTGGTCTCGGCCCTGGTGGCGGGGCTGGGGCATGGGCCGCTGACGCCGGGGGGCAGCCACCTGATCGCCGCCCATACGCCGCCGCGCCGGCGCGCCTTGGTGTTCAGCCTGAAGCAGGCGGGGGTGCCGCTGGGCGCCATGGTGGTGGCGGCCCTTGCCCCGGCCATCGCGCTGGTGGCGGGGTGGCGGACCAGCATCCTCTGTATGGCGGCGATCGCCTTCGTGGTGGCGGTGGCGATCCAGCCGCTGCGGGCCGGGCTGGACCAGGGGCGGGATGCGCCGGGCGGCGCGGGGGCGGGCTTCGGCGGGCTGCTGCGGGAATCCGCGGCCTCCATCGCCATGCTGCGGCGGGACCGGGCGCTGGCGCGGCTGGCGGCCATGTCCTGCGGCTATGGGGTGGCGCAGTTCTGCTTCTCCACCTTCTTCGTGGCCTATCAGGTGGCGTCGCTGGGCGTGGCGCTGGGCCAGGCGGGGCTGCACCTGGCGCTGGCCCAGGCGGCGGGGGTGGTGGGGCGCATCGGCTGGGCGCTGCTGGCGGATCGCTGGGGCGCGCGGATCGTGCTGGTGGCCTGCGGGCTGGGGGCGGGAATCGCCGGCGGGGTGCTGGCCTTCGCCGATGCCGGCTGGCCGATCCTGGTCGTGACCCTGGCGGGCATGGTGATGGGCGCGACGGCCATCGGCTGGAACGGGATCATGCTGGCGGAAGCCGCCCGCCTGGCGCCCCAGGGGCAGGTGGGGGCCGCGACCTCCGCCCTGTCATTCGCCTTCGCGGTCACGATGCTGGTGGCGCCACCGGCCTTTTCCCTGCTGATCGCGGGGACGGGGGGCTACCAGGCGGGGTTCCTGATGTGCGTGGCGGCGGTGCTGGCAGGGGCCTGGGCGATCTACGGGGCGCGCCGCTAGCTTGCCGTCTGGGCCATCCATGCCATGTTGCGCGCATGGTCACGTTCCTGATGGTTCTCGTCGCCCTTTCCATGCTCGGCACCCTCGGCGTCATGTTCGCGGGGATGCTGGGGCTGGTCCGCAGCGAGGATGGTGGCGGCACTCGGTCCAACAAGCTCATGCGGGCCAGGGTTGTCATGCAGGGCGTGACGCTTGTCCTGTTTTTGCTGCTCCTGATCGTCAAAGCCTGAGCAGGCGCAGCATCGGGCCGGGCCGCCGCGCCTTGCCCGGCCGGACCCTCCGCCCTATGGTCCGGCCCGTTTTTGCGGCAGCGATTAGCGCCCGGGGCAGCATCTGCGCCGGCGCCGACCAGGGATCCGGCAACCGATGAAAATCCTCGTCCCCGTCAAGCGGGTGGTCGACTACAACGTGAAGGTCCGCGTGAAGGCGGATGGCACGGGGGTCGAGACGGCCAACGTGAAGATGTCCATGAACCCCTTCGACGAGATCGCGGTCGAGGAAGCGGTCCGCCTGAAGGAGAAGGGGATCGCGACGGAAATCGTCGCCGTCTCCGTCGGCCCGACCGCGGCGCAGGAGCAGATCCGCACCGCGCTCGCCATGGGCGCCGACCGCGGCATCCTGGTGGAGGCCGAGGGCACGGAGCCCCTGGCGGTCGCCAAGATCCTCAAGGCGCTGGTGGAGAAGGAAGGCCCGCAGCTGGTCATCCTCGGCAAGCAGGCGATCGATGACGACATGAACGCCACCGGCCAGATGCTGGCGGCGCTACTGGGCTGGGGCCAGGGCACCTTCGCCAGCAAGGTCGAGATCGCGGACGGCACCGCCCGGGTGACGCGTGAGGTCGATGGCGGGCTGGAGACGGTGGCACTGACCATGCCGGCCATCGTCACCGCCGACCTGCGGCTGAACGAGCCGCGCTACGCGTCCCTGCCGAACATCATGAAGGCCCGCAAGAAGCCGATCGAGACGATGAAGCCGGGTGACCTCGGCGTCGATGTCACGCCGCGGCTGACGGTGCTGAAGGTGGAGGAACCGCCGAAGCGCCAGGCGGGCAAGAAGGTCGGCAGCGTTGCCGAACTCGTGGACAAGCTGCGCAACGAAGCGAAGGTGATCTGAAGATGGCCGTCCTGGTCCTTGCCGATCGCGGCGAAACCGTCTCCCAGCCCACCCGCAGCGCGCTGGCGGCGGCGCAGAAGCTGGGTGGCGACATCCACGTCCTGGTGCTGGGCGCCGAGGGCGCGGCAGCGGCGGCGAAGCTGCCGGGGGTGGCGAAGGTGCTGGTCGCGTCCGGCGACAGCATGGCGCTGGCGGAGCCGGTGGCGGCGCTGCTGGTCAGCCTGGCCGCTGGCTATGACGCCCTGCTCGCCCCGGGCAGCGCGGCCGGCAAGAATGTGATGCCGCGCGTCGCCGCCCTGCTCGACGTGCAGATCATCAGCGATGTCGCGGGCGTTGAAGGCCCCGACACCTTCCGCCGCTTCATCTATGCCGGCAACGCGCTGGCCACGATCCGCACCAGCGACGCGAAGAAGGTGATGACGGTCCGCGCCGCGTCCTTCGACCCTATCCCGGCCGAGGGCGGCAGCGCCGCGATCGAGGATGCGGCCGCCGCGGCGAACCCCGGCGTCTCCACCTTCGTGGGCGCCGAGATCGTGAAGCAGGAACGGCCCGAGCTGACGGCGGCGCGCGTCGTCGTCTCCGGCGGGCGGGCCATGGGGTCTTCCGACAGCTTCAAGATCCTGGAAGGCGTCGCGGATCGCCTGGGTGCGGCCATCGGTGCGTCGCGCGCCGCGGTCGATGCGGGCTATGCGCCGAACGACATGCAGGTCGGCCAGACCGGCAAGATCGTGGCGCCGGAACTCTACATCGCCTTCGGCATCTCGGGCGCCATCCAGCACCTCGCGGGCATGAAGGACAGCAAGGTCATCGTGGCCGTCAACAAGGATGAGGAAGCGCCGATCTTCCAGGTGGCCGATTACGGCCTGGTGGGCGACGTATTCAAGATCATCCCGGAACTCGAGGCCGAGCTCGACAGGAAGTAGGGTTTTCCGCCACGGCGGAATGACGGACACGCCGGTGGCGGCTCCTTCGGGGGCTGCCCCGGCTTTTTCTGTATCAGGGGGGTTTGGTTGATGGCGACGATCCAGCGGCTTGGCATCATCGGCGCGGGGCAGATGGGCAACGGCATCGCCCATGTCGCGGCGCAGGCGGGCATCGATGTGGTGATGCTGGATGTGGCGGAGGCGGCACTCGCCAAGGCCATCGCCACCATCACGAAGAACATGGACCGCCAGGTGCAGAAAGGCACGCTTTCCGCCGCCGACAAGGATGCGTCCCTGGCCCGCATCGCGACGACGAGCGACTACGCGGCCTTCGGCGATTGCGACCTGGTGATCGAGGCGGCGACGGAGCGGGAGGACCTCAAGCTCAAGATCTTCGCGACGCTGACGCCGCATCTGCGCGCCGATGCGCTGGTGGCGTCCAACACCTCCTCCATCCCCATCACGCGGCTGGCGGCGGCGACGGACCGGCCGGGGCGCTTCGTCGGCATGCATTTCTTCAACCCCGTGCCGATGATGAAGCTGGTGGAGGTGATCCGCGGCCTGGCGACGGAGGATGCGACCGTGGCGGCGGTGGCCACGCTGGCGGAGCGGATGGGCAAGACCGTCGCCTTCGCCGCCGACTACCCCGCCTTCATCGTCAACCGCATCCTGCTGCCGATGATCAACGAGGCCTGCGTCGCCTTGCAGGAAGGCGTGGGCGACATCGTCTCCATCGACACGGGCATGAAGCTCGGCTGCAACCACCCGATGGGGCCGCTGGAACTGGCGGATTTCATCGGCCTCGATACCTGCCTAGCGGTGATGGAGGTGCTGCATGCCGGCATGGGCGACAGCAAGTACCGGCCGAGCCCGCTGCTGCGGAAATATGTCGAGGCCGGCTGGCTCGGGCGGAAATCCGGCAAGGGCTTCTACGACTATTCGGTGACGCCGCCGAAGCCCACGCGCTGAACCGTCATGCGCTCGCTGTCGCTCCCGCATCCCGGTTCAGCTGTTGCTGAAGCGCGCGATTCAGACTTTTCGGCGATTCCGCCTCAAGTCATCGCGCGCTGATGAAGATCACGGCCCTCACCGCCGCCGCCGAGCATCTGAAGCCCGCGCGGGCCGCCGATGCCTATGCGGGGCGGGAAAGCCTGAGCTTCGTGCGGCTGCGCGTGCAGACCGATGCGGGGCTGTTCGGGGAGGGGATGACGGGGCGCTTCCTCTCCGCCCAGGTCGTGGCCCTGCTGAACGGTGAAATGGCGCAGGCCGTCACCGGGCAGGACCCGATGGCGCATGAGGCGCTACGGGGCATGGTCGCGAAGCGGCTGAACCCGCGCGGCGCCACCGGGCCTTTCGTCTCGGCGCTGTCGGCACTCGACCTGGCGCTGTGGGACATCAAGGGAAAGGCGCTGGGGCTGCCCGTCGCGCGGCTGCTGGGCGGCGCGCGGGATTCCGTGCCCGCCTACGCCACCGCGGGGATGCCGGCCTTCACGGAAGCGGAACTGGTGGCGGCCTGCGAGGCCGCGCTGGCGGCGGGCTTCGCCGGCGTGAAGCTGCTGGTAGGCACGGGGCGGCCGATCAGCGAGGACGCCGCCCGCATCCGTGCCGTGCGGCGCGCGATCGGCGACGCGCCCCTCATGCTCGATGCCAATTGCGGCTTCACGGTCGCGGAGGCGAAGCGGCTGGCGGCGATGGTGGCGGATTGCGACATCGCCTTCTTCGAGGAACCGGTCCGGGACAACGACATCCCCTCCCTCCTCGAACTCCGCCGCTCCACTGCCATCCCGCTCGCCTCCGGCCAGATGATGCAGGCGCCATCGTGGTTCCGTGACGTGCTCTCGGCCGGGGCACTCGATATCCTGCAACCCAACGCGGCCTTCTGCGGGGGCATCACATCCATGCTGCGGATCATGGCGATGGCGGAAGCCCATGGCGTGCCCGTAACCGGCGCCGGCGGGTTCGAGGCCGCAAGCCTGCCCGCCATGGCCGGCCATGCCCATGGCGGGATGCTGGAAGTCCATGGCGCCCATGCCGCGCTGCGGGACCGCTTCGCGCACCACCCCACCGTCGATCGCGGGCGCATCCTGGTGGCGGAAACCCCCGGCGTCGGCTTCGGGCTGCTGCCCTGACCACCCTGCCGCAGTTCCAGGGCCTGGCCGGGCGGCCGGGGGCGCTGGCGGCCTATGGGCTGCTGACGCTGGACCTGGCGGCGCTGGGCTGGGTGATCCTGGAATCCTTCCTACCGGCAACCACCACGGTCCTGGTGATCGATATCCTGGTGGGCCTGGTGCTGGTGGCGGAGATGGCGGTGCGGCTGAAGACATCGCGCGCCGCCCGCCGCGAATTGCTGCACCCCGCGGGAATCGCGGATCTGCTCGCCGTCATCTCCTTCCTGCTGGCACCCTTCTTCGCGGGATGGGGCTTCCTGCGCAGCCTGCGCACCCTGCGGCTGCTGCGATCCGCCCGGCTGGTCATACACCTGCGGCAGGACCTGCCCGCCTTCCGGCGCAACCAGGAAGCGGTGGTGGCGGCGGCGGACCTGATCGTCTTCATCATCGTGATGACCGGCGTGGTCCACGCCACCCAGCACCGCGTGAACCCCGCCATCACCGACTGGGCGGACGCGCTGTATTTCACCGTCACGGCGCTCACCACCACGGGGTTCGGGGACATCACCCTGCACGGCACGGCAGGGCGCCTCATCACCGTGGTCATCATGCTGGCGGGCGTCACGCTGTTCCTGCGCCTGGCCCAGGCGCTGTTCCGGCCCACCAAGGTGCGCTTCCGCTGCGAGGCCTGCGGGCTGGGGCGCCACGACCCGGACGCCGTCCACTGCAAGGCCTGCGGGGCACTGCTGAACATCCCCGACGACGGCGATTGAACAGGCCCGTCGCTGCCGCCATTCTTCCCCGATCCGCCCCGCAGAGGGCGCCCCTGGGAGATTCCGTCCGATGCGCCTGACGCGCCGCAGCCTGCTGGCTACCCCCTTGGCTACCCCCCTCCTCCTCCCCATCGCCGCGCGTGCCCAATCGGCATGGCAACCGACCCGGCCGATGCAGCTCATCGTCGGCTTCGCGCCCGGCGGCGGCACGGACATCATCGCCCGCACCATCGTGGAAGCGGTCTCGGCCACCTTCCCGGTGCCCCTCGTCGTCGTGAACCGGCCGGGCGCCGGCGGGGCCATCGCCGCCGAACAGGTGTCGCGCGCGGCACCGGATGGGCACACGCTGCTGATGGCCGGCGGGTCCGAGAGCACCTCCCTCCCCGCCCATCGCGAACTGCCCTACGACCCGAAGCGCAGCTTCTCCGCCGTCATCCGCCTGACCCGGAACGCGCACTTCATCTGCACCCGCGGGCGCGGCGGCAAATTCACGACCCTCGCCCAGGTGATCGAGGCCGCGAAAGCCAGCCGCGGCGGCATCACCCACGGCTCCTCCGGCGTCGGCACGCTGTCGCATTCCATCTTCATCATGTTCGAACGCGCCACCGGCACCGAACTGCTCCACGTCCCCTACACCGGCGGCGGACCGCAGCAGCAGGCCCTGCTGGCCGGGCAGATCGACCTGGCGGTGCAGGCCTCCGACGAACTGGGCGGCCTCGTCGCCTCCGGCGACATGCTGCCCCTCGCCGTCACCACCGCCGAACGTCACCCGGCCTACCCCAACGTGCCGACCATGCGCGAACTCGGCAGCGACCTGGTGGCGGAAAACATGAAAGGCTGGGTCGGCCCCGCGGGGATGACCGAGGACATGATCACCTACCTCCACGACCGCTTCCGGCAAGGCATGTCCACCCCCGTATGGCGCCGCTTCATGGAACGCGCCGGCGACCCCGACGGCTACGCCAACGGCCCGACGTTCCAACGCGACATGGACACGCTGCTGGACGCGATCCGCGGGGCCATGCGGCGGGGGTGAGGCTGGGGGTTGCGCCAGTGGCCCGGGGAAAGGGCTCCGCCCCTTCCCCGATACCCCTTCCCCGCAAAGGGCCAGCGGGCCCTTTGAACCCATGAATTGATCGGAAGGTGGGAGAGGGGCACCGCGGTCGCGCCGAACATGCGCGCGCTCGGTGCCCCTCTCCCACCTTCCGATGAAACCTCGCGGTCC
>NZ_JBHYGL010000012.1:454280-454850 GCF_051859025.1 Falsiroseomonas sp. | reverse complement strand
GTCGCGGATGTGTCGCCGCTCTCCGGCCTCACCAGCCTGCAAACGCTCGACCTGACGGACACACCGGTCGCTGACCTGACGCCGTTGAACGCCATCCGGGGCCTGGCGATCACGAAGGGTCGCAGGACGCTGCGACCGCCTTTTCCTGCGCCGGTCGCTCGCGGGCGGCGAGGCTAGCGCGGCGGCGGGTGGGGTTTTCGGCCCTACGGCCCGTCTTCCTCGATCTCCCAACCCTGCGCGAGATACCGCGCCAGGATGGCCTCGTGGCGGTCGTCCTTGTGGGATTCGATCACCTCATCTTCGCCGTCCAGGATCTCGGTCTGGCCGTTGGCGGTGACGATGACGAGGGTGGCGGTTTCGCCTTTGGCCAGGACGGTTTCGCGCATGGGGTGCCTGGATGCTGTGGGTGCAGCGGCGGGACTACCCCCACCCTGCCCTCCCCCGCAAGCGCGGGGGAGGGTTCCAGGCAGCGCGGACGCGAGTTGGGCGCTTCGGCATCCCGCGCCAAACCGATGATGGTCCAGGGGGGTCTCCCCCCTGGCGGATGGGGTTTGGGGAAGGCGGCGCCTT
>NZ_JBHYGL010000012.1:119200-454270 GCF_051859025.1 Falsiroseomonas sp. | reverse complement strand
GGGGGGGCCCCCCCGGGGGGGGGGGGGTGGGGGGGAGGGCGCCCCCCCCCCCAAGGCGTTGAATTCAAAGGGCGGACGGGTTGCACAGCCCCCTCACCCTACCCTCTCCCCCCTCAAGCAGGGGGAGAGGGCTTAACGTCAGCGCTTGCGCAGGAAGGCGGGTGCTGCGTCGCGGAAGTCGCCGTCGCGCCAGGCGCGGTCGCGGCTGGTGGCCGGGGTGGCGGCGGCTGCGGCGGCGGGGCGGCGGACGGGGGCGTTGCCGCCGTCGCCGCGCGGCGTGGCGGGCTTCGCGTCCGTGCGGGGGCGGTTTTCGCCGCCGCGGGGCTGCTGGCGCTGGGCGCCACCACCGCCGCCACCGCCGGAGCGGCCTCGGCCGCCGGCGTTGCGGCCGCGGCTGGCGCCGGCTGCGGGCTTGATCGCGTCCGGGCGGCCGGGGGTGCGGTGCATGGGCACGGACACGTCCTGGCGTTCATCGGTCGCGGGGATGGGCATGCGGATCAGTTTTTCCACCTGCCACAGCTTCTCGCGCTCGTCGGGCGCGCACATCGCCACCGCGATGCCGGATGCGCCGGCGCGGGCGGTGCGGCCGATGCGGTGGACATAGGCTTCGGGGGTGTCCGGCATGTCGTACTGGATCACGTGCGTCACGCCGTCCACGTCGATGCCGCGGGCGGCGATGTCGGTGGCGACCAGCACGGGCGCGCGGCCGGACTTGAAGTCGGCCAAAGCGCGTTCGCGCTGGCCCTGGCTCTTGTTGCCATGGATGGCGTTGGCGTTGATGCCGTCGGCTTCCAGGTTCTTCACGATGCGGTCGGCGCCGTGCTTGGTGCGGGAGAACACCAGGGCGCGGCCCACGCCTTCGCCGCGCAGCAACTCGGCCAGCTTGGCGCGCTTGCGGCCCTGTTCGATGACGACCAGGTGCTGGGTCACGCGCTCGGCCGTAGAGGAGACGGGGGCGACCTCGACGCGGATCGGATCCCGGAGAATCTCCCCGGCCAGCTTGGCGACTTCCGTCGGCATGGTGGCGGAGAAGAACATGGTGTGCCGGGGCTGGGGGAGCTTCGGCAGGATGCGGCGGATGGCGGGCCAGAAGCCCTTGTCCAGCATCTGGTCAGCTTCATCGAGCACCAGGGCATTCACCATGTCGAGGCGCGCGGAGCCCTCATCCATGTGGTCCTGCAGGCGGCCGGGGGTGGCCACCAGGATGTCGATGCCATGCGCCAGGGCGCGGCGCTGCGGGCCGTGGGGCACGCCGCCGAAGATGACGGCGACGGACAGGCCCATGTGGCGGCCATAGGCCTTCAGGCTGTCGGCGATCTGGCTGGCCAGTTCGCGCGTCGGCGAGAGGATGAGCGCGCGGCAGCCGCCGCGGGGCGGGCGGCCCTTGGATTCGGCCAGCAGGTGCAGCAGCGGCAGGCCGAAGGCGGCGGTCTTGCCGGTGCCGGTCTGGGCGATGCCGAGGATATCCCGGCCCTTCAGGGCGTGGGGGATGGCGTCGCGCTGGATCGGGGTGGGGGTGGTGTAGCCTTCTTCCTCGAGCGCCTGGAGGAGGCGGGGGGAGAGGCCGAGTTCGGCGAAGGTCGTCATGAAGGGTGATCAAATCCGGTCATCCCGCGCGGCGCGGTGCCGGGCGGGAGGGTGGCAGAAGGACCCACCCGCGTGCCGGGGCCGGTCCGATGTTGTCCACTGAGGCGCGGTTGCCCTTGGGTTTTAACCCTGGGGGTTGTTCCCCCCTTCGGCGATCATCCGCGTGCTGCGCCCCGGTCCGGGCCTCCTTCAGCGCCTGCCCTCCGCCGGGTTGGATCCGGGGGTGGCGGCACCAGGCCCGCTCACGCGGCCGGGGCGCGGCGGGACGAGGCCCGCCGACGAGTCGCTCTATAGGACAGTATGGTTAACCGGACAAGAACTATCGACATCCCGAAGGGTAACGCCTGGTCAGCCCGTCGGCAGGCGGTGGAAGCCGGGCTGGCCGGGGGGTTCGGCCAGGCTTTCGTCGATCCGGTCCACGCGGGCCAGCATGGGGCCGCGGCGGCAGGCAGAGAGGAGCATGAGGACGGCCCCTTCCTCCCCGGCCACCAGGACCTGGACGCTGCCATCGGGGCGGTTGCGGACCCAGCCCTGCAGGCCAAGGCGGTTCGCCTGCTTCACCACCCAGTCACGGTAGCCGACGCCCTGGACCCGCCCCTCGATCCGGAGGAGCCGGGCCTTCACGCGTGGGCCAGGCTGACGAGGCGGGCTGCGATGGCGACATCGGCCGCGGCGGATTCCCGGCGGGCGGTCGATTCGGGGTCCGTGCCCCAGATCTCCTCCTGGAACGCCTCGTCCAGCGTCGACAGGCGGTAGGCTTCCTCGGGCGCCAGGTGGCCGCCGGCGATGGCGAGGCCGAGCACCAGGCTGCCCAGCGCCGGCACCGCGACGCCGAGGGCGGCCAGCACCAAGGGCGGGTGCTGTTCCACCGCGCGGGCCAAAGCGCGCAGCGCCTGGTCGGTCTGCTGCACGGGCATGATGCCGGTGGTGACGCGGAGCGGCGCATCGAGCGCCCGGGCGGACCAGGACAGCCAGGGGTCCCAGGCTTCCGCCTGGCGCGAAGCCAGCTTCGATTCGGTGGCGCGGTAGCAGAGAAGGTCGCTTTCGCCGTAGCGGGCGATGGCGGCGACGGTGGCGGCGGGGTCGGGCGCGATGCGTTCTTCCGCCGTGCCGACCAGGCGCGTCAGCGGCACCTGTTCGGGGCGCATCTCCCCGCCCTTGGTGCCGCCGGCGGCGCGCCATTCGCCGGCGATCGCCTCCGCCAGGGGCGCGGTGGCGACCCGGAGGCGGGCGCCGGAGGGCAGGCGCACGGGCTTACCGTCGAGGAGGATGGCGTAGCCACCCTCCGCCGCTTGGGCGCGGGCGTCGTCCCAGAAGCGCTTCATCCCCGGCCCTCGCCGTCAGCCCTGGCGGCTCAGCGCGCCTGGGCGGCCGCGCGGGTGCTGGCCGCGGGGCGGTTGCGCGTGGGCGCGGCGCGTTCCGGGCAGGCGGGGGCGATCATCGGGTTCAGGATGTTGCGATCCGACGCCAGGGTGGCGAGGGAGTTCATGTCCGACTGCGCGAGGGCGACCTGGAACAGCGCGACCGAGTTCGGGCAGAAGGCGGTGCCCTGGCGGAGGCCGTCCTGCGAATGGTCGTTGGCGAGCTGGGTGATGAAGCCGTCGCGCGCGCGCTGGAAATTCCCGGAGGAGGTGCGGCGGAAATGGCCCTCGATGGAAGTGTAGGCGGTGCCGAGTTCGCGGCGGAACTTGTTCACGAAGGCGTTGTAGTCCTGGTCACGGCTGCAGGTCAGGGCTGTGACCATGAGCTGGCTCTGCAGGGCGCGGATTTCGAAGGCCGAACGTTCCTGCGGCTGGACGCAGGCCTGGGCAAGGGCGGGGCCGGTGATGCCGGTGGCGAGGACGCCGGCGAGAAGGCGGTAGGCAAATGTGGCGCGACGCATGGCGCGGGAACTCCCCCATGAGGATGCCATGCCTGCCGCATTGGCCCGGGCGGCGCAACCATCGTTGCGCGACCCGAGCGCGCGGCGGGACCCCCCGGCCCCGTCGGCACCCCCGGAATAAGGAGAGTCTAGCGCAATCCGGGGCCTGCTGCACGCGGTTGAAGCATCATCCGAGGACACCGAAAAGCCAGAGCAGGAGGATGATCGGGATGGGGATGCCGATCAGCCACAACAGGATGCCGCGCATGGGTCGCCTCCGCTTGGGTTGCGGGGCGGCAACGCGGGGTCAGGCGGCTCGTTTCGTCCCGGCACCTGCCTTGGGCCGTTGCAATTTCGCGAGGCCCGCCAGGCGGCGATCGAGGAAGGCGAGCGTCCGCGGGAAGCCGTCATCCTGGTCCTGGAGCCAGAAGGCGAGCGTCGCGCCATAGACGCCGGCCAGCGTCGCGCGGCGGGTGTACCAGGAGAAATCGGCGGAGGTATCGCCGGCCGCGGCCCACATCGCATCCGCCGTGCGCGCCACGGTCCGCATGGCGGAAGGCACGTTCCAGGGCAGCGACTGGTGGCCGAGCGCCAGGCGAATCGCCTCCCGGTGCGGAACCGCCTGTTCCAGCCGGATCACGATGACGCGGCGGATGCGGGCAGGGGTGCGAAGCGCGGAGAGGTCCTCCGCCGTCGCGGCCGCTTCCATGTCCCGGTCCGCCAGGTCGCACCAGGCTTCGATCGCCTCCACCGGGCCGCGGGGGAAGAGCCAGTCCTGTTCCAGGGCGTCGCGGCCGAGATCGGCCAGGCCGGCGGCGAGTGCCGCGCGGGTCCAGCCGAGGGTGGGGACATGCGGCAGGGTGGCGCGGAGCGCGCTGTCCCGGTCCTCGCTGCGTTCGATCATCGGGCGTCTCCCTGGGTGGCGGATTCGCGGGCCTGGGTGGCGGCGCGGGACAATTCCTCGGTGAAGCCGAGCAGCGCGAGGTCGGGCATGCGCATGGGGTAGAGGACGCCGTCGAGGTGGTCGGCCTCATGCTGCATGACGCGGGCGGCCAGGCCGGCGGCCTCGCCCTCCACGCGCTGGCCGTCGATGTCATAGCCGCGGAAGCGGATGCGGGCGGCGCGGGGAACGCAGCCGCGCAGGCCGGGGATGGAGAGGCAGCCCTCCCACGCATCCTCCGTCTCCTCCCCCACGGCTTCGAGCTCCGGGTTGATGAGGGCGAGGATGTTCCCGGCGCCGCCGCGCCAGACGAACAGGCGCAGCCCGACATGGACCTGGGGGGCGGCCAGGCCGAGTCCCTGGGCGTCCTCCATCGTCTCGGCCATGTCGGCGACCAGGCGGCGGATCTCCGGCGCGGTCGGGTCGGCCACCGGCAAGGCGGGCTTGATGAGGACGGGATGGCCCATGCGGGCGATCTTCAGGATGGCCATGGCGGCTGTATTCCGGATGCTGCGGGCGCTGGCGGTGTGCGCGCCATAAGGTAATGCGTGCCGCGCGGTGCGGGAGGGTCTTTCGCTTCGGCGCCGCCCCATGCTATGGCACCCGCCTTCGCGTCGGCAGGTCCCGGCCAGTCCGGAACCGGTCGACGCGTATCCGCGTTTCTTGATATCAACCCCCAGTGAACCAAGGAGGTTCCACCGCGTGCAGGTCGTCGTCCGCGACAATAACATCGACCAGGCCCTGAAGGCGCTGAAGAAGAAGCTCCAGCGTGAGGGCGTGTTCCGTGAAATGAAGCTCCGCCGCCATTACGAGAAGCCGTCCGAGCGCCGCGCCCGCGAGGCCGCGGAAGCCGTGCGCCGCGCCCGCAAGGTGGAGCGGAAGCGCCTGGAGCGGGAAGGCTTCTGAGCCTTTCCTCCGGCTGACCCGAACCCCGGCGCATGCGCCGGGTTCCGGGCGGGCCGGCAGACCAGGAACGCGGGGCAAAGCCTCGCGAGGGATCGCCCCCCGCCTAGGGGGTGCATCACAGGATCGCTGATCCCGGGTGACGCAGCCCGGATTCAGAACTGCGCTGGATAGCCGCGGTGCGATGGCTTCTGCCTTCGCATGACGCGGCTTTCGGCGTTTGTGCCCTGAACGGACAGTCGCCACGGCTTGTCCCGCAAGCGCTGCTACCCTCTACTTCCGTCGACTCGACGGAGATGGGCCCGATGGACAGCATGGACCGGGAGGAATCGCTGCGGGCGCGCGCCAGGCGCGTGCTGCCGGGCGGGACCTTCGGGAACTTCCCGGGCGATGTGATCCTCAGCCATGGCCAGGGCGGCCGGGTGTGGGATGTCGCCGGCCGCGAATATGTGGACTTCCTGCTGGGCTCCGGGCCGATGTTCATCGGGCACGGGCATCCGGAGGTGCTGGAGGCGGTGCGGGAACAACTGTCCCGCGGCACCACCTTCTTCGCCAACAACGAGGCCGGGATCGCATTGGCCGAGGCGATCGTGGAGGCGGTGCCCTGCGCGGAGCAGCTTCGCTACGTCTCCTCCGGCTCCGAGGCCGACCTCTATGCCATGCGCCTGGGCCGCGCCTTCCGCGGCCGCGACCGGATCGTGAAGTTCGAGGGCGGCTACCATGGCATGAGCGACTACGGGCTGATGTCCCTCGCCCCCAAGCACCTGGCGAATTTCCCGCAGGCGGTGCCGGACAGCGCGGGCATTCCGCGATCCGTGCGGGATGAGGTGCTGGTCTCGCCCTTCAACGACCTCGATGCCGTGACGCGGCTGGTGGAGGCGCGGCATGAGGAGATCGCGGGGATCATCGTGGAGCCGCTGCAGCGGCTGATCCCGCCGGCGCCGGGGTTCCTGCAAGGGCTGCGCGACCTCTGCACGCGCTTCGGCATCGTGCTGATCTTCGACGAGGTCGTGACGGGCTTCCGCTTCGCCTATGGGGGGGCGCAGGCCTATTACGGCGTGACGCCCGATCTCTGCACGCTGGGCAAGGTGATCGGCGGCGGCTTCCCGCTGGCGGCGGTGGTGGGCAGGGCCGACATCATGGCGCTGTTCGACCGCGCGGCGGTGGGCGAGGACCGCTTCCTGATGCAGGTGGGCACGCTGTCCGGCAACCCCATCGCCGCCGTGGCGGGGCTGAAGACCCTGGAAGTGCTGCGCCGGCCCGGGACCTACGACGCCGTCTTCGCCACCGGCCGCCGCCTGATGGCGGGGCTGGAGGCCCAGGTGGCGCAGGCCGGCATCGCCGCCCAGGCGGTGGGTGAACCGCCGCTCTTCGACCTGGTCTTCGCGGAAGGAACGGTGGGTGACTATCGCGCCACCATGCGGGCGGACAGGGCGATGGCCGCGCATGTGAACCAGGCCATGCGCGCCGGCGGCATCCTGAAGGGCGACAGCAAATACTACATCAGCACGGCGCATGAGGACCGGGACATCGACCAGGCGCTGGACGCCTTCCGGGGCGCCATGCGGCGCCTGCCCGCCCGCCCGGGTTGATCCTTCCGGGGTGATCACCCCCTGGGCAATCCGCCGTTCACAAAGCGGGACGACACCAGCGCCAGGCGAATGGGGCCAGGACTGGAAGCATGGATTCAGGCGATCGGCGGCTGCACAGGGTGATCTACACGAGCCGCCTGCATGGCGAGGCGCTGGCCACCGAGGAAGAGACGGTGGCGCGCATCGTCGATTCCGCGCGCCGCAACAACCCGCGCCGCGGCGTCACCGGCGTGCTGGTGCATGGCAAGGGCGCCTTCGCCCAGGTGCTGGAAGGACGGCCCCTGGTGGTGCGCGGCCTGCTGGCCGTGATCCAGCGCGACACCCGCCACACCGCCATGCGCATCGTGGAGGTGGAGGTGGTGGAAGACCGCATCTTCCCAGCCTGGAGCATGGCCCTGCTGCGGGACCTGGACCAGGTGCCGCCGGAATTCGCGGATGGCAATGCTTCCCTGCTGATGCTCATGCGACTGCGGGCGCTGATACATACGGGGGCGCTGAGCACCTGAGACGGGCGGTAACCTCTCGGAAGGGTCGTCCCAGATAAGATACGCGCGTCACCATACGCGAGAAATCCCATGCAAGGCCGATCCGCTCCGTTGATGCGAATCATCTACACCAGCCGCCGCGCCGCCGGGACGATGCATCTGGAGGAGGAGGCGCTGGTGGAGCAGATCCTGGGCGTGTCCCGCCCCAAGAACGCGATCTGGCGGCTGTCGGGGCTGCTGGTGTCCGGCAATGGGCGTTTCGCGCAGACGCTGGAGGGCCCGCCCGACATGGTGGCGGGGATGCTGGACCTGATCCGGCAGGATGAGCGGCACCACGACCTGCGGCTGCTGCACCAGGCGCCGACCCCGGCGCGCTGCTTCGCCACCTGGACGATGGCCTATCTCTCGGACCTCGACATGATCCCGCCGGAGATGGGCGCGGGCCATGATGCGATGAGCCTCGTGCTCACCCTGCGCGGGGTGGTGCGGGGCGGGCCCGCGGCCTTCGCGGCGACCCCCTTCGGCGGGATGCCCCAGGCGGCGTGACGGCGCCGCCTGACACGAAAAAGGGGGACGCCTGCGCGCCCCCCTTCCCTGCCCTGGCCGGATGGCCAGGCTTACTTCTGCAGGCTCTGCACGATCTGCTGCGTGACCTTCTTGGCGTCGCCGAACAGCATCATCGTGTTGGGGCGGAAGAACAGCTCATTCTCCACGCCGGCATAGCCGGATGCCATGCCGCGCTTGACGAAGAACACGGTCTTCGCGCGCTCCACGTCCAGGATCGGCATGCCGTAGATGGCGCTGGTCTTGTCGGTCTTGGCGGCGGGGTTCGTCACGTCATTCGCGCCGATGACGTAGGCGACGTCGGCATCCGCGAATTCCGCGTTGATCTCCTCCAGCTCATGCACCTCGTCATAGGGGACGTTGGCTTCGGCCAGCAGCACGTTCATGTGGCCGGGCATGCGGCCCGCGACGGGGTGGATGGCGTAGGAGATTTCCGCGCCTTCCTTCTTGAGCAGGTCGGCCATTTCGCGGACGACCTGCTGCGCCTGGGCCACCGCCATGCCGTAGCCCGGCACGATGATGATCTTCTGCGCGTTCTTCATGATGTAGGCCGCGTCTTCCGGCGAACCGGCCTTCACGGGCGCACGGTCCGCCGTGCTCGCGCCGGGGCCCGCCGCCGCGCCGCTGTCGCCGCCGAAGCCGCCCAGCAGCACGTTGATGATGCTGCGGTTCATGCCCTTGCACATGATGTAGGACAGGATGGCGCCGGAAGCACCGACCAGCGCGCCGGTCACGATCAGCAGCAGATTGCCGATGGTGAAGCCGATGCCCGCCGCCGCCCAGCCGGAATAGCTGTTCAGCATGGACACGACGACCGGCATGTCCGCGCCGCCGATCGGGATGATCAGCAGGAAGCCCAGCGCGAAGGACAGCAGCGCGATCAGCCAGAACAGCACCGGGCTGCCGGTGATGACGAAGGCGATCACCAGCACCAGCAGCAGCGCGCCCAGCGCCGCGTTGAGCATGTGCTGGCCCTTGAAGATGATGGGCGAGCCGGACATGCGGCCATCGAGCTTCGCGAAGGCGATCACGGAGCCGGAGAAGGTGATGGCACCGATGGCGAGGCCGAGCGACATTTCCACCAGGGACGCGCCCTTGATGTTGCCGACGGTGCCGATGCCGAAGCTTTCCGGCGAATAGAAGGCCGCCGCCGCCACGAAGACCGCCGCCATGCCGACCAGGCTATGGAAGGCCGCGACGAGTTGGGGCAGCGAGGTCATCTGGATGCGCTGCGCCAGCACCGTGCCGATGGTGCCGCCGATGGCCAAGCCCGCGAGGACGATGACGATGCCGCCCGCGCCCATGCCGGGCTTCAGCAGGGTCGCGACGATGGCGATCGCCATGCCGACCATGCCGAACAGATTGCCCTGGCGGCTGGTTTCCGGGTTGGACAGGCCGCGAAGGGCCAGGATGAAGAGGACCGACGCGACCAGGTAGGCGAGCGTCGAGAGCGTCTGTGCCATGGGCTCAGCTCCCCTTCTTCTTGAACATGGCGAGCATCCGGCGCGTGACCATGAAGCCGCCGAAGATGTTCACCGAAGCCAGCGTCACGGCGAGGAAGCCGAAGATCTTGGCGGCGATGCTGTCGGACAGGCCGGTGGCGAGCACCGCGCCCACGACGATGACGGAGGAGATGGCGTTGGTGACGCCCATCAGCGGCGAATGCAGCGCCGGCGTCACGTTCCAGACCACGTGGTAGCCGACGAAGCAGGCGAGGAGGAAGATCGTCAGCAGCAGCAGGAAGGGCTCGGCGGCGGCGGCCACGGGGGCCGCGGCCTCCGCCAGGCGGCGCGCCTGCTCGGCCAGGGTCAGCGCCTCATTGGCGCGGGCCGAGGCCTGGTTGGCGATATCAATCGGGTTCATGGAGACGCTCCTCAGGCCGAGGCCAGCGAGGGGTGGACCACGGCGCCGCCGCGGGTGAGCGTGACGCCCTTCACGATGTCATCATCCGCCGGCATCGCGGGCTTCTTCGCTTCCTTGTCCCAGAAGGTGGTCAGGAAGGTCAGCAGGTTGCGCGCATAGAGGGCGGAGGCGGCGGCGGGGATGCGGCCGGGCCAGTTGGTGAAGCCCAGCACCTTCACGCCATTCGCCGTCAGCGTCTGTTCGCCGGGCTGCGTGACGGCGACATTGCCGCCGGCATCCGCCGCGATGTCGACGATGACGCTGCCGGGCTTCATGGAGGCGACCATCGCATCCGTCACCAGAATCGGCGCCTTGCGGCCCTGGACCAGCGCCGTGCAGATGACGATGTCCTGCTTGGCGATGTGGGCGGCGACGACCTTGGCCTGCTCGGCGTAGAAATTCGCGGAAAGCTGCTTGGCGTAGCCGCCCGCGGTCTGGGCCGCCTTGCTCTCCTCATCCTCATAGCCGACGAAGCTGGCGCCGAGGGACTTGATCTCCTCCTTCGCCGCCGGGCGGACGTCGGTTGCGGAGACGCGGCCGCCGAGGCGCCGCGCGGTCGCGATGGCCTGGAGGCCCGCGACGCCGGCGCCCATGACGAAGACATTGGCGGCGCTGATCGTGCCGGCCGCCGTCATCAGCATCGGGAAGGCCTTGTCGAAGGCGCCCGCGGCTTCGACCACCGCGCGGTAGCCCGCCAGGTTCGCCTGGCTGGACAGCACGTCCATGGACTGGGCGCGGGTGATGCGGGGCGCGAGTTCCATTGAGCAGGCATCGATGCCGCCGGCCGCATAGGCCTCCGCCATCGCCTTGTCGGCCTGGAGCGTGCCGATCAGCACGGCGCCGCGCGGGATCAGGGCGAGTTCATCGACCTCACCCTCCCCAGCGCCGAGCGGGGCGCGGACCTTCAGCACCAGGCCCGCACCGGCCAGCGCGGTGGCGGCATCGGCCGCGACCTCCGCGCCCGCTTCGGCGTACTGGGCGTCCGGGATGCCGGAGGAGAGGCCGGCACCGGCCTCCACCGACACCGTGCATCCCATGGCGATGATTTTCTTAACCGTCTCCGGCGTGGCGGCCACCCGTGTCTCCGCCGCGCGCCGTTCGCGCAAAACCGCAACGCGCATCAATGCGACCCCCATGCTCGACCAAACGTGCTCAGCCAAAGCGGCGGGCCATATGAACGGCTGTTTCACCAATGGCAAGCGCGCCGGGCTTGGCGGCGCACAGGAATCCGCGCCATTCTCCGAACCTTTGCAAAAAAGGGGGCGCGGATGCTGTTCCGGGAAGCGGCGGATGGCAGCTGGCTGGCCGTGAGCCAGCCCATGCATGCCCTTGTTTCCGGCCAGATGCTGCGCGAATGGGGCGCGCCTGGCTTCGCCATGCCGGAGCCCTTCGAGGATGTGGCGACGGCCGCCGCCCATCACGATGTCGGCTGGATGGGGTGGGAGGCCGCGCCGACGCTCGACCCCTCCACCGGGCGGCCGCATGTGTTCCGGGCCGTGGGCGCGCGACTCCATGCGCCGATGTGGGCGGAGGGCGTGGCCCGCGCCACCGCAAGCTGGGGGCCCTGGGTCGGACTGCTGGTCAGCCGCCATGGCAGCCTGATCTATTCCCACTACGACGACCGCCACCAGGACCATCCGGAGGACGGCCCCGCCGCGCGCCACTACCGCGAAAGCCAGGCCGCGGTTCAGGCGGCGCTGATGGAGCAGGTCGGCGCGACCATGGCGCAGGTGGAAGCCGCTTCAGCCCTGGTGGCGGTGACGGATGCGCTGAGCCTGGCGGTCTGCGGCGGCATCGCCACCATGGGCGGCGTGGGCCGCGCGCCGATGGCGGATGGCAGCCTCGTGCCGCTGGCGCTGGAGGAAGGCGATGGCGTGCTGGCCATCGCCCCCTGGCCCTTCCGGGTGAAGGAGGTGCGGCTGTCCTGGCGCGGCCGGCGCTTCGGCCGCGGCCAGGTCTGGATGACCGAAGCCGCGATGCGCGCCAGCCTGGCCGCCGCGCCGGTCGAGGAAGTGACGGCGAGGCTGGTGCCGGGCTGAGGGTATTGGGTCGCGCGATTCAGACTTTTCGGCGATTCCGCCTCAGATCATCGCGCTCTACGCCGCCCGCAGCGCGCCCAGCGCCTGGCCGATGCCGCCGCGCAAATCCTGGCCCTGGCGCGCGACTTCCGTGCTGATGACCTGAAGGTCCCGCACGGCGCCGGAGGTCGCCTCCACGCCCTGGCGCAGATGCACCACCGCTTCGGAAACGCGGGTGGTGCCGCCGGCGCCGACGGTGGCACTGCGGGCGATCTCCTGCGTCGCGGCGCCCTGTTCCGTGACGGCGGCGGCGATGGACTGGGCGATCGAATCGACCTCCCCCACCACCGTGCCGATGCCGCGGATGGCGTCCACCGCGCCGGCGGCGGCGCCGCGGATGGCCTCGATCTGGCTGGCGATCTCCTCGGTGGCCTTGGCGGTCTGGCCGGCCAGGGTCTTCACCTCCTCCGCCACCACGGCGAAGCCCTTGCCGGCCTCACCGGCGCGGGCGGCCTCGATGGTGGCATTCAGGGCGAGGAGGTTGGTCTGGCCGGCGATCCCGCTGATCAGGCGGACGACGTCGCCGATCTTCGCCGCACTATCCGTCAGGCCGCCAACGGCGATGTCGGCGCGGCGCATCTCATCCACCGCGCGGCGGGCGACGGCGGCGGCATCGTCCACGCGGCGGGTGATCTCGTTCACCGACATGGAGAGTTCCTCGGCCGCGGCGGCCACGGTCTGGACATTGCCGCTGGCCTCGGCGGCGCCGGCGGCGACTTCCTGCACCTGGGCGGAGGCGGTTTCCGCCGTGCCGCGCAGCACGGTGGTGGCGCCGGCCAGGTCGGTGGCGGATCGGCCCAGCGCCTCCACGATGCCGCCGACCGCATGCTCGATCGAATCGGCGGCGCGGCGGGTGGTCGCGATGCGGTCGCGTTCCGCCTGTTCGCGCATGGAAGCGGCCTCGGCCTCCAGCCGCTTCGCGTCGAGCAGCTTCGCGTGCAGGACCGTGGCGGCGGCGGCGATGCGGCCGACCTCATCCACCCCGGCGGGGGGCAGCGTCACCTGGTCCAGCTTCCCCGCCGCCATGGTGTCGATGGCGGCGGTCAGGCGACGGAGCGGCTGGGCGACGGTGGCGCGGACGCGCCAGAGGATGAGAGAGAGGACGAGCACGACGGCGATGGCGGTGGTGACCAGCAGCAGCATGGCGGTACGCTGGCCGGCGGCGATGGAGGCGGCCGTTTCCCGTTCGAGCACGGCGGTCAGGGCATCGTTCAGCTGGTCCAGGCCACGGTTGAAGGCTTCCCGGGCGCTCCGGTTCTGGTCGTTGTTGCCGGCGCGGTCGGCGGCTTCCCGCCCCTGCTCCACCCCGATCGTGGCCAGTTCCGCGCGGAAGCGGATGAAGTTGCGCACCGCGGGCTCCACGCTGGCGGCCATGGGCTGCAATTCGGCCGGCAGCACGCCGCGCAGCGCCTGCCATTCGGTTTCGGTGTCGCGCAGATGGGCGCGGAGGTTGGTGGCGAAGCGTTCGGCCTGGGCGCGATTGGCGGCCATGTAGAGGCCGCGGCTTTCCATCACCACCGCGTAGATCGCGCCGCGCATGCGTTCGATCATCGGTCGCGCGCTGGCCTGGGCGCGCAGAACCTCCGCGCTTTCGCCCTGCCGGCGATCGGCCTCGAAGGCCACGAAGGCCCCGCCCAGGGCCACCAGCCCGAGGATGGAGGCAAGGATGGCGAAGCGGGCGCCAATGGTGCGGAACGCGGTCAACGACATGGAACACTCCTGGCTCCGCACAAGTATGCGCGAGGAGTGTTGGCCAAGGCTTAACGGCGCCAAAGCATCGCCTGGAAGCTATGCAACAGGCGGGATTCGTCTATCCCGCCCTCCCGCATCAGCCGGGCGGTACCCCCGCCGCCGCGACCGCCGCCGCCTGGCGTTGCGCCACGGCCTGTTCGGAGAAATCCTCGACCAGTTCCATGAACAGGCGGTGCCAGTTCGCCTGGGCGCGGAGCCGGAAGAAGACGCTGCCGAGGCCGATGGCCGCGCGGTCCATCAGCGGGAATTCGGCGGGAATCTTCACGCCGCCGGTGCGCTTCAGCCCCTCATGCACCTTCTGCGCCACGCTGCGCCCGTAGCCGGGGTCTTCCGACGGGGTGATGGAGCGGACGCGGTCCTCGACCAGCGGTTCGTAGAGGAAGCGCGCCCAGAGGTTCAGCACCTCCATCGTTTCCTTCGACAGGTTGCGGAAACCCCAGATGCCATAGGCATGGGCCGCCTTCTCGATGTCATGGTCGCGCACGGCCTCGTACAGCATGACCACGCCGGTGACGAAGCTGGCGGGGAAGATGCGGATGACGCCGAAATCGAACAGGTTCACGCCATGGCCGACTTCCGCATCCGGCCGCACCGCGTAGTTGCCGAGGTGCGGATCACCATGGATGACGCCGTAGCGGTAGAAGGGCACGTACCACGCCTTGAACAACGCGCGGGCATAGGCGTTGCGCTCCTCCTCCGGCGGGTCTTCCTCCAGCCGGCGCAGGATGGGGCGGCCCTGCAGCCAGGTCATGGTCAGCAGGCGCTTGGTCGTCAGTTCCGGGATGGCTTCCGGCACGGCGACGCCGGGCGTGTCCCGCAGCATCGCGCCGTAGAGGCGCATGTGCGAGGCCTCGCGCTCATAATCCAGCTCCTCCCGCAGCCGGGCGGCGAGTTCGCTGTAGGCATCGGCGTTGTCGAGGGTGTTGTCCATGCGGCGGAAGACGCCGAGCGCCATCTTGAGCTGGCGGAGATCGGCTTCCACCACGGAAGGCATGTCCGGGTATTGCAGCTTGCAGGCGACCTCGCGGCCATCCGGCAGGGTCGCGCGATGCACCTGGCCGAGGCTGGCGGCGGCCGCGGCTTCCTGGCCGAAGCTCTTGAAGCGGGACTGCCAGGCGGGACCGAGTTCGCCCTGCATGCGACGGCGCACGAAGGCCCAGCCCATGGCGGGCGCGTTGGATTGCAGCGTCGCCAGTTCCTGGGCGTATTCTTCCGGCAGGGCATCCGGCACCGTGGACAGGAACTGCGCAACCTTCATCAGCGGACCCTTCAGCCCGCCCAGGATCTGCTTCAGGTCTTCCGCATGCGCGGCCTTGTCGGTCTTGATGCCGAGGTAGCGTTCCCCGACCGCGCGCGCCGCGATGCCACCCACGGCGCCGGAGGTGCGGACCATGCGCCGCATCTCTCCGAACAGGGTCGAACCCTTGTCGTTATCGGCCATCGCGATCAGCCCGCCTGTTCGAGTTCGTCGATGAAGCCGGAGATCACATCGAGCCCCTTGCGCCAGAAGGCGGGGTCGGAGGCATCGAGGCCGAAGGGCGCGAGCAATTCCTTGTGCCGTTTCGTGCCGCCGGCCTTCAGCATCTCCAGGTACTTTTCCTGGAACCGCGGATGCCCTTCGCGGAACACGCCGTAGAGCGCATTCACCAGGCAATCCCCGAAGGCGTAGGCGTAGACGTAGAAGGGCGTGTGCACGAAGTGCGGGATGTAGGCCCAGTAGACGCTGTAGTCCGGCGTGAAGTCGAAGGCGGGGCCGAGGCTTTCGGTCTGCACCTGCATCCAGATCTCGCCGATCCGCTCATGCGCGACCTCGCCCTTGCGGCGTTCCTCGTGCAGCAGCGTCTCGAACCGGTAGAAGGCGATCTGGCGGACCACCGTGTTCAGCATGTCCTCCACCTTGCCGGCGAGCAGCGCGCGGCGCTTCCGCGGGTCGGTCTCCGCGTCCAGCACGGCGCGGAAGGTCAGCATCTCCCCGAACACGCTGGCCGTCTCCGCCAGCGTGAGGGGCGTGGAGGACATCAGGTAGCCCTGCTGGGCGGCGAGCACCTGGTGGACGCCATGGCCGAGTTCATGGGCCAGCGTCATCACGTCCCGCGCCTTGCCGTGGTAGTTCAGCAGCAGGTAAGGGTGCGCGCTCGGCACCGTCGGGTGTGCGAAGGCGCCAGATGCCTTGCCGGGGCGGAGTGCGGCGTCGATCCAGGGCTTCTCGAAGAACGGCGCGGCGATGCGCTCCAGCTCCGGGCTGAAGGCGCCATAGGCGGCGCGGACGCGCGCCACGGCTTCCGGCCAGGGGATGGTGGTGTCCGCATCATCCGGCAGCGGCGCGTTGCGGTCCCAATGCATCAGCTTCGGCAGGCCGAGCCACTTGGCCTTCATCCCGTAGTAGCGGTGGGACAGGCGGGGGAAGCTTTCCCGCACGGCGGCGACGAGGGCGTCCACCACCTCATCCTCCACCATGTTGGCGCGGTTGCGGGATGAGGTGGCGCGGGGATAGCGGCGCCAGCCATCGATGATCTCCTTGTCCTTGGCGAGGACATTGGTGATCAGGCTGAACAGCCGCACGCGGTCGCCGAAGGCCGCCGAGACGCCCTTGGCGGCGGCGGCGCGCACCGTGCGGTCATTGTCGGAGAGCTTGTTGAGGGCGGCGGAGACGGTCTGCTCCTCACCGCCCACCTCGACGCGCATGGAGGCGACGGTCTCATCGAACAGGCGGTTCCAGGCGGAACGGCCCGTCACCTCCTTCTCATGCAGCAGCTTCTCCAGATCGTCCGACAGCTGGTGGGCGCGGAAGACGCGGAGGTCCCGCAGCCAGGGGCGCCAGCGGGCCAGGGCCGGGGAGGAGAGCATCTTCTGCTCCAGCGCCGAATCCTCCAGCCGGTTCAGTTCGAGGGTGAGGAACAGCAGGTGGCTGCTGATCGTCGTCACCCGTTCCTGGATGGTCTGGTAGAAGCGGCCATTCTCCGCCGACTGGGCATCGCCGGAGAAGACGAGCTGGGCGAAGGACATGGCCCGGCCGAGGATCTCCTCGATCCCCTCATAGGTGGTGATGGCGGCGGCCAGGGCATCGCCGGACAGGGCGGCAAGACGGCCGGCATGGGCGGCCTCGAAGCTGCGGGACTCGGCTTCCGCCCGGTCGAGGTCGGCGGTCAGGCGCGGATCATCCGGCGCGGCGTAGAGGTCGGACAGGTCCCAGGCCGGCAAAGCCTGTGCGGCGGCCGGCGGGGATGCCATGGAGGCGGCGGAATCGGGGGCGTCGGTGCGGGTCTGGGTCACGTCCTGCATATAGCCCGCCATGGCGCGAGGCCAACGGGTGCGGGCGCGATCCTTTCAGGCCCGCGGCGCAAAAGCCGGGCAGGCCCAAGCCGGGCAGGATCAGGGCGGGGCCGGCCCAAGGCGGGACAGGCCCAAGGCGGGCCAAACACCGACGAACCGCCCATCGCCGAAGCCGCCATCAACGAAGCGGCAAACTGTTTCGGCGATGGTCGTTTCGACTCCATGGAAGATCTGCCCATGCGCATCCGGCTTCTGTTCATCATCGGCTTCTGCCTCGTCGCCATTCCGGGCCTGCTGGCCAGCCTCTGGGTGGCCGGGGAGGCGGTGCGGGACCAGCGGCGGGTCGGCAGCGCCATGGCCCAGTTGCAGGCGGTGGCGGATTCGCAGCGCGCCGTCAGCGCCATCGCGGTGGAAGTGGGCGCCTTCGGCACGGTGCTGCGCCAGGCGGCCCCGGACCGGGCACAGCTGAACGGCGATGCGGAGGCGACGCGCCGGCTGATGCAGGCCGCCGCCGGCAGCGCGACGGCGGCGGGGCTGGATGGCGGCGCCATCGCCCGCCTGGCCGCGGAGCTGGACGCGGTGCGCGGCCGCGTGAACCAGGCGCTGGACCAGCCGCTGGACAGGCGGGATGCCGGGCTGGCGGCCGCGGCCGTCGCGGCGCGCAACCGGGCGGTGGAAGGGCTGCTGGCGATCGCGACCCAGGGGGCGCAGGGCGTCGCGCGGGCGGAGCCGGAACTGGCGCTGCTGGTGGAGGTCTCCTCCGCCGTCATGGACCTGCGTGACGTGGTCGGGCGCCGCAACGCGCAGATCCTGGCCTGGCTGAGCGGCACGCCGGTGCAGATGGACGCCTTGCTGGGCGCCCAGGCCGCGACGGGCCGGGCGGAGCAGGCCTGGCTGGCGGCGCAGCGGTTGATCGAATCCGTCCCCGCCAATGCGGCGCTGTCCGACGCGCTGGCCCGGCAGCGGCAGAGCTATGCCGGGCGGGATGAGGGCGAGTGGCGCCGCTACATCGGCATCGCGCAGCGCCGCATGGCAGCGCCGGAGACGGAGTTCGGCATCACGGTGCAGACCTACCGCGACTGGTCGCGCGGGGCGCAGGCCTCCATCCTGGAATTGCGCGACGCCGCGCTGGCGGCGGCGCTGCGGGGCGGGGAGGCGGCGGGCGCCGCGGCGGCGCGGGCGCTGTGGCTGGCGCTGGGGCTGGCGGCGCTGTGCTTCGCCCTGGCGCTGGGCGGCGCGCTGCTGCTGCTGCGCCGCCTGGTGGCCCCGATCCGGGACCTGACCGTGACGGTCGGCCGGATCGCCGGCGGCGACCTGGCGGTGGCGGTACCTGGCCAGGGGCGGACCGACGAGTTGGGCGAGATGGCGGTGGCGGTGGAGACGCTGCGCGCCGGCAGCGCCGAACGGGTGGCGGAGGCCGAGGCGCGCGCGGCGGAACAGGCGCAGCGCCTGGCGCGCGCGGAACGCGTGGACGCCCTGCTGCGGCAGTTCGAGGAGAAGGCGGGATCGATGCTGGAAGGCGTCGCCGCCGCATCGACCGAGCTGAACGCGACGGCGGAAGGCATGGCCGGCATCGCCGCCGATGGCAGCCGCCACGCCGCCGCGGTGGCCTCCGCCGCCGACCAGGCGAATGGCGGGGTGCAGACGGTGGCCGCGGCGGCGGAAGAACTGGCTGCCTCCTTCGGCGAGGTGACGCGCCAGATCCGCCATGGCTCCGACCAGGCGCAGGCGGCGACCGGTGCCGCGGAACAGGCGGGCCATACCGTGCGCGGCCTGGCGGAGGCGGCGGAGCGGATCGGCGACGTGGTGCGCCTGATCAGCGACATCGCGGGGCAGACCAACCTCCTCGCCCTGAATGCGACGATCGAGGCCGCGCGGGCAGGAGAGGCCGGCAAGGGCTTCGCCGTGGTGGCCGGGGAGGTGAAGGCGCTGGCCGCCCAGACCGCCAAGGCGACGGAGGAGATCGGCAGCCAGATCGCCGCCATGCAGGCGGAGACGGGGCGCACCGTCAGCGCCATCGCCGAGATCTCCCGCATCATCGCGGTGGTGGGGGAAGCGACCAGCCAGGTCGCGGCCACGGCATCCGAACAGGCGGAAGCGACGCGGGAGATCACGCGGGCGGTGGCGGAAGCGGCGCGCGGCACGGCCGATGTCTCCGGCCATGCCAGCGGGGTGAACGCGGATGCGGACCGCACCGGCCAGGCGGCGGCGGAGGTGCGGACGGCATCCGCCGACCTGTCGCACCAGGCGGAAAAGCTGCGGGCGGAGGTCGGCCGCTTCATGGTGGAATTGCGGGCGGCCTGACGCTTCGTTGCGGCGACGATCCTTGGCCCCTTTCGCCGGGCCGGGGTCGTCGCCATCTGCCGCGCCGGGGGGGCGCATGGCCTGCCGCGCCGCCGCGGCGCATGGCATGGTGCCCCGGATAACGGGGGAGCGTCTTCAGGGCATGAGCAGCGCCAAGGCTGATGGCTGGACCAGCCTGCCGCAGATGATGCTGGACCTGTCGCGGGGCTGGCATGGGCGGCCGATGCTGCGCGCCTGGCAGGACAAGGACTGGCGGCAGGTGACATGGGGCGAATTCGCCGCCCGCACCGCTTCCCTCGCCGCCTTCCTGCGGGCCGAAGGCGTGGCGCCGGGCGACCGGGTGCTGCTGGTGAGCGAGAACCGCCCGGAATTCCCCATCGCCGATACCGCCATCATGGCGATCGGCGGCGTGACCGTGCCGACCTACACGACCAACACCATCGACGACCACGCGCATATCCTGCGGGACAGCGGCGCGACGGCGGCCATCGTCTCCACCCGCAAGCTGGCGGCGACGGTGGCGGCGGCCTCCGCCCTCGCGGGGCGGCAGCTGGACCTGCTGCTGTGCATGGAGGGCGAGGCACTGGGCGCCGCGCTGGTGAGCCATGCCTGGGCGCGGGCGGAGGCGACGCCTTCCGACCCCGCATCCCTGCTGGCGGAGGCGGAGTTGATCCCGCCCGGCCGGCTGGCCTGCATCGTCTACACCAGCGGCACGGGCGGCCTGCCCAAGGGCGTGATGCTGCCCCACCGCGCCATGCTGTCCAACCGCGAAGGCGTGGCCAGCCTGGCGCGCAAGCTGCACCTGGATGGCACGCCCTACCTGTCCTTCCTGCCGCTGTCGCACAGCTACGAACACACGGTGGGTGGCTTCCTGCTGCCGTCGCTGGGCGTGGAGGTGGTGTATTCCCGCGGCGCGGACCGGCTGGCGGCGGAGTTCCAGGAAATCCGCCCCAGCATCATCACCGCCGTCCCCCGGCTGTTCGAGGTGCTGCGCGGCCGGATCGAGGCCGGGGTGGAGAAGGAGGGCGGCTACAAGGCCGCGCTGTTCCGCCGCGCCTTGGCACTCGGCCTGCGCAAGCTGGATGGGCCGCCGCTGGGGTTGCTGGAACGCGCGCAGGATTTCGTGCTGGACCGGCTGGTGCGGGCCAAGGTGCGGGACCGCTTCGGGGGCAAGCTGCAGGCCATGGTGTCGGGCGGCGCGCGGCTGGACCCCGACCTCTCCGGCTTCTTCCTCGCCATGGGGCTGCCGGTGATCCAGGGCTATGGGCAGACGGAGGCCGGGCCGGTCATCAGCGTGAACCCGCCCTGGGCCATCCGGCGCGAAACGGTGGGCCCGCCGCTGCCGGGGGTGGAGGCGCGGATTGCCGATGACGGCGAACTCTGCGTGCGCGGCGATCTGGTGATGGATGGCTACTGGAACGACCCGGAGGCCACCGCCAAGGCCCTGCGCGATGGCTGGCTGCACACCGGCGATGTGGGGGAGATCGGCACCGGCGGCTACATCCGCATCACCGACCGCAAGCGCGACTTCATCAAGACGCTGGGCGGGGACATGGTGAGCCCCGCCAAGCTGGAATCCCTGCTGATGGCGGAACCCGAGATCGCCCAGGCCGTGGTGGCGGGCGAAGGCCGGCCCGGCATCGTCGCGCTGCTGGTCCCGGCGGAGGGGATGGAGGAGAAGGCCAAGGCGGCGGTAGAGCGGGTGAACCGCAAGCTGTCCAGCATCGAGCGCATCCGCCACACGGCGGTGGTGCCCCCCTTCTCCGTCGAAAACGGGATGCTGACGCCGACGATGAAGGTGAAGCGCCGCGTGGTGCTGGAATTGCACGCGGCGGTGACGGAGGGGCTGTTCAAGCGGTGAGTTGACACGCCGGAGCCCTATCGACCACCGCTATCCGACCAGGCGCACGTTTCCTACCCTCCTTCGGGCCCTGTCTGGGCGAAACGAACGGAGGGAAACAGAATGATAGGGAATGGCGATACGGGCGGAGAGCGGACTCTGGTCGTGCGAAGCGACGGCGGGATCGGCTTTTTCGGCTCAATGGTTCTGATGGCCATCGGCATGGTCGCCGGCGCCTGGCTCATGCCGAGCTTCGGCAGTGTGGCGGACTTCGCCCAGGAGTTACTGCGGCGGACCAGCATGGCAGCGCCGTCCTCCCGCGGCCCTGCTTGTGACCAGGCCACCTTTGCCTGCCTCCAGGTCCGGCAACGCGACCTGACTGCAGCGGAAAACCGCGTGGAAGAGGCCATCGCGCAACTGCGCCCGGCGAGCGAAGCCGTGGCGGAGTTGATCCGCACCCATGAAACGCGGCACGCGCAGAATGAAGTGTTCCTTGCTGAGGGGCGTAACATCCTTAACCGCGTCGACGACCCAGCCATACCGGTGCGTTTCGTTGGCACCAGCTATCCGAATCGGGACATGCTGTTGCGCCAGTTGCATGTGCTGTGGAGGGAGCGTGAAGCAACGGAGCAGATCCTCGTGACGGCCAAGGCGCAGCGCGAGGCGATCCAGCGCCGCTATGACGCTCTGCTCGTCGCCCGCAGCGAAGTACGTTCTGCTGCTTCGATGTTGCCCGCGCAGCTTGAACTAGCGCGAGCCAACGACGCCATGGTGCTGGTAACGGGCACGCTGGGGGCGATCGACACGGCCATGCAAGGGATCGAGGCGCCAGCGCGCGGCGTCGAATCGCTGATCCGTACCACGGATGAACTGGTGCGTGCGGGGCGGGCGCGGCAGGCACCTCAGCCGGCAGCGCAGGATCTGCCGGTCAACGGCCTTGATGCCTTCTTGCAGCGGCGAAGCTGAGACCGGGTCGCGGCCCCTGGCCAGGGGCCGCGATATCCGGGCTAGACGTGTCGGGTCAGCCCGCCATCGACGCGCAGGCTCTGGCCGGTGACGTAGGAGGCGTCGTCGGACAGCAGATAGGCCACCGCCGCCGCGATCTCCGGCGCATGGGCGTAGCGGCCCAGCGGGATGCGGACGCGGCGCGCTTCCTTCTCCGGCAGGCTGTCCACGAAGCCGGGCAGCACGGCGTTCACGCGGATGCCCTGCGGCGCCAGCGTATCGGCGGCGAGCTTGGTCCAGGCCCCCAGCGCGGCGCGCAGCGTGGTGGCGGGGAAATCACCCTCCGGCTCCAGCGCCGCGTAGGAAGACAGGTTGACCACGGCACCGCCGCCCTGGGCCTGGAAGGTCGGCAGCACGCAGCGCAGCGCGCGGATGGCGCTCAGCATCACCATGTCGAAGCCGGCATGCCATTGCGCATCCGTCAGGTCGAAGAGCGGCGCCTTGGGCGGGTGGCCGGCATTGTTCACCAGCGCGTCGATGCGGCCGAATTTTTCCAGTGTCCCGGCGACGAGGCGCTCGATGTCGGCGACCTCGGTGACGGAACCCGTGACGCCGAGTGCCTCGGGCAGCGTGGCGGCGAGCTTTTCTGCGTTGCCCGAAGGGGACATGACGGCGACGCGCCAGCCATCCTTCGCCAGGCGCTGCGCGACGGCGGCGCCGATGCCGCGTCCTGCCGCCGTGACGATCGCGACCTTGCCGGCCATCAGTGGTCGCCGCCGCCGGGGCGATAGGCACCGTTGTCGGTCGGGCGGAGTGCCGCGAACATCTCGGTGACCTGCGAATAATCGCGGTAGCCGCAGCGGGCGACGGCTTGGGCCTTCACCGTGTCGAACAGCCCGTCCGTCAGGTAGTCTTCGTTGATGTGCACGCCGACGACCTGGCCGACGATCAGCCAGCCGCCGGTGCTGGTGCCGTCCACCGTGTGCAACTCCATCGAATGCACGACCTTGCATTCGAGCGCGGCGGGCGACGCCGCGACGCGGGGCGCGCGCACCATGTGGCAGGGCCCCTTCTCCAGCCCCGCGGCCTCGAACTCATCGACGCCCTGGCCGAGTGCGGCCGAGGTCGCGTTCATCGCGTCGAACAACGGGCGGGAGACCAGGTTGAAGACGAATTCGCCGGTGGCGATGGCGTTGGCGGCGGTGTGCTTCAGGCCATCGCTGCCGAACATGCAGAGCGGCGTGCGCGTCTGCACCATGTTGAAGAAGCTGTAGGGCGCGAGGTTCGGGCGCCCCTCGGCATCCAGCGTCGAGATCCAGCCGATCGGGCGTGGCGCGATGATGGCCTTGATGGGGTCGTGCGGCAGGCCGTGGCCGCTTCTGGGCTCGTAGAACATCGTTGTCGTCACATCCCCGGCATTGGTCGATCGAAGGCCTAGGGCCTGTGGACAGTTAACCTGCGGGCGCGTTCGGCGGTGCTTTTCCGCGCCTGCGGCGTCAGGCGGCTTGCCGATACCAAAGGGTATCGGCGGCGCCACCTTCCTGGCAGGCACGAAAAATCCCCCGCCGCCCGCATCCCGGGGCTAGCTGTCCACAGGCCCTGGCTGCCTGCTGCGGCTAGATACGCTTCGCCGGAACGGGAAAACAACCCCGGGCCGGCAGGCGCCGGGCGCCGCGCGGCGCTTCAGTGCATCGTCCTGCCGGCGGGAAAGGGGATGATCCGCCCGCTGGGGCGCAGGACCAGGCCGGCTTCCGCCATGGCGGCGGCGAAGCACCAGGCGGCGTGCAGCGCCAAGGGGACCGCCTCCTCCGGCAGCCAGTCGATCAGCACGGCGATGCCCGTGGCACGGTCCGCCGCCTGCAGCGCGGCGACCAGGCGCAGCATCGCTTCCTCATCCTCCCCCACGCCACAGCAGGTGCAGCAGCGCATGTCGATGAGCCGGATGGCCTGCGAGCCGATGATGACCATCAGCGCATCGAAGGCCGCCACGCCCGGCGCGCCGACACCCGCCATGGCGAAGAGGTCGCGGCAATCCGGGTGATCCTCCCCCGGGCGGATCAGGGGGGCGACCCAGCTTCGCAGCGTGGCGACGACGAAGAGCGCCGCGGCGTCGAGGTCCAGCGCGGCGCGCGCGGACTGACCATTCGCCGGGGGCACCGGATCGGATGCCGGGTCCAGGAGGAAGGGCGAGTAGGGGAATTTCGGCATCCGGGTTCTCCGATCGGCAGGCATCGTATTGCGAATGAGAGTCGTTCGCAAGTATGCTGCGCCACCCCTGCTGGAACCGCCGATGCCCGACACCCTTCCTCCCTTCGCGCCTCCTCCCTTAACGCCGGCCCTCGCTGCCCTGCTCGCCCGTGCCTCGGTGCCATCGCGGCTGTTGCGGGACCCGGGGCCCGATGATGCGGCGATCGGCGTCGCCGTCGCGGCCGCGCTGCGTGCCCCCGATCATGGCGGGCTGCGGCCCTGGCGCTTCGTGGTGGTCCGCGGCGCGGCGCGCGCGGCGCTGGGCGATGTGCTGGCCGCGTCGCTGGCGCGCAGGGCGCCCGATTCCTCGCCGGACCGGCTGGAGCTGGAACGCATGAAGCCGCTACGGGCACCCCTCGTCATCGTGGCGGGCGCGGTGCTGCGGCCCCATCATGCCGTGCCGGTCTGGGAGCAGGAGGCCTGCGCCGCGGCGGGCACCATGAACCTGATGAACGCGCTGGACGCGCAGGGCCATGGCGCGATCTGGCTGTCCTCCCCCGCGCTGCGCGATGACGCGGTCAAGGCCGCGCTGGGCTTCGCGGCGGGCGATGCGCTGCTGGGCTGGATCCATGCCGGCACGCCGGTGGCGGACCGCCCCCGCCCCGCGCGCCCCGGCGCCGACGCCTACTGGCGGGAATGGAAGGCTGAGGAAGGCCCGGCGTGATGTATCCGGGGCGCCATGCGGCGAACGCCGCGCGGGGCGCTACGCGGCGTTCGCCGCGCGGGGCGCTACGCGGCGTTCGCCGCGCGGGGCGTGCCGGGGCAAACCCCTTCGCGGCACAAGGAACCAGGCGTGAGGGCCCGGAAGGCACGCGCCTTCCGGGCAGGGCGCTACATGCCGAGCGCGCGGCGATAGAGGTCGAGCAGCGTCTCCTGCTCCTCCACCTCGGCGGGTTCCTTCTTGCGGATGGAGATGATCTGCTTGATCACCTTCACCTCGAAGCCCGCCGATTTCGCTTCCGCGAAGATGTCCTTGATGTCCCCGGCCAGGGCCTTGCGTTCCTCCTCCAGGCGCTCGACGCGCTCGATGATGGAGCGCAGGCGATCGACGGCAATGCCGCCCACCTCGGGGTCCGGGTCCTTCTCCTGGCGGTCACGGCTGGCGGCCGCTTCCTGCAGGTCAACGTCGCTCATCAAGGGTGCTCCGGGCAGTGCGGCCGCGCGCTTGAGGGGACGCGAGGCGGGGGTAGGAAGGGGCGCGATATACCCGGGGGCGAGGGGGGGCGCAAACCAGCGCCCACCCCTTCGGCACCCGCCGTCAGTGCCCCGGGTTGGTGGCGGCGAAGGCGGCCTTCTGCTCGGCCGTCGCCTCCTTCTGGTGCTTTGCCTGCCATTCCTTGTAGGGCATGCCGTAGATGATCTCCCGCGCATCCGGGTCGGTCAGGGGGATGCCCTTTTCCTCGGCCGCGGCGCGGTACCACTTGGACAGGCAGTTGCGGCAGAAGCCGGCCATGGTCATCAGGTCGATGTTCTGCACGTCCGGCCGGTCGCGAAGATGCTGCACCAGGCGGCGGAAGGCGGCGGCTTCCAACTCGGTCTGGGTCTGCTGGTCGATAGCGGGCATGGCTGGTCCTCCTCGGGCCACCCGATTTGGGCGCGGAGGACCAGCGGCGCCAGGGGTGCTACAGGTTGGCCCCCTTGATCGCGGCGATGACGGCGTCCGTGACCTCCGCCGTGGTGGCGGTGCCGCCGACGTCGCGGGTGCGGATGCCCGCCGCGCAGACGCGCTCCACCGCCTCCATCAGCAGCCGGCCGGCGACGGGCTCGCCGAGATGTTCCAGCATCATCGTCGCGGTCCAGAAGGTGGCGACGGGGTTGGCGACGCCCTTGCCGGCGATATCGAAGGCCGATCCGTGGATGGGCTCGAACATCGAGGGGAAGCGGCGGCTGGGGTCGAGGTTGGCGGTGGGCGCCACGCCGAGCGATCCGGCGACGGCACCGGCCAGGTCGGACAGGATGTCGGCGTGCAGGTTGGTGGCGACGACGGTGTCGATGCTGCCGGGGCGCTGGATCATCCGCGCGGCCATCGCATCGACGAGTTCCTTCTCCCACGTCACCTGGGGAAAATCCTTCGCGACCTCGGCAGCGATCTCATCCCAGAAGACCATGCCGTGCTTCTGGGCGTTGGACTTCGTCACCACCGTCAGCAGGCGGCGGGGGCGGGACTTCGCGATCTCGAAGGCCGTGCGCATGATCCTTGTGACGCCGGCGCGGGTGAAGATCGCCGTCTCGGTCGCGATCTCCTCCGGGTGCCCGCGATGGGCGCGGCCGCCATGGCCGGCATATTCGCCCTCGCTGTTCTCCCGCACGATCACCCAGTCGATGTCACCGGGCTCCACGGCGCGGAGCGGGCTGGTGAGGCCGGGCAGCACGCGCGTCGGGCGGATATTGGCGTATTGATCGAAGCCCTGGCAGATCTTCAGGCGCAGGCCCCAGAGGGTGATGTCGTCCGGCAGGTCCTTGTCGCCGACCGCGCCGAAATAGATGGCGTCGAAGCGCTTCAGCGTCTCCAGCCCATCCTCCGGCATCATGCGGCCATTGGCGCGGTAGTAGTCGCTGCCCCAGTCGAAATGCTCGACATCCAGGGCGAAGTCGCCGCAGCGCTCGGCGAGTGCGCGCAGCACGGCGAGGCCAGCGGGGATGACTTCCTGGCCGATGCCATCGGCGGGGATGGCGGCGATCCGGTGGGTGCGCATGGGTGCGGGGCCTTATCGGTTGGTGGTATGGGTGGTGGGATGGAACGCGTCATGAGACAGGACCGGGTGCGTCCCGCCGAGCCCTCCCCTGCCCGGCCGAGCCTGGCGGAAGCCGCCTATGCCGCGCTGAAGGCCAGCATCCTGGAAGGGCTGCTGCCACCGGGGCATGAGGCGGTTGAACAGGCGATCGCCGACCAGCTCGGCATGAGCCGGACGCCGGTGCATGAGGCGGTTCTGCGCCTGCAGCATGAAGGCATGGTCCGCATCCTGCCGCGGCGCGGCGTGATGGTGCTGCCGATCGACCCGGAAGACCTCCGCCAGACCTACCAGGTGCTGATCGCGCTGGAGGGCGAGGCGGCTGCACTGCTGGCCGCGCGGGGCGCGGGGGCCCAGGGCACCCTGGCGGCAATGCGGGAGGCGACCGTTGCGATGGTGGCCGCGCTGGAGGCCGGCGACCGCGCCGGCTGGGCGGCGGCGGATGACCGCTTCCACCGCGCCCTGCTGGCGGGCTGCGGCAATCCCAAGCTGGCGCGGCTGGCGGAAAACGCGGCGGACCAGGCGCAACGCGCCCGCGCCGCCACGGCGGCCAGGCGGCCGGAGCCCGAGACATCCGGCATCGAGCACGACGCCATCATGGCCGCGCTGGCGGCCGGCGACCCGGAAGCCGCGCGGACGGCGCTGGCTCGGCACCGCGCCAGGGCAAGCGCGGATATCCTGCGGGCGCTGGGGCGTTAGGGCGTGCAGCCTGAACATCTTGCATGCGTTCTTCCATACCACGAAGAATTCCACAAGCGCGCCGGGCGCCGCCGCGGTTGATCGGCGCGGCCACGCCGTCATGATGCGCGCGACGCCGGGAGGGGCATGAATGGCCTGGGATGACGCCACCGCACGGGCGGCACTGGAGAAGCTTTTCGCCGCGGCGGTGGCCAGCGCCGATCCCCGCGTGGTGCTCGCCCGCCATCTGCCGGAGCCGCCCCGGGATGGGCGCGTGGTGGTGGTGGGCGCGGGCAAGTCGGCCGCCGTGATGGCGGCGGCGGTGGAGGCGGCCTGGCCGGAGGTTCCGCTCTCCGGCGTCGGCGTGACGCGCTACGCCCATGGCTCCCCGAAACAGCGGATCGAGGTGCTGGAGGCGTCGCACCCCGTGCCGGATGCCGCCGGGGCGGCGGGGGCGCGGCGGGTGCTGGATGCGGTGGCCGGGCTGACATCGCGCGATTTGGTGCTGTTCCTGGTCTCCGGCGGCGGATCGTCGCTGACGACCTTGCCGGCGGAAGGACTGACGCTGGATGATCTGATGGCGGTGAACCGGGCGCTGCTGGCCTCTGGCGCCACGATCAACGAGATGAACTGCATCCGCCGGCACCTGTCGGCTTTTTCCGGCGGTCGGCTCGCCGTCGCCGCGCATCCCGCCCGCGTCGTCACGCTGGCCATCAGCGACGTGCCGGGGGACGACCCGACCGTGATCGCGAGCGGGCCGACGGTGCCCGATCCCTCGACCTTCGAGGACGCCCGCGCCCTGGTGGCGCATTACGGCATGGTGCTGCCGCAGGCCGTGGTGGCGCATCTGGCGCTTGGCGCGGAGGAAAGCCCGAAGCCGGGCGATCCCCGGCTGGGCCAGGTCGATTACCGCTTCATCGCCACGCCGCGCATGGCGCTGGAAGCCGCGGCGGCCAAGGCCCGGGAACTGGGCCTGGCGCCGCTGATCCTGGGCGATGCGCTGGAGGGAGAGGCGCGGGAACTCGGCAAGGCGATCGCGGGCATCGCGCTCTCCGCCCACGCCCATGGCCACCCCCTGCCCGGCCCCTGCGTGCTGCTCTCGGGCGGGGAGACCACAGTGACGATCGGGAAGGAAGGCCACGGCCGCGGCGGGCGGAACGGGGAGGCGCTGCTGGGCTGCGCCGTGACCCTGGCCGGCACGCCGGGCATCTGGACGCTGATGGGCGACACCGACGGGATCGACGGGTCCGAGGGCAATGCGGGCGCGATCGCGACGCCCGACACCCTGGCCCGTGCCCGGGCGAAGGGCCTGGACCCGCGATCGATTCTCGGGCGACATGACAGCTATTCGCTGTTCAGCGCGCTCGGCGACCTGCTGGAACCCGGGCCCACGCTGACCAACGTCAATGATTTCAGGGCGGTGCTGGTGGCATGAGCTTCGAGACGCGGGCGCTGCCCGAAGCGCCGGACGTGCTGGCCCCCGATGGGGCGGAGGTGCGGCTGCTGGTCCGCGCCGCGGGCGGCACCATGGCGCATTTCAAGCTGAACCCCGGGGAGGTCTCCATGGCGGTGACGCACCGCACGGTGGAGGAGCTTTGGTATGTGGTCGCCGGGCGCGGCGAGATGTGGCGGCGGGATGCGACGCGGGAGGAGGTGACGCCCCTGGTGCCGGGCATCAGCATCAGCATCCCGCTGGGCACGGAATTCCAGTTCCGCGCGGCGGCGGACCAGGCCTTCGAGGCGGTGGCGATCACCATGCCGCCCTGGCCCGGGCCGGATGAGGCGGTGCATGTCGAAGGGCGCTGGACGGCTGTCCTGAAATAGGAACGGCCGGGGGATCGCTCCCCCGGCCGCTTTCGTTCAGCCCGGGACGCGGGAGATCAGCGCAGCACGATCTCGACGCGGCGGTTCTGCGGCTCCCGCACACCGTCGGCCGTCGCGACCAGCGGACGGCTCTCGCCGAAGGCCTGGACGCTGATGTTGCCGCGGGCGACGCCCTGGCGCTCCAGCTCGCTGGCGACCGCCGCGGCGCGGCGTTCGGACAGGCGCTGGTTGTACTGCGGCGTGCCGGCGCGGTCGGCGTGGCCGGCCACCTCGATCCGCGTGGTCTGCACCCGGCCGGAATTCTGCGCGGCGTCCGCGATGATCTGGCGGGCACGGTCCGTCAAATCGGCGCGGTCGAAGTCGAAGAACACCAGGTAGGTGCGCGCGGGCGCCGGGGCGGCGGCGACGGGCGCGGCCGGGGCCACGACCGGCGGCGGCGGCGGCGTCTGGCCGAAGGCGTAGCGGATGCCGAGCAGGATGGAGTGGTTGTAGTTCTCGCTGCGGGTATCGCCGCGGGAGACCGTGAAGGAACCACCGCCGCTGCTGGTATCGAGCTTGTGCTCCAGCGTGCCCATGAAGCGGTATTCCGCCGTGAAGGCGAGCCCCGGGGCCCAGGCGGTCAGCGGCACGGAGGCGCCGGCGATGGCCTGGTAGGCGAAGCGGCCATCGGTGCCGTCGGTGCGGACCTGGCCGCCGAGCACATTGGCGCGGACATTGTCGAATTCGCGCCAGACATAGCCGGCACCGACGCCGACATAGGGCTGGAAGGAGAAGCCGCCGAAGTTCAGGCCGAGGTCGAAATCATACAGCGCATTCGCCATCACACCGTAGCTGCGGGCCTTGCCGGTGGCGTTGGTGGTGCCGCCGAAGCCGGAGATGCTGTCGACCTCGTTCTCGCGGAAGCTGCCTTCGAGTTCCGCGCGGACACCGTTGCCGAAGCCGTAGCCCAGGCTGACGACGCCGACATAGCCCATGTCGAAGGAGATATCGCCGCGGGTGCTGCGGCCGCCGGCGGCGAGTGACTGGCCGAGCTGGCCGGTCGCCGAAAGGTCGGCATCCATCAGCCAGTTCACGCCGGCGCCGGCACCGATGTAGAGGCCGTTGACCTGCTGCGCCTGGGCCGCCGTCACGGGCAGCGCCAGCAGCGTGGTGGCGAGGAGGGTATTTCTGAGGCTCATGAGCGTGTCTCCGTGGGAAGGCCGGACGGGCTGCCCAGCGGCCGTGCTGGCCACCGTGTCCGCAGGTCCCAACGCGGTTCCCCGGAAAAGTCGCCAAGGCGAAAAATGATTCGGGGGGCCTGTGGCGGATGGGCCACACCCCCTGGTGGCCGGCGTGTAACACCCGGGCCGCGGCGCCACCGACACTTACGTAAATTAAGCTACAATCCGAAACTGGCATCCTTGGCTTATTTCACTTAAGGTAAGGCCATGCGCGACCCAGCCCTCGAAGCCCTGCTGACCCAGCGGGGCGCCGTCACCCGTATCGCAACCGCCCTCGGCATCTCCACCGCCGCCGTTTCCCAATGGAAGCGCGTGCCGGATGACCGCGTTGCCGAAGTGGCGCGTGCCCTTGGCGTGCCGCCCACCACCATCCGGTCCGACGTGCCGGAGGTGCTGCCCGATACCCCACGCCGCGAAGGATTTTCCCGAGTCATGGCCCAACGGATCCCGCTGCGACGCCGGCGCCGGACGAAGATCATCGCGACGCTGGGGCCGGCATCGTCCTCCGCCGAGGTGATCGAGCGCCTGTTCCGCGCCGGCGCCGATGTGTTCCGGCTGAACTTCTCCCACGGCTCCCACGCCGACCATGCGGAGCGGATCGCCATCATCCGGGCGCTGGAGCAGAAGGTGGACCGGCCGATCGGCATCCTGGCCGACGTCCAGGGCCCGAAGCTCCGGGTGGGCAAGTTCCAGGGCGGGCGGGTGCAGTTGCAGACGGGGCAGAAATTCCGCCTCGACCTCAGTCCCAATCCCGGCGACGTGCGCCGCGTGCAGCTGCCCCATCCCGAGATCATCGAGGCCGCCGGCATCGGCACCACGCTGCTGCTGGATGACGGCAAGCTGCGGCTGCGCGTGCTGCACAAGCGGGAGGATCACCTGGAGACGGAGGTCCTGGTCGGCGGCGCGCTGTCCGACCGCAAGGGCGTGAACGTGCCCGATGTGGTGCTGCCGATCCCCGCGCTGACGGAGAAGGACCGCGCGGACCTCGACTTCGTGCTGGAACAGGGCGTCGAATACATCGGTCTGAGTTTCGTGCAGCGGCCGGAGGATGTGATCGAGGCCAAGGAGATCGCCGCCGGGCGCGCCTGGATCATGGTCAAGATGGAGAAGCCGCAGGCGGTCGAGAACCTGGACGCCATCCTGGCGCTGGCGGATTGCGTGATGGTGGCGCGCGGCGACCTCGGCGTGGAATGCCCGCCGGAGGAAGTGCCGCTGATCCAGAAGCGCATCGTCCGCGCCGCCCGGTCGCTGGGCAAGCCGGTGGTGGTGGCGACCCAGATGCTGGAAAGCATGATCACCGCGCCGTCGCCGACCCGCGCCGAAGCCTCGGACGTGGCGACGGCGGTGTTCGATGGCGCGGACGCTGTGATGCTGTCGGCCGAGACCGCGGCCGGACAGTTCCCCTTCGAGGCCGTCAACATCATGGACCGCATCATCGCCCGCGTCGAAGGCGATCCGGGTTGGCGGACGCTGACGGATGCGGAGCGGCCGGCACCGGAGAAGACCAGCGCCGGCGCCATCGCCGCCGCCGCCCGCCAGGTGGCGCAGACGATCGAGGCGGAGGTCATCGCGACCTTCACCTCCACCGGTTCCACCACGCTCCGCGTGGCGCGGGAAAGGCCGAGCTGCCCGATCATCGGCCTGACCGCGTCCCAGCAGACATCGCGCCGCATGGCGGTGGTGTGGGGCGTGCATCCGCTGATGTCGGTGGAGCCGCATTCGATGACGGACATGGTCGCCAAGGCCATCCGCGCCGCCAGCCAGGAAGGCTTCGCGAAACACGGCGACGAGGTGGTGGTGACGGCGGGCGTGCCCTTCGGCACGCCAGGCACGACGAACGCGCTGCGCGTCGCCGTCGTTAAATAGGAGGATGGTTGACGAAGGCGGGCGGTGCGTCTTCCCTGCGCCCCGCCTGCCAGGAGCCGCGACGATGAACGCCCGACGCCTTGCCCTCGCCCTGCCGCTGCTTGCCGCGCTGTCCTCCCCGGCGCTGGCGCAGCGGGAGGGGACCTATGACGTGACGGGGGTCAACCTCGACGGCACGCCCTATACCGGCCAGGCGCAGATCCGGGCCGCGGGCCTGTCCTCCTTCCTCATCGCCTGGCGCATCGGCGGCGGGGTGGTGGAAGGCGTGGGCTTTGCCTCCGGCCGCACGATCTCCGTCGCCTATGGCCTGGCATCCCGCCCGGGGATGGGGATCTACACCTTGAACCCCGATGGCAGCATGGACGGGGAATGGACCATCATCGGTTCCCCCGCCAATGGGCGGGAAAGGCTGGTGCCGCGGGCCGCAGCACCCGCCGCACCGCCCGCACCCGCACCCGCACCGGCGGCCACGCCACCCGCACCGGCAGCCACGCCGGCGCCGAACTGAGCTACCGCCCCCGAGTTACCTTCCCCTGGCGCGCCTCTCGCCCGCCAGCAGCGCGGCCTTGCGGGGCACGCCCCAGCGATAGCCTGTCAGGTCGCCGCTGGCGCCGATGACGCGGTGGCAGGGCACGGCGAGGGCCACCGGGTTCTGCGCGCAGGCCCGCGCCACGGCGCGCGTCGCGGCGGGTTGGCCCATCGATGCCGCCAGGCCGGAATAGGTACGCGTCTCCCCCAGGGGGATGGCCACCAGCGCCTCCCACACCCGCCGCTGGAAGGCGGTCCCGCGCAGGTCGAGCGGCAAGGCGAGGGCGGCTTCCGGTTCCGCGATGAAGGCCGTGACCTGGCGTATGGTCTCCGCCAGGGCTTCCGGCGCTTCCTCGATCCGGGCCTTCGGGAAGCGCGCGCGGAGGTCGCCTTCGAGGGCGTCCGGCGTCTCGTTGAAGCCGATGAAGCAGATGCCGGCCCCGGTCGCGCCGACCAGCAGCGGGCCCATGGCGCTGTCGGCGCGGGCGATGCGGATCACCTCCCCCTGCCCGCCGCGCCGCGCGGCGCCGGGGGTCATGCCGAGGTGGCGGGCGGTATCCTCATAGACCCGCGATTCGCTGCCGAAGCCGGCGCCCGCCACGGCATCCGCCACGCGGTCCCCGGCGGCGAGGGCGGCCTGCAGGCGGCGGGCGCGGACGCCCTCGGCATAGGAACGGGGCGTGACGCCTGTGATGTCGCGGAACAGGCGGAGGAAATGGTGGCGGGCATAGCCGGCGCGGGCGGCCAGCGCCTCCAGGCTCGGGATGGTTTCGGCGGATTCGATCAGGGCGCAGGCGGCGGCGACGGCATCGGCGTGCAGGCGCGCGCGGTCGCCCCGGGGGTCGCAGCGCTTGCAGGCGCGGAAGCCGGCGGCCTCAGCCGCCGGGACATCGGCGTAGAAGCGGGCATTGCGGCGGAGCGGCGGGCGGGACGGGCAGCCTGGCTTGCAGAAGACGCCCTGCGTCGTGACGGCATAGAGGAAGGGCGCGCCGGCCAGCGCGGGGTCACGCGCCAGGACGGCCTGCCAGCGGAGCGCGTCGGGGTCCAGGGCAGCGTCGGGCATGGCGTCAGGCATGAGGAGGGGGCCTCCGGCGTTCGGTGGCGGGATGTGACGCAATCCGGCGGGCGGGGGCCATCCGGGGGTTGCGGCGGCGCGCGGTGTGGCTTTTTAGCAACTAAGCGCTTTTAGCCCTTTTAGCCCATTTAGACGCGATTCCGGGGTGCATCCGGCAAGCCCGCCCTCACCCCAACCCTCCCCCCCAAACAGGGGGAGAGGGAGCAGGGTCGGCTACAGGGAGGGGTCAGGCCATCGCGCGCGGGGGAACGGGCGATGGTGGAATGGAACATAACAGGAACTATCAGCCTGGCGCCAGCGTTTTCTACAGCGCGTCGCCTTCCGCGCGCCGGGCCAGTTCGCGGCGCCGCTCGGTGCCGCCCGGCATCCTCGGATGCAGCGCCAGCGCCGCATCCAGGCTGCGCAGCGCGCCGGGCAAATCCCCGGCTTCCTCCTGCAACTCCGACAATTGCAGCAGGGCGCCGAAATGGCGGGGCTCCAGGCGAAGCGCCTCCCGCAGGTCGCCCGCCGCGGCCACGCGGTCGCCAAGCCTGGCCTGGGCGCGGGCGCGCAGCAGCCAGGCATCGGCGGCGGCGGGGTCCAGCACCAGGGCGGCGTCGAAATCCTCCAACGCCTCCGCGGCCTCATCCCCCTGCAGGTTGCGCAGGCCGCGGCGGAGCAGCAGGCCCGTGGCCGGCGAAACCGACTGGCTCCAGAGGGCGCGGATGCGGGTTTCCACCAGCTGGCCGCCCTGGGCGTCCGGGGCGGATTTCAGGGCCTCGAACAGCCGGTCCAGTTCCGCGCGGCGCGCCTCCGCCGGGTTGGCGCGGGTGGGCGGCGCGGCGGGCTGCGCCCAAAGGGGGTGCAACGCGGCTGGCGCGGCGAGGAGGAGCAGCAGGGGAAGCGCCAGGCGATGGACCATGGGGGAAGAATTCGGCATCCCCTGCCCCAGACGCAAGCCTTGGGTTGTCGGTTCGGCCCCCGCTGCGTAAAGCGCATCGACCGGCGGAGGAAATCCCACATGACGACAAGACGCGGCATTCTCGGTGCGGCCCTGACGCTGCCCGCCAGCGGCCTCCCCACCGGCACCGCCCTGGCGCAGCCGGCCTGGCCGGAACGGCCGGTGCGCTTCGTCGTCGCCTTCGCCCCTGGCGGATTCGCGGACCTGATCGGGCGGATGCTGGGCGAATACCTGGCCGAGACCTGGCGCCACCCCGTCATCGTCGAGAATCGCGGCGGCGCCGGCGGCAATGTCGCCGCGCAGCAGATCGCGCGCGCCAATGCCGATGGCTACACGGCCCTCGTCACCACCGGCGCCTTCGCCATCAACCCGAGCCTGTCCCGCGCCCCCGGCTACCGGCCGGAGGAATTCGCCGTGGCGGCGGTGGTGGCCGGCACGCCGAACCTCTTCGTGGTGCGGGCCGACAGCCCCGTCCGCACGATGCGGGATTTGGTGGAACTCGGCCGGCGGCGGCCGATCAACTACGGCACCGCGGGCGTCGGCGTCGCCGCCCACCTCTCCGCCGAACTCCTGTTCAAGCGGGAAGGCGGCGTCGATGCGCAGCACATCCCCTTCACCGGCGCGGGCCCCGCGATGCTGGCGCTGCTGGCCGGCACGGTGGACATGGTCGCGACCTCCCTCCCCTCCGCCGTCTCCCAGGTTCAGGGGCGGCAGGCGCGCGGCCTGGCCGTGACCAGCGCCACGCGGAACTCCACGATGATGGACGTGCCGACGGTGGCGGAAGCCGGCTTCCCGCCCATCATCGATGTCGCCTGGGTCGCGGTGCTCTACCCCGCCGCCGTGCCGCCCGCCGTGCTGGCGAAGGTCAACGCCGACGTCCAGCGCGCCATGGCCCTGCCCGCCTTCCAGCAGCGCCTGGCCGCCGCGGGCTTCGACCCGATCGGCGGCAACGTCCAGCAGGCGCAAGCCTATGTGGCGGAGGAAGTGCGCAGCTGGCGGGAAGTGGTGCGCACCATCAACATCCAGATCGACTGACGCCATGCTGATCCGGACGCCGGACGGCGTGACCCTTTTCGCCGATCTGCTGGGCGCGCCAGGCGCCCGGACGGTCTGCCTGGTTCACTCGCTCGGCGCCGATGGCGGCATGTGGGCGGAACAGGTGCCCGTGCTGCTTGCCGCCGGCTATCGCGTGCTGCGGATCGACCTGCGCGGGCATGGTGGCAGCACCGCCTCGCCCGGCGCCTATTCCATGGCGATGCTCGGCAACGACCTGGCCTTCGTGCTGAAGCGCCTCGCCCTCGGCCCGGTCGACTATGTCGGGCTGTCGCTCGGCGGCATGAGCGGCCAGGCGCTGGCGCTGGACCACCCCGGGCTGCTGCGCAGCATCGTCATCTGCGACGCACTGCCGGAATCGCTGCCCAACGCCGACGCCATCTGGGGACCACGCCTGGCCGCGGTGCGGGCGGCGGGATCGGTGCAGCCGGTGGCCCAGGCCACCATCGAACGCTGGCTGACCCCCGCCTTCGCCGCCGCGAACCCCGCCCGCTGGGCGGAGATCCTCGGCACCATCGAAGCCACCACGCCCGATGGCTATTGCGGCTGCGTCGAAGCCATCATGCGGTTCAGCCACGTCGTCCGCCTGCCCAGCCTGGCCCTCCCGACCCTGGTGCTGTGCGGGGAGGACGACCACGCCGTGCCCCCCGCCGAAGGCCAGCGCATCGCCAAGCTGGTGCCGAACGGCCGCTTCACCGCCATCGCCGGCGCCCGCCACCTGCCGAATGTCGAGAAGCCCGGGGACTTCAACCGGGTGTTGCTGGAATGGCTTGGGGGGTGATGGGCTGACGTTGCGCTGGTGAGTTGCGAGGGGCGCTGCCCCTCGCGCTCCCCGCCGAGGGGCAGCGGCCCCTCGGAACCCCCTTCATGGGTGGTGGGATGAGGGGCCCGAACGCGTTCCTGACCCGCGCGCGCGCCGGCCCCTCATCCCACCACCCATCAATATGAGGTCCAGGAGCCCGCTGGCTTCTGGTGGGGGGTGCCGGGGGGCAAAGCCCCCTGGCAAGGCAACCAGCGCAACACCGCCATCACCGCCCCAACGCGATCCCCGCCACCCGGACGATGTCCCGGAACTTCGCGAGTTCGGCCGCCAGGAAGGCGCGGGCATCGGCGGGGGTGTTGGGGGCGGCGGCGTCCACGCCGGCGTTGGCCATGCGTTCGCGCACCTGGGGTTCGGCGAGGGTGGCGTTGACGGCTTCGTTGAGGCGGGTCGTCAGCGCGGCTGGCAGGTTCTTCGGGCCGAGCAGCATGTTCCAGGTGGTGACGTCGAAATCGGCGAGGCCCGATTCCGCGAGGGTGGGGAGGTCCGGCATCAGCGGGTGGCGGGTGCGGCCGGAGATGGCCAGGCCGCGGGAGGTGCCGTCGCGCAGGTGGGGCGCCGCGGAGGCGAGGACTTCGCAGGACCAGTCCACTTCCCCCGCCGCCATGGCGGCGAGGACCTGGGCGCCGCCGCGGTAGGGGATGTGTTCGGAACGCAGCGGGCCGCCAGCCCCGCCGGCTTGGACCCCATTGGCGCGTCCCGCGCGGGCCATGAAGTATTCGCCCGTGAGGTGCCCGATGCCGCCGGCGCCGGAGGTGGCGAAGGACAGGCGCCCGGGTTCGGCGCGCATGGCGGCGATCAGGTCCTGGATGGTGCGGAAGCGCGACCGGCCGGGAACCACGATCACCATCGGACCTCCGCCGAGGATGGCGATCGAGGAAAAATCCTCCAGCGCGTCGTAGGGGGTGGTCTGCGGCAGGGCGGCGGGGTTGGTGCCGTGGGAGGAGGCGGTGGCGACCAGCAGGGTGTGGCCATCGGGGTTGGCGCGCTTGACGACATCGGCGCCGAGGGAGCCGCCGGCGCCGGCGCGGTTCTCGATCACCAGGCGGGCGTTGGGGCCGAGCCGGGGGGCCAGGCGTTCGGCGATGATGCGGGCGGCGATGTCGGTGGAGCCGCCGGGGGTGAAGGGCACGACGAGGGAGATGGGGCGTTCGGGCCAGTTGCCCTGGGCGATTGCCAGGCGGGGCGCGGCCAGCAGGGTGGTGGCGGCGATCAGGGCGCGACGGCGCATGGGCTTCCTCTCGGCTGGTTTTGCGCCGCAGGAAGCCGGGGGGCGCCGGGCTGTCAAGCTTATGCCAGGGGGCGGGACTTCCGGCGGGCCCTGGTGACGGCTGGGGGTTCCGCGCCGCCGGCCATCCAGTCCAGCAGTTCCACCGTGTGCACGGTGGGCATGGTGCCGCCGCTGAGCTGGGTGAGGCAGCCGATATTGCCGGCGGCGATCAGGTCCGCGCGGGTGCGGTCGAGGTTCGACAGCTTCCGGTCGCGGAGCTGTCCGGCGATCTCGGGCTGGAGGATGTTGTAGGTGCCGGCGCTGCCGCAGCAGAGATGGCCTTCCGCCGGTTCCTTCACGGTGAAGCCGGCACGCTTCAGCAAATCCTTGGGCGCGGCCGTGATCTTCTGACCGTGCTGGAGGGAGCAGGCAGAGTGATAGGCGACCGTCAGGCCGGGGGCGGGGCGGGTGGGCGCGTAGCCGAACTTCATGAGCGCCTCGGAGATGTCCATGGCGAGGGTGCTGACGCGCTCCGCCTTGGCGGGCCAGTCGCCGGGCTCCGCGCGGAACATGAAGCCGTAATCCTTGACGGTGGTGCCGCAGCCCGAGGCGTTCACCACGATGCCGTCGAGGTCGCCGGCTTCGGTCCAGGCGGCGATGTTGGCGCGGGCCAGCGCCATGGCGGGGTCGTGGTGGCCCATATGGTGGTCGAGCGCGCCGCAGCAGCCCTGTTCGCGCGTCACCACCACCTCGATCCCCATGCGGGTCAGCAGGCGGATGGTGGCGTCGTTGATGGAGGGGGCGAGGACCTGCTGCGCGCAGCCCGTCAGCAGCGCGACGCGGCCGCGCCGATTCCCCAGTGCCTTGTGGATGCCGGGGCGCTCGAGCGCGCTGGGGGATGGCACGCTGGCAGGCGCCAGTTTCAGCATGGCGCGGAGCCGCTGCGAGGTCATCGACGCGCCCGGGACGAAGCGGGCCAGCGGGCGGGCGAGGGAGGCGCCGAGGAGGGCCAGGCGGAACCGCGCGGGATGGGGCAGCAAAAAGGAGAGCAGGCGGCGCAGCGCGCGCTCCGTCTTCGGGCGTTCGTAGGTTTCCTGGATGTGCCGGCGGGCGTGGTCGACCAGGTGCATGTAGTTCACGCCGGACGGGCAGGTGGTCATGCACGACAGGCAGGAGAGGCAGCGATCGACATGCTTGACCACTTCCGCGGTGGCGGGGCGGTCATTCTCCAGCATGTCCTTGATCAGATAGATGCGGCCGCGGGGGCTATCGAGTTCGTCGCCCAGCAGGGCGAAGGTCGGGCAGGTGGCCGTGCAGAAGCCGCAATGCACGCAGGTGCGGAGGATGCGGTTGCTCTCCGCCATGTCCGGGTCGCGCAACTGTTCGGCGGTGAAATTGGTCTGCATTCCGGCTGTCCCCTGCCCCGTCCCCCTGGGGGGTGGAAGATGGGGCCTCGGGCGCCGCCGGGGAAGCGGGTGGCATGCGGGTTGCGAAGATCACCCGCCCAGGACGGGCGACTTGCAACTTGCGACGCAGGATGCCGTTTTCATGACACTTCTCCATCGACGAAACCAACGCCGGTCCCATATCATTATCGGATCGGAGGAACGCAGAATGCGGAACGACCAAGGCCGGCACAGCCCGGTGACCGCCCAATCCCTGACGGAGTCGCGTATTGCGTGGCTCGGGCCGGTGGAGGCTGCGCGGCAGCAGGCACTGCTCCGGGTGAATGGCGGGGTGAAGGCGGACCGGCGTGATGGCGACCGCCGCCGGGGCGACCGGCGGGACCAGGCAGGACGCTAAGCCCTACGGCCAGCTTGCCCCATCATCCAGCGGGAAGACGGGGCGCGGCAGGCCGGTGAAGGCGAAGCGGGAGAGGACGGGGCTGACCAGGCCGGGGGCATCGACCTCCCAGGTGCGGTCGGGGCCTGCGTAGATATCGAAGCCCGCGCGGAAATGGCCGCGGGACTTCACGACGATGGTGCGGGCGGCGTCCACATCGACGCCCAGCAATTCCAGCATGGCGGGGTCCTGCAATTGCCGGCGGAGCGATCCGACGGCGAGCAGAAGGCCGCTGCCTTCCAGTTCCAGCAGGGCCGAGGGGCCGAGGGTGAAGGCGCGGCCGGCAAGCCCGCCGCGGTGGCCGACGCCATGGCCATCGGACAGGGCGCGGATGCGCGCGGTGGCGCGGAAGGTTTCCGCAAACGGGGACGGGGTGGCATTGGCCACGGCCTCGATCCGCGCGCCCTGCCCGGCGGCATGGGCCACCGCGGCCAGAACCGGATCCACCAGCACGCCGAAGACAACGCCCTTCGCGCCGGATGCGTGGAGCGCAGCCAGCAGCGCGGTGGTGTTGCCGCCGCCACCACCACCGGGGTTGTCCGCGACATCGGCCAGGATCAGGCGCGGGCGGGCGGGGTCGGCGCCGGTCGCGACCGCTTCGGCCACCGCGGCCTCGATGCTGGTCAGGGTGCGGGAGAGGGCGGCGCGGTTGGTCCAGATGGCGGTGGCGAGGCTCTCCGCCGCCGCGCGGGCCTTGGCCCCCTGCCCTGCCCGCGCGGTCGCCCAGACGCAGAGGCCGCATTTCGGGATGTCGGTATAGGCGAAGCCGCCGGTGACGGAGATGCCCATCAGGTCTGGGTCAGCCTGCCGCATCGCGACGCCTTCGCGGATGGCATCGGCGTAGGGGGAACGCTCCGCGGTCAGCAGCGTGACCGTGGGCGGCGTCAGCGGCAGGCGGATGAAATGCGTCTCGGTCTTCTCGCGCGTCGCCAGAAGATGGCGGATGGCGTCGGCGGCCTCCGCGGCGCGTTCGCGCATGTCCACATGCGGGTTGGTGCGGTAGCCGATGAGAAGGTCGGCCAGCGCCACCTGGCGGTCGCTGACATTGCAGTGCAGGTCGAGCGTGCCGACGATCGGTACGTCCGGGCCGAGGCGTTCGCGCAGCAGGGCGAGGATGGCGCCGTCGGTGTCCGGCTCCTCCACCGACCGGCTGGCGCCGTGGCTGCCGACATAGACCGCGTCGATGGGCCCCGCGGCGTCGAGGTGGCGCGCCAGGCGGGCCATGAAGTCGGGAAACAGGCCCGGCTCCATCATGCCGCCGGGGGGCGCGCTGATCATGATGAGGGGCACGGGCTGCCATGGCCCGGTCTCATCCATGCGGCGGTAGAAGCCGGGAACCTCGGCCGGCGTCGCGGAGACGGCGGCGCGGCCGGCCTCGGTGATTGCCGCGCCCTCCACCCAGGACAGCGCCTCGAAATCCTGGCGGGTGGTGAGGGGGGAGAAGGCGTTGACCTCCAGGTGGAGGCCGCAGATGGCGACCCGCGGGCCGGTCACGTCCCGGCCCTCATCCGGCCGGGGTTGAACAGGCCGGCCGGGTCCAGCGCGGCCTTCACGCGGGCGGCGATGGCGGCCAGGGCCGGTGCCTCCGCCGGGATGACGGCGACGGCGGCGCGCAGCGGTTCGGGGCCGCGGAACAGGGTGTGGCTGCCGCGGGCGGCCTGCGTCGCGGCCACCACCGCCTGGTGCGCAGCCTCGGTCGCGGGGCCGGCGACCCAGACCAGGCCGCCGCCCCAATCCAGCAGGGTGCGCGCGCCGAAGGCTTTCGTCAGTGCCGCGACCAGGGCGGGCGCGGCGGAGGGGCGGACGGACAGGCGCCAGATGGCGTCATCGGCCGCGGCGGCCAGCGGTTCGGCATCCCGGACCTGGCGCCAGAGGGCACGGGATTCATCGCCCTCCACCAGCGTGACATCGCCCAGCTTCTCAAGGTCGGCGCGCAGGCGGCCGGACCGGTAGGTGACGGATTCGGAAAAATCCTCGAGGCGCAGGAGGGCGCTCAGGCTGTCCGGCAGCAGGGCGGCGCCGGTGATGCCATAGGGGCTGGTGAGGCCGGCGCTCAGCGCGCGGATGCCGGCGGCCAGGTCGGGGACCGAGACCTTGAGGGTGGCGGTGGCCTCGGTCGCGGGCAGGACCTTCATCGTGATCTCGGTCAGCACGCCCAGCGTGCCGTGGCTGCCGGCCAGCAGCTTGCAGAGGTCGAGGCCCGTGACGTTCTTCAGCACGCGGCCGCCGCTGCGCACCACCTCCCCGCGCCCGTTCACGAAGCGGATGCCGAGCAGATGGTCCCGCACCGATCCCGCATTGATGCGGCGGGGGCCGGAGAGGTTGGTGGCGACGGTGCCGCCGAGGGTCGCGGGCTGCGTGCCGCCGAAGATGGCGCGCACATCGATGGGCTCCGGCGCCAGCATCTGGCCACGCTCCGCCAGCACCGCCTCGATCTCCGGCAGGGGCGTGCCGGCGCGGGCGGAGAGCACCATCTCCGTCGGCTTGTAGAGGGTGATGCCGGAGAGGTTGCGGGTGGAGAGCGTCTGCGCGGCCTGGACGGGGCGGAGCAGGCCGCGCTTCGATCCATTGCCCTCGATCGCCAGCGGCGCGCGCGCCGCCAGCACGGCGGCGACGATGCCGGCCTCGGTATCCGGCGCGTTCACTGGGGAAGGGCTTCCAGCGGGAAGACCTTGTGCGGGTTCAGCAGCCAGGCGGGGTCGAAGGCCGTCTTGATGGCGCGCTGCTGGTCCAGTTCATGCGGCTGGAACTGGACATGCATGAGGTCCCGCTTCTCCACGCCCACACCGTGCTCGCCCGTCAGGCAGCCGCCGACCTCGACGCAGAGCTTGAGGATATCGGCACCGAAATCCTCCGCGCGCCGGAAGCTGTCGGGGTTGTTGGCGTCGAACATGATGAGCGGATGGAGGTTGCCGTCGCCGGCGTGGAAGACGTTCGCGACCTGCAACCCGTATTGCACGCTCATCTCCCCGATCCGCTTGAGCACGAAGGGGAGTTCGCCGGTCGGGATGGTGCCGTCCATGCAAAGATAGTCGGGCGAGATGCGGCCGACCGCGCCGAAGGCGCCCTTGCGGCCCTTCCAGATCGCCATGGATTCCTCGGCGCTGGTGGCGACCTTCAGGCTGATCGGGTCGAAGCGGGCGCAGATCTCCTTGATTCGGTTCAGAAGGAAATCCTGTTCGGCGACGCTGCCCTCGACCTCGATGATCAGCATCGCTTCCGCGTCCAGCGGGTAGCCGGCATGGGCGAAGGCCTCGCAGGCATGGATGCAGGGCTTGTCCATGAACTCCAGCGCCACGGGGATGATGCCGCTGCCGATGATGGCGTCCACCGCGGCGCCGGCGATTTGCGTGCCCTTGAAGGCGGCGAGCATGGCCCGCGCGCCTTCCGGCCCGCGCAGGATGCGGACGGTGACTTCGGTGACGATGCCGAGCATGCCCTCGCTGCCCGTCATCAGGCCGAGCCAGTCATAGCCGGCGGTATCCAGGTGATCGCCGCCGACCTCGACGATCTCGCCCTCCGGCGTCACCAGCTTGAGGCCCAGCAGGTTGTTGGCGGTGACGCCATACTTCAGGCAATGCGCGCCGCCGGAGTTCATGTTGACGTTGCCGCCGATCATGCAGGCCAGCTGGCTCGACGGATCGGGCGCGTAGAAGAAGCCCTCATGCTCCACCGCCTTGGTGATGCCGAGGTTGGTGACGCCGGCTTCCACCACCGCCAGGCGGTCGTCGAAATCGATCTCCAGGATGCGGTTCATGCGCATCAGGCCGATGACCACCGCATCCTCCAGCGGGAGCGCACCGCCCGACAGGGACGTGCCGGCGCCGCGGGGGACCACGCGGATGCCCTGCTGGTGGCAGTAGCGCATCACGGCCGCCACCTGCTCCGTCGTCGTCGGCAGCACCACCGCCAGCGGCGGCTGGCGATAGGCGGAAAGGCCATCGGTCTCGTAGGGCTTGAGGCGGGTTTCGTCGCCGATCACACCCTCACCGGGGATGAAGGCGCGGAGTGCGGCGATGATCTCTTCGCGCCGGGCGAGGATACCGGGCTTCGGCGGCGGCAGCGCGATCATGGCGACCTCTGTTTCCCGTGGAGCAGCTTCTGGGGGGCGTTCTGGTTGCCCCGAAGATGGCGGCGCGGCGCGCTTGCGGCAAGCGGGCGGGCATGCCTCCCTTGACCGTTGCGTAACCGGGCCATGGCAGGACAGGTGCGCCAATGGAACGAGGAGGCACCATGCGACGAGTGATCTTTGCGGCCGCGGCCCTGGCGCTGCCGATGCTGGCAAGCCCCACCGCGGCGCAGCGCGCGGGCTTCTATGCGGTCGAAGGCGTGGGCGGGGATGGCACACGCTACACTGGCGCGGTGCAGTTCACACCCACGGGCCCGCAGACCTGGCGGCTGTCCTGGCGCGTGGGCGGGGAGACGATCAACGGCATCGGCGTGTCCAACGGCAAGGTGCTGGCCGTGGCCTACACGCAGGGCGGCACGCTCGGCGCCGTGCTGTACGAAATCGGGCCGGACGGGACGATGCTGGGCAGTTGGACCGCGGGGCGGGAGGGTGGCCTCGGCACCGAACGGCTGATCCCGCGCTGAGGCGGGCCAGCCCGGACGACGGAAAACCGCGCCGGGTTGCCCCGGCGCGGCTTTCAGAACCCCACGAAAGCATCCCCGGGCTTGTAGCCCGAGGCGCGCAGCCTCAGCCCTGGCGGGCCTTCAGGCGCGGGTTCTTCTTGTTCAGCACGTAGACGCGGCCCTTGCGGCGAACCAGGAAGCAGTTCTTGTCGCGGGTCTTGGCGGTCTTGAGGCTGTTGCGGATCTTCATGGTCGTGGTCCTGGTGGGGTGCGGCGGGATAGGCGGCGAGGGCGGGACTGTCAACCTTGCGGCCTCCGCCGGGCGCCCCCGCGCGGGGCACGAAGTGCCATGAAATGGTTTCGGGCATCGAAAGAGCTACGATCCCTGGCAGCGGTTCGATCGGCCGCTCGGCCGGGGGAAGAGCGAATGGGCGGAACGGGATCAACCGGGCTGGATGGCGTGTTGCCGGCCGGCTTCAACGCCTCGCTGGAGACGCCGAAGGACCCCGCCGCGCTGGCCAAGCTGAAGGAGGCCTGCGGTAAGGCCTTCAAGGATCACAACGGCTCCTGCTCCCACGCCGTCAACGCCATCGTGCGGACGATGCTGGGGCTGACCGAGGCGGCCTGGCCGCAGCGCCAGGCCAATGGCCTGGTGGCCTTCCTGGTGACGAGCACGGATTGGGCGGCGGTGACGCTGGACCGGGCCTATGAACTGGCCTTGCAGGGCGTGCCGGTGGTGGGCGGCAAGGCGGAGACGGGCAACAGGAGCGGCCACGTCAGCATCGTCTATCCCGGGATTCGCAAGGCGCGGGGCGGCTACAGCTTCACGGACAAGACGGGCGTGGTGAAAAGCGTGGCGGTGAAGGGGTCCTACCCGCTGGCGCTGTCCACCTCGCTCGGGGATTGGCCGGGGGCGAAGAGCAACGGGGACAAGACGGTGTGGGACCCCTGGGGGAATGATGACGCCTTCGCGCTGGTGACGTTCTGGGCGCCGGCGAAGGCGGCGGCCGGGAAGCCGGATATCAGCGGGATGCTGCGGAAGGGCGGGCCGCGCTACGGGTGACGGCGTGATGGGGAAGGCGCTGCCTTCCCCATACCCATACCCATCCGTCAGGAGGCAGAGCCTCCTGGACCGTCTTCAATTGCCGACGGTCCAGGGGCGGTTCGCCCCTGGCCGGGGGTGCAGGGGGGCGGCGCCCCCCCCTGCTTGAACCCACTGGTGCAGGGGGGCGGCGCCCCCTGCTTGAACCCACTGGTGCAGGGGGGCGGCTCCCCCCGGGCCACCCTCAATCCGCCGCCAGCTTCCCCGCCGATTGTTCCTGCGCAATCAGCTTCAGCCAGCCATCCCGCGTCTGCGGCAGCTTCCGCCCCAGGATCTGCTCCGCCACCTGGTTCCGCAGCACCTGCGCCGTGCCGCCGGCAATGGCGAACATGCGCGCATCCCGCAGGTAGCGCTCCATCGGGTTGTCCTTCGAATACCCGGCAGCGCCCCAGACCTGCAGCGCCGAGTTGGTGACGCGGATGGCCATCTCGCTCGCAAAAACCTTGGCCTGGGCGGCGGCGAGCCGGTCCGGGAAGCCGGCCGGGCCGGCGCTGCGGGCGGCGCGGTGGATAAGGGCGCGAGCGGCCTCCAGCTCGATCGACATGTCGGCCAGCAACCAGCCGAGTCCCTGGAATTCCGCGATGGGTCGGCCGAATTGCCGGCGGTCCCCGGCCCGGGCCAAAGCGTGGTCATGCGCGCCGGCGGCCAGGCCGAGCGCCACGGTCGCGGCGCCGACGCGCTGGCCGTTATAGGCATCGATCAGCCGGCCGAAGCCGCGCTGCCAGCCGCCAGGCGCGCGCAGCACCATGTCATCCGCCACGGGCAGGTCGTGGAATTCCAGTTCCGCCTCCGGCATCCCGCAGAGGCCCAGCGACGGGATGCGGCGCTTCACCACCAGGCCGGCGGGGTCCCCTTCCCCGTTGCGGACGACGATGAAGCCGCCGATTCCCTTGAACTCCCCATCCTCGACGACCCGCGCGAAGATGAGGTGGAGGCGGGAGACGCCGCCGCCGGTGATCCAGGTCTTGGACCCGTTGATGATCCAGCGGTCGCCGCGCTTCACGGCGGTGGTGGCCATTTCCGTCGCGGCGGAGCCGGCCTCGGGTTCCGTGATGCAGATGGCGGGCTTGTCGCCGGCCAGGACGATGCCGGCCGCGAGCTTCTTCTGCGCCTCCGTCCCATAGGCCATGATGGCGCCGACCGCGCCCATATTGGCCTCCACCGCGATGCGGCCGGAGACGGCGCAGGCCTTGGAGAATTCCTCCACCACCAGCACCGCATCCATCACGGACCCGCCCGGCCCGCCCCATTCGCGCGGGATGGTCAGACCCATGAAGCCGGCCTCGGTCATGCGGCGGACCATGGGCCAGGGGTATTGGCCGGAACGGTCGGTCTCGGCGGCCTGGGCGGCGGCTTCGCGCGCCACTTCACGGGCGCGGTCGCGCAGCGCGGCCTGTTCCTTCGTCAGACCGTCCGTCGATCCGTGGGGGGCGTTCATCCCTGCAACCTTTCCTCGATGGCCGCGGCGGCGGCGCGGTCCAGCTTCATGGCCTTGGCCAGGCGGTCGAGCCAATCGCGCTCCGGCGGCGTGATCTCCCCCATCGCGGCGACGGCGGCGGCGTAGAGGCGGGCGCGCAGCATCGGGTCCGTCGCCTGCTTTGCCAGGGCTTCCGGCGCCAGGGGCTTGTCGAAATCGGCCAGGACGAAGTCGCGTTCATCGGCCTCCAGCCCGGCGGCGTCCAGCTGTTCGGCGATGGCGCGGCGCTCCGTCGCATCCACGGCGCCATCGGCCTTGGCGGCGGCGATCATGGCGCGGATGAGGAGGAGGGATTCGGCATCCTCGGCGCCCAGCGGCTCGGGCTCCGGCGCCGCGGCCTCGGCCGGGCGGTTCCAGGGGGAGGCGCCGGTGGTGGGCATGCGGCGCGGCTCGGCTTGCTGCGACCAGGGGCCGGACTGCACGTCCCGCACCGGGCGGGGCGCGGGGCGGGCGGCCTCCCGGGGGGCGGGTTCGGGGGCGCGCTGGCTGTTGCGCATCATCGATTCGATCGCCGTCGCGGCCGCGGCGCCGAGGATGCGGCCCAGCTGGTTGGAGGTGCCGCGGCCACCCAGGATGGAAGGCGCGGCGCGGCGGCGACGCCGGGGCGGCGCGGCGGCACCGCCGAGCAGGGCACCGAGGACTCGGCCGAGGTCCATCGCGTTCGTCTCCCGTTTCAGCTTGGCTCCGATATCCCCCACCCCCACCCTCCCCCGCAAGCGCGGGGGAGGGAGTTTTCGTCAGCGGCCGAACAACCCGCGCAGCAGGTCGGCGGGCTGGGGGATGCCGGGGCGGCGTTCGGGTGCGGCCTGGGGGGCTGCCTGTGGGGCGGCTTCCGGGGCGGGGCGCGGGGCGGGGACGGCGCCTTCGCGGCCCCCGCGCGCGGCGGTCAGGGCCGGGCCGCAATCCGGCAGGGGCGCCGGGCGGGCGGCGTTGTTGCCGCGCGGGGCGAGCGCGCCGAGCACGGCGCCGAGGTCGCCGCCCACCTGCCCGGCGAGGTTGCCCAGCACCGCCGCCACATTCTCCGCCCGCACGCCGCGATAGGCGGGGTTGGCCAGCGTGCCGCCGAGCTCGGCGGAAACCCGCACCTCCGCCCCGGCGGCGCGGACATCGTGCAGCATGCGCAGCGCGAGGGCTTCGTCGGCCAGGTTTATGGTGCCGGTGCCCGCGACCTTGGCGGCGGGGCTGTCCAGCAGCAGGGTGGAAAGCCGCGCGACACCGCCTTCGGCATCGGCGCGGATGGCGATGCATTCAATGGGCAGGCGGTTGGGCAGCGGCGGCAGAACCGGCACCCTTTCGCGCAGCGCGGCCTGGATGGGCTGGACCAGCGCGGGCTCCGCATGGCCACCCAGCATGGCCATGCCGAGATGGCCGGTGAGCGTGGCGGCGACCTGGCGCAGCCCGTTGCCCTGGCCACGCAGGTCGACGTCCAGCTCCGCCCGGCCGGACAGGCGGTTGGGCTGGCCGGCCATGGCCTGGAGCGCCACGAGGTCGAGGCCCGGCGAACGGGCGGCAAGGCGGAGCGTCGGCGTGGCGGCGCGCGCATCGGCGGAGAGGTCGAGGCGAATCGGGCCGGCGGGTGTTTCCGCGCTGGCCCCGGCGATGCCGCCGCGCCCGGCATCGATCTTCAGCGGCAGCACCACCTGGCGCCAGGCCTGGCCGTTCAGCGTCAGCGCCGCGACCTCGACCCGCAGATCGGCATCCATCACGCGCAGCGCCGCCATGGGCAGCGCGATATCGGGGATGACGCGGCCCGGCGCCGCGGCGGGCGCGGGTGCGGCGCCGGGGGCGGCGCTCGCACCGCTGGCGGGCGCCGCGACGGCGCGGAGCGCGTCGAGGTCGAGGCGCGGGGAGGACAGGCGGCCGGTGATCCCCGGGCGCTCCCCCACCACCAGCGCCAGTTCGCCCGAAGCCTCGCCAGCGGAGGAGGAGAGGCGCAGCGCGCGCAGATGCGCCCCGCCCGCGAATCCCGCGGTGCGTTCGGCCAGTTGTGTCGCGACCTTCAGCTCCCGGATCGGCGGCAGCGCCGTGCCGGCCAAGGGCGACAGGCTGGCGAGGTCCGCGACCTCCGCCCCCAAGGCGAGGTCCACGCCCGCCAGCGCGCGCGGATCGGCGATGCGGCCCGCGACGGTGGCGAAGGCGCCGGTGGTTTCGACGCGCAGATCGACGGGCAGCGGGCCCGGCGCCTGGCCGGTGATCTGGGCGGGGGTGCCGAGGCGGCCCGACAGGCGCAGCGGCCGCTCGGCCAGGCGCGCTTCCGCCTGGATCGCTATCGGGGCGTCGGGACGGTCCGCCGCCAGAGTCGCGCTGGCCAGGCGAAGGCCGGGTCGCAGGGTGGAAAGGTCGGAATCGCCGATGCGCAGGCTGAGGCCGGTGAGGCTGGCGAGCGTGCCGCCCGTGCCGGTCGCGGCGCCGGCGGCCGCCACGTCGCGCAGCGGCGGCAGGGGCACATCCGGCATCAGGGGGGCGAGGCGCGTGAGGTCCGCGCTGCGGGCTTCCACCTGGGCCGTCCAGGCCTGGCCGGCGGCGATGGTGCCGCGCAGGCGGGCCTCCGCGCCCGCCGCGCCGACGGTCGCATCGATCGGCCAGGGCTCCGCCGCGCCGAAGGCGGCAAGGGCGCCGCCCTGGAAGACGAGGGTCACGGCCTGGCCGCGAACCGCCAGCTGGCCATTGGCGCGGAGCGGCCCGGCCAGGGGGGCGGCGGCCTCGATGGCCGGGATGCCGATGGTCTCCGTCCGGCCGGAAGGGCGGGCATCCCGCCAGGTGATGGTGCCGCGTTCCACCCGGAGCGAATCGACGGCGAGTTGCAGGGGCTGGCGGGGCGTGGCGGGGCTGGCGGGTGCGCCGGGGGTGGGGGTCGCGGCGCGTTCGAACTCCCAGTTGGCGCGGCCATCGGCCCGGGTTTCGAGGAGGAGGTCCGGCTCCTCCACCACCAGGCGGGCGATCTCGACCCGGCGGGACAGCAGGGGGAGGAGCGCGGCCTGCACCTCCATCCGCTTCGCCGTCAGCATGGCGGGGCGGCTGAAGCCCTCGCCATTCGCCAGCGTGATGTCGCGCAGTTCGACGGTCGGGCGGAGCGAGAGGGCGAGGCGCATCGCGCCGACCTCGAACTGCCGTCCGGTCGCCTGTTCGACGGCGGCGACCAGGCGGGGGCGAAGCGTCTCCGCGTCCAACAGCACATAGGCGGCGCCGGCGGCGGCGACGGGCAGCGCGACGACGACGGCGAGCGCCACCCAGGGCCAACGGCGCTTTTGGGGGATCGTTGGAGATGGCGTGTCGGACACTGAAGAAAGCTCCCGGTTTGCCGGCTTCAACGCCCCAGTGGGAAATCGTTCAGGCGGTGCGCCGTGCCTTCGGCGTGCGCGGCACCTCGAACCCCAGGAAGCCGAAGCTTTCCTTCATATGGGGCGGAAGCGGCGCCGCCACCTCCAGCATCCCGCCCGCGGGATGGGGCAGGCGCAGCGCGCGGGCGTGGAGGTGGAGTTGGTTGGGCAGCCCGTCCAGATGCGCGGCGGTGCCTCCATACTTGCCATCGCCCAGGATGGGGCAGCCCAGGGCCTCCGCGGCGTGGACGCGAAGCTGGTGAGTGCGGCCGGTATGGGGCTTCATCTCCAGCCAGGCGGCGCGGCGGCGCACCGCGTCCAGGATGCGGAAATCGGTGCTGGCGCGGGCGGCGTTGCGGTCCCCGGGTTCCGCCGGGACGGTGCGTTCGCCGCGCGGGCCGCCGGTGCGGGTCAGCGCCATCTCGATCAGCCCGGCGGGGGGCGTGGGTTCGCCGATGACGATGGCCCAGTAGGTCTTCTCCACGTCGCGGCCGCGGAAGGCGGCGGCCAGCTTCGCGGCGCTGCCCACGGTGCGGGCCAGGACCATCACGCCCGATGTGTCGCGGTCCAGCCGATGGACCAGGCGGGGGCGGTCCTCGGCCTCGAACTTCAGGGCATCGAGCATGCCGTCGAGGTGCTTGGTAATGTTGGGGCCGCCCTGGACGGGCAGGCCATGCGGCTTGTCGATCACCAGGACCTCATGGTCCTTGTAGATGACCATGCGCTCCAGCGCCTTGGCGTCCCGTTCATCCACCGGCTTCGGCGCGCGGGGCAGCTTGGCCAGCGGGTTTTCCGCGATGGGCGGGATGCGGACTTCCTGGCCGGCGAGGAGGCGGGTGTTGGCTTCCGCGCGCTTGCCCTCCACCCGGATCTGGCCGGTGCGCAGCATCTTCTGCAGCGCGCCCTGGGTCAGCGTCGGGACGTGGCGCTTCAGCCAGCGGTCGAGGCGGGTGTCGTTCTCGTCGGTCGAGACGGTCTTGAGCTGAACGGTCATGATGGCGGGGTGTAGCACGAAGCCAGCGCGCCGCACGCGTGGCGGCTATTCCGCCGCGCCGCCTGGTCCTGCAAAGGCCCGCGCGGCGGCCAGCAGCGCGGCGAGGCCCGCTTCCGGCAGCGCGTCGGAGGCACGGACCAGGTCCAGCAGCATCCGCGGGCGGGTCGGCAGCATCGGGCGATAGGGGCCCGCGCGCTGTTCCGTGTGCAGGCCTTCGAAGAAGAAGCCGAGATCGACGCCCAGCGTGGCGGCCAGCGCGGGCAGGCGCGTGGCGGGGATAGCGTTGCGCCCGGCCTCGTATTTCCGCGCCTGGGGGGTGGAGACACCGAGCCCGGCTGCGAGTTCGGCGAGCGACAGGCCGCGCTGGACCCGCGCCTCCCGCAGCCGGCGGCCGACATGGAGGTCCGCGCCAGCGGCCTGGGCAGGGCTGGTGGGGGGCGAGCCGCCCCTCACCCAACCCTCTCCCCCCGTCGGGGGGAGAGGGCATTGCGTACCGCGGGTCAGATCCACCATTGGCCGGTGGCTGCGTGGTTGGCGGTCACATGCGCGGCGGCGGCGGCCCAATCGACCGCGCCGTCGACCCAGAAGGCGGACCAGGGGTCGTCGAGGTCAGCCGCGGGGGCGGCGACGGCCTCCACGGGAGCGGCGACGAAGTCCACCACGGGGGCGGCGACAGGCGCCACGACCGGTGCTGCCACGACCGGTGCTGCCACTGGTGCCGGTGCGGGCGCCGCCGCCGGCGCGCTGGCGCCATCGCCTCGGCCGGGGGTGTATTCCGAGACGCGGACCCAATCGACCTCGATATTCACCTCGCTGGGTGTCGAGCCATCCGGGCCACCGCCGTACCACCATTCGCTGTCGGCCAGGACATGGCCCTGGATGCCGAAGGACATGGGCTGGTCCGGGACGTCATTCGTCATGCGGCCGGCCTGCTGGCCATCGACGAAGAGCGTGAGCTCACCCGGTGTCCAGTCCAGGCGATAGGTGTGCCATTCCGCGACATCGGTGCCGATGTACTGCGTCTCCCACGGGGTGCCGTGGTTGGTGAAGGCGAAGCCTTCGCGATCGCCGCGATGGCTTTCGACGATATCGACCTCATCCGTCCAGGTGTTGTTGCTGGGCCAGAGGAGGATGACGCCGGCCGTGCCCTGGCCTTCCTCGATCCGCGCTCGGAATTCGTAGGAGCCATAGGTCTGGCCGTCGGGGATGGTGGACAGGCCGCCGGCAACCCAGCCGCCGCCCTGGCGTTCGATGGAGACGTCAAGGACGCCGTTGTGCACGCTCACCTGGTCCGGAGTCCAGGAAAAGGCGCCGTTGCCATAGTCACCGGAATAAAGGGTGCGCCAATTGCCGCGGTCCACGGAACCGCCATTGAAGTCGTCGAAAAACACGGTGGAGAAGTCGGCCATAATGCTGGTCCCTTCCAACAAATTGGGACCCCCAGGGGTGGGATGGTTCTACTCACCGACCCGTGTGCAGGACAATGCCGCTTGTGCCCGGACGGCGGTTCAAAGAACCGGGGTGCCGGCTTCTACTTGCAGTTGATCCATTACTTCTTCAGCGCTGCGTAACAGACCGCAAACGCAGCGAGCCCGAGGCCGACCGATGCCAGTACGTAGAGCGCGCCCAGCCACCAGGCGCGTTCGAACAGCGCACCGGTTTCCAGGCTGAAGGCGGAAAAGGTGGTGAAGCCGCCGAGCAGCCCGGTGACGAGCAGCAGCCTCGCCTCCCCCTGCAGACCCAGCCCCGCCGCGATGCCGATGGCGGCGCTGCCGGCAATGTTCACGCCCAGCGTGCCCCAGGGAAACGCCGTGCCGAGATGGGTCATGGCCAAGGTCGAGAGCCAGTAGCGCAGCACGGAGCCCGTGGCGCCGCCGATGGCGACGAGCAGCACGTCCAGCAGCCTCATCCGCGGCGCTTCCGCGCGCGCAGGCGCTGCCATTCGGCCATCCGCGCGGCGACGGCCGCTTCCGCGCCGCGTTCCGTCGGCTGGTAGAAGCGCGCGGGCTTCATCCCGGGTGGCCAGTAATCGGCACCGGAGAAGCCATCCTCCGCGTCATGGTCGTATTCGTAGCCGTCGCCGTAGCCGAGTTCCTTCATCAGCTTCGTCGGCGCGTTGAGGATGTTGGGCGGCGGCATCAGGCTTCCCGTCTCCTTCGCCGCGCGCATCGCATCCTTGAAGCCGGTGTAGAGCGCGTTGGATTTCGGCGCCGTCGCCAGGTGGACCACGACCTGCGCGAGGTTGAGTTCGCCCTCCGGGCTGCCGAGCCGTTCATAGGCTTCCCACCCCGCCAACGCGATCTGGATCGCGCGCGGATCGGCCATGCCGACATCCTCGCTGGCGAAGCGCAGCAGGCGGCGGGCGATGTAGCGGGGGTCCTCGCCGCCGGTCAGCATGCGGGCGAACCAGTAGAGGGCGGCGTCGGGGTCGGAACCGCGCAGGGATTTGTGGAGCGCGGAGATGAGGTTGTAGTGCTCCTCTCGATCCTTGTCATAGAGCGCGGCACGCTTGGCCAGCAGGGCGGCGAGCGCGGCGGGGTCGAGCGGCTCTCCTCCGGGTGGCAGCGCCAGCAACTGTTCCACCATGTTGAGGAGGTAGCGGCCATCGCCATCGGCCATGCCGGCAAGGGATGCGCGGGCCTCGGGCGTGAGCGGGAGCGGCCGATCCTCCTCCGCCTCCGCGCGGTCCATCAGGAGCAGGAGCGCGGCGTCGTCCAGGCGCTTGAGGACGAGGACCTGGCAGCGCGAGAGCAGCGCGCCGTTGAGGGCGAAGGAGGGGTTTTCCGTGGTGGCGCCGACCAGGGTGACGGTGCCGTCCTCCACGACGGGCAGGAAGCCGTCCTGCTGGGCGCGGTTGAAGCGGTGGATCTCATCCACGAACAGCAAGGTGCCGCGGCCGTTGGAGCGGCGGGCGCGGGCTTCGTCGAAGGCGCGCTTGAGGTCGGCGACGCCCGAAAACACCGCGGAGAGGGCGACGAAGGACAGGCCGGCGCGCTGGGCGATCAGCCGCGCAATGGTGGTCTTCCCCACCCCGGGCGGCCCCCAGAGGATGACGGAGGAGAAGCTGCCGCGGGCGAGCATGCCGGAGAGCGTGCCCTCCGCCCCGACGAGGTGATCCTGGCCCGCCACCTCGCCGAGTTCCTTCGGGCGCAGCCGGTCGGCGAGCGGGCGCGGGCCGGGGGGCGCGCCGGGGCGCGCCGTGTCGGCGTCAGGGTCGGGAGAGCCGAAGAGGTCGGGGGGGCGGGCGGCCATGCGCGGAGCCTAGCGCCGGCGGGGCCGAGCGGCCACCGGCCGGGCGACACGGCTGCGTGGCTGGACGCGCGCGGCGGCGCGGTCGATCATCCCATCACGGGGCGGCTTCACGACCCCTGGCGGAGGAGACGGTGGCATGGGCGCGACCCTGTCGGCACTGCGCGTGACGCGGCTGCATCCCCTGTTCGCGGCGGAGGTCGAGGGGATCGATCTGCGCCAGCCCCTCTCGCCCGACGACGCGCGGGCGATCGAGGCGGCGATGGACGAGCACGCCGTGCTGGTCTTCCGCGGCCAGGACATCGATGACGACCAGCAGATCCGCTTCATCGAGGCCTTCGGCGAGATGGAGCAGAACACCGGCACCATCGACCTGCACAAGCAGCGCCTGAAGCACGCCCGGATGAACGATATCTCCAATTTGGATGAACAGGGGCGGCTGCTGGCAGCGGATGACCGGCGGCGGATGTTCAACCTCGGCAACCGGCTGTGGCACAGCGACAGCAGCTTCAAGCCGACACCGGCCAAGTATTCGGCGCTGCATGCCCGCGTGATCCCGCCGGAGGGTGGCGACACGGAATTCGCCGATATGCGCGCGGCCTGGGATGCGCTGCCCGCCGCGCAGCAGGCGGAACTGCGGGACCTGGTCGCCGATCACAGCCTGATCTTCTCCCGCGGCACGCTGGGCTTCGATGCCTTCACGGAGGCCGAGCGCCACAACTTCGCGCCGGTGCCGCAGCGGCTGGTGCGGCGGCATCCGGGATCGGGGCGGCTGTCCCTGTATTTGTCGGCCCATATCGGGCGGCTGCAGGGATGGCCGGTGCCGGAGGCGATGTGCCTGGTGCGGGACCTCGCGGAGCACGCGACGCAGCGGGAATTCGTCTATCGCCACCAGTGGCGGCGCCTTGACCTGTTGATGTGGGACAACCGCTGCACCATGCACCGCGCCCGCCCCTTCGCGGATACGCGCCATCCAAGGGACATGCGGCGGGTGACGGTGAAGGACGTTGCGCCGACGCTCGACCAGCCCCTGTGAAGGGCGATTGAGGGACGGTATCCTCCGCGCCACGTCGATGGAGGATGCCATGTCGGTTCAGCTGGGGCGCCGGGCGGCGCTGGGGATGATGGCCGCGCCGCTGCTGGCCGGAACGGCGCGCGCGCAATGGGCGCCGAGCCGCGGCATCCGGATGATCGCGCCCTATCCGCCGGGCGGCGGCGTCGATACCACGTCCCGCCTGCTGGCCCAGCCGATGGGGCAGTTCCTCGGCCAGAGCATCGTGGTGGAGAACCGGGCCGGCGCGGGCGGTTCGATCGGCGCGGCGGAAGTGGCGCGGAGCGCGCCCGATGGCCACACCATCATGATCGACGCCATGGCGCATACGGTGAACCCCGCGCTGCTGCGCGGCCTGACCTTCGACTACGCCACGGCCTTCACGCCGATCAGCCAGGTGGTGGTGCTGCCGCAGCTGCTGGTGGTGAATGCGTCGCTGCCGGTGCGGAATCTCCAGGAATTCGTGGCCTATGTGAAGGCGCGGCCGGGGCAGCTCTCCTACGGCTCCTCCGGCAACGCCACGGCGGCGCATCTGGCGGCCGCGCTGTTCGCGGCGCGGGCGGAGCTGGATATCCAGCACGTGCCCTATCGCGGCGGCACGCCGGCGCTGGCGGATTTGATGGGCGGCGCGATCGCCTTCGTCTTCGGCACCGTCTCCTCCTCCGTGCAGTTGGCAAGGGATGGGCGGATCCGGGCGATCGCGGTCAGCACGGCGGCCCGCATCTCCTCCCTGCCCGATGTCCCGACCGTCGCGGAACAGGGTTTTCCTGGGTATGAGCTGAACGAGTGGAACGGGCTTTATGCGCCGGCCGGGCTGCCGGGCGCCGTGACCGAGCGTTTGCACGCGGCCGCCCTGCATGCGCTGGCCGATGCGGGCGTGAAGCAGCGGCTGGAGGCGCTGGGCGCCTTTCCCGTGGGGTCCTCGCCCGCCGATTTCGCCCGGTATGTGGCCGCGCAGCGGGAGGCGATGGCGCGGCTGGTGCGGGAGACGCGGATCGAGATCGGCTGACGCTTGACCCGGGCCGCATGCGGGCCGATTTCCCGCGCAACGAAAGCCCGGAGAACGCCGCCATGACCCTTCCCCGCCGCGCCCTGTTGGGCACCGCCGGCCTTGCGCTGGCCTCCCCGCCCCTGCTCAACCCCGCCTGGGCGCAGGCCGCCTGGCCCAGCCGCTCCATCCGGCTGATCGTGCCCTTCGCCGCCGGTGGCGCGGCGGACAGCGCAGCGCGGGTGATCACGCCGCGGATGGGCGAACGGCTCGGCCAGGGCTTCGTGGTGGAGAACCGGACCGGGGCGAGCGGCAGCCTGGGCGGGGGGGAGGTCGCGCGGTCCTCGGACGGGCACACCTTCCTCTGGGATGCGTCGAGCCACATCGTGAACCCGTCCCTGCTGCGGGGGCTGCCCTTCGACTACGCGACGGCCTTCGCGCCCATCTCCCTGGTGGTGTCCTTCCCCTCCGCCGTCGCGGTGAAGAACGACTTCCCGGCGCGGAACCTGGCGGAGTTCGTGGCGGCGGCAAAGGCACGGCCAGGGGCGGTCACGGTCGGCACGCAGGGGAACGCGACGGCGGGGCATCTCGGCCTGGTGGCGTTTGCCCGCCGCGCGGGGATCGAGGTGGTGCATGTGCCCTATCGCGGCGGTGCGGCGGCGGCGCAGGACCTCGCCAGCGGGGCGATCGATGCGGTGTTCACGACGCTCGTCTCCGCCGGGCCGGTGGTGGATGCGGGGCGGGCGCGGTTCATGGCGGTGGGGACGCTGACGCGCGTCGAAAGCCGGCCGGATGTGCCGACGATCCATGAAAGCGGCTATGCCGGCTTCGACAGCAATGAGTGGGCGGGCTTCTTCGGCCCCGCCGCGACGCCGCCCGCCGTGGTGCGGCAGATGTCGGCGGCGCTGACGGAGGCGGTGGCGGACCCCACCATCCGGCAGCGCCTGGTGCAGATCGGCTGCGTGCCGATGGCGACCAGCCCCGAGGATTTCACACGCTTCGTCCGCGAGGGGCGCGAGGCGATGGCGACCCTGGTGCGCGAGGCGAATATCCGCGCCGAGTAATGGCCGCACGGGACAATCTGGCCGGCATCGCGCTGATGTCGGCCGCCGTGCTCGGCTTCTCGCTGAACGACGTGCTCGGCAAATGGCTGATGGCGACCTACTCGGTCAGCCAGGTGCTGGTGCTGCGCTCCATCGCGGCGCTGCTGATCCTGGCGCCGCTGCTGGTGCGGGAAGGCGCGGCGCCGCTGCTGCGGCCGAAGCGGCCAGGGCTGCAGGTGATGCGCGTGGTCTTCGGCACGGTGGAGGTCGCCTGCTTCTACTGGGCGGTCTCCATGATGCCGCTGGCGGACACGATGGCCTTCTGGATGGCGACGCCGATCTTCGTGGCCGTCGCCTCCGCCCTGTTCCTCGGCGAGCATCTGGACCGCTGGCGCTTCGGCGCGGTGGTGCTGGGCTTCGTCGGCGTGATGCTGACGCTGGGCGCGGGGCTGGATGCGGGCTGGAAGCCGATGGCGATCGCGGTGTTCGGGGTAGTGGTCTATTCCGGCTACCTGATGTCCACGCGGGCACTGCGGGGCACATCCGCCCGGGTGCTGGCGACCTACCAGATGCTGGGCGCGCTGGTCTTCGGCCTGGTCATGGCGCCCTTCACCTGGGTGCCGGTGGTCTGGGTGGATGTCGCGCTGCTGATGGTGCTCGGCGTGGTGGGGGTGGCAGCGCATCTGGCAGTGACGCGCTCGCTCGCCCTGGCACCCGCGCCGGTCGTGGTGCCGTGGCAGTATGCGATGATCCTCTGGGGCATCCTGTTCGGCTGGATCTTCTTCAATGAGGTACCGGAGCCACTGATGCTGGCCGGCGCGACCGTCATCATCGCCGCGGGATTCTGGCTGACGCGGATGGAGTTGCGCGACGCGCGGAAGGAGGCGTGATGGGCGATCGCTGGGCGCCGAAGCGCGTGCAAGGCATCCCGGACGGGACGGTGCTGTATGACGGGGTCTGCGTGATCTGCTCCGCCGCCTTCCGCTTCGTCGCGGCGCGCGATCCGGAGGCCCGCTTCAAGTTCACGGCGGTGCAGGACAGGCTGGGCCAGCGCATGGCGGGGCTGCTCGGCATCGATGCGGTGATGCCGGAGAGCAATGCGGTGGTGGTCGACGGCATCGCCTACATGAAGTCAGACGCCGCCATCCAGGTGCTGACCCGCCTGCCCCGCTACGGCTGGGCGCGCCACCTGCGGCATGTGCCGCGCGGGCTGCGGAACTGGGTCTATGACCGCGTGGCGCGCAACCGCTACCGGCTGTTCGGCAAGACGGAGACCTGCATGGTGCCGGGGCCGGAACTCCGCCGCCACGTCGCGCGGGACGAGTGAGGCCGCTCCTCGCCCGGGTGCTGGGGGAGGATGCCTTCGCGCTTCTGCCCGCCGCCGTGCGGCGGCTGCATGAGGGCGGCAGCTTCGAAGGCGAGGCGCCGGTGCAGGGGCCGGAGGGCGTCCTGGCCCGCTTCGCAGCCTGGGTGGTTGGCTTCCCAGCCGGGAGCGCGCGAGTGCCGGTGCGCGTCGTGATCACGCCCGATGGCGAAGGCGAGACCTGGGAGCGCGATTTCGGCGGCCGGCGATTCCGCAGCCGCATGGTCCCCGTGGCCGCGGGGCTGGAGGAGCGCTTCGGCCCCATCGGCTTCGTCGTCGCCGTGCCCGCCGAAGGCACCGGGCTGCGCGTTATGGTGCGGGGCTGGAAATGCCTCGGCATACCGGTCCCGCTGTTCCTGGCCCCGCTCGGCGACGCCGTCGAAAGCGAAGACGAGGCCGGGCGCTTCCGCTTCGACGTAGCGGTGCGGCTGCCCCTCGGCCTGGGGCGCGTCGTGCACTATCGGGGATGGCTGGTGCCCAACTGAGCGCGCACGAAAAAGGGCGCCTCGCGGCGCCCTTTCCGTCTTCCGACGATGCAAACCCGGCTTACGCCGCGTCCGCCTCGCTCTCCATCTTCTCCGCCACCGGGCCGCTGTCGAGGCCCTTCGCGGCGGGGTCGCGGTCGATCAGCTCGATGATCGCCATGTCGGCGGCATCGCCATAGCGCATGCCGGCCTTCAGGACGCGGGTGTAACCACCGGCGCGGCCCTTGTAGCGTTCCGCGATGGCGGTGAAGAGCTTGTCCACCACCTTCTCGTCCCGCACCTGGGCATAGGCCTGGCGGCGGGCATGCAGGTCGCCGCGCTTGCCGAGCGTGATGATGCGCTCGACATACGGGCGCAGCTCCTTCGCCTTGGGCAGCGTGGTGCTGATCTGTTCGTGCTTCAGCAGCGCCGTCGCCATGCTGCGGAGCATGGCGAGGCGGTGGCTGGTGGTAACGCCGAGCTTACGGCCGGCAACGCCGTGACGCATGGTCCTGTTTCCTTACTTCCCGGGGCGCCCTTAGAAGGGCTCCTCGAGCTTCTTCGCGAGGTCCTCGATGTTCTCGGGCGGCCAGCCCGGGACGGTGAGCCCCAGGCCGAGACCCATGGAGGCGAGGACCTCCTTGATCTCGTTCAACGACTTGCGGCCGAAATTCGGAGTCCGGAGCATTTCCTGCTCCGTCTTCTGCACCAGGTCGCCGATATAGACGATGTTGTCGTTCTTCAGGCAGTTCGCCGAACGGACCGACAGTTCGAGCTCGTCCACCTTGCGCAGCAGGTTGCGATTGAAGGGGAGATCGTCGCGGATCTCCTCCACCACGCGCTGGCGCGGCTCCTCGAAGTTGATGAAGAGCTGCAGCTGCTCCTGCAGGATGCGGGCGGCGATGCCGACCGCGTCCTCGGGGGAGACGGTGCCATCGGTTTCGACCGTCAGGACCAGCTTGTCGTAGTCGGTCTTCTGGCCGACGCGGGTGGGCTGAACCTGGTAGGCCACGCGACGCACCGGGGAATAGATGGCATCGATCGGGATGAGGCCGATCGGCGCATCCTCGGGCCGGTTCTCGCTGGCCGGAACGTAGCCCTTGCCGGTGTCCACGGTCAGTTCCATGGACAGGCGGGCGCCGTCATCGAGCGAGCAGATCACCAGGTCCGGGTTCGAGATCTCGATGTCGCCGGTCGTCTGGATCTGGCCGGCGGTGACTTCGCCGGGGCCGGTCGCGGTGAGCTGCAGGCGCTTCGGGCCGTCGCCCTGCATGCGCACCGCCAGCTGCTTCACGTTCAGGACGATGTCCGTCACGTCCTCACGCACACCCTGGAGGCTGCTGAATTCATGCAGCGCGCCGTCGATGCGGATGGCCGTCACGGCCGCGCCCTGGAGGGACGACAGCAGGATGCGGCGCAGCGCGTTGCCAAGCGTCATGCCGAAGCCGCGCTCCAGCGGCTCCGCCACGATGGTCGCCAAGCGGGTCGGATCGGACCCGAGCTCGACGTCCTTCTTGGTCTCGATCAGCGAACGCCAGTTCTTCTCGATCACGGTCTTTTCCCTTGCCCGGCCCGAAGGGGCGCGCCTGCGATCAGGCGCGCCGCGGCAACTGCTGCGTCCTCAGACGCGGCGGCGCTTCCGGGGACGGCAGCCATTGTGCGGGATGGGCGTCACGTCCCGGATCGCGGTGACGTAGAAGCCCACGGCCTGCAGCGCACGGAGCGCGGACTCACGGCCCGAACCAGGGCCGGAGACCTGGATCTCCAGGGTCTCCATGCCATGCTCGCGGGCCTTCTTGCCGGCGTCCTCGGCGGCAACCTGGGCGGCGTAGGGCGTGCTCTTGCGGCTGCCCTTGAAACCCTGGCTACCCGAGGACGACCAGGCAATCGCATTGCCCTGCGCGTCGGTGATGGTCACGACGGTGTTGTTGAAGGACGCCAGAACGTGGGCGACGCCGGAAGAGATATTCTTCCGTTCCTTCTTGCGCGGCCGCTGGCCGGCGCCGGCGCGGGGTTCGCGAGCCATCTTACTTCGTCACCTTCTTCTTGCCGGCGATCGCGACCGCCTTGCCCTTGCGGGTGCGCGCATTGGTGTGCGTGCGCTGGCCGCGGACCGGAAGCCCCTTGCGATGGCGCAGGCCGCGGTAGCAGGCCATGTCCATCAGGCGCTTCTTGTTCATCGCCTCTTCACGCCGCAGGTCGCCCTCGACGCGGTATTCCCGGTCGATCAGCTCGCGGATGCGGAGGATCTCATCATCCGTCAGCTGGTTCACCCGGCGGTCTTCCGGGATGTTCAGCTGCGTGCAGATGACCTTGGCGTTGGAAGGGCCAATGCCAAAGATATAGCGAAGCGAGATGAGCACCCGCTTGTTGGTTGGGATGTTCACGCCGGCGATGCGCGCCACGGTGCCTCTCTCCTCATCGGGCCGATGGCCCGCTTCTCAAAACGCCGGGCGCGAGGCCCGTTGGAACCAAAATCCCCACCCTGCGATGGGGGACGATCACACCGGGCCGGCGGGCCCGTAAAACTCAGCCGGGCCAATGGGCCCGAAGAACAATCAAACCGGACCGCCGGGGCGGTGGAGCGCGCCTGCCTGGGCTGGCGCGACCGTCTTGGTCCAAGTTTGCAACGGCAAAGAGCGGCCGGGGTGAACCCCGGACCGCAGGCGCGGGGGGTTACACCAGCGCCGCCGGGGGAGTCAAGCGCACCCCCTCACCCCGCCCCCAGCACCGCGGCAATCTGCCGCGTCACGTCGTCCATCTCCGCCATGCCATCGACCTGGCGGAGCTTCCCCTGCGCCGCGTAGTGCGGGAGCAGCGGCGAAGTCTGGCGGTGATAGGCATCGAGTCGCGCCGCGACCGTCTCCGCCTTGTCATCCGCCCGGCGGCTGAATTCGGTGCCCCCGCAGGCATCGCACACACCCGCCTTGGCGGGCTGCTTGAAGCTGTCGTGGTAGCCCTCCCCGCACTTGGCACAGGTGAAGCGGCCGGCGATGCGCTCGACCAGCGCGGCGTCGTCCACCTTCAGCTCGATCACATGGTCCAGCGGCATCGCCTTGTCGGCCAGCATGCGGTCCAGCGCCTGGGCCTGCGGCACAGTCCGCGGGAAGCCATCCAGGATGAAGCCCTTGGCGCTGCCGGGGGCCGAGACGCGGGCCGCCAGCATGGCCGTGATGATGGCATCGGGGACCAGGTCACCCCGCTCCATGATCGCCTTGGCCTCAAGCCCGATGGGCGATCCTGCCTTCACCTCGGCCCGCAGCATGTCGCCGGTCGAGATCTGGGATATCCCGTACCGGTCCTCAAGCCGCTTGGCCTGGGTGCCCTTCCCGGCGCCGGGAGGCCCCAGCAGGATAAGCCTCATCGTCCACGTCCCCCCGGTTGCGTGCCTCGGCCACCCAGCCGGGCCTTCTTGATCAGCCCCTCATACTGGTGCGCGAAGAGGTGCGACTGCACTTGCGCCACCGTGTCCATGGTGACGGACACGATGATCAGCAGAGAGGTTCCGCCGAAGTAGAAGGGGACGCCGTAATTCGCAATGAGAAGTTCGGGCAGCAGGCAGACGATGGAGAGGTAGACCGCGCCCACCGCCGTCAGCCTGGTCAACACGCGGTCGAAATACTGCGCAGTCGGCTGCCCGGGCCGGATGCCCGGCACGAAGCCGCCATACTTGCGCAGATTATCTGCCGTCTCCTGCGGATTGAAGACGACCGCCGTGTAGAAGAAGGCAAAGAAGACGATCAGCCCCAGATACATCGCCATATAGAGCGGCTGGCCATGCGCCAGCAGGTTGGTGATGTCCGTCAGCCAGGAGTCGCTCGACCGGTCCGTCTGGAAGGCCGCGAAGGTCGCGGGCAGCAGCAGGAGGGAGGAGGCGAAGATCGGCGGCATCACGCCGGCCGTGTTCAGCTTCAGCGGCAGGTGCGTGTTCTCACCGCCGAACATGCGGTTGCCCACCTGGCGCTTCGGGTACTGCACGGGGATGCGCCGCTGCGCACGCTCGACGAACACCACGAAGGCGATGACGCCGAGCGCCACCAGCAGAAAGAAGATGATGAAGAAGGTGGAGAGCGCGCCCGTGCGGCCGAGTTCCAGCGTGCTGGCCAGGGCGGAGGGCAGGTTCGCCACGATGCCGGCGAAGATGATCAAGCTGATGCCGTTGCCGACGCCGCGCGCCGTGATCTGCTCACCCAGCCACATCAGGAACATGGTGCCGCCGACCAGCGTGATGACGCAGGCCACGCGGAAGAACCAGCCCGGATCATGCACGGCCGCACCGAAGCTGCCACGCAGCGACTCGAGCCCCACCGCGATGCCATAGGCCTGGAAGATGGCGATCACCAGCGTGAGGTAGCGGGTGTACTGGTTGAGCTTCTTCCGCCCCGACTCGCCTTCCTTCTTCAGCGCTTCCCACGAGGGAATCGCCGCCGTCATCAGCTGAACAATGATGGAGGCCGAGATGTAGGGCATGATGTTGAGGGCGAAGATCGTCATGCGCCCCAGCGAACCGCCGGTGAACATGTCGAACATGCCGAGGATGCCGCCGCCCATCTGGGCAAGCAGTTCCCCCATCACGCCGGCATCGACACCAGGCACCGGCACGTAGGAGCCAATGCGATAAACAATCAACGCGCCCAGCGTGAACCAGAGCCGGTTCTTCAGCTCCGTCGCCTTGGCGAGCACGCCGAGGTTCAGATTGGCCGCAAGCTGTTCGGCGGCGGACGCCATACGCGATCCCTCCTCACGACAACGGCGCCACCGGGGCCTGCCCTGAGGCAGACCCGGGACGCCGTTGCGCAACCCCCATCAATGTGCGGCCCCGCCCCTTCGGGTTCAAGGGCCGCATGAAGCCCGCCGCAACGCCGGACGGCGCGCGCCGGGCCATGTCAGGCTCAGCCTTCGGCCGCCGCCTCGGCGCCGAGGACGGTCACCTTGCCGCCGGCGGCCTCGATCGCCGCGAGTGCGGCGGCGGAGGCACCGGAGACGGTGATCGTCACGGCGCGGGTGATCTCACCTGTCGCGAGCAGGCGCACGCCGGCATACTTGCCGGAGGAGCGGACAACGCCCGCCGCCTGCAGCATCGCCTCGTCAATCGCGCCTTCGGCCGGCAGGCGGCCATCGGCGATCGCCTTGTCGAGCGAACCGACGTTGAGCGGCGCGTAGAGCTTGCGGAAGACGTTCACGAAGCCACGCTTCGGCAGGCGGCGATAGATCGGGAGCTGGCCGCCCTCGAACCCATTCAGCCGCACGCCGGTGCGCGCCTTCTGACCCTTGACGCCACGGCCAGAGGTCTTGCCCTTGCCGGAGCCGATGCCGCGGCCGACGCGCTTGAACTTCGGGCGGGCGCCCTCGTTGTCGCGGATCTCGTTCAGCTTCATCGGATCAGCCCTCGACCTTCACCAGGTGGGCGACCTTGCGGATCATCCCGCGAACCGCGGGGGTATCCTCAAGCTCGCTCGACCGACGGATCTTGTTCAGCCCCAAGCCGATCAGCGTCTCACGCTGGCCGGGCTTGCGACCGATCGGCGATCCGATCTGGACCACCTTCACGGTCTTCTTCTCATCAGACATTGGCACCCTCCGCCGCGACGCCATCGGCCGCCGCGTCCTTGCGCGGGCCAAGCAGGTCGGAGACCTTCTTGCCACGACGCGCCGCGACCGCACGCGGGCTGGTGCACTTGCCCAGCGCCGCAAACGTCGCCTTGACCATGTTGTGCGGGTTCGTGGTGCCGGTGCACTTGGCGACGACGTCACCCATGCCCAGCGTCTCGAACACCGCGCGCATCGGACCGCCGGCGATGATGCCGGTACCGGCGGGCGCCGCGCGCAGGATCACTCGACCCGCGCCGAACTCGCCGATCTGGTCGTGATGCAGGGTGCGACCCTCACGCATCGGCACGCGGATCATGCCACGCTTGGCACGCTCCGTCGCCTTGCGGATCGCCTCCGGCACCTCACGCGCCTTGCCGGCGCCCCAGCCAACGCGGCCCTTCTGGTCACCAACCACAACCAGGGCGGCGAAGCTGAAGCGGCGACCGCCCTTCACCACCTTGGCCACGCGGTTGATGGTGACCAGCTTGTCCTTCAGCTCGTCGCCGTCCTGCCGTTCCTGCCGGTTGTCGTTGTTGCGATCCCGACCCCGGCCACGACGGCGATCACCCTCGCCGCCACCTTCGCCGCCGCTCCGCGGTTCCCGTGCCATACCCGAACTCCTCAGAACGACAGGCCGCCCTCGCGGGCAGCCTCCGCGAGCGCCTTGACGCGGCCGTGGTAGATATAAGGCCCACGGTCGAACACCACCTCGGTCACGCCAGCGGCGAGCGCACGCTCCGCCACCAGCTTGCCGACCGCCGTCGCCGCATCCTTGTCGGCGCCGGTCTTCAGCCCCTCGCGCATCGCCTTTTCCATGGACGAGGCGGCAGCGACCGTACGGCCCTGCTTGTCGTCGATGACCTGGGCATAGATGTGCTTGCCGGAACGGAAGACGGACAGCCGCACGCGGCCACCGGACTTCTGCTTGAGCTGGTAGCGCAGCCGCGAACGGCGGCGCTCCGTCAGTGCGAGCTTCTTGTCGGCCATTACTTCTTCTTACCCTCCTTCCGGAGGATCACCTCGTCCGTGTACCGCACGCCCTTGCCCTTATAGGGCTCGGGACCACGATACGCGCGGATCTCCGCCGCAACCTGACCGACCTGGCGCTTGTCAGCGCCTTCCACCTTGATGGAAGTCGGCTTCTCGCAGGTGATCTTGATGCCCGTGGGGATCGCGTACTTGATCTCGTGGCTGTAGCCGAGCGCGAGGACCAGGTCCTTGCCCTGCACAGCGGCACGATAGCCGGTACCGGTGATCTCCATGTTCTTGGTGAAGCCCGTGGAGACGCCCGTCACCATGCTCTGGATCAGGCTGCGGGTCGTGCCCCACATGGTGCGGGCCCGACGGTCCTCACCACGCGGCGCCACCGCGACCGTGCCGGCATCGATGGTGACATCCACCTCGTCCGTCAGGTCGAGCTTCAGTTCGCCATTCTTGCCCGTGGCGACAACGGTACGACCCTGCAGCGCCACCTGGACGCCAGCAGGAACGGGAACCGGATATTTTCCGACGCGAGACATGCTTTCCCTCCCGTCAGAACACGCGGCAGAGGACTTCGCCGCCAACATTGGCGCTGCGAGCCTCATTGTCGCTCATCACGCCCTTCGGCGTGGACAGGATCGAGATGCCGAGGCCGGAGTAGAACTTCGGCAGCTCCGCGATCTTCGAATAGACACGCCGGCCAGGCTTGGAGACGCGAGCGATCTCCTTGATGGCGGGTTCGCCCTCGGAATACTTCAGCTCGATGCTGATCACCTTCACGCCGGCGCGGACCTGTTCGGTCGCCCAGCCACGAATGTAACCCTCGCGCTTCAGCACCTCGAGCACGTTCTCACGCAGCTTGGAGGCAGGCGCCACGCAGCGGCTCTGACGAGCGCTCTGCGCGTTGCGGATGCGGGTGAGCAGGTCACCCAGCGGATCGGACAGCGACATTCGCGGCCCTCCTTACCAGCTCGCCTTGACCAGGCCGGGGATCTGGCCGGTGTTGGCCATCTCCCGGAGCTGGTTCCGGCAAAGCTTGAATTTGCGGTAGTTGCCGCGGGGACGACCGGTCAGCTCGCAACGCAGGCGAACACGGTTCTTCGCACCGTTGCGGGGGAGCTGCGCGAGCTTCAAGGTCGCGTCAAAGCGTTCTTCCACCGGCAGCGTCCGGTCCATCACGATGCCCTTGAGGGCAGCGCGCTTCCCGGCGTGCAGCTTCGACAGCTTCTCACGACGCTTGTTCTTCTCGACAGACGAGGTCTTGGCCATGCCGTCTTAAACCCTCCGGAACCTGCCCGGCAGCGCCGGGCGGTTTTCCAAAATCAGTTGGCGAAAGGAAGCTCGAAAGCCTTGAGCAGGGCCTTCGCTTCCTTGTCGGTCTTGGCGGTCGTCACGAACTGGATGTCCATGCCGCGAACCGTGTCCACCTTGTCGTAGTTGATTTCGGGGAACACGATCTGCTCCTTCAGGCCCATGGCGAAGTTGCCACGGCCGTCGAAGCCCTTATTGCCCGGCAGGCCGCGGAAGTCACGTACCCGCGGCATCGCGATCGTCACGAGCCGGTCCAGGAATTCGTACATCCGCGCCTTGCGCAGCGTGACCTTGCAGCCGATCGCCTGGCCTTCGCGGATCTTGAACCCGGCGATGGCCTTGCGGGCCTTGGTCTTCACGGGCTTCTGCCCCGCGATCGCCATCAGGTCGGACACGGCGGCATCAAGCTTCTTCTGGTCGCCGGCGGCCTCGCCCACGCCCATGTTGATGACGATCTTTTCCAGCTTCGGAACCTGCATGGCGTTCGCGTAGCCGAACTCGTCAGACAGCCGCTTGATCACGACCTCGTCGTAGAACCTCCGCAGGCGCGGAAGCCCTTCCGGCGACGCGGCCGCGGGGCCGGCCTTGGCAACGGCCGCGGCCTGGGCGGGAGCAACGCGCTGCTCGCCCTTCGCCGCCGCCGCATTCGCCGCAGGCTTCTTGGCAGAGGACTTGCCCCCGGCCTTGGCGGGCTTGCCGCCCTTCTTCGAGTCGCTCATCGGTCGATCACCTCGCCAGAGGGCCGGGCCACGCGAACCTTGCGGCCGTCCTCAAGCACCTTGAAGCCGACGCGGGCGGGCTTGTCAGAGCTCGGGTCGATCAGCGCCAGGTTGGAGAGGTTGATCGGCCCCTCCTTCTCGACGATGCCACCCGGCTTGCCCATGCCCTGCGGCTTGGTGTGCTTCTTCACCATGTTCACGCCCTGCACGAAGGCGCGATTTTCCTCGGGCACGACGCGAATGACATCGCCCCGCTTGCCCTTGTCGCGACCGGCGAGAACCTCGACCCGGTCGCCCTTCTTGATCTTAGCGGCCATGGCCTTACAGGACCTCCGGCGCCAGCGAGATGATCTTCATGAACTTCTTGCCGCGCAATTCGCGCACGACCGGTCCGAAGATACGGGTGCCGATCGGCTCGCCCTGCTTGTTGATCAGCACGGCGGCGTTGTTGTCGAAGCGGATCGCGGAACCGTCGATGCGCCGCACGGGATAGGACGTGCGGACGATGACGGCGCGATGCACCTCACCCTTCTTCACCTTGGCGCGCGGGATCGCTTCCTTGATGGAAACGACGATCACGTCGCCGACGGACGCCGTCTTCCGCTTCGAGCCACCCAGCACCTTGATGCACTGGACGCGGCGCGCGCCGGAATTGTCGGCAACGTCGAGGTTGGATTCGACCTGGATCATGTCCTGCTCCCGGCCTCAGACCGCTGCCGACTGCGTCGCAGGCGAATCCGCGACGACGGGGGCGGGGAAGCCCTCCGGCCGTTCGACGGGGGCGCCGTTGCGCACGACAACCAGCCAGCTCTTGGTCTTGCTGATCGGGCGGCACTCCTCGATCGACACGACATCGCCTTCCTTGCACAGGTTGGCTTCGTCATGCGCGGCATACTTCTTCGAGCGCCGGATGAACTTCTTGTAGAGCGGATGCATCACGCGACGCTCGACAAGGACGGTGATCGTCTTGTCGGTCTTGTCGCTGACCACCCGGCCCGTGAGGACGCGCCTCGGCATCGTCCGGCCCCCTTAAGCTTGTTTCGCCGCAGCGCGGGAGCGCTCGGCCATGATCGTCTTCACCCGCGCGATGTCACGCCGCACCTGCTTGATGCGGCCCGTCGCCTCGAGCTGGCCGGTCGCCCGCTGGAAGCGCAGGTTGAACTGCTCCTTCCGAAGGCCAACCAGCATATCCTGCAGCTCGTCCGGGGTCTTCGCCCGGACGTCCGCGATCTTGGTCTCAGCCATCTCAGGCCTCCGCCGGCGAAGCGCCGAGGCGCGTCACGATCTTCGTCTTGATCGGCAGCTTGGCGGCACCGAGCGCGAGAGCCTCGCGTGCGATGTCGTTGGAGACGCCGTCCAGCTCGAACATGATGCGGCCCGGCTTCACCCGTGCCACCCAATACTCAGGCGCGCCCTTGCCGGAGCCCATTCGGACTTCGGCCGGCTTGGTGGACACGGGCACATCCGGGAAGATCCGGATCCACACGCGGCCCTGGCGCTTCATCGCGCGAGTGATCGCACGACGAGCTGCCTCGATCTGACGCGCCGTCACCCGCTCGGGCTCCAGCGCCTTCAGGCCGAAACCGCCGAAGGTCAGCGTGAAGCCACCCTTGGCGACGCCCTTGATGCGGCCCTTGTGGGCCTTTCGATAAGTAGTCCGCTTCGGCTGCAGCATCTCACATCATTCCTCAGCGCTGCGGGGCCTGTTCCGCGGCGCGCTTGTCCTGCGCCATCGGATCGTGGGCCATCACCTCGCCCTTGAAGATCCAGACCTTCACACCGCAGGTGCCATAGGTCGTCTTCGCCGTCGCGGTACCGAAATCGATATCGGCGCGGAGGGTATGCAGGGGCACGCGGCCCTCGCGGTACCATTCCATGCGCGCGATCTCCGCCCCGCCCAGACGGCCGGAGCAGTTGATGCGGATGCCGCCGGCGCCGAGGCGCATGGCGGACTGCACGGCGCGCTTCATCGCGCGGCGGAAGGCCACGCGGCGCTCCAGCTGCTGCGCGATGCTTTCCGCCACCAGCGTGCTGTCGATTTCCGGCTTACGGATCTCGACGATGTTGAGAGACACCTCGGCCCCGGCCATCTTCGCCAGGTCCTTGCGGAGGTTCTCGATGTCCGCGCCCTTCTTGCCGATCACGACGCCCGGGCGGGCGGCATGGATCGTCACGCGGGGCTTCTTGGCCGGACGCTCGATGACCACGCGGGAAACGCCGGCGCCCTTCAGGCGGTCGCGCAGCGTCTTCCGGAGCTTCAGGTCCTCATGCAGCATCCGCGAGTAGTCGGCGCTGGCGAACCAGCGGCTGTCCCACGTGCGGTTGATGCCGAGCCGGAGCCCGATCGGATTGACTTTGTGACCCATGTTACGCGGCCTCCTGCTGTGCCGCCGGCGCCTGCACCGTCTGCTCGGCCACCACGATCTTGAGATGGCTGAACCACTTCTCGACGCGCGCCGATCGACCGCGACCGCGGGCGTGGAAGCGCTTCATCACCACGGCGCGCCCGACCTCGGCCTTGGTGACGACCAGGCGGTCGACGTCCAGGCTGTGGTTGTTCTCGGCGTTCGCGATGGCGCTTTCCAGCGTCTTGCGGACGGTCTGCGCGATCCGGCGCTTGGAGAAGATCAGCGTCGCGACGGCGTCCTGCGCCGTGCGGCCGCGGATCAACCCCGCCACCAGGTTCAGCTTGCGCGGGCTGACACGAATGTTCTTCGTGATCGCCTGCGCCTCGGTCTCCTCGAGACCGCGTTCGTGCTTCGGCTTGCTCATGTCAGCCCCGCTTGGCCTTCTTGTCGGCCGAATGGCCGGTGAAGGTCCGCGTCGGCGAGAATTCGCCGAACTTGTGGCCCACCATGTTCTCGTTCACCTGCACCGGGATGAACTTCTTCCCGTTGTAGACGCCGAAGGTCAGGCCGACGAACTGCGGCAGGATCGTGCTGCGACGGGACCAGATCTTGATGATCTCGTTCCGCCCCGAACCACGGGCCGCCTCTGCCTTGTTGAGCAGGTAGCCGTCAACGAACGGCCCCTTCCAGACGCTGCGCGACATCGCCGATCAGCCCTTCGTCGCGTTACGGCGCCGGACGATGAGCCGGTCCGTGCGCTTGTTGTTACGGGTCTTGGCACCCTTGGTGGGCTTGCCCCACGGGGTGACCGGGTGGCGACCGCCGGAGGTCCGGCCCTCACCACCACCATGCGGGTGGTCGACCGGGTTCATCACGACGCCGCGGACATGCGGGCGGAAGCCCATCCACCGCGTGCGGCCGGCCTTGCCGATCTGCTGGTTGCTGTTGTCCGGGTTGGACACGGCGCCGATCGTCGCGATGCACTCGGAGCGCACCAGGCGGAGCTCCCCGGACATCAGCTTGACCTGCGCGTAGCCCGCATCCTTGCCGACCAGCTGGCAGTAGGTACCGGCCGAACGGCCGACCTTAGCACCGGCGCCCGGCTTCAGCTCCACGCAATGCACGATCGTGCCCACGGGGATGTTCGCCAGCGGCATCGCGTTGCCAGGCTTGATGTCCGCCTTCTCGGCGGCAATCACCTGGTCGCCCGCCTTCAGGCGCTGCGGCGCGATGATGTAGGACAGCTCGCCATCCGCGTACTTCAGCAGCGCGATCCAGGCCGACCGGTTGGGGTCGTATTCCAGACGCTCGACCGTCGCGGGGACGTCGAACTTGCGGCGCTTGAAGTCCACGATGCGGTAGGACTGCTTGTGTCCGCCGCCCCGGAACCGGACCGTGGTGCGGCCCAGATTGTTACGGCCGCCAGAGTGCGACTTGCCCTCGGTCAGCCCCTTGACCGGCTTGCCCTTCCACAGGTCGGAACGGTCCACCAGGACCGTGCCGCGCAGTGACGGAGTGACCGGGTTGAAGTTCTTCAATGCCATGGCGTCACGCAAGCCCCGTCGTGAGGTCGATGGTCTGGCCCGCCTGGAGCGTCACCACCGCCTTCTTCCAATCGGAACGCTGGCCGGGACGGCCGCGGAACCGCTTGGTCTTGCCCTTCATGACCAGCGTGTTCACCGCCTCGACCTTGACGTTGAACAGCTTCTCGACCGCCGCCTTGATCTCGGGCTTGGTCGCATCCGTCGTCACCTTGAAGGTGACCTGGCTGGCCTCATTCAGTCGCGTCGCCTTCTCCGTCACCACCGGCGACAGGATGACCTGGTAGACGCGCTCCGCCGACAGCTGGACGCCGCGCGGCTTGGTTGCGGTCTCGCTCATTCGGCGGACTCCTTGTCCGAGCCGTTCAGGCGCGCCGACAGGGCCTCCACGCCGGCGCGCGTCACCGCGAGCACGTCATGGTTCAGGATGTCGTACACATTGGCGCCGATCGTCGGCATCACCTGCACCTTCGGGATGTTGCGGGTGATGCGGGCGAAACCCTCATCCACCGTCGCATCCACCACCAGGGCGCTGGTCCAGCCGAGCTTCTTCAGCTGGGCGGCCAGGGCCGCGGTCTTCGCACCCTCGCCGGCCGCGGCGGCATCGAGCACCACCAGCTTGCCGGCCGCCTGCTTGGCGGAGAGCGCGCTGATCAGGCCGAGGCGACGGACCTTCTTGTTCAGGCTGTAGGCGTGGCTGCGCACCACGGGGCCGTGCACGACGCCACCCTTGCGGTACTGCGGCGCACGCAGAGAGCCCTGACGGGCATTGCCCGTGCCCTTCTGACGATAGGGCTTCTTGGTCGTGCCGGAGACCTCGCCCATGCCCTTGGCCTTGTGGGTACCGGCGCGGCGCTTGGCCAGCTGCCAGTGGACCACACGGGCCATGATGTCGGCGCGCGGCGCGGCGCCGAACAGCGCCTCCGGCAGCTCGATCTCGCCCGCGGGGGCGTTGTCGAGCGTGATGACGGGAACCTGGATCGCCATGATCTTACCCCTGCGCCCCGGCTTCGGCCGCCAGACCAGCGGGGTACGGCGCATCGGCGTGGCGGGCGCGCTTCACAGCGTCCTTCACCAGCACGTAGCTGCCCGTGGCACCCGGGATCGCGCCCTTGACCAGCAGCAGGCCGCGCTCCGCATCGTGGCCCGCGATCACCAGGTTCTGGGTGGTCACGCGCTCAACGCCGAGATGGCCGGCCATCTTCTTGTTCTTGAAGGTCTTGCCCGGATCCTGGCGGTTGCCGGTGGAGCCGTGCGAACGGTGGCTGATCGACACGCCGTGAGAGGCTTCGAGGCCCGAGAAGTTCCAGCGCTTCATCGCGCCGGCAAAACCCTTGCCCTTCGTCACGCCGGTGACATCGACCTTCTGGCCCTTCACGAAATGCTCGACCGAGAGCTTCGCGCCAGGCGCCAGCACCGCGTCGTCAGCGACGCGGAACTCGACGGTCTTGCGCGGCGCCTCGACGCCAGCCTTCGCGAAATGGCCCTTCTGGGGCTTCGTCACGTTCTTCGGCTTCGCGCGGCCGATGCCGACCTGGAGGGCGACGTAGCCATCCTTCTCGGCAGTCCGCTGCGCGATCACCCGCACCTCATCGAGGTGCAGGACAGTGACGGGGACGGTCGAGCCGTCCTCATTGAACAGCCGGGTCATCCCCAGCTTGCGGGCGATCAGCCCGGTGCGACCCACTTGGGCGGGCATGGTACTATCCTCTCCCGCCGCTCAGAGCTTGATCTCGACGTCCACGCCGGAGGCGAGGTCGAGCTTCATCAGCGCGTCCACGGTCTGCGGGGTGGGGTCGACGATGTCGAGCAGGCGACGGTGCGTGCGGATCTCGAACTGCTCGCGCGACTTCTTGTCGACGTGCGGCGAACGGTTGACGGTGAAACGCTCGATCTGCGTCGGCAGCGGGATGGGCCCGCGCACCCGCGCACCCGTCCGCTTGGCCGTGTTGACGATCTCCCGCGTGCTGCCATCGAGCACGCGGTGATCGAACGCCTTGAGGCGAATGCGGATGTTCTGGCTGTCCATGGCGCTCTGGCCCGTATCCCTTCGCGTCGCCGCTTACTTGACGATCTGGGCGACGACGCCGGCGCCGACGGTCCGGCCGCCTTCGCGGATCGCGAAGCGCAGGCCCTGGTCCATCGCGATCGGCGCGATCAGCTCCACATCCATCGTGATGTTGTCGCCCGGCATCACCATCTCGACGCCTTCCGGCAGCTTCACGATCCCCGTCACGTCCGTCGTCCGGAAGTAGAACTGCGGACGGTAGTTCGTGAAGAACGGCGTGTGACGCCCGCCTTCTTCCTTCGTCAGGATGTACGCCTCGGCCTTGAAGCCGGTGTGCGGCGTGATCGAGCCGGGCTTCGCCAGCACCTGCCCGCGCTCCACGTCTTCACGCTTCGTGCCGCGCAGCAGCGCGCCGATGTTGTCGCCCGCCTGCCCGCTGTCCAGCAGCTTGCGGAACATCTCCACGCCCGTCACCACCGTCTTCACGGTGTCCTTCAGGCCGATGATCTCCACTTCCTCGCCGACCTTGACGATCCCGCGCTCCACGCGGCCCGTCACCACCGTCCCGCGGCCGGAGATCGAGAACACGTCCTCGATCGGCATCAGGAAGGGCAGGTCGACCGGACGCTCGGGCTGCGGGATGTAGCTGTCCACCGCCGCCATCAGCTCCAGGATCGCCTTCTCGCCGATCTCGGGCGTCTTGTCTTCCAGCGCCGCGACCGCCGAGCCCTTGATGATCGGGATGTCGTCGCCCGGGAACTTGTAGGAGGAGAGCAGCTCGCGCACCTCCATCTCCACCAGTTCCACCAGGTCCGGATCGGCCAGGTCCATCTTGTTCAGGAACACCACCAGCGCCGGCACGCCGACCTGGCGCGCCAGCAGGATGTGCTCACGCGTCTGCGGCATCGGGCCATCGGCCGCCGACACCACCAGGATCGCGCCGTCCATCTGCGCCGCGCCCGTGATCATGTTCTTCACGTAGTCGGCGTGGCCGGGGCAGTCGACATGCGCGTAGTGGCGGTTCGCCGTCTCGTACTCAACGTGAGCCGTCGAGATCGTGATGCCGCGCGCCTTCTCCTCCGGCGCCTTGTCGATCTGGTCGTACGCCGTGAACGTCGCGCCGCCCGTCTTCGCCAGGATCTTGGTGATCGCCGCCGTCAGCGACGTCTTCCCATGGTCCACATGCCCGATCGTGCCGATATTGCAGTGCGGCTTGTTCCGCTCGAATTTCGCCTTGGCCATCTGCCCTGTTCCCGCTCTCGCCCGGGGCTGTCCCGGAGATCTGTTGCTGTCCCGCGCGCAGACCGAGCCCCGCCAGCCCGCGTGGAGCGGGTGAGGGGAATCGAACCCCCGTAGCCAGCTTGGAAGGCTGGTGCTCTACCATTGAGCTACACCCGCGCCGCGACGCCGGAATGCGGCGCTGCGCCGCCCGGTGGTTCCGGGTTGCGCCTCATGCGCGGCGGGCCTGGGGAGATATGGAGGGGGTTGGATTCGAACCAACGTAGGCTGAGCCAGCGGATTTACAGTCCGCCCCCTTTAGCCACTCGGGCACCCCTCCGCAGTCCGTCCCGGACCTGCCAGCTTGAGCGGGCGGGGCTTTGCCCGGTCCCGGGTCCGCTGTCAACGGCGCCCTGGGCGATAACCGGCCGAAGTGCTGGACAGGGTGCCCCGGGCGCGCGACATGGGCTGCATGGCCCGTACCCCGTCCACCCCTCCTCGTTCGCCCCGTCGCCCTTCCCCGGATGGGGCGTCCCGAGGGACCCCCCAAAGGGCTAGCAAGGGGGCTGGCAAGGGCGCTCCACGCGGCGCCGCCCGCCCATCGCGCGGCGAAGGCCGGCCCGATTCGGATGGCGCGGAACGCCCCAGCCGCTTCGGCCCCCGCCCGCTGGTCGGCAAGCCGCATCGCCAGAAGGGGGGCGAGGCCGCCCGGGATGACCGCCCGCGGCCGACGCGGGACGAGCGCCCCCGCCCGGCGCGGGACGAGCGCCCCCGCCCGACGCGGGACGAGCGCCCCCGCCCGACGCGGGATGATGGCCCTCGCGCCGCACGGGAAGATCGCCCGCGGCCGACGCGCGACGAACGTCCCCGCCCCACGCGCGACGACCGCCCTCGCACGAACCGCGATGAACGTCCTCGCCCGCCCCGCGACGACCGCGCCCGCCCGACGCGCGATGATCGCCCCCGTCCCGCCCAGGCCGAACGGCCCCGCGAGGATCGCCCCCGCGAAGACCGGCCCCGGCCGGTGCGAGAGGTCACCGGCTTCCCCACCCCGCTCCGCGCGCCCCGCGAGGACGCCGAGGGCGCCCCCGCGCCGCGTGGCCGCGACCGGCGCGGCATGGGCGATGTGAAGCCCCGCGCGGTGGAACCCACCGTCCCGGTGAAGCTGCCCCGCCCCACCCAGGCCGCGATCCAGCGCGATGCGGCACCGGGCGGGACGATCTGGCTGCACGGCCTGCATGCCGTGGGCGCCGCGCTGGCCAATCCCCGCCGCCGCCCGCGCCGCCTGCTGCTGACCATCGAGGCCGAGGCGGCACTCGAGGAAAGCTTCCCGAAGCCCTGGCGCCTGACGGCGGAGCGGGTCGAGAAGAACCGCTTCCAGACCTTCCTGCCGGAGGATTCGATCCACCAGGGCGCCGCCCTGCTGACGGAGCCCCTGCCCCCCTTGCCGCTGGAGGATTGCATCGCCACCCGCACCGGCCCCGTGCTGGTGCTGGACCAGGTGACGGACCCCCGCAATGTCGGCGCCATCCTGCGATCCGCCGCCGCCTTCGGCGCCGCCTGCGTCGTCATGCAGGACCGCCACGCGCCGCCGGAAACGGGCGCGCTGGCCCGCGCGGCCTCCGGCGCCCTGGAACTCGTGCCAATCGCGCGGGAGGTGAACCTCTCCCGCGCCATCGTCGCCCTGCAACGCGCCGGCTTCTGGGTGCTGGGCCTGGCGGGCGAAGGCAAGCGCACGCTGGCCGAGGGCGTGACGCGCGACCGGCGCATGGTGCTGGTGCTGGGCGCGGAGGATGCCGGGCTGCGCCGCCTGCAACGGGAGACCTGCGACGAGCTGGTGCGCCTGCCCATGGCGCCCGGTGTCGAAAGCCTGAACGTCGCCGCGGCCACGGCCGTGGCACTCTACGAGATCGCGCGCGGCGGGCCGGAACCGGTGGCCGTGGCGGAGCCCGACACGACCGGCGAGGAAGAGGAAACCGAGGAATGACCAGCCGCGCCGCCACCGCCATCCTGGAAGCCCGCCACGGGCGCCGGCCGCTCGTCCCGCTTGGCGATGCGGCGCCGGCGGATGCGGCGGCGGGCTATGCCGCGCAGCATGAGGTCGCGGCCGCGATGGGCGCAGTGCCGCCCGCCGGCTTCAAGATCGGCGCGACGACGAAGCAGATGCAGGCCTATCTCGGCCTGACCGGCCCCGCGGCCGGCTTCGTGCCCGCCGCCGGCCTGCACGCCACGCCGGCGCGCCTGCGCTTCGCGGATTTCGTGAACCCCGGCGTGGAATGCGAGGTCGGGCTGCGGCTCGGCGCCGACATCCCCTTCGGCCCCTGCACGCGGGACCAGGCCGCGGCCGCGGTAGCGGAGGTGTTTGCCGCCATCGAGATCGTGGAAAAGCGCTATGGCGACCTGGGTGCGCTCGGCACGCCGACGCTGATCGCGGACCAGGTCTTCCATGCCGGCGGCGTGCTGGGCACGCCGCGCGAAGGCTGGCGGGACCTCGACCTCGGCGCCACGCGGGGGCGGATGGAAATCGATGGCAGCCTCTATGGCGAAGGCGTCGGCGCCGATCTCCTCGGCCATCCGATGGAGGCGCTGGCCTGGCTCGCGGGCTCCGGCGCCGCGCAGGTCTTCGGCGGGCTGAAGGCGGGCCAGGTGGTGTTCCTCGGCTCCGTCACGCCGCCCGCCTGGATCGAGGGCCCGGCGACGGTGCTGGTGGATTTCGACACGCTGGGGAAGGTCTCGCTGGAATTCATCTGACGGCTGCGTGACGGGTCGCGCGCATTCATCATCGCGCAACCCGAATCGGGCATTCTGCTGATGCCGCGACCACCCGGGCGGCGACTCGCCAGAAAGGCATCCTTTCACGGGAAAGCCATGCGAATCGCCAACTGGAACAACCTCCCCGAGGATCTGCAACTCGTGCTGTCGCGCGAGGCCCTGCGCCGCGCGGCGGAGACACTTGCGGAACATGCCGAGATGCTGGCCGAGGAGATGGAAAGCGGCACGCTTTCCGATCGCGGCGGGCCGGATGCCCTACGGCTTTTCGCCGCCGTGGTGCGCGCGACCAATGACGATGCCTTCGGGCAGGTCGGCCACGCCTGAGGCCGTGGCCGGCGCGGCCTGGAACACCCAGGCCGCGAAGCCCCGCCGCGCATCGCGCCAAAGGGAGGCAGCCTCCCGCCAGGCGGGGTCGGCCCGCAGCGCGGTCAGGGTGGCCTCCACCTGCCGCGCGCCGTCGCGATCCGTGATGCCCAGCACCACCAGGCGGGGATAGGCGGCGGCCTCCGGCGCCAGCTTCGCGCCGTCCCGCAGCAGCAGCATCGGCTGGGCGGGCGGCGCTTCGCGCAGCGTGGCGACGACGATGCCCACGCCATCATTGCCGCGCGGCACCAGCAGTAGCGCATCCGGCCCCAGCGCCGGCGCCAGCACGGCCAGGGCATCGCGATAGGCTTGGCGCGTGGCAGGGTGCAGCGCCATGCCAGCGATGCCCGCCCCCTGCACGGCCAGCAACGCCGCCAGGCCCGCCAGCGCCGCGCGAGGATGGCGCTGCGCCACCGTGCCCCCCGCCCCCGCCAGCAGCAGCGCCGCGAAGGGCGCGGCGAAGGCGAGGTAGCGCAGTTCCACCGGGGTATTCCCGGCTAGCGCGCCCAGCAGCAGCAGCCCCGCCGAGGGCGCCGCGAAGGCGCCGAGCCACAGCCAGCGCGTCGGGCCAAGCCCCCGCCAGCGCCAGGCGACAGCGATCGCGCCGGCCAGCAGCAGCCCGGCCAGCGCCGCGCCGAGCATGATGCGGCCAGATCCCTCGGCATAAAGGGGCAGGCCGCCGAACAGATTGGCGGCGTTGAACTGGCCCAGCAGCTTCAGCGCGGGCAGCGGGGCGAAGGGCTCGAACTGCTCCGGCCGGCTGCCGCGTTGGGGCAGGAAGTAGGAGAGGTTCGCCGCCTGCAGCGCCAGGAACGGCACCACCGCCACCGCCAGCAGTTTCACCCGCGCCCAGCCGAGGCCGGGCGCGACCAGCAGCCACCCCAGCAGCGCCGCCGCCGGAAAGGCCGCGAGGTAGTTGGTGAAGCTGGCCAGCCCGGCCGCGAGGCCCGCCGCGCCCGCGGCGACCAGGCCCGCCCAGCTGCTGCCGCGCCGCCAGGCCACCACCACCGCCAGCGCCGCCAGGCCCAGCAGCAGATGCGCCAGCGCGAAGCCGCGCGCTACGCCGCCGGTATAGGCGAAGCCATAGGACAGCGCCGTCAGCAACCCCGCCGCCAGCGGCGGAATCCCCGCCACCCGCGCCGCCGCCATGAAGGCCGCGACAGCCGCGACGGCGCAGAGCACGGAGAAGGCCCGCAGCGCGCCCAGATCCGTGAACCCCGCCTGGCGCAGCAGGCCGGCGGTCCAGAAATACAGCGGCGGGTGCACATCCGTCTCCCGCAACTGCCGCGCCACCGCCGCCGGCGGGACCACCGCCTCCAGCACCGGGGCGACGTCGCGCGGCGTGAAGACGCCCTCGGGCCAGGCAGGGCGTGGGACGGGGGAGGTGACGAGGCTCGTATAGCCCTCGTCATACTCGGCGGAGCGCAACACGGCGCCCGCACCCACCGCCAGGGCAGCGACGAGCAGGACGATGGCCAGGGCGGCGCGCGAGCCACCCTGGCGCAGAAGAACCGGAACCATGTGGCGAAATTCCCGCAGTACCGTCGCGCATGACGCGGCAGCGGCGGCGGCGATGCCGGGGCCCCGGACAAAAGCCCGTGACCGCGCGACCGATTCGAGGATGGCGCGGCGGCGCCGAACCGGTTGAGCGCGCGGCCAGGGCGCGCTAGTGCTGCGGCGGTGGCCGGGTTAGCACAGCGGTAGTGCAGCGGTTTTGTAAACCGAAGGTCGGGGGTTCGATCCCCTCACCCGGCACCACGCCCTTCCGCCAGTTGCCACCAATTCGCGGGTTCTGGCGCTGCCCGCTGGCCTGACATTGACCGGACAGCGCAGCCGGAAAGGTCCGGTCGCTCTGCCGCGCCCCGGCGGCTCGCGAGGCGCGGCTCTGAACGCAATCCAGGCCATGGCCCACACATCAGCCCACAAGGTGCCGCGAGCGTCACCGCCCTAGCGTCGTGGGCAATCCCGCTTGGACCAACCCGCCGCATCCATGGCCCGCCCTACGTCGCGCCCATTGGCCAGGACCGTGGCCACCACCCGGTTATGGCTTCCATGATGCGGCAGGATCACCAGCGGGGCCGCTTCCGTCCTCCGCCGCAGTTGCAGCCGTGCGGCGCGCCACCTTGGATGGCCCCGCTCCACCGTATCCACCCCGCGCAGTCGCACCCGGATCAACGCGGGTTGCCCGGCGCAACGGACGGTCAACGTGTCGCCATCGGCCCACCGGATCGCCGCGCAGTTCCAGGCGAGCCCGCCGGGGTAGGTTCGTGGCGGCTCCCGCCAACGACAGGCATCGGCCAGCGCGGGCGGAGAGAACAGAAGGAACAGGGCGAGGATAGGGGCGCGAGTCATCGCCAGTCAGCCCCCTGACGCTACGCCGTTGGGCTTCGGGCAGAATAGCTCCGGGTTGCCAGTCAGCGCCCCCGCAAGCCCGTCAAGCGCCTCGATAGCCTTCCCGGTGGCCTCATACTCGACGCCATCGATCTTCGCTTCGGCACAAACGCGGATGCAGGCGCGGCGCGTGGCCTCGACAGCGGCCAGGGCATCCACTCGCGCGGAAGGGGACAGTGTTCGGGGGCGGGGGTGCATCCGCGCAGAATGGCGGGGAACACAAAAAGAACAAGTCCGATAGCTTCTTCATTTCGGGGCCGCGTGAACAGCGCCACGCCGGCGGGTTCAGTTTCGTCGCATTGAGGATGCGTCCCATGGGACGCCGTAACCGCCCTTCCCTCGCACGATGCGGGAGTGGAGCTTTGCGACCACGCCCTTGTTCTTGGAGCGTGACTTCAAACTCAGAGACCGTTTGAGAATGCCGGCGGCTGAGGGTTTGCGAGGGATTTTTCGCGCTGGGCAGGGCCGCGGCACTGCCGCGGCGACGCAGCCGATGCTGGTTGCATCGGCCAGTCCGGAGACGCACCCAGCGCGGAAAAGCCCAGCGAAACCGACCCGCCGGTGTTCTCAAACTGTCTCAGCCCATCATCTCGATCGGCGCGGCGTCGATCTCCGCCGGGCGGCCCGGGCGCGGGAAGCGCAGGCGCCAGACCAGGCCTTCGCGCCGCATCTCCTGTTCCGCCCGGCCGCGCAGATCATGCGCCACGCAGCGGTCGATCAGCTTCCCGCCGAAGCCGCGCCGCACGGACTCCGCCACGGGGCGCTCCGCCACTTCCTCCCAGGCCAGGGCCACGCAGCCGTCTTCCAACAGTTGCCACTGGATGGAAACGCGCCCCGCGGCCCCGGGCCGCAGCGCGCCGTGCTTGGCGGCATTGGTCGCCATCTCATGCAGCACCAACGCCATGGCCAGGGTCTGCTTGGCCGGCAGGGGGACGGAGGGGCCCTGCCAGCGCACGATCTCCCCGAAGGGCGCGACGGTGGAGGCGACGAGGGCGGAGAGTTCCACCGCGCCATCCGCGGAATCGAACAGCGCATCCTGCGCCCGGGCGAGATGGGTCAGGCGGCCGGAGAAGGCCTGGCGGAACTGGTCCAGCGTCTCGCTATGCGACAGGGTCTGCGCGGCGACGGCCTGCACCACGGCCAGCGCGTTCTTCACGCGGTGGCGGAGTTCGGCCGTCAGCAGTGCCTGCTGGCGCTCGGCATGGCGCCGCGCGCCGATATCGAGGAAGGCGGCCACGGCCATCCTCTCCCCCCCCGCCGCGGCGACGGCGGCGGCGCTGACGGACAGCGTCGTCTCGCTGCCATCGGCGCGGCGCAGCGGCAGTTCCAGCCCCTCCGTCGCCACGCCTTCCGCCACCGCGCGCCGCAGCGGCTCCGCCAGCGGTTCGGGATCGTCGCCTTCCCCGGAGCCATCGCCAGCCGGGGGCAGCAGGGCGCGGGCGCGGGCGTTGCGATAGGTCTCCCGGCCCGATGGGATGGCCGCCAGCACCACGGCGACCGGCATCTGGTCCAGCACGGCGCGCAGCCGCGCTTCCTCCTGCCGCAGCAATTCCTCCCGGAGGGCGACGGCATCGGCCATGGCGTTGAAGCCGGCGGCCAGGCGGCCGACCTCCCAGCCCTGCGTCGCCGCGGTACGCGCACCCCGGTCACCCGCCGTCCAGCGGCGCATGGCATCCAGCAGCCGGTCCACGGGATCGCGCAGCGCCAGGCGCCCGAACACCCAGGCGGCGGCCAGGGCGGAGGCCAGCCCGGCCAGGATCATGAGCACGGCCCGCCGCGTCGCGCGGTCGATCTCCGCGAAGGCGGCCGCGGTGCCGTAGCCCGCGCTGAGATAGAGGCCCGGCAGCGGCGGCGTATCGACCGGCAGGTAGGCCAGCATGCGGTGGGTGCCGTCCTGGCTCGTCACCTGCATCACCCCGGCTTCGCGTGCGTTGACCAGGTGCCGGAAGGCATCGGGGATGCGGGTGGCGATGAAGCGTTCGGCCTGGGGGTAGCGCGCGACGATCACGCCATTCCGGTCCGCAACGGTGACGGACCCGCCGGGCGGCAGCGCGCCCGCGACCACGAGGTTGGCGGACAGCCAGGCGCCCTCGAAGCTGGCGATGGCCACGATGGCGGGCACACCCGCTTCCAGGATGGGCAGCGCGACAGGCAGGAAGGGCGGCCGGTCCGTGCTGGTGACGAATTCGCCGACCTGGAACTGGCCGGTGGCCAGGGCCGCCTTGAAATAGGCGCGCTCGGCGATGCTGCGCGGCGGTGCGGCACCGTTGGAACTACAGAGGATATTGCCCTCCGCATCGGCGATGCCGATGGAGCCGTAGCGCTCCATCCGGCCGTTCAGCGCCGCGAGGCCTTCCGAGCATCCTGGGAAGGTGCCGTTGCGCAGATGCGCCTCCCCCACCGCGGCCAGCATGCCGCGCGCGCCTTCCAGCAGGCGGGCGACCTCGGACGCCGATTGCAGGGCGAAGCGGCGCGCTTCCTGTTCCACGCCGGCGATGCGGGACTGCCGGAGCGCGACCTCATGCCAACCCTGGATGGCCAGCCCGGGCAGGACGGCCACAGCGCTGAGGGCAATGATGCGCGACGAAAGGCGCATGCGGCGCCGGCTCTCCCGTGGGGCGCGAATCGTTCGCGCGCTGGGCGCAATGTCCCATGCCGAACCATCGCTGTTGCCTCACAAGCGCGTGGCCCCGGGCCGTGCGGGGCCCGGGGCCGGTCAATCCATCGGGCTCAGCGGCGCAAGAACGTCGACAGGGTCAGGCGACGTCGCCGCGCCGGGTCCGCGCCGGGTCATTGGCACCGGGCACGGTATCCGCCATGCGGACGCCGCTGGGATGCACCACGCCGGCCGTGCTGCCGGTGGTGGCGGCGCCCAGCATCGGGTCGGCGGGGACGCCGCCGGCCCAGCCGCCTTCCCGCCATTCGGATTCGCGGCGGTCCATGTCCACGGGGTTGTGGCCCTCGAGGATGCGTTCGGCCTCCGCCGCGCGGGCGTCGTCGGTGCGCACCACCACCAGGTGGCCGCCGCGGCGCAGGCCCTCGCTGTAGGTGGCGGCGCTTTCCTCCGGCAGGCCGGAGGAGGTGAGCGCGCCGAGCAACCCGCCGGCCGCGGCGCCGACACCGGCGCCGGTCAGCGCGGCGATGAGCCAGCCCGCCGCGACGACGGGCCCGATGCCGGGGATGGCGATGGCGCCGAGGCCAGCGAGCAGCCCCGCGCCGCCACCGACCACGGTGCCGAGCGTGGCGCCCGTGCCCGCGCCGGAGCTGTCGGCATCGGTGCCCGAGACGGAATCGGCCCGCGCGCCAGCGATCGAGTCATTGGCGGCGGTGGCGTCCTGGTTGCCCATGTAGGTCACGTCGTCATGGGCGAAGCCGGCGGCTTCCAGGTCCCGCACCGCGGTATGGGCGGTGGCGGAGGTATCGAACATGCGGGCGATGGTGCGCGAAGCCATGGTGGATTCTCCTTGAAGGGGTCGGGTCACTGCGTGGCGACGACGTTGCCCTGGTAATCCAGGGCCACGCTGGTCTGCTGGCCGTTGCGCATGGCGCGGCCGCGCCAGATGCCCTGCTCGTCCAGCCGCAGTTCCTGAACGTCGTTGAAGCCGGCATCGCCCATGCGGGCCCGCGCCTGGCCCTCGGTGAAGGAATTGGCGCCGGCGACGGGGGCCGCCGCGGTGCGGGGTTCCGTGTGCTGCGTGGTCGCGGCCGGCGGGTTGGTGCTGGCGCCGCCGCCCTGCGTCGCGGCGCCGGGGGTGGTGGCGCCGGTCGCGGTGCCGGGCGTGGCGGTGCCGGGCGTGGTCGCGGCCGCGCCGGTGCCGGGCGTCATGGGGTCCGCCGGGCGGGCGGGCGTGCTGCCGGGCGGGTCACTCTGAGCGCGAACGGCAGGGGAGGCGCCCGGCGTCATGCCGGGGGCCGTGCCGCCGGGCACGGGGCTGCCCTGCGCCGTCACGCCCGGGCGGGGCGAGGACGGATCGGCCGGGGAGGTGCTGCCCGGCAGCGCGCCGCTGGATTGCGACTGCGCCGCGCGGTCCACCTCCGTATTCGTCGCGCCCATGCCGGGCGCCTGGTTGGCGCGGCTGCCGGGCGGCATCGGGCTCGGGTTCACCTGCTGGGCGGTCGGGCGCTGGCCGGACTGGCCGGGGTTGCCGCTGTTCATGCCGGGAGCATCCCCGGCCCGGCTGCCCTGGGGCATGGACGAAGGATTGCCGCCCTGAGGGCTGCCGGGCGTGGCGGGGGTGACGGATTGGGCAACTGCCCCGGCGGTGGCGAATCCGAGTGACGCGATGATCGCGCCGGCGATGACGGTCTGCCTGTTGCGCATGGCGTGGTTCCTCCTGTGGCGCGCAATGCGCCCTGCAGGGGATCAACGGCAGCGCGTCGCTATTGTTCGTCTCGGCAGCGGCATGACGGCGCACAGGACCGCGAGCGGAAGGACCCCTTCAGCCCGGCCGGCCGTGGCTGATGAGCCTGGCATTGGCGTAGGCGGGGTCGTCCGTGACTTCCCGCCCCAGCCAGGGCGGCAGGGGCGGATCGGCGTCGGCGGCCTCCATCTCCACCTCCGCCAGCACCAGGCCCGCGAGGCTGGTGGGGGATTCGAAGACATCGATGGTCCAGAGATGGCCCTGGTGGGTCACGGACCAGCGCGCCTTGGCGAGCGGCGGCGTGGTGCAGAGGGCGAGCATCGCCTCCGCATCTTGCGGCGGGATCGGGTATTCGAACTCGGCGCGGACCAGGCCGCCCGGGCCCTTCACCGTCAGGAAGGCCTCCGCCCCGGCGCGGCGGATGCGCACCGTGGCGCCGGCGGCACCGGGGGCGGCCAGGTAGCCCTGGCGGATCGGCACGGGCGGGCCCTCCGTCGCTCCGCGCCAGCCATCGCCCGCCACCAGGAACTTCCGCTCGATCTCGATGCCCATGCCGGTTCCCGGAGTGAAGAGAAGGCTACCGGAAGGGCAGCCGCGGGCCCACATTAGGGGGGCCATGAACGTCATGTCCCCCGTCCAGTTCTTCCCCCAGAAGCGCCCGGTGCCCGAATCGGGCATCCCGCTGAAGGTCGTCTCCCCCTATGAGCCCGCGGGCGACCAGCCCACGGCCATCGCCACGCTGGTGGAAGGCCTCCGCAAGGGGGAGCGCGATCAGGTGCTGCTTGGCGTCACCGGGTCCGGCAAGACCTTCAGCATGGCCAAGGTGATCGAGCATGTGCAGCGCCCGACCCTGATCCTGGCGCCCAACAAGACCCTGGCGGCGCAGCTGTACGGGGAGATGAAGAGCTTCTTCCCCGACAACGCGGTGGAATACTTCGTCAGCTACTACGACTACTACCAGCCCGAAGCCTATGTGCCGCGCACCGACACCTACATAGAAAAAGACGCCCAGATCAACGAACAGATCGACCGCATGCGGCATTCCGCCACGCAGTCGCTGCTCGAACGATCGGATGTCGTGATCGTCGCCTCCGTCTCCTGCATCTACGGCATCGGGTCGGTCGAGACCTATTCGCGCATGGTGGTGAAGCTGGAGCGCGGCGGGAAGATCGAGCGCGACCAGCTCATCAAGGGCCTGGTCGAGCAGCAGTACCGCCGCAACGACAGCGCCTTCCAGCGCGGCACCTTCCGCATCCGGGGCGAGACGGTGGATATCTGGCCGTCCCACCTGGAGGACCGCGCCTGGCGCGTGAACCTCTTCGGCGACGAGATCGACGGCCTCAAGGAATTCGACCCGCTGACGGGGGAGATCACGTCGGAGATGGACCGCGTCTCCATCTATGCAAACAGCCACTACGTCACGCCGCGGCCGACGATGCAGCAGGCCATCATCAGCATCAAGGCGGAGCTGAAGGAGCGCCTGGCGGAGCTGACGGCGCAGGGAAGGCTGCTGGAAGCCCAGCGCCTGGACCAGCGGACCACCTTCGACATCGAGATGCTGGAGACCACCGGCAGCTGCAAGGGAATCGAGAACTACAGCCGCTACCTGACCGGCCGCGCGCCGGGCGACCCGCCGCCGACGCTGTTCGAATACTTGCCGGGGAACGCGCTGCTGATCGTGGACGAAAGCCATGTGACCGTGCCGCAGATCGGCGGCATGTATCGCGGCGACTTCGCGCGGAAATCGATCCTCGACGAATTCGGCTTCCGCCTGCCGAGCTGCAAGGACAACCGCCCGCTGAAATTCGAGGAGTGGGAGGCTTATCGCCCCGACACGCTCTTCGTCAGCGCGACGCCGGGGCCCTGGGAGATGGAGCGCACCGGCGGCACCTTCGCCGAACAGGTGATCCGCCCGACCGGCCTTGTCGATCCCGTGACCGAGATCCGGCCCGTGGAAGGCCAGGTCGATGACCTGCTGGCGGAATGCAAGGAGGTCGCGAAGAAGGGCGGCCGCGTGCTGGTCACCACGCTGACCAAGCGGATGGCGGAAGACCTGACGGACTACATGACGGAAACCGGCATCCGCTGCCGCTACCTGCACAGCGACGTGGATACGCTGGAGCGGATCGAGATCATCCGCGACCTCCGCCGCGGCGTCTTCGACGTGCTGATCGGCATCAACCTGCTGCGGGAAGGGCTCGACATCCCGGAATGCGCGCTGGTGGCGATCCTGGACGCGGACAAGGAAGGCTTCCTGCGGTCCACCACCAGCCTGATCCAGACCATCGGGCGCGCGGCGCGCAACGCGGAAGGGCGCGTGGTGCTCTACGCCGATGTCATGACCAACAGCCTGAAGAACGCGCTGGGGGAGACGGCGCGGCGCCGCACGCGGCAGCAGGAATGGAACACCGCCCACGGCATCACGCCGCAAAGCATCAAGCGCGACATCTCCGACGTGCTGCAGTCGGTCTATGAGCAGGACTACGTCACGGTGGAGGCGGTGGAGGGCGACAGCACCGCCGAATTCGTCGGCAAGGACCTCGGCGCCGCCATCCAGGAACTGGAAAAGCGCATGCGTGCGGCGGCCGCCGATTTGGAATTCGAGGAAGCGGCCCGCATCCGCGACGAGATCAAGCGGCTGGAGGCGCTGGAACTCGGCCTGCAGCCCAACCTGGCCGGCCGGTCCCTGCAGGACAGCGCGCCGACGGGCGCCAATGGCTCCGCCAGCACGGGCAAGGCCAATACGAACAAAGGTCGTGCCAAGCAGGATTGGAAGCCGAAGCCGCTCGGCCCGGGCGGCGGCGGCTACGACCCGGATAAGGGGCGCGGGGGCAAGGGGAAGGGGCGCGGCCGGCGCTGACGCGCGCGGGGCGTTCCGTTCCGGTCGCCGGACCGTGAATGGTTGTGGCGGTGAAAAGGCGGCATCCGCCGTATCCCCGCCGCAACCGCCCGCTGTATTGCGCGTCACCCCGCAAACCACATGGGAGATGACGCATGCAGTCCCTTTCGATCCGCTCGCTCTCGCGCCTGGCCCTGGCCGTCGCCCTGATCGCCCCCCTGGCCGCCTGTTCCGGCATGAACCGCACGCAGCAGCGGGCCCTCTCCGGCGGCGCGATCGGCGCGGCGGGTGGCGCGGCAATCGGCGCGCTGACGGGCGGCTCCGCCGTCACCGGCGCGCTGATCGGTGGCGCGGGCGGCGCCGCGGTGGGCGCCATCACCCGCTGACCGTCGCTTCCCGCGCATCACGGCGATGCGCGGGCGGCTTCGGCTTGCGCCGTCCCACGGGATGGCTACCCTCGCATTCCTGGAATGCCCGCGAGGGAACAAAAAAGCGATGCGTCGCCGCCCTGTCCTGGCCGGAATCGCCGGGGCCCTGGGGGTGGGCGCGTTGGGCGCGCCCCGCGTGCTCCGCGCGCAGACCTTTCCCCGGATCATCATCGGCATGTCCGGCTGGCCGGGCTTCGCGCCGCTGACCCTGGCCGAGCAGGCCGGGCTCTTCCTCGCCCAGGGGCTGGAGGTGGAGACGCGCTTCGTGCCGCAGCGCGACCGCGCGGCGGCGCTGGCGGCCGGCAGCCTGCACGGCGTCGTCACCACCCTGGATACGCTGCTGGGCTGGGCGGCAACGATGCCGCTGCAGCAGGTGCTGGTGCTGGACCGGTCGCGCGGCAGCGACGGCATCGCGGCGCGGCCGGGAATCGGGGGATGGGCCGATTTGCGCGGCAAACGCGTGGCGGTGGACCGGCCCGGCAGCACGCCCTTCTTCGTCCTGGCCTGCATGCTGCGGGAGAACGGGCTGGGGCTGGACGCGCTGCGCCTGGAACCCCGCAACCCCCGCCTGGCCGCCCAGGCCCTGGCGGAGGGCGAGGTCGATGCCGCGGTGACGACGGAACCCTATCTCGGCCAGATCCGCGACCTGGGCCCCGGCAAGGCGCGGATCCTGGCGACGACGCTGGACCACCCCTGCGTCGTCGATACCCTCGCCTTCCCCCCCGCCTTCACCGAACGCAATCCGGAAGCCGTGCAGCGCGTGGTCCGCGCCTGGTTCGCCGCCATCGAGTTGATCCGGCGCGAACCGGACCGGGCGCATGAGATCATGGGCCAGCGCACCCGCCAGACCGCGGCGGAATTCGCCCGCAGCGCCCGGCACTTCGACTGGCTGGACCTGGCCCGCAACCGCGCCTTCGTGGCGGAGGAACTGCGCCCCCTGGCCCGGCGATCCGTCGCCGTGCTGCGGGATACGGGCGTGCTGCGGGCAGAGATCGACCTGGACGCGCTGCTGAACGACCGCTTCCTGCGCGGGATGGGCTGACCCTCAGCCCAGGGTCACGGTCAACGCAGGCCCACGCCGCATTCCGACAGCAGCGCGGTCGGGTTGCCGCGGGCGGTATTGGCCACGCGGGCGACGCGGGCCGAATCCTCCCCGGGCAGGGTGCGGATCAGGCAGGCGCCCAGCGCCGTCATGTCCAGCGTCAGCCCGCATTGCCGCGCGGCGCCGGCGACGCGGGTGCAGAAGGCGCGCTTCTGTTCCGGCGTCTGCTGGCCGAACACGCCCTGGAGGGCGGACATGGTGGAGGGCGCATGCCCGCCGCCACCTTGGCCCTGTCCCTGTCCCTGTCCAAGCGCACCGCCGAGGGCGCCGCCAAGCCCGCCGCCTTGACCACCCCCCTGGCCCCCGCCTTGGCCGAGATTCGGCAGGCTGAACCCCTGCGCGAGGGCCGGACCCCCCAGGCCCGGCGCCATCATCGCCATGCCGGCAAGCACCACCAGAACCTTGCGCATCACGCCTTCCCCCCAAGCTAGCCCCAGCCTTCGGCGCCTTGGGGTGCCGGGTCAAGATTGGCCATCGGCCCCGGCGCGGGCTATCAGCGAGGTTCCATGCTCCTCTCCGACTTCATCCCGCGGTCCATCCCGCGCACCGCCTTCGTGACCGGCGGCGCGAAGCGGCTGGGCCAGGCGACAGCTCTCGCCCTGGCGGAAGCGGGCTTCGACATCGCCATCCACTACGCCTCCTCCGGCCCCGAAGCCGCGGAGACAGTGGCGCGCATCCTGGCCATGGGCCGCCGCGCCATCGCGCTGCGGGCGGATCTCGCGGTGGAGGCGGAGGTGACGGGGCTGATCCCGGCGGCGCAGGAAGCGATCGGGCCGATCGGGGTGCTGGTGAACAACGCCTCCACCTTCGAACGCGACGAATGGGAGGATGCGACGCGGGATAGCTGGGACCGGCACCTGGAGCCCAACCTCCGCGCCCCCTTCGTGCTGGCCCAGGCGGTGGCGAAGGCGCTGCCCGGCGGGGCGGAGGGAGTCGTCATCAACCTGCTGGACCAGCGCGTCTGGTCGCTGACGCCGCATTTCATCTCCTACACCGTCTCCAAGGCCGCGCTCTGGACACTGACCCAGACGCTGGCGCTGGCGCTGGCGCCGCGCATCCGGGTGAACGGCATCGGCCCCGGCCCCGCCATGCCATCGCCGCGGCAGAGCCAGGCGCAGTTCGACCGGCAATGCGCCTCCGTGCCCCTGAAGCACGGGACGAGTGCCGAGGAGGTGGCGCGCGCGGTGCTCGCCATCCTCGCCTTGCCTTCCATGACGGGGCAGATGATCGCCCTGGATGGCGGGCAGCATCTGCAATGGGCGCCGGTGGCCGGCGCCGCGGAGATTGCCGAATGATCTATGCCCCACATGCCGAATCCGGGCGCCGGGTGGTGTTCGTCCGCGGCCTGGAGTTGATGGCGCGGCTCGGCATCCACCCGCATGAGAAGGCGGGACCCCAGCGGATCGTGCTGGGGGTCGAATTGGTGGTGCAGGATGATGCCGCGCCGGCCGCGGTCGGCCCCGATGATTTCCGCCGGGTGGTGGACTACGCCCGCCTGGTGGAGACGGCGCGGGAGGTGGTGGCCGCGGGCCATGTGCTGCTGGTGGAAACGCTGGCGGAGCGCGTGGCCCTGGCGGCGCTGGCCGATCCGCGGGTGGAACGGGCGCGTGTGACGGTGGAAAAGCCGGATGCCTTTCCCGATGTCGGGTCGGTGGGCGTGGTGGTGGAGCGGGTCAGGGGCGGCTAGTCCGATCTTTGTTGCCCGCGCAAGGGTTTGGCGCGCGACTTTTCCACCGGCTTCACGACGGCGCGAGTTCCGTTTTCCGTGTCAATGGGGAAGATGGGCTTGACGCCGGCAACAAGAGTTGTGCAGTCGTTAAAGCATGGTAAATCAAAGACTTAACAAAATCGCCCAAAAACTAGGCAATGCTATGTGACTGGCGGATGACGGCCATTTCCGGGCCTCCCGGCACCAGTCGCCCACAGAGTTTTCCACAGCTTCGGTGGACAAGATGATCGGCGCTTAAGTCGCCTTTCATCCGTCGCCGGGACACAAGCCAGACCCCAGCTGACAGCGCATGAACGAACCCGAAAACCCGCCCGCCCCGCCGCCGCCCGAGGACGCGCCCACCCCCGTGATGCCCCCCGTGATGCAGGGCGTGGAGGTGATCGAGGCGATGCTGCGCACCCTGCCGCTGGCGCCGGGCGTCTATCGGATGCTCGATGCCAAGGGCGATGCCCTCTATGTCGGCAAGGCGCGCAGCCTGAAGAAGCGGGTCGTCGCCTATACCCAGGTCGCCCGCCTGCCCGAACGCCTGCGCCGCATGGTGTTCGAGACCAGGCGCATGGAGGTCATCACCACCGGGAGCGAGGCCGAGGCCCTGCTGCTCGAGGCCAACCTCATCAAGAAGCTGCGGCCGCGATTCAACATCGTGCTGCGGGACGACAAATCCTACCCCTGGCTGGTGATGACGGAGGACCACCCCTACCCCCAGATCGCCAAGCACCGCGGCGAACGCCGGAAGGGCGCCAGCTACTGGGGGCCCTTCGCCAGCGTCTGGGCGGTGAACCAGACGCTGACCGCGTTGCAGCGCGTCTTCCTCCTGCGCTCCTGCCGCGACACGGTCTTCGACAGCCGCACCCGCCCCTGCCTGCTGCACCAGATCAAGCGCTGCTCCGCCCCGTGCGTGGAACGGGTGAGCCGCGAGGATTACGGCGCCCTGGTGCGGGAGGCGAAGGAGTTTCTCAGTGGCGGCATCCCCACCATCCAGAAGCGCCTGGCGACCGAGATGGAGGAAGCCGCCGAACGGCTGGAGTTCGAGCGCGCGGCCAGCATCCGCGACCGCATCCGGGGGCTCACCCATGTGCAGGGGAAGGACCGCATCAACCTCGATGGCGTGAACGACGCGGATGTGGTGGCGCTGCACCAGATGGCGGGGCAGTCCTGCGTCCAGGTGTTTTTCTTCAGGGGCGGCCGCAACAACGGCAACCGCCCCTTCTTCCTGTCCCACGCCAAGTCCGAACAGCCGCCGGAGGAGGTGCTGGGCGCCTTCCTCGGCCAGCTCTATGACGACCTCCCGCCCCCGCCGCTGGTCCTGCTGAGCCACGACCCCGTGGATGCCGACCTGCTGACGGAGGCGCTGAGCCTCAAGGCCGGCCGCAAGGTGGAACTGCACCGCCCCCAGCGCGGCGAGAAGAAATCCGCCGTGGACCACGCCGCGACCAATGCGCGGGAGGCGATCGAGCGGCGGATGGCCGAGGGCGCCGCGCAGGCCGACCTGCTGGCAGGCGTCGCCCGCGTCTTCGAATTGCCGGACACGCCGGAGCGGATCGAGATCTACGACAACAGCCACACCATGGGCACCAACGCCTATGGCGTCATGGTCGCGGCCGGGCCCTCCGGTTTTCTCAAATCCGCCTACCGCAAATACGGCATCAAGGGCCCCGCTGCGGGGACCGCGGGCGCCACGCCCACCGGCGGAGACGATTTCGCCATGATGCGGGAGGTCTTCGAACGCCGCTTCGGCCGCGCGCTGAAGGAGGATCCGGGGCGGGAGGCAGAGGGCTGGCCCGACCTGGTGCTGATCGATGGCGGCGCCGGCCAGCTTTCCGCCGCGCGGGACATATTGAACGAGATGGGCCTGCACGACATCCCGATGGTCGGCATCGCCAAGGGGCCGGACCGGGATGCGGGCCGGGAATGGTTCCACCAGACGGGCAAGGACCCCTTCCAGCTGCCGCCGCGCGACGCGGTCCTGTACTATCTGCAACGCCTGCGGGACGAGGCCCACCGCTTCGCCATCACCACCCACCGCGCCGGAAGGTCCAAGGCCATGGTGCGGTCGGAACTGGATGACGTGCCGGGGGTCGGCGCCGCCATCAAGCGCAAGCTGCTGAATCACTTCGGTTCCGCCCGCGGCGTCCGCCAGGCGGGGCTGGAGGATCTGGAGAATTGCCCCGGAATCGGCCCCGCCGTGGCGCGGCGCATCCATGGGCATTTCCACCCGGGGGCCGGGACGGGTAGGATGGGCACCGCATGACCCTCGCCGCCCCCCCCCGCCCCACAGCCAGCGCCCCTTCCGGGGCCGGATGATCGCGTGCCGACAGACCTGCCCAACCTGCTGACACTGTCGCGCATCGCCGCCATCCCGCTGCTGGTGGTCTTCGCGGCCATCCGCGAGCCCTGGGCGGATCTGGCGGCCTGCATCGTCTTCTCCCTGGCCGCCATCACCGATTATTTCGACGGCAAGCTGGCCCGCAGCCGGCAGCAGATCAGCGATTTCGGCCGGATGCTGGACCCGATCGCGGACAAGCTGCTGGTGGGCGCCGCGCTGATGCTGCTGGCGGGGATGGGGCGCCTGACCGATTTCGGGCTGTTCCCCGCCATCGTCATCCTGCTGCGGGAAATCCTGGTCAGCGGGCTGCGCGAATACCTGGCGGGGCTGTCGGTCGGCCTGCCGGTCACCAAGCTCGCGAAATGGAAGACCGGCTTCCAGATGGGCGCGCTCGGCACGTTGCTGGCGGGCGATTCGGCCTCCCCCCTCGTCTGGCTTGGCTGGCTGCCGGTGTCCCTGATCGGGGAGTTGATGCTGTGGACGGCCGCGGTGCTGACGTTGCTGACGGGGTGGGACTATCTCCAGGCCGGGCTCCGCCACGTCACCGGCGCCGCGACGCCCCCAACCCGGGAGGTGCCGCGGGATGCCGGCGCGCAGCCCGCCCAGACACCATTGCACTGATGGGCCTTGAGGCTTGCCCCCTTGAGGCTTGGCATGCTGCAGCGCATCTTCGCCCTGAACACCGCGATCACGGGAGCCGTCATGGCCGCCGCCCCTTCGACCACCCTCCCCTCCGCCTCCCCCCCAGCCCCACGGCGCGGGCGGCTGCCATCCCCGGTGCTGGGCCTCGCCCTGCTGGCCACCGCCTGCTCGGGTGACCTCTCCTCGGTCGGCTCCAGCATCTCCGCCGGCTTCGACAGCCTCTGGTCGCCCTTCATGGGCCCGACCAATGTGGTGGCCTCCGACAGCCTGACGGTGCAGCGGGTGCGCGGCTCCGATCCGACGGTGGAACCGCTGGTGCCGGAAGCCGGCAATGTCTGGCCGGCGGCCGAGGCCCCGCGGCCGACGCTGCTGGGCGGGCCGGATGAGGCGATGCGCAACATCCCGGACTACCGCCCCTCCCTGATCGATGGCGCCTCCCCCGCCGCCTCCCCGGTGGCGACGCCGGGCGACCGGCCGGCGCGGCGCGGGTCCTCGACCCCGCCGGCCAGCCCCGGCGCGCCAGGCGATTTCGCCCGCAGCCCCGCGGTGCCGGCGGCGCCTGGTGCGCTTTCCCCGCCCCCTTCCCGCGTCGAGGGCCGGGCGCTGACCAGCCCCTCCGGCCAGGCGGCCACGGGCACGGCCGGCACTGCCCGCGTGCAGGGCTTCACCGGCCCGCAGGGCGGCGGCGCCGTGGTGCGCGACGGCAATGTGGAAACCTGGATCGGCCCGGATGGCCGCACCAGCACCCGCATCGTGCCGAACTGAGCACCCCTTACTGACGGGCAGGGTGGCGTATTGAAGGTCCTGTATTTCGCCTGGGTGCGGCAGCGGATCGGGCTGGCGGAGGAGGATGTCTCCCCGCCGGCCGAGGTGCGGGACGTGGCCGGGCTGGTCGCCTGGCTGGCGCAGCGCAGCCCCGGCCACGCCCAGGCCTTCGCCGATCCGCGCCAGGTGCGCGCGGCGGTGAACCAGGAATTCGCCCCGCCCGAGACCCCGGTGGCGCCGGGCGATGAGGTCGCCTTCTTCCCGCCCGTGACCGGCGGCTGACCATGGCCACCGTCACGCCGAGGGTGTGCGTCCAGGAAGCGGGCTTCGACCTGGCGGCGGAAACCGCGCGCCTGTCCGACGGCCGCATCGATGTCGGCGGCATCGCCAGCTTCGTCGGTGTCTGCCGGGGCGATGACGGGCTCTCCGCCCTCGTGCTGGAACACTACCCCGGCATGACGGAGCGGGCGCTGGCGAAGATCGCGGCGGAGGCCTGTGCCCGCTGGCCGCTGACCGGCTGCACCGTGATCCACCGCGTCGGCCGCATCCTGCCCGGGCAGGGCATCGTGCTGGTCCTGACCGCTTCCGCCCACCGCGCCGCGGCGCTGGAATCCTGCGCCTTCCTGATCGACTGGCTGAAGACCGGCGCGCCCTTCTGGAAGCGGGAGGAATTCGCCGGCGGCTCGACCCGCTGGGTGGAGGCCAAGGCCAGCGACGACGCGGCCAGCGCCCGCTGGCAGATGGGGAATTGATCCGCCGCCTGGCTAGCCTCGCCTGGCTGGTGCTGGGCGCCCTGCTGCTGGTGTGGCCCGCCTTCCTGAACGGCTATCCGCTGGTCTTCAGCGATACCGGCGCCTTCCTGCACCAGACCGCGCCGGCGCCCTCCGGCCCGCTGGTGATCTGGGACAAGCCGCATGTCTATGGGCCGCTCCTGCACCTGTTCCACTGGCGCATCTCGCTCTGGGGGCCGGTGCTGGCGCAAGGGCTGATGCTGTCGCACCTGCTGTGGCTGGCGCAGCGCGCGCTGCGCGGCCAGGCCACCCCGGGCGTGCACCTGCTGGCCTGCGCGGCCGCGGCGGCGCTGACGACCGCGCCCTTCACCATCGCCCTGCTGATGCCCGACGTCTTCGCCCCCGCCGTGCTGCTGGCGCTGCTGCTGCTGGGCTTCGCGCGGGACCGGCTTTCGCGGGGGGAGGCATTGTGGCTCGGCCTGGTCGCCGCCATCGGCATCGCCGCGCACCTGTCCCACCTGCCGCTGGCCGCCGCGGTCGCGGTGCTGGTGGCGCTGGTCGCCCGGCGCATCGCGCCGGTTCTCCGCGTGGCGGCGCCGGTGATGGTGGCGGTGGTGATCCTGGCGGGCAGCAATGCCTGGCTGCATGGCCGGGCCGCGCTGTCCCCGCATGGCGCCACCTTCGCGCTGGCGCGCCTCCAGGCGGATGGCCCCGCCGCCGCCGTCATCCGGGACCGCTGCCCCGAATCCGGCTGGTATCTCTGCGCCTTCGCCGACCGCCTGCCGATGGACAGCGACGCCTTCCTCTGGGATGCGGACAGCCCCGTGAACCGCGCCGCCGATGGCACGCCCCGCTTCCTTGGTGGCGCGATGCTCTCCGCCGAGGCCGGCGCCATCGTGGGGGAGACGCTGCGCACGCGCCCCGTCGAGGTCGCGCGGGCGATGATCGGCAACACGCTGCGGCAATTCACCCTGGCGCTGGCGGGGGACACGCTGGTGGACAGCCACCTGGCCGCCGCCGTCCGCCCCCGCATCGCGGAGGCTTTCCCCGCCGGCGAACTCGCGACCTATGACGGCGCCTTGCAACCCCGGGGGCTGTTGCCGGCGGCGGCGGCGCCCTTCCTGTGGCCGCACGCCCCTGTTCTGCTGCTGGGCGCGGTCCTCGCGCTGCTGGCCTGGTGGCGGGCGGCGAAGGTGGGGGAGGTCCGCCGGCTCGGCCTGGTGCTCGGCGTGCTGGTCGGCGTCTCCGCCAACGCCTTCGCCACCGGCGCCCTGTCCAAGCCGCATCTGCGGTATGAGGCGCGAATCCTCTGGCTGATGCCCGTCATCGCCGGGCTGGCATTGCTGCCGAGGCGCCCCGCCTTCCCCCCCCCTGGAGCCCAGGGGTGACGGCGCTGCTGGCGGTGCTGCTGGGCGCCGCGATGCTGGTCTGGCCGGCGGGGCTGAACCACTACCCGCTGGTCTTCATCGACACCGTCTCCTACCTCATGCATACCACCGCGCCCGAGGTGCCCTGGGACAAGACCCAGGCCTATGGCCCCTTCCTGCACCTGTTCCATTGGGAACGCTCGCTCTGGGGCCCGCTAGCGGCGCAGGGGCTGATCGCGTCGCATCTGGTCTGGCTGGCGCAGCGGGCGGTGCGGGGACAGGCGGGGCCGGGCTGGCACCTGCTGGCCTGCGCGGGCCTGGCCGGGCTGACCGCCGCGCCCTGGTTCCTGGCGACGCTGATGCCGGATGCCTTCACGGCGCTGGTGCCGCTGGCGCTGTTCCTGCTGGCCTTCGGGGGGCTTTCGCCGCGCGAATCCTGGTGGGTGGGCGGCCTGGCGACGCTGTTCATCGCCGCCCACCTATCCCATTTGCCCACGGTCGTGGCGGTGCTGGCGGTGATCCTGCTGCTGGCCTGGCGGCTCGGCCCGGTGCTGCGGGCAACGGCGCCGGCGGTGCTGGCCGTGCTGCTGCTGTGCCTGGCGAATTGGGTCGCCTTCGATCGCTTCACCCCCTCCCCGCACGGCGCCGCCTTCCTGCTGGCCCGGTTGCAGGCGGATGGGCCGGCCGCCACCCTCATCCGGGATCGCTGCCCGGCGGCGGGCTGGCACCTCTGCGCCTTCGCGGACCGCCTGCCGATCGACAGCGACGAATTCCTCTGGGACCCCGGCAGCCCGCTGAACATCGAAGCCGATGGCAGCCCCCGCCCGATGGGCGCGATGCAGGGGGCGCGGGAGGCGCAGGCCATCATCGCGGAGACGCTGGCCGCCCACCCCGGCGACGTCGCCCTGGCCGCGCTGCGCAATGCGGTGTCGCAGCTGCTGAAGACCGCGGTGGGCGACACGCTGGTGGATGACCATTTGGCCCTGTCCGCCCGCCGCCCCATCGCCGGCCACTTCCCGCCGGAGGAACTGGCCGCCTTCGATGCAGGCGCGCAGATGCGCGGCACCCTGCCCGCCTTGGCGGAGCCCTTCCTGCTGCCGCACATCCCCGTGCTGCTGGGCTGCGCCCTGCTGGCGCCCTGGCTGCTGTGGCGGCGCCGGGGATCCCCGGCCGCCGCGCTGCTGGCCATCGCGCTGGTGGCGCTGCTGGCGAATGCGGTGGCGGCCGGCGCGCTGTCCAAGCCGCATCACCGCTACCAGGCCCGCATCGCCTGGCTGCTGCCGCTGGCGGTCGGGCTGGCGCTGATGCCGCGCGCGGCGGGCCCGCTGGCGCCCAGCCGCCAGTAGGAACCGTCAGTAGAAGAAGCGTTCCTCCACCACCTTGCCATCCGCCACGGTGTAGAGGCCGATCTCCGTCGCCTGGATGCGCTGCCCGCTCTCCCGCGCCGTGATGTCCATGCTGAAGCGCAGCGCGAACTGTTCGCCGTGGATGAAGGGGCCCTCGGTCGTCACCTCATGCACCGTGTGGTTGGCGTACCACCACTCGGACTTGGCCTTCACGGCGGCGCGGCCGCTGATGACGGCCATGGGGCCCTCCATCGCCTCCCGGCTCACCACGCTATCCGCCCAGAAGCGCTCCCCCGCCTCCTCGTGCCGTCCGTCCTTGCAGAGCTGCGCGAAGGCTTCGGCGATCTCGCGGATGGACATGGATGTTTCCTATATGTTCCGGCGCAGACTAACCATCGGCGCCGCCCGGGGCAAGCATTCTTCACCCCGCGGCCAGGACCAGCGCGGACAGGTCGTCGACATGCAGCCGCAGCAGCCGCACGGGATGGCCCGCAACCTCCCCGGCCTCCGGCGCGCCGATCCGGGCGCCGAGGCGGGTGTAGAAGCGGATCGCGCCGTCATTCCCCTCGATCACGCGAAGCGCGGCGCGCCGGGCGCCGGCCGCCAGGGCCTGCCGCATCGCCTCGGCCAGCAGGCGGCGGCCTACTCCGCCGCCTCGGTCGGCGGGGGCGACATGCAGGCTGTCGAGATAGGCTTCCTCCCCCCGCAGCCAGAGGGCCACCATGCCGTGCAGCGCACCAGATTCTTCCGCCACCAGGATGATGCCCGGCGGCGCGGCCAGCAGGGCCTGCCATTCCGGCAGCAGGCGGTCGCGCGTGCCGGCCAGCACCTCCGCGGGCAGCAGCCCGGCATAGGCATCCCGCCACGACGCTGCCAGCAATCCGGCGATCGCCGCCGCATCCGCGGGGCCCGCCGGCCGCAGGATCATCGCGCGCAGGCGGCGATCAGGGTCGTGATGCTCGGCCAATGGACCCGGCGGTCGATGACCACCTGGCCGAAGGTCTCCCGCTGGGTCGGCGCATCCACTTCCGCGCCGAGCGAGAGGTAGAAGCGCAGCGCCCCCTGGTTGGCGGCGATGACCCAGAGATCGGCCGTCACCGTCCCCTGGTCCTGCAGGCGCTGCGCCGCGAAGCCCAGCAGGGCGCGGCCAATGCCGGCATTCCGCATCCCCGGCCGTACATGCAGATTGTCCACATGGCAGTTCACGCCATCCCGCCAGGCCGCCACGAAGCCGGCGAGGTGCCGGCCCGCCATGGCGACGATGACGGCGCCGGCCCGCCGGCGCCCGCTGAGCGTCGCGGCCCAATGGGGGCCGAGTTCCGCCTCGATGCCGTTCGCCAGGAAATCGGCGGGAAGAATGTCCCGATAGGCATCACGCCACGACGCGATATGAAGATCCGCGATCACCGACGCATCACTACCCCGCGCGCTCCGCAATCTCAGCGCCATCCCGGCCTTTCCTTGCCCCTGCCGGCGGCTCGCATGCCGGACCCATCACCATTACGCGCCAAACGGCGCGTCTTCACGAATTCGTTAACTACATTGCTCGAATTGGTCCGGATGTGAAGGGTCGTATGCATCGCGATGCGCGCAGCCCCGCGACCACCGCAACCCTGCCACGCAACCTGGGGGCGTAATGCGGGGGGCCGGGCGCCACGTTTCGCCTCGCGCAGCATCGCTACTCCACGGGCCTGCCTTGTCCTATATCCTGCCTCGAACGCCGCGCGACGGAATCGGGGGGGCCGGCTGGGCCGGGCCCGCGGGCCGGATAGCGGGGCCGAGGGGGACGCTGACCACCCATGCCGCTGGATCCCGAGATCGTTGCGCGCGCTGCACCCGAGGGAAACCCGGGAAGCGCCGCCCCCACCGCGGGGCGCAACCTGCTCTTCCTGCGGGAGGAGGAGCTGCGCCTGGCGCAGGACCTGCTGTTCTTCGGCTACCGGGACTTCACCGCCGGCGCGGATGCCATCCTGGCGGGACTCGACATGGGGCGCGCCCATCACCGCGTGCTGCATTTCGTCGGCCGGCGCCCCGGCATCACGGTGGGCGATCTGCTCGGCATCCTCGGCATCACCAAGCAGTCGCTCGGCCGCGTGCTGACGCCGCTGGTGGAGGATGGCTTCGTCACGCAAAGCCCCGGGCGCAGCGACCGCCGCCAGCGCCTGCTCTCCCTGACCGAAAAGGGCGCGGCGCTGGAACGCCAGCTGTTCGAACGGCAGCGGGATACGGTGATGCGCGCCTACCGCGAAGCCGGCCCCCAGGCGGTGGAAGGCTTCCGCCGCGTCATGCGCGGCCTGATGGGCGCGGATGCCCGCGCCGCCCTGGAACGGCTGGAGTCCGAGCCCCCGCGATGAGCGCCACCACCGATGCGCCCCATCTCCTGGTCGTCGATGACGACGCCAGGCTGCGCGCCCTGCTGCAGCGCTTCCTGGCGGAGCAGGGCTTCCGCGTAACCGCCGCCGCCGATGCCGCCGCCGCCCGCCGCGCGCTGGCCGCCGTCAGCTTCGACCTGATGGTGCTGGACGTCATGATGCCCGGAGAAAGCGGCCTGGAACTGACGGAAAGCCTGCGGCGGGACGGGCCGGAAGTGCCGATCCTCATGCTCACCGCCCGCGGCGCCCCGGATGACCGCGTCGCCGGGTTCGAGATGGGGGTGGATGACTATCTGGCAAAACCCTTCGACCCGCGCGAACTGGCGCTGCGCATCCGCACCATCCTCCGCCGCGCCGCGCCCCCCCCGCCGCCCGCCGATACCGGCGCCGGCCCGGTGCAGATCGGCACCCGCTGGTTCGACCCGCAGCGCGCCGAACTGCGCGGCCCCGAAGGCGTGGTGCGGCTGACCGGCGGCGAGCAATCCCTGCTGCTGGCCCTCGCCCAGCGCCCGAACGAGGTGCTGAGCCGGGAGGAGATCGCCGCCGCCCTCGGCACGCCGGAGGCCGGCGAACGCGCGATCGACGTGCAGGTCACACGCCTGCGCCGCAAGATCGAGCCCGATCCGCGGGAGCCCCGCTTCGTCCAGACCGTGCGCCACCGCGGCTACGTGCTGCGGCCGGGCTTGTGACGAACAGGCCCCTTTTCACGAACAGGCCTGGCGCGCTGCTCGGCCGCGCCTTCCGGGCGCTGGTGCCGCGCGGGCTGCTGGGCCGGTCGCTGCTCATCATCCTGCTGCCGCTGCTGATCCTGCAGGGCGTGGCACTCCAGCTGTTCTATGGCGGGCATCTCGACGTCATCTCCCGCCGCCTCGCCAGCGGCGTGGCCGGCGAGATCGGCATGGTGATCGAGCAGATGCAGCGCCATCCCTCGTCCGAGGATCGCGCCTGGCTGTTCCGCGAAACCGCCTGGCGGCTCGACCTCGGCATGGCGTTCGAGGCGGGGGCGAGCCTCGGCCGCACGCCGGACCGCGCCGCCTCCCTCCCCCTGCTGCCGCTGGAGGAGGATCTGGCCCATGCGATGGCGGAACGGGTCCGCCGACCCTTCGACGCGGATTGGCAGTCCGACCGCCGCAGCGTGATCATCCGCGTCCAGCTACCCGATGGCGTCCTGCATGTGGAGGCCCCGCGCAAGCGGCTTTTCACCGGCACGCTCTATCTGTTCTTCATCTGGCTGGTCGGCTCGTCGCTCCTGCTGTTCGGCGTCGCCGCGCTGTTCATGAAGAACCAGGTCCGCGCCATCCGGCGGCTTGCCGGCGCGGCGGAGGCCTTCGGTCTCGGCCGCGACATCGGCTCCATGAAGCCGGAAGGCGCGGCCGAGGTCCGCCAGGCCGCGGCCGCCTTCAACCGGATGCAGGAACGCATCCGCCGCTTCGTCGCCCAGCGCACGGACATGCTGGCGGGCATCAGCCACGACCTCCGCACGCCGCTGACCCGCATGCGCCTCGGCCTCGCCGTCCTGCCGCGGACGGAGGAAGAGGAGGAGGACATCGCTGCGCTGACGGAAGACGTGGAGGAGATGGAGCGCATGGTCGCCTCCTACCTCGCCTTCGCGCGTGGCGAGGGGCAGGAACAGGCCAGGCCCACGGACCTCGCCGGCATCGTCCGCGATGTCGCGCAGAAGGCGCGGCGGGACGGGGCGGAGGTGGCCGTGGAGGCGCCCTCGGAACTGGTCGTCTCCCTGCGGCCGGATGCGCTGCGACGGTGCCTTGCGAATCTGCTCGACAATGCGCGCAAGCATGCGCGGCGGATCGCGGTGGGCGTCGCCGCCCTGCCCCGGGCCGAGGCCGGCGGCTGGGCGCAGGTGACGGTGGATGATGACGGCCCGGGCATCCCGGCGGCGCAGCGGGAGGAAGCCTTCAGGCCGTTTGCCACGCTGTCGGCGGGGGGCACGGGCTTGGGCCTGGCCATCGCGCGGGACATCGCCCGCGCCCATGGCGGGGATATCGTGCTGGAGGAAAGCCCGCTCGGCGGGTTGCGCGCGCGGGTCAGGCTGCCGGTTTAGCGCCGGCGGGCGCGCGACCCCGACCACGGCCCTCCCCCGCAAGCGCGGGGGAGGGAGCAGTCGAACCTACTTCCCCGCTCCCTTGGCGAAGAAACTACTTCCCCGCGCCCTTGGCGAAGAAACTACTTCCCCGCGCCCTTGGCGACGAGGCTCTTCACCTCGTCCATCGCCTCGGCGAAACGCTTGTTCAGCAGGCCCAGCGCCTCGGCATTGCTGTTCTGGATGAGGTCGGCGACCTCCTTCATGTTCGCGACCGCCTTCTCATAGGCGCCCTTCAGCATCTCGGCCTGCTTGGCGGCACGGGCCTGGGGGCTCTCATTCGTCGCCATGGAACGCATCGCGTCCGTCATCTCGGCCATCGAGGCCTGCATGATCTCCATGTGACGGCGGGCAACGGCCTGCGCGCCTTCCAGCGCGATGCGGTTGGCGGCGGACAACGCCTCCAGGTTCCGGCGCTGGGCCTGGGCCAGGCCCTCCATGTCCGGCATCGCCGGCAGGCGGAATTCGGCCAGCATCTTCATCATCTCGTCGGGCTTCATGCCAAAGCGATCGGACATCGGGACGCGCTCCTCAGGATTGGTTCGATGGGCCGCTCTATAAGCTACACCGAACGGGCATGACAGCGTTTTTTGTGCACTGCACAAAAATGGGAAAGGTCGACCTCAGAGCGGGTCGGCCTCCGGCGGCGCGGCCATGTCGCCCGCCTCCAGGTTCAGGCTTCGCGCCGTCTGCTCCGCCCGGTCCAGCGCCTTGTCCAGCGCGGCCATGGTCGGCGCCATGTCCTGCGTCTCGTCCTTCGACCAGGCGCGCACGGTGGCGAACCAGACCCCCGTGAGGCCGGCGGCGCGGAGGTTGCCCTGCACCCCCGCCGAATCCAGCTCCGCCGCATCCAGGAAGCGCTGCATGGTCCGGTGCAGGACAGGGCCCATGGCGACAGCCAGCACGGGGTCCCGCCACATGTCATCCGCCAGGCGCAGCATCCCGGCGCGGTGCGGCACCAGCGCATCGATGCCGCGCATCAGCACGTCGAACAGCCGGTCCCGCGGCGTGCCGCCCTGGCCCGGCACGGTGCCGACGGCCACGCTGTCCGCCACCGCATCGGCATGCAGCCGCAGCAGATCGAGGCGCGAGGGGAAGCGCCGCGCCAGCTCCCCGGCACGGATGCCGGAGGCAGTGGCCAGGCGGCCAAGGGTGACGCCCCGCCAGCCGTGATCCGCGATCACGGCGAAGAGGCCATCGAGAAGGCGGGAATCAGGGGTGCCGGGCGTGTCCATGCCCCTGATGGTGGGGGCGCCGGGCGCGCTCGCCAATGGGAATCTAGGGCCGGTGGACATTTGGCCTGGGAGGCAGTCGGCGAGTGGATTTTCGTGCCTGCCAGCCGGGGGATCACTGCGGGGGCGGGGCGGCGATGGGGTCCCATCGGTGCCCTGGCCCCAACGCTCCAGGCGCGGAAAGACGCCGCCGAGTACGCCCGCAGCCACGTGTCCCCCGGACCTACCCCGCGAGTTCGCGTGACCGCGCCGTGGCGGCCGCGATGGCGCGGGAGATGTGGTCCGGCCAGGCCTTCTCCTCCATCAGCACCGCCAGCGCGCGCTCCGTCGTCCCCTTGGGGCTGGTGACGTTCTTCCGAAGCTGCGCGGCATCCTCCGCGCTCGCCGCCAGCAGGGCGCCGGAACCCGCCACGGTGCTGCGGGCCATGCGGCGCGCCAGGTCGGCCGGGATGCCCTGTTCCACCGCCGCGCGTTCCAGCAGCTCCGCCAGCAGGAAGACATAGGCCGGGCCACCGCCGGACACCGCCGTGACGGGGTCGAGCAGCCCTTCCTCCTCCACCCAGGCGATCTCCCCGGTCGCGCCGAGCAGCGTATCGGCCAGCGCGCGCTGCGCGGCGGAAACGCCGGGCGCGGCATAGGCGACGGTGAAGCCCTGGCGCACCGCGGCCGGCGTGTTCGGCATGGCGCGCACCACGGCGGAACCAGCGCCGAGCAGCCCCTGCATGAAGGCCACCGTCTTGCCCGCCATGATGGAGACGAAGACCGCCGAGCCCGCGAAGCGCGCATGCAGCGGCAGGGTAGCCGGCGCTTCCTGCGGCTTGGTGGCCAGGATCACGGCGGCGGGGGCGAAGCCCGCCGGGATCTCGGCCGCGTCCCGCAGCAGGGTGGCGCCCGGGAAGGGGCCGGTGGCGAAGGGATCGACGATGATCGTCTCCCCCAGCCCGCGTTCCCGCCAGCCCGCGAGCATGGCGCCGCCCATCTTGCCGCAGCCGATTAGGAGAAGGGGGGGAAGGGTGTCGGTCATGGGAGGATTTGTCCCCCGCCCCGCCCCCGGCGGCAAGACTCAGCCCTTCAGGCTTCGCCCACGCAATCCAGCATCGCCGCCTGCAGCGCATCCGCCGGCGCCTTGCCGCCCCAGAGGACGAACTGGAAGGCCGGGAAGAAGCGCTCGCATTCCGTGATGGCGATGTCGACCATGTCCTCCAGGCTCTCGGCTGAGGCACCTGGCGCGCCGCGCAGCAGCACGGAATGGCGGAACACCGGCACGCCATCGTCGCTGTCGATGCCGAAATGGCCGATCCAGAGCTTCTCATTGGCCAGGGCCAGCAGCTCGAACAGCCTCTCCCGCTTCCCCGCCGGCACCTTCAGGTCGAAGGTGCAGGAGAAATGCATGGCGCTGATCTCATGCGACCAGGAGAAATAGAGGCCGTAGTCGCACCATTTGCCGGGCGCCTCCGCCGCCATCTCGCTGTCGGAGCGGCGGTCGAAGGTCCATTCATTGGCGGCGACGATCTGTTCCAGCACATCGAGGGGATTCGCGGACCGGTCGCGTTCCTCGTAACCGAGATAGGCGGACATCGCGGCACCTCCTTCGCCCGATCGGGAAGCCCGACCCCAAGGTATAGGGGGTCTGGCACCCCGAATCGCCACTAGGGGTAGACTACGCAACCGCAAAACGCGGCTGCAAGCGTCGGTTCCGCGAAGCCCGCCAAAGAGTTGTGGACGAATCCGGGCATGGCGTCCCAGCCGATGCCCGGACCCGCCTGATCAGTCGCCGCTGGGCGTGCCAACCGGGTCGCTTTCCGGCGGGTGGGTCCGGGCGATCCGCGCCTCGATCTCCGCGATGCGGGCTTCGAGGGTCACGATTCGCGCCTCCAGCGTCTCCGCCTGTTCCCGCGCCCGGCGCGCCACTTCCAGCGCGGCGTCCAGGTCTTCCCGCTTCACCAGGTCCAGGCGCTGGACCATGGCGTCCATCTGCGCGCGGCCCATCGCCTCCGCTTCCTGCCGGGCGCCGGCCAGGACGCTGAAGGCGCCGCCCGCCATGCCGGCGAGGTCATCGAAGATCCCCCGCTTGCCGCCACCCGGCGCGCCACCTGGCGCTCCACCGGCACCACCCGTCGAACCCGTTCCGCTGCTCATCACGACACTCCCGAAGGCTGAAACCGCCACTGTCCCGCACGGCCATTCGCGGCCTATACGCATCCCGAAGCCGCGCCCTATACCGGCCGGCACGCGCGGCCCTTGCCGCGCCCGGGCCCACAGATCAAGCCGCGAGGCGAGAGGACAACCGCCGATGTATCTGGTCACGGGCGGCGCCGGTTTCATCGGCTCCAACCTCGTCGCCGCCCTCTGTGACCGCGGTGAGGAAGTGATGGTGGTGGACCGCCTGCGCCAGGGGGAGCCGGGGCGGGAGAAGTGGCGCAACATCGCCAAGCACCCCATCGCCGGCATCCTGCCGCCCGAGGAGCTGGAGGATTTCTGGTCCGAGGACCCGGTGGTGGACGCCGTCTTCCACATGGGTGCCATCAGCGCCACCACCGCCACGGATGGCGATCTGGTGGCCGCCACCAACTTCACGCTGCCGCTCTGGCTCTGGGCCGTCTGCGCCGAACGCGGCATCCCGCTGATCTACGCCTCCTCCGCCGCCACCTATGGCGATGGCGCGCAGGGCTTCGCGGATGACGATGCGATGGGCGCGCTGGCGGCGCTCCGCCCGCTCAACCTCTATGGGTGGTCGAAGCTCGCCTTCGATCGCCGGGTGGCGGATATGCTGGACCGTGGCGTGCCGGCGCCGCCGCAATGGGCGGGCTTGCGCTTCTTCAACGTCTATGGCCCCAACGAATACCACAAGGGCCGCATGGCCAGCGTCGTCTTCCACAAGTTTCACGAAGCCCGCGGCGGCGCCCCCGCGCGGCTGTTCCGGTCCGACCGCGACGGCGTGGCGGATGGGGAGCAGATGCGCGACTTCGTCCATGTGGATGACTGCGTCGCCGCCATGCTCTGGCTGCTGGACAACCCGCAGGCCAGCGGCCTGTTCAACATCGGCTCCGGCCAGGCCCGCAGCTTCCTCGACCTGGTGCGCGCCATGTTCGCGGGAATGAGGGAGCAGGAGCGGATCGAGTTCATCGACATGCCCGCCGACCTCCGCGGCAAGTACCAGTACTTCACGGAGGCGCCGATGGCGAAGCTGCGCGCGGCGGGCTTCGACCGGCCGGCGACCTCGCTGGAAGACGGCGTCGGCCGCTATGTCCGCGATTTCCTGATGCAACCCGATCCACATCGCTGAGGGCTTGATGCTGCTCGCCTTGCCCTTCCCGATGATCGATCCCGTGCTGATCGAGATCGGTCCCTTCGCCCTTCGCTGGTACGCGCTGGCCTATATCGCCGGCATCGTGCTGGGCTGGATGCTGGCGCGGCGCATGGTGGCGCTGGCGCCGCGCATCGCCAGCCAGGAACAGGTTGATGATTTCGTCACCTGGGCGACGCTCGGCGTCATCCTCGGCGGGCGGCTCGGCTACGTGCTGTTCTACCGCCCCGGCTACTACATCACCGCGCCGCATGAGGCGCTGTATGTCTGGCAGGGCGGCATGTCCTTCCACGGCGGCATGCTGGGCGTCATCGTCGCCGCCGTCTGGTTCTGCCGCCGCCAGGGCCTCAGCCCGCTGGCCTTCGGGGACCGCATCGCGCCGGTCGTGCCGATCGGCCTGTTCTTCGGCCGCGTCGCCAACTTCATCAATGGCGAGCTCTGGGGCCGCGCCAGCGACGTGCCCTGGGCCATGGCCTTCCCGACCGGCGGGCCGGAACCGCGCCACCCCAGCCAGCTCTACCAGGCGGGGATGGAGGGGATCGTCCTGTTCGTCCTGCTGCAACTGCTGGTCCGCAGCCCCGCGCTGCGGGACAGGCCGGGCTTCCTGACCGGCACCTTCCTGGCGGGCTATGGCGTGGCGCGCTTCATCGGCGAGTTCTTCCGCCAGCCGGACGCGCATCTCGGCTTCCTCTTCGCCGGCGCCACCATGGGGCAGTTGCTGTCGCTGCCGATGATCGCGGTGGGGCTGTTCCTGATCACCCGGTCGAAGCGCGCCGCGACGGCGTGACGGGCGGCGGAATGGAACGCCTCGACCGCTTCATGGCCCGTGCGGTCGCGGCCTATTACGCACGCCCCGCCACCCCCTTCGGCCGGGGCGGCGACTTCACCACGGCGCCCGAGATCAGCCAGGCCTTCGGGGAGGTGCTGGGCGCCTGGGCCGCCGTGGTCTGGGACCGGATGGGCCGCCCCGATCCCGTGCTGCTGGTGGAATGCGGCCCCGGCCGCGGCACGCTGATGGCCGATGCGCTGCGCGCCGCGAGCGATGTGGCCCCCGCCTTCCGGGCCGCGCTCAGGCTGCACCTGGTCGAAACCTCACCAGCCCTCCGGGATGCGCAGCGCCGCGCCCTGGGCGATGCCGTCACCGAATGGCATGACGATCTCTCGACGATCCCGCCCGGCCCGATGCTGCTGCTGGCCAATGAATTCCTCGACGCCCTGCCGATCCGGCAATTCGTGCGCCGGGGCGATGGCTGGGCGGAACGCCATGTCGCCGATGGCGCCTTTCACGAACTCCCCGCCGCCGACCCGCCGGCCCGGCAGGGGGAGGCGCCGGAGGGCGCGGTGCGGGAGGTCTGCGAGCCCGCCGAAACCATCATCGCATCCCTGGCCGCCCGCCTGTCCGCCCAGGGCGGCGCGGCGCTGTTCCTGGATTACGGCCCGGCGGAATCCTGCCTGGGCGAAAGCCTCCAGGCCGTCTCCGGCCAGCGGGGCGGCATCGATCCCCTGGCCGATCCCGGCACGGTGGACCTGACCGCCCATGTCGATTTCGCCGCCCTCGCCGCCGTGGCGCGCCAGGCCGGCGGCGCCGCGCAGGGGCCGCTGCCGCAGGGGCTGTTCCTCCAGCGCCTCGGCCTGATGACGCGCGCCGCCATGCTCGCCCAATCCCGCCCGCGCCTGGCCGGGGACATCCTGTCCGGCGCCGAGCGCCTGGTGGCGGCGGAGGGCATGGGCCGCCTGTTCAAGGCCCTGGCCCTCTGCGACCCTCGTCTGCTCCCCCTGCCCGGATTCGAGACCGCATGAACCCCGGCTACCTGACCGGCGCCCTGCCGCTGCCGCACGCCTTCTTCACCCGGCAGGGCGGCGTCTCCTCCGGCGCCTTCGCCTCGCTCAACTGCTCCCTCTCCTCCCCCGACGATCCGGAGGCGGTGCGCCGCAACCGCGCCGCCGCCGCCGGCGTGCTGGGCGCGGCGCCGGGGGAGATGCTGGGCCTGTACCAGGTGCATGGCGTGGCGGTGGCCGATGGCCGCGCGCCCTGGGACGACAGCACCCGCCCCCGCGCCGATGCGGCGGTGACGGACCGGCCCGGCCAGGTGCTCTCCATCGTCACCGCGGATTGCGCGCCGGTGCTCTTCGCGGATGCGGGGGCCGGCGTGATCGGCGCCGCCCATGCGGGCTGGCGCGGTGCCGTGGCCGGGGTGCTGGAAGCCACGATCGACGCGATGGAGGGAATGGGCGCCCGCCGAGCCCGCATCGCCGCCCTGGTCGGCCCCTGCATCGGCCAGGCGAGCTACGAGGTCGGCCCCGATCTGCGGGACAAGGTCCTGGCCCACAACGCCGCCGATGCCCGCTTCTTCGCGACCGGCCGGCGGGAGGATCGCTGGCAGTTCGACCTGGCGGGCTATTGCGTGGCAAGGTTGGCCGCCGCCGGGGCCGGGGAAGCCCGCGCCCTGATGGTCGATACACTGGCGGAGGAGGATCGCTTCTTCAGCCATCGCCGCCGGACGCTCGCTGGCGGCGGGCCGATCGGACACCAACTCTCCGCCATCGCGCTGCCACGGTGAGGCCATGCCCTACGTCGTCATGTTCATGGTGTTGATGATGCTGACCATGCTGGTTTCCTGTGTCATCGCGTAGCGCGCGCCCCCGGCGCGCCTTCCTGGCCGCCCTGGTGCCATTGGCCCTGGCCGCCTGCGGTGACCTGCCCCAGCCCTTCCGCGGCCGTCCCGGCCAGGTGGCGCGGCAGCTGCGCCGCCCGCCGGGCTATCGCCTGGCCATCCCGCCATCCCCCCAGGCCATGCTGACGGATGCCGATGCCGCATCCCTCGCGACCGCCATGGCGGAAGCCCTGGTGGCGCAGGAAATCCCGGCCGTGGCCGGCCCTGCCCTGCCGCTGGACTGGCAGCTGGTGGTCGGCGTGGAGCGCGAAGGCGCGGTCATTACACCCCGCTTCGCCCTGACCAGCGGGGATGGCGTCGCGCTCGGCATGCTGGTCGGCCGCCCCGTGCCGGCGCGCGACTGGGCGGATGGCAACGCGCAGCTCTTCGCCCGCATCGCCGCGGAAGCCGCGCCGAGGCTGGCGGACCTCCTCTCCCGCATCGAGGCGCAGGCCCGCACCGGTGACGAACGCGCCGCCGGATCGGGCGCGCCGGTGATGCGCCTGCTGCCGGTGCGCGGCGCGCCTGGCGATGGCAACCGCAGCCTGACCGCGAAGATGAAGGACAGCCTGGCGGCGCTGGGCTTCCAGGTGCAGGACCAGGCCGCGGGCGCCGATTTCGCCGTCTCCGGCGAGGTGACGATGGCCCCTGCCGGCCGCGGCATGCAGCGGGTGGAGATCGTCTGGACCGTCTCCCGCCGGGATGGCCAGGACCTCGGCCGCGTCGCGCAGCTGAACGAGGTGCCGGCCGGCACGCTGAACGGCCTGTGGGGCGACGTCGCCTTCGTGGTGGCGGAGGAAGCGGCCGGGGGCGTTCGGGACGTGGTGTTCAACGCCGGCGGTATCGGCGCCCGCCCGGCCGCGCCGGCCAGCGCGCCCGCGCCCCCACCGGCCTCGGTACCGCCACCGGCCCGCGCCCGGCGATAGGCCCTGGCGGAGGGGCGGCCCCGGCGGAGGGGCCGCCATGCGTGGGCGTCATCCGCCCGCGATGGACACCCAACCGTCACGTTGCTACCAACCCGCCCGTCGCGGCGGGCGGGTTTCCGGCGCGCCACCCTCCCTTGCCCCCGGGGTTCGTGTCGCATGAAGATCATCGCCTGCAACAGCAACCGCCCGCTTGCCGAGGCGGTGGCATCGGCGCTGGGCATCCCGCTCACCCAGGCCTCCGTCCGCCGCTTCGCGGATATGGAGATCTTCTGCGAGATCCATGAGAACGTCCGCGGCGAGGATGTCTTCGTGGTCCAGTCCACGAGCTACCCCGCGAACGACAACCTGATGGAACTGCTGATCATGCTGGACGCGCTGAAGCGCGGCAGCGCGCGGCGCATCACGGCGGTCATCCCCTATTTCGGCTATGCGCGGCAGGACCGGAAATCGGGCCCCCGCACGCCGATCTCCGCCAAGCTGGTGGCGAACCTCATCACCGCGGCCGGCGCCAACCGCGTGCTGACGATGGATCTCCACGCAGCCCAGATCCAGGGCTTCTTCGACATCCCCGTGGATAACCTCTTCGCCGCGCCGCTTTTCGCGCGCGACATCCAGGAGCGTTTCGCGGGCCGCGACCTGATGGTCGTCTCCCCCGACGTCGGCGGCGTGGTCCGCGCCCGCGCCATCGCGGCGCGCATCCACACCGACCTCGCCATCATCGACAAGCGCCGCCCCCGCGCCGGCGTGTCGGAAGTGATGAACGTGATCGGTGAGGTCGAGGGCCGGCACTGCATCCTGGTGGACGACATCGTGGATTCCGGCGGCACCCTCTGCAACGCCGCCGAGGCGCTGCTGAAGAACGGCGCGAAGTCCGCCAGCGTCTACGTCACGCACGGCGTCTTCTCCGGCGGCGCGGTGGCCCGCGTCGGCGCCGCGGCGATCGAGCACATGATCGTCACGGACAGCATCCTGGCCACCGAAGCCGTGCGCGTCAGCCGCAACATCAAGCAGCTGACCATCGCCCCCCTGCTGGCGGAGGCGATGAAGCGCATCAGCGAGGAAAGCTCGGTCTCCACGCTGTTCAACTGAGGAGGAACGTCATGCGGCCGTTGATCACGATGCTAGCCCTGCTGGCACTGGCGGCCTGCACGACCGACCAGGTAGCGCGCAGCGCGGCCTCCGCCTGCCGCGCCAGCCCGCAATCCTGCACCGACCGCACGGTGCCGGAGGCTGCGCGCAGTCCCGGGATGTAACCCCCGCGGGCGTGATCGCCCGGTGATGCCACCCCTGGCCGCTTCGAACGTTGCGCCGCCTCCGACGGGGCGGATCAGCGCATGGCGTATTGGGTGGTGGTGGCCGGACTTGTCGCCGGGGATTGGTATCGGTTCGGCGGCCAGCATATCGCCAACCGCACCGCCATCGCGGCGCTGATCCTGATGGGTGCCTGGCTGCTGGGCGTGCCGCTGCTGTGGGGCCTGATGCTGGGCGTCGCCGGTTGGGTCCAGGCCGCGATCCCCATGCAATGGCACCGCGCCAGCAGCACCGCCGGGCTGACCGCCGGCGCGGGGATCATGGCCTGGGCGCTGGGCCTGTCCCTGCCCTGATCAGCGTCAGACCAGGGTGAAGCAGGGAACGGGCGGGCCATCATGCTCGCTGGCCTTGAACACCAGCCGCACCTTGGCGCCGATGCGCACCGCTTCGAGCTCGCAATCCACGATGTTGGTAAACAGCCGCGGGCCTTCCGCGAGTTCCACATAGGCCGCGCAAATCGGGCCACCGGCGCGCAGGATGGTGTAGCTGTAGATCGTGCCCGCCCCGCTCGCCTCCACCAGTTCCACATTGGGCGACAGCGTGAAGGGCGAGACGCCGCGAGGGTACCAGAAATGCCGGCCCGTATCCCGGCAGAGGCCGATCAGCAGTTTTCCCTCTCGGGCTGCCTCCCACACGGCCTTGCTGGTCGGATCGGCCACGGGGGCGGCGAAGAGCTTCTCGCTCATGGGTGTCACTCCCGTTCCAGGATGAGGGTCGCGCTGCCATGCCGGTGGCCCAGCAAGCCCCCCGTGCCATGCGCCAGCGCCAGGCTGCAGTCCTTCACCTGCACCGCCGGGTGCGCTTCGCCCCTCAGCTGCCGCACCGCCTCGATCACCTTGGTCATGCCGCCGCGATTGGCTGGGTGGTTGTTGCAGAGCCCGCCGCCATCCGTGTTGAAGGGCAGCTTCCCCACCCCGCTGATGAGGTTGCCGTCGGAGACGAACTTTCCGCCCTCGCCCTTCGCGCAGAAGCCGAGATCCTCCAACTGCATCAGCACGGTGATGGTGAAGCTGTCGTAGATCGACGCGTACCGGATGTCCGCGGGCGTCACACCGGCCTCTCCGAAGGCCCGCGCGCCGGTCAGTGCCGCACCGCTGCTGGTCAGGTCGCGGTAGCCGCCGAATTCGCCCTGCGCCGTCTCCCCGGTGCCGCGCACCGTTACCACCGGGCGCTTCAGGTCGCGCGCGATCTCCGGCCTGGTGACGATCAGCGCGCCACCGCCATCGCTGATGACGCAGCAATCCAGGCGATGCAGCGGGTCCGACACCATCGGCGAATTCACCACATCCTCCACCGTCACCACCTTCTTCAGCATGGCGTGGGGGTTGTGCTGGGCGTGGTGGCTGGCGGCGACCTTGATCCAGGCGAGCTGTTCGCTGGTGGTGCCGTATTCATGCATGTGCCGCATGGCACACAGCGCGTAGCTGGTGCCCGTCGTCTTGGTGAAGGGGATCTCGAACTGATCGTCCGGCACGGACGGATTCTGCGCCCGCGCGCCGGTGCCGACCGCCTGGCCCTCGCTGCGCGGCCGCCCCGCCAGCGTGATCAGCACGACATTGGCGCGCCCCAGCTTGATGGCCGCCGCGGCATGCGCGACATGCGCGATGTAGGAACAGCCGCCGAGGTCGGTGCTGTCAGCGTAGCTCAGGCGATCCAGGCCCATATAGTCGATCATCGATAGCGGCCCGAGCCCCGGTGCATCGCCGGCGCAGACATAGCCGTCGATGTCGTCCTTGCTCAGCCCCGCATCCTGCAGCGCGCCCCAGGCGACCTCCGCATGCAGCTGCGCGACGGATTTATCCTCCGCCTTGCGGGTGGGATGTTCGAAGGCACCGACGATGCAGGCGCTGCCGCGAAGGCTCATGGCGGGGATCCGGACGCTGTTGGGGCGCAGCGTGGCAAGGGATGGCGCGGTGGGCAAGACGGGCGGACTTCACGCCACGGCTGGGCTGTGCTGCCCTGCGCGGAACGGCTTGGGGAACGACCATGGCACTCGACGATACGCATGACGCGGCGCGGCAATCCTTCGTGGCCTCCGCCAATGGCCACACGGATTTCCCGATCCAGAACCTGCCCTTCGGGGTCTTCTCGCCCCCTGGCGGCGCACCGCGCGCGGGGGTGGCGATCGGGGACATGATCCTCGACCTGGAGGCGGCGGCCGAGGCCCACCTGTTCTGCGGGGATGCCGATGTCGCGGCCCGCGCCGCGAAGGGCGGCGCGCTGAACGCCATGCTGGCGCTCGGCACCGGCCCGCGCCGCGCGCTCCGCGCCCAATTGTCCACGCTGCTGGAAGCGGGTTCGCGGTTCGAGGCGCAGGTGACGCCGATGCTGCACCCGGCCGCGGATTGCACGATGCACCTGCCCGCGCGGATCGGCGACTACACTGATTTTTTCGCCGGCATCCAGCACGCGATGAATGCCGGCGCCATGTTCCGCCCCGACAATCCCCTGCTGCCGAACTACAAATATGTCCCCATCGGCTATCACGGCCGCGCCTCCTCCATCGTGCCGTCGGGCCACCCCGTGCGGCGCCCGAACGGCCAGCGGAAGCCGGCGAGCGAAACGGTGCCGAGCGTCGGCCCCTCCCGCAACCTCGACTACGAACTCGAACTCGGCATCTGGATCGGCCCCGGCAACAAGCTCGGCGAACCCATCCCCATCGGTGCAGCCGGCGACCACATCGCCGGCTTCTGCCTGCTGAACGACTGGTCCGCGCGGGACATCCAGGGCTGGGAATACCAGCCGCTCGGCCCGTTCCTGGCGAAGAGCTTCTGCTCCACCATCAGCCCCTGGATCATCACCCCCGAAGCCATGGCGCCCTTCCGCGTGGCGCAGGCGAAGCGGCCGGAGGGCGACCCGGCGCCGCTGCCCTACCTCTGGGACCAGGCAGACCAGGACAGCGGCGCGATGGCGCTGGAGTTGGAAGTGCTGCTGGTGACGCCGGGGCTGAAGGCGCAGGGCCTGCCCCCGCATCGCCTCGGCCTGTCCGACGCCCGCGCGCTGTACTGGACCCCCGCGCAGCTGGTCGCGCACCACGCCAGCGGCGGCTGCAACCTGAACCCCGGCGACCTCTGCGGCACCGGCACCATCTCCACCACGGAAGTCTCGGGCTACGGATCGCTGCTGGAGATCACGAAGGGAGGCCGCGAACCGCTGACCCTGGCCTCCGGCGAGACGCGCCGCTTCCTGGAGGATGGCGACGAGGTCACGCTGCTGGCCCGCGCCCGCCGCGACGGCTTCGTCGGTATCGGCTTCGGTCCCTGCACCGGCACCATCCACCCCGCGCCTTGAACCGCGCGCCCAACGGCGCGACGATACCGGCAAGTAGCAAGGAGGAAATAGCCATGGCTGACCGGCCGAAGCGCGTGGAGTTCCGGGAGGAAGGGCCGCGCGAGGGCTTCCAGATCGAGAAGACCATCTTCCCGCTGGAGAGCCGCGTGCAGTTGGTGGAGGCCCTGGCCGAGACCGGCCTGCACCACATCCAGGTCGCGAGCTTCGTCAGCCCCAAGGCCGTGCCCCAGATGGCCGACAGCGAGGCCTTCTTCGCCGCCATCCGCAAGAAGCCGGGCGTCCACTACGCCGGCCTCTGGCTGAACGAACAGGGCTTCCACCGCGCCAAGGCCACGCCCGGCGTGGACCTCTCCGGCAAGATCTCCCTCTATGCCTCCAACGCCTTCGCGCTGAAGAACAATGGCTGCACGGCGCAGGAGATGGCTGAACGCCAGCGGCGCTGGCTGGAATTGTATGACGAGGCCGGGATCGCGCCGGAATTTGCCATCATCATGGCCGCCTTCGGCTGCAACTATGAAGGCGACATCCCACCCGATCGCGTGGTGGGGATGGCGAAGTTCGCGCATTCGATCTGTGCCGAACGCGGCCACAAGCTCCCGGCGGTGTTCCTGGCGGACACGATGGGCTGGGGCAACCCGGACCAGACGCGCCGCCTGGTCGGCATGGTGCGGGATGCGCTGCCGGATGTGCGGATCGGCCTGCACCTGCACGACACGCGCGGCATCGGCACCGCCAATGTCATGGCCGCGCTCGACATGGGCGTCGATTTCTTCGACAGCAGCGTGGCGGGATTGGGCGGCTGCCCCTTCGCGGCGCATGGCGATGCGGGCGCGGCCGGCAATGTCTGCACCGAGGACCTGGTCTTCCTGTGCCACGAACTCGGCATCGAGACGGGCATCGACCTGGAAGCCCTGGTGGAATGCGCGAAGCTGGCGGAACGCATCATCGGCCGCCGCCTGAATGGCCGCGTCATGCATGCGGGATCACTGGCGAAGTACCGCGCGCCGAAGCGGGAGGCCGCGTGATGATCGCCCGCCGTTCGCTGTTCGCGCTGCCGCTGCTGGCCACGCCCGCCTTCGCCCAGGAACGCTACCCCTCACGCCCCATCCGCTTCATCGTCCCCTTCGCCGCCGGCGCCGCCACGGATTTGCGGGCGCGCATCTTCGCCGAACGCATGGCGCAGGATTGGGGCCAGCCCGTCGTGGTGGATAATCGCGGTGGCGCCAATGGCTTCATCGCGGCGGAGGCCGTCGCCCGTGCCCGCGGCGATGGCTACACGCTGCTCTTCACCTCGAACACCACGCATGGCTCCAACCCCGCTCTGTTCCGCCGCCTGCCCTATGATCCCATCAAGGATTTCGAACCGGTGGCGCTGCTCGGCGTCTCCACCATGCTCGTCGTGGTCAACAACAATCTCGGCATCCGCAGCATCGCGGAGCTGATCGCCTACGGCCGCGCCAACCCCGGCAAGCTGAGCTTCGGCAGCGGCAGCCAGTCCAGCCGCATGGCGGGGGAGATGTTCAAGGCGATGGCGGGGATCGACATGGAGAATGTCTCCTACCGTGCCAACCCGCAGGCCATCACGGATGTCATCTCCGGCACCCTGCCGCTGATGTTCTGCGACACCACCACCGCGATCCCGCAGGTGCGGGAGGGGCGCGTCCGCGCGCTGGCCGTCACCGCCGGCGCGCGCATCTCCGCCATGCCGGACCTGCCGACGGTGGCGGAGGCCGGCAACCTGCCGGGCTACGAACTGGGTACCTGGACTGCGGTCTATGCGACGGCCGGCACGCCGCGGGAGATCGTGGACCAGCTGAACGCGAAGCTGCGGGAAATCCTGGCGCTGCCCGCCGTGGCGGAGCGCCTGCGCGCCGATGCGACGGAGCCGCTGACAGGCTCGCCCGACCATCTCCGCGATTTCACCCTGGCGGAAATCGAGAAATGGACCCGTGTGGCGCGCCAGGCCGGAATCCAGCCGGAATGAGCGGGCCTCTTGCTGGCATCAAGGTCATCGAGATCGGCCAGGTCCTCTCCGGCCCCTTCGCCGGCGCCATCTTCGCCGATCTGGGCGCCGACGTCATCAAGGTGGAGAAGCCGGAGGGCGGCGACGACGCCCGCCAGATGGGTGTCGCCTTCCGCCACGGCGATGCCTTCAATTTCCATGAGTTCAACCGCGGCAAGCGGAGCATCGCGCTGGACCTGAAATCGGAAGCGGGCATGGCGGCGCTGCATGCGCTGCTCGATGAAGCCGACATCCTCGTCCACAACATGCGCCCCGGCGTGCCGGAGGCACTCGGCCTCGATCCCTATGCGACGACCGAGCGCCACAAGCAGCTGATCTACTGCAACATGGGCGCCTTCGGTCACAAGGGGCCGCTGAAGGACCGGCCGGGCTATGAGCCGCTGCTGCAGGCCTTCGCCGGCCTCAACGCCATCACCGGTGAACCGGATGGCCCGCCCGTGCGCATGGGTGCCTCCGTCGTGGACCAGGGTACGGGCATGTGGACCGTGATCGGTGCGCTGTCCGCGCTGCAACAGCGTGCCCGCACCGGCCGCGGCTGCGTGGTGAACACATCGCTGTTCGAGACGGCGTTCCTCTGGGCAGGCCAGAAGGTCGGCGCCTATGTGAACCAGGGCAAGCTGCCGGAACGCCACGCCAGCGGCCACCCCGGCTTCGTGCCCTATGAAAGCTTCGAGGCTTCCGACGGCCCGCTGCTGGTGTGCTGCGGGAATGACCGGCTGTTCCGGAAATTCGCCGCGGAACTCGGCCACCCCGAATGGCCGCAGGACCCCCGCTTCGCCACCAACCGCCTGCGCCTGGCCAACAAGGCCGAATGCCTGGCGCTGGTGCGAGACGCGATGCGCCAGCGCCCGCGTGCGGAATGGCTGGAACGGCTGGTGGCGGCGGGCGTGCCCTGCGCGCCGATCAACACCATCCCGGAAATGCTGGAGGAACCGCAGGCCAAGGCCATCGGCATGCTGGTCACGCCACCCGGCGAGGACTTTTGCGTAACTGCCCTGCCGGTGTCCTTCGATGGCGAACGCCCTCAGCCGAAAGCGGGGGCGCCACGGCTGGATGGCCACAAGGGCGCGCGGTTCAGCCCGTAGCGCCCAGCGCCTTCGGCGCGCTCACCGCCGCGCGGGCACGGGCATAGTCCCGCAACAGCGCTGCGGTGGCGTCGTGGTGCGGCGTGCCGGGATCGTGCGCCCCCGCGCGGATCGCCGCCGCCAGCGCGGCCAAATCCGGCATCGGCGGCGCCACCGCATCCCGTTCCCGCAGCGCCAGCGCGATCGCGGCCGCCACCATCCGCGCCGCCATCGCCTTCTCCGGCGGCAGCGCCGGCAGAATCTCGAGCAACACCACGTCCCGCGCGGTGGCCAGCAGGTCCGCGCCGTCGGGCTTTTCCAGCATCACAGCGCCTCCACCATCGCCAGCACGTCCAGTTCCAACTCAGGCACGATATGCCCGGTCAGCGCCAGTTCCAGGCTGCGTTCCTGGCCCGAGAGGTGCCGCGCCGCCTGGTCGGCCGCGATGACGGCCCAGCGGATCGTCGCCATCAGCTCCCACCACGGCATCCGGGCGCGGTCGATCACGACACCAGCCTCCGCCTCATACCCCGCATAGAAGGCCTCCCGCGCACCGATGCCACCGGCCTCCCGCGCCACCGCGCCGAAGCGCCAGCACTTCGCGCAGAACCAGCCGAGATCGGCATGGGGATCGCCCCAGGCAGCGAATTCCCAGTCCAGCACGGCGGAAACCCGCGCGCCGTCCAGCATGATGTTGCCGGTGCGGAAATCATGGTGGCAGAGCACGGGCGCGACCGACGCCGGCACATGACGTTCCAGCGCCCGTAGCCCCCATTCCAGCACCGGCCGCGGCGTGCGCGCCTCATCCAGCCTCGCCCGCATCGATGCGATCATCGCCCGCGCCGCATCCGCCGGCGGATCGCCGAGGAAGCCGAGATCCGCGCGCGGCGGCACGATGCGATGGATGCGCGCGAGTTCCCTGCCCAGCGCGGCAACAACCTCATCGCCGTAAGGCGCCGCCTGCTTCACCACGCGATGCGCGGCGGCGATGCCGTCCACGCGCCCCATGACGAAAAACGGCCGGCCGATCACGCCAGTGTCCTCGCAGAGGAACAGCGGCGCCGCCACCGTCACCCCCGCATCCCGCGCCGCCCGCAACAGCGCGAACTCCGCCGCGCGCGGCAGGGACACCGCCAGCACGGCCGGCGCATCCGTGCGCAGCACCCAGCGCTCCGCACCCTCCCGCGTCTCCACATCCAGCGCCCAGTTCTGCTGGATGGCGCCGCCGGACAGCCGCTTCAGCGCGGTGATGCGAAGCCCGTCATCGCCCGCTGCGCGCGCCAGCCAGGCGCGGAGCCTTTCCTCATCCATGCGCGCCCCACTCGAAGAAGTCGCGCCCCTCCCGCCGCAGGAAATTCGCCAGCACCATGCGGTGCACCTCGCTCGCGCCATCCACCAGGCGGGCCTGGCGGGCGTAGCGATACATCCACTCCACCACCGTATCCTTGGAATAGCCGCGCGCGCCGAGCAGTTGCAGCGAGGTATCCACCGCCTTGTGCAGCGCATCCGCCACGACGATCTTGGCCATGGAGACCTCCTTCCGCGCGAAGCCGCCCTGGTCCAGCACCCAGGCCGCCTTCATGGTCAGCAGGCGCCCGATCTCCAGCTCCATCGCCGCCTGGCCCACCAGGCCCTGCACGCTTTCCCGGTCGATCAGCTTCTGCCCGAAGCTTTCGCGGGTCGCGATGCGCTCCATCGCGATCTCCAGCGCGCGGCGGCCCATGCCGAGCCAGCGCATGCAATGGGTCAACCGCGCCGGGCCGAGGCGGATCTGCGTCACCTTCAGCCCGTCGCCCACGCCCATCAGCACGTTCTCGTCGGGAATCTCCAGGCCATCAAAGGCCAATTCGCAATGCCCGCCATGCTCTTCCGGCCCCATGATCGGGATGCGGCGGACAATCTCCCACCCCGGCTGGTCGGCATGGAACAGGAAGCAGGTCAGCCCCTTGCGCGCATCGTCGGAGGTGCGCGCGATCAGCAGGAAGTGCTTCGACTCCCCCGCGCCGGTGATGTAGTGCTTGCGGCCCGTGATGCGCCAACGGTCGTTGCCGATGCGCTCCGCCTTGGTGTAGGTCAGGCCGGGATCGCTGCCGCAGCCATCGGGTTCCGTCATCGCGAAGGATGACTGCACATCGCCATCGACGATCGGTTGCAGCCAGCGCGTCTTCTGCGCCTCCGTCCCCACCTTCTCCAGCACCTGCATGTTACCGTCATCGGGTGCGGCGCTGTTGAAGACGACGGGGCCGAAGATGGATCGGTTCATCTCCTCATAGCAGGCGGCCATGCCGATCTTGGTCAGGCCGCCACCACCGCGATGCTTCGGCATCTGCAAGGCCCAGAGTCCCGCCGCCTTCGCCTCCGCCCGCATCCGCTTCAGCACAGCGGGGTGGATGTTCTCATGCTCGTCGTAATTGGCGCGGTCCGCTTCCAGCGGGATCAGCCTTTCATCGACGAAGGCGCGCACGCGGGTCTGCACATCCACGATGTCGGGCGACAGGCGAAAATCCATGCGGGGTGCTCCGGTCAGAGGCTGTTGACGGAATGGCCGCCATCGATGGTGACGACGCTGCCCGTCATATGGGCGCCGGCGTCGGATGCCAGCAGCAGCAGCGGCCCGGTCAGGTCATCGACCGTGCCGAGGCGGCGTTGCGGGATGCGCTTCACCACGGCCTGGCCGGCCTCGCTGGCGAAAAAGTCGCGGTTGATCTCGGTGGCGATGTAGCCGGGCGCCAGCGCGTTCACGCGGATGCGGTGGCGCGCCAGTTCCACGGCCATCTGCCGCGTCAGGTGCACCAGCGCCGCCTTGGCGGCGGAATAGCCGGCAACGCCCGGGATGACGCGCTCCGCCAGGATGGAGGCGATGTTGACGATGCTGCCGCCATTCCCCGCCGCCACCATCCGCCGGGCCACCGCCTGCCCCATTGCGAAGGCCCCGCGGAGGTCCACGGCCATCACCTGGTCCCAATCCTCCGCCGTGTGGTCCAGGAAGGGCCGCGTGGCGGCGATGCCGGCATTGTTGACCAGGATGTCCACCGGCCCGAAGGCGCGTTCCGTCACGGCCAGCGCATCGGCGATGGAGGCATCCTCCGTCACATCCAGCGCCACGGCGCGCGCGCCCTCCCCCAGCTCCTCCGCCAGGCCGCGCAGGCTGGCGGGCTTGCGCGCCCCCATCGCCACGCGGGCGCCCGCCCCGTGCAGGATTCGGGCGAAATGCCGGCCCAGCACGCCGGAGGCACCCGTCACCAGCGCGACCCGCCCTTCGAGCGAGAATGCCGCGAAGGGCGATCCCGCCCCGCTTTCCGCCATGCCCTGCCTCCCCGGTGCTGCGCCCCGCTGGATTCGCACCCGGGGGCCGCGCCGGTCAACCGGGTAGCAGGCGCCGCAATTCGGCCAGGACCGCATCCATGTCGAGCGGCTTGGAAAACAGGCTCACCGGCGCCTCCCCATCCCGCCGGAAGGCGTCCTGGCCGCCGGCGGGCGCGTAGCCCGTCATCACCACCACCGGCAGGTCCGGCCTGGCGGCGCGCAGCGCGCGGATCAGCCCCGCGCCATCCAGCCGCGGCATCCGCAAATCCGTCAGCAGCAGATCCGGCGGCTGGCGCGCCGCGGCCTCCATCGCCGCCTGGCCATCCGGGGCCAGCACCACTTCATACCCCTGGGCGAGGAGTTCATCCTCGATCGCCATGGCGGCGAGCCCCTCATCCTCCGCCACGAGTATCCGGTGCGCCATGCAAGCCATCAGCAGGCGACCGGGAGGGGAGCGAGCCCATCCACGGTGGGTTCGGCAAGCGCCAGGGTCATCGTGAAGCAGGCCCCCCCCTCGGGCAGGTTCGCGGCCGAAATGCCCCCGCCCATGCCGCGCGCCACCGCCGCCGCCAGCGACAGGCCGAGCCCGCTGCCATGGCCGGGGTCCTTGGTGGTGAAGAAGGGATCGAAGATCGACTGGCGCAACGCCTCCGCCACGCCCGGGCCATTGTCCCGCACCTCGATCACCGCCCGCCGCCCGACCTCCCGCAGGGATACGGCGATCCGCGCGGGCGAGGTGACGCCGGTGGCGCGGGCTTCCAGCACCGCGTCCCGGGCATTGGACAGCAGGTGCAGCACCGCCTGTTCGAGCCGGGCCGGCGTTCCCGTCACCGCGACGGCGCCAGGCGGGGCGGAGAAGGACAGCGCGATGCCGTCCGGTGCATATTGCCCATCCGCGGTCCACACCGCCGCGCCGACCACGCCCGTGGCGTCGAAGGTTTCTGCCGCCCCGGCTTCCGCCGCCGCCAGGGCGCGGATGCGGCCGACCAGGTCCCCGGCCCGGCGCAACTGGCCCTCCACCACGCCGATCGCCGCCATCAGCCGGGCGCCTTGTTCGTTCACTGCCCCCGTCGCGGCCTGCCGGGCATGGCGCAACCACAGCAAAGCGGCGTTCAGCGGCTGGCTCGTCTCATGCGCCAGGCCCGCGCACATGGTGCCGATGGTGGCCAGCCGGGCCGATTCGACCAGCCCGGCCTGCAGGCGCCTAGTTTCCGTGATGTCCCGCGCGCTGCCCAGCAGCCGGTCCACCTGGCCATCCGCGTTGCGCATCGGCACCAGCACGGTCTGCCACACGCGGTGGCCGTTCGGCGTCTCCGCCTCCACCTCGTAATGCTGCACCTCCCCCGTCTCCGCCGCGCGGCGCCAGTGGGGCAGGACGCGTTCGGTGATGCCGGGGATGAAGCCGGATTGCGCATCGCGCCCCAGCACCTGCGCAGCCGGCAGGCCGAAGAGCCGTTCATAGGCGGGGTTGACGGTTTCGGTCACGAAGGCCGCGCCACCCTGTTCCACCCGCAGGACGAACAGCGCCTCCGCCAGATTGGTGATGAAGGCGGCGGTCCGGGCCTCGCTGTCCAGCGCCCTTGCTTCGGCCGCGCGGCGCTCCTCCACCTCCCGCGCCAGCGCCGCCGGGCTGGGCAGCGCCAGCAGGCGGGGCAGCAGGGGCCAGAGCGTGATGGCGGTGGCGATGGAGACGGCCGCGCAGAAGGCCTTGATCAGCCCCTCCGCCAGCGGGTTCGGGTGGAACATGGTCCAGGCATGGGTGAGATGCGTGGCGCCGCAGGCGATGATGAACAGCGCGAACAGCCCGAAGATCCAGGGATAGGCCAGGTCCCGGCGGCGGACCGCGAAGACGACCAGCGCCGCAGGGATCGAGAAATAGGCCAGCCCCGTCCCGATATCGGAGAGCAGGTGCAGCCAGGCCAGGTCCGGGTCCACCAGCATGCAGACGCCAGGCGGGGCGAGGTTCGGCGTGAGGGTGGGCAAGGGGCCGGATTCTCGAACAGGGGGTTTGGCGTGGTCGGCTTCCAACCTCCTCCTTACCGCAGCCCGCCGCCGCCGCCCTCCGCCAAGCCATCATTGCAGCGCATCATCACGCGCGATTGAACGGAACGCGCCGACGTTGCGCCCGCATCATCCGCCCGCGGGCATCAGGGAAACATGGGCGGAGACGACGCGCCAGCCCTCCGGCATTCGCACCCAGGTCTGGCTCTGCCGGCCGATCCGGCCGTTGCGGGAGAAGGTGGTATTCGCCGTGGCGAAGTCGCGGCCATGGGTGGTGATCACGGTCCGCACCAGCTCCCGCTCCAGCCCGACGGAGGGGCGGGAGGCGCGGAAGGCCATGATCTCCTCATAGCCATGCAGGATCTCCCCGGCGCCGTAGCGGATGGTGCGGGGGTCGTTCCAGAACAGCTCGTCCAGCACGGCGACGTCATTCGTCACCAGCGCGACCTCGTAGCGCCGGAAGGCGGCAGTGACCTCGGCCACCACCTCGGGGATGTCGATTTCCATCAGATCTGGATCCTTCTGGGAGCTTGGGGCCCGACGGGGTGTTGAGCGGGGGGCGGCCCGTCAGTCGATCCCGAACAGTGCCGCCGGATTGGTCGAGGTCATCCGCCGCAATTCGGCATCCGAGAACCCTTCGCTTTGCACGAGGAGGAGATATTCCCGGAATGCCTCCACCGGCGGCGGCAGCAGGAAGACGCCGGCATCGGAGGAGAGGATGCAGCGATCCCCCGCGGCGCGGATGCGCGGCGTGAAATCCTGGATGGTGCTGGAGGAGGAGATCTTGTGCTTCTCCTCATCCACATGGGTCAGGCCGACCTGGGTCGCATGGGTCAGGATGAAGAAGCTGAGTTCCACATAGCCGCCGAGCGCCACGATGGCCGCGATCTGGTCCGTGCTGTAGCGCGAACCGTGGGTGCGGATCCGCGTCACGCCGCGCTTCCTCGCCTCCTCCGTCAGCGCCACGGCCTCACGGCCGGAGACATGGCCGCAATCGAACACCACGTCGCGCTCGGCGCAGAGGTCCATGATGGCGCAGACCACGTCGGGGACGACGTTGTTGTCCGGCACCTGGAAGGTGGTCTCGAGGAAAGCGGGGCCGCGGCCCTCCCGTTCCGCGATGTAGCGGGTGTGGTGCGTGGGCAGGGACACGAAGCGCGCGCCGGTGCCGGGGCCGTAGCCATAGCCGATGGCGGCCTTCGCCACTTCCAGCGTCACGCCGCCGGCCGTCGGCTGCATGATGACGCCGCCGAAGGCCTGGCAGCCGAGATGGCCGAGTTCGTCATTCGCCAGCGCGGCGAAGCCCGATGTGTTCTGGAAGTTGCACATGATGCCGATGGCCTTCATGCCGGCGGCGGCGGCCTGGCGGACGGCTTCGAACACATTGACGCTGCGGCCGTTCAGATGCGGCGCGCAATGGACATGGCAGTCGATGGCGCCCTTCAGCAGGTGCGAACCGGGCGGGACGTAGGGCATCGGGGCGTTCCTTGTCGTGTCGGGCGCGGTTCAGTGCCGCAGGATCTTCGCGGTGAATTCCTTCAGGCGCGGGCTCTGCGGCGCATCGAAGATCTGGGCCGGCGGCCCCACCTCCACCACCCGGCCCTGGTCCATGAAGACGACGGTGGTGGCGACTTCGCGGATGAAGGCCATCTCATGGCTCACGATCAGCATCGTCATCCCATCCGCATGCAGCGCGCGGATGGTGTCCAGCACCTCATTCACCAGTTCGGGGTCGAGCGCGCTGGTCACTTCGTCCAGCAGCAGGATGTCGGGGCGCAGCGCCAGCGCGCGCGCGATCGCCACGCGCTGCTGCTGCCCGCCGGAAAGTTCGTCCGGATAGGCGTTGAACTTCGCGCCGAGGCCGACCTTCGTCAGCAGCGCGCGCGCCTCCTCCTCCACCGCGGCGGAGGGACGCTTCTTCACCAGGGTCGGCGCGATGGCGACATTGCGCAGCGCCGTCATGTTCTGGAACAGGTTGTATTGCTGGAAGACGATGGCGAAGCGGTCGCGCGCCGCGCGCAGGCTGGCGCGGCTGGCATAGTCCACCACCTCATCCCCGATGGTCACGCGGCCCGCGCGCGGCTTCAGCAGCCCGACCAGCGCGCGCAGCAGCGATGACTTGCCGGACCCCGAGGGACCGATCAGCCCCACCACCTCCCCCTTCGCGAAGCGGAGCGTGACGTCGTTGAGCACATCCGCCTTGCCGCCGTAGCTGGCGGTCAGCCCATCAAGCGCAAGGAAGGCCAAGCCCGATCCCTCTTCCGGTTCCGTCGGTCGGGAGTGTCCGTGCGCGATCCCATCGGCGTCAAGCGACCCCGGGGGCATGGCCAGGGGGCATGGACGGAATTGCACGCGAGGATATGCTCACCACCGTGGCAGATGATCTTCGCATCGCGGGCATGACGCGCCCCGCACCGGTGAAATTCCGCTTCGGCGACGCGACCTTGAGCGCGCCGGCGGGCGAAAGCCTCGCCGCCGCCTTGATCGCATCCGGTATACGCCGGCTCGGCGAGGGCCTCGATCCCGCCCGCCCGCGCGCGGCGCTCTGCATGATGGGCGTCTGCCAGCAATGCCTGGTGCGCGTGGATGGAAGGCTGGCGCAATCCTGCCTGGTGCCGGTGCGCGCGGGCATGGTGGTGACGGCGGCATGATCGACATCGCTGCGGGCAGCGTGGTGGATATCGCTGCGGGCAGCGTGGTGGATATCGCCGTCCTCGGCGCGGGCCCGGCGGGCATGGCCGCGGCGACCGAGGCCGCACGGCGCGGCGCGAAGGTCGTGCTGTTCGACGAAAGCCCCGCGCCGGGCGGCCAGGTCTATCGCGCGCCACCCGTGGGCTACGCCATGCCGCGCGACGCGGATCGCGACGCAGGCGATGCACTGCGCGCCTCCCTCGCAGCCAGTGGCGCGGTGGTGAGGGTGGGCCATCGCGTCTGGGGCGTCGGCGGCGGGCCGCTGGTGCCGCTCGGCGATGCGACCGCGCTCTTCCGCCTGGATGCGCTGGCGCCGGATGGCAGCAACACCATCACCGAGGCACGCGCGCTGGTGCTCGCCACCGGCACGCATGAACGCATCATCCCCTTCCCCGGCTGGACCCTGCCCGGCGTGCTGGGCCTGGCCGCGGCGACGATCCTGCTGAAGGCGAATGGCGTGCTGCCGGGAAGGCGCGTCGTGGTCGCGGGCGCGGGGCCGCTGCTCTATGCCGTGGCCGCCAAGGTCGCGAAGGCCGGCGCGACGGTCGCGGCGGTGGTGGACCTGGCCGCCACATCGGAATGGATCGCGGCGCTGCCCGCGCTGATGGCCCGGCCGGATCTGCTGGCGCGGGGCGCCGCCTGGCGCGCGGGGCTGATGGCCAAGGGCGTGCCCGTGCTGGCCGCGCATCGCGTGGTGGCGGCGGAAGGCGATGACGTGCTGCGCCGCATCCGCGTCGCGCCACTCGCCGGCGGGGCGGAGCGTGTGATCGAGTGTGACGCCCTGACCATCGGCCACGGCCTGGTGCCCGCGACGGAGGCGACGCGCGCCTTCCGCGCCGCGCACCGCTATGAGGCACCGTCCGGCGGCTGGGTGCCCGTGCTGGACGAGGATCGCCGCACCTCCATCGCGCAGCTCTACGCCTGCGGCGATGGATCGGGCGTGCGCGGCGCCGCGGCCGCCCCTGCCTCCGGCCGCCTGGCCGCGCTGGCGGCGATGCGTGACCTGGCCCTGATCGACGCGGCCACGCACGCCGCCGCGCGCGCCACCCCCGCCACCGATTTCGCCCGCGCATCCCGCGCCGGCGGCGCCATGGCACGGATGATGGCGCTGCGCCCGGCACTGGTGGCGGCGATCCCCGCCGAGACGATCATCTGCCGGTGTGAGGGCGTCACCCGCGCGCAGATCGAATCCGCGGTCGCCGACGGCGCCACCGCGATGAACCAGGTGAAGCAGTTCACACGCTGCGGCATGGGCCCCTGCCAGGGCCGCATCTGCGGGGAAGCCGCCGCGGAACTCGTGGCCGCCAGGGTGGGAGGGCGGGAGAAGGCAGGCTTCGCCACCGGCCGCGTGCCGCTGCGCCCCGTGGCGATGGACGCGCTGCTCGGCGATTTCGACTACGCGGATATCCCCGTGCCGAGGCCGGCACCAATATGAAGGCCCCCTTCGATGTCGCCGTGATCGGCGCCGGCGTCATGGGTTGCAGCACCGCCCTGCACCTGGCCCGCGCCGGCATGAAGGTCGTGCTGCTGGACCGCGGCGAAATCTGCCGGGAGGCGTCGGGCGTCAATGCCGGCACGCTCACCATGCAGATGACGCGCGCCGCCCTCGTCCCCTACGCCTTGCGCGCGCATGAGATGTGGATGCGCATGGCCGATTGGTGCGATGGCGGCCATGTGCAGGCCGTCGATTGCCCCGGCCTCTCCGTTGCCTTCACCGAGCATGAGATCGCCATGCTGGAGGAACGCGCGCATTTCCGCCGCCAGGCCGGCGCGCCGATCGAGATCGTCAGCACCGCCCGGGCGCGGGAGATCGAGCCCGGCCTCTCCGACAAGGCGCTGCTCGCGGGCCATTGCCCCATCGACGGATTCACCAGCGCCTACCTGACAGGCCGCGCCTTCCGCCCCGCGCTGCTCCATGCCGGGGTCGAGTTGCGGGAGAACACGGCGGTGCGCGGCATTCAGCCCGGCTTCTCCATCGACACGGAAGCGGGCGAGATTCGCGCCACGCGCGTGGTGCTGGCCGGGGGCGTGTGGCTACAGGACATGGCGGGCTGGCTCGGGATCAACCTGCCGATCAAGGTGCTGATCAACCAGCTGGTCGTCACGGAACGGCTGCCGCCGGTGATGCGCACGGTGCTCGGCGTCGCCTCCGGCCTGCTCAGCCTGAAGCAATACGCCAATGGCACGGTGCTGATCGGCGGCGGCTGGCAGGGGATCGGGGATCGCGAGCGCGGCGGCCTGGCGGTGAAGCCGGACAGCTTCCTCGGCAATGTCCGCCTGGCCGCACATACCATCCCGGCGCTGCGCGATGCGCGCGTGGTGCGGTCCTGGCTGGGGCTGGAAGCGGAGACGGCGGATGCCCTGCCGGCGATAGGCCCGATCCCCGGCGTGCCGGATGCCTGGATCATCGGCAGCGTCCATTCCGGCTACACCAGCGGCCCCTATATGGGGAAACTTCTGGCCCAGGCCATCTGCGGGCAGGCGCCCGAACTCCCGCTGTTCCCCATCGACCGCCTGCTGGCGAAGGACAAGGCCGCATGATCCCCGAAGGTTCTTCCCGGTTTCACGGCATCTATCCCTCGACCGTCCTGCCGATGCGCGAGGATTTCTCGCCGGACTGGGACGCCTATGCGAAGCACACTGCGCATTGCACGCTGCGCGATGGCATCGCCGGTGTCCTGATGAACGGCCATGCCGGCGAGAATTTCGTCATGTCCCGCGCCGAGAAGAAGCGCGCCGTGGAGGTGACCGTCGCGACCGTCGGCGCCACGCGCATCGTCGTCGCCGGCGTGAATGCCGAAAGCAGCCTGGAAGCCGCGGCCGAGGCGCGGGAGGCGCGGGAGGCCGGGGCCGACGCCATCATGGTCTTCCTGCCCAACAGCTTCGCCCTCGCCCATTCCACCGCGCAGTCGGTCCTCCACCACCGCACCATCCGCGATGCCGTGCCAGGGATGCCCATCTGGCTGTTCCAGGCCCACCACGCCGCCGGCCGCATGGGGTTTCCTCCGTCCACGCTGGATGCACTGCTCGACATCCCGGAAGTCGTGGGCATCAAGGAGGGCGGCTGGGAGGTCGATGGCTATGACGCGCTGCGCCGCCAGGTGCGCGCGAAGCGCCCCGATGTCGCGGTCTGCGCCTCCGGCGACGAACACCTCTTCGCCTGCTACGTCCATGGCTCCGACGGATCGCTGGTGTCGCTCGCCGATCTGATGCCGGATGAGATCGTGGCGCTGGACGCCGCCGTGCGCGCCAATGATCTGCCCGGCGCCCGCGCCCTGCATGAGCAACTGGAACCGTTGGCGGAGGCGATCTACGGCGCGCCCCCCGGCGGCCGCGCCACCGCACGGCTGAAATTCTGCCTCGTTGAGATGGGCATCATCCCCTGCCCCGCCATCCGCCCGCCCCAGCCGCCGGTGGAAGGCGAGGAGGCCGCTATGCTGCGGGCAGCGATGAAGGCTTCCGGCTTGTGAGGCGCCTCTCCGCGTAGCGGCCGAGATTGGCCAGCACGAAGCTCACGCAGAAATACAGCACCAGCGCCGTGCCATAGGTCAGCAGCGCGGAGAAACCGCGCTGCGTCAGCATCTTCGCGGCGAAGGTCACCTCGATGAAGCCGATCTGGCTGACCAGCGACGTCTCCTTCACCATCGACAGCACATGGACGATGGAGGGCGGCAGGATCACCCGCCAGCTCTGCGGCAGGATGATCCGCCACATCGTCGTCAGCGCGCCGATATTCATCGTCAGCGCCGCCTCCCACTGCGTGCGCTTCACCGTCTCGAACCCCGCGCGGATATTCTCCGCGGCGAGTGCCGACATGCGCAGCGCGACCGCGGTGACGGCGATGACCCAGAGCGGCGCCTCGACCTTGGCGAACTGGCTGAGGAAGAAGACCAGCAGCAGCAGCACCAGGAAGGGGATGCGGCGGAAGATTTCCACCCAGAGGATCGCGGCAGCACGCACAGGCGCCACCGGCATCACCTGCGGCAGCCGCAGCACCGACATCACGAAGCCGATCGCGTAGCCGATCCCGCATCCCGCGACGGAGGCGAGCAGCGTATTGCCCAGCGCCTCCAGCAGGAACTTCATGTTCCACCAGGTGAAGAACCTGGGGGCCTCCATGAGGATGATGTCCCAGGCCGACATCAGAACACCTTCGCCTTCACCCGGAACAGCCAGCGCCCCACCAGCCACAACAGGGCGGAGGCGATGATGGTCAGCCCGATATAGATGACGGCGACGATGGAGAAGATCTCGACCGACCGGAAGCTGATCGCATTCGCGTTCAGCGCGCGGCCCGTCAGCTCCTCCACCCCGAAGATCGCGGCCATGGAGGTGCCGAGCGTCATGATGATGTAGTGGCTGGACAAGGCGGGATACAGCGCGCGGACGACATGCGGCGCGATCACGTACCAGACCGTCTGCGCGCGGCTGAAGCCCAGCGTCTCCGCCGCGTCGAGTTCCGCGCGCGGCACGCTCTCGAACCCCGCGCGCTCGATCTCCGTGAGGTAGGCGCCGGCATTCAGCGTCATGCCGATCAGCACGGCGGCGACGGGGGACAGGATGATGCCCATCTCCGGCAGGGCGAAGAACAGGAAGAAGATCTGCACGAGCTGCGGCGTGTAGGTGAAGAAGCGCACATAGGCGATCACCGGGATGCGCGCCGCGCGCGGCCCGAAGCTCAGCACTGCCGCGCCGACCAGCCCGATCACCAGCCCGCCCGCGAAGGCGACGGCCGCGATCCACAGCGCCATGCCCGCGCCCAGCAGGAAGTCCGGAAGGTATTGCCATACCTGGCCGTATTGCAGGGTCATGCGAAAAGCAGTGCCTCAGCCACTCGTCGCTCCCCGCAAGCCTGCCGTGGCTTTGCCACGGCAGGACGCACCGACTTTCCCGGGAAAGGCGCCATCCCCGGGGTCCCCGCGGCAAAGCGCAGCGTTGTCGTGGGGAGAATCAAAACATCGGGTTGAAGGGGATCGGCGTCGTCATCGGGACGCCGAAATACTTCTGCCACGTCGTGTTCACGAAGCCGGTGCGATGCAGTTCGAACAGGATCACGTTCAGCACGTCGCGGAGCGCGTAATTGCCCTTCTGCACGCCGATGCCGACCCAGAAGCTGGCCAGCACCTGGTCCAGGATCTTCCACTGCACCGGGAAGTTGCGCATCGGGATGACGATGGATTCCGCCACATCCACCATCGCATCGGCACGCCCCTGGGCGAGCGCGCGGAAGCAGTCTGGGTAGTTGTCCAGCAGCGTGACCTGCGCCTGCGCCGCATTGGCCTGGATCCAGGGCACGCCCACGGTGCCCCGCACCTGCACCAGCCGCACCGCGCGATTATTCAGGTCGGCCGGCGTGTTGATCGGCACCGCCGTCCCGCTCTGCTTCGTCAGCACCACCATGGACTGGGTGTGCAGCGGCACGGTGTAGTCGATGACCAGCGCGCGCTCGATCGTGCGGGTGATGGAGCCCAGCACGATGTCGATGCGGTCCGACTGCAGGAAGGGGATGCGGTCGGGGCTGCCGACCTGCACGATCTCCAGCTCCACATTCATCCGCCGCGCGATTTCCCGCGCGATGTCGGCGTCGAAGCCGTCGATCTGGTTGCGTTCGTTGAACAGGCCCATCGGCGGCAACGTCGGGTTGATGCCGGCGCGCAGCCGCTTGGTGGACAGGATCTGGTCCAGCGGCCGCGCCTGCGCGGCGGAACCCAGCATGGGCAGTGCGGCGGCGCCGGCGGCAAGGCCGAAGATATCGCGGCGATTCATGGATGCTCCCTTCGTCGATGATGGGCGCAGCCGTCGAAGGGGCCGCGATGGGCGAAGGCTATGCGCTGCCCACGCGCACGAAAAGACCCGCGCGGCGTATACTCAGCGTGTCAGCGCACGCCCTGCCAGCGCGGCGAGCAGCCCTGCCGCCAGCAGGGGCAGCGCGGCCAGTGGCCAGGCGATCGCGGCCAGCGCGCCGATGGCAGGCGGCGCCAACAACTGCGCCAGATTGTTCCCCTGCATCACCAGCCCCACGGCCGGCGCCACCAGCGCGGGCGATGGCACGGCGCGCGGCAGGATGGCGAAGCAGGAAGCCGGCACCAGCCCGCCGACTCCGCAGGCCAGCACCGCCAGCGCCGTCGCCGCGATGGCGGAGGGCACCAGGTAGACGCCGGCCGCGGTGACGGACATCGCCAGCGCGCCGGCCACCACCAGCCGTTCCGCCGCCACGCCGCGCGCCATCAGCGCGCCCGACGCCAGATTGCCCCCCGCATTGGCCAGCGCCGCCACCGCCGCCGCCACGCCCGCCATGCCCGTCCCGGCGCCCAGGCTTTCCAGCCGCGCCGGCAGGAAGGCCGCGATGCCGAGATACATGATGTTGTAGGTGGCGAAGGCGGAAGCGACCTGCAGCGGCCGCCGCGCCGCCACCAGCGCCCGCACCTGCTGCCCCATCGGCTGAAACGCGCCGGTTGCCGCCACGGGCGCCCGGGGCACCATCCGCCAGCAGGCGATCCCCGCCACCGCCAGCAGCGCCGCCAGCCCGGCCCAGGCAACCCGCCAGCCGAAGGCCGCGACCAGCGGCGCGCTCGCCAGGCCGAGTGCGACGCCAAGCGGCATATAGGCCCCCCAGATCGCCATGGCCGTCGCCCGGTCCCTCGCCGTGGCGAGCCCCGCGATCAGCCCCGGCGCCGCGACGGTCAGCAGGAGAAAGCCCGCACCCTCCGCGACTCGCGCGGCCAGCAATGCCGCCGCCCCCGGCGCCAGCGCCGCCGCCAAGGCCGCCACCGCGCCGAGCCCCAGCCCCGCCAGCAGCGCCCGGTTCGGCCCGATCCGCGCTGCCGCCAGGCCGATCGCGAGCCCGCCGAGCGCCGCCATCAGCGCGAACAGGGAGACAAGCAGCGCCGCCCCCGCCAGGCCCAGGCCGAATTCCGCGCCGATGGTCGTCATCGCCGCCGGCACCTTGCCGATCTGCGCGGCGCCCAGGATGCCGCCAGCCAGGATCGCCAGGATCGGTGGCCAGCGCGTGCTCATCGCGCGGGCAGGGTCAGCCCTTGCGCTCGATCAGTTCCACCTGCACGCCATCCGGCGCGGCGAAGAAGGCGATGCGCACGCCAGGCCGGGCCTCCCGCGGGCCATCCAGCAGGGCCACGCCCTTGGCGGCCAGGTCAGCGACGGCGGCGTCCATGTCCTGCACCGTCAGGCCGATATGCTCGATGCCCAGGAAGGGCGGCTTCGGCGGCGCATGGGTGTCCGCCGGCACCTGTTCGATGAAGACCGGCACGCCGTGCAGGTCCATCACCACGCGCAGCTTGCCGCCGGGCGTCATGCGGGCCTTGATGGAAGCGCCGAAGGCCGAGACATAGAAGGCCGCTGCGGCCTCCGGGTCCGGGCTGCGGAGGTGGAGGTGGTCGAAGCTGTAGGGGCTGTTCATGCCCGGCAGTCTCACCCGTTCGGCGGACCCTGAAAAGACGGAAGCGGGAGGCTGGTAATTTTATGACTGATGAATTACGTTATTCGTCATGAATACCATTGACCAACCCACCCGCCGCGGGGCCAGCGCCGAGGAAACCCGCCGCCGGATCGAGGACACGGCCGAGGCGCTGTTCCGGTCCATGGGCTACCAGAAGACCGCGGTGGCCGACATCGCCCGCGAACTCGGCATGTCGCCGGCCAACATCTACCGCTTCTACGCCTCCAAATCCGCGATCAACGAGGCCATCGCGTCGCGGATGCTGACGGGGGTGGAGGCCGATATCTGGACCATCGCCCGCGGCCCCGGCACGCCCCCCGAACGCCTGCGCCTGCTGCTGCGCACCCTCCACCAGCGCCACATGGCTTTGTTCTTCAGCGAAAGACGGCTGCATGACATGGTGACGGCCGCCATGGCGGAACATTGGGGCGTGGTGGAACACTTCATCCACGCCATCCAGACCGCCATCCGCCACGTGGTGATGGACGGGATCGCCAGCGGCGATTTCGGCGGCATCGATCCCGAAACCACCGCGCAATCCATCAAGCAGGCGACCCTCGCCTTCATGCATCCCGGCCTGATCGCGGAATGCATGGCCAACATCAAGTCGGACACCGAACTCGCGCAGGACCTGGAGGCGATGGTGGACCTCCTCCTCCGCGCCCTGCGGCCCTGATGGGTGTCGACTGACGATTATTGACTTTCATCACTTCATAGCCATACTGGGACCGTCCCGACCGGGAGAGGTCCCATGCCCGCTTTGCCCCGCCGTTCCGCCGCCGCCCTTCTCCTCCTGCCCCTCCTCGCGGGCTGCCGGGACGAAGCCTCCGCCGCCGATTCGGCCCCGCCCCAGCCCCGCCCCGTCCAGGTCGCGGAGGTCCGGCTTTCGGGCACGGAAGCCGTCACCGCCCATACCGGCGTGGTCCGCGCGCGGCGGGAGGTCGATGTGGGCTTCCGCACCGGTGGCCGCATCGCCACCCGCCAGGTCGAGGTCGGGCAACTCGTCCAGGCCGGCCAGACCCTCGCGACCCTCGACCCCGCCGACCTGGCGCTGAGCCTCCGCGCCGCGGAAGCGGACCTCGCCTCGGCGGAGGCGCAGTCCCGCCAGGCCGCCAATGATGCCGCCCGCGGGCGGTCCCTGCTGGCCGCCGGCCATGTCTCCCAGGCCGTGGATGACCAGCGCCAGGCGGCGGCGCGCGCGGCGGCGGAACGGGTGATCTCCGCCCAGGCGCAGCTGGATCTCGCCCGCAACCGCCTCTCCTACACCACGCTCCGCGCCCCCTCCCCGGGCTTCGTCACCGCGATGCTGGCGGAAGCCGGCCAGGTGGTGCCGGAAGGCCAGGCGGTGCTGCGCCTGGCGGACCCGGCGGAGCGCGAATTGCTGGTCCGTGTCCCCGAATCCGCTTTGCCCGGCCTGGCGCAATCCCGCGCGGAGGCCCGCTTCTGGGCGCGCCCCGACATCGCCCTGCCCGCCACGATCCGGGAAGTCGCCCCCCAGGCCGATGCCACGCTGCGCACCTACGCCGTCCGCTTCGCCCTGCCGCAGGCGCCGGATTGGGTCGCGCTCGGCATGACGGGCACGGTGCGGCTTTCGGTCGCGCGCGATGCCGCCGCCACCCTGCCCCTCACCGCGCTGCATGATCGCGGCCAGGGCCCCATGGTCTGGCGCGTGCTGGATGGCGGGCGGATCGAGGCCGTGCCCGTCACCGTCCGCGCGATCTCCGAGACCACCGTCGAACTCGCCGGCCCCCTCGCGCAGGGCGACAGGATCGTCGCCATGGGCCCGCAGGTGCTCGATCCCGGCCAGCGCGTGCGGATCGTCCAGTCCCGCCTCGCCGCAACGCTGCGCTGAGGGCCCGCGCCATGGAACGCTTCAACCTTTCCGCCTGGGGCGTGCGCAATGGCGCGCTGACCCTCTTCGCCATCCTGCTGCTCGCCCTCGCGGGCGCCGGCGCCTATATGCGCCTCGGGCGCGCCGAGGATCCGTCCTTCACCCTCAAGCTGATGATCGTCAGCGCCTCCTGGCCCGGCGCGACGGCGGAGGAGATGCAGGCGCAGGTCGCGGACCGCATCGAGAGCCGGTTGCAGGACCTGCCCCATCTCGACCGCGTGGAGACCTTCACCCGCCCCGGCTCCTCCGTCACCACCGTGATCCTGCGGGATACGACCCCACCGCGGGAGGTCGCGGGCCTCTGGTACCAGGTGCGCAAGAAGGTCGGCGACATCGCGAACACGCTGCCCACCGGCGTGCGCGGTCCCTTCTTCAACGATGAATACTCCGACGTCTATTCGGCCGTCCTCGCTTTGACCGGCGCCGACAATGCGGAGATGGTGCGCCAGGCTGAGCAGATCCGCCTGCGCCTGCTGCGCATCCCCGGCGTCGAGAAGGTCGCGATCCAGGGCGAGATCGAGAGCCGCATCCATGTCGAGGCCAGCCACGCGCGGCTCGCGACGCTGGGCATCCAGCCCTCCGCCATCCTCGATGCCCTGGCTCGGCAGAACCCGGTGGCCCCGGCCGGCGTGGTGGAGACCGGCAATTTGCGCGTCCATCTCCGCGTCGGCGGCGGGCTGGACGGGCTGGAGGCGATCCGCGCCGTCCCCGTCTCCGCCGGCGACAACCGCACCATCCGGCTCGGCGACATCGCGACCGTCACGCGCGGCCTGGCGGACCCGCCTTCCTCCGCCGTCTTCCATGATGGCGCGCCCGCGGTGCTGATCGCGGTGGCCAAGCAGCGCGGCTTCAACGTGCTGGCGCTGGGCGAGAGCCTGCGCAGCGAACTCGCCGCCATCCGCCACGACCTCTCCGCCGGGCTCGACCTGCAGTTGATCTCGAACCAGCCACAGATCGTGCAGGAAAGCGTGGCGGAGTTCCTGACCAAATTCGTGGTGGCACTCGGCGTGGTGCTGCTGGTGTCGCTCCTCTCGCTCGGCTTCCGCGCCGGCATCATCGTGGCGCTGTCCGTGCCGCTGACCCTCGCCGCCGTCTTCATCCTGATGGGCTATTGGGGGATGGAGCTGGAACGCATCTCGCTCGGCGCGCTGATCCTGGCGCTCGGCCTACTGGTCGATGACGCGATCATCGCGATCGAGGCGATGGTCGTGAAGCTTGAGGAAGGCTGGGACCGCGCCCGCGCCGCCGCCTTCGCCTGGGGCAGCACGGCGGGGCCGATGCTGTCCGGCACGCTGGTGACGATGGCGGGCTTCATCCCGGTGGGCTTCGCGGCCTCCACCTCCGGCGAATATGCCGGCGGCATCTTCTGGGTGGTGGGCGGCGCGCTGCTGGCCAGCTGGCTGGTCGCGGTGTGGTTCACCCCCTGGCTCGGCGTGAAGCTGCTGCCCACGCCGAAGCACCATGTGGCGCATGACCACCAGTATGAGGGCCGCTTCTACACGCTGCTGCGCCGCCTGGTCGGCTGGTGCGTGGACCATCGCTATGTCGTCATGCTCGCCACCGTCGCGATGCTCGGCGCGGGATTCGTCGGCATGGGCATGACGAAGAAGCAGTTCTTCCCCACCTCCGCCCGCCTCGAACTCCTGGTGGACGTCAACCTCCGCCAGGGCGCGGGGTATGAGGCGACGCGCCAGGCCGTGATGCGGGTCGCCGCCCAGGTGGCGGATGACCCGGACGCGGTGATGCACACCGAATATGTCGGCGCCGGCGCGCCCCGCTTCTTCCTCGCCCTCAACCCGGACCTGCCGAACGAGGCTTTCGGCAAGCTGGTGGTCCAGGCGCGTGACGTGCCCGCCCGCGAACGTCTCCGCGACAAGCTGATCGCCTATGTCGATAGCGGCGCGGTGCCGGAAGCGCGGGTTCGCGTCTCCCGCCTCGATTTCGGACCGCCCGTCGGCTTCCCCGTCCAGTTCCGCGTCATGGGCGGCACGCCGGTGCAGCTGCGCGAACAGGCGGAACGGGTGATGGAGGCGCTGCGCCAGGTGCCCGGCACGCGGGACGTGCAGCTCGCCTGGGGCGAACGCGCGCCCTCCCTCCGCCTGGTGCTGGATGAGGATCGCGTCGTGCAGCTCGGCCTGTCCCCCCAGGCGGTCGCGCAATCCATGCAGTCGCTGCTCTCCGGCGTCACCGCCACGCAGCTGCGCGAAGGCGCGCGCCTTGTGGATGTGGTGCTGCGCGCGCCAGCCGCCGAGCGCGGGTCGCTCGACAACCTCGGCGACCTCACCCTCATCACCGCGGCCGGCCCCGTGCCGCTGTCGCAGGTCGCGCGGCTGGAGCCGGTGATGGAGGAACCCATCCTCTGGCGCCGTAACCGGGAGGGATTCCTGACCGTGCGCGCCGACATCGCGCCGGGCCTGCAGGCGCCGGACGTCACGGCCGCCGCGCTGCCGGCCATGGAGGCGCTTTCCGCCACCCTGCCCGTCGGCATGCGGATCGAGGCCGGGGGCGCGGCGGAGGAATCCTCCAAGGCCAATGCCAGCCTGTTTGCCCTCTTCCCCTTCATGGTCGGCGCCATGCTGCTGATCCTGATGGTGCAGCTGCGCCATTTCGGCCGGGTGGCGCTGGTGATGGCGACCGCGCCGCTCGGCATCCCGGGCGCCGCCGCGGCGCTGATCCTGCTGGACCAGCCCTTCGGCTTCGTGGCGCTGCTGGGCGTCATCGCCCTGGCGGGAATGGTGATGCGCAACACGCTGATCCTGGTGGACCAGGTGCAGCAGGACCTGGCAGCGGGGATGGACCTTCGCCGCGCCATCATCGAAAGCAGCGTCCGCCGCGCGCGGCCAGTGGTGCTGACGGCGCTGGCCGCCGTGCTGGCCTTCGTGCCGCTCACCTTCTCCGTCTTCTGGGGACCGATGGCGGTGGCGATGATCGGCGGCCTCACCCTCGGCACGCTGGCGACGCTGCTGGTGGTGCCGGCGATGAACGGGCTGTCCCTGCCCCGACGCAAGGTCACGAAGCCGGCGCCGGTCCCGCCCGGGCTGGTGCCCGCGGAATAGCGCCGGGCTATCATCGCGCCCTGTCTGGAATCGGGGCGCGATGCAGAAGCATCTGATGCTGGTCGGCGGCGGCCATGCCCATGTGGAGGTGCTGCGACAATTCGCCGCCGCGCCCCTCCCGGGTTGGCGCATCACGCTGCTGACGCGGGAGGCGATGTCCCCCTATTCCGGCATGCTCCCCGGCGTCATCGCCGGCCTCTATCGCGAAGACCAGGCGCTGATCGATGTGCGGGCGCTCGCCGCCCGCGCGGGGGCGGAGGCGGTGATCGACCGGGCGACGGGCATCGACCTGGTCGCGAAACGCGTCCATCGCGCCGGCGGCGAATCCCGGCCCTTCGACCTGCTGTCGCTGGACACCGGCGCCACGCCCGACACCGCCCGCATCCCCGGCGCCGCCGCCCATGCCCTGCCGCTGAAGCCCATCGACGCCCTGCTGCCGCGGCTGCGCGCCCTGCTGGAAGCGCCCCCCGCCCGCATCGGCGTGGTCGGCGCCGGCGCCGCGGGGGTTGAGGTCGCGCTGGCCCTTCGCGCCCGCCTGCCCGCCACCGCCGTGGTGCTGGTGGCCGGCGCCGCTGGCGTGCTGCCCGGCTACCCCGAGACGCTGCGCACCCGCGTCACTGCCGCGCTGGCCGCCCGCCACGTCGACCTGCACCAGGGCGACGATGTGGCGGAGGTCTTCGCCGAGGGCCTGGGCTTCACCCGCCTGCCGCCCTTGCCGCTGGATGCCGTGCTCTGGGCTACCGGCGCCGCCGCGCCCGCCTGGCTGGCGGAAACCGGGCTGCGGCGCGACCGTGCCGGCTTCCTCCGCGTGGATGAATGCCTGCGCGCCATCGGCCGCGGCGATGTCTTCGCCGTGGGGGATTGCGCCAGCTTCGACCCGCTTCCCCTGCCCAAGGCCGGCGTCGTCGCCGTGCGCCAGGGGCCCATCCTGGCCCGCAATCTGCGCGCCGTGGCGGAAGGCCGCGCGCCGCTTCCCTATCGCCCGCAGGATGAGTGGCTGGTCCTGCTCTCGCTTGGCGATCGCCATGCGCTGGGCACGCGCAACGGCATGGTGGCGGGCGGCCGTGCCGCCTGGTGGCTGAAGGACTGGATCGATCGGCGGTTCATGGCGCGATACCAGGGGGGATGATGCGATCCAAGAAGCTGTGGGCCGGGCTGGCCGTGGTCGTGGCGCTGGTGGCGCTGCGCTTCACCGGGCTTGGTGATCTGCTGTCGCTGGAGACGCTGGCCCGCCACCGCGCGGCGCTGACGGGCTTCGTGGCGGCGAACTGGCTGCTGGCCGCCGGCGGCTTCATGCTGGCCTATGCCGCGGCGGTCGCGCTTTCCGTCCCCGGCGCGGTGATCCTGACGCTGTCCGGCGGCTTCCTGTTCGGCGCGCTGGCCGGCACCGCGCTGACGGTGGTGGCGGCGACCATCGGCGCCACGCTGGTCTTCCTGCTGGCGCGGCGGATCTTCGGCGCCGATGCGCTGGATCGCCTCGGCCCCGTCGCGCAGAAGCTGGCGGCGGGGCTGCGCCGCGATGCGGGCCCCTATCTGCTGGTGCTGCGCCTGGTGCCGCTGTTCCCCTTCTTCCTGGTGAACCTCGTCCCCGCCTTCGCCGGTGTGCGGCTGCCGGTCTTCGTGATGACGACGCTCATCGGCATCCTGCCCGCCACCGCCGTGTTCAGCCTGGCCGGCGCGGGGCTGGGGGAGGTGCTGGATGCCGGCGGCACGCTGGAGATCCGCAGCATCCTGACGCCGCAGATCATCGGCGCGCTCTGCGGCCTGGCGGCGCTGTCGCTGGCCGCCATCCCGCTGAAGCGCCGTTTCGCGAAGGATTAACCGAGCCGCTTCGCCAGCGCGTCGGACAGCCCGATGGTCTCCACCGGCGCATGGGTGGTGCCGGCGCCGATGCGCGCGCCGCCCATCGCCGCAAAGGCCGCGCGGATGCCCGTCTCCACCGAACACAGGACCGGCACGGGCAGGAGCGGCGCCAGCTGCGCCGCCAGCCCCGCCAGCCCGGCGCCGCCCAGCACCACCGCGTCCGCCCCATCCAGCGTCACGCAATCCCGGCAGGTTTCCGCCAATGAGGCCAAGGCGGAATCGGGGTCACGCGCGATGTCGCCGCCCGTCGGGGTGATGCTCCGCACGCCGGACAGGCGGTCGCCATAGCCGCGCCGCTGGTGAAACTCCTCCAGCATCGGCTTCCAGGCCGCGCCGCCGCTGACCACGCCGAAGCGGCGCGCGATGCGGCAGGCTTCCTGCGCGGTGGCATCCGCCAGGCCCAGCACGGGAACGGATGAAAGTTCACGCAGCGCATCCAGCGCGGGGTCGCCATAGCAGGCGATCAGCACCGCATCGGCATCCCCGCCATGCGCTGCGAAGGCGTCCAGCGTCGCGTGTTCCGCAATCGCGGCCGCCGCGCGGCTCGCGATGTAGCGCGCGCCGAAGCGCCCCGTGGCGCCCGTGATGGTGACACCAGGCGGGGCCATCCCCCGCGCGATGGCGACAAGGCGATCGGTGATGGAATCGGTGGTGTTCGCGTTGATCAGCAGCAGCTTCATGCGGATCAGGTCGGGTCGCCGCTGGAGGAATACCAGTCCATGATCTCCCGCCCTTGCATGAAGACCACGCCGGGCATCGCCATCAGGTCGTCCAGCATCGCCTCCAGCGCGCCGATGCGGTGGGGCACGCCGGTGATGTAGGGGTGGATGGCGAAGGACAGCACCTTCGGCCCGGCCTCCGCCAGCAGCCTGGCCGCCGCCAGCCGCGCGCGGCGGGGCAGTTCCTGTTCGTCATGATGCTGGATCATGGCGATGGGAATGTCGTTGAGTTCCACCGAATAGGGCATGGTCAGCACCTCCCCGGCCGAGGTCCTGAGCCGCGCCGGCAGATCATCCACCACGAAATCGGCGATGTAGCGGATGCCCGCTTCCGCCAGCAGGTCCGGCGTCTCCAACGTCTCCGTCAGCCCCGGGCCGAGCCAGCCCAACGGCGGTGCGCCCGTGAAGCGGGTGATGGCCTCGACCGTCCGCGCGATCATCGCGCGCTGGTCGGGCTCCCGGTGCGTCGGCACCTGCACGAAGCCATGGCCCATGAATTCCCAGCCGGCATCGTGGGCGGCCTGGGCCACGCGAGGATATTCGTTGCAGACATTGCCGTTGATCGACAGCGTCGGGCGGATGCCGCGCTTCGCGAAGGCGTCGAGGAAACGCCAGAACCCGACGCGCATCCCGTATTCATGCCAGGCCCAATTGGCGACATCCGGCAGCAGCGCCGCCCCGGTCGGCGGGCTGAGGACCTGCCGCGGCATGGGGTTGTCGATCAGCCAGTGCTCGACATTCACGACGGGCCAGATCGCGAGTTCCGCCCCATTCGGCAGCGCGGTCGGCGGCCGGTCCTGAGGTGCCGCGTAGCGCAGGCGTTGTTCGGGACGCATGGTCAGGACTCCACGATCACGGCGACGGGCCCGCCGCCATCCGGCCCTTGATGCTCCGCGCCGCCGGAGATGAACAGGTCGGTCCGCCCCGTCGCCGCCGCGGCGACGCCGCCGACCAGCGCCCGGGCGTGGCGCGTGGCGTTGATGTCGCTGTCATCGTTCATGATGTGGCGGTTGCCGCGGATGCGCCCGGAGGAGGACGGCTCCGCCTTCGCCAGCAGCGCCGCCAGCCTGCCGCGCTGCGTTTCCGTCAGCTGCCCCGGCGCCTGGAGCCCCGCAGCCGCGAGCGCGCGCTGCACCGCCGGAAGATCGATCCCGTCCTGCATCACGTCATGCGCGATCCGAAGCCCGCCCGCCCAGGCCTTGCTGTTGCCCAGCACGACGACCTCGTTCCGCGTGAGTTCAACGCCCGCCGAGGCACTCGCCACGCCCGACCACAGACGAAAATCCTCACCGATCACGGCATCGGAAAGCTTCTCCGCCGCCACCTCCCCCAGCGCCAGCGCGACGCCGAGCGCCGAGGCCCCGCGCGACAGGCCCATGGAGCGATAGGTGTCATGCGTCGCGACGGTCGCACCCCGCGCCTCTGCTTCCGCGATGCGTTCGCTGGTCAGCAGGGGGCATTTCACCTGGACGTAGTGGACATCGGCCACATCGGCGATGCCCGCATCGGCCATGGCGGCGCGCACCGCGGCGGCGGTCGCCTCCACCTGCGCCATCCGCCCCAACTCCTCCGGCCGGAATTCCGGCGTGAAGGCGGTGCCGATGGCCAGCGCGCCGGTCGGCGCCGCATCCGTCTCCGTGACCGAGAACAGGATGAAGTGGGGCGCGAGGCCCCCCTCAGTCCCCCCCGACATCACCATCGCCACGCGTTCCGCCACCACCGCCGGCGTGGTGCCGAGATGCGCCGCCAGCATCGTCGCCAGCGCACTCACGGCGTAGGCTCTCGTAAAATCGTTGACGCAGCCATTGCCCTCGGTCTTGCCGAGGATCGCGACGATATGGGCGGGGTCCACCGCGCGCGCCGCGAACAGCGCCTCGATCCCCGCCATGTCGGCGGGATGGCGCATCGGGACCCGATGCACCTTGACCATCCGGGTCATGCCAAATCCTTGTCGGAGACGGTGGCGTCCGCCGCCGGCGGGCAAGCGGCCGAATGGCCGCCGCCGGCAATACGGCGCAGCCAAGCGAAGCGCCGGCGACTGAGGGCGGATCGCTCTCGATCCGCAGGGCAAACCCTCATGCCGCCTTCTTCGCGTGATGGCTATGAAGCCGCGCGCCGAGTTCGCGCCGCACCTCATTGAACTCCGGGGAGGACACGTCCCGCGGCCGCGGCAATTCGATCCGGTGCTCGCTGGCGATCCGACCCGGCCCGGGCTCCATCACCACGACCCGGTCCGCGAGGAAGATCGCCTCCTCGATCGAATGCGTGACGAACAGCACCGTCAGCCCCGTGCGCTGCCACAGCTCCAACAATTCGTCCTGCAACCGCTCCCGCGTCATCGCATCCAGCGCGCCGAAGGGCTCATCCATCAGCACCACCTCCGCGTCATTCGCCAGCACGCGGGCGATCGCCACGCGCTGCTTCATGCCGCCGGAGAGCTGGTGCGGATGCGCATCCGCGAAGCGCGTCAGGCCGATGAGGTTGACGAAACGCTCGACCGTCTCGGCCACTTCGGATTTCGGACGGCCCCGCGACTTCGGCCCGAAGCCGATGTTTTCCCGCACCGTCAGCCAGGGGAACAGGCCATAATCCTGGAACACCATGCCGCGATCCGGTGCCGGCCCCGCGATGGGCTTGTCCCACATCAGCGCATCGCCGTTGGTCGGCTGCTCGAACCCCGCCACGATCCGCAGCAGCGTCGATTTCCCGCAGCCGGATGCGCCGATCAGGCAGACGAATTCGCCCTTCTTCACGGTGAGGTTCGCGTCGCGCAGCGCCTCGATGCGCGTATCGCCCAGCGTGTAGGTCTTGCCGACATGCTTGATGTCGAGGATGGGGATCTCAGCCACGATGCATGGGGCTCCAGCGCAGGGCGCGGTTCATCAGCATGACCACGACGCGGTCGCTGACGAAGCCGGCGATGCCGATGACGATCATGCCGCAGATCACAAGCTCCGTGCGGCTCAGCGTGCGCCCATCCATGATGACGGCGCCAAGACCCTGCGGAACGCCCGTCATCTCCCCCACCACGATCACGAACCAGGCCAGGCCGAGGCCGAGCCGCAGCCCTGTGAAGATGGAAGGCAGCGCGGCCGGCAGCACCACGCGGAAGAACTGCGCATTGCCGCGGCAGCCGAGCATGGAGGCGGCCTCGAACAGTCGCGGCTCCACGTTCTTCACGCCGAAGATGGTGTTCAGCAGGATGGGGTAGAAGGCGCCGAGGAAGACCAGGAAGAAGGCCGATTTCGGCCCCAGCCCGAACAGGATCATGGATAGCGGCAGCCAGGCCGTGACGGGGATCGGCCGCATCAACTGCAGGAACGGATCGAGCAACTGCCTGACCAGCGTGATACGCCCGATCAGCAGCCCCAGCGGCACCGCGACCGCGGCCGCCAGCAGGAAGCCGCCATAGACGCGCGACGCGCTGGCCAGCAGGTGCAAATGGAGCGTCGCGGAGAAGGCATCGTCCCAGATGCCCCCCACCGCGAAATCCACCATGTATTCCGCGACCTGGGCGGGGGACGGGATCAACCGCGTCATCCCCGCCTTCACCGCGAGGTGCCAGCCCAGCAGCAGCAGCAGCGGCACCACCAGCGACAGCGCGATGGGGCCGAGGCGTTTCGCCAGGCGCTGCCCCGCGCTGCGCGTGGGCACGGCGGCGGGCGCCGTCGCGATCAATGCCTCGGCCATCGCACCGCTTCCTTACGACGTCGCGACTTCGTTGGAGAAGCGCGGGTTGAGGAAGGTGTTGAAGTTCGGCAGCTGGCGGATCTGCCGCATCTCCAGCATCTGCTGCGCATAGGCGCGCGCCTGGCCGAGCACCGTGTCGTCCAGCTTCCAGATGTATTCGACGTTGTTCGCCGCCAGCGCGTGTTCCACGGCGGCGCGGGGCGCGCCCAGGATGCGGACGGTCGCGTCCGCCACTTCCCGCGGATTCGCCATCATGTATTCGCTGGCGCGGCGATGGATGCCCAGCATGGTGCGCACCAGCGCGGGGTCCTGCGCGATCTGCTGTTCGCTGGTCGCGAAGATCATGTTCAGACCGCCCATCGCGGTGCCGTAGGGGTATTCCACCAGCTGCCCGACGCCGGAGGAGATCGAAAGCCCCGGCCCCGGCTCCGCGCCCACATAGGCGTCGATGTCACCACGGGCCAGCATGGCGTGCATCTCGCCGAAGGGCACGCGGACGCTGGTGATGTCGCGCACCGTCATGCCGGTCTGGCGCAGGCGTTCCAGGATGAAGACCTCCTGCGTCGAACCCGGCCAGATGCCGACGCGACGGCCGCGCAGGTCCGCGATGGTGCGGATCGGCGTGCCGGCCTTGGAGACGACGCCCATGCCCTTGTTGCAGAAGGCACCGACGACGACGACAGGTTCGCCCGCCGCGCCGCCCAGCAGCGCCGCCGCGATGCCGAAGCCGCCGAAATTCACGGAATTCGTCACGACCGCGTTCTTGCCATCGGTCGGGCTGTCGAAGGTCGTGATCTCGATCCGGAGGTTCGCCGGCGCGAAACGCTCATAGAAATGCGGCGTCATGGAATGGATGAGGCGCAGCGACCCCATCCGGACCGTGCGGCTCGCCTGCGCATTGGCGATGTGGGGCGCGGCGACCAGCGCGGTGGCCCCGGCGAGAATATGGCGGCGACGGATCATTGTTCGGTTCTCCCTGTTTCAGGCGGTTGCGAGGCTGGCGATGAAGGCGCGCCATCCCCCGAATTCGGAAATCTCGGTGGCGCCGGTCAGCCCCTCGGGCTCCACCAGGAAGCCCTTGGGCGTGGTGCCATCGGCCAGGCGCAGCGTGCCGATGCAAAGCGGCGCGGGGATGCCCGCGACGAAGCGCCCGAAGCCATCCGCGGGCAGCGCCCAGACCTCGGTCGCGATGGCGTGCCCCTGCGCCACGCGCAGCAGCCCCGGCCGCTTCGGCGGCCCGCCGGCCAGCGCGAAAAGCCGGTAGCAGGGCTCGGTCAGCACGGCGCGGCGCAGTTCGGCCCCTTCCCGCACCAGTTCCGGGTTCAGCACCATGCCGGACAGATGCGCGCCGACGACGGCAATCTCGATCATGCTGCGAAGCCCTCCATCAAGACGCTGCCGGTGGCGGCCAGCGCGGCGTCGCTGCCGCGCGGCCCGATCAGCGTGACGCCGAAGGGCAGGCCGTCCGGCCGCAGCGGCGCCGGCACGGCGATTGCCGCCAGATCCAGCAGGTTCACGAAATTGGTGTAGGTGCCGAGCCTGGCATTGGGCCCGATCGGGTCCGCCGCCAGTTCCGCCAGCGTCGGGAAATTGGGCGCGGTCGGCACCAGCAGCGCGTCGATCCCGTCCCAGGCCGGCAGGGTCGAGAGCCGCAGCTCCGCCAGGCGGAGCAGGCCACGGAAGGCATCCGTGGCGCTGAAGCGCGCGGCGCCGGCGATGATCCGCCGCGTCACCGGGTGCATCGCCTCCGGCGGCACCAGCGCGCCGAAGGCGGCGTCCCGCTCCGCCACGAAGGCGCCCTCATACAGCAGCCGCGCCACTTCCAGGAACGGTGTCAGGTCCCGCTCCACCAGCGTCACGCCGGCGGGCAGCTTCGCCAGCGCCGCATCCCAGGCCGCGCGCTGCGCCGACCCATCCAGGTGCAGATCCGCCGCGCGGGGAATGCCAAGGCGGGTCAGCGCCGCGCCCGGCGTGCCGAGCTCGATCGGCCGCGACCAGGGATCGCGCCCATCCGCCCCCGCCATCACGGCGTAGCCGGCCCAGGCATCCCCGACATTGCGGGCGAAGACGGAAATGCAGTCGAGGCTCGGGCAGGCCGGCACCACGCCGCGGGACGGGATGGCCCCCACGCTCGGCTTCAGCCCCACCAGCCCGTTCAGCGCCGCCGGCACCCGGCCGGAGCCGGCGGTGTCCGTGCCCAGCGACAGCAGGGCGAGCCCCTGCGCCACCGCGACGGCGGAGCCGCTGGAGGACCCGCCCGGCACGCGGTCCGGCGCGCAGGCGTTGCGCGGGATGGGATGCGGGCTGCGCACGCCGACCAGGCCCGTGGCGAACTGGTCAAGGTTGGTCTTGCCCGTGACGATCGCCCCCGCCGCCACCAGCCGCGCCACCGCCGGCGCCGATTCGGCCGGCATGTAGCCATGGGCCGGACAGGCCGCCGTGGTGGGCATCCCCTGCACATCGATGTTGTCCTTCACCGCCACCGGCACGCCCCAGAGGGGAAAGCGAGCGGGATCGAAGGGCGGCAGCCGCGCCAGCATCGCCGCGATGGCGTCGGGCGAGGGCCGGAACAGGTAGATGCCCGGATCATCCACCGCCTGGTGGCGCGCCTCCAGCCCCGCCATGACGGCGGCGGGCGAGAGGCCAGCGGCATAGGCGGCGTGCAGCGCGGCGATGCTGTCGGGCAGGAGGGATGCGAGGGTCATCGCGCCCCCATCAGCAAACCGCGTGCCGCCGCCCGGATTCCCTGCCGATCAAGAGGTTGAGGAACTGACCGCCAGCCCCGGTGTATGCAACGCACGGCAGGAATGCCGATTACGCCCAACAAACGGGCAGATCACGCCCCGAAACGCCTGGGCGCGTGTATGCAAGCGCGCCCAATTGAACAAATATCAGGCAGCGTCCGGCCGCTGCCGCGCGCCCGCCATCGCGATCCAGGTGCGCTCCGTCACGCCGATATGCGCCCGCAGCGCCGCCGCCGCCCCCGCCGCATCCCCCCGCTGGATCGCGGTCACGATCGCCACATGCTCCTCATGCGACCGGCGCATCCGGTCCGGCGCTTCCAGCTGCGCGGCCCGGAAGGGGGCCAACCGCCGCCGCGTCGCGGTGGCGATCTCCGTCAGGTAGCGGTTATGCGCCCCGGCATAGAGCAGGTGGTGGAAGGCGACATTCGCCGCCCGGTACCCCGCCACATCCCCGTCCCGGACCATCCCGGCCATCACGGCGATCTGCCGTTCCAGCCCCCGGCGCTCCGCCGGCGCCATCCCCATGGCGCAATGCGCGGCAGCCATCGCCTCCAGCTCCGCCATCACCACGAACATTTCCGCGAGTTGCCCGGCATCGGGGATGGCCACCAGGCAGCCGCGGCGCGGCACCGCCTGCACCAGCCCCGTCGGCGCCAATTGGCGCAGCGCCTCCCGCACCGGGGTGCGGCTGACCGAGAACTGGGCCGCCAGCGATGCCTCGTCCAGCGCCGCGCCGGGCTTCAGGCGCCCCGCGACGATGTCATCCGCCAGTTGCGCGGCAATGGCCTCCGCCCGCGTCGGGCGCGGCTTCGGGGGATCATGGGGCGGGGCGGCGGCCATGCCGCTTTCTGGCGCAGCCGCGCGCGCCGCGTCCAGCGATCCCTCAGCGGAAGGGGAAGGGATACATCAGCCCGCCGCGCAGCCAGAGGTCCGACAGCCCGCGATCGAGCCCGATCGGCGATCCCTCGCCCAGATTGCGGTCGAAGATCTCCCCGTAATTGCCGACCTGGCGCACCGCCTCCATCGCCCAGGTATCGGGCAGGCCCAGCGCCTGGCCGAGGCCGGGATCGACGCCCAGCAGGAAGCGGGTTTCGGTATCGTCGGACCGGATCGCGGCTTCCAGGCTGCCGCTCGTCACCTCCAGCTCCTCCGCCGCCACCAGCGCGTGCAGCGTCCAGGCCACCACCTGGCGCCAGCGATTGTCGTGGCCCGGCACGAAGGGCGTCAGCGGCTCCCGGCTCAGCCGTTCCGGCAGCACCACGGCGCTGGCGGGGTCCGGCAGATCCGTCGCCTTCAGGGTCGCGAGTGCCGCGGCATCGGCGGAGACGCCATCGCATTCCCCGGCCCGGAAGGCGCGGATCAGCGCCGGCCCGCCCTGCGCCACCGGCACCGGCGTCAGGCTGACGCCCATGCGCGTCGCGGCGCTGTGCAGGATCGCCAGGCTGCCATCCACCGCCGGGGCGGCGACGCAGATGCGCTTGCCGTCCAACTGGCGGAAGGCCGCGATATCGGCATCCGCCCGCACCATCACGCCCTGCCCGTCGTAGAACAGCACCCCCACCGGCACCAGGTTCCGCCCGGCATCGCGCAGCGCCGTCGCGGTCAGGTTGCTCGACAGGATATCGACCTCCGCGCGCTCCACCGCCTCCAGGCTGGCGGCCAGGCTCGGCGCCGTGACGAAGCGGACCTTCGCCGCATCCCCCAGCACGGCGGCGGCGACGGCGCGGCAGAAATCCGCATCCAGCCCGCGCATCACGCCCTGCGCATCGGGGGCGGAGAAGCCGGGCAGCAGGCCGAAGACGCCGCAGCGCACCTCGCCGCGCTGCCGGACGCCATCCAGCACGGGGTTCTGGGCTTGCACCTGGGCCTGAACGGGGGCCGCGAAGCCGATTCCGGCCAGCGCGAGGAAACCGAGGAGGGCGCTTCGCATGGCGGGGCTCCGGAAAGGGGGGATGGGGCGCATGGTTCAGCAGCCCGACATGGCGATGCGGCAGGTGATGCTGGAACTCGCGGCTTCGGCCAGGCGGCAGGTGTTCAGCGCCTGCGCCTCCGCCTGTTCGCGCGTCTGGCCCACGCCGCTGGCCAGGCGCCGCACCTGCACCGGCGGCGTCGTCAGTGCCTGCACCAGCGCGCCGCAGGCATTGGGGAAGTCCAGCGCCACGCGGCACTGGTTGCGCCCAGCCACGGCTTCGCAGGCGCGGATCGCGTCCATGTTCGCCGCCAGCCGGTCCGTCTTGCCGGAGGAGAAGCCGAAGGCAGTGGAGGGCGGTTCCGCCGTGTAGATGAAGCCGAATCGCCCCCGCATCGCGGCCGCGGTCGCGGCCACGGGGGCGGAGGCCTGGATGGTGCTGCCGCTGGCGCAGCGCGCCAGGCAGGCGTTCTGCAGGCTCTGCGGCTGGCTGTCGCAGGCCGTGCGGCAGGATGGCGGCGGCGTGGCCACCGCCACCCGCCCGGGCGCGCTGGTGGACAGGCTGCGGAAGCAGGGCCCGGCCGCCGGGCCGGCGCCCTGGCCGCAGGCGTTCAGCGTGGGCGTCGCCCAGCGTTCCGCGGGGATGGCGATGCGCCAGGGCCCGCCATCCCGGCAGGACACGTCCCAATAGGCGATGCGCCGCGGGTCGAGTCCCGCCTGGAACAGCACCGTCACCTCCGCGCAGGCGTAGCGGTTCTGGGTCAGCAGGCTGCGGAAGGCCTCGCGCCGCCCGGGCTCGTTGCGCGCCAGCAGGGCGTCGTTCGTGGGGTTGCCGGTCTGCGCCCGGGCCTCCGGCACGCCGACGGCCAGCAAGGCACCGAGCACCAGCAACGCCGATCGAATGAGCCCCATGGCGCCTGCCCCCGAAACCGTTCCGCCCCCCATCCTAATGGGCAGGCCCGCCCCGGCAAGGTGCCCGACGCGGAGCGTCCCAAGATGCCACGCGGAGCGTCCCAAGATGGCACGCGGAGCATCTCAAGCTGCTGGACGCGGCGCCCCCCGCGCTTTAGGCCATGGCTGGGCGCAGCCAGGGCCCATGGATCGACGGAGCGGCAATGCGATGAAGACGCGCGCGGCGGTGGCCTTTGCGGCCGGCAAGCCCCTGCAGGTCATGGATGTGGAAATCGGCGGCCCGCGGGCCGGGGAGGTGCTGGTGGAGGTGAAGGCCACCGGCCTCTGCCACACTGACCTCTACACCCTCTCGGGCGCGGATCCCGAGGGGCTGTTCCCCGCCATCCTCGGCCATGAGGGTGCCGGCATCGTGCGGGAGGTCGGCGCCGGCGTCACCAGCGTGAAGCCCGGCGACCACGTGATCCCGCTCTACACGCCGGAATGCCGGCAGTGCAAAACCTGCCTGTCGCGGCGGAGCAACCTGTGCACCGCGATCCGCGCGACGCAGGGCAAGGGCGTCATGCCGGATGGGTCGTCGCGCTTCTCCTGCGACCAGGGGACCGTGTTCCATTACATGGGGTGCAGCACCTTCGCGAACTTCACCGTGCTGCCGGAGATCGCGCTGGCGAAGGTCCGCGAGGACGCGCCCTTCGACAAGATCTGCTACATCGGCTGCGGCGTGACGACGGGCATCGGCGCCGTCATCAACACCGCCAAGGTCTGGGCTGGCGCCAATGTCGCGGTCTTCGGGCTCGGTGGCATCGGCCTCAACGTGATCCAGGGCGCCCGCATGGTGGGGGCCGACAAGATCATCGGCGTGGACCTCAACCCGGCGCGGCAGGAGATGGCCCGCAAATTCGGCATGACGGACTTCATCAACCCGAACGAGGTCGGCCACGACAAGGTCGTGCAGGCGATCGTGGATCTGACCGGCGGCGGCGCCGATTTCAGCTTCGAGTGCATCGGCAACACGAAGGTCATGCGCCAGGCGCTGGAATGCACCCATCGCGGCTGGGGCGAGTCGATCATCATCGGCGTGGCCGGCGCGGGTCAGGAAATCTCCACCCGCCCCTTCCAGCTGGTCACGGGCCGTTCCTGGCGCGGTACGGCCTTCGGCGGCGCCCGCGGCCGGACCGACGTGCCGAAGATCGTGGACTGGTACATGCAGGGCAAGATCGACATCGACAGCCTGATCACCCATGTCATGCCCCTCGATGACATCAACCACGGCTTCGAGTTGATGGAGAGGGGCGAGTCCATCCGTTCCGTGGTCGTCTACTGACGGCAGCGCCCGCCCCGCCGACGCGGGGCGGGCCAGCCACCCCCGTGACAGTGGCGCCGGGAGGCCCGGATCGGCTAAAGCCCCCCTGCCCCGCCGGCAGGACCAGGGGCGACGAAAGCCCGTGAGAGCATGCTGCGCCTGACCGAACTGAAACTGCCGCTGGACCACGCCGAGGGCGCGATCGAGGCGGCGCTGCGCGAGAAGCTGGGCCTGAAGCCCGGCGATCTGCGCGCCATCTCCGTTGCGCGCCGCGCCTGGGACGCCCGCCGACGGTCGGCGATCGAACTCGTCTATTCCGTGGATTTCGAGGTCGCCGACGAAGCCGCCCTGCTGCGCCGCTTCGCCAGCCACCCGGTCTATGGCCGCACGCTGACCACCACGCCGGACACCAGCTACCGCCCGGTGGCCCAGGCGCCCGCACGCCTGCCGAAGCGCCCTGTGGTCATCGGCACCGGCCCCTGCGGCATCTTCGCCGCCCTGATCCTGGCGGAGATGGGTTTCCGGCCGATCATCCTCGACCGCGGCAAGGTGGTGCGCGAACGCACCAAGGATACCTGGGGCCTCTGGCGGCGCGGCGTCCTGGAGCCGGAAAGCAATGTCCAGTTCGGGGAGGGCGGCGCCGGCACCTTCTCCGACGGCAAGCTCTGGTCCGGCATCAAGGACCCGCAGCATCTCGGCCGGAAGGTCCTGACCGAATTCGTCGCCGCCGGCGCGCCCGAGGAAATCCTCTACGTCGCGAAGCCCCATATCGGCACCTTCCGCCTGGTGACGATGGTGGAGAGCATGCGCGCGAAGATCGAGGCCCTGGGCGGCGAGTACCGCTTCGGCACCAAGGTCGTCGACTTCATCGTGGAGACCGGCCGCGACGGCCAGCGCCGCATGCGCGGCGTGGTGACGGAGGCCGGCGAAACGATCGAGACCGACCACGTCGTCCTCGCCATCGGCCACTCCGCCCGCGACACATTTTCTCGAATTCACGCCGCCGGGATTTTCGTCGAGGCCAAGCCGTTTTCCATCGGCGTGCGGATCGAGCATCCGCAATCCATCATCGACCGCGCGCGCTTCGGCACCTTCGCGGGCAACCCCATCCTGGGTGCCGCCGACTACAAGCTGGTGCATCACTGCGCCGGCCCCGCGCTGAAGGGCCGCAGCGTCTATTCCTTCTGCATGTGCCCCGGCGGCACCGTCGTCGCCGCCGCCAGCGAACCCGGCCGCCTGGTGACCAACGGCATGAGCCAGTATTCCCGCGCCGAGCGGAACGCCAATGCCGGCATCGTCGTCGGCATCACGCCGGAAGTGGACTACCCCGGCCATCCCCTCGCCGGCATCGACCTCCAGCGGCACTGGGAGGAACGCGCCTTCGTCGCCGGCGGCGGCACCTATGCCGCGCCCGGCCAGCGCGTCGGCGATTTCCTCGCGGGCCGCGCCTCCACTTCGCTGGGCGACGTCGTCCCCAGCTACAAGCCGGGCGTCACGCCGACCGACCTGTCCCTCTGCCTGCCCGATTTCGTGGTGGCCGCGATCCGGGAAGCCCTTCCCGCCTTCGGCCGCACCATCAAGGGCTTCGACCTGGCCGATGCGGTGATGACGGGGGTGGAAACGCGCACCTCCTCCCCCATCCGCATCCGCCGGGATGCCACGATGCGCAGCATCAACACGCTAGGCCTCTATCCCGCCGGTGAGGGCGCGGGCTATGCGGGCGGCATCTTCTCGGCCGGCGTTGATGGCATCCGCGTGGCGGAAGCCGTGGGCCGGGACATGGCAGGATTGGCAGAAGCCGCGTGAACAACAATTTCGATGTGGTGGTGCTGGGCGCCGGTGCCGCGGGGCTCTTTGCCGCCATGCGCGCGGGCCAGCGCGGGCGGCGCGTGCTGCTGCTGGATCACGCCGAGGAGCCGGGCAAGAAGATCCTCATCTCCGGCGGCGGGCGCTGCAACTTCACCAACCGGGACTGCCTGCCGGACCGCTTCCTGTCGCAGAACCGGCACTTCGCGCGCTCGGCCCTGGCCCGCTACACCCAGCACGATTTTCTCGAGTTGGTGCAGAAGCACCGGATCGCGTGGCACGAAAAGACTCTCGGGCAATTGTTCTGCGACGGCTCCGCCCGCCAGATCGTCGCCATGTTGGTCGCGGAATGTGAGGCCGTCTCGGTCGACCTCCGCTGCCACACCCGCATCACCGGCGTGACGAAGGACACCCACTTCCGCATCGCCACCACCGCCGGCACCTTCACGGCGGAAAGCCTGGTGCTCGCCACCGGCAGCCTCTCCATCCCCAAGATGGGCGCCACCGGCTTCGCGCATGACCTGGCCATGCAATTCGGTCTGCCGCTGACGGAAATCCGCCCGGCCCTGGTGCCGCTGACCTTCGGCGACACCATGCTGGAATTGATGCGCCCCCTCTCCGGCCTCGCTCTCGAAAGTGTCGCCAAGGCCGGCAAGGCGGCGTTCAGGGAGGCGATGCTCTTCACCCATCGCGGCCTCTCCGGCCCCGCCATCCTCCAGGCATCCTCCTACTGGCGCGAAGGCGAGATGCTGACGCTGGATTTGGTGCCGGACCGCGACGCCACCGCCGTGCTGCTGGCCGGCAAGCGCGCCCGCCCGAAGGCGGAAGCCAAGACCATCCTGGGCGACCTCCTGCCCGCCCGCCTCGCCGCCGCCATGGCCGCCCAGCATTTGCCGCCGCGCACCATCGGGGAGATCGGGGATGGCGATTTGCGAAAGCTTGGCGCGATGCTGAAGGCCTGGGCGCTGAAGCCCAGCGGGACGGAAGGCTACGCCAAGGCCGAGGTCACGCTCGGCGGCGTGGATACGGAAGCGCTCTCCTCCCAGACCATGATGGCCAAGGACGTCCCCGGCCTGTTCTTCATCGGCGAAGCGGTGGACGTGACGGGCTGGCTCGGCGGCTACAATTTCCAATGGGCCTGGTCCTCCGGCTGGGCGGCCGGCGAAGCGGCGTGAGCCGCTTGGCATAGCCTCCGAACCGCCCCAAGCTTCCCCCAACACGCATTCGGGGAACGCTTCCAATGGCCAAGCGCGGCATGCAGTTCGGGATCTTCCTCGCCCCCTTCCACCGCCTGGGCGACAACCCCACCCTCGCCATCTCCCGCGACATCGAGATGCTCGAATGGCTCGACCGCCTCGGCTTCGACGAGGCCTGGATCGGCGAACACCACTCCGCGGGGTGGGAAACCATCGCCTCCCCCGAACTCATCATCGCCGCCGCCGCCGAACGCACGAAGACCATCCGCCTGGGCTCCGGCGTCACCTCCCTGCCCTACCACCACCCCTTCCTGGTCGCGCAGCGCTTCGTGCAACTGGACCACATGACCAGGGGCCGGGCGATGCTGGGCTGTGGGCCAGGTGCGCTGGTATCCGACGCCTACATGCTCGGCATCGACGCCACCACGCAGCGCCGCCGGATGGATGAGGCACTGGAAGCCATCATGGCCCTGCTGGCCTGCGACGGCCCCGTGACGCGCAAGACCGACTGGTTCGAGATGCAGGAGGCGCGCCTCCACCTCCGCCCCTACTCCGACCCGCATTTCCCCATCGCGGTGGCCAGCACCCTGACCCCCGCCGGCCCCGCCACCGCGGGCAAGCACGGCGTGGGCATCCTCTCGCTCGGCGCCGGCATGCCCGGCGGCCCCGCGGCCCTGCCCGGCCAGTGGAAGATCGCGGAGGAAGCGGCCGCGGCCGCCGGCAAGACCATCAGCCGCCGCGACTGGCGCCTGGTGATGAACGTCCATGTGGCGGAGACCGACGAACAGGCCCTGGCCGATGTCCGCGTCGGCGAACGCCTGGAAACCGCCACCTATTTCGAGGACGCGCTGGGCCGCCCGCCCGGCCGGTCCCAGGACCCGCTGACGGACGGCGTGAAGGCCGGCACCACCCTCGTCGGCTCCCCTGAAACCGTGGCGCGCGGGATCGAGAAGCTGGTCGAGGCCAGCGATGGCGGCTTCGGCGGCTTCATGTTCCGCGCCAATGACTGGGCGAACCGGGAGCAGACCTGGCGGAGCTACGAGCTGTTCGCCCGCTGGGTCATGCCCCGCTTCCAGCAATCGCTGGACACCGTCCGCGGCTCCTACGAATGGGCCGTCGCCAACCGCAAGACGATCTTCAGCCCGAATGTGGAGGCCCTGCGGAAAGCCTTCACCGACCATGGCAGCGCCGTGCCGGAGAGCTTCGACGCAAGGGCCTCCGGCGCGCGCGACCTGAAGGGGTAGCGATGGCCGGAAATCACTGGTGCCGGCATTGTGTTCCGTATATGTTCTGTTCATCAAGCGGCGAAACTGCGTCCTGAAGGGCCCATCCCCGGCCGCCGGGACACCGCGAAAACGGTGCTAAAAGTGCTAAAAGGGCTAAAGCCGCTGTATTCTTGAGGGGTGCTGCCGCAGCCCGAGCGATTCCTGGAACCGCAGCAGGTAGCCATCCGGGTCCTGGACGATGAACTGCCGCACGCCGGATTCATGGCCCCCGGCGCGGTACCACTTCTCCTCCGGCGCCAGGTAGAGCGGCCAGGAGGCAGCTTCGAGCGCCGCCAGCACCGGCGCGATGGCGGGGAGTTGGATCTGCAGGTTGATCCCCCGCCCGAAGGGGCGCTCCAGCGGGCCGGTGATCCAGCGCCGGCCAGGTCGGAAGGCTTCCTCCAGCATCACCTGCACCCCGTCGCGGTGCAGATAGGCGAAGCCTTCCTCCGGCCGGTCATAGGCGACCGCGAAGCCGCAAAGCCCGCCCCAGAAACGGAGGCTGGCCGGAAGCTCCGAGACCAGCAGCTCCGGGACGAGCTTCGCGTAGTCGAAGGTCACACCAGGATGGCCAGCACCATCGCCGCCGCCATGGCACCGCCCGCGATCCGCACCGGAACCGCGGAGAGCTTCATCGCGCCCAGCACACCAGCGCCATGCAGCGCGGCCGTCGCCAGCAGGAAGCCCGCCGAATAGCCCAGCGCGCCATTGCCGGCGGCCAGTTCCAGCCCATGGGCATTGCCATGCAGCAGCCCGAAGGCGGCCACGATCGGCAGCGCCAGGCCGAGCGACAGGCGCGCGGAGGAGGCCACCAAAGCGCCCAGGATGATGACGGAAGCGAGGATGCCGCCCTCCACCATCGGCAGCCCGATGCCTTCCATGCCGAGCACGCCACCCAGCGCCATGCCGCCCAGGAACAGCGCCGGCAGCGCCAGCACCGCACGGCCACCCATCAACCCGGCCCAGAGGCCGACAGCCACCATGGCAAGGATATGGTCCATGCCGCCCACGGGATGCATGAGGCCGGCGACGACGCCATGCACATGGTCCCCCGCGCCATGCGCGAAGGCCGGAACCGGCGCCAGCAGCGCCGCCAGGGTCAGGAAACGGCGCATCACGCTGCCTCCCCGCGCCGCGTCAGGCCGCCCGAGGCCAGGATGAAGGCTGCGATTTCTGCCACGCCTTTGTGCTCCTTGAGGTTGGTGAACATGAAGGGACGCACGCCGCGCATCTTCTTCGCGTCGCGGTCCATCACGCCGAGGTCTGCGCCGACGAGTGGCGCCAGGTCGATCTTGTTGATCACCAGCAGGTCGCTGCGGGTGATGCCGGGCCCGCCCTTGCGCGGGATCTTGTCGCCGGCGGAGACATCGATGACGTAGATCGTGAGGTCAGCGAGTTCCGGGCTGAAGGTGGCGGCCAGGTTGTCGCCGCCGCTTTCGATGAACAGCACCTCCAGCGTCGGATGCCGCGCCGACATCTCCGCCACCGCCGCCAGGTTGATGGAGGCATCCTCCCGGATCGCGGTGTGGGGGCAGCCGCCGGTCTCGACCCCCATGATGCGGTCGGCGTCCAGCGCGCCGCTCCGCGTCAGGAATTCGCTGTCTTCCTTGGTGTAGATGTCATTGGTGATGGCGGCGATGTCGTTGTGGTCGCGCATGTATTTGCACAGGCGATCCACCAGCGCCGTCTTGCCGGAACCGACGGGGCCGCCGATGCCGACGCGGAAGGGTCCGTTACTCATGAGCGGAAGAGCCTCGTGTATTGCGTCTCATGACGCAGGGAGAAAAGGTCGATGGCGAAGGCCGCGGCGCCGAGATCGTCGGCATCCCGCACGGCCAGCGCTGCTTCTGTCGCGCGCAGCACGATGGGCAGCAGCGCGGCGGTGGCAACCTGCCCATCGGTCTGCCCCAGCGGCACCACACGCACGCCGGCGGAAACGATGTTGCTGGCAAAACCCGTGAGCCAGCCGAAGACGGCGTCGCGCAGCTGAATGCCGTGGAAGGCAGCCGCCGCGCCGAAGGCGACCGCATGCGTCAGCCGACCAGGGTGCCTCGCGGCAAAGCCAGCGAAGCGCTGTTCCGGCCAGGCGGCGTTGGTGGCCAGCGCGAAGGCCTGGCCGGGCTGCGTCGCCTCCAGCGCCAGTTCCGCCGTGCCGCGCCAGCACGCGCCAAGTTCAGTGATCTCATCGAGCATCTTGTCATCGCCCGCCTCCGCCGCCCGCCAGGCCAGCGCCAGCAGCCCGCCATCCACGGCACCCGCACCGTGCAGCAGCGCGGCCTCGACATAGGCGACGAGGTCCACGCGCTTCGTCACCGCCCCATCCTCCACCGCCATCTCCAGCCCATGGCTGTAGGAGAAGGCGCCGATCGGATAGGCCGGCGACAGCCAGGCGAGGAGCCGCGCGAGGGCGGCGGGGTCAGTGGCCGTGGTGATGGCAGTCGGGCCCATGTTCGTGGTCGTGCCCATGGTCATCGCCGTGTTCATGGCCATGCCCATGCGGATGCGCCGGCAGGCGGTTGTGTTCGCCATAGGCCCCGCCTTCGGGGTTGAAGGGCGCCCGCACCTTCCGCAGCGTGGCGCCGAGGCCTTCCAGCATGCGGATGATGACGTGGTCGTGCCGGATCAGGATGGTGTCGCCCGCCAGCTGCGTCGGCAGATGCCGGTTGCCGAGGTGCCAGGCGAGCCGCAGCAGCAGCGCCGGTGTCGGTGCCGTGACCTCGACCAGGTCCTCCGCCGCCGCCTTCACGCGGATGAAGCCGCCATGTTCGAGTTCGAGCCCATCGCCATCCCGCATGACGGTGGCTTCCGCCAGGTCCAGCAGGAAGGACCCGCCGCGTTCCGTCAGGTACATCTTCCGGCGGCGGTAGCGGTCGTCGAAGTCGACATGGACGGTGTCGCGCTGCTCGGCTTCCGGCCAGGTGCCGGCGGCATGGACGGCAAGCGCGCGGGGTGGCGTGGTATTCGGCATCAGGCTCTCTCAGAACAGGAAGTAGCGCTGCGCCATGGGCAGCACGGTGGCGGGTTCGCAGACCAGCAATTCGCCGTCGGCACGGACCTCATAGGTTTCCGAATCGACCTCGATCCTCGGCAGGTGGCTGTTCAGCACCATGTCCTTCTTGCTGATGCCGCCTCGGGTATTCACCACCGGCAGCAGCTTGCGGGCCAGGCCGTAGCGCGCCGCGATTCCGGCCCCGATGGAGGCGCCGGACACGAAGGTGACGGCGGACAGCGTGTTGGCCCGCCCATAGCTGCCGAACATCGGCCGGTAATGGATGGGCTGCGGCGTCGGGATGGAGGCGTTGGGATCGCCCATCGGCGCCATCGCGATCGTGCCGCATTTCAGCACATAGTCCGGCTTCACGCCGAAGAAGGCCGGCGACCACAGGACGAGGTCCGCGAGCTTGCCGACCTCGATGCTGCCGACATGCGTGGCCACGCCCTGCGCGATGGCGGGGTTGATCGTGTATTTGGCGATGTAGCGGCGGACGCGAAGATTGTCGTTGTCGCCCGTCTCGCCCACCAGCCGTCCACGCTGCGCCTTCATCTTGTGCGCGGTCTGCCAGGTGCGGATGATCACCTCCCCCACCCGCCCCATCGCCTGGCTGTCGGACGACATCATGGAGATGGCGCCGAGGTCGTGCAGGATGTCCTCCGCCGCGATCGTCTCCTTGCGGATGCGGCTCTCCGCGAAGGCCACGTCCTCCGGGATACGCGGGTCGAGGTGATGGCACACCATGAGCATGTCGAGATGCTCATCCACGGTATTGCGCGTGTAGGGCATCGTCGGATTGGTAGAGGACGGAAGAAAATTCGGGTGGCCGATCACCTTGAGGATGTCAGGCGCGTGCCCGCCGCCGGCACCTTCCGTGTGAAAGGCCTGGATGGTGCGGCCGCCGATGGCGGCGATGGTATCCTCCACGAAGCCGCTTTCGTTCAGCGTATCCGTGTGGATGGCGACCTGGATGTCGTACTGGTCCGCGATGCGGAGGCAGGTATCGATTGCCTTCGGCGTCGTGCCCCAATCCTCATGCAGCTTGAAGCCAGCCGCGCCGGCGAGCACCTGCTCCTCCAGCCCCGCGGGGAGGGAGACGTTGCCCTTGCCGAGGAAGCCGAGATTCATCGGGAAGGCTTCCGCGGCCTGCAGCATCCGCTCCATGTGCCAGGGGCCGGGTGTCACGGTGGTGGCCAGCGTGCCATGGGCGGGGCCGGTGCCGCCGCCGAACATGGTGGTGACGCCGGAGACCAGCGCCTCCTCGATCTGCTGCGGGCAGATGAAGTGGATATGCGGGTCGATGCCGCCCGCGGTCAGGATGCGGCCCTCGCCCGCCAGGACTTCGGTCCCCGGGCCGATGATGATGGTGACACCGGGCTGCGTATCCGGGTTGCCCGCCTTGCCGATGCTGTGGATCAGCCCGTCCTTGAGCCCCACATCGGCCTTGTAGATGCCGGTGTGGTCAACGATCAGCGCGTTGGTGATGACGGTATCGACGGCGCCCTGGGCGCGCGTGACCTGGGATTGCCCCATGCCGTCGCGGATCACCTTGCCGCCGCCGAACTTCACTTCCTCGCCATAGATCGTCAGGTCGCGCTCGACCTCGATGACAAGATCCGTATCGGCGAGGCGAAGGCGGTCGCCCGTGGTCGGGCCATACATGCCGGCATAGGCGCGGCGGGACAGTCTCGCGGCCATCAGAGCTTGCCCTCCGTCTCACCGCGGAACCCGTGCACGATGCGCGCGCCGCTGTAGGGCACCAGCGTCACGCTACGCGACTGCCCCGGTTCGAATCGCACCGCCGTGCCGGCGGGGATGTCGAGCCGCTGGCCGCGCGCGGCGGCGCGGTCGAAGCGCAGCGCGGGGTTGGTTTCCGCGAAATGGTAGTGGCTGCCGACCTGGATCGGGCGGTCGCCGGTGTTGGCGACCTCGATCTCGGTCACGGGGCGGCCGACATTGAGTTCGATCTCGCCCTCGGCGGGGAAGAGTTCGCCGGGGATCATCGAATCGGCTCGTGCACGGTGACGAGCTTGGTGCCGTCCGGGAAGGTCGCCTCCACCTGGATCTCATGGATCATCTCGGCAATGCCCTCCATCACCTGGTCGCGCGTCACGACGGTGGCGCCATCGCGCATCAATTCGGCGACGCTGCGGCCATCCCGCGCGCCTTCGACGACGTAGTCGGTGATCAGGGCCACCGCCTCGGGGTGGTTGAGCTTCACGCCGCGTTCCAGGCGCCGTCGCGCCACGGTGGCGGCCATGGCCACCAGCAGCTTGTCCTTCTCACGCGGCGTCAGGTTCATGCGTCACCTCTCATTCGCGCCTAGCATGGCGCAGGCGGGATCATGTGCGCCACAATCTTGGCAGCCGGGGCGGCAGGGATAGCGCGGCCTGGCGCAGCGCCACCAGGGCACGGGCGACACCCGCGCGTACCGCGCCGGCCTCCCCCATCCAGCGCGCCAGCAGCAGGCCGGGGGCGACCACGCCGGCGCGTCCATCGGTCAGGTCGCGCAGCAGGTCGCGGTGGGAAGCGGCCTCCGGCGCGGCCAGCAGCAACGTGGCGACCGCGCCGGCGCCATCCAGCACGAAGGGCGATGCGGCGGCGCCGGGATCAGCCAGCCGGAAGGCATCGGCCCAGAGCAGCCGGCCGTCGCGGCGGATGCGCCAGCGATCATGCACCGCGCCCTGGGTGAAGCGTTCGCCGCGGGCCGCGCGGCCCAGCACCAGCATCTCCGCCGCCAGCAGCGTGGCGTCGCCGGCGATGTCCACGCCCATGCGGCGCGTCAGCCTGGCGCCGTCGAAGACGATCGTCTCCTGCGGCAGCCATTCGCAGACGCTGCCTGCTTCCAGCCGCAGCGTCGAGGCAATTTCCGTCTCCGGTCCCAGCGTGCGGTAGATCTTTTCCGCGGCCGGCGTCGTCGCCGTGAAGCGTGCGCGCGGGCCGAGGGTGATCGCGACCTCCAGCGAATCGCCACCGGCGAGGCCGCCCGCGACATTCACCAGCGCCGCCTGTTTCGGCTCCGCCGGATCGCTGTCCGGGAACAGGATGCGCAGCGGCGATGACTGGTAGAGATGGGCGATGCGCGCCCCCCCGGGCGCGGCAACCAGGCCAAGTTCGGCGCGCCCGCGGGAGCGCTGGTGGGAAGGCGCCGGCGGCGCGTCTGTCAGCATCGCCCACAAGGTTGCACGGGCTGGCGGCCCTGCAAACAGGGACGCGCGGCGGCAAGGTGGAAACGTGTCCGCACTGACACCTTGCACAGATCCGCAGCGCCGAAACCGGCCCCCGGGCAATGATCGCCCGCTTCTTGGGCGATGGGCGAGGATGCCGAAACGCGAAAGCGAGGATTGCCATGGCCCGATCGTATGCAGGCGCTCTGGCACGCATCTCGCAACTGCGATCGCGGGGCGGAAGCTGGGGGACCACAGAGGTCCATCGCGGTCCGCCACGACCCGCTGCCTGAGGAGGCCCCGTTCCATGAACCATCGCATGCCGATCACCCGGCGCGCCGCGCTTGCCACCTTCGGCGCCGCCATCGCGGCACCGTCCATCCGCCCGTCCTTCGCCCAGGCCGCGCCGATCCGCGTCGGCGTGCTGCACTCCCTCTCCGGCACCATGGCGATCAGCGAGACCGCGCTGCGCGACACCGTGCTGATGATGGTGGAAGCGCAGAACGCCCGCGGCGGCATCCTCGGCCGGCGGCTCGAGGCGGTGGTGGTGGACCCCGCTTCCAACTGGCCGCTCTTTGCCGAGAAGGCACGTGAGCTTCTCGCCGTCTCCCGCGTCGATGTCACCTTCGGCTGCTGGACCTCGGTGTCCCGCAAATCCGTGCTGCCGGTGTTCGAGGAGCTGAACGGCCTGCTGTTCTATCCCGTCCAGTATGAGGGCGAGGAGGAAAGCCGCAACATCTTCTACACCGGCGCCGCGCCGAACCAGCAGGCGATCCCGGCGGTGGAATACCTGATGTCGGCCGATGGCGGTTCCGCCCGCCGCATCGCGCTGCTGGGCACGGACTATGTCTATCCGCGCACGACCAACCGCATCCTGCGCGCCTTCCTGAATTCGAAGGGCATCCCCGATGCCGACATCATGGAGGAATACACCCCCTTCGGTCACAGCGACTGGCAGGGCATCGTCAGCCGCGTGAAGCGCTTCGCGGGCGAGGGCAAGAAAACCGCCATCGTCTCCACCATCAACGGCGACGCGAACGTGCCTTTCTACCGCGAGCTCGGCAACCAGGGCATCAAGGCGGAAGACATCCCCTCCGTCGCCTTCTCGGTCGGTGAGGAGGAACTGGCGGGCATCGACACGCGCCCGCTGGTCGGCCACCTGGCGGCGTGGAACTACTTCATGTCCGTCGACAGCCCCGCCAACACGGCGTTCAAGACGATGTGGCAGAACTACATCCGCAACCCGCGCCGCGTGACCAACGACCCGATGGAAGCGACGCTGGTCGGCTTCCAGATGTGGGCCCAGGCCGTGGCGCAGGCCGGCACGACGAATGTCGATGCCGTGCGGACCGCGATGTACGGCCAGAAGGTGGACGCGCCCAGCGGCTACACGCTGGAGATGCACCGCAACCACCATTTGTCCAAGCCCGTCATGATCGGTGAAGTGCAGGCGGACGGCCAGTTCAACATCGTGTGGAAGACGCCGGGCCCGATCGTCGCCGAGAACTGGAGCCCCTTCATCCCCGAGAACGCGAACCGTCGCCGCGGCTGAGCAGGAAACGGGGGCAGCCTTCGGGCTGCCCCCATACCCCCTCATGAAGCACACGCTCCTCGCCTTCCTGCTGCTGCTCGCCGCCGCGCTGCCGGCACGGGCGCAGGATGCCTTCGTGGCCGCCCTGCCCGGGCTGGCCGGCAATTTCAATGCGCAGGCGGAGGCAGTGGATCGCCTGGGCGCCCTGGCCGACCCCCGCGCGATTCCCGTGCTGCGCGCCCTGTCGGATGGCCGGCTGCTGAAGCGCGCCGACAATTCGCTGGTGATCCGCGAAGGCGGCACCACGACCGATGCACTGACCGGCGCCGCGACCGATGCCGTGGGAACCGAAGTCCTGCGCATCAACAACCGCGTCCGCGTGGCGCTGCGCGGCGCGCTGGGCCGCCTGCAACTCGTCTCCCCCGATCCGGCGGAGCGCCTGGCGGCGGCCGAGGCCGTGTTCCGCAGCCGCAGCGCGGAGAATGTGCCCCTGCTGGATGCCGCGCTGGCGCGGGAGACCGTGCCCCGCATCCGCGACCGCATGGCGATCGCGCTGGCCGCATCCCGCCTGCTGGCGAGCGACCCGGCGGCGAAACTGCTGGGCGTGGAGGCGCTAGGCGCCACCTCCTCCCCAGAAGCGCGATCCGTCCTGCTGGAGGCGCGCGCCGGCAACCCTGACATCCTGCCGCAGATCGAGGCCGCGGTCGCCGCCATCGACCGCCGCCTGGCCGTGCGCCGCGCGGCGGAGACGTTCTTCCAGGGCCTGTCGCTCGGCTCCGTCCTGTTGCTGGCGGCACTCGGGCTCGCCGTCACCTTCGGCGTGATGGGCGTGATCAACATGGCGCATGGCGAATTCGTCATGCTCGGCGCCTACACGACCTTCATCGTGCAGGAGGCCTGCCGCGGCATCCCATGGCTGCTGCCCTGGTCGCTGCCTCTGTCCGTCCCCGCCGCCTTCCTGGTGGCCGCGGCCTGCGGCGCGCTGATGGAGCGCGGGCTGATACGGCACCTCTATGGAAGGCCGCTGGAGACGCTGCTGATGACCTTCGGCGTCGGCATGATGATCCAGCAAACGGTGCGGCTCGTCTTCGGGGCGCAGAACCGGGAAGTGCTGAGCCCGCCCTGGATGCAGGGCACGCTGATGCTGCCCTTCGACATTCCGGTGACGCAGAACCGCCTGTGGATCCTCGCCTTCTCGCTGGTCGTCCTGGCGCTGACCGTGGCCGCCATCCGCTTCACCCGCTTCGGGCTGGAGATGCGGGCCGTGACGCAGAAGCGGGCCATCGCGGCATCCATGGGCATCCGCACGGGGCGCGTCGATGCCCTGACCTTCGCCTTCGGCTCCGGCATCGCCGGCATCGCCGGCGTGGCGCTCAGCCAGATCGACAATGTCTCCCCCAACCTAGGCACCGGCTACATCATCGACAGCTTCCTGGTGGTGGTCTTCGGCGGCGTGGGATCGCTCGCGGGCACGCTGGTCGGCGCCTTCGGATTGGGCCTCGTCAACAAGGTGCTGGAGCCCTGGGCCGGCGCGGTGCTCGCGAAGGTCTTTGTGCTGATCGCGGCGATGATCTTCATCCAGCGGCGGCCGCGCGGGCTGTTCGCGCAGAAGGGACGGGCGGCGGAAGCATGAGCGCGACTGCCTCCCCCCTTCCCGTGTCGCGCGCCAGGCTCGGCCTGCGCGCCGGGCTGCTGGTGGCGCTACTGCTGCTGGCGGCCATGCCGGTGCTGAACCAGCTGCCGGTGGCGCATCCGCTCCACGTCTCTGACTTCCTTGTCAGCATCACGGGCAAGTGGATCTGCTACGCCATCCTCGCGCTGTCGCTCGACCTGGCATGGGGGTATGCGGGCATCCTGTCCCTCGGCCACGGGGCGTTCTTCGCGCTCGGCGGCTATGCCATGGGCATGCACCTCATGCGCCTGATCGGGCCGAGGGGCGTCTATGGCCATCCCGTGCTGCCGGATTTCATGGTGTTCCTGGGCTATCAGGAATTGCCCTGGTACTGGCTCGGCTTCGACAATTTCGCCTTCGCCATGCTGATGGTGGTGCTGGTGCCGGGCGTGCTGGCGCTGGTGCTGGGGTGGCTGGCCTTCCGCAGCCGCATAACCGGCGTCTATCTCTCCATCATCACCCAGGCGATGACCTACGCGCTGATGCTGGCCTTCTTCCGTAACGACATGGGCTTCGGCGGCAATAACGGCTTCACCGACTTCAAGGAACTGCTTGGCCAGCCGCTGAACACCGACACGGCACGAGCCGGGCTGTTCTATGCGTCGCTGATATCACTCGCGGCTGCCTTCCTGATCTGCTCCCGCATCACGCGCAGCAAATACGGCCGCGTGCTGACCGCGATCCGGGATGGCGAGAACCGCGTCCGCTTCCTCGGCTACAACACCACGCACCACAAGCTCTTCGCCTTCGTGCTCTCCGCCATGCTCGCGGGCGTGGCGGGCGCGCTTTATGTGCCGCAGGTCGGCATCATCAATCCCGGCGAATTCAGCCCCGCCAATTCGATCGAGGCCGTGATCTGGGTGGCGGTCGGCGGGCGCGGCACGCTGGTCGGCGCGATCCTCGGCGCCTTCACAGTGAACGGGTTGAAGACCTGGCTGACCAGCGCGGCGCCGGACCTCTGGCTGTTCGTCCTCGGCGGCCTGTTTGTTCTTGTCACGCTGTTCCTGCCGAAGGGGCTGATCGGCCTGCTGAAGGGGCGCGACGCATGAAGGAGGGACGCAGGCTCTACCTCGATGGCGTCTCCGTCGTTTTCGACGGCTTCCGGGCGCTGAACAACCTGTCGCTGATTGTCGAACCCGGGGAGTTGCGGTCGGTCATCGGACCCAACGGCGCCGGCAAGACGACGATGATGGACGTCATCACCGGCAAGACGCGGCCGACCACCGGCACCATCAATTTCGGCGATGTCGACCTCACCAGGCTGGACGAGGCTGCCATCGCCAATCTCGGCATCGGCCGCAAGTTCCAGAAGCCCACGGTCTTCGATGCGCTGACCGTGTTCGAGAACATGGAACTCGCCCTCAAGGCCCCGCGCGGGCCGCTGGCCTGCCTGCGCTGGGCGCTGACCGGTGAGGCGAAGACCCGCATCGACTCGACGCTGGAAGAAACCGGCCTGCTCGATCGCGCGCAGGACCTGGCGGGCATCCTCAGCCACGGGCAACGCCAATGGCTGGAGATCGGGATGCTGCTGATGCAGGACCCGGAACTGCTGCTGGTGGATGAACCCGTCGCCGGCATGACGGATGCCGAAACCGAGCACACCGCCGCCCTGCTGGTCCGCATCGCTGGCAAGCGCAGCGTGGTGGTGGTGGAGCATGACCTGGAATTCGTCCGCGCCCTCGGCCGCCGCGTGACGGTGCTGCATGAGGGCACGGTGCTGTCCGAAGGCTCCATCGACCATGTGCAGAACGACCAGCGCGTCATCGAAGTCTATCTGGGGCGCTGAGCGATGCTGAACGTGGCCTCGATCGATCTCTCCTACGGCGCCAGTCTCTGCCTGCGCGGCGTGTCGCTGGTCGCGGAACCCGGCAAAGTGACGGCGGTACTGGGGCGCAACGGCGTCGGCAAATCATCCCTGCTGCGCGCCATCATGGGGCTGGAGAAGGTGCGCGCGGGCAGCATCACCTGGGAAGGGCGGGATGTAACGCGCCTCGGCCCCGCGGAACGCGCGCGCGCCGGCATCGGCTATGTGCCGCAGGGGCGGGAGATCTTCCCCTTCCTCACGGTGCAGGAGAACCTGGAGACGGCGCTGGCCGCGGCGCCGCGCGGATCGACCGTGAGTTCGGAGATCTTCGACCTCTTCCCCATCCTGCGGCAGTTCCTGCGGCGGCGCGGCGGTGATCTTTCCGGCGGCCAGCAGCAGCAACTCGCGATCGGCCGCGCGCTCTGCGCCCGGCCGCGCCTGCTGATCCTGGATGAGCCGACGGAGGGCATCCAGCCCTCCGTCATCAAGGACATCGCCCGCGTCATCCACCACCTCGCGCGCGACCGCGGCATGGCGGTGATCCTGGTGGAGCAGTACTACGATTTCGCGCGTGAACTCGCCGACAGCATCGCCGTGATGGTGCGCGGCGAGGTGGCGCTTGCCGGCCCCGCGGGTTCGCTCGATGAAGCCGCGGTGCGGAAACTGCTGACGGTCTAGAGCATGCTGCGTTCGCTTGAACGCAGCTCGTGCTCTAGAAGTCATTGAATCTAGAGCAAGAAATGCGTTCAGATGATTCCATCTGAACGCATATTGCTCTAGGCGATGCCCAGCACGCCCTTGCCATCCAGCGTGATGCCGCCGAGGTCCTTGCGATGGGCGAAGACCTCGATGGGATGGAACAGGTAGAGCCAGGGCGGGTTGGCCTGCAGCCGGGACAGGCAGTGCCCATAGGCTGCCTCCCTGTCCGGCTCGGTCACGGCGTGGTTGGCGGCGGTGATCATCGCCTCCAGCGCCTGGTCGTCATGCCCCTGCCACCAGATGCCCTTCACGGCGGAGGACACCTTGTCGTTCAGCACGCGATAGGTGCTGTGGGGCGTGGAATCGAAGATGGCCATGTCGCCCATCTCCTTCCGCCCGACCTCGCGCGCGAATTCGGGGCGGTCCTTCTGGACCTCGATCCGGGTCGGCAGGCCGATGGCGGCAAGGTCGGCGGCGACGCGTTCGCTGATCTCCCGCGCCTTTTCCGGCATGTGCTCCGGCGTGCGGATCAGCAGTGGCGAGGATGGCACGGCGCCATCAAGTAGGCGGCGGGCGGCATCCCGATCATGCGGGATGGGCGATAGCGCCGCCGCCTTCATGCCGAGATGCAGCGGGCTGACGATGGTGGAGGAACGCTGGCCGAGGCCGTGGAACAGCCCATCGATGATGGCCTGCGAATCCACCGCCATGTTGACGGCGCGCCTTGCGGCTTCGCTGGTGAAGAAGCCCTGGGCGCAGTTGAGGTAGTACATGACGGAGAGTGTGTTCAGCGCGCGGCCCCAGGCGAGGTCGTCGCTGAAATCCGGCGCCGCGTGCATCCGTTCGACGTTCATCGCCGCATCCGCGCTGCCGTCGCGGAGCGCGCGGAGGCGATCATCGGCATCCGGAATCGCGGTGAAGGCGATGCGGTCCGCCGGCGCCGCCACCCGTTCAAGCAGCGCATCCCGTTCCGGCATATGGTCCAGCACGCGCCAGGGGCCGGTGCCGAGCAGCGGACGGCCATCCGGCGTCAGGCGGCAGAGATAGAATTCCGTGAAGATGTCGAGGATATCGGCAAAGGGCGTCGGGTTCTCCACCGCCACCACGTCGCTGCCCTCGGCCGTGATTCTGGCCTGCGCGAGATAGCGCGAATAGGCCCATTTCATGCCGAACATGTCGAGCGAGTTGCAGATCTGGCCGATGAACTCGACAACATCCTCGGCAACGCAGGGCTTGCCATCATGGAAGCGCGCGCCGGGGCGGATGGTGAAGCGCCAGCGCCGCGCCGTGCCGTCATGCGCCCAGGTGCCGAACAGCCCCGGGCGCAGCACAACGTCATCCCAGCGGATCAGCGGCTCCAGCACCAAATTCTTCAGGGTGAGGACGCTGGTATCGTCCGTCACCTGGCGCGGCGGCGTGAAGCGGCACTTCTCCGCCGCGATGCGCAGCAAGGTCATTGCGGCTCGATCGTGCGCAGGATCGGGGCCCAGGTCGCTTCCTGCGCCCGCATGAAGGCCAGGTGGTCCGCCGCCGAACTCGGCGTGACATCGACGCCCAGGCGTTCGAAGGCCGCGCGGTTGGTGGCATCGGCGAAGACGGCGTCGAAGGCCTGGCGCAGCCGCGCCACGACGGGATCGGGCACGCCCTTCGGGGCGAAGAGACCCATCCAGCTCAGCACCAGGTAGTCGGGCAGGCCGGCTTCCGCGATGGTCGGCAATTCCGGCAGCGCCGCAGCCCGGGCACCCCCGGTGGTCGCGATGCCGCGCCAATGGCCGGCGCGGATGGGCTCGATGGAGGTGGCGATGGTGTTGAACATCAGCTGCACGGCGCCGTTCGTCAGGTCCGCCCGCGCCAGCGCGTCCCCACGGTAGGGGACGTGGACCATCTGCGTCCCCGTCATCTTCATGAACATCTCGCCGGACAGGTGGATGGAGCCGCCCGCGCCGGCGGAGGCGAAGTTGAGCCGGCCGGGATTGGCACGGGCATAGGCAATGAATTCCGGCACCGTGCGCACGGGCAGGGAGGGATGGACGACAAGGACATTGACGCTGGAGAACATCATGCCCAGCGGCTCAAGGTCGCGTTCCCACTGATAGGGCGTGTCGCGGATCAGGTAGCGCGTGTTGATGATGTTGGGGCCGCCGGTCAGCAGCGTGTAGCCATCCGCCGGCGCCTTGGCGACGGCATCGGTGCCGAGGTTGCCGCCCGCGCCGGGACGGTTGTCCACGATCACGCGCTGGCCGAGCTGCGCGGCCATCGCGTCGCCGAAGGCGCGGGTCTGGCTGTCCGATCCACCACCCGGCGGGAAGGGCACGACGATCCGCACGGGACGGTTCGGATAGGGCTGCGCCACGGCTGCCATGGGCAGCAGCAGCGCGGCCGCGAGGAGGGCACTGGTGAAGGCTCTGCGCATGGCGTTCTTGTCCCTGTTCTTGCCTGAGTGTTGTTACCAGAGTCCGGGCAGCCAGAGCGAGAGGGCCGGCAGCAGCGCCAGGACCGCGATCCGGATGCCATCGGAGATCACGAAGCCCATCACGCCGCGATAGGTCTCCCCCATCGGGACATCCTTCGCCATGGCGTTGATGACGAAGAGGTTCATGCCGAAGGGCGGCGATATCATGCCGACTTCCACGCTCATCAGCACCAGGATGCCGAACCAGACGAGGGTCTGCGTCCGGTCCAGGCCGAAATCGAGGCCGAGCATGAGGGGCACGAAGATGGGCAACGTCAGCAGCACCATCGCCATGCTTTCCATGAAGCAGCCGAGGATGAAGTAGACGATGAGGATCGCGAAGAGGATCACCGTCGGCGGGACCGGCAGGCCCGCGACGAAGGACGACAGCTCCGACGGCAGGTGCGACAGGGCGAGGCCCGCGCTGAACAGTTCCGCGCCGAGCAGCACGATGAAGATGAGGCCGGTGGTTTCCGCGGTGGATAGCAGGCTTTCCTTCAGCCCCTGCCAGCGCATGCCGCCGAGCAGGACGGCGAGGATGCAGGTAGCGGCGGCGCCGATGGCCGCCCCTTCCGTCGCGCTGAACCAGCCATCATAGATGCCGGTGACGACGATCAGGAAGACCAGCACCACCGGCCAGACCTCGCCGGTAGCGCGCAGGCGTTCGCCGAAGGGCAGGCGCGCCGCCGGGGGCGCTGCCTCCGGATGCATCCGCGTGTAGATGTTCACCACCAGCATGTAGCCCGCCGTGGCGATCAGCCCCGGGATGACCGCCGCGATGAAGAGCTGGCCGATGCTCATCTCCGTGTAGATCGCGTAGATCACGAGGATGACGCTGGGCGGGATGAGGATGCCGAGCGTGCCGCCCGCGGCCAGCGTGCCAGTGGCGAGCGCCGGCGAATAGCCATGGCGCCGCATCTCCGGCAGCGCGACCTGGGACATGGTGGCGGCGGTGGCGAGGGAGGAGCCGCAGATGGCGCCGAAAGCCGCGCAGCCTCCGATGCTGGCCACGGCGAGCCCGCCCCGCCAATGCCCCATCCAGGCGCGCGCGCAGCGGAACAGCGCGCGGTTCATGCCGCCCTTGGTGGCGAAATCCCCCATCAACAGGAACAGCGGGATAACGGAAAGCGTGTAGGAGGAGAAGCGGCTGAAGGTCATGGTGTTGAGCGTGGCGAACAGTCGATCCCAGCCGGATATGCCGGCATAGCCCAGACCGCCGACCAGCAGCATCGCGACGCCGACCGGCATGCGCAGGCCGATGAGGAGCAGCGCGCCGCCGAACATGAGCAGCCCGATGGTGAGGTTGCTCATGCCGGCCGCCGCATCCGCACGAAGCTCTCCAGCGCCACGAACGCGGCGCAGAGGCTCCATGCCGCCATGCCGATGGCCGCCGCGGCATAGCCCCACCAGAAGGGCAGCTGCAGAAACATGGATTCGCGTTCGCGGTCCCACTGGTTGTAGCCGCCGATCGCCAGCCTCCAGGCCAGGACGGCCACGACCAGCGCCGCCACCGCCCGCATCACGGCATCCAGCCCCGCGATGCCGCGCTTCGGCAGCCTCTGCGTGAAGAAATCCACCAGCACATGGGCGCCCTTCATCTCGCAGATCGGCATGCAGAAGACGACCGCGACGCCGAGGGCGAGTTCCACGATTTCACTGTCGCCGAGGATCGGGCGCCCGAAGGCACCGCGCAGGACGGACGCGCTGGTGACGCAGACCGCCAGCAGCAGAAGCCCACCGCCGGCGAGTGCGAGAAGGGTCGCGAGCCGCGTCAGCGCCTCGCGCGCCGAGGCCAGGGTCACGCGCGGCCGTGGCGCGCGGTGATGGCCAGGATGTCGTCGAACATGGCGCGGCCGTTGCGGCCACGCCGGTTCATCTCCGCGATCCAAGCGTCATAGGCGGGCGCGACGGCCGCCTGCCAGCGCGCCTTCTCCTGCGGCCCGATGGCGATGATCTCGTTCCCCGCCGCGATGGTGGCATCGACGGCGGGCTTGGTCTGGCTGTCCCAGATCGCGCCACGATCGGCGGCCAGCGCCGGGCCTGAATTGGCATCGATCACCGCCTTGAGGTCCGGCGGCAGCCGGTTGTAGCTGCGGCCGTTCATCAGCGTCAGGATCATGCCCTGGAACAGGCCGACGCCGGGCGGTTCGCTGTGGAACTTCGCGACCTCATAAAGGCGGAAGGGATGGGTGATCGCCCAGTTGATGAGGAAGCCATCCACCTGGCTGCGCGCCGTCGCCTCATAAACCCCGCCCAGCGGGATGCCGACCGGCGTGGCACCCAGGGCCGTGACGGCTTCCCCGATGAAGCGGCCGGCGACGCGGAGCTTGAGGCCGCGGAAATCCTCCAGCGTGCGGATCGGCTTGCGAGAAGTGTGGATCAGCGCACGGTCCGTGGAGTGGACGGCGATGATCTTGATGCCGCGGTATTCGGTATCCGCGAGGTGCTTGGCGATGAACTCCATCGCGGCCGGGCTTTCGGTGGCGCTGAGGCCCGTATTCAGGAAGGGCAGCTCAAGGCCCTCCGTCCCCATGAAGCGGCCCGGTGTGAATCCCGGCACGGTCCAGATGATATCGACGACGCCATCTTCCAGCTGCTGCACCAGGTCCCGCGGCTGACCGCCGAGTTGCATGGCCGGGAAGACATCGATCTTGATGCGGCCGTTGGATTCCCGCGCCACCTTCTCCGCCCAGGGGTCGAGATGCATGGTGTGGTCAAGCGCCGTCGGCGAGGAGAAGGAGTGCAGGCGGAAGGTGAACTGCGCCGCCTGCGCGCGCAGGGTTGCCGGAGCCGCCAGGCCGATCGCCAGGCCAGCGCCCATCAGATCACGTCGCTTCATCGGTGATGCTCCCAGCGGGCTGTCGATGTCGGTCCGACGCGGGCGAACCCTGCGCCCGGCCCCACGAGCGTGGCAAGAAGCAAGGGCGCATGGCAAGCGCCGATGCGACGCCCGCGCGATGCCGCGCAGCGCGATTGCGAGCTGCTTCGGCAGGCCCTGCGCGTATACGCCGCAATCGCGATCCGGCCGCGGCATATACGATTCCTCGCGCGACAAGGCGGCTGGCGCAGACTGGCGGTGGCGTGGAATCCTCCCACCTCTGGCCCGCCCGACATGGAGATACTGCCTTGCCCGCACCCCGCACGCTGGCCGAGTTGGAAGCGGATGTGCAGCGTGACCTCGACCTGATCGCGCATCCGCGCATGGCCTGGCTGCAGCCCAAGACCTGCAGCGGCGCGCCGGTGCTGGATGTGCTGGTGGTGGGCGGCGGACAATGCGGCGTGGTCACGGCCTTCGCATTGATGCGCGACAAGGTGCGCAACCTGCTGGTGATCGACCGCGCGGCGGAGGGGCGGGAGGGGCCGTGGCTTACCTATGGCCGCATGCACAACCTCCGTTCCTGGAAGGACCAGAGCGGCCCGGACCTCGGCGTACCCTCCCTCACCTACCAGGCCTGGCATGAGGCGCGGTATGGCCGGCGGTCCTGGGATGCGCTCCGCTATATCCCCAAGGAATACTGGAACGACTACCTGCTGTGGCTGCGGCGCGTGGTCGGCGTGCCGGTGCGCAACGGCGTGGAGGCCGGGCGCATCACGCCCGCGCGGACGGATGACGGCCTGCCCTGCCTGCGCGTCGAAACCACCGCAGGGCCGATGCTGGCGCGGAAGGTGGTGCTGGCCACGGGGCAGGAGGATGCGGGCTTCTGGTGGATGCCGGAATTCGTCGCCTCCCTGCCGAAGCGCCTCCGCGCCCATGCCGCGGACCCCATCGACTTCGCCGCGCTGCGCGGCAAGGTCGTCGCCGTGCTCGGCGCCGGCGCCTCCGCCTTCGACAATGCGGCGATGGCGCTGGAGGCCGGCGCGGCCGAAGTTCATCTGTTCTGCCGGCGGGCGGAGCCGATGGTGGTGCAGCCCTATCGCTGGCTCACCTTCGCCGGCTTCATGCGACACATGCACGAAATGCCGGATGAGTGGCGCTGGCGCTTCATGAGTCATGTGCTGGGACTGCGGGAGGGTTTCCCGCCCGATACCTACGACCGCGTGAACCGCTTCCCGCATTTCACGATGCATGTCGGCCGGCCCTGGACAGATGCGCGGGTGGGCCCCGATGGGCGCGCGGTGCTGGCGACGGCGCGCGGCGATGTCAGCGCGGATTTCCTCATCTGCGGGACGGGCGTGAAGATGGACCCGTCGCGCGTGCCCTGCCTCGCCGGCTTTGCCGATGCGATCGCGCGCTGGCAGGATCGCTACACGCCGCCGGCCGAGGAGGCGAATGCGCGGCTGGGTGAATTCCCCTACCTGGCGCCGGACTACAGCTTCATCGAGCGTGAACCTGGCCAGGCCCCGTGGATCCGCGACATCCACCTGTTCGGCATCGGCACGACCATGTCCTTCGGACCGGCCGGGGCCTCCATCAACGCGATGGGCATGGCGGTGCCGCGCCTGGCGGCCGGCGTGACGCGCGGGCTGTTCGAGGCGGACCTGCCCGCCTTCCACGCAGCCCTCCTCGCCTATGACGTGAAGCAGGTGGAGTTGGACCCCACGCGACTCGCGGCGGAATAGGGCTACGGGGTCAGGGCATCCACCAGCGATGCCGCGTCGCCGCCGGTGGGCAGGGCGTTGATCGCGGCCAGCGCGCGGGCGACGCCCGCTGCATCCAGCACATGGCCGGCGCAGTCACGGAACTTCGCGTCGTGGTCGGCCTCGCTCAACGGATTGCCGCGTGATCCGCGGCGCTCCGTGCGGGTTTCCGTCAGCGTGCGGCCATCGGCCAGGCGTATCGTCACGATGGTGGGGGGCGGTGGCGCGTCCACGGGTTCCGGCACGCCGCGCATGGTGATGCGGGGCATGAGCGCGCGGATCGCGTCGCGATGGATGGCATCGCCCTCGAAATCCGAAAGGGTCAGCGTTCCCTGGCTGGCGGCGGCGGCCAGGCAGTATTCCATGCTGAAGCGGGCCTCCATCCCCGTGGTCGGGCGCGGATGCATCAGGTTGCGGGACAGCACCATCGGCAGGTCCGTCTCGATCGCCGCGATGCGGTCGGGCGTGACGCCTTCCCGTTCCCGCAACGCGAGCAGCGCATCCAGCGAGAGATGCGTGGCTGCGCAGGTGGGATAGGCCTTGTAGGCGATGCCGATGCTCTCGATGGCGAGTGCCTCGTTCTCCCCGGGCGGCAGCATCGCGCCCTCCGGCGCCGGGCGGCCCGCATAGAGATCGACGAAGCGCCAGCGGCCTTCCAGCGCCTCCGCCGCGCCACCCGCACCGGCTTCGGCGAGGGTTGCGGCCAGGATGCCGTCCTTCGCGGCAAAGCCGGCATGGATGGATTTCGCCTCCGCGCCCAGTTGCATGCGCGTGCCTGCGGCCATGCTGACGCCGAGGCTGAGCGCATCGCGCGCCTGCGTCGCATCCAGGCGCATCAACCGCGCGCAGGCGGCCGCCGCACCGATGGCGCCGATGGTGGAGGTGGCGTGCCAGCCGAGCGCGTAATGCTGCGGGTTCACGCCGCGGCCGACGCAGGCCATGATCTCCAGCCCCACCACCAACGCGTCCAGCAATTCGGGGCCGTTGGCGCCGCGTTCTTCGCCCAGTGCGAGGATGGCGGGCACGAGCACCGCGGTGGCGTGGCCACTGAGAGGCGCGAAGGTGTCGTCGTAATCCAGCACATGCGCGGCCGCGCCATTCACCAGCGCGGCCCAGGGCGCGGCGAGTGCGCCATCGCGGCCGATGATGCGCGCGGGGCCGCTGCCCCAGCGGGAGACGGCGGCGAAGACCTTCCGCGGCACGGGTTCCGCCGCGCCGGCGAGGATCACGCCGATGGCGTCGCGCATGCCCTCGGTCGCCAATGGCGCCGCGCGGGCGATGCGCGCGCGCGGGACGGTCGCGATCCAGTCGGCGATGCGCTGGGTGGTACCGGGTTCGTCCATGGGTGCAGCCTCCGCAATGCGCCAGGGTGGCGCCTGCTTTGCGAAGACGGCAAGGGGTTGGTGGCTTCCCGCGGCGGGGCGATGCGTGCCAGCATCACGGCAGCAAGGAAGAGGACGACCTCCATGGCAGGGACGCGGGCGGGTGCGATCGCGCGGGCGGAACGCTGCTTTGATGAGGGGACATACCTGGAGCGGCTGCGCCGCCTGGTGGCGGTGCCGACGGAGAGCCAGCTGCCCGACAGCGAGCCGGCGCTGCGCCGCTATTGCGAGGAGACGCTGCCCGAGTTGATGCGGGAGATGGCGTTCGAGCAGGTGGTCCTCGACAATCCGAAGAAAGGTCGCGGGCCCGTCTTCATCGCCACGCGCATCGAGGACCCGTCGCTGCCGACCGTGCTCGTCTATGGCCATGGCGATGTGGTGCGCGGCCTGAAGGGCCAGTGGACGGACGGGCTCGATCCCTGGGACGTCACGGTGCGCGGCGACAAATGGTACGGGCGCGGCACGGTCGACAACAAGGGCCAGCACTTGATCGCGATTGAGGCGCTGCGCGCGGTGATGGCAGAGCGCGGCGGGAAGCTTGGCTTCAACGCCAAGGTGCTGGTGGAAACAGGCGAGGAACAAGGATCGCCGGGGCTGCGCGGGCTGTTGCAGGCCGAGAAGGATCGGCTGGCGGCGGATGTCTTCATCGGCCTGGACGGACCGCGGCAGACGACCTTCATGCCGGAGATGAAGCTCGGCGCACGCGGTGGCGTGGCCTTCGACCTGCTGGTGCGGCTGCGTGACCATGCCCACCATTCCGGCCATTGGGGCGGCGTGCTGACGGACCCCGGCTTCGTTCTGGCGCATGCGCTGGCCAGCATCACGGACCGGCACGGCCGCATCCAGGTGGAGGGCTGGACGCCGGCCGCGATCCCGCCCGCGGTGAAGCGCGCCATCGGCGAATTGGTGTTCGAGGACATCCCCGGCCTGCCGCAGGGCGATGCCAGCTGGGGCGAGCCCGGCCTGACAAAGGCGGAAAAGATCTTCGGCTGGACCAGTGTGATCGTCCTTGCCCAGGTCACGGGCCATCCCGATGCGCCGACCAATGCGGTCCAGGGCGAGGCACGGGCGCGGTTGCAGGTGCGGCATTGCGCGGATGTGCCGGGCGACAGCATCGTGCCCGCGCTGCGGCGACACCTGGATGCGAAGGGCTTCCCGGAAGTCGAGATCATCCCGGTGATGGAGCGCGACATGTTCGGCGCTTCCCGCACCGATCCGGATGATCCCTGGGTCGGCATGGTGGCGGGTTCCATGGCGCGCACGACGAACCGCGCGCCGAACATCGTGCCGAATTCCTCGGGCTCCAATCCCTCCGACATGTTCCTGGAGGAGCTGGGCACGCCGGTGATCTGGATCCCCAACAGCTATGCCGGCTGCAACCAGCATGGGCCCGACGAACACGCGCTGGCGCCGCTGCTGCGGGAAGGCCTCGGCCTGCTGGCGGGCGTGTGGTGGGACATCGGCGAGGGCCGGGTGCCGGGGAAGCGATGACCATGCAGCGTCGGGGATTGATGGCGGCCGGGCTGGCGATGCTCGCCGCGCCGGCGGTGGCCCAGGGCGGTTTCCCGGCGCGGCCCGTGCGCGTGATCATCCCCTTCGCGCCCGGCGGCGGCACGGATAATCTCGCGCGGCTGATCGAGCCGCATGTCAACCGCGCGCTCGGCCAGAACCTGGTGATCGAGACGCGGCCGGGCGCGGGCGGCGTCGTGGGGTCGGAGGCCGTGATGCGGGCCGAGCCCGATGGCCACACGGTGCTGATGACGGATGCGAGCTTCAGCATCATCCCGGGTCTCTATCCACGCCTGCCTTTCGACGTGCTGCGCGATTTCGCGCCGATCTCCCTGCTGGCGACTGGATCTTCCGTGCTGCTGGTGCATCCGTCGCTGCCCGTGCGCAGCGTGCAGGAGTTGATCGCGCTGGCGCGGGCGCGCCCCGGAGAGCTGAGCTACGCCTCCGGCGGCAATGGCACCGGACCGCATCTGGCGGCGGAACTCGTGAAGATACAGGCGGGGATCGACATGACGCATGTGCCCTATCGCGGCACGGGACCCGCGACGAATGACGTGGTGGCGGGGCATGTGAAGCTGATGTTCAACGGCATCAGCGCCGCCAAGCCGCATGTGGATGCAGGGCGGCTTGTCGCCATCGCGGTCACGGGTGATGTGCGCAACCGCGCGCTGCCTGATGTGCCGACCTTCGACGAGCAGGGCCTGCCGGGGATCGAGGCCGCGAGCAATTGGGGCGTGCTCGCCCCGGCCCGCACGCCGGATGCGGTGCTGCGGGTGCTGGAACGCGCCTTCGTCGCGGGGATCACGGAACCCTCCATCGCCGCGCGGCTGGAATATCTGGGGTTCACCCCTGCGGGCGCGGATGGCGCGGCCTATGGGCGGCGATTGGCGAGTGATGTCGAACGCTGGACGCGGGTGATCCGCGCCGCCGGCGTGAAAATGGATTGAGGGGGAGGCAAGCATGCCCGACGGAACGACGACGAGCCTGACCGACGCAGTCAGCGGCCCGGAGATGATGGCGAACCTCCGCGAGATCGCGCGCTGGGTCAAAAGCTCCGGCACCGCCGAGGAGCGGGAGGGACTGGCCTTCATCGACAAGCGGATGCGGGACTATGGCTTCCGGACCGAAGTGATCCTGCATGACGCCTTCATCAGCCTGCCGGGCAGGGCCTCTGTGCTGGTTGATGGCAGGGCGATCAAGGCCATCACGCAGAGCTTCTCCCAATCCTCCCCACCCGGCGGCGTCTCCGGCGTGCCCATCTATGTCGGGCATGGGACGGAGGCGGATTTCGCAGGCAAGGATCTGGCCGGGAAGATCCTGCTGATCGAGGGCATGGCCACGCCGGCGACGGCGCAGCGCGCCACCAATGCCGGCGCCATCGCGCATCTCCACATCAGCCATCACGAGCATATCCACGAGATGTGCATCTCCCCGGTCTGGGGCAGCCCAGGCAACAGCACGAAGGACGGCATGCCGCGCACCGTGGTGTGCAGCGTGGACAATGCCGACGGCGGCGCGATCCGCGACGCGCTGGCGGCAGGCAAGTCCCCGGTCGTGACGCTGCATGCGGAAGCCGATACCGGCTGGCGCAAGACGCCGATCCTGGTCGCCGAACTCGATGGTCCCGCGGGCGGCGGGGATGAGCCTTTCGTCCTGCTCTCCGGCCATCACGACACCTGGTATTACGGCGTGATGGATAATGGCTCCGCCAATGCGGGGATGATGGAGGTTGCGCGGCTGTGCGCCGAGCGGCGCGGGCAGTGGCAGCGGGGCCTGCGGGTCTGCTTCTGGTCCGGCCATTCGCATGGCCGCTATTCCAGCAGCGCCTGGTATGCCGATGCGCATTGGGATGAGCTGGATCGCCGCTGCGTCGCGCATGTGAATGTGGACAGCCTGGGCGGTGCGGGCGCGACCGTGCTGGCGAATACGGCGGCGATGTCGGAGCTGTGGCAGCTCGCGGCCTCCGCCGTGCAGGCGCATACCAACCAGACCTATGCGGGCAAGCGGAAGAACCGCAGCAGCGACGACAGCTTCGTCGGCGTCGGCATTCCCTCCATGTTCGGCACGCTCAGCGAACAGCCGGCGAAGCACGCCGCGGCGCGCAACGCGCTGGGCTGGTGGTGGCACACGCCGCACGACACGATCGACAAGGTGGATGAGGGCAATCTGGTGCGGGATACGCGGGTGCTCGGCCAGGTCGTTTGGAATCTGATGGCGACGCCGGTTGTGCCGCTGGACCATGCGGCGACCGCATCCTCCCTGCTGGCGGAACTGGCCCCGTTGCAGGCGAAGCTCGCGGGGCGCTTCCCGATCGAGGCGGTGGTGGAAAGCGCCACGGCATTGCGCGATGCGGCGGCGGCGCTGGCGGGTCGGCCCGCGCAGGACGCGACGCGGGCCAATGCGGCGCTGATGCGGGCATCCCGCGCGCTGGTGCCGGCCGACTACACGGCGGGCGACCGCTTCCTGCATCCGCATGCCCTGCCCATGCCGAACTGGCCGACCATCCAGCCGCTGCGCGACCTGGCAGCGACCACGCCGGGCACGGATGAGGAGAAGTATGCGGCGGTGGACGCGCTGCGTGCCCGCAACCGCATCGCCTTCGCGCTGCGCGAAGCCCGTGCGGCCATCGCGGATGCCGCGGCGGCGCTGGTCTGATGCAGATCCGGTTCGATGGCCAGGTGGTGGCCGTCAGCGGTGGCGCGATCGGCTTCGGCCGCGCCATCTGCCAGCGCTTCGCCGACCTCGGCGCGCGGGTGTTCACCTGTGACGTGGATGCGGCGGGGCTGGCGGAGACCGCCGCCGGCCGAAGCATCACGACGGCGGTGGTGGACCTGTCCGACCGCGCCGCGGCCGGCGCCTGGATCAAGGGCGTGGAGCAGGCGGCCGGCGAGGCGATCCGCGTGCTCGTCCACAATGCCGGCGGCACGCTGGGCGCGGCCTTCCACAAGGTGGAGGACGCGCCGGATGAGGATTGGGATTCGATCTTCGCCGTCAACGTCAACGCCGCCCTCGCCTTGGCGCGCGCGGCAGGCGCGGGGATGAAGGCAGCGGGGCGGGGGCGGATCGTCACCGTCTCCTCCACCGCGGGCCTCCAGGCATCCCGCACCGGGATCCAGGCCTATACGGCGGCGAAGCACGCGTTGGTCGGGCTGACGAAGCAGCTGGCGGTTGAATTCGGCCCCTATGGCATCACGGTCAACAGCGTGGCGCCGGGGCTGCAATACAGCACCCCTGACAAGATGAAGATCTGGGACGCGCGGCCGGAAGCCGAGAAACAGGCCGTGCTGCGGACCATCGCGCTGGGCCGCCTCGGTGAGCCCGATGACATCGCCGATGGCGTGCTGTTCTTCGCCTCGGAGCATGCGAAACTCATCACGGGACATGTCCTGCCGGTGAATGGCGGACGGATCTAGGGAATACGGCGATGCGCAACGACGAAGAGATCTGGCGCCTGGTGGATGGCCGCCGCCCGGAATACGCCGCGCTGAGCGACCGGGTCTGGGGCATGCCGGAGCTCTGCTACAACGAGCATCGCAGCGTCGCCGAGCACATCGCGATGCTGGAGGCCGAGGGCTTCGCCATCACCAAGGATGTCGCCGGCATCCCGACCGCCGTCATGGGTGAGTTCGGCGAGGGCGGGCCCGTCATCGCCATCCTCGGCGAATATGACGCACTCCCCGGCCTGTCCCAGGAAGCGGGCGTTGCGGAACACCGGCCGATCCCGGGCGATGGATACGGCCATGGCTGCGGGCACAATCTGCTGGGCTCGGCCAGCCTTCTCGCGGCCGCCGCGGTCAAGGACTATCTGAAGGCCAACAACCTGCCGGGGCGTGTGCGCTACTACGGCTGTCCCGCCGAGGAAGGCGGCGCGGCCAAGGGGTTCATGGTTCGGGCCGGCGCCTTCGATGATGTGGACATGGCGATCTCCTGGCACCCCGCCGCCTTCTCCGGCGTGAATGAACCGATCAGCCTGGCCAATACGCGCATCGATTTTTCGTTCGTTGGCCGCGCGGCGCATGCGGCGTCGTCGCCTCACCTTGGGCGCTCCGCGCTCGATGCGATCGAGCTGATGAATGTCGGCGTGAACTACATGCGCGAACACATGCCATCCGATGCGCGCATCCACTACGCCTATCTCGATGCCGGGGGCATCGCGCCGAATGTGGTGCAGAGCCGCACCAAGGTCCGCTACCTCATCCGTGCGCGGAACCTGGAGGAGCTGAACGCCCTGGTGAAGCGCGTGCGCAAGATCGCCGATGGCGCGGCGCTGATGACGGAAACGACTGTTTCCACCCAGGTCATCTCGGCAGTGTCGAACCTGCTCGGCAACTCGCCGCTCGAACAACTCATGCACGACAATTTCGAGCGCCTGGGCCCGCCCCCCTTCTCCGACGCCGACAAGGAATTCGCGGCCGAGATCCAGAAGACCCTGCGGGATGAGGACATCCTCTCCGCCTATCGCCGCCAGGGCGTGGTGCCGGAGACGGGCAAGCCGCTGTGTGACGCCATCGTGCCGTTGGGTGCGAAGGGCGCGGGCATGAACGGATCCACCGATGTCGGCGACGTGTCCTGGAAGGTGCCGACGGTCCAGGCCCGTGGCGCGACCTATGCCATCGGCACCCCCGGCCATTCCTGGCAGGTGGTGGCGCAGGGCAAGACCGATGCGGCGCATACGGGCATGGTGCATGTGGCCAAGGTGATGGCGGGCACCGCGGTGGATGCGCTGCGCAACCCCGACATCATCGCCAAGGCCAAGGCCGACCACCAGGCGCGCACCGGCGGCAAGCCCTATCAGAGCCCGCTGCCGGCCGATGCCAAGCCGGCGCTCGGCATGTCCCTGGCGGAGTAGACGCGGAACCGGCGGGCCAGGCCCGCCGTTCGCACCCCCGCGCCGATCACCGGCGCGGGGACCCGCTTGTGACGATCGATCAGGCCATCGCCTTCGCCATCCTCGGCTGCACCATCGCGGCCTTCATCCACGGGCGGCTGCCCTACGACCTGGTTGCGCTGCTGTCGCTGTTCGCCGCCGTCGTCAGCGGTGTGGTGCCGGCAGACAAGGCGTTCTCCGGCTTCAGCGACGATGTGGTGATCATCGTGGCCGGCGCGCTGCTGGTCAGCGGCGCCGTCGCCCGGTCCGGCGCGGTGGAGGCCGCGATGCGGCCGCTGCTGCCGCATCTCCGCCGCGGGCCGGCCGTGCAGGTGCCGATCCTGGCGGCGGTGGTGATGGTGCTGTCCGCGGTCACGAAGAATGTCGGCGCGCTCGCCATCCTGATGCCGGTCGCCTTCCAGCTGGCGCGGCGGACCGGGACCTCACCCTCCGCGCTGCTCATGCCCATGGCCTTCGCGGCGTTGCTGGGCGGGCTGGTCACGCTGGTCGGCACATCCCCCAACATCATCGTGTCCCGCCTGCGGGAGGAGATGCAGGGGGAGCCCTTCGGCCTGCTCGACTTCGCCCCGGTCGGCGGCTGCATCGCGCTGGCGGGCCTGGTGGTGCTGGCGCTGGGCTGGCGGCTGCTGCCAGGCGGCCAGCGCGGCGGCGGCGGCAAGGATGCCGCCTTCACCCTATCCCACTATACGACCGAGGCGCGCCTGCCGGCCGAGGGCAGCCCGGTCGGGCAGACCGTCGCCGAACTCGCTGCCCTGGGTGAGGGAGAGGTCCGCGTGACCGCGCTTATCCGGGATGGGGAGCGGACGACGCCGCGGGACGCCACCCTGCTCCAGGCCGCCGACCGGGTTCTGCTGGAAGGGGAAGCCGATGACCTGGACGCCTTCATCGCCCGCAGCGGGTTGACCCTGGTCGGGGAACGCCAGGCGCTCGCGGCGGATGAGGCGGAGGTGGTGGAAGGCGTCGTCACCGGCGAAAGCCCGCTGGTCGGCGCCACCGTCGCGGGATTCGACCTGCATGGACGGACGGGGCTCAACCTGATCGCCGTCAGCCGCCGCGGCCAGCGGATCAGCGAGAAGCTCAGCGAGCTTCGCTTCCGCTCCGGCGATGTCGTGATCCTGAAGGGGGAGGCCGAGGCCGTGCCGCGCGCCATGGGGTCGCTCCGCATCCTGCCGCTGTCGGAGCGCAACGTACCGCTGGGGCGCAACCGGCGCGGCTGGGTGCCGCCGCTGGTGCTGGCCCTCGCCATGGGCCTGGTGGCGCTGCATCTCGTGCCGATCTCGATCGCCTTCTTCGGCGCCGCCGTCGTGCTGCTGGCGCTGCGGGCGATGTCGATGCGGGAAGCCTATGAGACGGTGGAATGGCCCGTCATCGTGCTGCTCGCCGCCCTCATCCCGGTCAGCGAGGCGATCCGTACCACCGGAGGCACCGAACTCGTCGCGGGGTGGCTCGCCGTGGCGGCCGCCGCGGTGCCGCCGATCGCCGCCATGGCGCTGATGATGGTCATTGCCATGGCCGTCACCCCCTTCCTCAACAATGCCGCGACGGTGCTGGTGATGGCGCCGGTGGGGGCGAGCCTGGCGACGCAGCTCCAGCTCAGCCCCGATCCCTTCCTGATGGCGGTGGCGATCGGCGCGGCGAGCGACTTCCTCACCCCCATCGGGCACCAGTGCAACACGCTGGTGATGGGGCCGGGAGGCTATCGCTTCCAGGACTACTGGCGGCTCGGCCTGCCGCTATCCATCACCGTCATCCTCGTCGGCGTGCCGGCGGTGGCCTATTTCTGGCCGCTGGCGCCGGGCTGAATCACCGCCGCGCTTTCCGGCATAGCAGCCAGGGTTGTAGAAGGCGGCATGACCCGTCCCGCGCCCAAGGATTCGGACCGCGCCTTGGCGCTGCCGCTGGAACACAGCCTGGGTTTCCAGGTCCGGGACCTCAACCGCGCCATGCAGCGCGCGCTGCAGATCCGCATCCAGCCGAGCGGCGCCACGCTCGGCGCCTGGTACTTCCTCCGCGTGCTGTGGGAGGAGGACAGCCTGACCCAGCGCGAACTCGCCACCCGCATCGGCATGCAGGAACCGACGGCCGTGATCGCGCTGCGGGGCATGGAGGAAGCGGGCTGGATCACCCGCGACCGCAGCCAGGAGGACCGCCGCAAGGTCCATATCCGCCTGACAGAGGCCGGCCGCGCCCTGCGGGAGGAGTTGCTGCCCCGGGCGCGGGAGGTGATCGGCCTGGCGACGGACGGGATGACGGAAGCCGAGGTCGAGACGCTGATCGCCCTGCTGAAGCGGGCCAAGGCCAATCTGGAACCCGCGCCGCTCAGCCCGGCGCCACGCCGAGCCGCCGCGCCGCGGCCGCCACAGAGCGACTGAAGACCTCCAGCGAATCGAAGGGCAGGTCGGCGCCGCCCTCCGGCAGCAGGATCGGCAGCCCGCCGGTTTCGACCGCGCCGGGGATCATCAGATTGTCCGGCAGGCCGAAGCCGCCGACCGTGAGGCCCGGCATGGGGTCTGGCACCGCCGCCACCTGCGCCTGGCTGCGGGCGGCGAAGAGGGTCGCGCTGTTGGAATAGGCGAAGATCGGGCGGCCTCGGCCGAGGAACCAGCCGAGTTCCACAAGCGTGCCGGCATCGGCCGAGGCCCCTCGGAAGGGCGTCAGGTTGGCGATGACGATGTCCGCGCGTTCCATCATCGCGATGTCCTTGGCGAAGATGACGCGCCAGGCCTCCGCCTCCGGCATCGCGGCCAGGCTCGCCACATCCTCGTTCAGCGGCGGCAGGGCGGTGATGCCGTGGGCGGCGCAGATGGCCGATTTGCGCGCGGCATGGGCCGGCGCATCGGGCAGGAAGACATCGGGACCGGCGAGATAGGCGATGATCGGCATACCCCCACCTGACCATGCCGCGCGCAGCCTGGGCAAGAAGGCGGCACCCGGTGGCCTGCCGGGACAGGCGATGCGGAAAACGCCTCTGGCAGGGGCAGGGCCGCTTCTGGCAGGTTCGCGGCCATGAGGATGATCGCGTGAAGCCGGCGCCTTTCGAATGGTTGGGGCCGGAGACGGTTGAGGCCGCCCTGGCCCTGAAAGCCGAGCATGGGGAAGCCGCGCGCTTCCTGGCCGGGGGACAATCCCTGGTGCCGGCCATGAATTTCCGGGTGGCGCAACCCGGCATCCTGATCGACCTGAACCGTGTGGCGGGGCTCGATTCGCTGGCATGGCTGGCGGATGGGTCGCTGCGAATCGGCGCCACGGTGCGCTACCGCGTGATCGAGCGGGATGCGGAGGTCGCGCGGCGCCTGCCCTTGCTGGCGGAGGCGCTGGCGGAGGTCGCGCATCCGCAGATCCGCACGCGCGGCACGCTGGGGGGCAACCTCTCCCACGCCGATCCGGCCAGCGAGATGCCGGCGGTGATGCTGGCGCAGGGCGCGCGGATGGAACTGCGCCGCGCGGGCGGGATGCGGGAGGTCGCGGCGCGCGACTTCTTCCTGGGCCCGCTGACCACGGCGCTGGCGGAGGATGAGATGCTGGCCGCGATCGTGATCCCTCCCCTGCCCCCCGGTTCCGGCACGGCCTTCCTGGAGGTGGCGCGGCGGCGCGGCGACTACGCGATGATGGGCGTGGCCGCGGTGCTGCGACGGGATGGCGCGGGACGCTGCGCGGAAGCGCGGCTCGCCTTCTGCAGCGCGGGGCCGACGCCGATGGCCGCCCCCCTGGCCGCGGCGGGGCTGGTGGGCACGGCGCTGACGCCGGCGGATATCGCGGCGGCGGCGGAAGCGGCGAAGGCGGAGATCGAGCCGATGGGCAGCGTGCAGGCCTCCCCGGCCTATCAGCTTCACCTCGCGGGCGTGCTGGCCATGCGGGCGCTGGCACTGGCGGCGGAGCGCGCGGCATGAGGGTGCGCGTGACGGTGAATGGCGTGGCCCATGACCGCGATGTGGAGCCCCGCCTGCTGCTGAGCGACTTCATCCGCCATGAGATCGGCCTGACCGGCACGCATGTGGGCTGCGAGCACGGCGTCTGCGGCGCCTGCACGATCCTCTGGGATGGCGAGCCAGCGCGGTCATGCCTGGCCTTTGCCGTGCAGGCGGAGGGCCACGACATCCGGACCGTCGAAAACCTGGCGCCGGCGCCGGGCAAGCTGAACACGCTGCAACAGGCGTTCCAGGACAGCCACGCCTTGCAATGCGGCTACTGCACCCCCGGCATCCTGATGACGATGACGGCCTTCCTGGCGGAGAACCCGAAGCCGACGGAGGATGAGGTGCGCCATGCCCTGTCCGGCAACCTCTGCCGCTGCACGGGCTACCAGCACATCGTCGATGCTGTCCTTCTGGCCGCGGAGCGGGGCGCATGACCCATTCCTTCGGCAAGCCGCTGACACGGAATGAGGATCCCCGGCTGTTGCGGGGAGAGGCCCTGTTCGTCGATGACGTCGAACTGCCGGGGCTGCTGCATGTGGCCTTCCTTCGCAGCCCGCATGCGCATGCGCGACTGGTGTCGGTGGATCTGGGCGCGGCGCGCGCGCGGCCCGGCGTGATCGCTTGCTATGCGGCGGAAGACCTCGGCGACTACTGGAAGCCGGGGCCACTGCTGGTACCGCCGCCGCCGGTTCCGGGCATGGTCTTCAACCAGTGCTGCCAGGTGCCGCTGGTGAAGGACAAGGCACGGCATGTCGGCGAACCCGTCGCAATGGTGGTGGCGGAAAGCCGCTACATCGCGGAGGACGCGCTGGGCGATATCGTGGTCGAGTGGGACGTGCTCGATGCCGTCGGCGATCTGGAAGCCGCGCTGCAACCCGGCGCGCCGCTGGTGCATGACCATCTCGGCGTGAATGTCGCGGCCAAGGTGCATCAGCATCGCGGGGATTACGCGGCGGCGGCCAAGGCGGCGGCGCTCATCGTCAAGCGACGCTTCATCTATGACCGCGGCGCCTCCAACCCGATGGAAACGCGCGGCGTTGTCGCGCAATGGGACCCGCGCGCGGACCGGCTGACGGTGTGGGACACGACGCAGGCGCCCGTCGTCATCCGCAATGGGCTGGCGGCGTTGCTGGGCCTCAGCGAACGCCAGGTGCGCGTGGTGGCGCCGAATATCGGCGGCGGCTTCGGGCCGAAGATGATGATGTTCTATCCCGAGGAAGTGCTGGTGCCCTGGGCGGCCATGCGCCTCGGCCGGCCGGTGAAGTGGATCGAGGATCGGCTGGAGCATTTCTTCGCCACCACCCATGAACGCAGCCAGATCCATGATGCGGAGATCGCGCTGGATGCGTCGGGCCGCATCCTTGGCGTGAAGGATGTCTTCCTGCACGACAACGGCGCCTATGATCCCTATGGGCTGACCCTGCCGCTGAACAGCCAGTGCACGCTGCTCGGCTGTTATGTCGTGCCGGCCTATGACAGCGTCTTCACCGCGGTCTTCACCAACCGCACGCTGGTCACGCCCTATCGCGGCGCCGGGCGGCAGCACGGCGTCTTTGTCATGGAAAGGCTGCTGGACATCGCGGCGCGGAACCTTGGCATCGACCGCAACGAGATCAGGCGCCGCAACTTCATCCCCGCAGATGCATTCCCGTACGACCAGGGCGTGATCTACCAGGATTTTTCCCGTCTTTCCTATGACAGTGGCAACTACGCGCCGATCCTGGCCAAGGCGCTGGATGCGATCGGCTACGATCGGTTCCTGACGGAGACGCAGCCGAAGGCCCGCGCGGAGGGCCGCGCCATCGGCATCGGCGTCGTCTGCTATGTCGAGGGTACCGGCATCGGCCCTTATGAGGGCGCGAAGGTCCAGGTGCAGAGCAGCGGCAAGATCAGCCTCGCCACCGGTATCGGTTCCCAGGGCCAGGGCCATGCGACGGCCTTCGCGCAGGTGGTGGCCGAACAGCTCGGCGTCGATATCCGCGACATCGAGGTGACGACCGGCGACACCGACCAGTTTTACTGGGGTGTCGGCACCTTCGCGAGCCGCGGCGCCGTCGTCGCCGGCAGCGCCTCGCATGAAGCCGCCAAGGTCGTGCGGCAGAAGGTGCTGAAGACCGCCGCGCGCCACTTCGAATGCGCGGAGGAGGACCTGGTGCTGGCCGATGGCAAGGTGCATGTGGTGGGCGTGCCCGACCACGCCATCACCCTCGGCGCGCTGGCGGGCCTCGCGAACCCGATGCGCGGCGCGGTGACGCCCGGGACGGAGCCGGGGCTGGAGGCGACCTCCTATTTCGGCCCCGCCGGCGGCGCGACGGCGAGTGGCGCCCATGCCATGATCATCGAGGTCGATCCGCTGACCCTGCGGCCTACCATCCTCGACTACGTCGTGGTGCATGATTGCGGCACGGTGATCAATCCGCTGATCCTGGCGGGACAGATCCAGGGTGGCGTGGCGCAGGGCATCGGCAATGCCTTCTTCGAACAGCTGCATTGGGACGAACAGGGCCAGCTGATGAATGCCAGCCTGGCGGATTACCTGCTGCCGTCCGCGCTGGATGTGCCGCGCATCCGGATGGACCACACGGTGACGCCATCGCCGCTGAACCCGCTCGGCGTGAAGGGTGCCGGGGAGGCGGGCGCGATCCCCGTCGGCGCGCTGTTCGCGCAGGCACTGGAGGATGCGCTGGACCTGCCGGCGAAGGGGATCGAGATTCTCGAAATGCCACTCAGCCCCTCGCGCCTCTGGGAGATCAGCAACGGTGGCTGAACCGGCGATTGCCGCGCGCAACCTGTCGCTGGTGTTCCGCACCAATGACGGGCCGATCCATGCGCTGTCCGACGTGAACATCGACATCGCGCCGGGCGAATTCGTCTCGCTCATCGGCCCCTCGGGCTGCGGGAAGACCACGCTGCTGCGCGTGATCGCGGACCTTGAACGCCCGACCGGCGGCGAGATCCGCGTGAATGGCGTGACGCCGGAGGCCGCGCGGCTGGCGCGGGACTATGGCTATGTCTTCCAGGCGCCGGCGCTGTTTCCCTGGCGGACCATCGAGGGCAATGTGATGCTGCCCCTGCAGATCATGGGGCTTTCCAAAGCCGAGCGGCAGGAGCGCGTACGGAAGCAGATCGCCATGGTCAACCTGGCGGGGTTCGAGCGGAAGTTTCCATGGCAGCTTTCCGGTGGGATGCAGCAGCGCGCCTCCATCGCCCGCGCGCTGGCGTTCGAGCCGAAGCTGCTGCTGATGGACGAGCCCTTCGGCGCGCTCGATGAGATTGTGCGCGATCACCTCAACGAACAGCTGCTGAAGCTCTGGGCGGCGACGCGGAAGACGGTGGTCTTCGTGACGCATTCGATCCCGGAGGCCGTCTTCCTCTCCACCCGCATCGTGGTGATGTCGCCGCGGCCGGGGCGGATCACGGACATCGTGGATTGCGACCTTGGCCCCGACCGGCCGCTCGAAATCCGCGAGACTCCCGAATTCCTCCGCATCGCGCAACGCGTGCGGGAGGGTCTGCGCGCAGGCCATTCCTATGAGGGCTAGCATCCTCCCGGTGCTCACCGTCTCCGCGGGGATCGTGGTGCTGTGGTACCTCGGCGCCATCTGGCTGAACTGGCAGGTGGTGTGGGACATGCAGGCGCGGGCGGGCAACGCGCCGGACTTCGCGACGATGGTGTCGCTGACGCTGTCCCATGCCAGGCCCCTGCTGCCGGCACCGCACCAGGTGGTGGTGGAGACCTGGAACAGCCTCACAGGCCCGCCCATCACATCGCCCCGCAGCCTGGTGAACCACGCGATGGTCACGCTGTCCGCGGCGCTCGCGGGCTTCGGGCTGGGGTCGCTGGCCGGCGTGCTGCTGGCCGTCGCCATCATCCATGTGCGGGCGCTGGAACGCAGCCTGATGCCCTGGATCATCGCATCCCAGGCCGTGCCGGTTCTGGCGCTGGCGCCGATCGTTATCGTGGCGCTGGGCGCACTCGGCATGACGGGGCTGATGCCGAAGGCGATCATCAGCGCCTATCTCTGCTTCTTCCCCGTCGCCATCGGCATGGTGAAGGGGCTGGCGGCGCCGGACGCGCTGGCGCGGGACCTGCTGCGCACCTATTCCGCGACGCCGGCGCAGGTGTTCTGGACGCTGCGCGTGCCGACCTCACTCCCCTACCTCTTTGCCGGGTTGAAGGTGGCCGTGGCGGCCGCCGTCGTCGGCGCCATCGTCGCGGAACTGCCGACGGGCGCGCAGGCTGGCCTCGGCGCGCGGCTGCTGGCGGGGTCCTATTTCGGGCAGACCTTGCAGATCTGGTCGGCGCTGACGGTCGCGGCCATTGTCTCCGCCTCCCTGGTCGGGCTGCTCGGCCTGGCGGAGCGCCTGGTGGCGCGGCGCATGGGGGCACGGGCATGAAGACGGGGCTGCTGGCCACCGTGGTCCTGCTGGGCTTCGCGCTGGCCATCAAGGGCGTGCATGCCCCGGGCGCGCCAGGCGGCCTGGCGTGGTTCGGCATTACCGCCACGGCCATGCTGGCGGCCTGGCTGGTGAAGCGGCTCGGTGACCTGCCGGGTCAGGGCTGGCAGGCGATGGCGGCGCCGCTGGCCTTCGGGGCCACGATCCTCGCGCTGTGGGAAGTGCTGGTGGTGGGGTTCGAGGTGCCGATGGCGCTGATGCCCGCGCCCTCCGCCATCGCCGTGCGGATGGTGAGCGGTTCGCACCTGCTCTGGCAGGATTTCGTGCAGACCTTCCTCAAGGCCGTGCTGGCGGGCTACGCCATCGGCTGCGGGGCGGGCTTCCTGCTGGCGCTGCTGGCGGACCGCGTCCCCTTCCTGCGTCGCGGGCTGCTGCCCATCGGCAATCTGGTCGCGGCGCTGCCGGTGGTGGGGATCGCGCCCATCATGGTCATGTGGTTCGGCTTCGACTGGCAGTCCAAGGCCGCCGTCGTCGTCGCCATGACCTTCTTCCCCATGCTGGTGAACACGGTCGCCGGCCTGGCCGCCGCCGGCGCGCTGGAGCGCGACCTGATGCGCAGCTACGCCGCCGGCCATGGCCAGACGCTGCTGCTGCTGCGCCTCCCGGCCGCGCTGCCCTTCATCTTCACGGCGCTGAAGGTGAACGCGCCCCTGGCGCTGATCGGCGCCATCGTGGCGGAGTTCTTCGGATCCCCAACCACCGGCATGGGCTTCCGCATCACGACGGAAGCCGCGCGGCTCGCCCTCGACATGGTCTGGGCGGAAATCGTTGTCGCGGCGGTGGTGGGTTCGGCATTCTACGGCGCCATGGCGCTGATCGAACGGCGGGTGACCTTCTGGCACCCCTCCGTTCGCGGCTGACAATGAAGGAGAGACAGGGATGGTGATGGGATCGATGCGGCGCGCCGTGATCGGCGGGCTGATGGGCTTGGGGATGCTGGCGGGTGGTGCCGCGGCGCAGGCGCAGCCGGTCGAACGGGTGAACCTGCAGCTGAAATGGGTCACGCAGGCGCAGTTCGCGGGCTACTACGTCGCCCAGGCCCGCGGCTTCTACCGCGCCGCCAACCTCGATGTGCGGATCGCGCCGGGCGGGCCGGACATCGCGCCGCCGCAGGTCATCGCGGGCAACCGCGCCGACGTGATCGTGGAATGGATGCCGGCCGCGCTGGCCAGCCGCGAACGCGGCGTGCCGCTGGTGAACATCGCCCAGCCCTTCAAGCGATCCGGCATGATGCTGACCTGCCGGGCGGAGACGGGAATCCGCACCCCCGCGGACCTGCGCGGCAAGACGCTCGGCGTCTGGTTCTCTGGCAACGAATATCCCTTCCTCGCCTGGATGTCGCGCCTCGGCTACCCGACGAATGGCACGCCGCAGGGCGTGCGGGTGCTGCGCCAGGGCTTCAACGTGGACCCGCTGCTGCAGCGCCAGGCCGATTGCGTCTCCACCATGACCTACAATGAATACTGGCAGGTCATCGATGGCGGCTTCCGGCCGGAACAGCTTCAGGTCTTCCGGTATGAGGAACAGGGCGTGGCGACGCTGGAGGACGGTCTCTACGTCCTCGAAAGCCGCCTGACGGACGCAGCCTTCGTCGCGCGCATGGCCCGCTTCGTCCGCGCTTCCATGCAGGGCTGGGACTGGGCGCGGCAGAACCCCGATGCCGCGGCGCAGATCGTGCTGGATAACGATGCCTCCGGCGCGCAGACCATCGCGCACCAGCGCCGCATGATGGGCGAGATCGCCCGCCTGCTGGACGCCGAGGGCGGCGGCCGCTTGGCGCCGGCGGATTACGAGCGCACGGTGCAGACGCTGCTGTCTTCCGGCGGCGAATCACCGGTGATCAGCCGGGCACCCACCAATGCCTGGACGCATGCCGTGATGGACGCGATCCGCTGAAACCGATGGGGGCCGCCGCTCGCGGTGGCCCCTATTCCCTGGCGAAGACGCAGACGAGGCCACCACCCGGCGGCCCCTGATGCTCCGCCCCGCCACTGACGAAGACCTGGCCATCCCCTGTGACGGCGGCGACGATCGCGCCCAACGCGCCGCGCAGATGCCGCTGCGCATCGATATCCGTATCGCCCAGCATGGTGTGGCGCGCGCCGCGGATATGCCCGGCCTTGTCGGGCTCCCCCTTCGCGATCACGCCCAATACGCGCGCCGGGTCCGTGACGGAGGGCGCGGCATCCAGCCCCGCCGCACGGCAGGCAGCGATGACGCCGCCGAGGTCGAGCAGGTCCCGCATCGGCGCAACCCCCGCCCTGATGCCCGGCGTCCAGCCTGCGGCGCGGCCGAAGACCACCACCTCGTTGCACACCACCTCGATGCCGGAGGAGATGCTGACGCGGTTGGAATAATGCTGCACATCCCGCAGCAGCCCGGCTTCGGTGCCGGCCTCCGGCGCGATGTCGCCGATCGCGATGCCGGCGCCGAAAGCCGCAGCCGCGCGGGACAGCGCCATCAGCACGCGCGGATCGGTGCTGCGCGCCTCCGGCCCCGGTGCCAGCGCGCAGGGCGCCTTGACCTGGACGAGCGCGACATCCTCGGCCCGCGTGATGCCTGCATCGGCCATGGCGGCGCGGACGGCGGCGGCCACGGCCTCGATCTGCGCAACGCGGCCGATCTCGCCCGCCGGTGTCAGCGGGCTGAAGGCACTGCCCAGCGCCAGGCCCGATTCGCCGCCGCGGTCGCCCGCCACGGCGAAAACCATGTAGTGAGGGGAAAGCGCGCCCTCCGTCCCGCCGGACAGCACGCAGGGTATGCGCGAGGCCAACGCTTCCGGCGCCTCACCCGTCTGCCGCGCCAGCAGCAGCATCAGCGACTGCGTGAAGAAGCCTCTGGTAAAATCGTTGAGGCCGCCATTGCCCTCCGTCTTGCCGATCACGGCGCGGACATCGCCGGCGCGAATGGTGCCGGCGGCGATCAGCCCCGCCAGCGCGGAGAGGTCGCCCGGATGGGCCATGGGGAGACGGTGGATCGAGAGGCTCGGCATCGCTAAAGCATAGGTCATGTGGCGCGGGCTTTGCAGGGCCCACGCGGAACTGGCGGACACTTTCCATGCGCATCGGCATCATCGGCACTGGCGTCGCGGGCAGCCTGCTGGCGGAGGCGCTGCTCGACGCCCCGGGCATCGAGGTGGCGGCCTTCGAACGCGTGGCGCCCGGGGATCATGCGGAAGCGGGCACGGGCCTCAACATCGGCCCGAATGCGTTGAAGGCGCTGCGCCTGCACATGCCCGCGCGCCACGCCGCGCTGCGCGAAGCGTCCCTCCCCTGGCACCGCTGGTTCGTTGATCTGACGGACGGCACCCGCCTGTTCGACCTGGACATGCTGGATGTCGCGGAGGAGCCGGGCGTGCGCATCCGCTGGTCCGAACTCTACCGCCTGCTGCGCGTGCCCGCTTCAGGCTGCACACGGAACGCGCATGTGCTGGAAGCGCTGGAAGAAGACGCCGCCGGCCGCCTGGTGCCGGTCTTCCGCACGCCGGCTGGCCTGGTCCGCGACGGCGCTTTCGACCTGCTGGTGGGTGGCGATGGACGCTACAGCCGGCTGCGCGCGCTGACGGTAGGGGAGCCGGAGAGCACGCTGCTCGGCGTCTGCATCTGGCGCCTGCTGGTGACGGATGCCGCGGATTGCCCGTATGACGATTACGGGCAGTGGTTCAACGGCAATGCGCGGCTGCTGTCCTTCCGCGTGCCCGGCGGCGCCGTCTATATCGCTGGCACCTTCCCGCTGAACGGGTCGGAGACGATCCCCGAGGGCATGAAGACCGCGGAGGCACAGCGCGCGCTGTTCACGCCGGAGGGCGGCACGCCCTGCCCGGCCGTCGAGTGGATGCTGGGCAAGATCGAACGACATCTGCCGGAAATCCACTGGGCGCGCAGTGCAACCTCCCCCGTTAAGCGGTACGCCGCCGATGGCCGGGCGCTGTTCCTGGGCGATTCCGCACAAGCCATGGTGCCCACCCTTGGCCAGGGCGCGACGCAAGCGGTGGAATGCGGCGTCGTGGCCGGCGTGGTGCTGAAGCGTGGCGGGACGGTGGCGGAGATCGCGGCGCTCCGCGACCCCCGCGTGAAATTCGTCAGCGACTTCTCCTGGGAAGCCAGCGACACGCTGGTGCCGCCCTGCGACGTGGTGGCAGGCACCCGTGCCAAGATGCAGGCGCCCTTCATGGACAAGCTGCGGCAGCTCTATCGCGACGTCGCCTAGGCGCTACCTTCCGGCCCAGTGAACGAAGCGCTTCTCGATGACCAGGAACAGCAGGTTGAGCGCATAGCCCAGCGCGCCGGCCACGAAGATGGTGCCGTACATCAGCCCGCTCTCGAACAGCATCTGCGCGTTGATGACGCGGTGGCCGAGGCCGTCGGTGGAGCCGATGAACATCTCCGCCACCACCACGATCACCAGCGCGAGCGATACGCCGGCGCGCATGCCGACCAGGATCTGGGGCAGTGCCTCCCACACCAGCACATCCGCCATGATGCGCGGGCCGGAAGCGCCCATGATCCGCGCCGCCAGCACCCGGGTGCGCCGCGCATTCATGACGCCATAGGCCGCGTTGAACAGGATGACGAGCGCCGCGCCGAAGGCCGCGACCGCGATCTTGGTGGATTCGCCGGGCCCGAACAGCACGATGAACAGCGGAAACATGGCGGAGGCTGGCGTAGAGCGGAAGAAATCCACCACGAACTCGACGCTGCGATAGACACTCTCCTTCGCCCCCAGCGCCACGCCGAGCGGCACGCCGATGGCCGTCGCGATGAGGAAGGACAGCATGGTCCGCTGCACCGTGCGCCAGGTGTCCAGCGCCAGCGTGCCGCGCGCCAGCGCCGCCCAGGTGTCGCGGAAGGCCTCGGCCGGCGGCGGCAGCAGGATGGGGTCGGCGACGCGCAGCCAGACGGCGAGTTGCCAAAGCAGGATGAAGCCGATGGCGCCGGCGATCGGCGCGGTGAAGGTCTTCATGCCGCGACCGCTGCCTGGAAGACATCAAGGCATCGCGCCTTGATGGCGACGAAATCCGGCGAGGAAAGGGCCGCCGTGCCCCTTGGCCAGGGTAGCGTCACCGGCACGTCATCCGCCACCATCGTCGGCCGCCTGGTCAGCATCAGCAGGCGATCCGCCAGCACGATCGATTCCTCCAGGTCATGGGAGACGAGCAGCGTCGTGACGCCGATCTCCTTCAGCACTTCCTGCAACAGGTCGCGCAGCGACAGCGTCGTCTCGTAGTCGAGTGCGGAGAAGGGCTCATCGAGGAACAGCACCTCCGGCTCCACCGCCAGCGCACGCATGATGGAGACCAACTGCTGCTGCCCGCCGGACAATTCGTAGGGGTAGCGGTTCAGGTCGAAGCGGACGCGGAAACTGGCAGCCAGGCGATCCACGCGGCGATCGATTTCCGCCTTCGGCAGGCGCATAAGGCGCAGGGGATAGCGGATGTTGTCGGCGGCGCGGCGCCACGGAAACAATGCCTCCCGGTAGTTCTGGAAGACGTAGCCGACGCGCACATCGGCGACGTCGCGGCCGTCATACAGGATCGTGCCGCCATCCATCGGCAGCAGCCCCGCCGCCATGTTGATCAGTGTGGATTTCCCGCAGCCATTCGGCCCGAAGATCGCGAGGATGTCGCCGCGACGCACATCCAGGTCGAAGCCCGAATAGACGGGCTGCCCGCCGAAGGCCTTGCGGAGGCCGCGGACGGAGATCGCGGTCTCCCGCGGGGGGATGCTCACAGCGCGCGGAGGAAGGATCGCACCTCGATCCGGTCGCGTACCACGCCCTGCGCCACCGCCAGGTCCACGAATTTCTGGAAATCCGCGATCTCCTCCGCCGTCATATCCTTGACCATGCGGAAATTCACCAGCGGGATGGTCGGCGCCAGTTCGGCGGAGGTCTGCATGTGCTGCACCAGCAGCGGGCGCACGGCGGTGGGGTCGGCGGCGATCAGCGCGCAGGCGCGCGCCCAGGCGGCGGCGAAGCGCTGCGCGGCGGCGGGCTTTTCCGTGATGAACTTGCCAGTCAGCGCCGCGCCCGCCGCCCAGGCCTGCGCATCGCGCCGGCCGAGGAGATGCGTCGCGATCACACCCGTCTCCAGCCGCCTTGCGGCGCCGGCGCGTTCCGCGATGGTGGCGACGGGTTCCAGCGTGTAGGCGGCATCGAAGGTGCCGGCGGCGAGCGCGCCAACATGCACGCCCATCTGCTGTTCCTGGATCGTGTAGTCCCGCCCTTCCTGCAGCCCGTTGGCCGCCAGCACGGCACGGGCGGCGGAGATATTGGCCGGCCCAGGGGCGGAGAGGATGCGCGCACCCTTCAGGTCCCGGATCGACTGCGCGGTGCTCCCGCTGCGCACCACGAACTGCTCCATCTGGTACTGCGCGTTCTGGCCGTTCAGCGCGATGTAGATGGCGGTGTTGGCGCGTCGCGCATTGATGTTGGCGCCTTCCAGCGTCACCAGGTTGGATGCGGCCTCCACATCGCCCGAGATCATGGACTGCACGATCAGCGGCGCGGCCTGCAAGGGAACGGCGCTGGCCTCGATGCCGTTGGCCGCGAAGAACCCACGCTCCACCGCGACATAATAGGGCAGCGCGGAGGAGACGTTGAACACCGCGACGCGGACGCGATCCGGCGCCTGCGCATGGGCGATGGTCGGCGCGGCCAGTGCGGCCAGCAGGAGCGGACGGCGGCTGATCATGGGCGGATCCTCACGCGAGTTTCGGATAGGTGGCGGTGTCGTGGAAATTCGTGCCGGCGACGTAGCGGCGGTGGTCGGACATGTCCGGCATCGGCCCGGTTTCCGCCTTGCCCTCGAAGGTCAGTTCCAGTTGCACCCCGGAAGGATCATGCACGAACAACTGCCAGAGGCTCGTGCCCGGCACGAGGAACTCCCGCCAATCCAGCCCCGCCGCGCGGAAGCGCGCGATGAAGGCGTGGTAGCCGTGGCAGGTGAGGGAGACATGGTCGATGGCGCCGGTGCCGACGGGCGCGCGACCCTCCGCCCCCAGCGCGGGCCCGCCGGCGTACACATGCAGGATGGCCGCGCCGCCGGGCAGCGGCACGCCGAGCCAGGCGCCGGGATAGCCGAAATCCGGCCGCTTCACCTCGAGCAATCCGATGATGCGCGTGTAGAAGGCGACGGTCTGCGCCAGATCGTTCGTCTTCACCGCGATGTGGAACAGCCCCGCGGTGATGGCCGCGCCTTCAGGCCTCATGGTCATGCGTCCTCATGCCGGCAGGACGCAGCAACCCCCGTGCCACTGCCGCGGCGCAGTTAGCGCCAGGATCGGCACACCTGGCTGCGCGCTCTGGAGGCAAGGACGCCCATCAGGCAGGCAGATCGGTCCATCCTGCGCGGCGCATCGTGGCGACCAGCGCGGCCTCCTCCTCCCGCACCAGGCGTCCATCGCGAACCAGCACGGTGCCATCCACCATCACGTCGCGCACGCTGCGCGGCGAGGCCGAATAGAGAAGGTTCGCGCCGAGGTCATGCGCGGGCGCCATCTCCAGCCGGTTCAGGTTCCAGGTGACGAGGTCCGCGCGCTTGCCGACCTCCACGCTGCCGATGACGTGGTCCATGCCGAGCACGCGGGCACCTTCCACCGTCATCATCCGAAGCATGGTGGCCACGGGCAGCGAGGTGGGATCGCCCGCGGATTGCTTGCCGACCAGCGCGGCCAGGCGCGCTTCCCAGATCATGTCCATCGCATTGTCGCTGGCCGTCCAATCCGTGCCGAGTCCGACCGGCACGCGGCCGACATAGCGATGCAGGGGGATCGTCCGCGCCTCGATCTTCAGGTTGCTGGCGGGGCAATGCGCGATGGCGATGCCATCCTCGCACCAGCCATCGATCTCCGACTCATCCAGGTAGATCGCATGCGCGGCGACCGTGCGTGAGGTTGCCAGTCCCGCACGCCTGAGGCAGGCCAGCGCACCTGAATGCCCGCGCGCGTGCACGGCCGCCACTTCCGGCGCGGATTGCGCGACATGCAGCACCACGCGGGCGTCCTCACGCTCCGCACGCCGCGCCACCTGCGCCAGCAGCGCATCCGAACAACTGTCCAGCGCATGCGGCGCGATGGCGGTCGTGATGCGGGATCGGGCGGGATCGGCGCCGAAGCGCTCCATCAGTCGGTCGGTCTCCGCCCAGGCATCCGCTTCGCGCGCATCGGTAAGCGTGCTGCCGACCACGGCGCGCATTCCCGATGCCTCGATCACCGGCGCCAAGCGATCCATGCCGGCCAACCTGTCCGCGATGCAGGTGACGCCGTTCAGCAGGAACTCCGCACAGGCGGCGCGCAGCGACAAGGCGTAGTCGCCCTCCGTGAAGCGCTCCTGCCCGGGCACGCGGTAGGCGCCGGCCCAGAACTCCCGGGGCAGATCCTCCGCCAGGCCGCGGAACAGCGCCGTCGCGGCATGGGTGTGGACGTTGACCAGGCCGGGCGTGACCAGCGCGTGGCGGCACTCGATGACGGTGTCGCCCGCCACCACTGGCAATCCGGGCGCGATGGCGGCGATGCGCCCATCCTCGATCCTGATGTCCTGGCCATGCAGGACGCGGTGCTGCGCATCCATGGTGAGGATCGCGGCGTGGGTGAGGAGGAGGGCCATGCTGCATGCGGCCATGCGGGGACTGCCGGGGTCAAGCCCGAAGCCCCGTTCGAATAATTCGCACGGCTCGACCGAAAAAATCCTGCTTTGCGCACACCCGGCACCATGCTTGCATGACAATCCTGTGCACCGCGCAGCCGAGGGGGCCAGCAGCGGCATGCATCATGGAGATTGGGCATGACGTTGGATCGCAGGACGTTGCTCAAGGCCTCGGCCGCCGCCGCGGCGGGCACCGGGATGATGGTCGATGTGGCGGAAGCCCAAGGCCGCACGGTCATCAATCTCCAGCTTGGCTGGATCACCGGCGGCAACCAGATCGGCGAGGTCTGCGCCAAGCAGATGGGTTACTACGAGGCCGAGGGCCTCGACCTGCGCATCCAGCCAGGCGGGCCGAACATCGATGGCGTTGCGGTCGTCGCGGCCGGGCGGTTCGAGATCGGGCAGGTCTCCTCCTCCCCCTCGCTGATGCTCGCATCGTCGCAGGACATTCCCGTGCGCTGCTTCGCGGCCGGTGCGCAGGTGCATCCGTTCAGCTACATCTCCCGCGCCCGCAACCCTGTGCGCCAGCCGCGTGACCTCATCGGCAAGAAGATCGGCACGCAATCCACCGCCGTGATCCTGCTGCGTGCGCTGCTGGCCAAGAACAACATCGCGGAGCGCGACGTCACCATCATCCCGATCGGCTCCGACATGGGGCCGCTGATGACGGGCCAGGTCGATGTCATCACGGGCTGGCTGACGAACACCACCGCGCTGCGCGTGGTGCAGGATCCCGTGGTGATGCGACTGTGGGATACGGGCGTCAGGCTCTACGCCCTGCCCTACTATGCCACGGCGCAGACGCTGGAACGGCGTCCGGATATGCTGGCGCGGTTCCTGCGCGCCTCCGGCCGTGGCTGGGCCTATGCCCATGCCAACCGCGCGGCGGCGGTGGACCTGCTGCTCAAGGAATTCCCCAACCTCAACCGCGCCGATGAACTGGCGGCGCTTGAAGTGATGCTGGCCTATGCCTTCGGCCCCAAGACCGCGACCGAGGGCTGGGGCACCATGGACCCCGATGTGTGGCGTGAGCAGATCGACCTCTACGCGCAGCTCGGCCAGTTCTCCCGCCGCACGCCGCGGCTGGAGGAGGTGATGACCATGGAGATCCTGCGCCTTACCAACGGCAACCGACCGCTGATTGGCTGACCGGGTGTCCGCCGCCGTCGAATGCCGGGGCGTGACGGTGCGGTTCGTCACGGACCGCCGCACCGTCACCGCGCTGCGCGATGTGAGCATGGCGGTGGAGGCCGGCGGCTTCCTCTCCCTGCTCGGCCCATCCGGCTGCGGAAAATCCACGCTGCTGCGCGTGGTGGCGGACCTCGTGAAGCCGAGCGCGGGCGATGTCTCTGTCTTCGGCATGGCGCCGGCGGCGGCGCGGGCGGCGCGGACGCTGGGCTTCGTCTTCCAGGACGCCGCGCTGCTGCCCTGGCGGACGGCGCTGCAGAATGTGGAGTTACCACTGGAAGTCGGCGGCAGGCGGGACCTGCCGAAAGGCGCGCCGACGCCGCGGGAGTTGCTGAAGCTGGTCGGGCTGGAGGGGTGGGAGAACAGCTTCCCACACGAACTCTCCGGCGGCATGCGCCAGCGCGTCTCCATCGCGCGTGCGCTGCTGGGCGGGCCGCGGCTGCTGCTGATGGATGAGCCCTTCGGCGCCCTCGATGAGATCACGCGCGACCGGCTGAACGAGGAACTGCGCCGCGTGTGGCAGGAGACGGGGACGACAATCCTCTTTGTCACGCACTCCGTCTATGAGGCCGTCTATCTCGGCGAGCAGGTGCTGGTGCTGGCCGCCAATCCCGGCCGCAACGCCGCGTTGGTTTCCGTGGACCTGCCTCGGGATCGCGACCTGTCGATCCGCGAGACGCCGGCCTTCACCACGATCGTGTCCGGCCTGCGGGATTCACTGGGGAGGGGGCATTGAGCATCACCGCCGACACCCTGCTGGACGATCCCGGGCTGAAGGAAGCCGAGGCCGCGCATGAACGCGCGCGGCGCAAGCTGGCCTGGCGGCGCCGCCTTCTTCCTGTGGCGGGCATCGCCTTCATGCTGCTGCTGTGGTGGGGCCTGGTCTATATCCTGGAAGTGCCGCCCTTCGTGGCGCCTTCGCCCGTCGCGGTCGCGACCACGCTCGTCGCGAAATGGCCGATCCTGATGGCGAACCTGGTGCCGACGGCGATCGAGGCGCTGGTCGGCTTCATACTCGGCAATATCGTCGCCATCATCATCGCCACCGTCTTCGTGCATCGGAAGACGATGGAGGAAGCCTTCTTCCCGGTCGTCGTCCTCATCAACACCATTCCCGTCGTCGCCAAGGCGCCGATCCTTGTGCTACTGCTGGGCAACGGGATGGAACCGAAGATCGCCATCGCCGCGCTGATCTGCTTCTTCCCCACACTGGTGAACATGGTGCGCGGACTGGAATCGGTTAACCCGCAGGCGATGGAGCTGATGCGCGTGCTGTCGGCCAGCGAGCGCGAGATCTTCTTCAAGCTTCGGCTGCGCAATTCGCTGCCCTACCTGTTCTCCGCACTGAAGATCGCGGCCTCCACCGCCGTGATCGGCGCCATCGTCGGCGAATGGATCGGCTCCACTACCGGCATCGGCGCGCTGATCATCCAGTCCATGTACAATTTCGACAGCGCGATGCTCTACGCCACCGTCATCGTCGGCTCCGCCTTCTCCGTGGCCTTCTTCGGCGTGATCATCGCCGTGGAACGCCTGGTGGTGCGCTGGCAGCCGGCCAACCCCGTCTAGAGGAAACAGCCATGGACACGCAGCGCGTGCAGGAGACGCCGCGGGAGGCGACCATTGTCGCGCGGTCGGATGTCGTCGTCGTGGGCGGTGGGCCGGCCGGCTTCTCGGCCGCCGTCGCGGCGCGGCGGATGGGGTGCTCCGTCACCCTCCTGGAACGCTACCCTTACCTCGGCGGCCTGGCATCCGGCGGCATGGTCCTGGTGCTGGACGACATGCACAACGGCCAGGAAGTCACCACCACCGGCATCTGCATGGAGATGATCGACCGCATGGCGCGCGTCGGCGCCTGCGTCTATCCGCCGGAAGCGGAGCGTGTGACCGACTGGGCCATGTACCGGAAATGGGCTCGCTGGGGTGTCTTCGACTTCCGCTCTCATGTCCGCCCGCACCCCATCGTCATGGCCGCGACCTTCGACCCCGATGGCTGGAAGCGCATCTCGAACGAGATGGTGGCGGAGGCCGGCGTGCAGACGCGCACGCATTCCTGGTTCTCCTCCGCCATCGTGCGGGACGGCGCCATCAAGGGCGTAATCTGCGAAACCAAGGCCGGGCGCCAGGCCATCATGGGCGATGTCGTCATCGACGCCACCGGGGACCTGGATGTGGTGGCCGCCGCGGGCGGTGACTTCACCCATGGCGCCTACATGGTCACGACGGTGTTTCGCCTCGGCGGCGTCGATACGGACGAAGCCGAGCGTGTGCAGTTCGAGGAACCGGAACGCCATGCGGCCCTCGACAAGCAGGCCAAGAAGATCATGGGCGGGTCCTGGGACTTCTGGTGGCTGAAGACGCCGCTGCCCGGCGTCGTCTGGTGCAACTGCCCGCACCTCGTTGGCTATGACGGGCTGTCGGTGGAGGACATGTCCAAGGCGGATTTCGAGGGCCGCAAGCGCATCTACGCCCTGGTGCAATATGCGCGGGACCACATGCCCGGCTTCCAGAACTGCTTCGTCATCGATGTCGCGCCGCAGCTTGGCATCCGGCAGACGCGCCTGCTGCAAGGCGAATACGTTGTGACGAAGGAGGATGTGCAGGACCGCGTCCATTTCGCCGACACCGTCGCGCGCGGACGGGACTACTACACGCCCTATCGCGCGATGCTGCCGAAGGGGCTGGATGGCGCGATCGTTGCCGGCCGGCATTACTCCGCCACGGAATCCGCGCAAAAGCAGTCGCGGGAGATTCCGCCCTGCATGGCGATGGGGCAATCCGCCGGCGTGGCCGCGGCGCTGGCGGTGCAGGGCGGCATCGCGCCGCGCGCCGTCTCCCCGGCCGCCATCTGCGCCGCGGTGCGGGCGCAGGGCGGCGATCCCGGCGACCGTCCCTCCGCCAATGCGAAGATCATGGAGACGGCAGCATGAGCACGCCCCTGCCGCTGGACGGCATTCGCGTCATCGACTTCACGCAGGTGATGATGGGGCCGGTCGCGACGCAGACGCTGGCCGATTTCGGCGCCGACGTCATCAAGATCGAACGCCCGCAGGGTGACCTCTCCCGCACCTCCTTCCCCGATCCCGCGGGCCCGCTCGGCCCGGTCTTCTGTTCGCTGAACCGCAACAAGCGCAGTGCGGTGCTGGACCTTCGCAAGCCGGAGGAACGCCAGGTGGTGCTGGACCTGGTCCGCACCGCGGATGTGGTCGTGAACAACTTCCGCGCCGGCGTGATGGAACGGCTGGGCTTCGGGTGGGAGGATCTGTCGAAGGTCAATCCGCGCATCATCTACGCCGTCGGCACGGGATTCGGCCTGGAAGGCCCCTATGCCCACAAGGGCGGGCAGGATGTGCTCGCGCAGGCGATGTCGGGCGTGATGCATCGGCGGTCCAATGCGGACCAGCCGCTCTACGTCCACGCCACCACCTTCGCGGACTACTCCGCGGGGATGCATATGGTGCAGGGCATCCTGCTGGCCATCCTTCAGCGGCAGAAGACCGGCCGCGGCCAGCGCATTGCCGTCTCGCTGCTCGATTCGATGCTGGCGGCGCAGACGCAGGAAGGCGCTGCCCATCTGATGCGCGGCAAGGAGATCAACTGGGGCGCCATGCCGCTTTCCGGCGTCTTCGAGACGAGCGATGGCGCGCTGGTGATGGTGGGCGCCTTCAAGGCCGACCCGCTCGGCGACATCTCGACCGCGCTGGAGATCGAGCATCTCGGCCGCGATCCGCGCTTCGCGAGTTTCGATGACCAGGTCGCCAACAAGCCTGCGCTCCAGGCCATCTTCAGGGACCGCTTCAAGTCGAACACCACCGCCTATTGGCTCGCGCGCCTCGAAGCGCAGGACCTGCTCTGCGCGCCGGTGCGCAGCCTGGCGGAGGCGCTGGAGGATGAGCAGGCGCGGATCAACGACATGATCCTGGAAGGCCCGGGCGAGATCGAACCCATGCGCCTAGTCGGCTCCCCCATCCACATGTCGGACGCGAAGGTGACGCTGCGCATCCCGCCCGCCAGGCTCGGCAAGCATACGGATGAGGTGAAGGCCGAAGTAGCCCAGGGCGTCGCCGCGGAATGAGCGTGATCTTCGACGTCGCGGACCATATCGCCCGCGTCACGCTCAACCGACCGGAAGCGATGAACGCGGTGGATCGCGCGACGGAGGCCGAACTCCAGCGCATCTGGACCGAGATCGAGACCCGCCGCGACATCCGCGCCGTGGTGCTGACCGGTGCCGGCACGCGCGCCTTCTGCGCCGGAGCCGACGTGAAGGGCGGCGATGGTGTCACGGGCCTTGAATACTGGGCCGCGCCCAGGCCTGGCGGCTTCGGCGGCATCGCGCTGCGCACCACGCTCGATGTCCCCGTCATCGCCCGCGTCAACGGCCATGCGCTGGGCGGCGGGTTCGAGATGCTGCTGGGCTGCGACCTGATTGTCGCGGCCGAGAGTGCGACCATGGGCCTGCCGGAACCGCGCCTTGGCCGTCTGCCGCTGGATGGCGGCATGGCGCTGCTGCAACGCCAGATCCCGCACCGCATGGCGATGGGCATGATGCTGACGGGGCGCCGCATCACCGCCGCCGAAGCCCTCGCCTTCCACCTGGTGAATGAGGTCGTGCCCCAGGATGGGCTGGATGCCGCGGTGGATCGCTGGCTGGAAGGCATCCTGGCCTGCGCGCCGCTCTCAGTCCGTGCCATCAAGCAGAGCGTCCGCCGCACCGCGCATCTGACCGCGCAGGAAGCCCAGGCGGCACGCCTGCCTGCGCTGATCGAGGCGTTGCAATCGAAGGATCAGGATGAGGGCGTGAAGGCCTTCATGGAAAAGCGCAAGCCGGTCTGGTCAGGCGCCTGACCGCACCGTGCACGCCGCGGCACTCAACTACTTCCGGGAGACGGCGAAGCGCGGCTCGATACGTCGCGCCGCCGCCGCCCTCAACGTCTCCGCCAGCGCCCTCAACCGCCAGATCCTGAACCTGGAGGAGGAACTCGGCACCGCGCTGTTCGACCGCCTGCCCGGTGGCATGCGGCTGACGGCGGCGGGGGAATTGCTGCTGCAGCATGTCGTCGGCACGCTGGTGGAATTCGATCGCGTCCGATCGCGCATCGACGATCTGCGCGCCGCCCGCACCGGGCATGTCGGCATCACGGCGGTGGACAGCCTGCTGGTGGATTTCCTGCCCCGCGCGCTGGACCGCTTCCGCGCCGATTTCCCCGCCGTGACCTACGCGCTGGACGCCGCCAACCCCGCCGATGTCCCGCGCCTGGTGGCGGATGGCAGCTACGACCTCGGCTTCACCTTCGTCGGCCCCACGCCGCCGTCGCTGCGGTTCGAACATGAAGTGCCCGCCCCCATCGGCGTCGTCATGCCGTCCGACCACCCGCTGCGGCAGAAGCGGGAGGTGAGCTTCGAGGATGTGGCCCCCTATCCCTTCCTCGCCCAGGCCGGCCCCCTGCCCCGCTCCGCCGATGTCGATGCCGGCTTCGCGCGCTTCCGGTCCGGGCTGCGGCCGCGCCTGGTCTCCAATTCCATCCAGGCGCTCAAGACCGCCATCCGCCTCAACATGGGCATCGCCTTCTTCACGCGCCTCGGCTTCCTGGAGGAGATCGAGCGGGGCGAGGTCGCCTGGCGCCCCTTCGACAGCCCCGCCATCAACGCGCTGCGGATCGGCCTGCTGGCGCCCGCCAACCGCCCCGCCACCGCGCCCGCCCGGCAATTGGCGGCGCGGCTGGTGGAGGAGATGGGGCGTCTCGACTCGGCCTGAGCGACGACGCAGGCTGCGCCCCGCATGGCCGATCTCCGCAGCCTCGAGATCTTCTTCTGGGTTGCCCGCCTGCGTTCCTTCCGGGGCGCGGCGGATCGCCTGAACACGACCCAGCCCGCCGTGTCCCAGCGCATCGCGGCGCTCGAGGCCGAACTCGGCGTGCGGCTGCTGGAACGCGGCGGTCGCACCACACCTGCCGGCACGGGACGAGGCGTCGTGACCACCGCGCAGGGCCGCCGCCTGCTGGATTATGCGGAGCGCATGTTGCGCCTGCGGACGGAGATGCTGGAAGCGGTCGCCGGTCCCGGCGCGGTCGGCGGCGTGCTGCGACTCGGCGTGGCGGAGACCATCGTCCACACCTGGCTGGCCCGCTTCATCGAACGCGCGCACGCCCTCTATCCCGCCGTCACGCTCGACATCGAGGTGGATGTCACCCACGCCCTTCGCGGTGCCCTGGCCAGCCACGCCATCGACCTGGCCTTCCTGATGGGACCGCTGGTGGAAGCCGAGATGGCGAACCTGCCGTTGTGCCGCTATCCCCTCGCCTTCGCCGCCAGCCCGAAGCTGGGCCTGCCGGCGGAGCCGCTGGACCGGGATGCCGTGCTGGCGCTGCCGATCATCACCTATCCCCGCAGCACGGCGCCCACCATCGCGCTGTCCGCCGCGCTGCGCAGCGCGGATGGCCCGGCGCCGCGCGTCTTCGGCAATGCGTCGCTGGCCACCATCGTGCGGATGACGCTGGACGGCATCGGGCTCTCCGTCATTCCACCCGCGGTAGTGGCGCGGGAGTTGGCCGAGGGGACGCTTCGCCTGGTGGAGACGACCCTGGCGCCGCCTGAACTCGCCTTCACCGCCTCCTGGCCCTCTGGCCCCGATGACGCGCTGGCGCGCCGCCTGGCGGAACTGGCGGTGGAGGTCGCGACGGAGGCCGGGCACCGATAAGCGCAGGTGATCGGAAAACATTCGGATTCACGATTGGCGCCTATCGCAAGGACCGGCATGATTTGTCCGGACAGCTTCCCGAGGAGCCCCGATGCCGGACCAATCGCCGCCCATGATGCCGCTGGATGCCGTGGGCGTCCGACATGCGGCGCGCGCGGGGCGGCTGGCCGGGCATACCTCCTCCCTCGCGCCCGGCTTCGTGCAGGGGAACCTCGCCATCCTGCCGGCGGCGCTGGCCGGCGATTTCCTCCGATTCTGCCAGCGCAACCCGAAACCCTGCCCGGTGCTGGGCATGAGCGAACCGGGCAGCCCGCACATCCCGGAACTCGGGCGCGACCTCGACCTTCGGACCGACCTGCCGCGCTACCGCGTCTGGCGGCAGGGCGAATTGGTGGAGGAGCCCACTTCCATCGACCATGTCTGGCGGGACGATTTGGTCGCCTTCGTCCTCGGCTGCTCCTTCACCTTCGAACACGCGTTGATGGAGGACGGCATCCCGCTGCGGCATGTGGAGCAGGGCCGCAACGTCGCGATGTGGCGCACCAGCATCGCCTGCGCGCCGGCGGGCCCCTTCGCCGGGCCGATGGTCGTCTCCATGCGGCCCTTCGCGCCGGCCGATGCGATCCGCGCCATCCAGATCACCACCCGCTTCCCAGGCGTGCATGGCGCACCCGTGCATATCGGCCACCCCCGCCTCATCGGCATCAGGGATCTCTCGCGCCCCGACTATGGCGACGCCATCGAGGTCGATGACGACGAGATCCCGGTCTTCTGGGCCTGCGGCGTCACGCCCCAGGCCGTGATCGCCGCGGCGAGACCCGACTTCGCCATCACCCACGCGCCCGGCGCCATGCTGGTGACGGACCTCCGCAACAGCAGCCTCGCCGTGCTGTAGTGCCCACCATCGACAGGGAGAACAGGAATATCATGACCAGCATCGTCCAGATGGGCCGCGCCGCGCTTGGCGCCGCGCTCGCCATCGGCCTTTCGGCCGGCGCCGCGTTGGCGCAGGGGCCGCAAGTCAACATTCAGGCCGTGACTCAGCCCACGCCCGCCATCCCGCAATACACGCGCGTCGACATCCCGCTGCTGCGCGATGGCCTGGCCGCCGCCAGCAATGGCCGCATCCGCGTGAACCTGGCCGCCTGGCCGGAGCGCAACCTGAACGGGCCGGAGATCATCCGCCTCGTCCGTTCCGGCCAGGTCGAGATCGGCGCCGTGCCGCTCAACACCGTCGCCGGCGATGTGCCGCTGCTGGACATGGTCGACCTCGCCGGCCTCAACCCCACCATCGGCCAGGCACGCCAGGTGGCCGAAGCCCTGATGCCGGAGGTGAATCGCGGCCTGGAACGCTTCGGCGTCCGCATCATCGCCATGGCGCCCTATCCCGCGCAGGTGCTGTTCTGCCGTGAGCGTGCCAATTCGCTGGCCGATCTGCGCGGCCGCCGCATCCGCACCGGTGGCGGCAGCATCAACGACTTCGTCGCCGCCGTCGGTGGCCAGGCCGTCGGCATCGGCTTCCCGGAAGTCTATGCGGCGCTGGAACGCGGCGTGGCGGATTGCGCCATCACCGGCACCGGTTCGGGCAATGGTGCCCGCTGGTACGAAGTAACGACGCATATGTATGCGCTGCCCGTCGCCTGGTCGACCTATGGCTACTTCATCAACCTCGCCTGGTGGAACCGCCTGGACGCGCCGGCCCGCGACCTCATCACCAGCACCTTCGCGAAGATCCAGGACGAGCAGTGGAAGCTCGGCGACGCGGCATCCGAGGACGGCATCGCCTGCAATATCGGCGATCGCGCCAACTGCTCCATCGGCCGCCTGGTGGAGAATCGGCCGATGACCGTCTCCCGCCCCACGCCCGCGGATCTTGAGACGCTGCGCGGCATCCTGGCGAACAACGTGCTGCCCGCCTTCGTCCGCCGCTGCGGCGCCGGTTGCGGTGAGACCTACAACCGCATCGTCGCGCCGATTTCCGGCACGCGCTTCGAGGCGCGCTGAGCATGTCGCGGCCCGCACCTCTCATCCCGCGGGCCGCTGGCGGCCTGCTGCGGGCCGCGACCGGCCTGCGCCGCGCGGTCGGCTTCCTTGGCCATGGCATGGGGCTCGTCGCCGGCTGGGGCTTCGTGCTCTGCGCCTTCTTCATCACCTTCGATGTGCTGGCGCGGTCGATCTTCCGCGTCAGCACGCAATCCACGACCGAGATCACCGGCTACATGCTGGCCTTCGGTCTATCCTGGGGCCTGGCGCATACGCTGACGCAACGGTCCCATGTGCGGATCGACATGCTGGTGAACCGCCTGCCCCAGCGCATCCGCATCTGGCTGCACCTGCTGTCGCTGCTGCTGCTGGGCATCTTCATGGCCTTCATCGCCCAGGGCGCCTGGGATCTGGTGGATGAAAGCCTGCTGTTCAACGCCACCGACATCAGCCTGCTGCGGACGCCACTCGCCATCCCGCAGGGGCTGTGGGCGGCGGGCATGATCATGTTCCTGCTGCTGATCGTCTGCATGCTGGTGGAGAATCTCCTGCTGGCCATCCTGGGCGACGCGAAGCAGGTGGAGCGCAACCTCTCCTCCCGCGGCTATGACGAGGAGGCGCAGGAGGCGCTTGAGGCACTGGGCGTCACGACGCTGGGGACGAAGTCATGATCGCCATCGTCTTCATCCTGGTGATGCTCGCCGTTTTCCTCGGCCTGTCGCTGACCGGCAGCGGGGGCGGCGTCGATATCCCCATGGGCGCGGTGCTGCTGCTGCTCGGCGTCTTTGGCGGCTTCTTCGCGGCGGGCATCTATGTCGGCGCGGCGCTCGGCGTGCTCGGCCTGCTGGCGGGCTTCGCCTTCTCCGATCGTCCCTTCTGGAACTTCCTGGGCCAGACGGCCTGGGGCCCCTCCTCCTCCTTCGTCCTGGTGGCGGTGCCGCTGTTCCTGCTGATGGGGGAGATCCTGCTGCGGGCCGGCTTGTCCGAACGGCTGTACCGCGCGCTGAACCTCTGGCTGAACCGGATGCCGGGGGGCCTGCTCCATACCAACATCGTGGCGTCCGGCGTCTTCTCCGCCATCTCGGGCTCCTCGGTCGCCACGGCGGCGACGATGGGATCGGTCGCCATGCCCTTCTTCAGGGGTCGCGGCTACGACCCGAAGATGGTGATGGGCAGCCTGGCCGCCGGCGGCGCGCTCGGCAACCTGATCCCGCCCGGCATCACCTTCATCATCTACGCGCTGATCACGGAAACCTCCGTCGGCGCGCTGTACCTGGCGGCGGTCGGCCCCTCCATCCTGGTGATGGGGCTGTTCATCGCGGTGATCCTGCTGAAGAAGAACGCCGCGCCGCCGCCCGGCCCCGTGATCCCGTTGGGCGAGAAGATTCGCGGCCTGGTGGGCCTTATTCCCACCATCGCGCTCATCCTCATCGTCCTTGGCACCATCTATGCGGGGCTCGCCACGCCAACGGAATCCGCCGCGCTTGGCGTGGTGGCCGCCATCGGCATCGCGGTCGTCGAACGCCGCTTCTCCTTCCGCATGCTGCATGCCAGCGCGGAGGCGACGGCGCGCAACACGGCGATGATCGGCCTCATCCTGCTCGGCGCCTATGTGCTGAACTACGTCATCACCATGCTGGGCGTGCCGCAGATGATGGCGGGCCTCGTCTCCGCCCTGCCGCTGCCGCCCTGGGCGATCATGGCGCTCATCATCGGCTTCTACCTGGCGCTCGGGACCTTCATGGAGGGCTTCTCCATGATCATCACCACCATCCCCGTCATCTTCCCTGTGGTGACGGCGCTCGGCTACGATCCGATCTGGTTCGGCGTCGTCGTCACCATGCTGGTGGAAATCGCCCTTATCAGCCCGCCCGACGGCACGGTGCTCTACGTGCTGCAGGGCCTTCGCAAGGATGGCGGCGCCATCGGCGATGTCTTCGCCGGCGTGCTGCCCTTCGTCGCCGTCTACATCCTGGCCATCGTGCTGATGATGATCGTGCCCGACATCGCGCTGTGGCTGCCGCGCGCGGTCGGGCCTTGAGGAATGCGCATGCTCACCTTCGACTGCATCGCCACGGCCGGCATGGATCGTGTGGCGGTGGAGGTCACGAGCCTCGTCATCGCCGGCTGGGCCGGGCGTGATGAAGCCGCGGTGCGTCACCATATCGAGGAACTTGCCGCGATCGGTGTCCCGCCTCCCTCCTCCGTCCCCGTCTACTACCGCGCCGCCGCCGCCAACCTGACCCAGGCCCCGACGCTCGAGGTGCTGGGCCCGGACAGTTCCGGAGAGGTTGAGCCGATCCTGCTCTCCCTCGCGGATGGCCTCTGGCTCGGCATCGGGTCGGACCACACCGATCGCAAGGCGGAGGCCGCGGGGATCGCCCTGTCGAAGCAACTCTGCGGCAAGCCGGTCGGCACCACGCTCTGGCGGTTCGAGGAGGTGGAAGCCCATTGGGATGCGCTGGACATGCGCGCCACCGCCACCATCGATGGCGAGGAGACGCTCTACCAGCAGGGCCGCCTGGTCGCGCTCCGCCACCCGCGGGACCTGATGGCCCGCGGCCCGGCGCTGCCGCCTGGCAGCCTCATGTTCTGCGGGACGCTCGGTGCCATCGGCGGCATCCGCCCTTCCAGCCGCTTCGCGATGGAACTGCACGACCCCGTGCTCGGCCGCACGCTGCGCCACGAATACGGCATCCATGTCCTGCCCGTGGTGTCCTGATGACGCGGACGTTGTCCGGACAAAGCTGAAGGGCTAGCCTTCCGCTACAGGGGGAGGACACGGCAGCATGAGGGGCAGGCGCGCTGGCGAAGGCGTTTCGGGCATGGGGCCTTCGTTGCGTGGCTGACCGTGTCGCATTGCCGCTCTATGCCCGGATCGAAGCGCAACTGCGCGAAGCCATCGCCGGCGGCGAATACGCGGTCGGCACGCTGCTGCCGACCGAGGCCGAGCTCTGCGAAACGCTCCGTGTGTCGCGCCACACCATTCGCGAAGCGCTGCGCCGCCTGGTCGAATCCGGGCTGGTCGAGCGCCGTCAGGGCGCCGGCACCATGGTCGTGGCCCGCGAAGCGCCCAGCGGCACCGTGCAATCCATGCGCAGCATCGAGGCGCTGTTCCAATACGCAGCGGACACGCGCCTCGATATCCGCAGCCGCCGCATGGCGCCACTGACGCCGGAGGATGCCGCCGCCGTGCCGGCCCACGCCGGGGAGCAGTGGCTGACGCTGGAGGGGCTTCGCATCGGCCAGGACGGCGCGCCGATCGCGACCGCCGATGTGCTGATCCACCCCCGCTTCGCCACCATCGCGAACGCCCTGCCGGAACGCGGTGCCATCTACGCCATGATCGAAAGCCGCTTCGGGGTGGAGGTCGCGGAGGTGGTGCAGGAGATCACCGCCGCCCCCATGCCCGCCGCCGTCGCCGCCGCGCTCGGGCGCAAGCCGCGCGCCGTCGGCATGCGCTTCCTCCGCCGCTACCTCGGCACCGATGGCGCGACGCTCCTGCTCTCCCGCTCCTGGCATCCGGCGGAGCGCTTCACCTATGCGATGCGGCTGCGCCGGGGCGAAGGCTGAGGGGCTTTTGCCCGCCGCAAGCCGGGTCTAGGATTTGTCCGGACAACAGCAGGTAGCCCGGATGCCCACCTCTCCCTGGCCGCAGGATTCCCGCCTCGCCCTCTCGATCGTCGTGAATGTCGAGGAAGGCGCCGAGATGTCGGTGCGCGATGGCGACAAGGGGCCGGAACCCGTCGATGAACTGGGCGTGCATCTGAAGGTGCCGATCCGAAATTTTGCGAACGAATCCAACTACCTCTACGGCATCCGCGCGGGCTGGCCGCGCGTCGCGGCGCAGCTCGCAAAGCACAAGGTGAAAGCCACCTTCACCGCCGCCGCCATGGCGCTGGAACGGGCGCCGGAAATCGGCCGGGCCATCGCGGAAGGCGGGCATGAGGCCTGCAGCCATGGCTGGCGCTGGGTCCACCAATTCTCCTACGACGAGGCGCGGGAACGCGATTTCGTGCGCAAGGCCGTGAGTTCCATCCAGGCCACCGCAGGACACCGGCCGGTGGGCTGGCTGTCCCGATACCTGCATTCGCCTCGGCTGCGCACCACGCTGGCGGAGGAAGGCTTCCTCTACCACATGGACGATTTCTCCGACGACGAGCCGCGCTGGGATGTGGTGGAGACGAAGGACGGCCCGCGCGCCATCGTCATCATGCCCTACGCGCTCGACAGCAACGACATGAAGTTCTGGCTCGCGCCGGGCTACACGCCGCAGCAATGGCTGGACTACGCGGTGGAAACCTTCGACGTGCTCTACGACGAAGGCGCCAGCGCCACGCGGATGATGTCGCTCGGCGTGCATCTGCGCATCATCGGCCGCCCCGGGCGCATCGGCGCCTTCGGCAAGTTTCTCCAGCACGCCAACAGCAAGCCTGGCGTCTGGATGGCGACGCGCGCCGAGATCGCCCGCGCCTTCGCCACCACCACCCCCCCGCCCGCGGAGCCCGCTGCACGATGAGCACGCCATACGACATCGCCGCCGCCTTCGCCGCCCATGCGGTGCGGGTGCGGCACGCCGATCTCTCGCCGGGCGCGATCCGCGCGGGCAAGACCTTCCTGCTGGACACGCTCGGCGTCGGTATCGCCGGCAGCAGCGGCGCCAATGTGCACACGGTTCAGGAACTAGCGGAGCGCTGGGGCACGGGCGATGAGGCGACGGCCTGGCTGACGGGCCAGCGGATGTCGGCCGGCTCCGCAGCCATCGTCAATGCCTACCTCATCCACTGCCTCGAATTCGACTGCGTGCATGAAGGCGCCGTCGTGCACCCCATGGCGACGCTGCTCTCCGCCTTGTTCGCGTGGTGCGAACGGGAATCCGCGAAAGGCCGGCCGGTTTCCGGCGACCGTTTCCTGGCGGCCATGGCCGTCGGCGTGGATATCGCGGGGCTGCTCGGCGTCGCGACCGATTCCGCGCTGCGCTTCTTCCGCCCCGCCACCGCCGGCGGCTTCGGCGCCGTCGCCGCCATCGCCAACCTGGCTCGCTTCGACGAGGCGACGACGCGCAGCGCCTTCGGCCACATGTACGGCCAGACCAGCGGCACGCTGCAGCCGCATCTAGAAGGCTCGCCGCTGCTCGGCCTGCAGATTGGCTTCAACGCCCGCGGCGCGATCGAGGCCTGCGACCTGGCGGCCGCCGGCATGGGCGGGCCACTCGACGTCTTCACCGGCCGCTACGGCTACTTCACGCTGATCGAGGAGAACGTGCATCCCGATCGCGTGGAGAAGGCGCTGGGGCGCGAGTGGCAGATCGAGAAGCTGTCCCACAAGCCCTTCCCCTCCGGCCGCCTCACCCATGGTGTCGTGCACGCGCTGCGCGACCTGATGCGGGACGAAGGCTTCGCGCCGGATGATGTCGCGGAGATCACCTGTCGCGTACCGCCACTGGTGCGACGCCTCGTGGGACGACCCGACATCCCCGATCCAGCCTCGAACTATGCGAAGCTGTGCCTGCCCTTCGTCGCCGGCGTCTTCCTGGCCAAGGGGCGCTGCGACGTGCCGGATTTCCGCGGTGAGGCGCTGCGCGATCCGCGCGTCCACGCCTTCGCATCCCGCGTCCGGATCGAACCGGATGGCAACACGAACGAGAACGCGCTGGACCCGCAGGAGATCATCGTCACCCTCGCCTCCGGCACGCGCCATGTGAAGCGCCTGCCCCATACCTACGGCCATCCCGCCGTGCCGCTGAGCGCCGAGGAGAACGAAGAGAAATTCTTCCGCTGCTGCGGCCATGCCGTGCCGCCGGTACCGACGGCGCGCGCCACCAGCATCCGTGACCTGGTGGCGGGGATCGAGACACTGGCCGATGTCGCGGTGCTTTCCGCCACCACAGGCGGAAATGATTGACGCAGGAGCGCCGGGAGCGTATTTGTCCGGACAAATTTTACGGGAGCACCAGCCATGGACACGCATGTCGCCCGCTCGCAGGCCATCGAGGAAGAGGCCGCGCTGCTCGACGCCATCGACAAATGGCTGAACCGCGACGTGCGGCCGCATGTTCTGAGGCTGGAACATGCGGATGAATACCCGCATGAGATGGTCGAGCAGATGAAGGAGCTCGGCCTGTTCGGCGCGACCATCGCGCCGGAATATGGCGGGCTCGGCCTCTCCGCCACCACCTATGCGAAGATCGTCGAGCGTATCGCCGAAGTCTGGATGTCGCTGTCCGGCATCTTCAACAGCCACCTCATCATGGCGGCCTGCGTCAGCCGGATGGGGACGGAAGCGCAGAAGGCCGAATGGCTGCCGAAATTCGCCTCGGGCGAGATCCGCGGCGGGCTTGCGCTGACGGAGCCGGATTGCGGCACGGACCTGCAGGCCATCCGCACCCGCGCGCGCCGTGACGGCGACCACTACGTCATCAACGGCACCAAGACCTGGATCAGCAACGGCATCCAGGGCAGCTGCTTCGCGCTGCTGGTGAAGACCGATCCGGAGATGCAGCCCCGCCACAAGGGCATGTCGATGTTCCTCGCGCCGAAGGGCGCGGGCTTCACCGTCTCCAAGAAGCTGGAGAAGCTGGGCTACAAGGGCATCGACAGCGCGGAACTCGTCTTCGACGATTACCGCATCCCCGCCGACTACCTGATCGGTGGCGATGAAGGCCGCGGCTTGCAGACGGCGCTGGGCGGGCTGGAACTTGGCCGCATCAATGTCGCCGCGCGCGGCGTGGGCCTCGCTTCCGCCGCGCTGAAGGACAGCGTGAAATACAGCCAGATCCGCAAGACCATGGGCAAGCCGATCTGCCAGCACCAGGCGATCCAGCTGAAGCTCGGCGAGATGGCGACGCGCGTGCAGGCCGCCCGCCTCCTCACCTACGATGCCGCCCGCGCCTATGACGCCGGTGAGCGCTGCGACATGGAAGCCGGCATGGCGAAGTTCTACGCCAGCGAGGCCGCGGTGGAGAACAGCCTGGAGGCCATGCGCATCCATGGCGGCTACGGCTATTCCAAGGAATACCATGTGGAGCGCTACTACCGCGACGCGCCGCTGATGTGTATCGGCGAAGGCACGAACGAGATCCAGCGCATGATCATCGCCAAGCAGCTGATCGAGCGGTTCCCCGCGTGATGCTGCCCCTGAAGGGGCTGAGGATCATCAGCTTCGAGCAGTTCGGCGCCGGCCCCTTCGCGACCATGAACCTGGCCGACCTCGGCGCCGAGGTCATCAAGGTGGAGCCGCCGCCGGGCGATGGCGGTGATCCGCCGGGTGACATCGCGCGCCACACCGGCGGCTTCACGCTCGGCGAGAATGACAGCCAGTACTTCCAGTCGTTCAACCGCAACAAGCGAAGCCTGACTCTCGACGTCCGCAAGCCGGGTGCGCGCGATGCGCTGCATCGCCTGGTGCGGGATGCCGATGCGGTGCTGAACAACCTCCGCGGCGATCTGCCGGCGCGGCTCGGCCTCGACTACGCCGCGCTATCCGCCGTGAAGCCGTCCATCGTCTGCGTCCACCTCTCCGGCTACGGCCGCGATGGCGAACGCGCATCCTGGCCAGCCTATGACTACCTGGCGCAGGCGGAGGCCGGCTTCTGCGCCCTGACCGGGGAGCCCAATACCAACCCCGCCCGCGCCGGGCTTTCCGTCGTGGATTTCATGTCCGGCCTGACGGCCGCGATGGGCCTGCTGGCCGGCGTGACGGGTGCGCGCGCCACCGGCCGCGGCTGCGATCTTGACGTCTCTCTCTACGATGTCGCGATGCAGACGCTGACCTATGTCGCGACCTGGTACCTGAATGACGGCTTCGAAGTGCCGCGCCGTCCGCGCGGCGGCCACCCCTTCATCGTGCCGTGCGAGATGTTCCCGACCGCCGATGGCCATGTCTTCGCCATGTGCATCAAGCCCGGTTTCTGGAAGAAGTTCTGCGCGATCGCCGGCGTGCCGACCCTGCCCGCCGATCCGCGCTTCAAGGGATTCGACGAACGCCTGGCGAACCGGGACGCACTGATGGCAGCGCTCGATCCCGTGATGCGCGCGAAGACATCGGCCGAATGGGTCGCCGCGCTGGCGGGCCAGGTGCCGATCGCCCCCGTGCTCGGCCTCGGCCAGGCGCTGGACAATCCCTATTTCCGCGAACGCGGCGGCATCCTGGACCTGCCGCATCCCGCGCGGCCGGACCTCAAGGTGGTGGCGAATGCCATCCGCCTGGATGGAAAGCGCCTGCCCGGTCGCGCCGGCCCCGGCTATGGCGCGGATAGCGAAGCGGTGCTGGCGGAAGCCGGCTACACATCGGAAGAAGTCGCGCAATTGCGTGCCCTGGGGGCGGTCTGATGAAGCTCGACGGCATTCGCGTCCTCGACCTCTCCCTGTTCCTGCCGGGCCCCTACATGACGACGGTCATGGCGGACCATGGGGCGGAGGTCATCAAGCTCGAACCGCCCTCCGGCGAACCGGTGCGCAACATCGGCGAACGCGCCGGCGGGCAGAGCGTGTGGTTCCGCAACACGCATCGCGGCAAGAAATCCATCGTGCTGGACCTCAAGAAGCCGGACCAGCTGGCCGTACTGCATGACATCGTCCGCACCGTGGACGTCTTCGTGGAGGCCTTCCGCCCCGGTGTCGCGGATCGCCTCGGCTTCGGTCCCGCGGCGATGACGGCGCTGAACCCGCGCCTGGTCTATTGCTCCATCTCCGCCTTCGGGCAGGACGGCCCGCTGCGCGACAAGCCCGCGCATGATCTGGCGGTGGAGGCGCTGGCGGGCACGCTCTCCACCAATCTCGGCCAGGATGGGCAGCCGACGCACCCCAACGTGCCCGTCGCCGATGCCACCGCCTCCCTCCTTGCGCTCTCCGCCGTGCTGATGGCGCTGCTGCGGCGGGAGAGGACGGGCCGCGGCGATGTCATCGACATGGCGATGTATGACGCGACTCTGTCCTGGCTGCCCAACGCCACCGGCGCCGTGCTGGGCGCGGATCGCGCGCCGGATGTGAAGCAGGTGCGGCAATGGGGCGGTGGCGCCTTCTACAACATCTACGCGACGAAGGATGGCAAGCACGTCGTGCTCGGCGGCAGCGAGCACAAATTCGTCGAGAACCTGCTCCGCGCGCTCGACCGGGACGATCTGGTCGCCGGCGCCAGCGGCCCGCCCGGCCCGGCCCATGAACCCGCCAAGGCCTTCCTGCGGGAGACCTTCCGGACGCGCACGCGCGACGAATGGGAAGCATGGTTCGAGGGCCGCGACGTCTGCTTCGCCCCGCTGCTGGACCTGCATGAGGCCTTCCACCGCCCCCACGCCGCCGCTCGGCAGATGCTGGTGCGGGACGAGGACGGCAACCTCCATATCGGCCTGCCCATCAAGTTCCATGACGAACCCGGCACGCTCGATCCGACGCTGCCTGCACTCGGCGAACACACGGAAGCGGTGGTGAGCGAGGCACGCCAGCGCCTAGGCCGCTGATCAGAACGCCGCGCGCAGCCGCGCCCAGCCATCGGCCAGCGCGTCCCGGTGCCGGGGCGCGGCGATGGCGATCAGCCGTTCCGCCCGCTGGTCCAGGTCGGCATCCCGCAGATGCGCCACGCCATGTTCGGTGACGACGATGTCGGCATCCCCGCGGGTGATGGAAACCGGCGTGCCCGGCGCCAGGTGCGGGACGATGCGGCTGATGCTGCCGCCCTTGCCGCTCGATAGCAGGGCAATCACGGCGCGCCCGCCCGAAGCGCGACGCGCGCCGCGGACAAAATCGGCGACGCCACCCTGGGCGGAGACCTGGCGCCCCTCGATCATCTCCGAATTCACTTGGCCGAACAGGTCCACCTCCACCGCCGTGTTGATCGCGACCATGGGGGGCAGCGCGGCGATGCGCGCGGCATCATGCGTGATGCCGACGGAACGGAAGGCGATCCGTGTCTCGCGCGCCACCCGGTCATGCAGCGCCGCGCTGCCGATCGCGACGCCGGTTGTCACGGAGTCCAGCACGCCCGCATCAAGCAGGCCGAGTACCGGATCCCCGATCATGCCGCCATGGAAGCGCAGGCGCCGATGCCCATCCAGCGCCTGCACCACGGCCGCGACGGCCGTGCCGATGCCGGTCTGCACCGTATCGCCATCCCGGACCAGCCCGGCGACATGACGGCCCAGCGCGGTCATCGCCTGCCCGGGCTCATCCACCGGCAGCAGCGGCGTGGCGGAAGGTCCATCGACCAGCGCATACAGGCGGTCCAGCGGGATGCGCACGCCATCCGGCACGTCGGGCAGGGACGGGTCCACCACCGCGACCAGGGCCGCCCCCGCTTCGACCAGCGCGGGCACGAAGTCATGCGTCAGCGCCAGGGACACGCTGCCATCCCGCGGCGCCGCGCAGCGGAACAGCGCCATGTCGGCGCGCGCGGGGCCGCGCAGCCAGGCAAAGGCGTCGCTGTAGTGCAGCGGCCGGAAGCGCACGCGGCCCGACGCCAGGCCGGCGCGCAGTTCCGCCGTCATGAAGGCGGATTCCAGCGGCGCCAGCGCCGACCAGTCCCGGCGATTGATGCTGGCGATGGGCATGCCGAGCAGCGTGCTGCCGGCCAGCGCCTCCGGCCTCGCCGCCAGCGCATCCAGCACTGCGGTAGGTTCGCCGGCGCAACCCGCGACGAAGATGCGCAGCCCCGGCCGCAGCGAAGCCGCGAAGGCGGCGGGTGAGATCATGGGCATGGCGGCTTGCGTCCTCGGCATGCTTCCGTTGATATGTCCGGACAACTTCGCTGGCAAACGGGATCGTCGCCTTGGGCACCTTGACCGAGGGTATCGCCGCGCTGCTCCGCCGACCCATCAGCGATGCGGATCGCGACAGGGCCGCGCTGCATCTGCTGGACTGGATCGGCTGCGCCGTGGCGGGTGCCGCCAGCGAGACGGGCGCCGTCTTCCGCCGCCAGGCCGCGCGCCAGCCACAAGGCGCTGCGCGCGTTATCCTCGGCGCGTCCCATACCGCGCGCGACGCCGCCTTCGCCAATGGCGCCTTCGGCAATGTGCTGGAAATGGACGATGTGCACCGGGAGGCCATCCTGCATCCCGGCCCCGTGGTGATCCCCGCCGCCCTCGCGCTTGCGGTGGAACGCGACGCCGACGGCCCCACGCTGCTCGACGCCATCATCCGCGGCTATGAGGCCGAGATCCGTATCGGCCGCGCGATGGGCCACGCGCATTACCGCCAGTTCCACCCGACCGCGAGTTGCGGTCCCTTCGGCGCAGCGGCCGCCGCCGCCTCGCTGCTCGGCCTTGAGAACACACGCCTGGTCTGGGCGCTGGGCAATGCCGGCACGCAGACCGGTGGCGTCTGGCAATGCCGGGCGGAGCCGGTGATGACCAAGCAACTCCACACCGCCCGCGCCGCCGTGATGGGGCTGGAGGCCGCGCTGCTGGCAGAGGACGGCCTGACCGGCCCGCGGGAGATCCTGGAAGGCGCGCTCGGTGTCTTCGCGGGCATGGCGCCGGATGCGCAGCCTGATCGCGTGCTGGCCGGCCCCGACGCGCCCTGGCTGGTGCATGAGACCAGCTTCAAGCCCTGGCCCGCCTGCCGACACTGCCACGCCACCATCGATGCGGCGCTGGCGCTGCGCGACTGGGTGGCCGGACGCGACATCGCCGCCATCGAGGTCGCTTCCTATGCCGATGCTGTCGCCTTCTGCGATCGCGCCCATCCCGCCAGCGTGGTGCAGTCCAAATTCTCCCTCCAGCACGCTGTCGCCGTCACGCTGCGGGATGGCCCGCCACCGCTGGAAGCCTTCGCCCCCGCCTGCTTCAACGACCCCGGCCTGGCGGCGCTGCGCGACCGCGTGGCAGTGCTGCGCGACCCCGGCTTCACCGCCGCCTATCCCGCGCGCTACGGCAGCGCCGTCACCGTCACGCTGGCGGATGGCGAGGCGCGCCGCGCCGACATCCCGGACGCCCTCGGTGATCCCGAGAACCCGCTGCCCGTCGCCGACATCCTCGACAAGGCGCGCCGCCTGATGCGCAGCGCCGGCGTCGCCGACGAAGCGATCGAGCGCGTGATCGAAGCCACCCTCGCCTTGCCCCGCGGCGCTTCCGCCGCAACGCTCGACTCCATCCTGCCGTGAAGGAACCGCCCCGCATGACCGTCTTCGACTATGTCACGGCGATGGACCATCCGGCCCTGCTGCGCGATTTCCCGATCGGCCCGGACTACCCCGGCGCGCTGAAGACCCTGTCGCGGGATGCCCTGCGCGCGCGGCAGGACGCGGATTTCCGCAAGCTGCTCGCCTTCGCCTGGAAGGTGCCCTTCTACCAGCGCCTCTGGGGCGCCAAGGGGATCGAGCCCGGGGACATCAAGGGCCTCGATGACCTGCCGAAGCTGCCGGCCTATGACAAGTCGGACCTCATGGCCTCCGTCGCCGCCCATCCGCCCATCGGCGACTTCCACGGCCAGGACGCGCATCCGCCGGAACGCCGCCCGCAGATCATCATGCAGACCACCAGCGGCACCACCGGCACCCCACAGCCCCTGCTGTTCGGTCCGAAGAGCCGGGAGGTGCAGAACCGCCTGCTGGCGCGCATGTACCTGATGGCCGGCATGAACCGCGATGACGTCGTCCATTCCGTCTATGGCCACGGCATGATCAATGGCGGCCACTATGTGCGGGAGACGGTGACGCATTGGGTCGGTGCGCGATTCCTCAGCGCCGGCACGGGGGTGGAGACACGCTCCGCCCAGCAGGTCTTCGTCATGAAGCAGTTTGGCGCCACCGCCATCGTGGGCTTCGCCGACTACATCAAGCGCCTGGCGGAAGTGGCGCGAGAGGAAGGGCTGGAACCCGGCCGGGACCTGCCCATCCGCCTGATCTGCGCCCATCTCGGCAGCGAAAGCCAGGCGAGCCTATCGGCGGCGTGGGGCGGTGCGGCGGTCTATGACTGGTACGGCGTCGGCGATACCGGCCTCATCGCCGGCGAAGGCCCGGACCGCACCGGCATGCATGTGATGGAGGATGCCCACGCGCTGGAGATCGCGGACCCCGATACCGGCCTGCCCGTGCCGGAAGGCACGCTGGGCGACATGGTCTGCACCTGCCTGTTCAAGGACGACATCTTCCCCATCATCCGCTTCAACACGCATGACGTGACGGAGGAGGTGCTGGGCGCCAACCCGCTCGGTATCCCCTTCCGCCGCATCAAGGGTTTCCTCGGCCGCAGCGACAACATGGTGAAGCTGCGCGGCATCAACCTGTTCCCGACCGGCATCGGCGCGCTGCTGGTCGAACAATGCGAGGCCGCGACGGGCGACTTCATCTGCCGCGTCGGCCGCACCGATGGCCGCGATTCGATGGTGGTGCACCTTGAGGTCCGCGGCGACGCCGATGCGGCGTTGCAGGCGCGGCTGGAGGCGGCGCTGCGCACGCGCCTCGGCGTGGAGATCGCCGTCGCGCTCTCGGCTCCGGGGTCGCTGGCCGCGTTGACGCAGGTCGAAAGCCGCCAGAAGCCGATCCGCCTGATCGACGACCGGCGATGATGCCGAGCGACATTCCCGCGCTTCTGGCCCGCATCGCCGCCGAGGATGGCGCGATCGGCAGCTTCTGGCAGGTGGATCGCGACGGCGCGCTCGCCACGCGTCCCGCCAGCCCTGGTCCGCTCGCCGGAATCGCCATCGGCATCAAGGACAATGTGGATGTCGCCGGGCTGCAAACCACGGCGGGCATCGCCGCCTTCCGCGATCGCGTCGCGGACCGCGATGCGCCCGTCGTGCGGCGGTTGCGCGAAGCGGGCCTCGTCATCCTCGGCAAGCTGGCGATGCATGAAGGCGCGCTGGGCGCCACAACGGACACGCCCGGCTTCGGCCGCTGCATGAACCCGCTGCGGGCGGGCCACACGCCGGGCGGTTCATCCGGCGGGTCGGGTGCCGCCGTCGCGGCGGGCTTCGTGCCGCTCGCCATCGGCACGGATACGATGGGATCCGTCCGCCTGCCAGCCGCCTATTGCGGCGTCATCGGCCTGAAGCCAACCTCGGGCCTGGTCAGCCGCAGCGGCGTCGTGCCCCTCTCGCCGCGCCTCGACCATGTCGGCATCCTGGCCGCGACCGTCGAAGGCGCCGCCCTGGCGCTGGAAGCGATGGCCGGCGACGATCCTGATGATCCGGATGCGCGCCCCACGCCGCCGTGCTGGCGCGCCCTGCCCGCGCAGCCGTCCACCCCGCGCGGCCTGCGCGTCGGCCTGCCCCAAGCGGTCCTCACCGCGCCGATGGAACCCGCGATACGCACGGCGTGGGAGGAAGCGCAGGCCCGGCTGCGCGATGCCGGCGCGGTGCTGTCACCGGTCGCCGTGCCGGGCTGGGATTTGACCGCCACGCGCCGTGCCGGCCTGCTGCTGATCGAGGCCGAGGCCGCCGCGCTGCATCCCGCCCTGGTCGATGACCCGCAGGCCGCGACACCAGGCTTCCGCGCTGCCCTCGCCTACGGCCGCGATGCGAGTGGCGCGCGGATCGCGAAGGCGCTGTTCCGCCTGGCGGAGGCGCGGGCCGGCGCCTTGCGGGCGCTCGACCAATGCGACCTGCTGCTGATGCCCACCGCGCCGCAGCGCGCCTTCCCGCATGGCACGCCCGCGCCGGTGGACCAGGCGGATTTCACCGCCATCGCCAATATCGCGGGGCTGCCCGCCATCGCCCTGCCCTGGCCGGCGCCGGATGGCGACCTGCCCTGCTCCATCCAGATCGTCGGCCGCGCCTATGCGGAACAGGCGGTCTGCGCGCTGGCGGATTGGCTGCTCAGGGCGCGGTGAAGCGCGCGGGGCGCTTCTCCAGGAAGGCGCGGTAGCCTTCCTGGAAATCCTCGCCGGCGAAGGGTGCCTCGAACAGCGCGGCCAGCGCGGGCGTTTCCGCTGCGGCGCCGGAGGCGATAGCGTCCACCATCGCCTTCACGCCGCGCAGCGCGGGGCGGGACGTGGCGGCGATGGCATGGAGGTAGCGCGCGGCTTCATCCTCGAAGCCCGCCGCATCCCATAGCCGATCCACCAGCCCGATCCGCGTCGCTTCCGGCGCATCCACCGCGCGGGCGCTGAACAGCATCTCCTTCGCGCGGTTCGGCCCGATCGCCAGCACCAGGCGCCGCGTATCGGCGTGGCTGTAGGTCAGGCCGAGCCGCACCGGCGTGACGGCGAAGCGCGCATCATCGGCGGCCAGGCGCAGATCGCAGGCCAGCGCCATGGCGACGCCCCCGCCGACGCAGGCACCCCGGATCGTGGCGATGGTCGGCTTCGGGCAGGCGGCGATGGCCTCGATCGCGTCGCGGATCACGCGGTTGCTCTCCGCGATGGCGGCGGCATCCGCATAGGCATCGCGGAATTCGGAGATGTCGGCACCGCCGCAGAAATGTCCCCCGCTGCCCGCCAGGCGCAGCACCGCGATGGCGGGGTCCGCCACAGCCTGCTCAACCAGCGCGGGCACGGCCGCCCACATGGCGCGCGCCATGGCGTTGCGGCGCGCGGGATTGTCGATCAGCAGGGTGGCGATGGCGCCGTCGCGCATCAGCCGGATCGGGGCGTTCATGGCGAGTTTCTAACCCTGCCCGCGTCATTTGTCCGTACAAATTTCTTGTCGCAGGCGCGGACCCATGCTTGGCTTCCGCCCCAGCAACCAATGGCCAGGGAGATAGGGATGCTTCGACGCGATGTGATGAAGGCTGCGGCGGGCGCGGCACTGGCGACCGGCGCTGCCGGAAGCGCGCAGGCGCAGGCACCGACGCGCTGGGACATCTCCATCCCCTGGGGCCCTGCCGAGTTCCACACCGTCAACGCCCAGCGCTTCGCCACCGAAGTGCGCAACGCCACCAATGGTGCCGTGCAGATGACGGTCCATGCCGGCGGCTCGCTCGGCGTGCGGGCGAATGAGACGGTGCGCGCGGTCGGCGATGGCGTGGTGCCGATGGCGGAATTCGCAGCCTTCCAGAATGTCGGCGACCTGCCGATCCTGGGCATCGAGAGCATCCCCTTCCTCATCAGCAACTACGACGAGTTGCAGATCATGCACTCCCTCGTGCGTCCGATCTGGGAGAGGGAGCTGGAGCGGCGGAACCAGACCGTCCTCTACATGTGCCCCTGGCCCACGCAGCTCTTCTACTTCAAGCGCCCCATCGCGACGGCCGCCGACCTCCGCGGCATCCGCATGCGGACCTATGACCGCGTGACGGCGGAGATGTGCACGCGCCTCGGCATGGTGCCGCAGCAGCTGACGAATCCGGACGTGGTGCCGGCGCTGGCCTCCGGCCGCATCGACGCGGTGATGACCAGCGGCACCACCGCGGTGGCGCAGCGCTACTGGGAATTCCTGAAGCACGCCTACGTCACCAACCACCTCTGGGCCACGAACCTGATGGTGGTGAACAACGATGTCTGGCGCCGCCTGCCGGCCGCGACCCGCACCACCATCGCCGATCTCGGTAAGCGGCTGGAGCCGGAATTCTGGAACGTCTCCAAGGGCGAGCACACGCTGCGCATGGGCGAGTTGCAGCAGAACGGCATGACGGTGGAGGACCCGTCGGCCGCGCTGGTGCAGGCGGTGCGTCAGGCCACCGCGACGATGGGCGACGATTTCGTGCGCGCCAATCCCGCGGCAGGCCCCATCATGCAGCAGTTCCGCCAGCGCGTCGGCCGAGCCTGAACGCCGGCGTGTCAGCCCTGTTCGCTGGCCGTGATGTGCTCGACATGGCGCATCACGGCAGCGCCGGCGCGCGCCCAGCATTGATGGCCATGGACCAGGATGGCGATGCTCAGTGCCTCCATGATCTGACCCGGCGTAAGCCCGGCGCGCAGCCCGGCTTCCGCATGGGCCAGCGCGCCCTCGACATGGCCCGCGACCACGTCCAGCACGATGAAGACGAGTTCCTTGCTGGCCAGCGGCAGATGCCCCTCCGGCGGCGGGCGATACGCCGCCTCCCGCGCCATCAGATAGGCGGCGAAGGCTTCCGGCGCGTGTCGCCGCAGCAGCGCGACGCTGTCCGGCACGCTGCCGATGGTCTGCCCGAAATGATCCTCGGCTTCCGCCATGCCCAGACTTCCCGCTGCATCGGCGGCCAGCATAGGCCCGCGATGCCAGCACCGCACAGGAGAGAAGGCCGCGTGACCCATGACTGAAACCGCCCCGGCCCGCGGCCCGATCGGCCTGGTGCTGCGCGCCATCGATGGCGCCTGCACCATCGGCGCCTGGGTCGCCGCGATCGCCGCCGCGCTGCTCGCCATCATCCTGATCACGGAGGTCATCGCCACCTCCTTCTTCAGCTGGTCCCAGCCCTGGGCGGTGGAGTACGCGATCTACCTGCAATGCATGGTGTTGTTCTGCGGCGCGGGCTGGACCTTGCGGCAGGGCGGCCATATCCGCGTCGCCATCATGCTGCAGACGCTGCCGGCGCCGATGGCGCGGCTGCTGGACATGGCCGGCTGCACCTTCGCCATCGGCGTGCTGGGCTACGCCTGCTGGGCCTTATGGCAGCAATGGGTGCGCACCTTCGATTTCGCCTCCACCTCCTTCTACCCCATGGCCACGCCGCTCTGGATTCCGCAGGGCTTCCTGACGCTCGGCATCACGCTGCTCGTCCTCGCCTTCGTCGCGCGGCTGGCCCGCCTGCTGCTGGGCCAGGAACCGGAAGCCAAGGCAGCCCTTTCCGGCGGAGGCGTCGAATGACCGGTCCCCTCACCCTCGTCATCGGCATGCTCTTCGTCACCCTGGCGGGTGGCGTCTGGGTCGGCGTCGGGCTGATGTCCATCGGCATCGTGGCGCTGGAGGTCTTCCGCGACATGCGGGTGGACCGCTTCCTGGCCGGCGACATCTGGTCCAGCTCCACGGCGGTCGAGCTCATCACCCTGCCGCTCTTCATCCTGATGGGTGAGATCCTGTTCCATACGCGGCTGTCGGAGAATCTCTTCGCCGGCCTCTCCCCCTGGACGCGCCGTCTGCCGGGGCGGCTGCTGCATGTGAATGTGCTGGGCTGCACGCTCTTCGCCGCCGTCTCCGGCAGCAGTGCCGCCACCACGGCCACAGTCGGGCGCATCACGCTGCAGGAACTGCTCGGCCGCGGCTATGATAGGCGGCTCGCGGTGGGTTCGCTGGCGGGCGCCGGCACGCTCGGCTTCCTCATCCCGCCCTCCATCCCGATGATCGTCTATGGCGTCGTCGCCGATGTCTCGATCCTGGAGCTGTTCATGGCCGGCATCGTGCCCGGCCTGCTGCTCGCGCTGATGTTCATGGGCTGGATCGGTTTTCGTGCGTGGCAGGAGCCGAGCCTGGTGCCCGCGCAGGAACCCGCCATCCCGATGAAGGAGGCGATGCGCGCATTAGGCCAGTTGCTGCCCATCGCCTTCCTCATCCTTTTCGTCATGGGCAGCCTCTATTTCGGCTTCGCCAGCATCACGGAAGCCGCCGCCATCGGCGTGCTCGGATCGCTCATCGTCGCCCTCGCGCAGCGGACGCTGACGCTGGCGGGGATGTGGGGCGCGCTGCTCGGCACGGTGCGCACCTGTTCGATGATCGGCCTCATCATCGTGGGTGCGCTGTTCCTGTCGAAGGCGATGGCGCGGCTCGGCCTGCCGGCGGATGTCGCCAACGCCATCGAATCCTGGGGCCTGCATCCCTGGATGCTGATCTTCGTCCTGCTGCTGTTCTACCTGGCGCTGGGCTGCATCCTGGATGGCCTCTCCGCCATCGTCATGACCCTGCCCGTGACGCTGCCGCTGGCCGTCGCGGCGGGCTTCGACCCGATCTGGTTCGGCGTCTTCCTCATCATCACGATCGAGATGGCGCAGATCACGCCCCCTGTCGGCTTCAACCTCTTCGTCATCCAGGGCCTGACGAAGGAGGGCATCTTCAGGATCGCCGCCTATGCCTGGCCTTTCTGCGTCATCATGATGATCTTCACCGCCTTCATCACCCTGGTCCCGGATGTCGTGACGGCACTGCCGAGATCGCTGCGCGGATGATGGCCGGCCTCGGCGGCCTCATCCGCCGCCATGGCCTGAAGCTGATCGCGGTGGGGGCCTTCATTGGCATCGCGCTGCCGGGGCTGGCCAGCGCCATGCGGCCCTGGCTGGTGCTGCTGTCCATCGGCACGATGATGGTGGCGCTGCTGCGGATCGAGCCCGCGGATTTCGGCGCGGTGCTGCGGCGGCCGCTGCTCGCCATCATCATCCTGGCCTGGGTGACGGTGGTGGTGCCGCTGATGGTCTGGCTGGCGCTGCGCCCGGTGCTGCCGGCGGAGTCGCCCTTCCTCGCCGCCGCGGTGCTGATCGCGGGAACACCCTCGGTCATGTCGGCCTCCGCCTTCGCCATCCTGCTGGGGGCGGATGGCGCGTTGCTGACCGTGGTGGGCATTCCGTCCAACGCGCTGGCGCCGGCCTGGCTGCCCATGGTGGCCTCGATCATGGGCGTCGGCGCGCAGGTCGATCCGTTGGCCATGGCGCAGCGCCTGGCGGTGCTCGTCGGCGGCAGCTTCACCGCTGCGCTGCTGGCCGTGCGGGTGTTCGGCCGCCCCGCCATCCGCCGCGCGGGGCCGGCGCTCGATAGCTGGGTGGTCCTCCTCATCACCATCTCCGCCATCCCCTGCATGGATGGCGTGGGGCCGGCCCTGATGGCGCGGCCCGTCACCTTCGCGGGGATGCTGGCCTTCGCGCTCGGCCTCAACATGGTCCTGCAGGTGATCGGCTACCTGGTCTTCCAGCGGGCCCCCGTCGCCGCGGCGCTCTCCGCCGCCCTCGTCACGGGGTCGCGCAACAACGTGCTGCTGCTGGCCGCCATCGGCGCGCCGGGGGATGGCGACCTCAGCCTCATCATCTCCGCGGCACAGCTGACGCTGTTCATCATGCCGTCGCTGGTTGCGCCCACCTACCGCGCCATCGCCCGCCGCCGAGGTTGAACCGCCCCTTCCCCTGGGCTAGTAATTTGTCCGGACAAATCAGGAGACGCCGCATGGTCCAGACCCACACGGAAGTGGCGCCCCAGCGCTTCCGCGAAAGCTTCGGCCGCTACTTCGAGGATTTCCATCCCGGCGACATCTACGAACACCGTCCCAACCGCACCATCACGGAAACGGAGAACACCTGGTTCACCCTGCTCACGATGAACCAGCACCCCATGCATTTCGATGCCGAATACGCCAAGCATTCCGAGTTCGGGCGCTGCATCATCTGCTCCCCCTTCACCGTCGCGCTGCTGGTGGGCATGAGCGTGAGTGACGTCAGCCAGAAGGCGATCGCCAATCTCGGCTGGAAGGAAATCAAGCTGACCTTCCCCCTCTTCGCCGGCGATACCCTGTCCGGGGAGAGCGAGGTGCTGGAGAAGCGCGAATCCAAGTCCCGCCCCAATGCCGGCATCGTCGCGGTGCGCACCCGCGGCTTCAACCAGGACGGCAAGATGGTCTGCGAGTTCGACCGCATGATGCTGATCGCCAAGCGCGGCTTCGATGTGGAGAAGAAGGCGGGCTACTGAACCGCCCGGCGGGCCACCAGGCCCGCCACGCCTCGACTCGGGGGAGTTGGTTGTGCCGGGGCTGCCCGGTCGCTATCTTGGCCCCCGGATTGAGAACACAGCATGAACGACCTCTTCTCCCGCAACGGCTCCTCCAAGGGCACGACCAAGGCGGCCCCCAAGGCCGGGACGCCCGCCCCCGCCCATGTCACCGGCGCCTCCGACTACTCCGCCAAGGACATCGAGGTCCTGGAGGGGCTGGAGCCCGTGCGCCGTCGCCCTGGCATGTATATCGGCGGCACCGACGACAACGCGCTGCACCACCTGGCGGCCGAGATCATCGACAATGCGATGGATGAGGCCGTGGCCGGCCATGCCGACCGGATCGAGGTGACGCTGGAGGCCGACAATTGGCTGACCGTGCGGGACAATGGCCGTGGCATCCCGGTGGACCCGCATCCCAAGTTTCCGAAACTCTCGGCGCTGGAGGTCATCCTCACCACGCTGCATTCCGGCGGCAAGTTCTCCGGCAAGGCCTATGACACCTCCGGCGGCCTGCACGGCGTCGGCTCCTCCGTCGTCAATGCGCTGTCGCTGCGGATGGAGGTCGAGGTCGCGCGCGACCGCACGCTGTTCGGCCACGCCTTCGAACAGGGCAAGCCGGTCCAGACGCTGAAGAACCTCGGCAGTGTCCAGAACCGCCGCGGCACCCAGGTCCGCTTCAAGCCGGACCCCGAGATCTTCGGCAAGCAGGTCTTCCAGCCGGCCCGCGTTCACCGCTTCTGCCGGTCCAAAGCCTATCTGTACAAGGGCGTGGAGATCCGCTGGAACTGCGACCCGAAACTGGTGGAGGGCACGGACACGCCCGCCAGCGCCATCCTTCACTTCCCCGGCGGCCTGCGCGACTACCTCGCCACCTCCATCGAGGGCCGCGCCACCGTCGTGCCCCAGCCCTGGGCCGGGGAGGTCGGATTCGCGGAAGGCGCCGGCCGCGCCGAATGGGCCATCACCTGGGTCGAGCAGGGCGACGGCTTCCTCTCCACCTATGCCAACACCATCCCGACGCCGCAGGGCGGCACCCATGAAGCCGGCCTCCGCGCCGCGCTGGTGAAGGGGCTGCGCGCCTATGGTGAGTTGAAGAAGGAACGCCGCGCCGCCAATGTGACGGCGGAGGATCTGTTCGGCGGCCTGGCCGGCATGTGTTCCGTCTTCATCCGGGAACCCCAGTTCCAGGGCCAGACCAAGGACAAGCTGACGAGTCCCGAGGCCGCGCGCCTGGTCGAGAATGCGCTGCGCGACCATTTCGACCATTGGCTCGCCGGCGATCCCGGCAATGCGGACAACCTCCTCGCCTGGACGATCGAGCGCGCCGAGGACCGCATCCGCCGGCGGGAGCAGAAGGAGACGCCGCGCAAATCGGCCACCCGCAAGCTGCGACTGCCCGGCAAGCTCGCCGACTGTTCCCGCGAAGGCGTGGATGGCACGGAGCTGTTCCTGGTGGAGGGCGATTCGGCCGGCGGCTCCGCCAAGCAGGCGCGGGACCGGGAGACGCAGGCGGTGCTGCCGCTGCGCGGCAAGATCCTCAACGTCGCCAGCGCGTCGGCCGACAAGCTGCGGCAGAACCAGGAACTGCGCGACCTGATCGAGGCGCTGGGCTGCGGCGCGGGCGATCGCTTCGACCTGGCGCGCCTCCGCTACGGCCGCATCGTCATCATGACGGACGCCGATGTGGACGGCGCGCATATCGCGGCCCTGCTGATGACCTTCTTCTACAAGGAACTGCCCGAACTGGTGCGCCAGGGAAGGCTGTTCCTGGCGCAGCCGCCGCTGTTCCGCCTGCAGGCCCCCGGCAAGACCATCTATGCCAAGGATGATGCGGACCGGGAGCGCCTGCTGAAGAAGGAGTTCAAGCCGAACCAGAAGGTCGATGTCAGCCGCTTCAAGGGCCTGGGCGAGATGCCGCCCGCGTCGCTCAAGGAGACGACGATGGACCCGAAGCGCCGCACCCTGCTGCGCGTCGTCCTGCCGAACGAGGACCGAAAGCTCACTGCCGACCGGATCGAGGAGCTGATGGGCCGGCGCCCCGAACTCCGCTTCCGCTTCATCCAGGACAATGCGGCGAAGCTGGACGAGGGGCAGGTGGACGCCTGAAGCCGCCCGCCGGGGGTGTCAGCCCCTGGCGGCCCGCACCTGTTCAGCCACGCGCTGCCCGCGCCTGTTCAGCCACGCGCTGCCCGCGCCTGTTCAGCCACGCGCTGCCCGCGCGATATCCACCACGAAGGGCATCGGGCTCACCGGCCGCACCTGGCGGGCCGGGGAGGTGATCAGGATCTTGAGGTAGCGCCCCGCCGCGGGGCCGAGGCAGACCAGCGTCTGCACCTCCTGCCGCCCATAGGTGCCGTGCAGCGTCGCGCAGCGCATCGGAACCTGGCCGGGCACCTCCACATCGCTGCGGTCACGCTCCGCGATGCGCTGGCTGGTGCGCGTTCCGGCCATGGCCACCGCCTCGCTGACCGCGGCGGTGAATTCGGCCTGCAGCGCGGCCGAGTCGATGTCATTCGGCACATCCGCCTGGCCGCGGTCATAGACGCTGACGGTGGCGACGGCACTGCGGGCGGGCCCGTCGTAATCCATCGCCACGCCCAGCCCCGCGCGGGTCTGCTCATGCCAGGTCGTGTCCCGCCGCGTGAAGCCCGCAACCGTGGCGGGCAGGCGTTCCGCCATCGCGGCGAGTGTCGGCCGCCCGCCGGGCGGCGATGCCGTGGCGCCGGCCACCCCCTCCCCTTCCTGCTGCGCGCATCCGGCCAGGCCGAAGGTCAACGCGAGAAGAACGAGGGGGGGGGCGTGGCGCATGGTCAGCGGTTCCTGCGCAGCACCTGCTGCGTCAAATCCACCACGATGGCAGCCACCATGGCCACCACGACGACCTGGAACAGGGTGGCGAGGATCCAGAGGCCGATCGGGAAGACCCCCGGCAGCGCCATCCAGCCCAGCGGCAGGAAGAGATAGCCATACGCCTGCGGCACGTTGTCCGCCACCTGATGCGTGCCTTCGAAGATCATCTGGCCCGCGACATAGAGGATGACCAGCAGGCCGACCCAGGCGATCCAGCGGTTCTTGTCGAGCAGCCTGGCGATCAGCGTCGCCGCCACGCCCATCAGGACGACAGAGAAGGCAAGGCCGATGATCATGATGTAGGGATGGTCCTTCGCCGCGCCGGCCACCGCCAGCACGTTGTCCAGGCTCATCGACACATCCGCCACCAGGATCTGGGTGATGGCCTGCTTCAGCGTCTTGCGCGGATTGCCATTCTCGTCGAGCTCGACGCCCTCATCCGTCACCTCGCCATCGCCATGGCCGCCGTGCCGCAGTTCCCGGTACATCTTCCAGCAGACCCAGAGCAGCAGCACGCCGCCCGCCAGCGTGATGCCGACGATCGACAGGAGTTGCACGGTGATGGAGGCGAAGCCGATGCGCATCAGGGTCGCCGCGGCGATGCCCCAGAAGATCGCCTTCTTGCGCTGGTCGGCCGGCAGTCCGGCAGCGGCCATGCCGACGACAATCGCATTATCGCCCGCCAGGACGATGTCGATGAAGAGAACTTGTCCCAGCGCGACAAGTTCCGGGCCAAATGAAGAAAAATCCATGTTACGACGTATCCATTCCCGGTCTCGGCGCCGCTAATTCCATTGGTGGCGGGAGGCTTGTCAACCGCCTCTTTGCGGCGTCATGACCGCTTCACGACTCAATCAAACATGGAAACCACGACATGGTGCCCCGCTACAGCCGACCGGAGATGGTCGCCATCTGGTCGCCGGAGACCCGGTTCCGCATCTGGTTCGAGATCGAGGCGCTGGCGGCGGAAGCCATGGCCGCACTCGGCACCATCCCCGCCGAGGCCGCGGTCGCGATCCGTCGCGGCGGCAGCGCCAAGGTCGCCACCATCACCCAGGCGGACCTCGACCGCATCGACGCGATCGAGCGCGAGACTCGCCACGACGTGATCGCCTTCCTCACCTGGCTGGGCGAGGGCATCGGCCCGGAAGCGCGCTTCGTGCACCAGGGCATGACCAGCAGCGACGTGCTGGACACCTGCCTCGCCGTGCAGATGACTCGCGCCGCCGACCTGCTGATCGCCGATGTGGACGCGCTGCTGGTGGCGCTCCGCCGCCGCGCGGGGGAATACCGCCACACGCCGACCATCGGCCGCAGCCACGGCATCCATGCGGAGCCCACGACCTTCGGCCTCAAGCTGCTGGGCTATGTCGCTGAGTTCGAACGCAACCGCGCCCGCCTGGTCGCCGCGCGGGCGGAGGTCGCGACCTGCGCCATCAGCGGCCCCGTCGGCACCTTCGCCAGCGTCGATCCCCGCGTGGAGGCGCATGTCGCCAAGCATCTGGGCTTGGCCGTGGAGCCCGTCTCCACCCAGGTCATCCCCCGCGACCGCCACGCCGCCTTCTTCTGCGCGCTCGCCGTTGTCGCCAGCGGCGTGGAGCGCCTGGCCACCGAGGTCCGCCACCTGCAACGCAGCGAGGTGCGGGAGGCGGAGGAGTTCTTCCACGCCGGCCAGAAGGGCAGCAGCGCCATGCCGCACAAGCGGAACCCGGTGCTGAGCGAGAACCTGACCGGCCTGGCGCGCATCGTGCGCGGCTACGCCATGCCGGCGCTGGAGAATGTCGCGCTGTGGCATGAACGCGACATCAGCCACAGCAGCGTGGAACGCGTGATCGGCCCGGATGCCACCATCACGCTCGACTTCGCGCTGATGCGCCTGACGGGCATGATGGACAAGCTCACCGTCTATCCCGAGCGGATGGCGGAGAACCTGGAAAGCCTCGGCGGCGTCGTGCACAGCCAGAAGGTGCTGCTGGCCCTGACCCAGGCGGGGATGAGCCGCGAGGGCGCCTATTCCGCCGTGCAGCGTTCCGCGATGGCCACCTGGCAGAAGCTCGGCAAGCCGGATGCGAAGGATTTCCGCGCCAACCTGCTGGCGGACCCGGAAGTGGCGGCCTGCATGACGGCGGAGTCGCTGGACCGCGCGATGGATCCGGCGCGGGACTTCGTCCATGTGGACCAGACTTTTGCTCGTGTACTCGGCGGCACGAAGCAGGACTGATCGCGATTCCGTCACCGGGGCATGCCCCGGTTTCGCCATGGGCGGTGCCTATATTCGCCGCCCATGAGGAGGTTCTTGTGATGCGTTCGATGTCGGGGATGGTGATGGCCGCCGTGCTCGGCGCGGGAATGGCCCTCACTGCGCCAGCCATGGCGCATGACGGTGCCACGGCCGTGGATTGGAAGCCTTACGGCTACTACGCGCCGCCGCCGCGCTACTACGCGCCCCCGCCTCCGGCCTACTACGACGCGCCACCCCCGCCGCGGGCGCGCTACTACGCGCCACCGCCGGTCTACTACTACGCGCCGCCCCGGCCGCGGTATCACCGCCCGCCGCCGCCGCCCGGCGTCGGGCTGTATTTCCGCTTCTGAGGGTCGCGCCCCGGCCGTGTGTTCGCTGATCTGCCTGTGGCGCCCCGGCCATGCCTGGCCGGTCCTGGTCGCCGCCAACCGCGATGAGCGCCTGGACCGCCCCTGGGAAAGCCCGGCCCCGCATTGGCCGGCCCGTCCCGGCGTCGTCGGCGGGCGGGACCTGACGGCGGGCGGCACCTGGATGGCGCTGGGCGCCGGCGGCGTGCTGGCGGCGATCCTCAACCGCCCCGGCAGCCTCGGCCCCGCCGCGGGCAAGCGCAGCCGGGGCGACCTGCCCCTGCTGGCCGCCGACGCATCCTCGGCCGAGGCAGCCCTGGCGGCGCTTGGCGCCATCGATGCGGGCGAATGGCGCCCCTTCAACATGGTGGTGGCGGATCGCGCCGGCGCCTGGTTCCTCAAGGGCCTGGGCGAGGGCCGGCCGGTCGTCTCCCGCCTGCCGCCCGGCATCGCCATGGTCACGGCGCATGACCCGAACGACCTGGCCAGCCCCCGCACCGCCCGCCACCTGCCCCTGTTCGAGGCCAGCCCGCCGCCGGACCCGGACCGGGAGGATTGGGCCGCGTGGGAAGCCCGCCTGGCCGACGACACCGCCCGCCCGGGCAAGGGGGCGGAGGCGCTGCGCGTGCCCCCGGTGAACGGCTTCGGCACCGTCAGCGCCAGCCTGGTGGGGCTGGCGGCGGATGGGCGCCGGCGCTGGCGCTTCTGCGCGGCACCCCCCGGCACCGCCCCCTTCGCGCCGGTCGCGCTGGGCGCCTGACCCGCTGGCCCCCGAACCACCGCCAGGCTGCATCCCGCGGGTGGCGTGGCGGGCTCGTTCTTCCCCTGCTATAGCGCCCCAAGCACCGGGCCCGCGCCCGGCAGCGCCCGCGCGCCCCATTCCCTGGCGGCCGCGGCAGTCGAGGAGTTTCAGCACCATGGCGCGCCGCCGTCAGCTCTACGAGGGCAAGGCCAAGATCCTGTTCGAGGGCCCGGAAGCCGGCACCCTGGTGCAGTATTTCAAGGATGACGCGACCGCCGGCAACGGCGCGAAGAAGGGCACGATCACCGGCAAGGGCGTGCTCAACAACCGCATCAGCGAATACCTGATGATGAAGCTGGCGGAGATCGGCATCCCGACCCACTTCATCCGCCGGCTGAACATGCGCGAACAGCTGATCCGGGAAGTGGAGATAATTCCGCTCGAGATCGTCATCCGCAACGTCGCGGCCGGCAGCCTGGCCAAGCGCCTCGGCATCCAGGAAGGCACGCGCCTGCCGCGCTCCATCCTCGAATACTACTACAAGAACGATGCGCTGAACGACCCGATGGTGTCGGAGGAGCACATCACCTGCTTCGGCTGGGCCTCCACCCAGGACCTGGACGACATGGTCGCGCTGTCGCTGCGGGTGAACGACTTCCTGACCGGCCTCTTCCTCGGCGTCGGCATCACGCTGGTGGATTTCAAGCTGGAATTCGGCCGCCTCTACGAGAATGACGAGATGCGGATCGTCCTGGCCGATGAGATCAGCCCGGACAATTGCCGCCTCTGGGACGTCAAGACCGGGGAGAAGATGGACAAGGACCGCTTCCGCCGCGACCTCGGCAATGTCGAGGAAGGCTACCAGGAAGTGGCGCGGCGCCTCGGCATCCTGCCGGAAGCGGGCGTGAGGGACATGAAGGGGCCGGAGACGGTTCAATGAAGGCATTCGTCACCGTCATGCCGAAGGCCGGCGTGCTCGACCCCCAGGGCAAGGCGATCGGCCATGCCCTCTCCTCCCTCGGCTTCGAGGGCGTGGCCGATGTCCGCACGGGCAAGGTGATCGTGCTCGACCTGGCGGAGACCGACCCGGCGAAGGCGCGCGCGGCGGCGGAGGAGATGGCCCGCAAGCTGCTGGCCAATACCGTGATCGAATCCTTCAAGGTCGAGGTGGTCTGACCCTCGATGGTCAAGGTCTCCCTCCTCGTCATGCTGGTGCTGACGGTCCTGATCTCCATGCTTCTCCGCTGGCGCGAGCAGCGGATGCCGGCGGTGGCGCAGACCAGGCGGCTCGGCCTTGTGGCGCGGGGGAAGAAGGGGCTGGACCGCTGGGTGACCGCCGCGGCGCTGGCCGCCCTCGCCACGCTGATCGTGGTGGGCGGGCTGCACTGGCTGCGGGTCTGGATCGGTTGAGGGCGGCGCCGTGACGACGGCGGCCGCCATGTGCAGGCAAGCCCCGCCTTCGGCGGGCGAACGGCAAGCCCCGCCACCGGCGGGCGAACGGGTGGCACCATGAACGCCGTCATCATCGTCTTCCCCGGCACCAACCGGGAAAGGGACATGGCCATCGCGCTGCAAAGGGTCAGCGGCCGCAAGCCGACGATGCTGTTCCACCGCGCGGATGCGCTGCCCCCCGGCACCGACCTGGTCGTGCTGCCCGGCGGCTTCAGCCATGGCGACTACCTCCGCTGCGGCGCCATGGCGGCGCAATCGCCGATCATGCAGGCCGTGCGCGACTTCGCCGCGAAGGGCGGCCATGTGCTCGGCGTCTGCAACGGCTTCCAGATCCTGACGGAGGCCGGGCTGCTGCCTGGCGCGCTGCTGCGGAACGCCACGCTCCGCTTCCTGTCCATGGATTGCCACATGCGGGTGGAGCGGTCGGGCACGCCCTTCACCGCCAATTGGCAGCAGGGCGCCGTGTTCCGCGCGCCGATGGCGCATGGCGACGGCAACTACTTCTGCGACGACGAGACGCTGGCGCGACTGAACGGCGAGAATCTGGTCGCCTTCCGCTACGCCACCCCGCAGGGCGAGATCACGGCCGCCGCCAACCGCAACGGCGCGCGCGACAGCATCGCCGGCATCCTCTCCCCCAACCTCCGCATCTGCGGCCTGATGCCGCATCCCGAGGATCTGGTGGACCCGCTGATGGGCGGGGAAGACGGGCTGCCGATGTTCACCTCCCTGGTCGAGAGCCTCGCCGCTGCATGAGCACCGCACCGACCCCGCTGGACGCCGCGCGCGCCAAGCAGCTTTCCGCCGAATTCGGCCTGAAGGGCGATGAGTTCGACCGCGTGCTGGCGATTCTCGGCCGCACGCCGTCGCTGACGGAACTCGGCATCTTCTCCGTCATGTGGTCGGAGCATTGCTCCTACAAATCCAGCCGCGTCTGGCTGCGCACCCTGCCGACCAAGGCGCCCTGGGTGATCCATGGCCCCGGTGAGAACGCCGGCGTGATCGACATCGGTGACGGGCTGGCCGCGATATTCAAGATGGAAAGCCACAACCACCCGAGCTTCATCGAGCCCTACCAGGGCGCGGCGACGGGCGTCGGCGGCATCCTGCGCGACGTCTTCACCATGGGCGCGCGGCCGATCGCGAACCTCAACGCGCTGCGCTTCGGCGCGCCCGAGGCACCGCGGATGAAGCGCGTGATCGATGGCGTGGTGCGCGGCATCGGCGGCTACGGCAACAGCGTCGGCGTGCCGACCGTGGGCGGCGAGGTCAACTTCCACCCCGCCTACAACGGCAATCCACTGGTCAATGCGATGACCGTCGGCATCGCGCCGAAGGACCGTATTTTCCTGAGTGCCGCCGCCGGCATCGGCAACCCCGTGGTCTATGTCGGCTCCAAGACCGGCCGCGACGGCATCCATGGCGCGACCATGGCCAGCGCCGAATTCTCCGCGGATTCCGAGGAGAAGCGCCCGACCGTCCAGATCGGCGACCCCTTCACCGAGAAGCTGCTGATCGAGGCGTGCCTGGAGCTGATGGCGACCGACATGATCGTCGCCATCCAGGACATGGGCGCGGCGGGGCTGACCAGCTCCTCGGTCGAGATGGCCGGCAAGGGCAATGTCGGCATCGAGCTGGTGATGGACAATGTCCCCCAGCGCGAGGAGGGCATGACCGCCTATGAGATGATGCTCTCCGAGAGCCAGGAGCGCATGCTGATGATCCTGAAGCCCGGCCGCGAAGCCGAGGCCGAGGCGATTTTTCATAAGTGGGAACTGGACTTCGCCGTCATCGGCCACCTGACCGATACGGGCCGCATCGTCATCCGCCACAAGGGCGTGGTGGAGGCCGACATCCCGCTGGCGCCGCTGGAGTCCGAGGCGCCGCTGTATCGCCGCCCGACGGCGGAGACGCCGAAGCAGCCGGTGCTGGATGCCGCCAGCATCGCCGATCCGGTCGGCCCGCTGGAGGCGCTGACAACTCTGGTCGGCAGCCTCGACCTCTGCTCCCGCCGCTGGATCTGGGACCAGTATGACAGCACGGTCGGCGGCCAGACGGTGAAGCGCCCGGGCGGCGCGGATGCGGCCGTGGTTAAGCTGGAAGGCCTCAAGCGGGGCCTCGCCATCACCACGGATTGCACGCCCCGCTACTGCCAGGCGGACCCGGAGGCGGGTGGCGCGCAGGCGGTGGCAGAAGCCTGGCGCAACCTGACCGCCGTCGGCGCGCGCCCACTGGCCATCACGGACAACATGAATTTCGGCAACCCCGAGAAGCCGGAGATCATGGGCCAGTTCGCGGCCGCGGTGCGCGGCATGGCGGCGGCCTGCATCGCACTCGACTTCCCTGTCGTGAGCGGCAATGTCTCCCTCTACAACGAGACCGAGGGCCGCGCGATCCTGCCCACCCCCGCCATCGGCGGCGTCGGCGTGCTGGAGGATGCGGCCCAGTCCATCGGGCTGGCGCTGAAGCCGGGCCTCGACCTGGTGCTGATCGGCGATACGAAAGGCTGGCTCGGCCAGTCCCTCTGGCTGCGGGAGATCGCGGGGCGGGAGGAAGGGGCGCCGCCGCCGGTGGACCTCGCCGCCGAACGCCGCAACGGCGATTTCGTCCGCGCCCGCATCCTGGAAGGGACCGTCGCCGCCTGCCACGACCTGGCCGATGGCGGGCTGCTGGTGGCCGTGGCGGAAATGGCGATGGCGGATGGCACGGGCACCACGCTCACGGCCCCGCCCGCGGGCGTCGCGCCGCATGGCTGGTGGTTCGGTGAGGACCAGGCACGCTATGTGCTCGCCGTCACCGATGGCGCCGCGCTGGTCGCCGCAGCCTCCGCCGCCGGCGTGCCGGCCGCGGTGATCGGCCGCAGCGGCGGCGGGGACTTGGTTCTTGCCGGCGGGTCCTCCATATCGGTGGCCACGCTGCGGGCGGCCCATGAGGCCACCCTGCCGGCGCTGATGGAGGGGAGAGCGGCCTGATGGCGATGGATGCGGCGGAAATCGAGGCGCTGATCAAGGCCGCCCTGCCCGATGCGCAGGTGACGATCGAGGATCTCGCCGGCGATGGCGACCATTATGCCGCGAAGGTCGTCTCCTCGGCCTTCAAGGGCATTCCCCGAGTCAGGCAGCACCAGATCGTCTATGCCGCGCTGCAGGGGCGGATGGGGGGGGTGCTGCATGCCCTCGCCCTCCAGACCTCCGCGCCGGATCAGGCTTAAACCGCGTCAACAGGGACCCGACCCGATGAGCAACCCCACCTTCGACCGCATCCAGGCCGATATCGATGCGAACCCGGTCGTGCTCTACATGAAGGGCACGCCAGTGTTTCCGCAGTGCGGCTTCTCCGCCCGCGTGGTGCAGATCCTTTCCCACGTCGGCGTGCCCTTCAAGGGCGTCAATGTCCTGGAGGACATGGAGATCCGCGAGGGCATCAAGGCCTTCTCCAACTGGCCGACCATCCCCCAGCTTTACGTCAAGGGCGAGTTTGTCGGCGGCTGCGACATCATCACCGAGATGTTCCAGGCCGGTGAGCTGGAATCGCTGATGACCGAGAAGGGCGTGACGCCGAAGACCACGGCGTAATAGAGGCCCGGCAACCATGCTTGCGGGGTGTTGATTTCGGCACCCCGCCTGCCTGCCGCACTCTGGGGTGATGACCACCCCCCGTATCTCCATCGTCACCCCCGCCTTCGACGTCGCCCCCTTCATCGGAGATGCCGTCGCCTCCGCGCGTGCCCAATCGGATACGCGGTGGGAGATGGTGATCGTCGATGACGGGTCGCGCGACGGCACCGCCATGGCCGCCGAGCGCGCGGCCGAGGGCGATCCCCGCATCCGCATCCTCCGCCAAGCCAATGCTGGCGTCTCCGCGGCCCGCATGGCGGGGATCGCGGCGGCGTCCGGCGATATGCTGCTGTTCCTCGATGCCGATGACTGGCTGGCGCCGGATGCCCTGGCGCGGCTCGGCGCCGCGCTGGATGCGGCGCCCGATTCCGTCGCCGCCTATGGCCCCTGGGCGGCGGTGGCGGAGGCCGCGCGGCCGGGCGACCCACCGCTGCGGCTGAAGGCCGGCCCCTATCCCAGCGGCGACATCCTGCGGCGGCTGCTGGTGGAGAACCTGCTGGCCAATGGGGGCCACCTGCTGGCCCGTCGCGCCGCCTTCGACCGCGCCGGCGGCTTCCGCCCGACGCTGCGCTACGGCGAGGATTGGGAGTGCTGGATCCGTCTGGCGCTAGAAGGCCCCTTCGCGACCGTCGAGGGCCGCGACCCCCTGCTTTATGTGCGGGAGCGCGGCGGCAGTGCCTATCGCCGCATGGCGCGGGACCCCGCGGCCTTCGCCCCCGCCATGGCGGCGATCTGGTCGAACCAGGCGCTGGCCCAGCGCCTCGGCCCCCAGGCCGCCGCTTCCATCAGGCGCCGGGCGGAGGCCGAGAATGACTGGGTGGTGGGCAAGGAAATGCTGCGCCACGGCGCGCGGGCCGAGGGGCTGCGCGTGCTGCGCGGGGCCGCCCTGGCCGCGCCGAGCGTGAAGCGCCTGGCCCTGCTGGCCGCCGCCCACACCCTGCCCGCCCTGCCCCGCCGGCTGCACGGCCCCTTCGCGCGCTATCCCGAGACGCGGGAAGTGTGACATTTGAGACACTAAAGGCTTTTAGACCTTTTAGTTTTTGAGGCGAATGCCGTCCGCTTCGCCCAAACCATTGTTCCGGAATAATTTTCTGCCGGCCAATACTAAGCATTTAGTGGTTTTAGTGCATTTAGCACCGTTCTCGGCATGGCCGCCGGGCTGCGGGCGCAACCCGGGCGGTGACAGCATGAACATAGAGCGAACAACGGCCGGGATGCCAGCCATTTCGGGCAGCCCCGGAACGCAAAACGCCGGCCCCTTGCGGGACCGGCGCTTCGCTTGATCCCGAAGGATCGAACCCTCAGCGCGAGTAGAACTCGACGACCAGGTTCGGTTCCATCTGCACGGGGTAGGGCACGTCCGACAGCTTCGGCGCGCGCAGCAGGCGGCCGCGCATCGCGCGGTGGTCGATCTCGATGTATTCGGGGACGTCGCGCTCACCGGACTGGGCTGCGTCGAGCACCGCGGTCAGGGACTTCGACTTCTCCTTCACCTCGATCACGTCCGTGTCCTTGACCAGGTAGGACGGGATGTTGAGGCGCTTGCCGTTGATCAGCACGTGGCCGTGGTTGACGAACTGGCGCGCGGCGAAGGGCGTCACCGCCAGCTTCATGCGGTAGATGATGGTGTCGAGGCGGCGCTCCAGCAGCTCGATCAGGTTCTCCGAGGTGTCGCCCTTACGGCGCACGGCTTCCTCGTAGTACTTGCGGAACTGCTTCTCACCGATGTTGCCGTAGTAGCCCTTGAGCTTCTGCTTCGCCATCAGCTGGACGCCGAAGTCGGTCGGCTTCTGCTTGCGGCGCTGGCCGTGCTGGCCGGGGCCGTATTCGCGCTTGGCGATGGGGGACTTCGCACGGCCCCAGAGGTTCACGCCGAGGCGGCGGTTGATCTTGTACTTGCTTTCTGCGCGCTTGGTCATGCGCTGCTCCTGCCCCGTCCATGGCGTGCGCCACGGGTTCGGGTTCTTCTTGTGCCGGCACCCTTATGGGCATCGCGGCGGGTTGTCCCGGTAGGCCCCTGGCCCGAATGGCCAGCGACGGGCGCAGGCCCCGAAGGCCTGTCCACGTTCCCGGAAGTGGCGGGCCTATAGGTGGCGGGTCGGCATCTTGTCAAACCAGGGGTGGCGCCCCTACTCCCGCTTCATGGTCAAGCGCGAAGAGATTCTGGTCCTCGGCCTTACGGCCGGTGTCGTCGGCAGCCTGGTGGGCGGCATGATGCTCGGCATCGGCATGGGGCTGATCATCGGCGGGCAGCATCTGGGCTGGCTGCTTCTGCTGCCGGCGGCGCCGCTATCCGGACTGCTGGGGTATGTGCTGGCGCGGAAACTGGCGAAGCAGCTCTGACGACGGTCCAGGGGCGGTTCGCCCCCAAATCTCCGCCTTTGGGCGGTAGGGGTCCGGGGAAGGCAGCGCCTGCCCCGGTTCGTCCTCAATCCGGCTGGATCCCCGCCGCCCGGATCAGCCCCGCCTTGTAGGCCAGATCATCCCGCAGGAAGGCCGCCGTCGCTTCCGGCGTCGCCGCATGCACGGTGTAGCCCGCCGGCGCCAGGATGCGGTCGCGCACCGCCGGATCGGCCATCACCGCCGCGATGTCCCGGTGCAGGCGCGCGACCAGCGCCGGCGGCGTGGAGGCGGGGGCGAAGGCGCCGAACCAGGTGCGGGGGTCGATATCCCCGAAGCCGGCTTCCGCGAGTGTCGGCACCTCCGGCAGGGCCTCGAACCGCGTGGGGCGGCCGACGGCCAGCGCGCGCAGCGTGCCGGCGCGGATGTGCTCCGCCCCGCTGGCGATCCCGGCCAGGGTCATCTGCACCTCCCCTGCGACGGTCGCCAGCACGGCGGGCGTCAGGCCGCGATAGGGGACGTGCACCATCTCGATGCGCTCGCGCGCCATCAGCGCGCCGAAGCAGAGATGCGGCTGGCTGGCGGTGCCGTAGGAGCCGAAGTTGAAGCGCCCCGGCGCGGCGCGGGCGGCTGAAACCAGCTCCGCCATGGACCGCGCGCCGACGGAGGGATGCACCAGCACCATCTGGTGCACATCGACCAGCAGGCTGATGGGCGCCAGATCCCGCATCGGGTCATGCGGCAGCGCGCGGATGAGGTGCGGGTTGGAGGTGATGGAATTGTCCGCGGTGATCAGCAGCGTGTGCCCATCGCCCGGCGCCTTGGCGACGATGTCCGTGCCCGGCACGGTCGACCCGCCCGGGCGGTTGTCCACCACCACGGGCTGGCGCCACATCGCCTGCAGCCGGTCCGCCAGCGCGCGGGCCAGGGCATCCAGCCCGCCGCCCGGCGGGAAGGGCACTACCAGGCGGACCTGGCGCGTCGGGTAGTCGGTCTGGGCCTGCGCGATGGCGGGGACCGAGAGGGCGGCGAGCAGGGTTCGACGGGACAGGCGCATCAACGGTCTCCCAGGGCTTGGGCACGGAGCAGGGCGATGGTCTGGGCGGGGGCCTCGACTTCCGGCAAATGGCCGATGCCCTCGGGCGAGAGGAAGCGGGCGCCGGGGATGGCTTCCGCGATCAGCCGGCCGACATCGGGCGGATTCACGACATCGTCCTGGCCGGTGATGGCCAGCGTCGGCGCGGTGATGCGCGGCGCGAAATCCTCCACCACATCCACTTGGTCCGTCGCATGGGCGGCTTGCATCAGGCCGGCGGGGTTGGTGGCGGCGACCATGTTCCGCACCAGGTCCATCACCAGCGGGCCGGTGGTCGGGGAGACGAGCTTGTGGGAGCGAGTCCGCGCCAGCGCCACGCCGCCTTCCGCGACGCTGGCCTGGCGCATGGCGAGCATGGCGGCGCGGCCTTCCTCCCCCTTCCAGCGCTGGCCGCGCGACGTGCCCATCAGGGTCAGCGACGCGACGCAAGCGGGGTGCCGGGCGGCCAGGCAGGCGCCGAGCATGGAGCCGAAGGAGGAGCCCGCCACATGCACGGGGCCTTCGACGCCGAGCGCCTCCAGCAGCGCCACCGCCACATCGGCGTAGTCCTCCGCCCGGGGGCGTTCGGCCAGGAAGGGGTCGGACATCAGGTAGCCCGGGGCATTCCAGGCGATGACCCGCGCGCTGTCCGACAGCCCGGCCAGCACGAAGCGCCAGCCCGTGGAATTGGCGCCGATGCCGTGGAGACACAGGATGGTCGCGGGCCCCTGCCCTGCCTCCATGAAGGAAAGCCGCCGCCCCGACAGGCCGAGCGCCGCGCCATCGACCTCCGTGAAGCGGAGGTCCGGCAAGGGCGTGACCGGCGTGCCATCGGGGTGAAGCATCACGGCGTCTCGGGCTCCTGCCCCCGAGGGACGTCCCAGGGCGGGGGGTCGTTGTCGTGGAAGCGGCCGCGGCGCATGCGGCCCTTGGACAGTTCCGTCACCACCCCGTGCAGGGTGCGGAGTTCCTGGGCCGTGACCTCGCCCCGTTCGAACCAGTGGCGGAGGTTGCGGACCATCCCCGGGCGCTTCGGTGCGTTGTGCAGGAAGCCGGAGGCGTCGAGTTCATCGACCAGGCGCCCCAGGAAGTGCTCGAGCTCGCCCTTGGTGGCGGGGCGCGTCTCGTTCATCTGGAAGTCGCGCGGCGGCGTTTTCTCGGCCTGCATCCACCATTCATAGGCCAGGATCATCACGGCCTGGGCCAGGTTGAGCGAGGTGTGCTGGGGGTTCAGGGGGTAGCGGACCAGCGTGTCGCAATGGGCCAGGTCGTCGGCCTCCAGCCCCGCGCGTTCGGGGCCGAACAGCACGGCGACGCGGAGGTCGCGGCCGTTGATCTCGCGGAGGTCCTCCGCCGCCGCGCGGGCGTCCCGCATCGGGATGATGACGTGGCGCGGGCGGGGGCAGGTGCCGAAGACGCGGTGGCAATCGGCGACGGCGGAGGCGATGTCCGGGAAGACCTGCGCCGCGTCGATGATGGCATCGGCGCCGGAGGCCGCGGCATAGGCGTTGGGCTGCGGCCAGCCGTCGCGCGGGGCGACAATGCGCAGGTGGAAGAGGCCGCCATTGGCCATGGCGCGGGCGGCCGTGCCGATGTTCGCCGCCATCTGGGGGCGGACCAACACGACGATGGGGCTCTCGCCGGGGGCGGGCGTCAGCAACGCGCCGCCTTCGCCGCGGCCGCCGGTCATGCTGTGCGCAAGGGGAGCGCTGCTCCCCCTGCACCCCCTCGCCAGGGTCCAACCGGACCCTGGACCGGGAGGTTATGGCTGTCCCTCATCGCGCCAGAAACGCCCTGAGCCTGGCGATCTCCGCCTCCTGCGCCCCGATGATCTCCTCCGCCAGCTTGCGCATGTCGGGGTCCGTGCCGTGGCGAAGCTGGATGCGCGCCATCTCGATCGCGCCCTGGTGGTGCGGGATCATGCCGGCGGCGAAGTCTCGATCCGCATTGCCGGTGAAGCGGATGTCCATGCCCCGGTGCATGCGGGTGTTGGCCGCGCGGAATTCCCGCGTGCTGGCGGGTTCCGCCACGCCGGGCGCGGGGCGGGCATTGTGGCCCTGATGGCCCTGCTGGGCGAAGGCAGGGGTCGCAATCAGCAGCGCGGCGGCGACAGCAAGGCGAATCATGGCAGTTCCTCCGGTCAAATGGCCGGACCGGGACATGGGGCCTTACCCCCGTGGGAAGGCAAGCGGGTATTCACGCCCGCCGCCATGTCGTGCCGTTCGGCCCATCCTCCAGCAGGATGCCCTGGGCGACCAGTTCCTGGCGGATGCGGTCGGCCTCCGCCCAGTCCTTCGCCTTGCGCGCGGCCAGGCGCGCGGCGATGGCGGCCTCGATCGCCGCATCGTCGCCGGCATCCCCGCGGAACCAGGCGGCGGGGGATTGGCCGAGCAGGCCGAGCATCTGCCCGCAGGCCAGGATGCGGCCCTTCAGCGCGGGAAGATCCGCCGTGGCATCGCGCCCCAGCGCATCATTCGCGGCCGAGACCAGGTGATGCAGCGTGGCGAGGGCCAAGGGCGTGTTGAGGTCGTCGGCCAGCGCGGCCTCGAAGGCAGGCGCCTCCAGGGCCAGGGGCTCGGCACCCTCGGCGGCCTCGACATCCTCCATCTTGGCGAGCGCCCGGTAGAAGCGGTCGAGTTCCCGCCGCGCTTCCTCCAGCCCCGCCAGCGTGTAGTCGATGGCCATGCGGTAGTGGGTCTTCAGCAGCAACAGACGGAAAGCCTCGCCGGCCCAGGGGCCGTGCTTGAGGATGTCGCGCACGGTGAGGAAGTTGCCGAGGGATTTCGACATCTTCTCCCCGTCCACCAGAAGCATGCCGTTATGCATCCAGTAGCGGGCGAAATGGCTGCCGGGGAAGGCGCAGACGGATTGCGCGACCTCGTTCTCATGATGCGGGAACATGAGGTCCGCGCCGCCGCCATGGATGTCGAAATCCGGGCCCAGATGCTTCCAGGACATGGCGGAGCATTCGATGTGCCAGCCCGGGCGCCCGCGGCCCCAGGGGCTGTCCCAGCCCGGCTGCTCCGGCGTGGAGGGCTTCCACAGCACGAAATCGCCGGGGTCGCGCTTGTAGGGCGCGACCTCCACGCGGGCGCCGGCCAGCATTTCGTCGGTCGATCGGCCCGAGAGAGCGCCGTATTGCGCGAAGGACGATACGGCGAACAGCACATGGCCCTCCGCGGCATAGGCGTGGCCGTTGGCGATCAGGCGTTCGATCAGCGTGACCATTTCCGGGATCGTGCCCGTCGCGCGGGGCTCAACATCGGGGGGCAAATTGCCCAGCGCCGCCATGTCGCGGTGGAAATCGGCGGTGGTGCGGCCGGTGACGCTGTCGATCGGTTCCCCGCTTTCCAGCGCGCGGTCGATGATCTTGTCGTCCACATCGGTGATGTTGCGGGCGTAGGTCACGGCCGGGTAGGTGCGGCGCAGGAACCTTGCCAGCACGTCGAAGACGACGACGGGGCGCGCATTGCCCAGATGCGCCAGGTCATAGACCGTGGGGCCGCAGACATAGAGGCGGATGTGCTGGTCATCGAGCGGGATGAACCGCTCCTTGCGCCTGGTGGCGCTGTTGTGCAGTTGGATGTCCATGGTGCTCAGCCTGCGGCCAGCGTCAGGCGCTTGAGCGCCCTTTCGCGGCCGATCAACGGGAGGAAAACCTTGAGGTCGGGGCCGTGATCCTCGCCCGTCAGGGCGCGGCGCAGCGGCAGGTACAGCGTGCGGCCCTTGCGGCCGGTGCTGGCTGCCAATGCTCCGGTCCAGGCCGGCCAGGTCGCCTCATCCCAGGGTTCCTCTGGTAGCGTTGCGATGGCCGCGCGCAGCAGGTCGGCGTCGGCGGCGTCACCAAGCGGGACGATAGTGCCGGCAACGACATCCCACCAGTCCCGTGTTTCGCGGAACAGATCGACATTGCCGCGCACCGCCAGCCAGAAATCCTCCCTTGCGCCTTCCGGCAGCAGGGCCTGGACGGCGGCGAAGGGCAGGCTGTGCAGGTGCTTGCGATTCAGCGCCAGCATCTGCTTCAGGTCGAAGCGGGCGGAGGAGTGGGAGACGCGCGACAGCTCGTAATTCGGCGCCAGTTCCGCCGGCATGGCGGCGACCGGGTCGCCGGAGGTGCCGAGCGCGGCCAGGTAGCCGACCAGCGCCGCGGGCTCGATCCCGTCCCGGCGGAGTTGCCGCAGGCCGACGGCGCCGGTGCGCTTCGATAGCGGCCCGCCATCGCTATCCGTCAGCAGCGGCAGATGGGCGAAGCGCATGGCATCGCCCTTGCCGCCCAGCGCCGTGAAGATGTCCAGCTGGATGCCGGTGTTGGTGACGTGATCCTCGCCCCGGATCACGTCGGTGATGCCCATCTCCAGGTCATCGACGACGGAGGTGAAGGTGTAGAGGAAGCTGCCATCGGCGCGGATCAGCACGGGGTCCGACAGGCTCGGCAGCTTCACGGTGCGCCGGCCCAGCACGCCGTCCTGCCATTCGACGCTGGTGTGGGACAGCTTGAAGCGCCAATGCGGGGATTTCCCGTTGGCCAGCGCCCGGTCCAGCTGTTCCTTCGTCATCTTGAGGGCGGCGCGGTCATAGATCGGCGGGCGGCCCTGCTTCTGGCGCTGTTCGCGCTTGAAGGCGAGCTCCTCCTCCGTCTCCAGGCAGGGGTAGAGCCGGCCGGACTTCTTCAGGATTTCCGCGGCCGCGGCGTAGCGGGCCAGGCGGTCGGTCTGCCGGACCATGCCGTCCCAGTCGAGGCCGAGCCAGCGGAGGTCTTCCTCGATCGCCTGGGCGTATTCGGGCTTGGACCGTTCGGTATCCGTATCGTCGAGGCGCAGGAGGAAATGGCCGCCATGGCGCCGGGCGAGGCACCAATTGGCGATGGCGATCCGGGCATTGCCGACATGCAGCAGGCCGGTGGGAGAGGGGGCGAAACGGACTTTCATCGGGGGCACAGGAACGCCATGGCGGCGCGGAAGGCAAGGCATGGCGCGCAACTGTTCGGGATGAGGCGGGCTTCTCCATCATTTGGGCGCATTTGGCGCCAGAATAGGCGGTGCGATGGCGGGTGGAGAGCGGCGATGAAGCGGATGGTCGTGGCGGGCATGGTGGTGGTGGCGGCCCTCGCGGCGGCGCCGGCCCCGGCCCAGGCTGATTGGCGCGGCCGGTCCTACGGCCATCATCACGGCCATAACGGGGGTGGCGCGGCGCTGGGGGCGATCATCGGGCTGGGCGCCGGGGTGGCGCTGGGCGCGGCGCTGGCCCCGCCGCCGCGGGTCTATCATGCGCCGCCCCGGGTCTATTACGCGCCGCCGCCGGTGTACTACGCGCCGCCCCCGCCCGTTTATTACGCGCCGCCGCCGCGGGTCTACTACGCGCCGCCCCCGGCCTATTACGCGCCGCCGCCGGTCGCCTATGCGCCGCCAGAGCCGTTCTATGGCATCCCCTGGCAGGGCGGGTGGAAGTAGGAGGCTAGGCCTCCTCCTCCTCATCCTCGTCGTCGCCATCCCGCCTCGGGTCGAGGATCCGCCAGTTGCGGTCCTCGGCATCCGCGGCGCGGCGGGCGGCGAAATCATGGATTTCGGTGGCACTCTTCCAGGCATCGTCGCCGGCGCCCGCCACTTCCGCATCCTCGCCCCAGGCGAACCAGGCTTCCAGCACGGCGGCGACGTCCATGCCCCGGGTGCGGCAGCGATCGACCGAATCCCGGACATAGCGGCGCGCGAAGGCGTTGGCGTGGGCGATGGTGTCGAAGCCGCGAACCACCTCCACCGGGTCCGAGCCATTGGCGCCGGAAAGGTCCATGATCTTCACGGCCAGCCCCGAGACGGTGCCGAAGCCGGCTTCCCCGAAAATGGGGTCTTCCTGCTCGTCGCTCATGCGATCAGCGCCGAGAAGCCGTTGGTGAGCGGGTAGCGGCGGTCGCGGCCGAAGGCGCGGGGCGTGATCTTCACCCCGGGCGGCGCCTGGCGGCGCTTGTATTCGGCGCGGTCGAGCATCCGCCACACCCGCAGCACCGTCGCGCGGTCATGCCCGGCGGCGACCAGCGCATCGACGCTGAGTTCGCGCTCCACCAGCCCTTCCAGGATGGCGTCGAGGATTTCGTAGGGGGGCAGCGTGTCCTGGTCCTTCTGGTCGGGCTTGAGTTCGGCGGATGGCGGCTTGGTGATCACGCGCTCCGGCATCACCAGGCCGCGCGGGCCGAGGGCGCCTTCGGGGAAATTCTCGTTGCGCCAGCGGCAGAGTGCGAAAACCGTCATCTTCCAGACGTCCTTCAGCACGGAATAGCCGCCGCACATGTCGCCATAGAGGGTCGCGTAGCCCGTGCTCATCTCGCTCTTGTTGCCCGTGGTCAGCAGCATGTCCCCGAACTTGTTGGACATCGCCATCAGGGTCACGCCACGGATGCGCGATTGGAGGTTTTCTTCCGTGATGTCGGGCGGGCGGTTGCCGAAGGCGGGGGCGAGCATGGCGGCGAAGGCTTCCATCGCCGGGGCGATCGCCACCGATTCGTAGCGGATGCCGAGCAGCCGGGCGCAATCCGCCGCATCCTCCAGGCTTTCGGTGGAGGTGTAGGGGGATGGCATCATCACCGCCCTCACCCGGTCCGGGCCCAGCGCATCGGCGGCGACGGCGGCGGACAGCGCGGAATCGATGCCCCCCGACAGGCCGAGCACCACGCCGGGGAAGCGGTTCTTGTCCACATAGTCCCGCAGGCCGAGCATCATGGCGCGGTAGATCTGTTCCATCCGCGGCATGGCGGGCGCCACGGCGTGCGGCGCGCAGGACCAGCCCTGCGGGCCGCGGGTCCATTCCGTGACCAGCACCTGTTCGGCGAACATGGGCATCTGCACGGCCAGGCTGCGGTCCGCGTTCAGCACGAAGGACGCGCCCTCGAACACCAATTCGTCCTGGCCGCACACCTGGTTCAGGAAGACGAAGGGCAGGCCGGTCTCCACGACGCGGGAGACGGCGAGTTGCACGCGCGTATCCTGCTTCTCGGCCTCGAAGGGCGATCCGTTGATGCTGATCAGCATCTCCGCCCCGCTTTCCACCAGCGTCTCGCTCACGGCCGGGAACCACCAATCCTCGCAGATCATCAGGCCGAGGCGGACGCCGCGGAAGGCGACGGGGCCGGGCGCGGGGCCGGCGATGAAGACGCGCTTGTCGTCGAAGACGCCGTAATTCGGCAATTCGTGCTTGGCGCGGCGGGCCTGGATGCGGCCGCCCTCCAGCAGGAACAGCGCGTTGTGCAGGCGGTCGCCATCCCGCCAGGGGCCGCCGACCACGATCCCCGGGCCGCCATCCGCGGTCTCGGCGGCCAGGGCCTCGATCCGCTGCATGCAGGCTTCGACGAAGGCGGGCTTGAGGACCAGGTCCTCCGGCGGGTAGCCGGCGATGGAGAATTCCGGCGTCACCAGCAGATCCGCGCCCTGCGCCGCGGCCTCGGCCCGCGCCGCCCGGATGCGATCCGCGTTCCGGTCGAGCGCCCCCTCATGCGGGTTGATCTGGGCGAGGGCGATGCGGAGGCGGTCGGTCATTTTGGGAAGCTAGCCCGTCTTTCTCGCCGCGTCAGCCGCCCTCGCCTGGTCTTGGCGGCGCCCGGCCTTCCCCGGTGCTCGCCAGGACAACCAGTCCTGGCTGCGCGCCGTGAAAACCCGGGCACCACCGATCCCGGCGCGAACATCGGCCGCCGCGGCAAGAAATCCGGGCTTGCCCCCCACCGGGTCAACGCGCGCGGTTGGGTTGCAGCACCCCGATCACCATCCCCGCCGTCACCAGCGCCACGCCCGCCAGCGCCGCGACGCCGAGCGGTTCCCCCAGCAGCGGCCAGGCCGCGAGCGCGGCCATGCCCGGCACCAGCGACGTGATGGTGGTGGTGCGCGGTGCGCCGAGCGCCGTCACCGCGCGGGTGAACAGGAACCCCGCCACCAGCACCGCGAAGACGCCCTGGAACAGCAGTTGGAAGCCGATGACGCCCCAGGACGCCGCGTGCAGGTTGGAGGGCAGCGCCAGCCACCAGATGGGCAGGTAGATCGGCCCGGCCCAGAGGGCGACGGCCATCGTCCCCTCCACCGCGGAGATGCGCCAGCGGCGGATCGCGATGGTGTAGAGCGACCAGCAGAGGCTGCCGCAAAGGAACAGCAGATCCCCCCGCCAGGCGCCGGGATGGTCGCCGAAGGTGCCGATGGCCAGCAGCAGGATGCCCGTGGCGACGATGCCGAGCGAGGCCAGGCGGCGCCTGGTCCAGGCCTCCCCCAGCAGCCAGAAACCCAGCACCCCGGTCCAGAAGGGCAGCATCCCCGGCATCAGCACCCCCGCATGGGCGACCGGGGCGAAGCCGAAGGCGACATAGGCGGCCAGCGGAAAGCCGAAGGCCGCCGTCCCCACCACGACCAGCAGCCTGGCGGCGCGCAGCCGGGGCCAGCCCAGCACCGCCACCAGCGGCAGCGCGGCCATGAAGGCGCCGGCATGGCGCAGCGCGGCGGCATCCCAGGGCGTGAGGTCCTGCTTCGCCGAAAGCCGCGCCGTCAGCAGGAAGGCCACCCAGAGGAACAGCACGGCAAAGGCACAGGCGTAGCCGATCCGCTTTTCGCGGCGGGCCTCAGGGGAGGAAACATCCATGCGCGTTGTTGTAGGCGGGTGTTCACGCCCCGCCCATCGGGATGCGAGAATGGCAGCCATGAGCGCGCCATCCCCCTTCCGACCCACGCCTTTCCAAGCGGGTGACCTGCTGCCGGCCCTCGCCTTGCCGGATTCGGCGGGCCAGCCCTTCGACCTGGCCCAGCAGACCATCGCGGACCGCTACCGCATCCTGCTGCTGGGGGCCGAGGCCGCGACCCATGCCGGCGATACGGTGCTGATGACGGCTGGGGTCGTGCCGATCGTCGTGCTGCCGCAATCGCCGCCGGCGACGCCGCCGGATGCCGGGGCAACGCGGGTCTTCGATGCGGACCGGAAGCTGTTCCTGGGGCTCGGCCTGGCGGAGGGAGGCGTCGCACTGGTCACGCCGCGCGGGCGCCTGGCCTATGCGGGCAGCGGCGCAGACGCCTTCGCGACCGCGCTGGCGCTGGTGCCGCCCCCTGCCCCACCGGTGCCCGTGCGGCGCGGCGGCGCGCCGGCGCTCCTCATCCCGGATATCCTGGAGCCCGATTTCATCGCCGCCCTGCTGTCCCACTGGGAGAAGGGGGAGAAGGCGCAGGACCGAGTCGCGTCCTCCGCCGGGGGTGCCGGCGCGGGGAAGGTCGCGAACATCAAGCGGCGCGCGGATGTCTTCCTGGACGACAAGGCACTCTACGAAGGCTTCCAGCGCCGGATCGAACGCCGCGTAGTGCCGGAGATGTGGCGCGCCTACCGCTTCCGCGCCGCAAGCTTCGAAGTGCCGCGGATCGGCTGCTACGACAGCGCCAATGCCGGCGCCTTCGGCGCCCATCGCGACAACCGCACCCCCTTCACCGCCCATCGCCGCTTCGCGATGAGCCTGAACCTCAACACCGGCAGCTATGAGGGCGGCACGCTGCGCTTCGGGGAATTCGGGACGGAGGAATACGAGCCCGAAGCCGGGGGCGCGGTGATCTTCTGCTGCGACCTGCTGCATGAGGCGCTGCCTGTCACGAAGGGGCGCCGCTTCGCGATCTTCACCTTCTTCACGGATGCGGAAGGGTCGCAGCAGGAAAGGCGGTTGATGGAGGAGGCGAAGGCCAGGGGACAGGGGGGCGTTACGCTGAGGTAGTCGCTGGGGAAGGCGCTGCCTTCCCCAGACCCCAACCGCCAGGGCCGAACCGGCCCTGGACCGTCTTCGGTTCAGGCGGACTGCGTCCGCCTGCAAGCAACCTCAGCCATGCGCCTCGCCGTTGCGCTTGCGGGCGCCGTTGCGGCGCAGCAGGAACTCACGCCCCACCTTCACGCGCGGCGCGCCGTCATATTCCACGATGTCGGCGGTGGCGTAGGTCTCGCTCCAGGCCTCCGGAATGAAACTCCCGGTGCCGACCACATCGATCGGCGCCTTCGCCTCCGCCACCACCCGGCACTTGCCGACCCCGAAGCCGGAGGAGACGACGATCCGCACCTTGGGATAGCCGGCCTCGTCCAGCGCCTCCCTCATCCGCCACACGGCCGCGGCGGAAACGCCGGTGCCGACCAGGTGGCGCAACTCCGTCTCGCTGCGATAGCGCCGCACGGCCTGGGGGGCGTGGCGTTCGAGCACGGCATAGGATTCGCCGGGGTCCAGCCCCTCCAGGAACCGCCCGCCATGGGTGTCGAGGCGGACCGCCATGCGACCGGCGGCGGCGAGGTCCGGGAAGCGGGCGCAGACGGCCAGCGCGTCCGTGATCTCCCGCCCGAAATAATCGACCAGCACCGTCAGGTCGGACTCGGGAAAGGTCTCATGGAACATCTCGGCGGCGCGGACGGTGGTGCCGGCATAGCCGATCAGCGCATGGGGCATGGTGCCGAGGCCCGCCGGCGCGCCGAACCAATGGGCGGTCGCGTCATTGGCGTTGCCGATGAAGCCCTTGGCCCCTTCCCGCTTCGCGGCATTGCTGCCGATGGCGGCGGCATAGGCCATCATGTCCTGCATCTCCGCCCCCGCGCAGTGCCGCGCATCCATGGCGAGGAAGGGAACGGTCGGGAGTTCCAGGCACATCTGGTAGGCGTTGTGGGCGGCGACGCAGGCGGCGCCCAGCTTCTGCAGCAGCAGCGTCTCAAGGTCCGCCAACTGCACGAAGGAGCCCGAGAGGTAGAAGATCGGGTCGCCGGCGCCGACCCAATCGCCTTCCCGGTGCATCAGCTCGATGTCGAACTTCGTGCCGCGCTGCGCCGCCACCGATTCCAGCCAGGCCGTCGCCAGGCGCGGCGCGGAGATCACCGGCCGCCGCAGGAACACCGCATAGGTCACGCGGCAATCGCCGAAGCGGGAAACCACCGCCTTGGTGCGGTTGAAATAGGTGTCCGTCCAGGCGCGGACGGCATCCGCGCCCGGGGAAGGGACCGGTGACGGAACCGGCGCCTGCACGGTCACTGAGCGGCCTTGGCCGGCAGGGTGGCGGTGCCGGGGCGACGGGCCTTCAGCTCCTCGGAGATGAGGAAGGCCAGTTCCAGCGACTGTTCCGCGTTCAGGCGGGGGTCGCAGAAGGTGGCGTAGTTGGCGGCCAGATCGGCCTCCGTCAGGCGATGCGCGCCGCCGAGGCATTCCGTGACGTTCTGGCCCGTCATCTCCACATGCACGCCGCCGGGGACCGTGCCCTCCGCGCCGTGGCAGTCGAAGAAGCCGCGGACCTCGCCCAGGATGGCGTCGAAGCTGCGGGTCTTGTAGGCGCCGGCCTTCACGCCGTTGCCATGCATGGGGTCGCACAGCCACACTACGTTGCGGCCGGCCTTCTTCACCGCGCGCAGCAGGCCGGGCAGCTTCGCCTCCACCTTCTCCGCCCCCATGCGGGCGATCAGGGTCAGGCGGCCCTTCTCGTTCGCGGGGTTCAGGATTTCCGTCAGGCGGACGAGTTCATCGGCCTCCATCGTCGGGCCGACCTTCATGCCGATCGGGTTGGCGATGCCGCGCATGAATTCGACATGCGCGCCATCGGGCTGCCTGGTGCGGTCCCCGATCCAGAGGAAATGCGCGGAGCACGCGAAATGCCGGCCCGGATGGGTGCTGGGCTGGCGGGTCAGCGATTCCTCGAAGGGGAGGAGGAGGGCTTCGTGGGAGGTGTAGAACTCCGTCTCCCGCACCTGGGGCAGGTCCGACATCCCGCAGGCGCCCATGAAGCGCAGCGTCTCATCGATCCGGTGCGCGAGGCCCGCATAGCGATCGGCCAGCGGGCTGCGGGCGGCGAAATCGAGGTTCCAGCGATGGACCTGGTGGAGGTCCGCATAGCCGCCGGTCGCGAAGGCGCGCAGCAGGTTCAGCGTGGCCGCGGACTGGAGATAGGCGAATTCCATGCGGCCGGGATCGGGCACGCGGGCTTCGGCGGTGAAATCCGGGCCGTTGACGATGTCCCCGCGGTAGGAGGGCAGCGTGACGCCATCGATCGTCTCCGTGTCGCTGCTGCGCGGCTTGGCGAATTGCCCGGCCATGCGGCCGAGCTTCACCACCGGCAGGGCGGCGCCGAAAGTCAACACCACCGCCATCTGCAGCAGCACCCGGAAGGTGTCGCGGATGTTGTTGGCGTGGAATTCCGCGAAGCTTTCCGCGCAATCCCCGCCCTGGAGGATGAACGCATTGCCATCGCCCGCACGCGCCAACTGGGCCTTCAGCCGATCAGCCTCGCCTGCAAAAACCAGGGGCGGAAATCGGCGGACCTTGTCCTCCATGGCCTTCAGCCGGGCCTGGTCGGGATAATCCGGTACCTGCCGGATGGGCATCGCCCTCCAGCTATCCGGGGTCCACGCGCGCGCACTCATGATTCTGGGCTCCACTCCGAACCGAGGACTGTAGCGGCAGCCCCGGGTTTCGCAAAACGTCCCTACTCGGCTGCGGCCTTGACCCCGGCTTCGCGGGTGCGGGTGCGGAGCGTCACGAACTCCTCCGCCGCGGTCGGATGGATGCCGATGGTGCGGTCGAAATCGGCCTTGGTGGCGCCCATGACCACCGCGATTCCAATGCCTTGCATGATCTCGGCCGCGTCCTCCCCGATCATGTGGGCGCCCAGCACCTTGTCCGTCCGCTGGCAGACGATGAGTTTCATCAGCGTCCGGCGCCCCTGGCGGCGGCTGATCGTGTGCCGCATGGGGGTGAAGCGGGTGACATAGACATCGACCGGGCCCTGGGCGGCGGCCTCGGCTTCCGAGAGGCCGACGGTGCCGATGGGGGGGGAGGTGAAGACCGCCGTCGGCACGTTCTGGTAGGAGGCGCGGCGGGGCTTGTTGCCGAACAGCGTGTCGGCCAGGGCGTGGCCCACCGCGGTCGCCATGGGCGTCAGGTTCACGCGGTCGATCACATCGCCGACGGCGTGGATGTTCGGCTGGCTGCTGCGGTGGTCGTCATCGACGATGATGGCGCCGGCCTTGTCCGTGGCGACGCCGGCCGCTTCCAGGCCAAGCCCGGCGGTGTAGGGCTTGCGGCCGGTGCAGAAGAAGACCGCATCGACCTCCCGCATCATGTTGTCGGCGGCGGTGACGATGATCTGGTCGCCGACCTTGGCGAGCGAGGTCGGGGCGGCGTTGGCGTTCAGGCGGATGCCCTGGGCGGTCAGCGCCTCCACCATCGCCTGGCGGATATCGTCGTCGAAGCCACGCAGCGGCAGCGCCGCGCGGTACATCACATCGACCTCCGCGCCGAGGCCCCGCAGGATGCAGGCGAATTCGAGGGCGATGTAGCCCCCGCCCACCACAACCACGCGCTTCGGCAGCGACTTCAGGGTGAAGAGGTCGTCGGAGATCAGGCCGAGTTCGGCGCCATGGATGTCGGGCTTGAAGGCCTGGCCGCCCGTCGCGATGACGATCCGCTCCGCCGTCACGCGCTGGTCGCCGACCTGGATGGTGTGGGCATCGACCAGCGTGGCGCGGGCGTTGAAGATCGTGGCGCCGGCACCCTGCAGCAGCTTGTCGTAGATGCTGGACAGGCGCGCGACTTCGGCATCCCGCGCCTGCGCCAGCTTGGCCCAGTCATGGCCATGGGTGGTGACGGACCAGCCGAAGGCGGCGGCGTCCTCCGCCCACATGCCGTATTCCGCGGCGTTCACCATGATCTTCTTCGGCACGCAGCCGACATTGACGCAGGTGCCGCCCCAGAAGCGTTCCTCCGCGATCCCGACCCGCGCGCCATGGCCCGCCGAGATGCGCGCGCAGCGCACGCCGGCGGACCCGCCGCCGATGACGAAGAGGTCGAAATCATAGGCCATGGGCGTGCCCCTCAGATGCCGGCGGGTGGCCCCGCGCTCGGCCCAGACATGGCACTGCGGCCGGACTTGATCCAGACCACCATCATGGCCACGCCGCCCGCCAGGAACAGCCACGCCCCTTGCGCGAGGAACACCAGCATCAATCCGGGCCGCCCCGCCGTGGAGCGGACCTTGAGTCCTCCATCGGCCCGCAACCCGCCGGTATGGAGAGAGAGCCACCATAGCGTCGCTAGGCCAAACACGAGGCAGAGCAGCGCCATCGCCCAGGGCTTCACCCGCCGCGCCCATGCCTGGGGCGAGGTCGCGACGCTGTGACGGAAGTTCAGCGCCGCCTTTGCGGGGTTGGCCAGCACCCGGGCGATGAACAACAGGCCAAGCGCCAGGCCCGAGACATGCCCGACCGCCAGCAGATGGGCGTTCACCATGCCCGGGATCGGGTCGCCCTGCGCCGCATGCCCGGCCAGGATCACGGACGCCAGGGGCAGCAATTCCTGGATCACCGGCAGGCTCGGCGCCACCCAGGCGGCTGCCGCCCCCTGATGCACGAAGCGCAGGACCGTCAGCGCAAGGCCATAGGGATAGGCCAGCAGCCCCACCGCCAGAAGCCAGCGCTGCGGACCCGGCGGCAGCGCCGCGATCCAGTTCCGGATCACGGCGCGCCCTCGGTCAGGCGCCGATGCCGCCCAGCGCCAAGTACTTGATCTCGAGGTAGTCCTCGATCCCGTATTTGCTGCCCTCGCGCCCCAGGCCGCTCTGCTTCACGCCGCCGAAAGGGGCGACTTCCGTGGAGATGATGCCTTCATTCGCGCCGATGATCCCTGCCTCCAGCGCCTCCGCCACGCGGAAGATGCGGCCGATGTCGCGGGCGTAGAAATAGGCGGCCAGGCCGAACTCGCTGTCATTGGCGAGCGCGATCGCCTCCTCCTCCGTCTTGAAGCGGAACAGCGGCGCGACCGGGCCGAAGGTCTCCTCCCGGAAGACGATGGCGTCGGGCGGGACGTTGGCGAGGATGGTGGGTTCGAAGAAATTGCCGCCGCGGGCGTGGCGCTTGCCGCCGGTGACGATGGTCGCGCCCTTCGCCGTGGCGTCGGCGATGTGCTCCTCCACCTTCGCGACCGCATCGGCATTGATCAGCGGCCCCTGCGTCACGCCGGGCTCCATCCCGTTGCCGACCTTCAGCGCTTCCACCGCCGCCTTCAGCTTGGCCGCGAAGGCGTCATAGACGCCGTCCTGCACCAGGATGCGGTTGGCGCAGACGCAGGTCTGGCCGGTGTTGCGGTACTTCGACGCCATGGCGCCCTGCACCGCGGCATCGAGGTCCGCATCGTCGAAGACGATGAAGGGCGCGTTGCCGCCCAACTCCATCGAGGTCTTCTTGATGGTCGGCGCGCATTGCGCCAGCAGCTTGCGCCCGACTTCCGTCGACCCGGTAAAGGACAGCTTGCGGATGATCGGGTTGGAGGTCAGCTCGCCCCCCGTCTCCCCCGAAGGCCCGGTGATGACGTTGCACACACCCGCCGGCATGCCCGCGCGTTCCGCCAGCACGCCGAGTGCCAGCGCCGAGAACGGGGTCTGCGACGCCGGCCGGATCACGCCGGTGCAGCCCGCGGCCCAGCCGGGGCCGGCCTTGCGGGTGATCATCGCGGCCGGGAAGTTCCAGGGCGTGATGGCGGCGAAGACGCCGATCGGTTCCTTGAACACCAGCACGCGGCGACCCTTGGCGTTCTGCGGGATGGTGTCGCCATAGATCCGCTTCGCTTCCTCCGCGAACCATTCGATGAAGGACGCCGCATAGGCGACCTCCCCCTTCGCTTCCGCCAGCGGCTTGCCCTGCTCCGCCGTCATGATCGCGGCGAGGTCATCGGCGTTCGCGAGCATCAGGTCGTTCAGCCGGCGGAGGATCGCGGAACGCTCCTTCGCCAGCATGGCGCGCCAGGCGCCGAAGGCGGCGGCGGCGGCATCGATGGCGCGGCGGGTCTCGGCGGCGCCCATGGCGGGGACATGGCCCACCACCTCCCCGGTCGCGGGGTTGCGGACGGCGATGGTCTTGCCGCTATCCGCCTGCACCCATTGCCCGCCGATGAGATTGGCCTGGCGGAACAGGTCGGGGTCCTTCAGCGGCAGCCTGGCGATGGCGTCGAGCATGATGTGTTCCTTCGTCCCTTCCCCAAGCGCCCCAGATGGGGGCCGCGTGCCTGGATGTCAGCGTGCGGGCTTGCCCTTGAAACCGCGCCCCGGCTTGTTGACCTGGCGGCCCCGCGCGATCGCCATGGCGTCGGCGGGCACATCCTCGACCACCACGCTGCCGGCGGCAACCAGGGCGCGGTCGCCGATGGTGACGGGGGCGACGAGGGCGCTGTCCGACCCGATGAAGGCGCCCGCTCCGATGACGGTGCGGTGCTTGTTCACGCCATCGTAATTGCAGGTGATGGTGCCGGCGCCGATATTGGCGCCCGCGCCGATCGTCGCATCCCCGAGGTAGCTGAGGTGGTTCGCCTTGGCGCCGCGGCCCAGCACCGCCGCCTTCAGCTCCACGAAATTGCCGACATGCGCCGCTTCGCCGACCAGCGTGCCGGGGCGCAGCCGCGCGAAGGGGCCGATGACGGCGCCGGATTTCACCACGCAGCCCTCCAGATGGCTGAAGGCTCGGATCTCCACGCCATCCTCCACCGTCACGCCGGGGCCGAAGACGACATTGGGGCCGATGGTCACGTCCTGGCCGAGGGCGGTGTCCCAGGACAGGACGACGCTTTCCGGCTGGATCAGGGTGGCGCCGCCGGCCATGGCGGCGGCCCGCATGGCCTGCTGCGCCTCGGCCTCCGCCCCCGCCAGTTCGGCCCGGCTGTTGATGCCGCGGAGCTCGGCTTCCGGCGATTCCACGGCGACCACGCGCCTTCCCGCGGCGACGGCGAGCGCCACGATGTCGGTCAGGTAGTATTCGCCCTTGGCATTGTCGGCCCGCACCTGGCGCAGCAGCGCGAACAACTCCGACGCGGGGGCGCAGACGACGCCGGCATTGCAGAGGCCGACTTCGCGCTCCGCCTCCGTCGCATCCGCCCATTCGACGATGCGCTCCACATCGCCGGCGGCATTGGTGATGACGCGGCCATACTGGCCGGGATTGGCCGGGCGCATCGCCACCAGCGCCAGCCCCGCCTGCGCCCGCGCCGCCACCAGGCGCCGCAGCGTGTCCACCGTGATCAGCGGGTTGTCGGCGTAGAGGACCGCGACATCGCCATCCCCGCCATCCAGCAGCCCCGCCGCCTGCAGCGCCGCGTGTCCGGTGCCCAGGCGTTCGGCCTGCACCACCGTCGCATGGGGCGCGACCGCGGCCTCCAGCCCCGGCATGTCGGGCCCGACCACGACCACCGCGCGGTCGAAGACCTGGGTGGCGGCGCCGAGCAGGTGCTGGACCATGGGGCGCCCTGCGATGGGGTGCAGCGCCTTCGGAAGCCGGGACCGCATGCGCGTCCCGAGGCCGGCGGCGAGGATGAGGGCGGTGCTGGGCATCCCCCCGCGTAATCCCGCCGCGCCCCCTTCCGCAAGCCTCCGGCCGCGCATAGGACAAGGGGCATGACCCGCATCGCAGTCTTCGACCTCGATGGCACGCTGGTGGACAGCGCGCCGGACCTCCATGCCTCCCTGGACCGCCTGATGGCGACGCGGTCCCTGCCCGGCTTCGTGCGGGCGGAGGTCGTGGCCATGATCGGCGATGGCGCGAAGGTGCTGGTGGAGCGCGCGCTGGCCGCGCGCGGCCAGGGCTTCGACCAGGCGGCGCTCGACTGGTTCCTGGAGGATTACGGCGCCAATGCCGCGGTGGAGACCGCCGCCTTCGACGGCATCGCGGAGGTCCTGGCCACGCTGAAGGCGGAGGGCTGGCGCATGGCGGTCTGCACCAACAAGCCCGTGGCGCCCGCCCGCACCCTGCTGGCGGGCCTCGGCCTGGACCATTATTTCGACGCCATCGGCGGCGGCGATTCCTACCCCGTCCGCAAGCCGGACCCCGCCCATCTGCACGCCACCCTGCGGGATGCGGGCGGGCAGGCGCGGGACGCCATCATGATCGGCGACCACCACAATGACGTGGCGGCGGGCCGGGGCGCGGGGCTGCCGGTGATCTTCGCGGGCTGGGGCTATGGCCCGCTATCAATGGCGGCCGGCGCGCCGGTGGCGGCGACACCCGCCGACCTTCTGCCGCTATTGCGCGCGGGCCTGCTGCCCTAGCGGTTCCGCTTTCAGCAGGATCGCCGTCGCGGTGCCGAACCAGCGGGACGGCATCTCGACGCGGACCGGGATCGGCGGCGCGCCGGCGAAGGGGGCGGCGATCCAGGCGGTGCCGGGGGTCGGGCGGCCCTCATCCCCGCTGCCATCCCTGCGGAAGCCGGCGACGACGCGGGTTTCGAAGCCGCAGCGCAGCGCATCGCCATGCCAGGCATTCCGCGAGGGGAAGATCCGTTCCCAGCCGGCGCTGCGGCTGGTGTAGTCGCTGCGGCGGCGGCCATCGAAGACGGCGGCCTGGCCGTCGCAGCTGCCGGTGCTGGCGATGGCGCGGGACAGCTGCGCCAGCGCCGACAGCGCATCGACCGTGCCGCGCTGGAGGTCGGCGGGCACTTCTTCCCGCTCCTCCGCATTGGGGGGCACCAGGTCGCGGATCACGGGGTTGCCGCCGCGCCAATCCACGATCGTCCGCCGCGCCCGGCCCCGCCAGGTGCCTTCGGAGGTGTAGGAGGCCGGCGTGGCCAAGGCGCCCGTCCAGCCGCCGGCGACGCGGGTGGCATTCTCGCCAGGGGCGAAGACGGCGGCGATGCCGCGGGTACGCATGGTGGTGGCCAGGCGGTAGCCGCCGGGCGTCACCTCCATCTCCGCCTCCATGGTCAGCACCACCATCCCCGCGGCGTGGACCTCATAGGTCGCGCGGATCGGTTGCGCCGTGGCCGGCGGGGCCAGGAGGCAGGCGGAGAACAGGGCTGCGGCGGCCGGCGGGAGGTGGCGCATACCCCCCATATCGGCGGTGCGGGACGAATGCCAAGCGCGAAGTGCCGGACGCTTGACACATCCCCACCATCGCCATATTCAGCGCGCCCCGGAGATGGGCGCGTAGCTCAGCGGTAGAGCATCGCCTTCACACGGCGGGGGTCACAGGTTCAATCCCTGTCGCGCCCACCATCTCCGGGTTTCAAACCATCATCGGTATGCCAGGTGGAGAAGCCCCGAAGGGCCCCTCCACCCCCTGGTTCAGTTCGGCTGCGCGGGGGCCGGCGCGGGCGGGCCGCGGCGGTCGCCGTGGCCGGCGTGATGCTGGCCATGGCCGCGGCGTTCCGGCCGCACTTCCTCACGGCTCAGCGCGCCGTCGGCATTCGTGTCACGCGCCCGGAACATCGCCTCAGCGAAGGGCGTCACCTCCTGCAGGGTCACGCGGCCATCGCCATTCGCGTCCACGGCGCGGAACATCGCCTGGCCGTGCTGCTGGGCCCGCTGCGGCGGGGTGCGGCCGCCCATGCGGGCCTGGGCATAGGCCGTCATCTCCTCCATCGAGATGCCGCCATCGCGGTTGGTGTCCACTTCCTGGAAGCGGCCAGCCAGCCAGGCGCGGCCTTCTTCCAGCGTCACGCGGCCATCATTGTTGGCGTCGGCGCGGGCGAAGGCCTCCCCCACCGCGAAGCCGCGGCCACCGCCGGGCGGCGGCGGCGGCGGGCCGCCGGGCGCGGGCTGGGCCAGGACGGGCAGCGCGCCCGCCGCGAGGATGAGCGCCGCGCCGGCCAGCAGGCCGATCTTCTTCGAAGCCATGGTGTTCTCCGTTTCTTGCCGGCACCGCGCCGGTCTGGAGGGAACATGGCCATCGCTTGCAACAGGGGCGTGTCCGGCGCGGTGACGTCGGGTGAGGAACCGTAACACGGCTCCCACCGTGTCAGCCCCGTGGTGGCGTGCCGCCCTCCCCCAGATCCCACCACATGCCCGCGAAGCCCGCGATGCCTTCGCGGGCAGCCGCGATCAGCAGGTGTTCGTCCGGCCCGTGCTGCTTGCAGCCATTGTAGCTGTGCGGCACCCAGACCAGCGGCACGCCGAGGTGATCGACGAAGACATCGCCCGGCAGGCCGCCGGAGCTGTTCGGGATGATCTGCACGGGCTTGTCCAGCGTGCGCGTCAGCGATTCATGCGCCCAGCGCACCCAGGGATGGTCCGGCGCGGTGCGGCTGGCGGGCATGCGGAGGCCGGGGTTCTCGATCAGCACCTGGGACAGCCCATGCGCGTCGAGATGGGCACGTAGCGCGGGCAGGAAGTCCTTCGGATCGCTGTCCACGGTGTAGCGGATCTGGCAATGCGCGCGGGCATCGGGGGCGACCGCGTTCACGGGGTTGTCGGGGCGGCCGGAGGTCATGGCCAGGACGATGAAGCTGTTCCAGCCATAGATCTTCTCGGCCGGGGTCAGGTTCGGCTCCCCCCAGCCCGCATCGATCGTCGCCGCGCCATCGCCGCCGCCGACGGGGCAGCCATCCAGCACGCCCTTCACCGCGGCCGGCACGCCGTTCCGGGGCAGCCAGTCCCGCACCAGGATCTTGCCCTCCCGGTCCATGATGGTGGAGAGCGCATGGGCGAGGATGATGGCGGGGTCCATCGTCAGCCCGCCCCAATGGCCGGAATGCACGCCACCCGCGCGCAGCCGCACGGCCAGGTCGAAATGGAAGGTGCCGCGCGTGCCGGTCGCGATGGTCGGCACGCCAGGCTCCACGCGCGGGCCGTCGGAGGCGATGAGCGCATCGGCGGACAGCGCCTGCGCATGGGCGGCGACGAATTCGCGCAGGCCCTTGGAACCGCGTTCCTCCGCCGTCTCTATCACCAGCTTGATGTTGGCGCCGAGCCTGCCGCCACGTTCCTCCAGCACCGCTTCCAGCGCGGCGATGTTGAGCGCGTGCTGGCCCTTGTTGTCGGCGGTGCCGCGGCCGTACCAGCGGCCGTCCTCCTTCGTGACCGTCCAGGGGTCGAGGCCGTCCCGCCACTGTTCCTTCAGGCCGCGGACGGTGTCGCCATGGCCGTAGAGGAGGATGGTCGGCAGGGACGCATCCTCGATCCGGCTGCCCATGAGGATGGGGCCGAAGCCGTCCAGCGGGTTCGGGTGGATGGAGACCGCGAAGCCCAGGCGCTTCAGCCAGGGCTCCATCGTCTCCGCCAGGTAGGCATCGAGGGCGGGGGCGGACTCCGCCTCCTGCGAGGTGGAGGGGATGGCGACGAGGGTGCTGAGCAACTGCTCGAACCCCCCCTGGTCGAAGAAGCTCAAAGCGCGCCCGATGGCCCCGCCGCGTGTGCCCATAACGATGTTCGGTTCCGAGTGGTGAAGGACGCGGGAGGATGACCCAGCGCGGGCCGAGGGTCCAGCGAGCGGGCGGTCAGCGCGTGCTGGCAGGCGCGCCCGTGGCGTTGCCCGAACCCGGCGTGCCGGCGCCGAGCAGCACCGCCCCCGCGATCGGCAGCAGGGCGGGCAGGAAGGCGCCGAGGCCGGGGCCGGCGGGCAGGACCACGGCGGGCGGCGGGACCACGGCCGGCTGCGCGACCGATGAGGGGGACGTTGGGGGGGCCGATGCGGCAGTCGGGGCCGGCGCGGCGCGGACGGGCGTGGGCGCGCGGGGCACAACCTGGCCGCGCGGCGCCACGACCAGCGGTTCATCCGCCGGCACGACCATGGTCCGCAGCGGCTGCGCCAGGGCGGGCCCAGCCGGAGCCACAACCGGGGCCCCAAACAGGGCCACAACCAGGGCGACAATGATGAACCGGACAACCATCGTCCCAGGATAGAACAGGGCCCGCGGCCGGGCCAGCGCAAACCCGCGCGCTACTTCCCCAGCATCCCGCGGGCGATGATCAGGCGCATGACCTCGTTCGTGCCTTCCAGGATGCGGTGGACACGCAGGTCCCGAACGATCTTCTCGATGCCGTAGTCGGCGAGGTAGCCGTAGCCGCCGAGCAGTTGCAGCGCCTCATCCGCCACGCGGAAGCCGGTATCGGTGGCGAAGCGCTTGGCCATGGCGCAGAAGGCGGTGGCGTCGGGCGCGCCGGAATCGAGCTTGGCGCAGGCCCGCCACATCAGGGTCCGCGCCGCCTCCAGTTCCGTCACCATGTCGGCCAGGCGGAATTGCGTGGCCTGGAAGCGGGCGATTTCCTGGCCGAAGGCGCGGCGTTCGCGCACATAGGCCAGCGCCTTGTCGATCGCCGCCTGCGCGCCGCCGATGGAGCACGCCGCGATGTTGAGGCGGCCGCCATCGAGGCCGCTCATCGCATAGCGGAAGCCCTGCCCTTCCTCGCCCAGCAGCGCCTCGGCGGGCAGGCGCACATCCTCCAGGATCACCTGGCGGGTCGGCTGGGCGTTCCAGCCCATCTTCTTCTCATTGGCGCCGAATGAGAGGCCGGGCGCGTCCTTCGGGACCAGGAAGGCGGAGACACCGCCCGCCCCGGCGCCGCCGGTCCGCGCCATGACCAAATAGAGGTCCGACACGCCGGCGCCGCTGATGAACTGCTTCGTGCCGTTCAGCACATAGCCCTGGTTGTCCCACACCGCGCGCGTGGCGAGTGCCGCCGCATCGCTGCCGGCCGCCGGTTCCGTCAGGCAGTAGCTGGCGATGCGGTCCATGGGGATGAGGGAGGGCAGCCAATCCGCGCGCTGCGCGTCGCTGCCGTAGCGATCGATCATCCAGGCGACCATGTTGTGGATCGACAGGAAGGCGGAGATGGTGGGGCAGCCCGTGGCCAAAGCCTCGAACACCACAGCGGCATCGAGCCGCGTGAGGCCGGCACCGCCGGATTCCTCCCGCACATAAAGCGTCGCCATGCCGAGTGCGGCGGCTTCGCGCATCACGTCGACGGGGAAGTGGCGCTTTTCGTCCCATTCGAGGGCGTGGGGGGCCAGGCGTTCGGCGGCGAAGGCGAGGGCGGTGTCGCGCAATTCGCGCGTGGCCTCGGGCAGGTCGAAGAGGGTGTCGGACATGGTGTTTCTCCCCGGGCGAGTATGGGCGGGGGAGCGGTGCGTCGCCAGCGCGGTGATTCCGGGGAAGGCGCTGCCTTCCCCGGACCCCTACCGCCAGGGGGGAGACCCCCCTGGACCATCGTCAGGCGGCGTCGGCCTTCAGCGTGCCGCGGCGGATCTGGTCGAGCTCGATGCTCTCGAACAGCGCGCGGAAATTGCCCTCCCCGAAGCCCTGGTCACCCTCCCGCTTGATCAGCTCGAAGAAGATCGGGCCGATGACGTTGTTGGTGAAAATCTGCAGCAGGCGCCCACCCTCCGGCGTCGGCGCGCCATCGACCAGCACGCGGTTGCGGCGAAGCCGGTCGATATCGGCCTCCGTCCCCGGGATGCGCTTCGGCAGCAACTCGTAATAGGTCTCCGGCGTGTCGAGGAAGCCGATGCCGGCGCCGCGCATCGCCTCGACGCTCGCATGGATGTCGGTGGTGCCGAGTGCGACGTGCTGGATGCCCTCCCCGTTATAGGCGCGGAGGTATTCCTCGATCTGCGACTTGTCGTCGCTGCTTTCGTTGATCGGGATGCGGATCTGGCCGCAGGGGGAGGTCAGCGCGCGGGACTTCAGGCCCGTCAGCTTCCCCTCGATGTCGAAGTAGCGGATTTCCTGGAAGTTGAAGAGCTTCGCGTAGAACTGCCACCACACATCCATCCGGCCGCGGAGCACGTTATGGGTGAGGTGGTCAATGACCGTCAGGCCATGGCCCTTCGGCGTCGGGTTGGCCTCCCCGATCCAGCGGAAATCGACGTCGTAGATCGTCCCGCGCGGGCCGTAGCGATCGACGAAATACAGCAGCGACCCGCCGATACCCTCGATGGCCGGGATGTTGAGTTCCATCGGGCCGACGCGGTTGGTCACGGGCTTGGCGCCGAGCGCGATCGCACGCTCATAGGCCGCGGCGGCGTCGGCCACCCGGAAAGCCATGGCGCAGGCGCAGGGGCCGTGCACGCGGGCGAAGGATTGCGCGAAGCTCTCGGGCTCCGCGTTCAGGATGAAGTTGATGTCGCCCTGGCGCCACAGCGTGACGGCCTTGGAGCGATGCTTCGCGACGGCGGCGAAGCCCATGCGGGTGAAGAGCGCTTCGAGATAGGCGGTGTCCGGGCCGGTGAATTCCACGAATTCGAAGCCGTCCGTGCCCATCGGGTTGGCGTCGGAGATCTCGCCGGCATAGGCGGTGCGATCGGGGGGGATGTCCATGGCGCGGGCTCCTCGGCTGGGGGTGACACCATGGTAGGGCGGGGAAAGGGGTGATTCTCGCCGGATTTCGCGCCAGACTGCGGCCCAGCGCAGTCTTTCACTCATCAAGGGCCCCATCATGGCGAAATCCACCATCGAGCTGGATGCGACGGATCGCCGCATCCTGCGCGCTTTGCAGCGGGACGGCCGCATGGCCGTGACCGCCATAGCGGACCAGGTCGGCCTTTCCGCCACCCCCTGCCTGCGGCGCATCAAGCGGCTGGAGGAGACGGGCGTGATCGCCCGCTACGCCGCGGTGATCGACGCTGGCCGCGTCGGCCTGCCCATCCAGGCCTTCGTGCAGGTGGCGCTGTCCAGCCATGCGGAGGAAGTCGCCACCGCCTTCCACAAGGCGCTGGCGGCGCGGGAGGAGGTGATCGCGGCCTACGCGATGAGCGGCGGCATGGATTACATGCTGCATGTCATGGCGACGGATTTCGACGCCTATGCGGAATTCGCGCTGAAGGCGCTGCTGCGCATGCCGGGCGTGAAGGAGACGCGGAGTTCCTTCGTGCTGACCGCGCTGAAACCCCCCGGTGCGCTACCCCTGTGACTCTCTACCTTGCCCTCAAACGCCTGGCGCGGCCTCGGCCGGCTGCGGCGTCCGCATGTCATGCGACTCCACGGGACGATCAGAGCCGCGCCAGCACGCCCTTCGCCGCCGCGACGCCAGTGCTGAAGCAGCCCTGCAGCAGGTAGCCGCCGGTGGGCGCCTCCCAATCCAGCATCTCACCGCAGGCGAAGGTGCCGGGCAGGGCCTTCAGCATCAGGTGCTCATCCAGCGCATCCCACCCGATCCCGCCGGCGGAGGAGATGGCGCGGGCCAGGCCGGCGATGCCGGTGACGCGCAGCGGAAGGGCCTTCACCAGCGACGCCAGATCCGCCCGCCCTGCCCCGCCGGCATGAATGCCCTCCTGCACCAGGCCGATCGCGACGGGGGACAGCCCGACCGCCTTCCGCAGCACGGTGGAAACCGATTCCGCCCGCCCCCGCACGCCGAGTTTCTCCGCCACCGCCGCCGCGGCCAGGTCAGGGCGCAGGTCGATGGACAGCAGCGCCGAACCGTCGCGGGCCAAAGCCTCCCTCACCGGGCGGGACAGCGCATAGATGACGCCGCCTTCGAGGCCCGCCTTCGTCACAACCGCATCACCCCTTGCGGTGTGGCCCGCGAAAGTGATCGCCAGGCGCTTGGCCGCCGCACCCTCATGCCGCGCCAGGAAGGGGGCGGACCAGTCCAGCGTCACGCCCATGTTGGACGGCGCGAAGGGCGTGACGGGCACGCCCGGCAGCAGCGCAGGCCAGGCGCCATCCGACCCGAGCCTCGGCCAGGAGGCGCCGCCCATCGCCAGCACCACCGCGCGGGGATGGACGGGCGCGGCTTCGGTCGAGAACAGCCAGCCGCCATCGGCATCGCGCCCGAGGAAGCGGCTGCGGGGGCGGATTTCGACGCCTAGCCCCTCCAGCCGCCGCAGCCAGGCGCGCAGCAGGGGAGATGCCTTCATCGTCACGGGGAAGACGCGGCCGCTGCTGCCGACCATGGTCGGGACGCCAAGCCCCTCGCACCAGGCGATCAGGTCCGCCGGCGTGAAGCCGCGCAGGGCATCGACCAGCGCGGGCGGCGCCGGGGCGAATCGCGGCAGGAAGGCGTCGAGCGGTTCGCTATGCGTCAGGTTCAGCCCGCCGCGGCCGGCCATCAGGAATTTTCGGCCGACGGAGGGCATCTGGTCATGCACCACCACGCGCAGCCCTGCCTGGCCCAGCACCTCCGCGGCCATCAGGCCGGCGGGGCCGGCGCCGATGACGATGATGTCGGGGGTGGTCGCAGCGGGGGATGGGGTCATGGCGGCTTTCTGGCCCGGATGATGCGGGTTATCCAGGGCAGGTCCGGATTTCGGAGGGGTTTGATGGCGTCTGTCCTTGTCACCGGCGGTGCCGGCTTCGTCGGCCTGAACCTGCTGGAGGCGCTGCTGGGCCGGGGGGAGGACGTCGTGGCCTTCGGGCGGGAGGATGCGCTGCCCCCCGCCGCCAGCGCCCTGTTCGCCACGCTGCCGGGCCGCCTGACCCTGGTGCAGGGCGATGTGCTGGACGCCGGCGCCCTGCGCGCGCTGTTCAAGGCGCACGCGATCGACCGGATCTTCCCCTTCGCCGCCATCACCGCGGGGCCGGCGCGGGAGGCATCGAGCCCCGGCGCCATCATCGACGTGAACCTCAAGGGCCTGATCGCGACGCTGGAGGCGGCGCGGGATGCCGGCGGCGTGCGGCGCGTGATCCTGCCCTCCTCCGCCGCCGTCTATGGCGAATCCGCCTATGACCACGCGCTGCTGGACGAGGCGACGACACCCTGCGTGCCCATCAGCCTTTATGGCGTCACCAAATACGCGGTGGAGCGCGCGGGGCTGCGCCTGGCGCAGCAATGGGGGCTGGACGCCATCGCCGCGCGCATCGGCGCCACCTTCGGGCCATGGGAACGCGATACGGGGGTGCGGGACACGCTGAGCCCGCACCTCGCCATCGCGACGCTGGCGAAGAGCGGGGGGGAGGCGGTGCTGCCCGCCACGGTGCATGGCTATGACTGGGTCTATGTGCGGGACCTGGCGGCCGGGCTGCTGGCGCTGCTGGAGGCGAAGGCGCCGCCCGCCCGCGTCTTCAACCTGGCCTCCGGCCGCGACTGGTCGCCGCATCTGGATGCCTGTTGCGCGGCGATGGCGGGGGCCCTGCCCGGCTTCCGCTGGCGCCGTGCGGCGACCGGTGAGGCGCCTGGCGTCGCCTTCCCCGAAATCCGCCCGCGCGGCGTCATGAATATCGGGCGCGCGCGCGGCATCGGCTGGGCGCCGCGCTTCACGCCGGAAGCGGCCTATGCCGATTATGCGGCCTGGATGAAGACCACCTGACCCTTACACGGCCACCGATCACGCTTACCTCCCCTTCGACTTCCCCGAGGATGCCCCATGCCCGATACCCTGCCCTTCGATCCCTCCCGCCTGAAATTCGGCATCGGCCAGCCCGTCCCGCGCGCGGAAGATCCGACCCTGCTCACCGGCCGCGGCCGCTACACCGATGACATCTCCCTGCCCGGGCAGATGTGGGCGGTGATGGTGCGCAGCCCCTATGCCCATGGCGTGATCCGCGGCATCGACACCACGGCCGCGCGCGCCATGCCGGGTGTGGCGGGCGTCTGGACCGGGGCGGATCTGGTTTCGGCCGGCTACGGGCCGATGAAATGCACCATGCCGCTGAAGAACGCGGATGGATCGCCCATCCGCAGCACGCAGCGCCTGCCGCTGGCCACCGACCGCGTCCGCTATGTCGGCGATCCCGTCGCCTTCGTCGTCGCCGCCACGCGCGCCGAGGCGAAGGATGCGGCGGAAGCCGTGGAACTCGACATCGATGCCCTGCCCGCCGTGACGGTCGCCTCCGCCGCCGCCGCGCCGGATGCGCCCCAGCTCTATGACGACATCCCGGGCAATGAGGTGCTGGACTTCCACCACGGGGACCGCACGGCCGTCGCCAAGGCCTTCGCGGAGGCCGCCCATGTCACGAAGCTGTCCATCCGCAACAACCGCATCGTCGTCTGCGCGATGGAGCCGCGCAGCGCGATCGGGTCCTTCGAGGATGGGCGCTACGTGCTGCGCGTGGGCTGCCAGGGCGTCTTCGGCCTGCGCAACCAGCTGGCGAACGAGGTCCTGAAGGTGCCGCCCGCGCAGGTGCGGGTGCTGACCGGCAATGTCGGCGGCAGCTTCGGCATGAAGGCCAATGTCTATCCCGAATATGCCTGCCTGCTGCATGCGGCCCGCGAACTCGGCCATCCCGTCAAGTGGACGGATGAGCGCAGCGGCAGCTTCCTGTCCGACCAGCATGGCCGTGACCATGAGGTCGAGGCCGAGCTGGCGCTGGATGCGGAAGGCCATTTCCTCGCGGTGCGGCTGACCAGCTTCGCGAATATGGGCGCCTTCCTGTCCCCCGTCGCGCCGCTGATGGGCACGGCGAACTTCATGAAGAACGTGCAGTCCAACTACCGCACGCCGCTGATCGAGGTTTCCACCCGCAGCCTGGTCACGAACACCACCCCCGTCTCGGCCTATCGCGGCGCCGGACGGCCGGAGGGCAACTACTTCATGGAGCGGCTGATCGAATCCGCGGCCCTGGAGATGGGGATCGATGCGGTGGAGCTGCGCCGGCGCAACCACATCCGGCCTGACCAGTTCCCGTATTCGGCTGCGTCCGGCAGCATCTATGATGGCGGCGACTTCACCGCGCTGCTGGAACGCACGCTGCAGGAAGCGGACCTGCCCGGCTATGCCGCGCGCAAGGCGGCCAGCGCGGCGCGCGGGATGCTGCGCGGCCGGGGCCTGGGCAATTTTCTTGAGTGCACCGCGCCGCCGACCAAGGAACAGGGCGGCATAAGGTTCGAGGAGGATGGCAACGTCACCATCATCACCGGCACGCTGGACTACGGGCAGGGGCATTGGAGCGCCTTCGCGCAGGTGCTGCACCAGAGCCTCGGCGTGCCGTTCGAGAAGGTGCGGCTGCTGCAAGGTGACTCCGACCAGCTGATCGCCGGTGGCGGCACGGGCGGGTCGAAATCCATCATGGCGTCGGGTGCCGCGATCCTGGAGGCCTCGGCCCTGGTGATCGAGAAGGGGCGCGACGCCGCGGCCTGGGCGCTGGAAGCGGCGCCATCCGACATCGAATACGAGCCGCATGCGGAAGGCGGCCAGGGCCGGTTTACCATCGCGGGCACCGACCGCGGCATCGGGATCATGGACCTGGCCGTGAAGCTACGCGGCGCGCAGGGGCTGCCGGAGGGCGTGCCGAACACGCTCGACGTCACGCATGTCTTCGACCAGGCGCCACAGGCCTATCCGAATGGGTGCCATGTGGCGGAGGTGGAGATCGACCCGGATACGGGCATCGTCACCGTCGATCGCTACATCACGGTCAACGACTTCGGCGTGATGGTGAATCCGCTGCTTGTGGCGGGCCAGGCGCATGGCGGCATCGCACAGGGCATCGGCCAGGCGCTGATGGAAAGCGTGAGCTTCGGGGAGGATGGGCAGCTGCTGACCGGCAGCTACCTGGACTATGCGCTGCCGCGTGCCGGCGACCTGCCGGATATCGGCTTCGTCAGCCATGCCGTGCCGGCGACGACGAATCCGCTGGGCGCCAAGGGCTGCGGGGAGGCCGGCTGCGCCGGGTCCCTGCCCGCGGTGATGAACGCGATCGTGGATGCGCTGTCGACGCATGGGGTGCGGCACATCGACATGCCGGCGACGCCGGAGCGGGTTTGGCGGGCGATCCACGCGGGGTGACCCCCTGACGACGGTCCAGGGGCGGTTCGCCCCTGGCATGGGGGGTACGGGGGGAACAGCGTTCCCCCCGGGCCTACCGCGCGCTGCGCAGCACGTCGCGCCACACGCGCAGGAAATTCCCCGACCACAGCAGCCCGATCTCCCGCGCCCCATAGCCGCGCCGGTGCAGTTCCTCCGTGACGGCGCCGGTCGTGCTGGCATCCATCCAGCCAGGAAACCCACCTCCGCCATCGAAGTCGGAGGACAGGCCGACATGGTCCAGCCCGATGCGCTGCACCGCGTAGTCCACGTGGTCCACGTAATCGCCGATGGTGGCCCGTGCGTGCCCATCCGCGCCGGGTGCCACCAGGAAGCTCGGCACCGCCGTGACCTGGATCAGCCCACCGCAATCCCGCAGCGCGCGCAGTTGCTCGGCATCCAGGTTGCGGGGATGCGGGCGAAGCTCGTGGCAGCAGGCATGGGTCGCGACCACGGGGGTGGTGGACAGTGCCGCCGCTTCCAGCATGGCGGGCTTGGCGACGTGGGAGACATCGACCAGCAGGCCCACGCGATTCATCTCCCGCACCGCGGCGCGGCCCAGGGCGGAGAGGCCGCCATGCAGGGTGGGTCCATCGCCCAATGCCGGCTTCGGCCGCGCCGAATCGGACAGCGCGTTGTGCCCGTCATGCGTGAGGGTGAGGTAGATGGCGCCGAGTTCGCGCCAGCGCGCCAGGCGGGACAGATCCTCCCCCATCGCATAGCCGTTCTCGACCGCGAGCAGCACGGCGAGTTCGCCGGCGGCGGCGCAGGCCTCCAGCTCATCCGGCGTGGTGCAGAGGCGGCGCGGCATGGGCTGCGTGCCCGCGGTGCCGCGCAGCGCCAGCAGCATCGCCTCCGCGCGCGCGGATGCGGCGGCGTGGCCTTCGGGGGTCAGGGGGCCCTGGGGGACATAGGCGATGAAGACCACGGCCTTCAGGCCGCCTGCCTGCATCTTGCCGAAATCGACGCAGCGCGTGGTTGCCGTCGCCGGGTCCGACATGGCGGGCCAGGGGATATCGACATGGGTGTCGAGCGTCAGCGTGCCGGCATGGATGCGCGCTGCATGCTCACTGCTGGATGTCGCCATGGTGTCGGTGTTTTCCCTTATGTTAAGCGGAGTTGACGCAAAGAATCGTCAACCTTTGCGATACATCTGGCGCGTCATTATGCATGCCGTCGACCGACGCCGCGAATTTCGTCACGGGATCATCATCCTTCCTCCGCGCGGCCTTGTATCGACCCGGCGCGCTCCCCATCCCTGGGTGGTCGCGGGGGGAGCCGCGGCAGCCGACGCGTCGCTTTTGGCGCTGTTGATAGCAGGAGAAGTCGAGACATGGCGGATACGGGTAGGGTTCGTGAGCCTGAGGCGGCGAAAATCCGCGCGCTCCGATCCATCGCCGACCTGGCCGGAGAGGGTCTGGCGGAGCGCATGCGCGTCGATGCCGCAGCCCGAATCCTGACCATCGCGCGCCGCGCGCTGCAATTGCAGCTGCACGCGGCGCCCGCCCAGCCGAGTGCGGGGATGGAGGCGCTCGTCGCCGACCTCGCCCGGGGCTGGGATCCCTCCGCCACGACCGCCACCGAGTATCTGGAGGCGCTGTCCGTCCAGCAGCTCGATGCCTTCCTGGCCGCGGCGCCGGGCTGGGCGGCTTCCGTCCGCGCGGCCAATTCGGACGTGAAGCCGGACCAGCGCCGGGTCGCCTGAACTACACGCCGCGTGCGTCGTCCATCAGGCGGCGCATGCGGCGCACCGCGTTCTCGATCCCCTCAAAGACGCTCTGGCTGATGAGGAAGTGGCCGATGGAAACCTCGGTCACTTCCGGAATCGCCGCGATGCCGGCGATGCTGCCGTAATCCAGCCCGTGGCCGGCATGGCATTCCAGGCCCGCACCCACCGCGATGCCGGCGCCGGCGCGTAGCCGCGCCAGGATCGGGCCGCGATCGGCGGGCGCGGCATCGGCATAGAGGCCGGTGTGGAGTTCGACGCAGGCCGCGCCCAGCGCCGCCGCACGCTCGATCGGCGCGGCATCGGCTTCCACGAACAGCGATGTGCGGATGCCGGCGCCGGCCAGGCGCTTCACCGCCTCCCCCAGCTCAGGCCCGGCGCGCAGGACGTCGAGGCCCCCTTCGGTGGTCAGTTCCTGCCGCTTCTCCGGCACCAGGCAAACGGCGTGCGGCATCACGCGCAGCGCGATCGCCACCATCTCCTCCGTCGCCGCCATCTCCAGGTTCAGCGGCGCGGCGACTTCCGCCTTCATGCGCTCCACGTCGCGGTCGCGGATGTGGCGCCGGTCCTCCCGCAGATGGATGGTGATGCCTTCCGCGCCGGCCGCGATGCAGCGCTGCGCGGCATCGACGGGGTCCGGGAAATGGCCGCCGCGGGCGTTCCGCAAGGTGGCCACGTGATCGACATTGATGGACAGAACCAGGTGCTTCACGGGCGGGGGGCCTTTCCTCTGGTCTCGGCGATTTCGGCGGCCAGGCGCAGCGCGGCGACAAGGCTGCCGGCATCCGCCTGGCCCTGCCCGGCGATGTCGAGCGCGGTGCCGTGGTCCGGGCTGGTGCGGACGATGCGCAGGCCGAGGGTGATGTTCACACCCCCATCCATGTCCAGCGTCTTGATCGGGATCAGCACCTGGTCGTGGTACATGCCGAGCACGCAATCATAGGTGGCGCGCGCGCGCGGCGTGAACATCGTGTCCGGCGGGAAGGGCCCGCGCGCCGCGATGCCGGCCGCGCGCAATGCCTCGATCGCCGGGGCGACGATGCGGAAATCCTCCTCGCCCATCGTCCCGGCCTCCCCCGCATGGGGGTTGAGGCCGGCGACGGCGATGCGCGGCTCCGCGATGCCGAAATCCCGGCGCAGCGCCTCCGCCACGATGCGGCCATGCTCCACGATCAGCCCCGTGGTCAGGCGGTCCAGCGCGGCGCGGAGGGAAAGGTGGACCGTGACGGGCACGACGCGCAGCCCCGGGCAGGCCAGCATCATCACCGGCGGCTGGCCGGTGCCGGCGAGTTCGCCCAGGAACTCCGTATGGCCGGGATGGGCGAAGCCGGCGGCGGTCAGCACCGATTTCTGGATGGGGTTCGTCACCACCCCACCCGCGCGGCCATCGAGGGCAAAGCGCACGGCCTGTTCGATGGAGGCGATGACCGCGGGCGCATTGGCGGCGTCCAGCATCCCGGGCGAGGCCGGCGCGGCCAGCCGCAGGGGCAGCACCGGCAGGGCGTGCGGGAAGGCGCCGGCGGCCTGTTCGGGCGCCTCGATCAGCGCCACGGGGGCGTCCTTCACCAGGGAAGGGTCGCCGATCAGGAAGAAGGCCGGCCCGGCGGCGCGCACCGCCCGCCACGCCTTGGCCGCGATCTCCCCCCCGATGCCGGCGGGTTCGCCCATGGTGAGGGCCAAGGGGGCGCCCAACGGGGGGGCCGGCACGGTCCCGTGCTGCACGATCATCCTCCGTCGGCGCCTGCGGGGCGGTAAAAGCACCCGCCGGGCCGCGCGTCACCCCCGCGGCGGCATCGCGGCTTGATCTGGCGCAAGCCGGTTGGCGCGCAACCATGCCATCGTGGGACATGATCGCGAATTGCCTGCACGATTTGGCAGCCATCGGACCCGGCGGGGTGCCGATGGTGGCGCTGGCGCTGTTCCTGGCGGGGCTGGCGGGCGGGCTGACGCATTGCGCCGCCATGTGCGCCCCCTTCGTCATTGCGCAAGCCAGCGCCGCCGTAGGGTCGGGGGGCACGCTGTCGCGCCTCTCGGGGGCGGCGCTGCTGCCCTACCATGCCGGGCGGATCGTGGGGTACTCGACGCTGGGGGGCCTCAGCGGGCTGGCGGCGGGGGCGCTGAACCAGGTGACGGGACTGCGGCATGTGCTGGCGGCGCTGCTGCTGGCGGCCGCCTTGCTGATGGCGCTGCAGGCCCTGCAGCGCCTGCCCGGGCGCTGGCGCGTGGCGCCGGGGCGGCTGGTGCCTGCCTGGCTGCTGCGACCGGCGGAGGGTCTGGCAGGCCGCCTGACGGCACGCATGGCGCCGCTGCTGGCCGCACCCGGGGGCACGCGGGGCTTCGGGCTGGGGCTGCTGCTGTCTGGCCTGCCCTGCGGGTTGCTCTATGCCGCGCTGGCGGCGGCGGCGGCCACGGGCAGCGCGCTGGCGGGGGCGGTGGCCATGGCGGCCTTCTGCCTGGGCACCGTGCCGTCGCTGGTGGGCGTCGCCTTTCTCGGCCGGTTCTTCCTGCGGGCCCTCGGGCCGCGCCTGCAGCTCCTGGGCGCCGCGCTCTTCGCCCTCAACGCCGTGGTCCTGGCTGGCGCGGCGCTGCGCCTGGCGGCCTGATGCCAGGGGGCCGTTGACGGCGCGTCAACCCAATCCCGTTGACGGCGCGTCAACCCAATCCCGGCTTGATGGCGCCGCCACCAGGATGGGGCCCCGTTGATGTCAGTGGTGGTGACCGGCACCGTGCCGGCCACGATCTTCGAGAATGCGCAGCCCGCCGACTGGTCCGCCACCCTGGCCCTGTCCGGCGCGGTGCTGGAGGTTGCCCTGACGGGCGAGGGCGCGGGCGCCTTCTCCGCCACGCTGGAGGGGGCGGGAAGCCGCGTCCGCATCGCGCCCGCCGCCATCTTCGATGCGGAGACGCTGGGCGACGGCTTCGTCTTCCGCTTCGGCCTGACCGTCCGCACCGCATCCGGCTGGGTGGCGCTGCCGACGAGCTACGCGGTGCAGCTGGTCGGCACCGACGACACGCCGCCGCAGAACCTGCGCTTCTTCACCGGCGGCGTCGTGCTGGCCACCGATGTGGGCGCCGATATCGGCATGCTGCTGGCAGAGGACCCGGATAGCGCCGGCACGCTGGAATACAGCGTCGCCTGGCCCGATTCCGCCTGGTTCGAGATGGTGGGCACCACGCTGCGCCTGCGGCAGGGCGTCGACCTGATCGGCCAGGGCGGCACGACGCGGGAGGTGATGATCGAGGTGTCGGACGGCCGCAACCTGGCGGCCTTCGTCGTCGGCGTCACCATCCTGCAGCCCGGCCCCCTGCCCGCCTTCAGCATCACGGACGGAACGGATGCCGCGGAATCGCTGGCCGGCGGCGCCGCGGCGGATGCGATGTTCGGCCATGGCGGCAACGACACCATCGCCACGCTCGATGGCCAGGACAGCCTGGGCGGCGGCGCGGGGAATGACAGCCTGGATGGCGGTGGCGGCAACGACACGGTGGCGGGCGGGGACGGCAATGATTCGCTGCTCGGCGGCATCGGCAATGATTCCATCGACGGCGGTGCGGGAAACGACCTGGTGACCGCGGGCGGCGGCAACGACACGGCCCTGGGCGCCGCCGGCAACGATACGCTGCGCGGCGGGTCAGGCCATGACCGCCTGGCCGGCGATGATGGCGCGGACATGCTGGATGGCTCCACCGGCGCGGATACGCTGGACGGCGGCGACGGCGGCGATTCCCTCCTCGGTGGGTCGGAGAACGACCTGCTGTCGGGCGGTACCGGCGCCGACACGCTGGATGGCGGCACGGAAGCCGATTCGATGGATGGCGGCGCCGACAACGACGTGTTGCTGGGTGGCGACGCCGCCGACACGCTGGTGGGCGGCGATGGCGATGACCTGCTGGATGGCAGCCTGGGCAATGACAGTCTGATCGGCGGCGCGGGCAACGACACCTACGTGCTGGCCGCCGGCGATGTCTGGGTCGAGCAACCCGATGGCGGGGTGGATGAGATCGTGACGGCGGGCGCCATGACCATGCCGGCGGAGATCGAGCGCCTGCGCCTGGCCACGGGCGCCGGCAACCTAGCCCTGTTCGGCGCCGCCGGACCCGACAGCCTGTTCGGCAATGAAGGCGCCAACCTGCTGTCCGGCGGCGATGGCAACGACCTGGCGGATGGCGGCGCCGGCGCCGATTCGCTGCTGGGCGGCGGCGGGGATGACCGGCTTCTGGGCGGGGCCGATGGCGATACGCTGGATGGCGGCGCGGGGCTGGACCTGCTGGCGGGTGGCGACGGCGCCGATTCGATCAGCGGCGGTGACGGCGTGGACCTCGGCTTCGGCGGCGCGGGCGCGGATTCGCTGCTGGGCGGCGCGGGCAATGATCTGCTGAGCGGCAATGACGGCGACGACTGGGCATCGGGCGGCACCGGGCGCGATGTCCTGTCGGGCGGCGCGGGCAATGACACGCTGGATGGGGCGGAAGGCGCCGACTGGCTGCAGGGCGATGCCGGCAACGACCTGCTGCTGGCCGGCACCGGCGGCGGGGACGAACTGCGCGGCGGCGCGGGGGCGGATACGCTGGATGGGCGGGCCGCGGATCGCCTCGGCTCGCTCCTCATCGGCGGCGCCGACAATGATGTGTACCTGATCGATTCGACGCGCGATGTCATCGTGGAGGAACCGGGGGGCGGCAATGACGGGGTGCATGCCGACCTGGTCGGCGGCGGCTACATCCTGCCCAGCCAGGTGGAGAATCTGCTGCTGCTCGGCACCCTCGTCTCCGGCACCGGGAATGCGCTGCCCAACATCATCCGCGGCAATGCGCTGGCGAACCTGCTGCTGGGGGCGGGCGGCGCGGATACGCTGCAGGGCGGCGGCGGCAACGATACGCTGGCGGGCGGCACGGGCGCCGACCTCTACCTGATGGAGGTCGCGGGCGGGCATGAGGTGGTGGAGGATTTCGCGCGGGGCGAGGATCGGATCGGCATACCGGCGGCGCTTTATGCCACGGCCGCCGCCGCGCTGGCGGCCTTCCAGTCGAGCGACGGCGGCGCGCTGCTGCCGCTCGGCACCGGGCACAGTGTGCTGCTGGCCGGGATCAGCCCCACCACGCTCGGTGCCGCGGACATCGTTTTGGTCTAGTCAGCGCACCAGGTCGCGATAGCAGTGCCAGGTCGCGTGCCCGATCAGCGGCAGCACAAGCGCGAGGCCGAAGAAGAACGGCACCAGCGCCATCGCCGTGAACACCACGATCAGCCCCGCCCACAGCGCCATGGCCCGCCAGTTGCGCAGGACGGCGGTGACGGAGACGGCGACCGCTTCGAAGGCGGAGATGTCGCGGTCGATGATCATCGGGATGGAGACGGCGGAGATGGCGAAGGACACGCAGGCGAGGACGAAGCCGAATCCGGTGCCGACAACCAGGAACGGCAGCAGGTTATCGGAGCGCAGCATGGCGATCGGCAGCGATTCGATGGCCGGGGAGAAGCCGAGCCCGAAGAACAGCGCGAAGAGCAGCCCCGCGATGCGGATCCAGAAGAGATGGATCAGCAGCAGCGCCGTGCCGATCAGCGCAAGCTGCGTGCCGTTGCGGCGGAAGGCGTAGGCGCAGGCGAGGAAGCCCGTCTCCTCCCCTGCCTCACGCCGGCGGCTGACCTCATAGAGGCCCGCGCCCAGCAGGGGCGCGACGACGAAGAAGCCCGCGGTGGCGGGCAGGATCGCCCAGGCGCTGCCGAGTTGCAGCAGCACCACCACCAGCGCCCATCCCGCGACGACGACCGCACCGCCATAGACGAAACCGAGATGCGGCACCGCCATCAGGTCCTGCCATCCGGCGGCGAGCCAGCGCCAGGGCCGGTCATTCGGCACCAGCGTGATGCTGGGCATCCCGGCCCTCACCTGTTCCGTCTTGGCCATGGGCGCGGTTTCGCCGTTCATCGGGGGGATTCCATCTTCCTGGTGCGGCTTCCTTGGACCGCAGCATAGGCACGGGACACCGCCGCGGTAATTGATCCGCATCAAGGACGCCCAGTCTGGGAAGGTGTCCTCTGCCCCGCATAGCGCCGGTCCGATCGCGACCGAGGCATGCGCAGGGGAGATCGATGCGATGGCTGTAGCAGGCTACGCCGCCAACCAGGCCGGAACGGCCGCGGTTGCACGGCACGAGGCCTATGTGGAGGCACCGATCCGTGCCTTCGCGATTGCGACCGTGTTCTGGGGGGTCGTCGGCTTCCTGGTGGGCGTCGTGATCGCGTCGCAGCTGGCCTGGCCGCTGCTGAACCTCGACCTGGAATGGACAACCTTCGGCCGCTTCCGGCCCGTCCATACCAGCGCGGTGATCTTCGCCTTCGGCGGCAACGCGCTGTTCTGCACCAGCCTCTACATCGTGCAGCGCACCTGCCGCGCGCGACTGTTCGGCGGGGAGCCGATGGGCTGGTTCCTGTTCTGGGGCTACCAGTTCATGATCGTCGCGGCGGCGCTGGGCTATGTGCTCGGCGTGACGCAGGGCAAGGAATACGCCGAGCCCGAGTGGTACGTCGATCTGTGGCTGACGGTGGTGTGGGTGCACTACCTCGTCGCCTTCGGCGGCACGATCCTGCGGCGGGAAGAGCCGCACATCTATGTGGCGAACTGGTTCTACCTGGCCTTCATCGTCACCGTCGCCATGCTGCATATCGGCAACAACCTGGCGCTGCCCATCAGCTTCGGCAGCGCCAAGAGCTACGGCCTGGCGTCCGGCGTCCAGGATGCGATGATCCAGTGGTGGTACGGCCACAACGCGGTGGGCTTCTTCCTGACCGCGGGCTTCCTCGGCATGATGTACTACATCATCCCGAAGCAGGCGGAACGGCCGGTCTATTCCTACCGGCTGTCGATCGTGCACTTCTGGTCGCTCATCTTCCTCTACATCTGGGCGGGCCCGCACCACCTGCACTACACCGCGCTGCCGGACTGGGCGCAGACGCTCGGGATGGTGTTCAGCATCATGCTGTGGATGCCGAGCTGGGGCGGGATGATCAACGGGATCATGACGCTGTCGGGGGCGTGGGACAAACTCCGCACCAACCCGGGGCTGCGCTTTTCCGTCACCGCCGTGGGCTTCTACGGCATGTCCACCTTCGAGGGACCGGTGATGTCCATCAAGGCGGTGAACGCGCTTTCGCACTACACCGACTGGACCATCGGCCATGTGCATAGCGGCGCCATGGGCTGGGTCGGCTTCATCACCTTCGGCGCGCTCTACTACCTGTTCCCGAAGCTCTGGGCGAAGAAGGGCGTGTACAGCGAGAAGCTGGTGTCGTGGCACTTCTGGATCGCGACGCTCGGCATCGTCCTCTACATCACCGCGATGTGGGTGTCGGGCATCCTGCAGGGCCTGATGTGGCGCGCCTATGACGAGCTGGGCTTCCTGCAATACAGCTTCATCGAGACGGTCGCCGCGATGCACCCCTACTACGTCATCCGGATGCTGGGCGGTGTGCTCTACCTCAGCGGTGCGCTGATCATGGCCTACAACCTCTGGATGACCGTGACCCGCGGCGAGAGCGAGGAGCCGGCCGCGCTGCCCGCCTTCGCCATGCCCGTCCCGGCGCCGGCTGAATAAGGAGGACCCGGCAATGCGCTGGTTCAATCATGGAATCATCGAAAAGAACCTGGTCCTGATGGGCGTGCTCACGCTCATCACGGTCTCCCTCGGCGGGCTCGCGCAGATCGTGCCGCTGTTCACGGTGGAGAGCACGATCGAGCGTGTGCAGGGCGTGCGCCCCTACACGCCGCTCGAGCTCATGGGCCGCAACATCTATGTGCGGGAGGGCTGCTACACCTGCCACAGCCAGATGGTGCGCCCCTTCCGGGACGAGCTGGAGCGCTACGGCCATTACAGCCTGGCGGCGGAGAGCATGTTCGACCATCCCTTCCAGTGGGGGTCGAAGCGCACCGGGCCGGACCTGGCGCGCGTCGGCGGCCGCTATTCGGATGACTGGCACGCGGCGCACCTCCGCAGCCCGCGCGCCGTGGTGCCGGAAAGCATCATGCCGCCCTACGCCTTCCTCGACCGGCCGCTGGCCTATGGGGACATCGCCGACCACCTGCGCGCCCAGCGCAATGTCGGCGTTCCCTACAGCGACGAGATGATCGCCAACGCCCGCGCCGACCTGGAGACCCAGGCCCGCCCGGACCGCGACGCGAGCGCCTTCGCCACCCGCTACGCCCGTGCCCGCCAGGGCGTCTTCGATGGCGATGCCGGCGTGGTGACGGAGATGGATGCGCTGGTTTCCTACCTGCAGATGCTCGGCACGCTCGTCCGCTTCAGCGACGTGACGCCCGACCAGCTGCGGCAGCAGTGAGGGGGCACGCCATCATGACGCTCACCGACCTGCAGCCGATCTTCTCCACCATCTGGGTCGTGTGGTTCTTCGTGCTGTTCACGGGAATCCTGTTCTACGCCCTGTCGCCCAAGCGGAAACGCCGGTTCGAGGAATCGGGAAACATCCCCTTCCGCGACGACCCGCGCGACCGCCTGTCCTGAGGAGTGTGACGCGATGCCTACCAAGATCGAGAAGGACAGCCTCACCGGCACCGACACCACGGGCCATGAGTGGGACGGGCTGAAGGAGCTGAACACGCCGCTGCCGCGGTGGTGGCTCTACACCATGTATGCCTGCATCGCCTTCGCCGCGGTCTGGGTCGTGCTGTATCCCGCCTTCCCCTTCCAGGGGGCGACGGGCGTCACGGGCTGGATCGCGCGGGAAGCGGTGGTCGGCGATGTGCGCGCCGCGCAATCGCGGATGGAGCCGATGCTGGCGCGCATCCGCGCATCCGATCCGCAGGCGATCGCGGCGGACCCGGAACTGCGTGGCTTTGCCGTGGCCGGTGGCCGCATCGCCTTCGCCAACAACTGCGCGGGCTGCCACGGCGCCGGCGGCCAGGGTGCCACGGGCGGCTTCCCGTCGCTGGCCGATGACGACTGGATCTGGGGCGGCACGTATGACGCGATCCGCCACACCATCGCCAACGGCATCCGCGCCGGCGAAAGCGACGACGAACGCACCAGCCAGATGCCGCGCTTTCTGGCCGATGGCGTGCTGACCCTGCCGCAGGTGAACGATACGGCGGAATTCGTGCTCTCCCTCACCAACCGCTCGACCGATGCGGCCGCGGCGGGGCGCGGTGCGACGCTCTACGCCGAGAATTGCGCGGCCTGCCACGGCGAGCGTGGCGAGGGCAACCGGGACGTCGGCGCGCCGCGCCTGTCGGACCAGATCTGGCTCTATGGCGGCGACAAGCCCTCCATCGCGCGCAGCATCGCCTATGCCCGCGCTGGCGTGATGCCGGCCTGGGGGCAGCGCCTGGACCCCGCGATCGTCAACATGCTCGCGGTCTATGTCCACGCGCTGGGCGGCGGCGAGAACTGAAGCAGCAGGGCCAGGACAATGAGCACGATCCAGGCGCCCGAGCGCCTCAAGCCAGACGCGACGCCGCCGCCATCCCTCTACGCGGATCGGGTGAAGGTCTATCCGAAGACCGTCAAGGGCCCGGTGCGACGCGTGAAGTGGGCCGTGCTCATCCTGTGCCTGGCGCTGTACTACGTGGTGCCGTGGCTGCGCTGGGACCGTGGTCCCGGCGCGCCGGACCAGGCGGTGCTGGTCGATATCACCAATGGCCGGCTGTTCTTCTTCTTCATCGAGATCTGGCCGCAGGAGGTCTATTTTCTCACCGGCCTGCTGGTGCTGGGCGCCATCGGGCTGTTCGTGGCCACCAGCCTCTTCGGCCGCGTCTGGTGCGGCTTCGCCTGCCCGCAGACGGTGTGGACGGACCTGTTCATGTGGGTGGAGCGCCTGGTGCAGGGCGACCGCAATGAACGCATGCGCCTCGACAAGCAGCCCTGGACGCTGGAGAAGCTGCGCAAGAAGGGCCTGACCCATGCGGCCTGGCTGGTGATCGCGGCGGCCACCGGCGGCGCCTGGATCATGTATTTCAACGATGCGCCGACCGTGACGGTGGATCTGCTCACCGGCGGCGCCTCGCTCGACGTCTATTTCTTCTTCGGCCTCTTCACCGCCACGACCTATGTGCTGGCCGGCTGGGCGCGGGAACAGGTCTGCACCTACATGTGCCCCTGGCCGCGCTTCCAGGCCGCGATGCTGGATGAGAATTCGCTGGTCGTGAGCTACCGCGACTGGCGCGGGGAGCCCCGCGGCAAGGCAAAGGCCGATGGCGTCGGCGATTGCGTGGATTGCCAGGCCTGCGTGAATGTCTGCCCGACCGGCATCGACATCCGCGATGGCCAGCAGCTGGAATGCATCGGCTGCGGCCTTTGCATCGATGCCTGCGACGACATCATGATGCGGCTCGATCGGCCCAAGGGCCTGATCGCCTTCGAGACGCTGTCGAACCTCGCCGCCTCCACCGCCGCGACGAAGGCCCTGCCGCCGTCCTCCGCGCGCTGCGGCACGGGCATGGAAGTGCGGCAGACGCCGCGCTTCATCCGGCCGCGGACATTGCTCTATGCCGGGATGCTGGGTGCCGTCGTCGCCATCATGCTCGGCGCCTGGCTGCTGCGGCAGACCGTGACGCTGTCGGTGCTGCGGGACCGCGCGCCGCTGTTCGTCACGCTGTCCGATGGCGGGGTGCGCAACGCCTATACGCTGAAGATCGCCAACAAGGACCGCGATATCGGCACCTACGCGCTGGTGCTGGACAGCCGCACGCCCCTGCTGATGCAGGTGCAGGAAGCGCCTGGCGAGCGCCCGATGGTCACGACGCGGCCGGACGGCATCACGCAATGGCGCGTGCTGCTGACGCAGCCGCCCGGCACGCCGACCCGCGCCTCCATCCCCGTCACCTTCCGCCTGGTCGATGGCCGGGGCCGGACGGTGATCAGCGAAAGCAGCATCTTCCTGGGACCCGAAGCACGATGAGCGACATGGTCATGAAGCCCGCCGCCCTGCCGCGCGGGCGCTGGATTCCCTGGGTCTTCGTTGGCGGCATGCTGCTCGTCGTCGTCGTGAACCTGGTGCTGGTGTTCTTCGCCCTCACCACCTTCACCGGCGTCACCACCGGGCGAGCCTTTGATCGTGGCCGCACCTACAACGACGTGATCGAGGCCGCGTCGCGCCAGGCGGCGCTGGGCTGGGCGGCCGATGTCCAGCTGCGCGGCGGCAGTGTGGTGGTGGTGGTGAAGGATCGCACCGGCATCGCCGTGCCGGGGCGGATCGAGGGCCGGCTGCTGCGGCCGCTGGAGGGCACGACGCTGCCGCTGGATTTCGTCGCCACCGCGACGGGCACCTTCCGCGCCGATACCGGAGCCCGCCAGCCCGGCCAGTGGGACGCGGTGCTGCGCTTCTTCGGGCCGAATGGCCAGGCGATCGACATCCGCCAGCGGATGATCCTGCCATGAACGCCAGCGTCGGCCTTCCGCGCCCCTTCACAGCGGGCCTGTCCCGCGCGCAGTGCGCGCATTGCAGCGCGGAACTGGCGCCAGGCCAGGGGGAGTTCTGCTGCCATGGCTGCGCCGCCGCGCATGCCCTGGTGCAGGGGCTCGGCCTTTCCGCCTTCTATGCGCGGCAGGAAGCGGTGGCCGGCGCGTTGCGGCCGGAGGATGTGCCCTCCGCCGTCGATTTCGCCTCCCTCGCGCAGCACGGCTCCGATGGCACGCAGTCTCTGGACCTCATGGTCAGCGGCCTGTCCTGCGGCGCCTGCGTCTGGCTGATCGAGCAGGCGCTGGCGACGGAACCCGATGTGCTGCGCGCGCGCGTCAACCTCACCGCCCGGCGGCTGTCGATCCGCTGGCGCGGCGATGCCGAACGGGCGCGGGCGCTGGCGGCGCTGGTGGCGCGGCTCGGTTTCCGCATCGCGCCCTGGTCCCCCGCCTGCCTGCGCGCGACGGAGGATGAGGAAGGGCGGCAGCTGATCCGCGCACTCGGCATCGCCGCCTTCGGGTCGATGAACGTCATGCTCGTTTCCGTCGCCGTCTGGGTCGGCGGCGACATGGGGGAGCATACCCGCGCGCTGATGCACTGGCTGGCGGCGCTGTTCGGCCTGCCGACGGTGCTGGTGGCGGGCATGCCCTTCTACCGATCGGCCTGGCACGCCATCCGCGCGGGACGCGCGAACATGGACCTCGCCGTGTCGCTCGGCGTGCTGGCGACCACGGCGATGAGCCTCAGCGAGGCGATCCGCAACGGCCCCTATACCTGGTTCGATGGCGCGACCGCGCTGCTCGCCTTGCTGCTGGCCGGCCGCGTGCTGGACAGGGGCATGCGCCGCCGCGCACGCCAGGCGGTGGCGGAACTGCTGGCGCTGCAGGAGGGCAGCGTGGAGCTGCGCCTGGCCGATGGATCGACGCGCGCCGTGCCGGTCGTCAGCGTCCGCGCCGGTGACATGCTGCTGGTCGCGACGGGTGATCGCCTGCGCCTCGATGGCGTGGCGGTGCAGGAGGTGCTGCTGGATACCAGCGCCACCACCGGAGAGGCGCTGCCACGTCGCATCGCGGCCGGGGACGCGCTGATGGCGGGCAGCGTCAACATGGGCAGCGCCTTCACGCTGCGCGTCACCGCCGCGGCGAAGGATGGCTCGCTCGCCGCGCTCGGCCTGCTGATCGAGAAGGCGGAACAGGGGCGCGGGCGCTTCGTTTCCATCGCCGATCGCGCGGCGCGCTGGTACGTGCCCATCATCCATGCGGTGGCGGCGGCGACCTTCCTCGGCTGGTGGCTCGGCATGGGCCTGGCGTGGCAGGCGGCGCTGGTGCCGGCCGTGGCGGCGCTGATCGTGACCTGCCCCTGCGGCCTGGCCATCGCGGTGCCGGCAGTGCAGGTGGCGACCGTGGGCGCGCTGTTCCGGCGCGGCGTGCTGGTGGCCTCCGCCACCGCGCTGGAGCGCCTGGCCTCCGCCGACCATGTGGTGCTGGACAAGACCGGCACGCTGACGATGGGCCATCCCACCTTGGTGGAGGATGCCGCGCGGGACCACGCGGCGCTGCGCCTGGCGGCCTCCATGGCGCATGGCAGCCGGCACCCGCTGGCGCAGGCCCTGGTGCGCGCCTGCCCGGATGCGCCGGCGCTGGAGGGTGTGGTGGAGGTCCCGGGCCAGGGGCTGCGGCACGGGGAGGTGCTGCTTGGCAGCGCCGTCTTCTGCGGGGTGCGGAATGCCGAGGATTCCGGCATGACGCTGTGCCTGTCATCGCCCGGCCAGGCGCCGGCGCTGTTCCGCTTCGCCGATGCGCTGCGCCCGGATACCGCGCGCGTCGTGGCGGAGTTGCAGGCGCTGGGCCTCACCACCGAATTGCTGTCCGGCGATGGCGCCGGGGCGGTAGAGGAAGCGGCGATCGCGACCGGCATCGGCCCCTGGCAGGCCCGCGCCACCCCCGCCGACAAGGCCGCGCGGATCGAGGCGCTGCGCCAGCAGGGTGCGCGGCCGCTGATGGTGGGCGATGGCATCAACGATGCCGCCGCGCTGGCGCTGGCGCATGTCTCCGCCAGCCCGGCCACGGGCACGGATATCGCGCAGGCGACATCGGATCTCGTGCTGCGCGGCGATGGGCTTTCCGCCCTGCCCGCCGCCATCCGCGCGGCGCGACGGGCGCAGAGGCTGGCGAAGCAGAACATCGCCTTCAGCCTGGCCTACAACATCATCGCCGTGCCGATGGCGGTGCTGGGCTTCGTCACGCCGCTGATCGCTGCCGTCGTGATGGCGAGCAGCTCCATCATCGTCATTCTGAACGCGCTTCGCGCGGGCAAGGAGACTTCCCAGTGAACGCCCTGGTCTTCCTGGTGCCGGCGGCCCTGTTCCTCGGCCTGCTGGCGCTCGCCCTGTTCCTCTGGACGCTGCGGAACCGTCAATACGACGACCTCGATGGCGCCGCGTCCCGCATCCTGTTCGACGATCAACCGCAGAAGGAGTCCCGCCGATGATCTACTTCCTGGTCTTCTCCGCCATCACCGCCGTGCTCGGCCTGGCCACCGCAGCGGCCGCGCATGACGCCGCCCTGGCCATCTTCGGCTATGGCCTGTTCGGCTTCGGCGTGATGTTCGCGCTGTTCCTGGTGAAGCGGCATTTCGACGAGGTCGACGCGGCACGCCACTGAGATGGTGGATGATCCCGCGCCACGGGGCGCGGGATCATCAGGCCGTCACGCCGCCGCGCGCTGTTCCGAGACGCCATAGGCGCCGCGTTCGCCGGCAACGGGCACCAGGCGGTTCGTCAGCCCCAGCACCGTTTCCGCACCGCCGAGGTAGAGGACGGCGTCAGGGTTCATACGCTTCGCCAGCGCGTCCAGCACCCGCGTCTTGGTCGGCGCGTCGAAATAGATCAGCACGTTCCGGCAGAAGATCGCGTCGAACTTGCCGACCGAGGACAGGTCCGCCAGCAGGTTCCGTTCCTCGAACCGCACCATGGCGCTGATATCGGGGTTGATGCGCCACTTCGCGCCATCCTGCTTGAAGTACTTCACCAGCGACCGGATCGGCAGGCCGCGCTGCACCTCGAACTGGGTGTAGACGCCCTGCTTCGCGCGGCCGATGACGTCGCCGGAGATGTCGGTGGCCAGGATCTCCACCTTCGGCCCCGGGCGTCCCGCCAGCGCATCCGCCACCAGCATCGCGATGGAATAGGGTTCCTGCCCCGTCGAACAGGCCGCGGACCAGATGCGCAGCGGCCCCGTGCGGCCAGGCGCCAGCATCCGTGGCAGCTGCTTCGCCAGATGGTCGAAGGGCTTGCCGTCCCGGAAGAAGGAGCTTTCGTGCGTGGTCAGCGCTTCCACCACCGCGCGTTCCAGCGTTTCATCCGGGCGCTGCCGCAGCTTCGCGCCGAGCGCGCCGATGGAGGCCAGCCCGAATTTCTGCAGAACCGGCCCCAGCCGCGTTTCCAGCAGATAGGCCTTGTCATCGGTCAGGACGATGCCCGAGCGGCGGCGAACCACGCCCGCGACGTCAGCGAATCCATCACTGCTCATGTGCGCCTTCCGTTTCCGCCAGCAGCGACAATGCGCTCCGCGATTTCATCGATACTCGTGATGGCGGCGGCGATCCCCGCCTTGGCGACCGCGCCTGGCATGCCCCAGACCACCGAACTCGCCTCGTCCTGCGCCAGCACCTGGCCGCCGGCGGCCACCAGGGCACGGCTGCCGGCCAGGCCGTCGCTGCCCATGCCGGTCAGGATCGCGGCCAGAACCTTGCCCTGGCAGGACGCCACCAGGCTGCGCAGCATCGGGTCCACGGCCGGGCGGCAGAAATTCTCCGGCGCCCCGTCCGACAGCTGCGCCACGAAGCCCTGCCCGGCCTGCTGGACCAGCAGGTGCCGGTCCCCGGGCGCCAGGTAGAAGCGGCCTGGCAGCAGCGCCTCCCCGTCCTTCGCCTCGCTGCAGGGCAGCGTGCCGATGCGGTTCAAATGGTCCGCCAGCAGGGTCGTGAACCCCGCCGGCATGTGCTGCACCGCCACCACCGGCACGGCGAGCGGCCGGTTCAGCTTCGCCACCAGCGCCGCCAACGCCTGCGGCCCGCCGGTGGAGGACCCGATGGCGATGACCCGCGGCTTCAGCGCCATGGCGCCCAGCGCCGAGACGGCGAGCGCCGGCGGCATCGCCGACGCCATCCGCATCGCGGGCATGGGCGCGGCGGTTGGGGCACGCCGGCGCATGCGCGCCCAGCCCTTCACCTTGGCCACCAGCTCCGCCTGGAACTGCCCGCCATTCATGCCGCCGGCGGCGGCGGAGGGCTTCGGCACATAGTCCACCGCGCCGGCGCGCAGCGCCTCCATCGTCGCCTTGGCGCCGCGCTGGCTCAGCGCGCTGGCCACGATGATGGAGGTCTCCGGCGCCACGCGCAGCAGATGCGGCAGGGCGGTCATGCCGTCCATGCGCGGCATTTCCAGGTCCAGCAGGATCACCTGCGGACGGTCCATCGCCTTCATCGCGGAAAGCTGGGCCACGGCCTCCGTGCCGTCGGTCGCCTTCGCGATGACCTCGATCGCGGGATCGGTGGCGAGCATCCGCGCCATGACAGCACGCGCCGCGGCGCTGTCATCGCAGAGCATCACCCGGACGGATGTCGCCAGCGTCACGCGGCCGCAGCCTGGATGAGGCCGAGCTGCGCCAGCTTGCCGCCGATGATCTCCGCGTCGAAGGGCTTCATCACGTATTCCTGCGCGCCGGCTTCCAGCGCCTCCAGGATCCGGTCGAAGCCGCATTCGGTGGTGCAGAGCACGATGATCGGCTCATTCGGGCCGAATTCGGCACGGGCGGCGCGCAGGAAGGTGATGCCGTCCATGACAGGCATGTTCCAGTCCAGCATCACCAGTTCCGGCATCGCCTCGCGGCAGGCCTCCAGCGCCTTGGAACCGTCCTCGGCCTCCCGCACCTCGAAGCCCAGGCTTTCCAGGATGCGGCGCGCGGCCTTGCGGACCACCTTGCTGTCATCCACCACCAGGCAGCCGCGCTTCGCCGGCATGGCGTTCGGCGCGCTCATCGGCCACCGCCGATCGTCAGCACGCGTTCGACATCCAGCACGATGAGGAGCTGGCCGTCGCGGCGGTGCACGCCGCGCGAGACCTCCCGCCACAGCGGGTCCAGCGTCGGCGGGTTGGGGGCGCTGTCCTCCGGGCGCAGCGGCACCACCTCTCCCACCCCGTCGGCCAGCATGCTGTAGAGCTCACCCGCCATCTCGACGACGATGCTCATCGGCTGCTGTTCCGCCGGGCGCGGCGCCAGGTTCAGGCGCCGCCGCAGGTCGATGGCGGTGACGATGCGGCCGCGCAGGTTGAGGCTGCCCGCCACCTCCGGCGGTGCCAGCGGGATGCGGGTGATGGTCTGCGGGCCGAGCACGTCGCGCACGACGAGGACCGGCACGCCACAGGTCTGCCCCGCCACCGTCAGTGTCAGGAACAGGTCGGCATCGGCGATGCTCGACTGGATCGACTGGGTTTGCACCGTTTCCTCCCCCGCCTCAGGCCGCGACCGGCACGTTGAAGCATTCCGCCAGGCTGCCGATCAGCGCTTCGCGGTCGAACTTGGCCACATAATCCGTGAAGCCGGCGGCACGGCCGCGCGCCACGGCGGCGGGTTCCACCCGCCCGGTCAGCGCGATCATCGGCAGGTCGGCCCAGGCGCCACCGGCGCGAACTTCCCTGGCGAAGCCGTAGCCGTCCATGTCCGGCATCTCGATGTCGGAGACGATGCCGTCGAAGACCTCGCCGCGTTCGCGCAGCTTCAGTGCCGTGGTGGCGCTTTCGACGGCGACGACCTCATACCCCTCCGCCGCCAGGGCGGGGACGACGAGTTCGCGGAAGAAGGCGCTGTCCTCCACCACCAGCAGGCGGCGCGTGATGGTCTGGGCAGGCGATGCGCGGAACCAGTCGCCGCCGGCCTGGCGCAGCCACCAGGCGGTATCGACCACATCCGTGACCTTGCCGGCGATGACGGCGGAACCCAGGAAGCCCGGGCGCCCTTGGCCGGCCTGCACGTTCAGCGATTCATCCACCACGTCCAGGATGGCATCGACCATCAGGCCCAGGCTGCGCTCGCCCTCGCTGAACACCAGCACCGTCTGGCGGCCGCGGCCATCCAGCGGCGGGCCGTAGTCGCCGGTCATGGACAGCAGCGGCATCAACTGGCCGCGATACTGCACCACCGGCGTGCCGCCGGATTGCTCGATATTCTCGACCGGGATGTCGTCGAGCCGCGCGATGAGGCCGAGCGGCACCGCCTTCGGCGTCCCGTCGCCAGCGCGGAACAGCAGCAGCGCCGTCTTGTCGTTGGACCGCACGCCGCCCGTCGCCTGGCCCGCCATCGCCCGCTGCTCCGCCCCGTCGCCGGCGACACCCGTGACGCGGGCGATGCCGTTGGGATCGAGGATCATGATGACGCTGCCATCGCCGAGGATGGTGTTGCCCGAAAACATGCCGATATGACGCAGGATCGGCGCCACCGGCTTGACGACGATTTCCTCCGTGTCGAACAGCCGGTCCACGATGATGCCGAAGACATGGGCACCCACCTGCGTGACGACGACGAAGCCCATGTCGCCGGAGGCGCCGCCCCCGCTGCCACTGATCGGCACCTCCTTCGGCTCCTCCAGCCCCAGCACGGCGCCGAGGGAGACGAGGGGCAGCAGCCGGTCTCGCAGACGCAGCACGGGCGCATCCTTGATGCGTTCCACCCGCGTATCCGCGCCGCCGCCGACCCGCACCAGTTCCAGCACGCCGATCTGCGGGATGGCGAAGCGTTCGCCCGCGACTTCGACGATCAGGGCGGAGACGATGGCCAGCGTCAGCGGGATCTTGATGGTGAAGCTGGTGCCCTTGCCCTCGGTGGAGGCGACGTCGATGGTGCCGCCGATCCGCTCCACATTCGTCTTCACCACATCCATGCCGACGCCGCGGCCGGAGACGGCGGTGACGGCGGCGGCGGTGGAGAAGCCGGCGCGGAAGATGAAGCGATGCACCTCCCGCTCGCTCATCGCCGCGATCTCGGCTTCCGTCGCGAGGCCCTGCGAAAGGGCCTTGGCGCGGATGCGGTCGGTGTGCAGGCCCTTCCCGTCATCGGCGATCTCGATGAGGATGTGGCCGCCTTCGTGATAGGCGTTCAGCATGATGCGGCCGGTCTCGGACTTGTTCGCCCGGCGACGGTCCTCCGGCATCTCCAGCCCATGGTCGCCGCTGTTGCGGACCATGTGGGTCAAGGGATCCTTGATCAGCTCGAGAACCTGGCGATCCAGCTCGGTATCCGCGCCGCGCATCTCCAGGTTGATCTTCTTGCCGAGTTCGATCGAGAGGTCGCGCACCAGGCGCGGCATCTTCGCCCAGGCATTGCCGATCGGCTGCATGCGCGTCTTCATCACGCCGTCCTGCAGATCGGAGGTGATGTGCGACAGGCGCTGCAACGGCACGGTATAGGCGCCATCGCCCCGCGCGCGGGCCAGCTGCATCAGCTGGTTGCGCGTCAGCACGAGTTCGCTGACCAGCATCATCAGGTCTTCCAGCACATCGACCGAGACGCGGATGCTCTGCGGCGGCGCGCGGCCGCCGGAGGAGGCTTCTTCCGCATGCAGCTCTGCCGGCGGCGCGGGCGGCGCGGCGGCGGCCCTGGGGGCCGGGGCTTCCGCGGCAACCGGCATGGCCACCTCAGCAGGCGCCTCCGCGGCCTTCGGCGCGGGCGCGGCTTCCGCCGTGATGGCGGCCATGTCGCCCGTCGCGGCCGCATCGAGGCGGCGGATCAGCTCGACATCGTCGCCGACCGGTTCCGTGCCGCCGGCCTCGAGCCCGCTCACGATCTCCTTGATGCGGTCGAGCGCGTTCAGGATCAGCGTGACGCCATCGGGCGTGACGGCGAGGACGCCGTCGCGGTACAGGCCGAGGACATTCTCCGCGGCATGGGCCACTTTCTCAAGCCGCCCGAGGCCGAGGAAGCCGCAGGTGCCCTTGATGGTGTGCACCAGGCGGAAGATCTCGGACAGGGTGGGCTTGTCCTGCGGCTGCTTTTCCAGCCGCAACAACGCGGCATCGAGCGCCACGAGGCCCTCATGCGTCTCAGTCAAGAAATCTGCGAGCAGATCGTCCATGGTGGCTCCGGCGCCTCTTCTCGCCCGGAGCTTGCGGCATCTGCCCGAATAATCGGTAAATGGCGGGCGGTGATTCGAACCGCCGCGCCTTTTGGTGCGGGATGCGCCTCAGTTGCGGGTGAAGGCCGTCATCAGCAGGGGCGCGGCGACGCCGGTGCGGCCGTGCAGCATCTCAAGCCGGATGCCGGAGCTGGCGGCGACGGAGACCAGCAGGGGCACGGACACGTTGCGCGCGGTGAACTGCATCGCCTCCCCCGCCAGGCCGGCGGAGAGGAGGGGCGGCCAGGCGGCGGAAGGCCCGTCCGGCCAGATGGAGATCCCGCCTTCAAGGTCGCCGCCGACGCGCACGGCGCCGCCGCGGGGCAGGCCCTCGATCGCGGTCCAGAGCGCCAGCAGCACCGCCTGCGCCACATGGGCGGGCAGCACGATGGTGGCTTCCAGGTCGTTGAAGTCGATGATGGCGCGGCGGCCGAGCGTCAGCCCCTCCGCCGCCTGGGCCAGTTCCTCCACCCGGCAATCGCCGGATCCCGCGCCCACCGCGGCGCGGTAGAATCGGATCCGCCGGTCCATGATGGTGGAGGCGTCGCGCGCGACATCCATCGCATCGCCCGGCGCGCCATCCATCAGGTCCAGCGCATTCGCCAGCGCCCCCACCGCGCCGCCCAGGTCATGGCAGAGGCGGGTGCATACCGCTTGGGCGAGGGCGATCTTGTCAGGCAGCATCCATTTCCTCCGACAAACGACGCGGCAATCCGGGCACGCGTCGGGAATGCCCTTGCCGGCCGGGCTTCCCGGGGGGGGTCGGTCCCCGGTTTCGCAGGCCGGCAAGGAAAAACGAGATTGCGCCCGGCAGGCTAGTCTTGAAGCCGTAAATCTTGGTAACGCTGGACCATGAACAGTGAGCTTTTCCCCGGCAGCCGGGTCATGAACCCGGCGAGGCCGGATTGGGGGGCCGGCCAGGTGCAATCCGTGGTCGGCAATCGCGTCACGGTGAATTTCGAAAACGCCGGCAAGATGATGGTCCATATCGACCACGTGACGCTAGAGCCCATCGATCGCGACCCAGAATGAGCGGGCTTCCGGCCGAGATGGCGGCGCTGCTGGGTGACTGGCGCTTCTACGCCGCGGCCCTTGTCACCGCCCTTGCCGGGCTGATGCGGGGCTATTCGGGCTTCGGCACCGCCGTGCTGCTGGCACCGGCCTATTCGGTGCTGTGGGGGCCGCGGATCGGCATTCCCGTCATGCTGCTGATGGAACTGGCCGTCTCCCTCCAGCTGCTGCCCAAGGCCTTCGGGGACGCCAACCGCCGCGTGATCCTGCCCATCGGCGCCGCCGCCTGCCTGGCCACGCCGGTCGGCGCCTTCATCCTGCTGACGGCGGACCAGGACCTGCTGCGCCGCTTCATCGGCGGGTTCGTGCTGGTCTTCGGCCTGCTGCTGATGTCCGGCTGGCGCTACACGGGGTCCCGCCCCCTGCCCCTCAATATCGGGATCGGCACGCTGGCGGGGCTGCTGAAGGGCGCGACGGGGATGAGCGGCCCGCCCGTCATCCTGTACCTCCTGGCGGGGCCTGAGGCCGCGAAGCAGCACCGGGCCAATTTGATCCTGTTCTTCGCCACCATCGCCGTCATCTCCGTCATCCCGCCCGCCATCGGCGGGCTGATGGGGTGGATGGTCTTCGCCAAGGCGCTGGTGCTGCTGCCGGTCCTGCTGTGCTGCGTGCCGATCGGCGCCCGGCTGTTCCATGTGATCCCGGATCGCTGGTACCGCCGCGCCGCCCTGACCTTCCTGGTCATCACCGGCACCATCACCCTGTTGATCTAAGGGGCGCCACCCCCCCCGGGGGGCTTGCACCACAAGGGGTCGGCGGACCAAATGGCCGGAAGCGCCCCGCCTGCGGCGCCTTCACCGTGCTCCTTGATGGGGGATTGGCCACATGATCGATCCGTTTGGCCGACGGGTCAGCTACCTGCGCGTCTCCGTCACCGACCGCTGCGACCTGCGCTGCGTCTACTGCATGGCGGAGGACATGACCTTCCTGCCCAAGGCGGAAGTGCTGAGCCTGGAGGAGCTGGACCGCCTCTGCGGGGCCTTCATCGGGCTCGGCGTGGACAAGATCCGCCTGACCGGGGGGGAGCCCCTGGTGCGCAAGAACGTCATCTCCCTGTTCCGCAACCTGGGCGCGCGCCTGGGTGCGGGAGGGCTGAAGGAGCTGACCGTCACCACCAACGGCACCCAGCTGACGAAGATGGCCGGGGACCTGGCTTCCGCCGGCGTCCGCCGCATCAATGTCAGCCTGGATACGCTGGACCCCGCGACCTTCGCCGCTGTCACCCGCTGGGGGAAGATCGAGCCGACGCTGGACGGCATCTTCGCCGCCAAGGCCGCCGGGCTGCATGTGAAGATCAACGCCGTCGCCATGAAGGGCGTGAATGAGGGCGAGTTCGACCGGATGATCGCCTGGTGCGGCGAACACGGGCTCGACCTCTGCCTGATCGAGACGATGCCGCTCGGCGAGATCGATGGCAGCCGCAACGACCAGTACCTGCCGCTGTCCACCGTCCGCGCGCAACTCCGGCAGAACTGGACGCTGGAGGAGACGGATTATTCGACCGGCGGCCCCGCCCGCTACTTCACGGTGAAGGAAACCGGCCAGCGGATCGGCTTCATCACGCCGCTGACCCATAATTTCTGCGAAAGCTGCAACCGCGTGCGCGTGACCTGCACCGGCACGCTCTACATGTGCCTCGGCCAGGACGATGCCGCGGACCTCCGCAAGCCGCTGCGCGACGACACGCTGGACGATGAGGGGCTGAAGGCGGCGATCCTGGAAGCGATCTCCCGCAAGCCCAAGGGGCATGACTTCGTGATCGACCGCCAGGCGCGGGCGCCCGCCGTGGCGCGACACATGAGCGTGACGGGCGGCTGATGCTTCAGGAGATCCTGGGGGCCCTGACCATCCCCGGCCTGCCCGACTGGGTGGGCCTGGTGCTGCTGGTCTGCCTGCTGCTGGTGGGGCTGGCCTATCTGCTGATGCCCTTCAGCGTCTTCGGCCTGAAGGGAAGGCTGGACGCCATCGAGGCCCAGCTGGACGAGATCCAGACGGAGCTTCGCGGCCTGGCCCTGCGCGCGCCGGAAGCCGGCCGCCGCCGCCCGGCGCTGGAGGAGGATTGGGTGGAGCCGCCCCCCTCCCTGCGGCCTGCGGTGGAGAATACCCACCCCCGCGCCGCCCCCCCCGCGCCACCGCCGCCGGTCTTCCCGGAGAGGGACCGCAACCTGGGCGGCAGCCGGGCCGAACCGCGCCTCGACTGGCCGCGGTCGCCGCGCTGAACGTTGAAGGATCAGGGGGGCTCGCCTTGCGGGGACCTCCCCGGCAGGGCTTGATGGTTCCTGGCATCGAGGAGTGCGGCCGGATGAGCCTGGCAAGGGCAAGCGCGACGACCGCCCATCGGCGCCGGCAATGACCGAGACTGAGGCCGCCGCGCTGGCCGGGCGCATCGCGCTGGTGGCCGCGCCGACGGACCAGGCGGCGGAGGCGCTCGCGAAGCTCGAAGCGGCCTATGGCAATGCGGCGCTGGACGATGCGCGCATCGTGGTGGCGCTGGGGGGCGATGGGCTGATGCTGGAGACCCAGCACCGGATGCTGGGTCGCAACCTGCCGGTCTATGGCATGAATTGTGGCAGCGTCGGCTTCCTGATGAATGACTTCCGGCTGGAGGGGCTGATGGAGCGCCTGGCCGCCGCCCAGGCCGCCAGCCTCCATCCCCTGCATATGCGGGCCTATGTGGGCGATGGCCCGCCGGTGGAGGCGCTGGCGATCAACGAGGTCTCCCTGCTGCGGGAAACCAGGCAGGCCGCCAAGATCCGCATCCTGGTGGATGGCAAGGAACGGCTTTCGGAGTTGATCTGCGACGGCGTGCTGGTCTCCACCCCCGCGGGCAGCACGGCCTACAACCTCTCCGCCCACGGCCCGATCATCCCGCTGGGCGCCAATCTGCTGCCGTTGACGCCGATTTCCGCCTTCCGCCCGCGGCGCTGGCGGGGCGCGCTGTTGCCGGCGGAGGCGGAGGTCGTGTTCGACGTGCTGGAACACGCCAAGCGCCCGGTGGCCGCGGTGGCCGACTACACGGAGGTGCGCGACGTGCGCCGCGTGGAGGTGCGGGAGAACCGGAGCGTGACCCTCACCATGCTCTTCGACCCCGACCACGGCCTGTCCGAGCGCATCATCGCCGAGCAGTTCACGGTCTGAAGACGGTCCAGGGGGGTCTCCCCCCCAAATCTTCCAGAGGGGGCGGGCAGGGTCTGGGAAAGGCAGCGCCTTTCCCAGGGGTCACCCGCGCGGCCCCGCCCGGTTGACGCCGCCCCCCTCATCTGCGATCCGCCCCGCGGTCGCACACCGCCCCCCGGCGCCCGACCCCGGCAACATCGAGTCCCGCGCGCCCATGACCGCCGCCCCCGCCCCCCTTGTGCTGGCCCTGCCGAAAGGCCGCATCCTCAAGGAACTGCGCCCGTTGCTGAGCCGCGCGGGGATCGAGCCCTGTGCCGATTTCCGGGACGAGGACAGCCGCCGCCTGCGGTTCGAGACGAACGACCCCACCCTTGATGTCGTGCGGGTCCGGTCCTTCGATGTCGCGACCTTCGTGGCGCATGGCGCGGCGCAGATCGGCGTTTGCGGCGCCGATGTGCTGATGGAATTCGACTACGACCAGATCTATGCGCCGCTCGACCTCGGCATCGGGCGGTGCCGGGTTTCGGTGGCGGAGCCCGTCGCCACGGCGGGGCAGCAGGATATGGGCGCCTGGTCCCGCGTCACGGTGGCGACGAAATACCCCACCATCGCCCATCGCCATTTCGCCGCGCGCGGCATCCAGGCGGAGGTGGTGCACCTGAACGGCGCGATGGAACTGGCACCTTCCCTCGGCCTGGCGCGGGTGATCGTTGACCTGGTGCAGACGGGGTCCACCTTGAAGGCGAATGGCCTGGTCGAGTCCGAAGTGATCGCATCCGTGACATCCCGCCTGATCGTGAACCGCACCGCCCTCAAGACCCAGCCGGAGGCGATCGGCGCCTGGATCGCCCGGTTCAGGGCGGCGCTGGCGGGAGGGCAGCCCGCATGAAGCGCCTTTCCACCACCGACACAGGCTTCGAGGCGTCGTTCGAGGCGCTGCTGGCCGAGGCGCGGGACACCACGGCGCGCGTCGATGCCGCCGTCGCCGGCATCATCCAGGCGATCCAGGCCGGGGGCGACGCCGCGCTGCTGGACCTGACCCGGCGCTTCGACCGCTGGTCCCCCGCCGATGCCACGGCGCTGCGGGTGACGGAGGCCGAGATCGACGCCGCCACCGCCGGTATCCCGGAAGACCGGCGGGATGCGCTCGCGGTCGCGGCCCAGCGGATTGAGGCTTTCCACGCCGCCCAGCTGCCGCGCGACATCACGCTGGATGACGGCGCGGGCATCGTGACGGGCATGCGCTGGGGCGCCATCGATGCCGTGGGCCTCTATGTGCCGGGCGGCAAGGCGGCCTATCCGTCTTCCGTCCTGATGAACGCGCTGCCGGCCCGGGTGGCGGGGGTGGGGCGGATCGCGATGTGCGTGCCGACGCCGGATGGGGTGCTGAACCCGCTGGTGCTGGCGGCCGCGCGGCTGGCCGGGGTCAGCGAGGTCTGGCGCATCGGCGGCGCCCAGGCCGTGGCCGCCATGGCCTGGGGCACTGCCTCCATCGCGCCGGTCGATCGCATCGTCGGCCCCGGCAACGCCTATGTGGCGGAGGCCAAGCGCCAGGCCTTCGGCAAGGTCGGCATCGACAGCATCGCCGGCCCGTCGGAGGTCGTGATCCTGGCCGATGGCACCAACAACCCGGACCATGTGGCGCTGGACCTGCTGGCCCAGGCCGAGCATGACGAGGCCGCGCAATCCATCCTCATCACCGATGACGCAGGCTTCGCTGACCGGGTGGTGGCGGCGGTGGACAAGGCGCTGGAAACCCTGCCCCGCGCCGCCATCGCGGCCGCGTCCTGGCGCGCCCATGGTGCCGTGATCACCGTGGAGTCCTGGGACCAGGCGGTGGAGCTGACGAACCGCCTGGCGCCGGAACACCTGCAGATCATGGTGGAGGCGCCCCGCGCGCTGTTCGCCCGCATCCGCCATGCCGGCGCCGCCTTCCTCGGCCGGCACTGCCCGGAGGCGCTGGGCGACTATGTGGCCGGGCCGAACCATGTGCTGCCCACGGGCCGCACGGCGCGCTTCGCCTCCGGCCTTTCGGTCTTCGACTTCATCAAGCGCACCACCTGGGTGGAGGCGACGGAAGCCGGCATCGCGGCCATCGGCCCGGCGGCGGTGACGCTGGCGCAGGCCGAGGGGCTGGACGCGCATGGGCTGAGTGTCGCAGCCCGTCTGCGCCTGAACGGCCCGGCCAGGCAGCGTCTCAACGGGCCCACCGCTTGACGAAACAGGACAACCGTCCTTGACCAAGGGCGCCGTGGCGCTCATGTTCCGCGCCGCCTTGCGCGCCCCCCCGCGCCGTGAACGGCCTTGTGCCTGATCCCCAGGGGTCGGTACTGGCCCCTACGACCATCCCGGCCCCTCGCGGGGCCTTACGACCCCCCCGAGGCCCGCATGGGTCCCGGCGACTCCGATGAAGGATCTGCATGTCGAAAGAGGACATGATCGAGTTCAGCGGCACCGTGGTGGAGCTGCTGCCCAACGCGATGTTCCGCGTGAAGCTCGACAACGACCACATGGTTCTCGCCCATACCAGCGGGAAGATGCGGAAGAACCGCATCCGCGTCCTGGCCGGTGACCGCGTGAACGTCGAAATGACGCCGTATGACCTGACCAAGGGGCGCATCACCTTCCGCTTCAAGTAGCGGCAGGCGGGCACTCCCGATGTCTCGCCCGCCTTTGGTCCTCGCCTCCGCCAGCCCGAGGCGGCTGGAATTGCTCGCCCGCATCGGCGCGACGCCGGACCGCGTGCTGCCCGCCGATATCGACGAGACGCCGCGCAAGGCGGAGCTTCCGCGCGCGCTGGCGGGCCGCCTGGCCGTGGCCAAGGCCGAAGCCGTTGCCGCGCAATGCCCGGATTGCCTGGTGCTGGCCGCCGATACGGTCGTCGGCGTGGGCCGCCGCATCCTGAACAAGCCGGCAGATGCCGCCGAGGCCGCGAAGTTCCTGGCGCTGCTGTCCGGCCGCCGCCACCGCGTGACCACCGGGCTCTGCCTGATCCGCCCCGATGGCAAGCGGTCGAAGCGGGAGGTCGTGACCATCCTCGGCTTCCAGCGCCTGACCGCGGCGCAGATCGAGGATTACGTCGCCTCCGGCGAATGGCAGGGGGCGGCGGGGGGCTACCAGATCCAGAAGCGGGCGGAATCCTTCGTGCGCTTCCTGTCGGGCAGCCATTCCAACGTCGTCGGATTGCCGCTGTTCGAAACGGCGCAGCTGCTGCGGGGCGCCGGCTGGCTCACGCCGTGAGGGGCGATCGCATCCTGGTCAGCGCCTCCCCGGGCGAACGCCGGGTGGCGGTGCTGCGGGATGGCGCATTGCAGGCGGCGGCGATCGACCGGCCGGACCTGCCTGATGGCGTCGGTGACCTTCACCTGGGCCGCGTCACTGCCGTCTCCGCGGCCATGAGCGGCGCCTTCGTCGAGATCGCGGGGGGCGAGGCCGCCTTCCTGCCGGAAAGCGAAACCCCTCCTCCCCGCCGCCCCATCGCCAAGGCGGTCAGCGAGGGCGATTGGGTGCTGGTGCGCGTGACGCGCGCCGCCCAGGGCGGCAAGGGCCCGCGCGTGACCATGCGGCTGGAGGATGCGCCGCCTTTGCCCGCGACCCGCAAGCCGCAGCTTCTGGCGCGCGGCCCTGGCGCCGCCGAACGCCTGGCGCGCGCCCTGCCGGACCTGCCGGTGGAGACCGACAGCGCCGCCGTGATGGCCCTGCTGGGCCGGGACCGCGCACGCCTGGCCCAGGGCAACGCCTTCGACGAGGCGACCGAATCGGCCTTCGCGGAACTGGCCGAGCCCATCGTCACGCTGCCCGGCGGGCTGCGCCTGCACATCCACCCGACGCCGGCTTTGGTCGCCATCGATGTCGATGCCGGCCGCGCCGCGGGGCTGGGGGACGCCAGCGCCCATGGACGGGTGAACGAGGCCGCCGCCGCGGAGGTCGTCCGCCAGATCGTCTTGAGAAACCTGTCCGGCGCCATCCTGGTGGATTTCGCGGGGCTGCCCATCCGCAAGCGCCCGACGGTCCTGCCGCCGCTGGAGAAGGCGCTGGCGGCGGACCTGCTGGCGCCGGCCCTGCTGGGCGTGACGCGAATCGGGCTGGTGGAGATCATGCGCCGCCGGGTGCACCCCCCCTTGCACGAGGTGCTGGGCAGCCCGACCTCCTCCGCAACGCATCTGCTGGCCGCACTCCGCGGCATGGCGCGGGATGCGGCCGCGCGGCCGCATGTGGCGCTGGCGCTGCGCGCGGCGCCGGAAGTGGTCGCCGCGGCCGCCGCCCTGCCCATCGCGCTGGCGGAATACCAGGCCACCACCGGGCGCCGGCTGGTGCTGCGCGCCGATCGCGCGCTGCGGCCCGGCGAGGCGCAGATCGAGGAGGATCGCCCATGATCCAGGACGTGCCCCACGCCCCGAAGGCCAAGCGCTGCCCCATCTGCAACCGGGCGGAGATCCGCCCCGGCAGTCGATTCTGTTCCGACCGCTGCCAGACCATCGACCTCGGCCGCTGGCTGAAGGGCGACTATGCCGTGCCGGTGAAGGCCGAGCCGGACCCGGACGCCGAGGACTGAATCCAGCGTGCCGGGGTGGGTGGACAGGTGAAAACGCTTCCGCTATCACCCGCCTCCTCTACGGTGGGCCGGCACAACCGGCCTCTCGCTTGGGCCCAGGTAGCTCAGTTGGTAGAGCATGCGACTGAAAATCGCAGTGTCGGTGGTTCGATTCCACTCCTGGGCACCATTCCCCCCTCGCCTCCAGCAGCCTCTTCAACAGCAGGGAATTTCCTTGCGCGGGCGCGACGCATCGCCGACCGTTCGGTGATCCGGGATAAGGACCAACCCCCTTGGCCTATGCGCTGCAACAGCTGATCAACGGTGTCAGCCTGGGGATGATCTACGGCCTGATCGCGGTCGGCTACACGATGGTCTACGGCATCATCGGCATGATCAACTTCGCCCATGGCGACATCTTCATGATCGGCGCCTTCGTCGCGCTGACCGCCATGGTGATGCTGGTCTCCGGCGGGCTGATGGAAGGCCCCGCCGCCATCCTGCTGGTGCTGGCGATCTCCATGACCTTCACCGCGCTGTATGGCTGGACGGTGGAGCGCATCGCCTATCGCCCGCTGCGCGGCAGCTTCCGCCTGGCGCCGCTGATCTCCGCCATCGGCATGTCGATCGTGCTGCAGAATTTCGTGCAGGTCAGCCAGGGCGCCCGCGTGAAGCCGCTGGAGCCCCAGCTGCCCGGGGGCATCGAGCTGATGCGGGAAGGCACCTTCGTCGTCCAGCTTTCCTACATGCAGATGCTCATCATCGTCTCGACGCTGACGGTGCTGGGCATCTTCACCTGGCTGGTGACGAAGACGCCGCTCGGCCGAGCCATGCGGGCCTGCGAGCAGGACCGGAAGATGGCGTCGCTCCTCGGCATCGACACGGACCGCACCATCAGCCTGACCTTCGTCATCGGCGCGTCGCTGGCCGCCGTGGCGGGCACGCTGTACCTGCTGCGCTATGGCGTGATCGATTTCTACATCGGCTTCCTGGCGGGGGTGAAAGCCTTCACCGCCGCCGTGCTGGGGGGCATTGGGTCGCTGCCTGGCGCCGTGCTGGGCGGGCTGCTGATCGGGCTGATCGAGACCTTCTGGTCAGCCTATTTCTCCGTCCAGTACAAGGATGTCGCGGCCTTCTCCATCCTGGCCATCGTCCTGATCTTCATGCCGACGGGCCTGCTCGGCCGGCAGGAGGTCGAGAAGGTATGAAGGCCCTCGGCCCCGCGCTGCGGGACGCCGCCAAGGCCACCGCCGTCGCCTTCGGGCTTTTCGTCGTGATGGTCGGGCTGCGCACCGATGTCAGCCCGACCGGCGCGCTGTTCCTGCGCACGCGATGGGCGGAGGTCGCGATGCTCTGCGGTGCCATCTTCGCCGCGCGGCTCGCCATCGGGCTCTGGGTCACGCCGCGATTCATGAAGACGGCGGGTTCGTCGATGGCCGGGCCGCTGGCGCGCATCGGCAGCTTCTTCGCCATCGGCCTGCTGGTGGTCGCCGTCATCCTGCCCGCCATCCCGGGGATCGACCGCGGGCAGATCGACCTCGCCATCCTCGTGCTGACCTACATCATGCTGGGCTGGGGGCTGAACATCGTGGTCGGCCTCGCGGGGCTGCTCGACCTCGGCTACGTCGCCTTCTACGCGGTCGGTGCCTATTCCTACGCGCTGCTGGCGCAGTATTTCGGCCTGTCCTTCTGGGCCTGCCTGCCGCTCGCCGGCATCCTCGCGGCCTTCTGGGGCATCCTGCTCGGCTTTCCCGTGCTGCGGCTGCGGGGCGACTACCTGGCGATCGTCACGCTGGCCTTCGGCGAGATCATCCGCATCATCCTGCTGAACTGGGTGGATTTGACGGGCGGGCCCAACGGCATCAGCGGCATCCCGCGCCCTACCTTCTTCGGCCTGCCCTTCAACATGTCGGGCGACCCCGGCACCTTCGCGCATTTCTTCGGGCTGGAACCCAGCCCGACGCATCGCGTGGTGTTCCTGTACTATCTCATCCTCTGCCTGGCGCTGCTGACCAACTGGGTCACGATCCGCATCCGCCGCCAACCCATCGGCCGGGCGTGGGAGGCACTGCGGGAGGATGAAGTCGCCTGCCGCGCGCTGGGCATCAACGTCACCACCACCAAGCTGACCGCCTTCGCGCTCGGCGCCATGTTTGGCGGCTTCGCCGGCGCCTTCTTCGCCACCCGCCAGGCCTTCATCAGCCCGGAGAGCTTCACCTTCATCGAAAGCGCCATGATCCTGGCGATCGTCGTGCTCGGCGGCCTCGGCAGCCAGTTGGGCGTCGCCGTCGCGGCCATCGTGATGATCGGGGGGTTCGAGCTGTTTCGCGACCTCGGCGAATGGCGGATGCTGGTCTTCGGCGCGGCCATGGTCGTCATCATGGTGCTGCGGCCGCGCGGCCTCGTCGGCTCTCGCACCCCCACCGTGGCGCTCGGCCAACGCCGTGCCATCGGCGCCGAATTCGTGGGCGAGGGTCGGGGATGAGCGTGACGACCGCCGACATCCTCCGCGTCGATGGCCTGACCATGCGCTTCGGCGGCCTGCTGGCCGTGGATGGCGTGAGCTTCGAGGTCCCCCGCGGCACCATCACCGCCCTGATCGGCCCGAACGGCGCCGGCAAGACCACGGTCTTCAACTGCATCACCGGCTTCTACCGCCCGACCGGCGGCGCCGTGCATCTGGCCACCACGGATGGCCGGGACGTCGTCCTGAACCGGCTGAAGGACCACAACATCGCCCGCGCCGGCGTCGCCCGCACCTTCCAGAACATCCGGCTTTTCGCCGGCATGACGGCGCTGGAGAATCTGCTGATCGCGCAGCACGGCCCGCTGCACAAGGCGACGGGCTTCGGCATCGGCGCGCTGCTCGGCATCTCCGGCTACAAGGCCGCCGAGGCCGCGGCCATCGAGCGTGCCGCCGGCTGGCTGCGCGCCATCGGCCTGCTGGCCCGCGCGGATGACCCCGCGGGATCCCTGCCCTATGGCGACCAGCGGCGGCTGGAGATCGCGCGCGCCATGTGCACAGGGCCCGCGCTTCTCTGCCTCGATGAACCCGCCGCCGGGCTGAACCCGCGCGAATCGGACGATTTGGCCAAGCTGCTGCTGGCGATCCGGGACGGCACGGCGACCGCGGCCGCCCCCACCTCCATCCTGCTGATCGAACACGACATGGGCATCGTCATGCGCATCTCGGACCATGTCGTCGTGCTCGACCACGGGAAGAAGATCGCGGAGGGCCGGCCCGCCGCCATCCGCCAGGACCCCCACGTCATCGCCGCCTATCTGGGGGAGGCGGAGGAGGAATGACGAGGTTCACCCACCTGTCGAACCTGCGGCCCGTAGGGCCGAGGCCGCGAATGCGGCCCGCGGCTTATGCGTCACGCCGCAGGCGTGCCTTCGGCACGACGAAGCCAAGGGCCGCGGATGCGGCCCGCGTCACGCCGCAGGCGTGCCTTCGGCACGACGCGTCTGAGGGGCACGAAGGCGAAGCCTTCGTGCAAGAGAAATGACCCCCGCCGCACCCATGCTGGAAATCCAGGACCTCCGCACCTTCTACGGCGCGGTGGAGGCGCTGAAGGGCGTCTCCCTCCATGTCGATCCCGGGGAGATCGTGACCCTGATCGGCGCCAATGGCGCGGGGAAATCCACGCTGCTGATGAGCCTCTGCGGCGATCCCCGCGCCAAATCCGGCCGCGTGCTGCTGGATGGCGACGACATCACGGCGATGCCCACCCACCAGATCATCCGCCGCGGCGTCGCGCAGTCCCCGGAAGGGCGGCGCATCTTCCCGCGCATGACCGTGCTGGAAAACCTCATCATGGGCGCCCAATCCATGGGCCACGACCCGGGGCCGGAACTGGCGCGCGTCTTTGCCCTGTTCCCGCGCCTGAACGAACGCCAGGCGCAACGTGGCGGCACGCTGTCCGGCGGCGAACAGCAGATGCTGGCGATCGGCCGCGCGCTGATGTCGAAGCCGCGCCTGCTGCTGCTGGACGAACCCTCGCTCGGCCTGGCGCCGCTGATCTCCCGCCAGATCTTCGCCGCCATCAAGCGGCTGAACGAGACCGAGGGGCTGACCGTGCTGCTGGTGGAGCAGAACGCCAACCAGGCCCTGCGCCTGGCCCATCGGGGCTACGTGCTGGTGACAGGGCGCATCACCATGAGCGGGACCGGGGCGGAACTGCTGGCGCGGCCGGAAATCAGGGACGCGTATCTGGGCGGGGGGCACTGACGGCCCGCGGGGGAACGCTGTTCCCCCGCACCCCCTTGCCAGGGGGGAGACCCCCCTGGACCATCTTCAAAAGCCCGCCATCGCCCTCACCTCGGCCGAAGACCGGCCAGCCTCGCGCAGCGCGCGGACGGCCAGGGCGCCGTCGCGCTTCGCCAGGCGGCGGCCCGTTTCATCCACAAGCAGGGGATGGTGACGATAGGCGGGCTCGGGCCAGCCCATCAGCGCCTGGATCAACCGGTGCAGGTCGGTCGCCGGCAGCAGATCCTCCCCCCGGGTCACCACCGTCACCCCATCCCGCGCATCATCATGCGTGACACACAGATGATAGCTCACCGGCACATCCTTCCGCGCCAGCACCACATCCCCGAACCGCGCGGGATCGCAGCGCAGGCGGCCGCGCCCCTCCTCCTCGAAATCCAGCACCCCCACCCGCGCCAGCGCCACCCCCATGTCGAGCCGCAGCGCGAAAGGATCGCCCCGCGCCACCCGCGCCGCGCGATCCTCCGACGACAGGCGCCGGCAGATGCCGGGATAGAGCGGCCCATCCGGGCCCTGGGGGGCCCCGCCACTCGCCGCGATCTCCCGTGCGATCTCCGCCCGCGTGCAGAAGCAGGGATAGAGCAGGCCCATCCCCGCCAGCCGGTCCAGTGACGCCCGGTAATCCGCGAAGTGCCGGGACTGCACCCGCACCGGCCCATCCCAGTCGATGCCGAGCCAGCGGAGGTCCTCCTCGATCGCCGCCGTGAATTCAGGCCGGCAGCGGGTCGAATCGATATCCTCGATCCTCAGGAGAAAGCGGCCACCGGCCGCCCGCGCCCGCTGCCAGCCGCAAAGCGCGGAATGGACGTGGCCCAGATGCAGGAACCCTGTGGGGCTGGGTGCGAAGCGCGTGACGATCCCGGTCATCCCCGCCATCCTGCCAAGCTTCCGACACAACGCGAACCGGGGCCGATGACATGAGGGATGAGGAGGAGGGCCCGCGCTGGGGCCCGGCGGCGGGCGGCGCGCCCACGGCGCTGGTGGTGCTGCTGCACGGCGTCGGCGCCGATGGCTTCGACCTGATCGACCTGGCCCCGGGCTGGGGCAAGGCCGTGCCCGGCGCCCTGTTCATCGCCCCCCACGCGCCCGAAGCCTGCGACCTGGCCCCCTATGGCCGCCAATGGTTCAGCCTGCAGGATCGCCGCCCCGTCGCGATCGCCGCCGGCGCCGATGCGGCCTCCGGCGCCCTCTTCCCCTGGATGGACGGGCAGCGCCTGGCGCTGGGCCTGGGCTGGGACCGCGTGGCGGTGATGGGCTTCAGCCAGGGGGCGATGATGGCGCTGCGGGTCGGCCTGCACCAGGCCCGCGCCTGCGCCGCCATCCTGGCCTATTCGGGCGCCCTGCCCTGCCCCGTGCCGCCAGGCCCAGGCCCGCAGGTGCTGATCCTGCATGGGGAGGAGGATGAGGTCGTGCCCCCCGGCGCCAGCCGCAACGCCCTGGCCGCGATCGAGGGCGCCGGGCTGCCGGTGGAAGCCATGTTCTGCCCTGGCCTAGGGCATGGAATCGACGAGGTCGGCATCTCGCTCGGGGCGCTGGCGCTGCAGAAGGCGCTGTCCGCTTCTGTGTGACGGCCCCCATGACACCCCGATGAAACCTCGGAGATCGCCCGTTGCGCCGGCCCCTTCGCACTGGCACAAATGGCCGGACAATGCAGCTGTGCCACAGGATATGGGGCCTTACTGTCGTTGACGGCCCCAGTGCTGGGCTAGCTGCCATTCAGAGGAGTGGCGCTTGCCTGATGGCGGACACTTCGTTCAAGGGCAGTCCTTTCCCGCGCTCGTTCTGAACGCGGATTTTCGGCCGCTGTCCTACTTCCCCCTGTCGGTCTGGGCCTGGCAGGATGCGGTGAAGGCTGTCTTCCTCGACCGCGTCTCGGTCCTGTCGGAATACGAGACCGAGGTCCATTCGCCCCGCATGACCATGCGGCTGCCGAGCGTCATCGCGCTGAAGGAATACATCCCCGCCGCCCGCCGCCCGGCCTTCACGCGGTTCAACGTCTTCCTGCGCGACAGCTTCGCCTGCCAGTATTGCGGCCACCCGAAGCCGACGCCGGACCTGACCTTCGACCACGTCATCCCCCGCAGCCGCGGCGGGAGGACGACATGGGAGAACGTCGTCACGGCCTGCGGGCCCTGCAACCTGCGCAAGGCCAACAAGCTGCCGCGCGAATGCCAGATGGTCCCCCGCCTTCCGCCCCGGCAGCCCACGAGTTGGGAATTGCAGGAGAACGGCCGGTCCTTCCCGCCGAACTACCTGCATGAGAGCTGGCGGGACTACCTGTACTGGGACAGCGAGTTGGAGAACTGAGCGGGCATCACACCCGCTCGCTCACCCTGATCGCCACCTTGCACCCCGCCTTGATCGCCGCGCTCAGCAGCTTGTAGGCGGGCGCAAGCTCGGCCTCGTTCTCCAGCCCGATGTCGCGGTGCTCCAGTTCTTCCGCCCGGAACCGCTCGATATCGGCGCGCAGCGGGGCCTCGTCATCGCCGAGCGTCTCTGCCTGGGCGCGGTAGTGTTCGTCGATCGCCTCCTCCACCGCCACGGTGCAGGCCATGGCGGCGCGGTGGCCCATCAGGGCGGTGGCGGCGCCCAGCGCGAAGCCCGCGACATGCCAGATCGGCAGCAGCGCGGTCGGCCGCACCCGGCGCTTGGCGATCAGCCCCGCGAAGGTGTCCAGGTGCACCTGCTCCTGCGCCTTCATGTGTTCCAGGATCGGGCCGTATTTCGTGCGCCCCAGCACGGCCAGCTGCCCCTGGTAGATCCGCTTGGCGCCGTATTCGCCGGCATGGTCCACACGGATGGTGCGCGCCACGTATTCGCGGGGTGTCGGGTCACCCGGCAGGCGTCGTTCCCCGGTCTCTCGGTTCGGCATCAGACCCTCCTACGCGCCTGGCGGAAGACAAAGGCCGCCAGGCCCGCCGCATAGATCAGGTTCATCATCGCCATGGAAAGGGGGAGGCCCGGAATCAGGTAGGCGGGCTCGTCGCATGGCTTGCTGGGCACGGGGTTCAGGCTGCGCAGCAGGTCGTCCACGCTGCCGCCCGCCACCACGGGCGGCGCCAGGCAGGCCGGCAGCGGCGATGGCCACCACCCCTGCTCCACGCCGACATGCAGCACCGCGATGGCGCCGGAGGCCAGCACCGCCAGCCCCGCCGCCCGCAGCGCCCAGACCCGCCACCTCTCCGGCAGCAGCGCCGCCGCCGCCGCCAGCCCCGCCGCCACCCAATAGGGCCAGCGTTGCCAGAGGCACAGCGCGCAGGGCGCCAGCCCCGGCCAGCGTTCGGTGCCGAGCGCGATCAGCGGCGCCGCGGCCGCCAGGCCCGCCACCATCAGGGAGGACATCATGCGCCGTTCATCCTCCAACCCGTCGCCCCCCGCAACTGGACCACCCCCGCGCCGCGCCGTAGCCTGCCCCGCACCGAAAGCGGGGAGACGCGGGATGCTGACCATCTGGGGCCGGGCGAGTTCGTCCAACGTCATGAAGGTGCTCTGGCTGTGCGAGGAACTCGCCATCCCCTTCACCCGCATCGATGCCGGCGGCGCCTTCGGCCGCACAAGGGACCCCGACTACCTCGCCAAGAACCCCAACGCGCTCGTGCCCACGATCGAGGAGCCGGACGGCTTCACGCTGTGGGAGAGCAACAGCATCTGCCGCTACCTCGTCCGCAAGCACGCGCCCGGCCATGCCCTGTACCCCGCCGACCCGCGCCTGGCCGCGGATGTGGAGCGCTGGATGGACTGGCAGCAGGCCTCCCTCAACCGGCCCATGACCACGGTCTTCTTCACCTATGTCCGCATCCCCGAAGCCGATCGCGACTGGCCCGCGACACACAAGGCGCGGGCGGAGGCGGAGGCGCTGTGGGCCATGGTCGATGCAGAGGTCGCGAAGCACCCGTTCCTGTGCGGCGATTCGCTGACCTTGGCCGACATCGCGCTCGGCCCCTATCTGCATCGCTGGTTCGCCATGCCGATCGAGCGCGCGCCCATGCCGGCGCTGCGCGCCTGGTACGACCGGTTGATGGAGCGGCCGGGGTTCAAGGCGCACCTGGCCGGCCCGCTGGTGTAGGTCCAGCCTCTGGCGAGGCGGTCAGGGGGAGCAGCGCCCCCCCTACCGCGTCGCCCCCGGCGTCCAGGTCACATCCCCCGACCCGTTCCCGTTCAGCCGGCGCGACAGCACGAACAGATGGTCCGACAGCCGGTTGAGGTAGCGGATCACCGCGGGGTTCACCGCGTCCTCCGCCGCCAGCGCCACGGCCTCGCGCTCCGCCCGCCGCGTCACCGTGCGCGCGAGGTGGGCATGGGCGGCGCCGGGCGATCCGCCGGGCAGGACGAAGCTCCGCAGCGGCGGGATATCCGCGTTCATGGCCGCGATCTCCCCCTCCAGGCGCAGGCACTGGCCATCCGTCACGCGCAGCCGGTCCGTGCCGAGGCCTGGCACGCAGAGATCGGCGCCCACATCGAACAAATCGTTCTGGATGCGGCCCAGCATCGCATCCGCCTGGCGGTCCCCGGCCAAATGCAGGCGCAGCAGGCCGATGGTGGCGTTCACCTCATCCACCGTCCCATAGGCCGCGACCCGCAGCGCATCCTTCCGCACGCGGGACCCGTCGCCCAGCGAGGTCTCCCCCGCATCGCCCCCCCGCGTCGTGATGACGTCCAGCTTCACCATCGGCGATCTCCTTCAAGGCGGAAGCTGATATCGACGGCGGCAACCGCAACGACCGGCTGCCCATCCCGTGCCGCGGGCTGGAAGCGCCAGTTGCGCACGGCGCGCAGCGCGGCCTGGTCCAGCGCCTGGAATCCGGCGGATTGGTCCACGGCCACATCGACCACGCGGCCCGCCTGGTCCACCCGCACCCGCAGCCGCACGCGCCCCTGTTCGCCCCGCATCCGGCTGGCATAGGGGTATTCGGGCGCGGGGTTGGAGGCACCCGCCAGGGGCTGCGGCGCCGTCACCGCCCCCAACGCCTGAGCGCCGGCAAGGGAGAGCGGCGCGCTCGCCTCCGCGCCTGTACCGGCCGGTGCCACCGGCGCGGGACGCGCCTCATTGGGCAATGCGGGACGCGCCTCGGTGGGCGACGCGGGACGCGCCTCGGTGGCCGGGGCGGCGCGGGGGCGGGGCGGGGAGGGCCGCTGCGGCGGCACGGCGAGTTGCAGCGGCCGGGGCGGCGGCAATTCGAAGGCGGGCGTGGGCTCCGGCCGCGGCGCCTCCGCCACCGGTTCCGGCGGCGGAGGTGCGGGCGGCGGAGGTGTGGGCAGGGCCTCCGCCACCATGACCGGCGCTTCCGGTGGCGGGGGGGGCGCCTCGGGCGGGGGTGGCGGCAAGGCGGCGATCGCGACGGGCGCGGGCGCCAGCGGCGGAGCCGGGGCCAAGGTCGGCGGCGGAGCCGGGGCCAGGGTCGGCGGCGGAGCCGGGGGCAGGATCGGCGGCGGCGCGGCCGGGGCCGCGACGGGTGACGGAACAGCCGGCGCGGCAGGCACCGCGACGGGCGGGGGGGCGGGCGGCTCCGCTACGGCCGGCATCGCGGGCAGCGCCGCCATCGAGGGCGGTCCCGGCGGTGCCGGGATGTTCACCGGTGGCGCCGGCACGCTCGCCGATGGGGACGCGGCCTCCGCATCCGCCGCGTCGCTGCTGCCTGGGGTATCCTCGCCCCAGACCAGCGTGACACCCTGCTCCAGCGGCCTCGGCGGTGCCTCCGCCCCGCGGTCCACCAGCAGCGCCCCGGCCAGCGCCGCATGGACGCCGAGCGACAGCAGCAGGGGCCAGGACCGCCCGCCAGTCACAGCACCAGCACACCCTGGTGCTTGGCCTTGCCCTCGGGCTCCACATGGATGGTGATGACGGCGGAATCGAGTTCCGCCTTCAGCGCGGCCTCCACCCGGTCGCAGATCTCATGCGCCTGCGTCACCGTCATGTCGCCCGGCACCACCAGGTGGAATTCCACGAAGGTGAAGCGGCCGGAATGGCGGGTGCGGAGGTCATGCGCCTCGATCGCGCCTTCGGCATGGGTCGCGACCAGGCTGCGGATGCGGCCCAGCGCCTCCGGCGGCACGGCTTCATCCATCAGCCCGCCGACGGATTCGCGCATCAGCTGCCAGCCGGAGAACAGGATGTTCACCGCCGTCAGCGCCGCCAGCGCCGCGTCGATCCAGGCGATGCCCGTCAGCGCCACCAGCGCCACGCCGACGATCACGCCGCCGGAGGTCACGACATCCGACAGCAGGTGCCGCGCATCCGCGATGAGGGCGGGGGAGCGGGAGGCCCGGCCCCGGCGGAACAGGAAGGCCGACCAGGCCGCGTTGATCCCCGTGGCAATGGCGGAGACGACGAGGCCGGAGGCCGCTTCCTCCAGCACCCGCGGTGCCTGCAAGGCCGACCAGGCCTCATGCAGGATCAGCACGGCGGCGACGATGATCAGCGCGCCTTCCAGCACGGCGGAGAAGTATTCCGCCTTGGCATGGCCATAGGGGTGCTGGGCGTCGGGCGGCCGGGCGGAGACGCGGATCGCCGCCAGCGCCGCCAGCGCCGCGGCCACATTCACCACGCTTTCCACAGCATCGGCGAAGAGCGCGACGCTGCCCGTCAGCCACCAGGCGCCGGCCTTCAGCCCGAGCACCGCCATCGCGATGCCCACGCTGGCGGCGGCGATGGTTTCAAGGCGCGTCATGCCCGGCATGAGGCACGCCGGCGCGACGGGTGAGCGGACAAGCGGCAATCTCCTGCGAGGCCCGATTGATGCCGCGCCGGGGTGCGCTTCCGCAACCCCGGACCGTTCATGCCAGACCCCAGCCTTACACGGAGAAGTATTTCGCCCGCGGATGGTGCAGGACGATCGCGCTGGTCGATTGCTCGGGATGCAACTGCCATTCATCGGACAGCGTCACGCCGACGCGATCCGCCTTCAGCAGCCGCAGCAGCCCCTCCTGGTCCTCCAGCCGCGGGCAGGCGGGGTAGCCGAAGGAATAGCGGCCGCCGCGGTAGCCCTGGCTCAACATCCTGTCCATGTCGCGGTCATCCTCCCCCGCGAAGCCGAGTTCGGCGCGGATGCGCTTGTGGACGTATTCCGCCATCGCCTCCGCCATCTCCACCGACAGGCCATGGAGGTAGAGGTAGTCCTGGTAGCGGTTGTCCTCGAACCAGTCGCGCGCGATGTCGGACGCCTTCTGGCCGACAGTCACGACCTGCAGGCCGATCACGTCACGCTTGTCCGGCCCGTCATCGATATCCCGCACGAAATCGGCGATGCATTCGCCATCGGCCTTGGGCTGGCGCGGCAGGGTGAAGCGCCAGGCTTCCGTGACGCCATCCTCCTCGAACAGCACCATCTCATTCCCCTGCCCCGCGCATTTCCAGTAGCCGTAGATGGCCTGGGGCTTGAGGATGTTGTCCGCCTCCGCCAGCGCCAGCATGCGCTTCAGCACCGGGCGCAGTTCCTGCTTGGCCCAGCCGAGGAAATCCTCCAGCGAACGCCCAGCCTTCTTGAACCCCCATTGGAATTGATAAAGGCTGCGTTCGTTGATGAAGGGCACGATCGCCTTGGGCGCGGATTCCATCACCCGCGGACCCCAGAAGGGCGGCACCGGCACGGCGCTTTCGGCGGCCACGCGGCGGCGGCGCTCCTGCGCGTATTTCACATCCACGGGCGCGAAGCCGCGCGGATCCGCCTGGCCCAGAACCCGCTTCTCGTTCTTCGACTTGCCGACGCGCTTGGTCTGCAGAGCCGCGAGGTAATCGTCGAAGCCGTTGCCCATCACCTTGTCCATGAGGTGAAGGCCATCGAAGGCATCCCGCGCATAGGCCACGCGCCCGCAGGCGTAGGACTTCACGCAGTCATCCTCGACATAGTTGCGCGTCAGTGCGGCGCCGCCCAGCATCACGGGAATGTCGATTCCCTGGCGGCTCATCTCCTCCAGATTCTCGCGCATCACCACGGTGGACTTCACCAGCAGCCCGGACATGCCGATGGCATGCGCCTTGTGCTGCTTCGCGGCGGCCACGATGTCGAGCAGCGGCACCTTGATGCCGAGGTTGACGACCTTGTAGCCGTTGTTGGTCAGGATGATGTCGACCAGGTTCTTGCCGATGTCGTGCACGTCGCCCTTGACGGTGCCGAGCACGATGGTCCCCTTCTCCTGCCCCTCGACCTTCTCCATGAAGGGCTCGAGGTAGGCGACGGCGGCCTTCATCGTCTCCGCGCTCTGGAGCACGAAGGGCAGCTGCATCTTGCCGGCGCCGAACAGCTCGCCGACCACCTTCATGCCGTCCAGCAGCACGTCGTTGATGATGGAGAGCGGCGTGTTGCCCTGGTCCAGCGCGGTCTGGAGCTCATCATCCAGGCCCTTGCGGTCGCCATCGACGATCCGGTCCTTGAGCCTGCCCTCCACCGTCTCCGCCCGCTTCTTCGCGGTGGTATCGGCGGCCTTGCGGCCGGAGAAGATCTCGAGCGTCTTCTGCAGCGGGTCGTAGCCTTCGCGGCGGCGGTCGAAGATCAGGTCCTCGATCACCTGCACTTCCTCGGCCGGGATCTGGTGCAGCGGCTTGATCTTGGAGACGTGGACGATGGCGCCCGTCATGCCGGCCTTCACGGCGTGGTCCAGGAACACGCTGTTCAGCACGTGGCGGGCGGCCGGGTTCAGGCCGAAGCTGATGTTGGAGAGACCCAGGATGATCTGGATGTCCGGGAATTCGTCCCGGATCATGCGGATGCCCTCCAGCGTCCAGACGCCGAGCTTGCGGTCATCCTCGTTGCCCGTCGCGATGGTGAAGGTCAGCGGGTCGATCATCAGGTCGGATTGCGGCAACCCGTGCTGGTTGCAGGCGAAATCGACCAGGCGACGCGCGATGCGCAGCTTGTCCTCCGCCGTCTTCGCCATGCCCACTTCGTCGATGGTCAGCGCGATGACCGCGGCGCCGAACTTCTTCGCCAGCAGCAGGCGATCCCGCGCCGCATCCTCGCCATCCTCGAAGTTGATCGAGTTGATGATCGGCTTGCCGCCATGCAGCTTCAGTGCGGCCTCGATGACCGGCGTTTCCGTCGAGTCGATGACCAGGGGCGAGTTCACGCTCGAGGTGAAGCGCCGGATCACCTCGTTCATCTCGCGAACCTCGTCGCGGCCGACGAAGGCCGTGCAGACATCGAGGCTGTTCGACCCCTCCGCCACCTGTTCACGGCCGATGGCAACGCAGCCATCCCAATCCTGCGCTTCCTGCCGCTGGCGCCAGACCTTGGACCCGTTGGCGTTGCAGCGCTCGCCGATGGAGAAGTAGCTGTTCTCCTGCCGCAGCGACGTCGCGCTGTAGAGGCTGGCGACGGAGGGCACCCAGACGGAATTGCGCTTCACCGGCGCCGGGCGCGTGCGCGCGCCGCCATGCTTCCGCAGCAGATCATCCAGCGCCTTGATGTGCGGCGTGGAGGTGCCGCAGCAGCCGCCGATCAGGTTCAGCCCATCCTCCAGGATGAAGCGCTCCATCCAGGATGCCAGCTCCTGCGGGCCGAGCGGGTAATGCGTCTTGCCGTCCACCAATTCCGGCAGGCCGGCATTGGGCTGCACGCTCAGCATTCCCGGCCAGTTCTGCGACAGCCAGCGCACATGCTCCGCCATTTCCTGCGGCCCCGTCGCGCAGTTCAGGCCGATCAGCGGCACATCCAGCGCATGCACCACCGTGGTCGCGGCGGCGATGTCCGGGCCGACCAGCAGCGTGCCCGTCGTCTCCACCGTCACCTGCACGAAGATCGGGATGTCCGACTTCGTCTCCGCCTTCGCGATCTTGCAGGCGTTGACGGCAGCCTTGATGAACAGCGTGTCCTGGTTCGTCTCCGTCAGCAGCGCATCCGCCCCGCCCGCGATCAGCCCGCGGCACTGCGCCACCAGCGCGGCCTCCAGCGTGTCGTAGTCGATATTGCCGAGGCTCGGCAGCTTGGTGCCCGGGCCGATATCGCCGATCACCCAGCGGTGGCGGCCATCGGCGAAGCTGTCAGCCGCTTCCCGCGCCAGTTCCACGCTGAGCTTGTTGATCTCGAAGGCCTTCTCCTCCAGCTCGAACTCGCCGAGCGTGATGGGGCTGCCGCCGAAGCTGTTGGTCAGCACCATGTCGGCGCCGGCCTCAAAGTAGCTGCGGTGGATGTCGCGCACGATGTCGGGGCGGGAGAGGTTCAGCACCTCCGTGCAGTTCTCCTTGCCCCAGAAATCCTTCTCGACCTCCAGCGTCATGGACTGGATGCGCGCGCCGAAGCCGCCGTCGCAAAGCAGCACCTGGTCCTTGAGGGCATCGAGCAGATGGGGGCGCGAGGTCATGCGGTATCTCTCAGCAAGGAAGGTCGGATCAGAGGGCGATGGCGTGGGTCGGCTGGGCGAAGCCGGCGACGCGCCGGGCAGGCCAGAGCCGGACGGCCAGCGGCCCCGGAACCTCGATGGGGGCGGCAAGCGTGCAGCCGGCGGCGCCGAGCCAGCCGGCGATCGCGGCATCGTCGAAGCCGGGCCAGCGATGGGCGTGGCGCTGCAACAGGTCGGCCCGCCCATGCGGCGCCAGATCGGCGATGATCAGCGTGCCCTCGGGATGCAGCACGCGGGCGGCTTCCGCCACGGCGGCGGCCGGGTCCTCGGCGTAGTGCAGCACCATCTGCAGCGCCACGGCATCGAAGGCGCCATCGGCGAAGGGCAGGCGGTACATATCCGCCTGGCGCACCGCGGCGCGATGCGCGATGCCGCGTTCCGCGATCCGCGCGCGGGCCAGCGCCAGCATGTCACGGCTCGCATCGACGCCGAGCGCCCGTTCGACCCGATCCGCCACCAGTTCCAGCAGCCGCCCCGTGCCCGTGCCGATATCCAGCAGCGCGGCCGCACTTGGCGGCAGCAGGCTGACGAGCGCCTGTTCGATGTCGCCGGCCGGCAGGCCTAGCGCGCGCAACTCGTCCCAATCCATGCCCCCCTCACGGAAGGCGTCGGAGGCCGCGCGGGCGCGTTCGGCGGCGATGCGCGCGGCGGCGCGGCGATCCGCGGCCAGGCGGGGGTCATCCTCCGGCAGCCGGGCCAGGATCATCCGCGCCACGCCGGCATCGCCGGGCAGCTGGAAATAGGCGTTGGCGCCTTCCGGCACCCTCTCCAGCAGCCCGGCTTCCACCAGCAGCTTGAGGTGGCGGGACAGGCGCGGCTGGCTCTGCCCCAGCACGTCGCAGAGGTCGCTGACGCACAGCGCACTGCGCGCGCAGAGCGCCAGCAGCCGCAGCCGGGTCGGCTCCGCCGCCGCGCGGAGTTGCATCAGAAGGTGATCCATGGCTTGCAAATGACATAAACATATCCTTATGTCCAGTGCATGGCATGGTCCCTCGACGCCCGAATCCCCCTGAGCCTCCTCCCCCCCGGGGGGGACCTGCCGGCGCTGCTCGCCATCGGCAAGCCCGCGGCCCTGCTGGCGGAAGCCCCGCCCGACCCACTGCCGCCCGGTGCGGTGGCCCAGGTGAGCTTCGACCCCACCGGCCCGTCCCACGCCGCGTCCTGCGCCTGCTGTGCCGGGCGCAGTGCGGCGGCGGATGCGCTGGACCGGCTGTTCCAGGCGCGGGTGCGGGGCCAGTGCGGGTGGTTCGACCGCGTGGTGGCGGTGGTGGAGACGGAGGCCGCCCGGGCGGAGGTCGAGGCCGCGCTGCGCGAGGATGCCGTGACGGTCGCACGCTTCCGTCGGGTGTAGAGGCTATCTGACGACGGTCCAGGGGCGCCACGCCCCTGGCGGATGGGGTTTGGGGAAGGCAGCGCCTTCCCCAATTCACCCGCGAATCTCTAGGAGACCACAGCCTCCGCCGCCCCCAGCCCGCTGATGGCCACGCGCAGCGCCCCTTCGGCGGCGATGCTCTCCCCCAGCCCCGCCACCACCAGCAGCGCCCCGGCCGGCAGCCCACCCCAGCCGCGCGCGACCTCCGCCGCTTCCGCGAACAGCGCCACCAGGTCAAAGTCATCCCCCCGCCGCCGGTGTCCCGCCGGCCCGATGGCGATCCGCACCGGGGCCGCGGGCATCGGCTTGCCGCGCCCCGCCACCACCAGGCCAAGCCGGGCCAGATCCGCCGTCAGCGCCAGGGCGTCGGCGGGTGCCTGGGTGAAGCGGGTGGAGGACAGGTCGATAGCGGGGTGGACCCGCGCCAGTACCGGCGGGCCCTCGCCCAGTTCTTCCGCCAGCACGCCGATGACGGCGGCGCTGGCCAGGCCGTGGCGCAGCATCCCGGAGGCGATGGGCGATCCGGAGGGCACCAGTCGCCCTTCCACCATCGGCCCCGCGATATCCAGGCCGCGCAGCACGCGCAGCCCGCAGGGGGTGATGGAGAGCGTGGCCAGGACGCCGGCCGCGATCTCCTCCGCCTCCGCGATCGTCGCCGGCGCCAGGCCCTCTGGCAGCACGGCCAGGGGGTTGCCGGTCTCCACCGCCTCCGCCAGCCAGCGGGCGGCGCCCTCGATATCGGTTGCCATCAGCGCGGTGCCATCAGTTCCCGGCCGTCAGTTCATCGAGGGCAGGCGGATTTCCTCTTCCTCCTGGAACCCGCCCGTGGGGGGCGCATCCAGGGCGGCGGGGACCGAGCCATCGGCCGGCCCGCCGGAATACAGCGTCTCCGGCAGCCAGGTGACGAGGCCCGGGAAAAGGTAGACCATGCCCATGCAGAAGACGACGATGTAGATGAAGGGCATGCAGCCCTTGAAGATGTCCTCCAGCTTCACGTGCGGCGGCGCCACGCCCTTCAGGTAGAAGGCGGCCATGGCGACGGGCGGGCTGAGGAAGCTGGTCTGCAGGTTCAGCGCCACCAGCACGCCGAAGAACAGCGGGCTGACGCCGAAATCATCCAGCAGCGGCAGGAAGATCGGCACGAAGATCACGATGATCTCCGTCCATTCCAGCGGCCAGCCCAGGATGAAGATGATGACCTGCGCCAGCAGCATGAAGGTGAAGGCGTTCAGCGGCAGGGACTTGATGAATTCCTCCACCACTGTCTGCCCGCCGAGGTAGCCGAAGACGGAGGAGAAGATGTAGCTGCCGACGAAGAGCCAGCAGACCATGGCGCTGGTCCGCGCCGTCAGGAACACGCTTTCCTTCAGCTTCTGGAAGGTGAAGGCGCGATAGATGATGGCGAGGATGATGGAGCCGAGCGAGCCCATCGCCGCCGCTTCCGATGGCGTGGCCAGGCCCGTCAGGATGGAGCCGAGCACGGAGGCGATCAGCAGCGCCAGCGGCAGGAAGGATTGCGCCAGCGCGATGAAGATCTTGAAGACGGGGACGTTCCGCTCCTCCGGCGGCAGGCGCGGCGCCATCTCCGGCTTGAAGATGCCGACGCCGATGGCATAGACGATGTAGAGCACCGCGAGCGAGATGCCGGGGATGAAGGCCGCGGCGTAGAGCTGCACGACGGACACGCCCGCCGTGGCGCCATAGAGGATCAGCATGATGGACGGCGGGATGAGGATGCCGAGGCACCCGCCTGCGCAGGTCACGCCGGCCGCCAGCTTCGGGTCGTAGCCCGCGCGCAGCATGGCGGGGAAGGCCAGCAGCCCCATCAGCGTGACCACCGCGCCGACGATGCCCGTGGCGGTGGCGAACAGCGCGCAGGTGATGAGGGTGGCGACCGCGAGGCTGCCCGGCACGCTGCCCGATGCCAGCTGCAAGGACCTGAACAACCGGTCCAGGATGTTCGCGCGTTCGATGATGTAGCCCATGAAGACGAACAACGGCACGGAGATCAGCACGTCATTCGCCATGACGGCGTAGGTGCGCTGCACCAGCAGGTCGAAGACCCGGTCCTGCATGCCGAGGTAGCCGAAGAACAACCCCATCGCCATCAGCGTGAAGGCGATCGGGAAGCCCAGCATGATGAAGAACAGGAACAGCAGAAGCTGCGTGAGCCCCAGCGCGGCGTCACTCATGGCGTGGTATCCCGGGGCTCAGGAATGGGGTTGACGCGGGGCGGCGGGTGCCTGCGCGGCGGCCTGCACGGCGCCGAGCATCGCGGCTTCTCCGCCGCGCGCCATCTCGGCAGCCAGCGCCTCGGCGCCCTTGGCTTCGGCGGCGGCGAGGATCTGCTTGTCCAGCTCCTCCACGTCGGAAAGCCGCTGCGGCCATTCGCCGGTCCGGATCGCCTGGATGCAGCGCACCACCTCCACCAGCCCCTGCAGCAGCAGCAGGAAGCCGACGATGGGAATCAGACCCTTGAACGGCCAGATGATGGGGCCGCTTGGGCTGAACATGCTGCGTTCATTCTGCGCCATGCTGACCGCGAAGAAGGTCCAGCCGGAGATCATGAAGGCGAAGATCGCGGGGAAGAAGAACAGGATGTACAGCGTCAGGTCGAACTTGGCCTGCAAGGCGGGGCTGAAGTTGCGGTACAGGAAGTCGCCGCGCACATGCCCGTTGCGCGACAGCGCATAGGCCCCCGCCATCATGAACAGCGTGCCGTACAGCATGTAGGACACGTCGTAGCCCCAGGTGGTCGGGGCGGCGAAGAAGCGCCGGGCGCAGACATCGTACACGATGACGCCTGTCAGCAGCAGGATGCACCACGAAAAGGTCTGGCCGACCAGCGTACTCAGCCGGTCGATGCCGAGGAGGATCTGCTGCACGCGCGCGCCTCTCCTGAAATGAAAAGCGCCCCGGCCTTGCGGCCGGGGCGCCGCCCGCTCAGCCGCGGGCGAAGAAGTGGTTGTAGGACACCGCCGGCGATGCGGTGGCGCGCAGGAAATACGCGCCGACGCGGCGGCACCAGTCGCGCTGGCTGTCGCAGACCTTCTTGAAGAAGGGATCGGCCTCGTAGCGCGTCAGCACGCCGTCCCAGGCGCGCAGCTGTGCGTCCAGGATGGAACGCGGGGTGGACCGCACCTGCACGCCCTGCTGGCTCGCCATCGCCTGCAGGTCGCGGGGGTAGCGATCCATCGCCTTCCACAGCATGTCGGACGAAGCCGCTTCCGCCGCGATCTTCAGGACCTGCTGCAGTTCCTGGGGCAGCGCTTCCGCCTTCTGGCGGTTGAACAGCACCTCGAAGGATTCGACGGGCTGGCCGAAGCTCTGCAGCATGTAGTTCTTGGCCACGTCCGGGAAGCCGAGCAGGCGGTCGGAGGACGGGTTGTTGAACTCCGCGCCGTCGATCACGCCGCGCTCCAGCGCCGGCACGATCTCACCACCCGGCAGCGACACCACGGCCATGCCGAGCGTCGTCGCAACGTCGGCGTTCAGGCCAACGGTGCGGTAGCGCAGGCCGCGCAGCTGTTCCGGGTTCTCGATGTTGTTGCGGAACCAGCCCAGCGGCTGGCAGGGCATCGGGCCGGTCAGGTAGCCGATCGCGTTGGCGCGGACGATGCCGTGCATCAGTTCACGGTACAGGGCCTCGCCGCCACCATGGTAGAACCAGCCGAGGAACTGGTTGGCATCGCCGAACCAGGGGGCGGAGGTGCCGAACAGGCTGAAGGCCGGGTTCTTGCCCCACCAATAGGCCGTGACGCCATGCCCGCCATCGAGCGTGCCGGCGGAGACCGCATCCAGCAGCTGGAAGGCGCCAACCACCGCACCCGCCGCCAGCAGTTCCAGCCGCAGCCGGCCGCCGGAGAGCGTGTTGACGCGGCTGACGTAATCCTGCGCGAATTCATGGAAGATGTCGCGCTGCGGCCAAGTGGACTGGAAGCGCCAGGTCACGGTCTGCGCCCGGCTGACACTCGGCGTCATCAGCACCGTGGTGCCCACCGCGCCGACGGCCGCAGCCTTGAGAAGCCCGCGACGTGCGGGCGTATGCGTCTCGGTCATTGTTCCCTCCAGCGGGGCGCCTCTCGCTCAGCGAGTCAGGCGCCCGGTTGCTCCCTGGATGTCCCATTACGGAAGCCGGGGGGAAACTGCAATGGTGGGTATACCCCTTGCTATTTCGTGACGAAGGCCTTCTCGACGACATAGGTGCCGGGGGCGCTGTTGGACCCTTCCTCGAAGCCGCGGGCTTCCAGCAGTGTCCGCATGTCGGCGTTCATCGCCTCGCTCCCGCAGAGCATCACGCGGTCCGTGGCGGGGGAGATGGGCGGCAGGCCGAGTTCCCGGCAGATCTGCCCGGATTCCAGCAGCGTGGTGATGCGGCCCTCGTGGATGAAGGGCTCCCTCGTCACGCTGGGGTAGTAGGTCAGCTTCTCCCGCACCAGTTCGCCCAGCAATTCGTGCTCGCCCAGGCCCTCGATCAGCTCCCGGTAGGCCAGCTCCGCCACCTGCCGCACCGTATGCGCCAGCACGACGCGGTCGAAGCGGTCATAGGTATCGGGGTCGCGCGCCAGGCTCATGAAGGGGGCGAGCCCCGTGCCCGTGCCGCAGAGCCACAGCGTGCCGCCCGGCGCCAGGTTGTCCGGCACCAGCGTGCCCACCGCCTTCCGCCCGATCAGCACGCGGTCGCCGGGCCTGATGTGCTGCAGGCGGGATGTCAGCGGCCCGTCCTGCACCTTGATGGACAGGAACTCCAGGTGCTCCTCCCAGGGCGGGCTCACCATGGAATAGGCGCGGACCAGCGGCTTGCCGTCCACCATCAGCCCGATCATCGCGAACTGGCCGGCGCCGAAGCGGAATTGCGGGCTGCGCGTGCAGGTGAAGGAGAACAGCCGGTCCGTCCAGTGATGAACGGTCAGGACCTCCTCCAGGTAGAAGCCGGGGGGGGCCGCCACCGTGCTGGCGGAGGCGGTGTCGGGGGCGGAATCGCGGATGCTCATGGCACCTAGATGCGCCGGACCGCGCAACCCTGCAACGTGAAAGCCCGGCCGCCGATGGCGCCTCGCAACCCGGCGGCGGCGGGGGCCGCGCCCCCGTATCCGCCCGCCACCGCCAGCCCGTTCAGGCCGCGCGGATCCCGGCCAGGAAGCCGTCGATATCCGTCCGGAGCGTCGCCGAATCGGCGGAAACCTGCTGGATCGTGCCCAGCATGTCCCCGGTCGCGCCCCCCATGGCGTTGGCCGCCGCGGTCACCGCCGCGGTCTCCCGGGATACGGCCTCGGTGCCGTTCGCGGTGCGCTGGATGCTCGCCGCGATCTCCTGCGTCGAGGCCCCCTGCTGTTCGACCGCCGCGGCGATGGTGGAGGAGACTTCGTTCATCTGGGAGATCCGCTGGACGATGCCCTGGATGGTGGCCACCGCCTCCCCGGTCGCGGCCTGGATCTCGCCGATCTGGCCACCGATCTCCTCGGTCGCCTTGGCGGTCTGGGCGGCCAGGCTCTTCACCTCGCTCGCCACCACGGCGAAGCCCTTGCCGGCCTCTCCGGCGCGCGCCGCCTCGATCGTCGCGTTCAGGGCCAGCAGGTTGGTCTGATTGGCGATCCCGCTGATCAGGCGCACCACTTCGCCGATCTTCTGCGCGGCCACCGCCAGGCCCTTCACCGTTTCATTCGCCGCCTCGGCCTCGTTCACCGCCTCGCCCGCCATCACGCTGGCATGCCGCACCTGGCGGGAGACCTCGGAGACGGAGGCTGTCAGTTCCTCCGTCGCCACCACGACGGTGCGGACCTCGCCACTCGCCTGGTCGGCGGCGGCGGCAACCCGGGCGGCAAGCTGGCGTGTCTCATCGCTCGCGCCCCCGACGGTGTCGGCGGCGCGCGTCATCGCCCCGGTCGAGCCGCCGACCCGGCCGAGCGTGGCGTTCACCGCGCTGTCGAAACGCTGGATCAGCGCCTCCATCGCCGCGACGCGCCGCTGCCGCGCCGCCTCGGCCGCCGCGCGTTCCTGCTGCAGGTCCACCGCCTGCTGCGCGTTGCGCTTGAACACCTCCAGCGCCCGGGCGAGTTCGCCCACCTCGTCCCGGCGGGTGGCGTGCGGCACCGTGGTATCCAGCTTCCCGCCCGCCACGTCACCCATCGCGACGGTGATTCGCTCCAGCGCCACCAGGACATGGCGGCGGAACAGCCAACCGCCGATCGCCAGCGCGGCCAGCGCGGCGGCGGCAAGGCCGGCGACGACGAACAGCCGCATCCGCGCCGCCTGCAGCGATTCCTGGCCGATCCGCCGCATCTCCACGATCGCAGCATCGCGCAGCCCGAACATGGCGCTGGCCGCCGAGACGCTGCGGTTCCAGCCCGCGACGTCGCCGGTGAAGCCGCGCCCGGCCCGCGCCTCGGTGCTGGTGGTCAGGAAGAAGCGCTTCGCCTCCATCACGCCACCGATCGATGTCTCGAAGGACTGGCGGATGGCGGGCGGGCGGGTCTCGGCCATCGCAGCGGCGCGCAGGCGGGCGAGCGTGAGGTCGAAGGCGCCGCGCCCGGCCTCGGACCGCGCGAGCTCGTCAGTCGTGATCTGGCGGTTCTGCCGCAGCGGCCCACCCACAGGGATGATGAAGCTCGACAGCGCCTCCCGCAGTTCGAGCACCGAGCGCGCGATTCCGGCCATGTCGCCGATCCGCGTATCGGCAGCGATGACGAGCTGCTCGACGATGTTCATTGCCTCGTTCAGCGGCGCCTGCATCTGCACGTTGCGGCCCGAGAGCACCGGCTGGGACGGCACGCGTTCCGCCGCCGGGCGGGGCATCATCGAATCCACCTCGCCCCGCCAGGTCTGCAGATTGCGCTGCAATTCCTCATAGACCGTCGCGACGCGGGGCGGGATCACCTCCCCCGCCGCCGCGATCCCGGCGCGCGCGGCCAGCACGCGTTCGTCCAGCGTGCGGCGCGCGGCGGCCAGCGCCGTGCGGTCGGCCGCCGCGGGCTCCGCCACGCCGAGCACGCGCGCCATGATCGAGCGCTCCTCGGACATCATCTCGGGCACGATCAGCATCGTGGCCAGCGCTTCTCCGACCGCCGAGGCGGTTCGGGTCCGCTCCAGGTCACGCCAGCTCGTCGCCAGGACGAAGGCGCTGACGCCGACGACCGTGACGGCAACGGCCGCCAGGGCACCCGCGACGATGTGGCGAATCTGCATGCCGGAAACCCCTCATGACGAAGCACGTCACCTGCTCCACGCCGGATGCCTTAAGGCAGGACGGTTAAGCCGCGGTTGAATGTGGCCGATTTTCAGGCACACCGCGGGCCCTTGCCTTCGGCCAGCCGCGCCCCGAGGCTGGGGCCATGGACAACACGCCCCTTCCCACCGGCCCCGCCGTGGATCCCACGCCCCGCCCCCTGCCCGCCCGCATCCCCCATGCGGGCCGCGCCGTGACGCTGGAGCCGCTGGCCGTGCGCCACGCGGCCGAATTGTGGGATGCCGCGCAGGCCGACCGTTCGGGCGATGGCTGGACCTATATGGGCTACGGCCCATTCGGGGACGCCGATGCCATGCGCCGCCACGTCGCCGCCTTCGCCGCCCAGCACGACCCCATGGCCTGGGCCATCCGCCCGCACAGCAGCGGCGCGGTGTCCGGCTGGCTGACGCTGATGGAAATCCAGCCCGCCAACGCGGCGATCGAGATCGGCCACATCTGGTTCTCACCCCGGCTGCAACGCACCCGCGCGGCGACGGAGGCGATGTTCCTCCTGATGCGCCATGCCATGGATGACCTCGGCTACCGGCGACTGGTCTGGAAGTGCAACGCCCTCAACGCACCCTCCCGCGCCGCCGCGGCGCGCCTTGGCTTCACGGAGGAAGGGACGCTCCGCGCCCATCTGGTGGTGAAGGGCAGGCGCCGCGACACCGCCTTCTATTCGATCCTCGACGATGAATGGCCCGACCGCCGCGCGCGCATCGGCGCCTGGCTGGACGATGCCAACTGGGACCATGCGGGAAGGCCGCGCGCCTCCCTCTCCGCCGCCATGCGGGGGGGTTGATCCACTTCCCGCTCGAAACCGGCGGGGCGGTCCTGTATCCTGAACAGGCCTGCAACCGGGGAGAACCGCCATGACCTCGCTATCCAGCGTGATCGATTTCGGTGATGTCGCCGCCTGGGGCCTCATCGTCGCGATCGCCGTCTTCGCGGTCGCCATCCGCCGCCTGCCGATGGGCGGCGCCGTCGCGCTGGCCGTTCTTGCCGCGCTCGCCGCCAAGTCGGTGATGATCCCGCTGATCTGACGGCCTGCCCACTGGTTGCCATACCGGCCAGCCTGCCGCACCCTCCGCCTGTTGCCCTATGGCTGCGGAGGCGCGTGATGGCGCGGGATATCGACGACAAGGTTGGCGCTTTCGTGCCGGGGCCGCGGCTTGAGATGCCTGGCGCGGCCGCCGGGCCGCTCGCCGGGCTCGATTTCGCGGTGAAGGATCTGTTCGACGTCGCCGGCGCCGGCACCGGCTACGGCAACCCGGACTGGGCCCGCACCCATGCCCCCGCCGCCGCCACCGCCCCTGTCGTGCTGGCGCTGCTCCAGGCCGGGGCCAGCCTGCGCGGCAAGACCAAGACCGTCGAACTCGCCTATGGGCTGACCGGCGAGAATGTCTGGCAGGGCACCCCCATCAACCCCGCGGCGCCGGACCGCTTCCCCGGCGGTTCATCGTGCGGTTCCGCCGCCGCGACCGCCGCGGGGCTCGTTGATTTCGCGCTGGGTTCGGATACCGGCGGTTCCGTCCGCATCCCCGCCAGCTATTGCGGGCTGTATGGCATCCGCCCCTCCTGGGGCGCGGTCAATCTGACGGGCGCCTGCCCGCTCGGCCCCAGCTTCGACACCGCCGGCTGGTTCGCCACCCGCGCCTCCATCCTCCGCCGCGTCGGCGACGTGCTGCTGCCCGGCGGCGGCGAAGGCGCGCTCGGCCCGCTGCTAAAGGTGCAGGAGGCCTGGGTGAACGCCGTGCCGCAGACCGCCACCGCGCTGGTCCCGGCGCTGGCCGGCGCCGAACGGGTGCTCGGCCACGCCCTGTCCATCCACCTGGCGCCCGAGGGGCTGGACCAGCTCTTCGAACATTTCCGCGCCGCCCAGGCGGAGGAAGCCTGGGCCAGCCTCGGTTCGTGGATCGAGGCGGTGAAGCCCGCCTTCGGCCCTGGCGTCGGCGAACGCTTCGCCGCGGCGAAGGCGACGGACCCCGCCCGCGCCGCCGCCGCCCGTGCCTTCAAGGATGTCTTCCGCACCCGCATCCGGGCGCTGCTCGATGGTGGTGCCGTGCTGGCCTACCCGACCTCCCCCATCCCCGCGCCGCACCTCAATGCCAGCGGCGAAGCGCAGCAGGCGGTGCGGGAGCGCACCATGGGCGTCACCGCCATCGCCGGCCTGGCGGGGCTGTGCGAGGTGACGATCCCCTGCGCGAAGGTGGATGGCGCGCCGGTCGGCCTTTCGCTGGCCGCCGCGCCGGGGCGGGACCGCGCGCTGCTGGCCCTGGCGGAGAAGGTCGCCGCCGCGCTGCACCTGCCCCTTTGACCTGTCATGGCTCGCTCTGGCCTGTCATGCCTCAGGCGCGGATGGCGGCGCCTTGCCGCGGCCGGGCGAGGCGCGTAATTCCAGCGGAGCCTTCTCAGACAGGTAAGCCGCGCCGCCATGCTGATCCGTGACGCCCAGCCGGCCGATGTGCCGGCCATCACCGCCATCTACGCGCATCACGTCGCCGTCGGCACCGGCACCTTCGAGGAACAGCCCCCGGCCGAGGCCGAGATGGCTGCCCGCATCGCCAAGGTGCAGGGCGCGGGCTGGGCCTGGCTGGTGGCGGAACTGGACGGCGCCGTCATCGGCTATGCCTATTTCAACCAGTTCCGCGACCGCTCCGCCTATCGTTTCGCGGCCGAGGATGCGATCTACATCCGCGACGATGTCCGCGGCCAGGGCGTCGGCAAGGCGCTGGTTGAGGCGCTGCTGGCCCGCGCCACGGATTGCGGCTTCCGCCAGATCTTCGCGGTGATCGGCGATTCCGAGAATGTCGGCTCCATCGGCCTGCACGTCTCGCTCGGCTTCCGCCAGGCCGGCGTGCTGAAGGCGGCGGGGCTGAAATTCGGCCGCTGGGTCGATGTGGTGTTCATGCAGCGCGCGCTGGGCGAGGGCGACCGCACCACCCCGGCCTGATCGCCCCGGCCTGATCGCCTCAGCCTGATCGCCTCAGCCTGATCGCCCCGGGCGCCGTCGCTACCGCAGGGCGGAAAACGCCAGCGCCAGGCCATCCAGCACCCAGAGCACCAGGGCCAGGGCCGCCACCCTTTCGGCGTGCCACAGCAGCCTGACGCGCATGATGGCGGCCATCATCGCGCCCCGGTCCTGGTCAGGCAGCCGGTCCGCCACCCCGTGGCCCGCGGCCAGCGCCCACAACTCGCTGTGCCGCATGTTGCTGCGGGGCACGCGATGCGCCTGGATCAGCAGGCCCACCAGCGTGGCCGCCGCCACCCAGGCGCCCATCCGCAACGCCAGCACGAGGTCGAAGGACAGGGCCAGCATCAGCGTCGCCGCCGCCAGGCCCGCGAAGCCGAGCGCCCTTCGGATCACGTAATCCGCCAATGCGACGAGCTGATCCATGCGTCCTGCCTCTCCTCCGGCGATCCTGCCATGCGGGGGGCACCGTGCGTCCAGGCGAAAACGCGCAGGCATCCGCCGCCGGGCGCCATCGTGGCGCCCCCGGCCAATGTGGCCGGATGATGCTGCCAAACCGATAATGCGCCACACGGTTCCGATGGGTGGTTCCGATGGGCGGGTACGGGGGCACGCGGCGTCGCAATTCGCGACGCCCTACCCCGCCCCTTCCTCCGCCCGCCAGGCCTGCAATTTGCGATAGATGGTGGAGGGGTTGATGCGCAGGATCGAAGCCGCGCGCGGCACGTCCTGCCCCAGCTGGTCCAGCGCCGCCAGGATGTAGCGCTTCTCCACCTCCGCCAGCGGCTGGAAATCCTCGATCCGCGGCGGCGGCACCCAGGGAAGCGCCGGCTCAGGCTCGGGTTCCGGCAGGTGCGGCATCGGCGCCATGGGCGGCGGCGGCGCCTCCTCCTCCGGCTCCGGCCAGGCCTGCGGTTCCAGCCGCGTCACCACCGCGACCGGCATCGGGGGCGCCACCGGCATAGGCGGCGGCGGCGGCGCGGCGGGCATGGGCGCGCGGCCGGACGCCGTGCGCGGCAGCATGGGCGGCAGCATCGCTGCCTCCACCCTTTCGCCGTCATGCAGCACGACGATGTTGCGGATCACGTTCTGCAACTGCCGGACATTGCCCGGCCAGGGATAGGAAGCCAGCGCCGCCTCCGCCTCCCGCGCGAAGGCCCGGAAGCGCTTGCCTTCCTCCTTCGCGAAGGCGGCCAGGAAATGGCGCGCCACCAGGGCCACGTCGGCGCCCCGGGCGCGCAGCGGCGGCATCTCCACCGGCACGACATAAAGACGGTAGTACAGATCCTCCCGGAACCGCCCGGCCTCGACCTCCGCCCAGGGGTCGCGGTTGGTGGCGGAGACGAAGCGGACATCCCCCTTCTCGGGCTTCGAGGCACCGACCGGCTGGTAGCTGCCCGTCTGCACGAAGCGCAGCAGCTTCACCTGCATGTCGAGGGGCAATTCGCCGATCTCGTCCAGGAACAGCGTGCCGCCATCGGCCAGCTTCGCGGCGCCCAGGCGGTTATCCGTCGCCCCGCTGAAGGCGCCCTTCACATGGCCGAAGATCTCGCTCTCCAGCAGGTCGCGCGGGATGGCGCCGCAGTTCAGCGCGATGAAGGGGCCGGCGCGGCGCGGGCTCGCGCGGTGCACCGCCTCCGCCGCCAGTTCCTTGCCGGTGCCGGACTCGCCGGTGATGAAGACATTGGCCTTGCTCGCCGCGACGCTTTCGATGGTGCGGTACACCGCCTGCATGGCAGGAGACCCGCCGATGAACCCCATGAAGCGATCGCGCGTCAGCTGCGCCTTCACCTGGCGCAGCTCGGTCGCCAGGGCGCGCTTCTCCAGCGCGTTCTGCAGCGTCACCGTCAGGCGCGTCTTGGCGTAGGGCTTGACGATGAAGTCGACCGCGCCTTCGCGCATCGCCTCCACCGCGTGGTTCACGCTGCCATGGGCGGTGACGACGATAATGGCGGTCTCGATGCCCGCGGCGCGCAGCCGGCGCATCGCCTCGAAGCCCGAGAAATCGGGCAGTTCGATATCCATCAGGATGGCGTCGGGCCGCCAGGCGAGGGTCTGTTCCACCGCCGCCGCGCCGGTTTCCGCCACGCGGATCTCGTGGCCCAGATCGCGCAGCAGCGCGCGGGCAACCTCGGCCTGGGTGGGCGTGTCCTCGACGATCAGGACGCGCGCGGCAGCCCCGGCCATGGGGGGCTAGGCGGAACCGGGGGGATTGTCGGCCAGCGCGGCAAGTTCGGCCAGCGCGGCCCGCGCCTCATGCTGCACATGCAGCGAGATGGTGCGGGGATCGACCTGCGTGCGGTGATCCATGCCGAGCCGCGCCACATGTTCCAGCCGACGCGCGCCGACAGCCGCCGCGGCGCCCGCCAGGCTGTGCGCGGCGCGGCGATAGCCGTCCTGGTCGCCATTCGCGACCGCGGCTTCAAGCTGGCCGGCCAGGCGGCCCAGGTCATCCTCGAAGGTCCGCACGATGCGCACGAAATCCTCGAGCGGTAGTTCGGCAGCCAGTTGTCCGGCGATTTCAGGGTCGATGGCGCTCACCTCGAACCTGTGGCACTCCGCGACGAGGCGGTCAACGACCTGCATGGCGGGGAAGGCGATGGCGGCCTGCATCATCACGACCCCCGCGCTTCCAGCGCCGCCTGGCGGCCGCGCAGGCGGAACAGATCCCAGGCGCCGGCCGTGTCGCGCCGGGGCTGGCTGGCGAAGGCGGACAGGCGCAGCAGCGCCGCCTGCACCCGGTGCCCGGCCAGCGCCGCGCCATCGGCATCCAGCGCCAGCAGGCTGCTGCGGCAGGCCTGGGGCGCGTCCTCATCCAGCAGCCCCGCAGGCGCGGCATAGGCCTGCGCCACCTGGCGCCGCGCCGCGCGGCGCAGCAGTGCCTCATGCCCATCGGGGTCCAACACCCGCACCAGCCGGTCGGCCAGCGGCTTCGGCAGGCAGCCCACCGGGCCGCAGGCCGCGAGGTGCAGCCACAGATCCCAATCCTCCGCCCGGCGCAGCTGTTCGTTGAAGCCGCCCACGGCGCGCAGCAAGGCGGTGCTTGCCATGACGGTGGAGGTCGCGACCAGCGGCTCGGCGTAGATCCGGGCCTGCGCGTCGCTGTCCATCACGAAACCCTCCCGCCGCATCGCATGGCGGGCGGAGAAGGCGGCGCAGCGGCCAAGGCCAGTGGCCAGCGCCGCCCCATCCTCCGCGAAGCGGCGATGATCGGTGAAGGAGAAAGCGAGGTCGGGATACAGCCGGTGCAACTCGAGCTGCGCCGCGATCTTGCCGCGGCGCCAGCGGTCATCGGCATCCAGGAAGGCCACCAGCGGCGCCTGCGCGGCGGCGATCCCCGTATTGCGCGCCGCCGCCGCGCCCTCTCCGGCCGAGACCAGCGGCCGGATGCGGAGGTCGGCCCGCGCGATGCCGCGCAGGTAGTCGGCCGTGCCATCCGTGGACCCGTCATCAATCACCAGGATCTCGATATCCGCGCGGCCACCGATGGAAGCGATGGCACCGGGCAGCCAGCGGATCGCGTTGCGGGCGGGGATGATGACGCTGAGCCTGGGGGTTGCGGACACGGGCGCCTCTCGAACTGCATCGCGGCGGACCGGGACAGGCCCGCCTGGAGGGGCCGTTGCAGGGGGCGTGCCGGAGGGTTGCGTTGCAGAATGCAAGAAGCCTGGGTCGGTGATGACGGGGGGGGCGGGCCCCCCCCCCCCCCCCCGGGGGGCGGGGGGGGGCGGGGCCCCGCGGGTTTTGCAAAGACGACCAAAACCCAGGGGAAGCCCGGGGGGTGGCGAAACCCCGCGGCACGGCGCCTGCGTAGAAGCAGGCGGCGCAGCCCCCAACCGCGCCGGAGGAGTCCGAACCATGCCGTTCGACGCCATGCCCCTGGGCCCGACCACCCCCACGGCCCCGCTTCTCTGCATCCTGCCCGCCGATGGCCAGGAACCCACGGAACTCGCCAGCCTCCGCCGGATGGGCTGCCAGATAGTGACCTTCGTCCTGACGGACGACGCCGCGCCATCATCCCTGGCCCGGACCAATCCCCTCGCTTTGGCCCGGGCAAATCCCCTCGCCCTGGCCCGGGCAAATCCCCTCGCCCTGGCCCGGGCAAATCCCCTCGCCCTGGCCCG
>NZ_JBHYGL010000012.1:50914-119100 GCF_051859025.1 Falsiroseomonas sp. | reverse complement strand
GGCGAGCCACTTGGCCCTCGCCCAGCGCGACCTGCCGCCGCGCGAGGCGCTGCGCCAGGGCGCCCGCATCGCCGCCGCCTTCCGCGCCCATGGTTGCGGCGCCATCCATGTCGCCGGCGCCGATGCCACCGCCACCGCCGCACTGGTCGGCGCGCGCCTGGCGGGGGCGCCGCTGTCGCTGGCGGTCCGGGACGGCGATGGGCAGGACCTGGCCCGCAAGCTGCGGGCGGCCGACATCGTCTTCGCGACCGGGGCGGCGATGGCAAATCGCCTCCGCGCCCTGGCGCCGCAGGCCCACCTCCGCACCCTTCCCGCCGCGATCGAGGTTCCGGCGGAAGGCATGGCCGGGCCGCGCCATGACCGGCTGCTTTGCCTGCCATCGATGGAGAACGGCACCGGGGTTCGCGCCCTGCTCGCCGCCCTGGCGATCCTGCCCCCGGACCAGCGGCCGGTGGTGGACCTGATCGGCAACGGCCCGCTGTTCGACGCGTTGCGGGCGGAGGCGCTGGAGGCCGGGCTTTCCGACCATGCCCGCTTCCTCGGCGCGCGGAATGCCGCCTGGCTGGCGGCGGAAGGCCCGCGCTACCTGGGCTTCGTGGCGCCCGATGCTGCCGTGGAGGATTCGCTGCGGGCCATGGCCCTGCGCCTGCCCGTCATCGCCCCCGCCACGCCGGGGATGCGGGAGATCGTGGCCGCGGATTGCGGCCACCTGGTGCCGCCCGGGGATGCGCCGGCCCTGGCCCGCGCGCTGCGGTGGCTGGCGATCCTGCCGGATGACCAGCGCCGCCTGATGGGCGAGGCCGGGCGGGACCGGGTGCTGGCCGGCCACACCATGGCCACCCGCGCTGCGGCGCTCGCCCAGGGGCTGGCCGCGCTGACCGCTGCGGCGACGGCGCGGCTGGCAGCCTAGGGCCGAGCGCCGAAGCGCAGCAGCATGGCGCGCAGCGGGTCGGAGCCGGGGTTATGCGCTTCCATCGCCATCACGATCTGCCGTGCGGAATACTGCCGGCCGTAATAGGCGCTGGCCGCTTCCGGCCGGTAGGACAGGACGGAACCGGAAAGCGAGATGCCCGCGAACAACCCGCGGGACCGCGCGACGGCCACGATATCCGCCCCCGCCGCCGCCGTGGTGCTGCCCTGGATGCCGCCGCCGATGGTGGCCAGCGCGACGGAGGCATCGGCGCCGATCTTGAACTGGCTGTCCATCACCGCCGCCAGGCCGCGATCCGTCATGATCATCATGATGACCATGGCGTCCTGCACGCCGATCTGCAGCCCGACGCTGCCCGACCCCACCGTATAGAAGGCCGGCGAGGACCAGGACCCGGCGCCATCACGCCCCACCAGCACGCAGGACCCGCCCTCACCCCCCAGGATGAAGCCGGCGCGGAACAGCCGCGGGCAGACCATGACGGCGCGGGACCGGCGCAGGAAATTCAGCGCGTCGGCCGTATTCTCCCCGGTCGACATCAGTTCCTGCACCGCGAGTGTCGCGCGGTCGACCAGTGCCTGCTCCTCCTGCTGCGCGGCCGCCGGCAGCGCGATGAGGAGCCCGAGTGCCACGATGATGCCACGGAGCATGAACGCCCTCCTGCAACCCTATGAGGGTGAAGGTTCTACCCCTCCCCGACTCGGGTGTCCAAGGGCAAGCTGTGGCGGCCCCGGGGTGATTTGATGGCGGGAGCTACCCCGCGGCCGGCGAGAGCGGCTACGCCGCCACGGGCGTGAACGGTTCCTCGTTCACCGCGGCCACCCGCCAATCCGCCCCCTGCTTCTCCAGCCGCGTCAGGGACAGGTTCTTGATGGAGAAGATCAGCGCCTGGTGCGGCGTCAGCCCCATGGCATGGGCGACGGAGGCGCGGATCGACCCGCCATGGGCCACGATCACGATATCGCCGCCCGGGGTTTCGGCCGCCAGGCGTTCCAGCACCGGCGCCACGCGCTCCACCATCTCGCTGAAGGATTCGCCGCCGGGCGGCTTCTCATCCGCCCCATGCGGCCAGAAGGGGTGGGGCGGGTGGCGGATCTTCTCCGCGAAGGCCTCATGCGACAGGCCCTGCCATTCGCCGAGGTGCTGTTCGGCGAGGTCCGGCTCCACCTGCAGGGGCGCCTCCTCATAGCCCGCCGCGAAGATGGCGGCGGCGGTGGCGCGGGTGCGGGACAGGCTCGTCACCACCCAGCGGGCGCCGGCCGGCAGGCGGGCGGCGAGCCAGCGGTAGGACAGCGCCTCCTGCTGCAAGGCGAGGCCGCAGAGCGGCACGTCCATGCTGCCATAGATCAGCGCGCGGGCCGAAGGCTCGACCAGCGCATGCCGGACGAGGAAGATGCGGGTGTTCGTCACGGGGGCGGGTCTAGCGCCGGCATCCGCGCGCCGGAAGGCCCCCTATCGCACCCGTTGACGCGCCTGCCCGACCCAATAGGCCTCCGGCAGGCCGTCGATCTGGTGCGCGCTCGGCATCACCACCGGCACCTGGAGGCAGAGCGACTGCGCCGGCAGCACATCCCGCCACTGTTCCACCAGGCGCTTGAAGGCCACCCCCACCGGGCGGATCTTCCGGTCGAGGTCATAGAGGCCGACGGGATCGACATGCCCGTTCTCCTCCCGCAGCGCGGTGTCCCAATCCACCTGGTCGGTCAGCGAATACCAGGTGAAGCCCACCACCGGCACGCCGTCATTCCGCACGCGGAGCACATTGGCCCATTGCTTCCACAGCCAGCGTTCGGCGGCGCCTTCGCCATCCTCCCGGATGTTGGTCTCGGTATGCATCACCGGCAGCGCGTAGCGGTCGTGGTACTGGTGGGTGAGCACGGCATAGCCGAAGACCTCGCCCGAGGCGCGCGTCGCGCCATCCGGCATCACCAGGTGCTCATTCGTCCAGTAGTAGTCATTGCCCATGATGCAGTGGCGCTTGAGCGGGCTGTGGTGCAGGAAGAAATGGTATTCCGCTCGTGTCATGCCGTTGTCGAGCAGGTATTCGTACATCCCGCTGTCGACGCGCCGGCCGTAGTTGAGGTCGAGCGAGAGGAAGCGTTCCTGGTTGCGCAACTCCGCCGGCGCGATGGCGGCGGGACTCTCCGCATGGAAATATTCCGTGCTTTCGGACTGGATGAAGATCGCATCCGGCCGCACCGCCAGGATGGCACGCATCGCCAGCACATTGGCGGCGACGATGTGCTTCAGCGCGGTGACGAAGCTGCGGTCCGTGGACAGTTCCTCGTTCCACCAGCCATAGCGCGCGGAGAACAGCGCGCAGATGTACATCTCATTCACCGGCGTATAGAGCTGGACCCAGGGATAGCGCCGCGCGAAGGCGCCCGCGTAATCCGCGAAGAGGTTCGGGAAATCCGGGTTCTGGAAATCCCCGATCCAGTCCGGCACGCCGAAATGGCAGAGATCGACGATCGGCACGATGTCGCGCCGGTGCAATTCGCCGAAGGCCTGGTCCGCGAAATCCCAATCGTGCCGGCCCGGGCCCAGCAAGGTGGTGTGCAGGGGCGGGCCGTAGCGCAGGAAGGTCAGGCCCATCTCCTGCACCAGGGCGAAATCCTCCCGCCATCGCTCGTAATGGCCGCAGCGCGCCATCTCATCCACGCGGACCGTGCCGCCCTTGATGCGGGGGATGCTGTTCTCGATGCCGGTGGCGAAGATGAAGGCGGGGGGCGTGTTCATGCGGGTGGCAACGCCGCACGCCGCCCGCGGTTGGCCTATTCGCCGATGTTCAGCAGCGCCCCCCGCTCCCGCGCCGCCTGGAACTGCCGCATGAACAGCGCCACCGCGCCGGCCAGCCACACCAGGTTCAGCCCGAAGGCCGCCGCCAGGTGCCCCCAGGCGATGGTGCCTTCCAGCAGCACGCCGCGCATTCCCTCGAACACGTGGGAGGCCGGGACCAGCAGCGCCACCGGCTGCAACCAGCCCGGCAGGACGGAGACGGGGTAGAACACCGCGGCGAAGGGCGTCAGCCCGAACAGCACGGACCAGGCCAGCGGCTCCGCCCCCGCCCCATGCCGCAGGATCAGCGCCGTGACGGCCAGCGCCACCGCCCAGCCCATCATCATCAGCGCCGCGAAGAACAGCACGATCACCGGCCCCACGGTCCACAGCCCGAAGCCGTAGAGCACCCAGGCCAGCCCCACCGCCGGCAGCACGCCCGCGAACATGCGCAGCGCGCTCATCCCCACCAGCGCCGCCACCAGTTCCATCGGCCGCAGCGGGCTGACGAAGACATGGCCGAGGTTGCGGCTCCACACCTCCTCCAGGAAGGAGATCGCGAAGCCCATCTGGCTGCGGATCGCGACCTCCCACAGCAGCACGCCGCCCAGCAGCACGCCGGCCGCGACGGAGGCGACGTTGTTCTGCACCCCGGCCAGGTAGGCGGTGACGAAGCCCCACACCACCATCTGCAGCACGGGCCAATACGCAAGCTCCAGCACCCGCGGCCAGGACCGGCGATAGAGCGCCAAATGCCGGTACATCAGCCCCCAGATGCGCCGGCCGGACGAAGCGCCGCTCATGCCATTTGCTCCGCCGACCCGTCGGCGCGCTCCGCCGCGTTGCCGCGTTCGCGGGCGATGTCCAGGAACACGTCTTCCATGTTGTCCCGCCCGTAGCGTTCCAGCAGCGCCGAGGGGCTGCCGCGGTCCACCACGCGGCCCGCGCGTAGCATCACCACCTGGCCGCAAAGCCGCTCGACCTCCGCCATGTTGTGGCTCGCCAGCAGGATCGCGCAGCCGCTTTCCGCCCGGTAGCGTTCCAGCCAGGAACGGACCCAGTCGCCCGTATCGGGGTCGAGGCTCGCCGTCGGCTCATCCAGCAGCAGCAGGTCCGGCCGGTTCACCAGGGACTTCGCCAGCGCGACGCGCGTCTTCTGCCCGGCCGAGAGTTCCCCCGCCGGCCGCTTCAGCAACTCCGTGAGTTGCAACTGCTCCGCCAGTTCCTCGATCCGCTGGCGCGGCTTCGGCACGCCGTAGAGATGCGCATAGACCATCAGGTTCTCGGCCACGGAAAGCCGGTGGGGCAGCGCGACATAGGGGGAGGAGAAGTTCATCCGCGCCAGCGCCGCGAAGCGGTCCGTCGCCATGTCGTGCCCCAGCGCCAGGATGCGCCCGCTGGTCGGCACCAGCAGCCCCAGCAGCATGGCGATGGTGGTGGTCTTGCCCGCGCCATTGCCGCCCAGCAGACCCCAGGTCTCGCCGCGCGGCAGGGTGAAGGACAAATCCTCGACCGCGGGGGCGCCTTCGGGCTTGTAGCGCTTGGTCAGGCCCTGGACGGAAAGGGCCGCGTTCTGGTCTGACTGCATCCGACGGATATGCGCGGCACCCGCGCCAGGGCAAGCATGGCCGGCATCACAGCCCCCGGCATAACAGGCCCCGGACTCTAAGCCCCCTGGATCAAAGCCCCCTGCGCCGCTTCTCCACCAGCGGTCCCTGGAAGCGGCGGATGCCGATCTCCCACCCCCAGGCGATGGCGGCGGGGCGGTCCACGCCGACCAGCACCACCGCCTCCGGTCCCCCGCCTTCGCCCGCACGGCCTTCCGCCAGGAAACTGGCCAGGCCGGGCGGCACCGTCATCGGCAATTCCGGGGACCAGCGCAGCCGCACCAGATCGAGCCCGAGCCGCGCCATGGGCAGCACCGCCAGCAGCCCCGCCGGCGCATCATCCAGCGCCAGCCCGTAGCCGCGCGGCCGCGCCAGATCCCGCGCCGCGACGAAGCCGGCGGGGTCCGCCAGCACATCGGCGGCCCGGAAGCCGATCGTGATCTCCCGCCGCCGGCCCGACGGCAGCCCGGCATCGAAGCGGTCGAAGGCCGGGGAGGCGATGGTCGCCGGCGACAGCGGCAGGCCCACGGGCTTCCAGCCCATCTGCGCCGCGGGCCGCACGATCTCCGCCAGCATCCGCGCCTCCGCCAGCCGCGCCAGGCGCCGCCGCAGGGCGGAGGATGCGGCGGTATCCGCGCCTTCCAGCACCAGCGCCGCCAGCGCCGGCCAGGCGATGCGCCGGTCCTCCCACAGCGGTTCCGCCGGCGCGCCATCGGGGTCCATCCGGCAGACCGCCTGGCGGGAGGTCACGGGGTCCAGGTCCGCCCGCGCCAGCGCGCGTTCCGCCGCGGCGATCTGGGCGGTGGTCACGGGCGGGCGGGGCTCCCCGGTCTCCGGTTCCTCCGGCGGCGGGTCCAGGCCGAGGCTTTCCGCCGCCGCCGCCAGCAATTGCGCCGCCGCTTCCGGCAGCCGCAGGCTGCGCACCGCATCCTGCGCCGCGGCATCGAGCGTCCGCGCCAGCGCGGCTCGGGTGTTTTCCAGGGCCAGGGCCGGCGGCGGCGCCACCGCCACCACATCGCCATTCGGCAGGTCGAAGACGCGGGTGCGGGCGCCGGACAGCGCCGGGCCCAGCGCATCCCGCAGCATCCGCTGGTGATGCGGCCGCCGCATCGCGGGCGACAGCCCGGCCATGCGGAGATGCAGCACATCCCGCGACGCATTCGCCGCTACCGTTTCCCGCACGAAGGCCGCCAGTTCCGCCGCGGCGCGGATGGTGGAGGGGCGGCGGTCGGTTTCGAGGCCGCTCATGCCGCCGGGCTCAAAGCCGGGGGCTGTGCTGCGAGGGGCGTCGGCCGGAACGCCACCGGCACCGCCGTGGGGTTCGGCATGGCGAGGGCCGCCGCCAGCGCCGGGGCGGGCTCGATCCGCGTCACGCCCAGGCTGCGCGCCCAGGCCAGCGCATCGGCGTCCCGCACCCCCGCCAGGGTCAGCCGCGCGGGGTCGATGCGGCGCAGCGCGGCGTAGCAGGCGGGGGCCAGCACCGCCTCGCTCCAATGCAGGCGCAGCAGGTCGGCCGGCAGGGATTCGGGCGCCAGCAGGCCCAGCGCCTCCGCCGTCAGCCCATCCACCTCCAGCGCCCAGCCCATACCGGCCAGGACCTCCCGCCGCGCGGCCAGGGCGCAGGGGTCCGCCGCTTCCTCCAGCGTCACGGCGGCGACCAGCATCGAACCGCCGCGCCTTCCGCCATCGCGCCCCGTCAGCGCGGCGGGCGGCACGGGCAGGTGCAGCGGGCCGGGCAGCTTGTCGCCGATCAGCGGGCCGCTTTGCGCGGGGTCGCCGATGGCGCGCAGCAGCCGCGCCGCGACGGCGCGCGCCGCATGGTCCAGCAGGTCCCGGTCCTGCCCCAGCACGCCCATCCGCCGCGCCAGCGCGTCGCGCGCGACCTCCAGCCGCAGGAAGGCCGGTCGGGGCGCGGCCGTGCCCTCCGCCAGGCGCCAGCCCAGTTGCCGCGACACCACGCCATCCAGCTGTACCCGCTTCAGCCATTCATCGAGGCCGGCGAGGTCCGGCCCGGTGGCGGCCGCGATCGGCTCCGCCAGTCCGTCCCGCCCCGCCGCGTAGTCCAGCAGCGCCGGGACGTCACGTTCCAGCGACCAGATCCCGGCATGGACCGCCCCCGGCGCGCCCCCGCCCAGCAGCCGGTCGAGCAGCAGGCGCAGCCTCTCGGCCCGCGCCGCTTCCGCGCCCACCAGCAGCAGATCCTCGTTCGGGCCTTCCACCACCGTGCCGCCCGCGGCCAGCGCGCCTTCCAGCAGCAGCGCCCGCGCCACGCGGCGGCGATGCGCCGGCAGGTCCCGCACGCGCAGCACCACCCGCCCCGCGGGCGCCCGCAGCGCATCGCGCATCACCACGGCAAGCGGCGGCCCCGCCAGGGGCTCAAGCGGCGCCCCCCCTGGGGGGACAGCTTGCGCCCCTGGCGGGGCCGCCGCTTCTGGCGTCGCCACGCGGAACGTTGGACCTTCGGGCATCTTGATGGGACCACCGGGGGGCGGGAGGGCGACGTGCGCCCCCCTTCGCGCTAGGTTCGTCCCGGCATGCTTACGGAATTCTTAGCGCCGGCGCGGCTTCCCCCCGGCCAGCGCATCTACACGATCGGCGACCCGCATGGCTGCGCCGCGCGGCTGGAGGCGCTGCACGACCGCATCGCCGAACATCTGCTGGACCACCCGGTGGAACGCGCCACGCTCATCCACCTCGGCGACTATGTCGATCGCGGGCCGGACAGCGCGGCGGTGATCGACCTGCTGCTGGGCCCGCCGCCGCTGCACGGGATGCAGGTGGTGAACCTGGTCGGCAACCACGAACAGATGATGCTGGCCGCGCTGTCCCCCACCGCGCCCGATGCTGTGCTGGATTTCTGGCTGGACAATGGCGGCGGCGCGACACTGGAAAGCTACGGCCTGTCCCCCCGCCACCCCGAGGGCTGGGACGCCGTGCCGGACGACCACCTGGCCTTCCTGAAGGGCTGCCGGTCCAGCCACGCCGCCGGCGGCTATCTCTTCGCCCATGCCGGCATCAGGCCCGACGTGCCGCTCGCCGCGCAGGATGTGATGGACCTCACCTGGATCCGGGAGCCCTTCCTGTCCTGGCGAGGCCCGGTGCCCGCCGTGGTGGTGCATGGCCATACCCCCTGCAAGGCGCCGGAGATCCGCGGCCACCGCATCGGCATCGATACCGGCGCCGTCTTTGGCGGCGATTTGACCTGCGCGGTGCTGCAGGATGACCGGATCGGCTTCCTGACGGCGTGATACCAACGGCCGCTTGCAGCGACTCGTTGGTATTCGCTTTTCGCCCTCAAGTGCCGGGCGCGGCCTCCGGCCGCTTGGCTCGCCGCACTTGCGGCGGGCCGCATTCGCGGCCTCGGCCGGCTAGGCCGGCCGCAGGTCATGCCATCGCGCCGTTGGCATGAGATCGCCGGCCACTTCCTACTTTATTGCCCACCCGCGCGGGCGTGCCTTGCGCGGCATGGCGGGGTTGGGGTAGGCGGGAAGGATGCAAGGCCCCGCGCCCGCCGACCTGCCGACCCCTGAAATCCCCGTCGGTGACCTGACGGAGGCGGTGCGTCTGTTGAAACGCGCCTCCGTCCTCGTGGTCGGCGACGCCATGCTCGACCGCTATGTCTATGGCCAGGTCCAGCGCGTCAGCCCGGAGGCCCCGGTGGCCGTGCTGGCGGTGGAACGCGAACTCGCCATGCCCGGCGGTGCCGGCAATGTGGTCCGCAACCTGACCGCCCTCGGCGCCGCCGTCGCCTTCGTCTCCGTGGTCGGGGATGACCAGGCGGGCAGCGACCTGACGGGCCTGATCGGCGGCCAGCCCAATGTGGAGCCCTGGCTGCTGGTCCAGGGCGGCCGCGCCACCACCACCAAGACCCGCTTCATCGCCGCCGGCCAGCAATTGCTGCGCGCGGACCATGAGATGGCGGGGCCGATCAATGCCCGCCTCGCGGACCGCATGGTGCGGATCGCCGCCGATGCCGTGGCCGCGACCACCGTCATGGTGCTGTCCGACTATCAGAAGGGCGTGCTGGCCGGCGATGTCGCCCAGCGCCTGATCGCCGCCGCCCGCACCGCCGGGCGCCGCGTCGTGGTGGACCCCAAGGGCGTGGACTATGCCCGCTACGCCGGCGCCGACATGGTCACGCCGAACCGCGCCGAACTGGCGCTGGCCACCGGCATGAAGGTGGATACGGAAGAAGCGATCGTCGCCGCCGCCCAGCATCTGCGCGCCACCCACGGCTTCGGCGCCGTGCTGGTGACGCGGAGCGAGGATGGGATGACGCTGGTGGATGGCAATGGCATCCGCCATTTCCCGGCCGAGGCGCCGGAGGTGCATGACGTCTCCGGCGCCGGGGATACCGTCGTCGCCGTGGTTGCCGCCGGCCTGGCCGCGGGGCTTTCCGCCCCCGTCGCGGCGCGGCTGGCCAACATCGCGGCCGGCATCGTCGTCGGCAAGGTCGGCACCGCCGTGGCGCGCGAAAGCGACCTGGCGGAGGCGCTGACGCCGGAGCGCGGCGCGCTGCGCAAGGTCGTCTCTCGCGCCACGGCCATGGAGCAGGTGGAACGCTGGCGCCGCCGCGGCTACCGGATCGGCTTCACCAATGGCTGCTTCGACCTGCTGCATCCCGGCCATGTCCATCTTCTGGAACAGGCGCGGTCCTGGTGCGACCGGCTGGTGGTCGGCCTGAATGCCGACAGCAGCGTGAAGCGCCTGAAGGGCGAGACGCGGCCGATCCAGGGGGAGGCCGCCCGCGCCGCCGTCCTGGCTTCCGTCGCCTCCGTCGATCTCGTCAGCGTGTTCGAGGAAGACACCCCCGTCGACCTCATCAAGCTGCTGCGGCCCGACGTGCTGGTGAAGGGCGCCGACTACACCGTGGATGCGGTGGTGGGCGGCGATCTGGTCACGGAATGGGGCGGCCAGGTGCGCCTGGCGCAGCTTCTGCCGGGGCAGAGCACCACGGCGACGGTGGCGCGCATTCGGGGTTGAGCCTTGGGGCTGAGCCTCGGGGGCTTATCCCGGTTCCGCTGGATTTTCGGCGATTGTTCCCGGTGTGATCACGCAATCACGCGCCGGAGTTGTGCCCGTGTTCCTCCCATCCCGGAAGGCTCTGGCCGCCGGTCATTCCACCAGCAGCGCCGCCCGGATCTCCGCCAGCCCCGCCGGGTCCTGCATCGCCGCAAGCCGCCCCGCCGCGGTGACGGCATAGCGGTGCAGAAGCGACCGGCGCCGGGCCGGCGCCAGGGGATGGGCCGAAGCCTCCCGCACCAGCGCGGCCTCCCGCCCCTCCACCACCAGCAACCCGGCATCCTCCGGCAGCAACCCGACCGGGAAATCGAGGTCCACGGCGAAGTAGAGCAGGTCGCAATAGTCGCGGTATTCCGGCCATTTGGTATCGGATAGGAAGTCCCGCGCGCAGGACTTCACCTCCATCACCGCGAAGCGGCCATCGGGCAGCAGCGCCAGGATGTCGGCGCGCCGCCCGTTCGGCAGAGGCATCTCCCGCACCGGCGCCCAGCCTCGCATGCCGCAGAACAGGCTGGCGGCACGGCAGACGGCCAGGGTGCGTTCGGGAACGGTGGGGGTGGCGGACATGGCCTATGTTCGGTCTTTGTTCAGGCAACAGTCAATGTGCTTGCGACGAACGGAACCGGCAAGGCTGCGGCGCGTGTTGACGGCATGGTCGCAACACGGTTTGCCGTCGCCATCCACATCCTCCTCCTCCTCGCCACCGAACCTGGCGGGCAGGCCACCAGCGGGCGCCTCGCCGAAAGCGTAGGCACCAACCCCGTCGTCATCCGAAGACTGGCCGGGCAGCTGGCGCGCGCCGGGCTGATCCGCATCCGCCGGGGACCCGGCGGCGCGGAGCTTGCCCGGCCGGCCGGGGAGATCACGCTGGCCGACATCTGGCAGGCCATGCGCCGCAACGGCCTGCCGCTGCTGCCGATCCATCGCGGATCGGGCCGCGGCGATGCCGTGGGCCGCGGCGCCCCCGCCTTGCTGCGGGAGGTGTTCGACGCCGCGGAGACGGCGCTGGAAGCGCGGCTGGCCGGCGTGACGGTGGCGGATCTAAGCGCGCGGATCGGCGCGGTTCAGCCGACCTGATCGAGCCCGGCGCGCAGCGCCTCCGCCCCCGGCGCGGCGGGGTCGATCAGGCCGTGGCGCAGGAAGAAGTCGATCAGCACCAGGTTCACGTTGAACTTCACCCGGTCCGTCTCCCGCACCGCGCGGGCCACCGCTTCCACCGGCAGCAATTCGAAGCGCTCGACCTCATCGTCATGGGGGGTGGGCACGAAGCCCTCCGGCATCTCCAGGTCGTAGCAATGCAGCACATCGCGCCGCAGCCCTTCCGCGGTGGCCATGATGTAGGAGACGCGGCCTGCGAAGACCGCCCGGCCCGCCATCTCCGGCGGGATGGAGGCTTCCTCGGCCGCCTCCTTCACCAGGCATTCCGAGGGGGAGAGGCCGGCCGGGATGCCGCCGGCGACCACATTATCCATCTGCCCTGGCGCCACGGGCTTGGTCCGGGACCGCCACCCCACCCAGAGATGCAGCCCATCCGGCCGCCGGACGAAGCCGTTCACATGCACGCCCTGGGACATCACGCCGAAGGCCGGCAGCGCGCCGCGATCCATCGTGGCCAGCGCCGGGCCATCGGGCGCGGCGCGCACGTCGAAGGCCTCGCCCCGGATGGTCAGGTGCCCGCGGCCGGCCAGGCCCTTCACCGCCGTCGCCAGCGCCTCGCTCCGCGCCCCCGGCGCGCGCAGCCGCCCGGCCAGCGCCACGCCGCGATCGTCGAAGTGGAACTCCCGGGGATAGAAGGCCAGCGCCCTGGCGAGTTCGGCGCCGAGCCACCCCACCTGTTCCTCCCCGATCCGGAAGCGGATGAGGTGGGAGGGGGAGGCGATGTTGTTGCAGGCGGCGATGTGCCGCTCATAGGGGGCGAGCGCGTCCATTTCTCCCAGTAGCGCGCGCAGCGCATGGCACGGAAGACCACTTGCCGGTTTGCGCACCCTGCGTCAGGCCCCACTTATGGAAGCAACGCGCCTCCGGAGCCCTTGAGTGCAGAAGAATATGCCCAGCGAGCGCAATCATATGCGCACGCTGATGACCATGGTGCCCTATCTGTGGCCGCCGGGTGAGCCCGGGCTGCGCGCGCGGGTCGTCATCAGCCTGGTGCTGCTTGTCTTCGCCAAGGCCGCGAACGTCCTGGTCCCCATCGCCTTCGCCCGCGCCGTGGATGCACTCGCCCCGCAAGCCGGTGGAGCGGGGGCGATCGCGGCGGTGCCGATCGCGCTCGTGCTCGGCTACGGGCTGATGCGCATCACCAGCAGCGGCTTCAACGAATTGCGGGACGCGATCTTCGCCCGCGTCCAGGGCCGCGCCACCCGGCGCATCGCGCTGCAGGTATTCCAGCACCTGCACGCCCTGTCGCTGCGCTTCCACCTGGACCGCCAGACCGGCGGCCTGTCCCGCATGCTGGAGCGCGGCACGCGGGGCATGACCTTCGTGCTGGACTTCCTGCTGTTCAACATCATCCCGACGATCTTCGAGATCCTGCTGGTCTCCCTGATCCTGTGGGGGATGTTCGACGTGTCCTTCACGATCGTCATCCTCGGCACCGTCGGCGTCTACATCGCCTATACGCTGCTGTTCACGGAATGGCGGCTGCGCTTCCGCCGCGCGATGAACGAGACGGATACCGAGGCCAATACGCGGGCCATCGACAGCCTGCTGAACTACGAGACGGTCAAGTATTTCGGCAATGAGGCGCATGAGGCCCGCCGCTACGACGGCAGCCTGGAACGCTACGAAAAGGCCTATGTGCGGTCCGAGGTCAGCCTCAACGGCCTGAATTTCGGCCAGCAGGCGATCATCGGCCTGGGACTCACCATCGTCATGCTGATGGCCGCCAGCCGCGTCGCGAATGGGGGCATGAGCGTCGGCGGCTTCGTGCTGGTCAACACCTACATGATCCAGCTCTTCCAGCCGCTGAACATCCTCGGTTTTGCGTACCGGGAGATCAAGCAGGGCCTGACGGACATGGAAGCCATGTTCCGCCTGATGCGGGAGGAGCGGGAGGTCGCCGACAAGCCCGGCGCGCCCGCGCTGGCCGTGACGGCCGGCGAGATCCGGTTCGAGGATGTGCGCTTCGGCTACCGCCCCGACCGCACGATCCTGAAGGGCGTCAGCTTCACCGTGCCGCCCGGGCGGACGCTCGCCATCGTCGGGCCGACAGGCGCCGGCAAATCCACCATCAGCCGCCTGCTGTTCCGCTTCTACGACACGTCAGGCGGCCGCGTGGTGATCGATGGGCAGGATGTGCGGGACGTGACGCAGGACAGCGTCCGCGCCGCCATCGGCGTGGTGCCGCAGGACACGGTGCTGTTCAACGACACCATCCGCTACAACATCGCCTATGGCCGGCCGAGTGCCAGCCAGGAGGAGGTGGAGAACGCCGCCCGCCTGGCGCAGGTGCATGATTTCGTCCTCCGCCTGCCGGATGGCTACGACACCAAGGTGGGCGAACGCGGCCTGAAGCTGTCGGGCGGCGAGAAGCAGCGCGTGGCGATCGCCCGCACCCTGCTGAAGAACCCCCGCCTGCTGATCCTGGACGAGGCCACCAGCGCCCTGGACACGCGGACGGAACAGGACATCCAGGCCGCCTTGCGCGATGCCGCCCGCGGCCGCACCACCCTGGTGATCGCGCATCGCCTGTCCACGGTGGTGGATGCGGATGAGATCCTGGTGCTGCAGGACGGCCAGGTGGCCGAACGAGGGTCGCATGGCCAGCTGATCACGGCGGATGGCCTCTACGCCGCCATGTGGCGCCGGCAGTCGGAGGCGGTGGCGGCGGCGGAAGCCGCAGCGGCGGCCCAGGCTGCGGCGGAAGGCACGGCGGGGGCGCTGGCGGCGCCCGCCTGAGCCACCGCTTTCCCCGGAAGGGCTTTCCCTCGGGCGAGTCCCTGCCTATGTCGCCTTGAACTAAAGGAACCCGCCGCATGCAGTTCGACCCCCAGGGCGTGGCCCCGGAAGACCTCAGCCACGCCGGTTCGGTGGTCGACAAGGCCATCGAGTACATGATCGAGCAGGGCATCGCGCCCATCTCCATCGCCTCTGCCCTGCTGGGCGGGGCGCTCGGCATGCTGTCCCGCACCATGGATGACCGTGCGGTGGCGGGCGTGCTGCGCAGCGCGCTGGCCTCGGTCGAGTCCGGGGAGCTGGAGGAGATGCGCCGCGCGGCCGGCGCGCCGCCCCATGCGGCCAATCTCTGAAGCCCAATCCCTGACTCAGACTTGACGCCGCGGGGCCTATCCGCGATATGGCCCCCTCTCCGGACCACTCCGCGTGCGGCAGCCTGGCCACTCCGTCCCAGGCACCCGTGCGCGCGCTTTCTCGGGATACATGTCATGGCCCGCCGCTGCGGAATCACCGGCAAGGGCGTGCTGACGGGTAACAACGTCAGCCACGCCAACAACAAGACCCGTCGCCGCTTCCTGCCCAACCTGCAGGAAACGTCGTTCTACTCCGATATCCTTGGCACGCCGGTGCGTATGCGCCTGTCCGTCAACGGTATCCGGACGGTGGAGCACAATGGCGGCTTCGACGCCTTCCTGCTCGGCACCCCGAACCGCGACCTGCCGGTCGAGGCCCAGGTGCTGAAGCGTCGTCTGGCTCGTGCCCAGGCGAAGAAGGCCGTCGCCGCCTGACCATCGAAGGGCGCGGCATCACGCCGCGCCATTCACGGCTTGTCCGGTTGCCTTGACGGCGCCGGACCCCGCCGGACCAGAGCGACCGCGGCGTCCTCACGAAAGCGTCAACTCACTTTGACGTTTTTGCGTGACACAGCCCGGGCATAGGGCTCCAACGTTTACCGTTTGGAAACCGAAGCGGTCCCACTCTGGTCGGGATGACGCCCGAGTCCCTCCTTCCGATCGCACTGGTCCTGGTTGTCGTGGCGATAGCCGTGGCACTGCGTGTGCGGTCCGTCCTGATCGACGCGCGCAATCGCGTCGCGGCTTCCGAAAGGCTGGCCGCCGCACGGGGCCGATGCCTCTCCCTCGCCGCGCAGGAACTGCGGGGGCCCGGCCTGGCGCTGATGGCCCAGGCCGCGCAGATGCTGCCGGGACCGCGCCGGGAAGGGGAGGAAACGCCCCTTGAAGGCGTTGCCCAGCAACTGCTCCGGCTGGCGGATGACCTGGCCGATTTCGCCACCGAACCCTCCCCCCGCACACTCCATGAGGCACCGGCCCTGCTCGGCCCGGTGGTGGATGCCGCCATCGCCGCGGTCGCCGCGCAGATCCGCCCGGGCCGCCGCCACTGGCAGGTCGACCCCGGCCTTCGCAGCCTGACCGTGAAGGCGGATCGCCGCGCCCTGGAAGGCGCGCTGGCCGCCCTGCTGCGTCGCGCCGCACGCCATTCCCGCGACGGCGACGTGGTGGCGCTGCGCCATGTGCTGGGCGCCGAGACCGTCGCCATCGTCGTCGAGGATGAGGGCGATGGACTGCCCGCGCATGACCTGGTGATGGACGCCGCCGGCCCGGTCGCCGGGACGCGAGGCCTGGACCTTGGCCTGACCCTTGCGCGGTCCCTGGCCGCGGCCCATGGCGGCGATATCCGGCTGGAAAGCGCGCCGGGCATCGGCGCCCGCGCCTGGCTCACCCTGCCGCGCGAACGCCTGATGGAAGTCGCCTGATCAGCCCAGCAGTTCCAGGACAAGCAGCAGCGTCCGCTGCAGCCGGTTCTCGTTGTCGTCGGAGATGAGGGCCAGCAGCGTCCGGCCATCCCGCCGCAGCACCGCCAGACCCTCGTAATTGTCGCTGGGGATGGGGGCGGACAGGCGCAGCAATTCCTCCCCCTCCAGCACGGCGCCGATGGCGGGGTTGGCGAGTTGCGCAGCCGGCACGCGGACCAGGCGGCCGGAAAAACCGCCGAAGATCGAGAAGCTGCGCTCCACCACCAGCAGTGCCCCATCCGGCAGCGCGGCCGCATCCACGGGCAGCAGGTTGGCGCCGGGGCGATAGGCGATGGGGCGCCAGGCACCGGGTCGGCCGATCCAGGCCGAGGTCAGGCTGGCATCCGGGCCGGGGGGAAACTCCTCCGCGATCGCCACCAGGCGGCCATCCGGCAGCACCGCCAGCGATTCCAGCCCCGCATTGGCCGGCGCCAGTTCCAGCCGCGGCGGCGCCTCCACATAGGTGCCGGGCGATGAAAGCGTCCGGTAGGCGCGGATGCGGTGCCAGCGTTCGAACCCCACCAGCCAGGTGCCGTCGGACAGGCGAACGAGCGACTCGGAATCGCCGGCATGGCCCCGCGCCAGCGGCTGCCCGGCGCCATCGCGCAGCGGCCCGGCCCGCAGCAGGCTCAGCGAGACCGGCCGCAGCCCCGCATCCAGCGCCAGCCGCATCTCCGCGAATCGGCCGAGGTCGGAAACCATCGTCAGGGTGAGGTCATCCGCCAGATGCAGCGCGGACAAGCCGCCGAAGCCCAGCACCCGCGTATCGATCTCAAGCCCGCCCAGGAGGCGGATGGGCCCGCCCGGCGGCAGGGCCGCCAGGTCCAGCGGGCGGCTCAGCGCGCCCGCCTCCGCCCCCGGCATGCAGCCGGGCAGGCAGGCCAGCGCCGAGGCCAGCAGGCCGCGGCGGCTGATCATGCCCGATGCGTCAGGCGACGAGCGGCGAACGCTCCGCCGCGGCCCTCTGCCAGGCCATCGCCGCATCCTCGTCGAAGAGTTCGGCGAGCTTCTTCATCATGGTACCGCCAAGTTCCTCGGCATCCACGATGGTGACGGCGCGGCGGTAGTAGCGGGTGACGTCGTGGCCGATGCCGATGGCGATCAGCTCCACCGCCTCCCGCCCCTCGATCTCCCCGATCACCTTGCGCAGGTGGCGTTCCAGGTAGTTGCCCGGGTTCACCGACAGCGTGCTGTCATCCACCGGCGCGCCATCACTGATCACCATCAGGATGCGGCGGTGTTCGGACCGCTGGAGCAGGCGCTTATAGGCCCATTCCAGCGCCTCGCCGTCGATGTTCTCCTTCAGCAGCCCCTCGCGCAGCATCAGGCCGAGGTTCTTGCGCGCGCGCCGCCAGGGGGCATCGGCCGCCTTGTAGACGACGTGGCGGAGGTCATTCAGGCGCCCCGGGTTGCGCGGCTTGCCTTCCTGCACCCAGCGTTCGCGAGACTGGCCGCCCTTCCAGGCGCGGGTGGTGAAGCCCAGGATTTCCGTCTTCACCGCGCAGCGTTCGAGCGTGCGGGCCAGGATGTCGCAGCACATGGCGGCCACCGTGATCGGCCGGCCGCGCATGGACCCCGAATTGTCGATCAGCAGCGTCACCACCGTATCGCGGAAGTCGGCCTCGCGCTCCCGCTTGTAGGACAGCGAGAGCATCGGGTTGACCACCACGCGGGCGAGGCGGGAGACATCGAGGATCCCCTCCTCGAGGTCGAATTCCCAGGCGCGCTGCTGCTGTGCCATCAGCCGGCGCTGCAGGCGGTTCGCGAGCTTGGAGACGACGCCCTGGAGGTGCGACAGCTGCTGGTCGAGCTGCTGGCGGAGCCTGGCCAGCTCCTCGGCATCGCAGAGGTCGTCGGCGTCCACCACCTCATCGAAATTGCGGTTGTAGGCGCGGTAGACGGAGGCATCGTCGGTCTGCGGCACCTCCTTCCGCTGCTGCGGGCCGCCCGGGCGGTCATCGCCCTCGGCGGCGGCGCCTTCCTCCTCGCCCTCCTCGGTCTCATCCTCGGCGGCGTCGCCCTGCATGGTCTCGGGCTGGGCGCCGAGCATGCTTTCGGTGTCCTGGGCCTGGGCCTCGCCCTCCCCGGACTGGTCCTGCTGGGAGGAGGTCTCGCCCCCCTCCCCTTCTTCCTCATCCTGCTCGGCCTCGGCCTCGACCTCGGCCTCCGCCAGATCGAGCGCCGCCAGCAGCTTGCGCGCGGCCTTGCCGAAGGCGTCCTGGTTGCCCTGGGCGGCGGCCATTTCCGCGAGTGCGGATTCGCCCTTCTCGCCGACCGATTCGCGCCAGAGGTCGAGCACGCGGCGGGCGGCGGCGGGGACGGGTTCGCCGGACAGGCGTTCGCGCGCCAACAGGCCCAGCGCCGCGGGCAGCGGCAGCTGGTCCTTCCGCGTCATGCGGTCGTAGCCCTCGGCCTCGCACTGTTCCGACAGGCGGGCGCGGAGATTGGCGGCGACGCCGGCCATGTGCTGGCTGCCGATGACCTCGACGCGCACATCCTCCAGCGCGTCGAACACCTCCCGCGCCTCACGCCGCTGCGGCACGCGGGCGTTGTGCACGCCTTCGTCGTGGTGGCGGAGCTTGAGGGCGATGGCATCCGCGGCGCCGCGGAGCTTCGCCATCTCGGAAGGCGGCAAAGCGCGCGTCGGCAGCGGCAGGCGGGCGCGCTTGCCGGCCAGGCCCGAAGGGCCGGGCTGGTAGGCCACCTGCACTTCCGGCACCTGCGCCATGGCGCGCAGCGCCCCGGCGGTGGCGCGCTTGAATTCCTCCTGCCGGGTCTGATCCTTGGTATTCGCCATGGGGCTGCCTGTCACTTCACGCGCTGGGGGAGGTCGAAGGGCGGCGTCCAGGCAAGGGCGTCGTCCAGGCTCCACGGGTTCTGGGCGGGGATGGCCGAAAGGTCCATGCGGGTCTCCGCCGCCGCGGATCGCCGCGCCCGTTCCCAGGCGCGGGGCAGTTTCTCCTCCACCGCGCGGCGGAGGGAGGGCGAATCGAGCATGTCCTGCAACTCGTTCTGGGCATTCACCACGCTGATCGCCCAGGAGCTTGTCGCCCGCTGCGGCTGCACGGTGAATTTCAGCATGTGCATGAGAAGGCGCTCCATCTGGGAGAGCGCCTCCCGGACATCACGCTTGGCCATGCCTTCGAGAAGCGCCGCCAGATGGTCACGATCGATCGCGGAGAGGCGTCCGGCCCGCAGCGCCTCCGCCTGGCCGAGAAGCCAGGCGTGCTCATCGGCATCGGGGTCCGTCCCCAGGCCAAAGAGGCGACCGTCCATGACGCTCTCCCTTCAGGCGCCTACCCCGCCTTGCGGAGCAGGCTGCCGCTCGGCAGTTCCTCGTTGAAGCAGCGCTGGTAGTATTCGGCCACCGTGCCGCGCTCGGCCTCGTCGCACTTGTTGAGGAAGCTGAGGCGGAAGGCGAAGCCGATATCGCCGAAGATCTTGGCGTTCTCGGCCCAGGTGATGACGGTGCGCGGCGACATGACGGTGGAGATGTCGCCGGCGATGAAGCCCGCGCGCGTCAGATCGGCCAGCGCCACCATGGCTTCCGTCTGGCGCTTCGCCTTGGCGTCCTTGTCGTCCAGGCCGAGCTTGGCCATGACGATCTGCGTCTCCTGCGCATGCGGCAGGTAGTTCAGCGTCGCGACGATGTTCCAGCGGTCCATCTGGCCCTGGTTGATCTGCTGCGTGCCGTGATAGAGGCCGGTCGTGTCGCCGAGGCCGACGGTGTTGGCCGTGGCGAACAGGCGGAAGCCGCGATGCGGGCGGATGACCTTGTTCTGGTCCAGCAGCGTCAGCTTGCCTTCGACTTCCAGCACGCGCTGGATCACGAACATCACGTCCGGGCGGCCGGCGTCATACTCGTCGAAGACCAGCGCGCAGGGGTGCTGCAGCGCCCAGGGCAGGATGCCTTCGCGGAATTCCGTGATCTGCTTGCCATCCTTCAGGACGATGGCGTCCTTGCCGATCAGGTCGATGCGGCTGATGTGGCTGTCCAGGTTCACGCGGATGCAGGGCCAGTTCAGCCGCGCCGCCACCTGTTCGATATGCGTGGACTTGCCGGTGCCGTGATAGCCCTGGACCATCACGCGGCGGTTATGCGCGAAGCCCGCGAGGATCGCGAGCGTCGTCTCCCGGTCGAAGCGGTAGGAGCTGTCGACCTCGGGCACATGTTCGGTGCGCAGCGAGAAGGCAGGGACCGTGAGGTCGCTGTCGATGCCGAAGACCTCTCGCACATTGACGGTGGTGTCGGGCATGTCGATCGCGGCGGTGGGGCGGCTCTCGGTAGGGCTGGCGACCTTGGTCATCTCTGGGTCCGGCTGTGGCATTAGGTTGATCCTAGGGCGGTGGCGGCGGCGCGGCTACCCACTCAACCCGCCTTGGGAGCGGGGGCAGGGGCGGCGCGGCCCGGCAAGGCGCGACGGAGCAGGCTGTAGGCGCGGCTGATGTCCTTCAGCCGTTCCTCCCCCTGCCGGTCGCCGCCATTGGCGTCGGGGTGGTAGCGCTTGGCGAGTTCCTTGTAGCGCCCGCGCAGGCTCACGGCATCGATGGGCCAAGTGAGGCCGAGAACGTCGAGCGCCGCGCGCAGTTCGGGCGGCGGCTCATCCGGCCGGGGCGCGGCGCGGCGGCGCTGCGCGTGCAGCGGCGTGTCCTTCAGCATCCCGAGCGGGTCGCGGAACATCTCCGGGTGGTCGAAGGGGTTGGCGCCACCGAGGCGGCCGAGCGGCCAGGTGGGGCGCTGCCAGCCGGCATCGCTGCGGATATTCGCCTCGATCTCCCCGGGCGCCATGCCTTTGTAATAGTCCCAGGCACGATTGTATTCGCGCACATGCTCCAGGCAGAACCAGCGGTACTGGTTCAGGGAGGCGCGATCCCGCGGCGCGCGGAAGCCCCCGGGCTCCGCGCAGCCCGGCGATTCACAGGGACGCGCGGGCGCTTCCGGTTCCGCGGTCGCCAATCCGATACGGTCGCCTCGTCGCGCCATGCGGGACTTATGGTCGCGGCATCCGGGGCGCGCAAGGCAGGGCGGACATGCCTTGCGCGGGGCTTTCCGCGGCGGCAGGAAGCACCACATGCAAGCCATGAACGAGCCGAACCGCGCCGCCCGGATCGAGGCCGCGATCCGCAGCGCCTTCGCCCCCACCGACATCACCGTCCAGGACGACAGCGCCCTTCACGCCGGCCATGCCGGGGCGCGGCCGGGGGGGGAGACGCATTACACGCTGCGCATCGTGGCCGACGCCTTCACAGGCCAGAACCGCGTCGCGCGGTCCCGCGCCGTGCATGCCGCGCTGGCGCCGGAGTTCGAGGCCGGTCTGCACGCCCTCTCGCTCCGGCTGCTGACGCCAGAGGAAGCGGCGCGAAGCTAGCCTACTCCTCCATCGCCGCCTGGTGCCGCGCCACCACCGGGCTGTCCGGCGCGTAGGCGAGGCAGGAGCCGATCGGCAGCTTGCGGATGGGGCCAGGGGCGGGCAGGCCCGCCTCCTTCAGGCGCGCCGCTTCCTCCCGCGCCTTGCGCCATTTCAGCGGGCCGATGGTCTGGAACGCGACCGTCGCCATCTGCGCCAGCAATTCGCGAAGGTGGGTGCAGCCGACGCTCCCGCCCACCCTGTCCTTCACCGCGCGATTGAAGCCGACGCCGATGGAAACGCCGGCAAGTGCGGAAAAATTGGGTGCGGCGCCGGGGCAGACGGCGTAGGGGGCGAAGTCGGTGGAGGCTTCGCAGGCGCGGATCACCATGTCCTCCCCCACCACTAGGCGCAGCCACATGCCGTGCAGGGGCTCCCCGGCGGGGATGGCGCCGCGGTCCATGTTCTCGAAGGGGTAGGTCTTGGTGTCCACCAGATGGGCTTCGATGTCGTAGAGGCCGTCCGCGCGCGCGAAACCCTGCATCTCGATCGTTCGGGTGTGGATGAGGCGACGATCGGTTTCGGGCGCGGACAGCGGCATGGGGGTCCCCCGGCGATGGTGCGGTGCGGGATGACCCTAGCGGCTGGGGGACGGGGCGGGAATGCCGGGGTGGGAATAGCGGGACGCCGCCTACTCCCCGCACCCCTCATCCCGCAGCAGCGTCTGCACCGCGAGCGGCGGCACCTCGCTCGTAGTGAAGCAGTCGCCCGGCGCGCGCAGCAGGATGAAGCGCATGGCCCCTTCCCGCGCCTTCTTGTCCTTGCGCATGCGCCCCATCAGCGCCTCCGCCGAGAATTTGCGCTTCAGGTCGCCGATCCGCGCCGGCAGCCCGACTTCCTGTAGGTGGGAGATCACCCGCCCCGGCAGTTCCTGGCTGCAATGGCCGAGGCGCGCGGAGAGCGCGGCGGCGAGGCCGAGGCCGACGGCCACGCCCTCCCCGTGCAGCAATTCGCCGCCATAGCCGCATTCCGCTTCCAGCGCGTGGCCGAAGGTGTGGCCGAGGTTGAGCAGCGCGCGGCCGCCTTCCTCACTCTCCTCCCGTTCATCCGCCGCGACGACGGCGGATTTCAGCCGGCAGGATTCCATCACGGCATGGGCCAGCGCCGCGGGGTCCCCGGCCACGGCGCGGGCGCCCTCGGCCTCGCACCATGCCCAGAGTTCGCCCTGCAGCAGCCCGTGCTTCGCCACTTCCGCGTAGCCCGCGCGGAGTTCGCGGGGCGGCAGGGTGCCCAGCACGCCGGTATCGGCCAGCACCAGGCGGGGCTGGTGGAAGGCGCCGACCAGATTCTTGCCGAGCGAGAGGTTGATGCCCGTCTTGCCGCCCACCGAGCTGTCGACCTGCGCCAGCAGGGTGGTGGGTATCTGGATGAAGGTCAGCCCGCGCAGCGCCACCGCGGCCGCGAAGCCCGCGAGGTCCCCCACCACGCCACCGCCCAGCGCCACCACCGCGGTGCGGCGATCCGCTCCGGCGGCCAGTGCCGCTTCCAGCACGCATTGCAGTTGGCCGAAGGATTTGCTGGCCTCCCCGGGCGGGACGGTGATGGCGGAGACGATGGTGATCCCGGCCTCCGCCAGCCCCGCGGTCAGGGTGGGCAAATGCAGCGCGGCGACGGTTTCGTCAGTGATGACGACGACGCGCCGCGCCGGCAGGACGGGGGCGATCAGCGCCCCGGCGCGGGCCACCAGGCCCTCACCCACCAATATGTCATAGGCCCGGTCGCCGAGCCGCACCGGCAGGCGGGAGGGGTCGCGATGGGCGGCCAGCGCCTCCATCACCCGGCGGGTCGTCGTCTCGGGCGGTTCGTCGGTGCAGTCCACGATCACGGGGGCCTCGGCAAAGGTGGGGTGGCGCGCCGTCATCAGGCGCTCCAGCACCTCACGCGGGTCCTTGTTGAGGAAGAGGGGCCGGTGTTCGCGGCCCGCGACGCGGCGGAGCAGGGTGGCGATGGTGCAGCGCAGCCAGACCGCGACGGCGCCGGAGGAAGCGACCGCCGCCCGCGTGCGGGCATCGGAAAAGGCGCCGCCGCCGGTGGCCAGCACCAAAGGCGGCCCGGCCAGCAGGCGCGCGATGACGCGGCGTTCGCCATCCCTGAAATGCGGCTCCCCGTATCGCGTGAAGATCTCGGTGATCGGCAGGCCGGCGGCGGCCTCGATCTCGGTATCCGCATCGATGAAGGGCAGGCCCAGCTTCGTGGCCAGGCGGCGGCCGATGGAGGATTTGCCGGCCCCGGGCATGCCGACCAGCACAATGCTGCGAGCGGCGGCGGGATGGGGGTCGGCGCGCACGGCATCCTCCGCACCGAAGGGCGCGGCGGGGGCCGGGGGGGCGCTGGCATCCAGGGACGGCCAGGCCGAAAGGGCGGTGTTGCGTGACACGATGCGCGAGGCTAGCACAGCCAAGCCCGCGCGAGGATCCGCCCTTCCGATGTTCCGCCACCCCCTTCTGCTGCTGGTCGTGCTGCTGGTCGGGGTGGTCGTGCTCGGGCTGCTGGCGGTCGGCGCCTTCCCGCCCACCGTGACGCCGCAGCCGGTGGAGCGGACCGTGCCGGCGGAGCGCTTCGGCACACGCTGAGCCGCCTCGGATGGCCTGGGACCGGCACGCGGAAGCGTTCCTGGAGATGCTGGCCGCGGAACGCGGCGCGGCGCGCAACACCATCAGCGCCTATGCGGCGGACCTTGAGGATTTCGGCGTGCATTGCCGGCAGCAGGGCGTCGCGCCGGCGGAAGCGGGGGTGGAGGTGCTGAGGTCCTACCGCCGCGGCATGTCGGACGCCGGCTTGGCGGCGCGGACGGCGGCGCGCCGGCTTTCCGCCCTGCGACAATATTTCCGCTTCCTGGCGCGGGAGGGGGTGCGGGCGGATGACCCGACCGAATTGCTGGAAGGCCCCCGCCTGCCCGCCAGCCTGCCCAAGGCGCTGAGCGAGGCCGATGTGACGGCGCTGCTGGAGGGTGCCGCGGGGCTGCCCGGCGCGCGGGGATACCTGGCCGTGGCGCTGGTGGAACTTCTCTACAGCAGCGGGCTGCGCGTCAGCGAATTGATCGCACTCCCCGCCAATGCGCTGCGGCCGGGCCAGCCGCTGGTGGCGGTGACGGGCAAGGGCAACAAGGAAAGGCTGGTGCCGATTTCCGCCCGCGCGCGGGAAGCGGCGCTGGCGACGATGAAGGAACTGCCGAAGGGCGCGAAGCCTTCGCGCTGGCTGTTTCCCTCCCGCGCCGCGGGTGGGCACATCACGCGGCAGAATGTCGGGCTGATCCTGAAGGATGCGGCGATCGCGGCGGGGCTGGACCAGGACAGGGTCAGCCCGCATGTGCTGCGCCACAGCTTCGCCTCCCACCTGCTGGGGAACGGCGCCGACCTCCGAAGCCTGCAGATCCTGCTGGGCCACGCGGATATCGCGACGACGCAGATCTACACCAAGGTGCTGGAGGAAAGGCTGAAGCGCCTGGTGGAGGAACACCACCCGCTGGCGTGAGGGAGCCTCACAGCCGCCCGATCAGGTCCCCGAAGCCCCAGATCAGCGTGCCCAAGATCAGCAGCGCGAAGCCCGCCTTTTCCATGATCTGGCGGTCGAGGTCGCGTTGCAGGCGCTTGAAGCTTTCCAGCCGCACGGTGCGTTCCGCGCCGTCCACGCGCTCCATGTCCTGCAGCAGCGCCATCAAATCGGCCCGCGCAATCAGCACCTTCCGGCTGGCCAGCACCAGGCCGAGTGCGGTGATGATGGCGCCCGATCGCGCGAACCACATCCAATCCGTCGTCGCGATCGACAGCCAGATGCCGGCGGCCATGGCGGCGATGGTGGCGGCCGTGAAGCCGCGCACCACACGCCGCAGCGCGCGGGATCCCTGTTCGGTCACCCTCAGCCCTTGTGGACGCGGAGCGGCCCGAAACTCTGCGCCACCGGCATCAGCTGCATCGTGTTGATGTTGACGCGGGCGGGGCGGGAGACGGACCAGTGGACGGCATCCGCGATATCCTCCGGCGTCAGCGGATCCGTGCCCGCATAGGGGGCGGCGGCCTTGGCGGCATCGCCCTTGAAGCGCACGGCGCTGAATTCCGTGCCGCCCACCAGGCCGGGCTCGATCTCCGTCACGCGGATCTGCGTGCCGAAGAGATCGGCGCGGAGGTTGTGGCTGAACTGGCGGACGAAGGCCTTGGTGGCGCCATAGACGTTGCCGCCGGGATAGGGCCATTCGCCGGCGGTGGAGCCGATATTGACGATGTGCCCGCGATCCCGCGCCACCATCCCCGGCAGCACGGCGCGCGTCACATACATCAGCCCCTTGCAGTTGGTGTCGACCATCGCGTCCCAGTCATCGAGGTCGGCGCCCTGCGCGAGGTCGAGCCCCGCGGCCAGGCCGGCATTGTTCACCACCACGTCGATCGTCCGGAAGCTGCCGGGCAGCGCCTCGATTTCCGCCAGCACGGCCTTCCGGTCCCGCACATCCAGCGGCACGGAATGGCAGCGTGTGGGCCCCAGTTCCTCCACCAGCGAGGCCAGGCGATCGCCGCGCCGGCCGGTCGCGATGATGCGCCAGCCATCGGCGGCGAAGCGGCGGGCGATGGCCAGGCCGAAGCCCGCGGTCGCGCCGGTGACGAGGATGGTGCGCTCGGTCATGGCCGTTCCCTGTCGTTGCGGCGACCGATGTCGCCCCGGTTTCAGCCGACGCGCAAGAGCGCCGGCCCCTCCTGCCGCAGCCATTCAACCGCATCGTCGCGATTGGGCGTGAGGCGCGAGACATGCGCCCAGAAGCGGGCGGAGTGGTTGAGTTCCTTCAGATGCGCGACCTCATGCGCCACGACGTAGTCCAGCACCCATTCCGGGGCCATCACCAGGCGCCAGGAGAAGGCGAGCGTGCCATCCGGCGCGCAGCTGCCCCAGCGGCTGCGCGTGTCCTTCAGCCGCAGCGCGCGCGGCTTGACGCCGAGTGCCGCGGCATGCGGGCCGATGAGGCTGCGGATGCGCCGCCTTGCCTCCGCCCGCATGAAGTCGCCGACGCGGCGGCGCAGGAAGGCGGGATCGCCGGCGACGATGATGCTGTGACCATCGAGGAAGGCGCCGCCCAGCGCCGCGGGATCATGGCGGATGCGATGCGGCGCGCCGCCCAGCAGCACCGTGGCATCGGCCTCGAACGGCACGGCCGGGGCCAGGGCGGCCAGGCGTTCCATCACCCAGTCGCCGTGTTCCCGCAGCAGCGCCAGGCCGGCGCGGCGGCCCTTGCCCGGCGGCAGGATGACGACGACGGCGCCATGCTTCGGGCAGATGCGCATGGAGACGCGGCGCGCGCGGGTGGAAGCCTGCCAGCGCACCAGGCAACGGGCAGGCAGCGCCAGGTGGCCCTTCGCGGCGGGCAGCGTGATCAATTCCGATTCGGGGAGCATCGAACCACCATGGCGCGAAGGGCCTTCGCGATTCAACCGCTTGACATACTTCGCTGCACTACTGTGTTGACGGGCATGCCCCAACGCCTTTCCATCGCGCTCGCGCTCCTCGCCCTCGGCGCCATCTGGGGGCTGACACCGGCGATGGCGAAACTCGCGATGGCGCAAGGGATGAAGCCACTCGGCGTCGCCACCATCGCGGCGGTGATCAGCGCCATCACGCTGCTGGCGGTCTGCGCGCGCAGTCGCGACATGCCGCGATGGACCCGGCCGCATTGGGTGCATTACGTCAGCGGCGGCTTCATCGGGCTGGCCTGCGCGAACCTCTTCGCCTTCACGGGGCTGAGCCGCGCGCCGGCCGGATTGTTCGCGCTGCTGGTGCCGCTGTCGGGGCTGCTCAGCACGCTGTTCTTCGCCATGGCGGGGATAGAGCGCGCGACGCCGCGCATCATGCTGGGCGCGGCGCTTTGCGTGGCGGGCGTCGGGCTGGCGATGGCGCCGGGCGCCGCGCTGCCCGATCCCGCGCTGCTGCCCTGGGCGGCGCTGATGGTGCTGACGCCGGTCTGCTACGCGCTGTCCAACCTGCTGTCGGTGAAGCTCGCCGTGCCGGGAAGCTCGCCACTGGCGCAGGCGGCGGGGACGCTGGTGGGTGCGTCGGGATCGGTGCTGCTGATGGCGCTGGCCCTCGGCCATCTGGGTCCGCCGCCGAGCGCGGGCATCGCGATGCTGCTGCTGGTGCAGGGCGTGATCACGGCGGTGGCCTACCTGATCTATTTCCGCCTGCTGGTCAGCGCGGGGGGCATGGTGACCAGCCAGGTCTCCTACCTCATCACGCTGGCCGGCCTGATCTACGGCTTCCTGCTGTTCGACGAGGTGCCGGGCTGGCTGACCCTGCCGGCCGCGGCGCTCATCTTCTCAGGGCTGGCGCTGGTGACGCTCACGAAGCGTCAGCCGGCATAGGCCTTCAGCTCGACCTCGACGAAGGACAGCTTCGCGGTGCCGGCATTGACCACGTTGTGCTCGGTGCCGAAGGCGCGGGCGTAGCTGACGCCGGCCTTGAGTTCCGCCGTCATCGTCTGGCCGCCCGGCAGTTCCAGCAGCAGCGTGCCGTCGGTGACGGGCGTGACCACATAGGACATGCCGTGGCGGTGCCAGCCGGTCTCCGCGCCGGGATCGAAATCCCAGCGCGTGACCTTCACCTTGTCGTCGTCGATCTGCACCGTGCCGGTGGCCGGCGCGCGGCAGGTGAGCGGCGTGCTCATTCAGCCGCGGCCTTCATGCCCATGCCCGCCAGCGGCAGCGCGCCGGCGGCCTGCATCGCATCCCATGCCTTCTGACCTTCATCGCCGGCGAGCGGCAGGTGCGGCGGGCGGATGGTGCGCCAGCCATCATGGCCGGTGCTGCGGGCGATGATCTCACGCAGGCCGGGGATCAGCGCCACGGCCGTCGCGGCCTTGCGGGTCGCGTCCAGCACGGCCTGCGCCGCATCAGCCTCGGCGCCCGTGCGCTTCTGGTAGACGATCTGGCCGAAGCGGGCGTTGACGTTGGCGGCGGCGGTGATGCAGCCGGCGCCGCCCTCGGCCAGGATCTTCTGCACGAAATTGTCGGCGCCCGAATAGACCTCGAACCCGTCCTTCGCGAAGTGGTCGATCATCGCCTTCATGTTGGCGTAGTCGCCCGACGAATCCTTCACGCCCTTGATGACACCCGGGAAGGCCTTCAGCAGGCGGCCGATCAGGTCGAGGCTGAAGGGCACCGCCGATTGCTGCGGGAAGTGATAGAGATAGAGGGCGATGCCGCCGCCGACGCGGTTCACGACCTCGGAGAAATAGGCGAAGAGCCCGTCATCCGTCGGCGCCTTGTAGTAGAAGGGCGGCAGCACCAGCACGCCGCGGCAGCCCTGCGCCTTCGCATGCTTGGTCAGTTCGACGGTATCCATGAGCGAGGCGCAGCCGGTGCCCGGCATCAGGCGCGTCGCGGGCACGCCGCGGGCCACGATGCCTTCCAGGATCATCTTGCGCTCATCGAAGCCGAAGCTGTTGGCCTCGCCGGTGGTGCCGAGGATGCCGAGGCCGTTGCAGCCATTGGCCAGCAGCCACTTGCAATGCGCGGCATAGGTATCGAGGTCCGGCGAGAGGTCGGGGTTCATCGCCGTCAGGGCGGCGGCGTTGATGCCGCCGAAAAGCGCGTCCTTCATGATATCCGGGTCCTTCCCTTCAAAGTTCGGTATCCGATCCGCCTCGAAGTGGCGGAATCGGCCGCGCCGCCTTGGGCACGCGGCCCGGCCAGGCGACGATGTGGTCTTCCAGCGCGCCGGCCTCCCGTTCCGCGAGCGCGCGGCCGCGGACGGAAACCCCGGCCTTGTGCACCGTCTCCGGATCGCCGGAGACGAGGGGGTGCCACCAGGGCAGGTCGCGGCCTTCCGCCAGCAGGCGATAGGCACAGGTCGGCGGCAGCCAGTCGATCGTCGCCACCTTGGCCGGCGTCAGCTTCACGCAGTCAGGCACACGGGCCTTGCGGTTCGCGTAGTCGCTGCACTGGCAGGACTGGCTGTCCAGCAGGCGGCAGGCGACATGAGTCCAGAGGAGTTCTTCCGTCTCCCCGTCCCGCAACTTGTGCAGGCAGCAGCGGCCGCAGCCATCGCACAGGCTTTCCCATTCCGGGCGCGTCATCGCGCCGAGGGTCTTCCTGCGCCAGAAGGGATCGGTGGCCGCCATCGGGGCACCCTAGCCCGAATGGTCGCGCTGGCAAGGCCGCTGCTTGACGGCAGCCGCCCGGCGCGGGCAGGTCTCCCCTGCGATGACGGCGCCCAATCCCTGGACGGCCCGGCCCGGAGGCGGGGCCACCTGGCCGCCGCCCCATTTCCGCAAGCGCTTCGCGCTGGCGCTGCTGGCCTGTCTGCTGATGCTGGCGTCCAGCCTGGCGGAGAAGGTGACGATCTGGCAGGGCACCGAAACCACGGTCGCGACCGTCGTGCCGCTGCGCAAGGCGAATGGAGAGCCGGTCACGCGGGACGAGGATCTGCCCGCCTGGCTGCCCGTTCCGCTGTTCACGCTGCGCTTCGAAACGCGCGACGGCGCGGTGGTGGAGGCGGAGAACGCATCGCTCCGGCACTGGCCGTCGCTCGGTGCCCGGATATCGATCCGCTACGACCCGCGCGCCCCGGTGCGGAGCGTGGTGCAGGGCTCCCACTGGGACCTGCTGGTGGAGGCGATCGGGATCCTCGGCCTGGGCTGGATCCTGGTCCCGCCGCTGTGGCGGGCGATGTGGGGCGCGCGGCTGCGCTTCTGGCCGCTCTGGCCCTGGCGCGACTGATGCTGGCCCGCCGCGCGCTGCTGGCGGGGCTGGGGGGCCTCGCGATGCCGGCCCAGGCGCAGGCGCGGCCGGTTGCCATCGGTGCCATCCGCTGGGATGCCTGGTATGCGCCGGGTTCCGTGCCGACCATGGCGGTGGAACGCGCGCTGAGCCCGCCCGCCTGGCGCCACCGCGCGCCCTTCTTCGCGGAGGTGCCGGAGGATGGCGGGCCGGTGCGGATGCCGCCGCCGGACCAGGCGGTGATGGACCGGCAGATCGACTGGGCCGCGGAAGCCGGGATCGATTACTGGGCCTTCGTCAGCTACCCCGAAGCCGCGTCGATGAGCGCGGGATTCCAGCTGTATCGCGCCAGCGCGCGACGCCACCGCGTGAAGTTCGCCCTGGTCTGCGAGGCCGTGCGCTGGGGGCGGCGCGATGCGCCCGGGGAGGCGCTGTCCACCCATCCCGCCCTGCTGGCGGACCCCGACTGCCAGCGCGTGGCCGGGAGGCCGCTGTATTTCCTGGGCTTCCTCTCGGATGAGTTGATCGTCGAGGCCTGGGGCGGGATCGCGGGGCTGCGCGCGGCGGTGGACGGCTTCCGCCAGCGGGCGCGCGCGGCGGGCGCGGGGGATCCCTTCATCGTGCTGATGACGCCGGTGCCCGACCAGGCGCGGCGCTGGGTGAGGCTGCTCGGCCTGGATGGCGTCTCCGCCTATGCCTGGCAGGCCGGGGCGCGGGCGGCACCCTATGCGGCGCTGGCGCAGGTGGCGGAACGCGGCTGGGCGGCGCAGGCGGCACTCGGCCTGCCCGTGGTGCCGACGGCGATGACGGGCTGGGACCGGCGGCCGAGGGTGCAGAACCCCGTGCCGTGGGAAGCCTGGCAACGGCCCGGAGAGGGCATGGAAAGGTTCTACGCACCGCCGACGCCGGCGGAACTGACGGCGCATTTGCGGCGCGCCATCGCCTTCGCGGCGACGCAGGCCCCGCGCACGGCGCTGATCTATGCCTGGAACGAGAATGACGAGGGCGGGTGGCTGGCGCCGACCCATCCCCTCGATGCCTCCCGCCTGCGGGCGCTGCGGGACGCGGCCTGCCGGCCGGCGCCCGCGGATCGCTGCGTCAGGCTTCCGGGGTAGGGGCGTCGCGGAAATAGGGCTCGACGGTGCCCTTGAGCTTGAGGGTCAGCGGCATGCCGCGACGGTCCACGGCCTTGCCGACGGATACCCGCACCCAGCCTTCGCTGACGCAGTATTCCTCGACATTGGTCTTCTCGGCACCGTTGAACTTGATGCCGACGCCGCGGGCCAGCAGCGCCTCCTGGTAGAAGGGGCTGCGCGGATCGACGGAGAGGCGGTCGGGCAGGGTATCGGTCATGCCGCCCCACTAACCCCGCGGGCGCCTGATGCCAAGGGCTCAGGCCACGCGGCGGAGTTCGGCCAGGAAGCGTTCGGCCGCCAGTTCGGGCGGCCAGGGGCGCCAGGGATCGCCGCCATGGATCGCGGCCAGGGGGTCCGTTGCCATCACGGCGGCGCGGATGCCAAGCGTGTCGCGCACCTCCGCCACCGACCAGCCCGCGACATGCACCGCCTCCGCCGCCGCCATCGTGATGTCGAGCTTCTTGTGGAGCTTCTTCTGCTCGGGCTCCCAGGCCGGCAGGGCGTAGCGGGTGGCGATCACCGCCGACAGACGCTCCTGCAACTCATGAAAACCGGGGCCGAGGAAGGGCTTGAGGGGGGAGATGCAGTCGAAATTGGTCAGCCCCTCCTCCGCGTCATGCAGCAATTCGCGCCTGGCCTCCGCGCGGGTCGGCGCGGGTTTCGCGGCCCGGCGCAGCGCCAGCACGGCCAGCGAATGCTGTGCGACGGAAAGCGGCGCGCCGGGCCACACCGAATGCCCGCCCCAGCGGAAGGTGCGCGCCAGGCCGGTGGCCAGATCCTCATCCGTCCAGTCGAAGGGGGTGGGCGCCAGCAAATCCAGCCGCCGGCCAGATGGCAGGCGGACCCAGGCGCGCGCCTCCTTCACCTTCGAAATCATGCGGAGCTCCCGTGCCGATGCCGGCCCTTGATAGCGGGGTTGCACCAGCCGCCAAGCCGCGCGATGAAAACACAAGAAAATCCACCGTAACGGGGCCGGCATGAAATTCCTGCACGCGGCCGATATCCACCTCGACTCGCCGCTCGCCGGCCTGCACGCACGGCAGGACCTGCCCGCCGGCCTGCTGCGCGACAGCACGCGCCGCGCCTTCATCGCCCTGGTCGACCTGGCGATCGCGGAGGACGTGGCCTTCATCGTCATCGCCGGCGATCTCTATGACGGGGACTGGAAGGATTTCTCCACCGGGCTGTTCTTCGCCGAGCAGATGAAGCGCCTGGCGCCGCGCCCGTGTTTCCTGCTGCGCGGCAATCACGACGCGAAGTCGATCATCACCAAGGACCTCCGCCTGCCCGGCAATGTCCGCGAATTCTCCACGCGCACCTGCCAGACGCATGATGTGGCGGAGCTCGGCGTGGCACTGCACGGCCATTCCTTCCCGAACCGCGCGGTGCCGGAGGATATTTCCGCGGGCTACTGCGAACCCCTCCGCGGGCGCCTCAACATCGGCGTGCTGCACACCTCCGCCCAGGATGCCGGGGAGCACGAGACCTATGCCCCCTGCGAACCCGGGCAGTTGCGGCTGAAGGGCTATGACTACTGGGCGCTCGGCCACATCCATGCGCGGCGGGTGCTGCATGAACGCCCCTGGATCGTCTTCCCCGGCAACACCCAGGGCCGCCACATCAGGGAGACCGGCGCCAAGGGATGCAGCCTGGTGACGGTGGAGGATGGGCGCGTGGTGGCGGTGGAGCACCGCAACCTCGACACGCTGCGCTGGGCGCTGCTCGACGTGGATGCGGAAGGCGCCGACATCGTCACGCTGACCGGGCGGATCGGCGATGCGGTGCAGGAAGCGATCGCCGCGGCCGATGACCTGCCCGTGCTGGCCCGCCTGGTTCTGCGGGGGGAAACCGACCTGCACGCCGCGCTGGCGAGCGATGGCGAACGCCTGGCCGCGGAATGCCGCGGTGCCGCCATCGCGGCGGGCGGGCGCTTGTGGGTGGAGGCGGTGCGGGTGCGGACCTCGGCGCCGAAAAGCCGGGCGGAGGGGATGCTCGACCCGCTGCGCGCCGCCTTCGCGGCGGGGCTGTCCGACCCCACCCGGGTGCAGGCGCTGCTGGCGGAAATGGCGGCGCTGCGCGCCAAGGTGCCGCCGCCGGGGCGGGACGCGCTGGACGTGCCGGCCGATGAGGAAGGGCTTGGCCGATTGCTGGAGGAAGCCTGGCAGGTGGCGGAAGCCGCCATCACGGCGGAGGAACGGGGATGAGGCTCCTCACGCTCGACCTGCTGCGCTACGGACATTTATCCGATGTGCGGATCGACTTCCCGGCGGATGCGGCGCTGACCGTGGTGCTGGGCGCCAACGAGGCGGGCAAATCCACCGCGCTGTCGGCGATCGGCGATGCGCTGTTCGGCTTCCCCGAACGGTCCCCCTTCGCCTTCCTTCACCAGGGCACGGCGCTGCGCATCGGCTTCACCGTGGCGGCGCGGGACGGGCGGCGCGGCGCCTTCATCCGCCGCAAGGGACGGCGCGACACGCTGCTGGATTCCGATGGCACGGCGGCGCCGGAGGAAGCGCTGCTGCGCCTGATGGGCGGCGCCGACCGCAAGCTGTTCGAGACCGCCCATGGCCTGGACAGCGCCACGCTCCGTCGGGGCGCGGAAGCGCTGCTGGGCAGCGGCGGGGAGGCCGGGGAGAGCCTGCTGGCCGGCATGGGCCTGCCGCATCTCCGCAACGCGCTCAAGCGCCTCGATGACGAAGCCAAGGCCCTGCATGGCGATGGCCGCGGCCGCCGCGCGCTGTCCGTCGCCACCGAGGCCTGGAACGAGGCCCGCCGCCAGGCCGAGGAAGCCGCCATCCGCCCGCGCGAATGGGCGGAGGCGGAGGCGGCGCTGGCCAATATCCGCGCGCGGATCGAGGCCGACACGACAGCCGCCGCCGCCCTGGCGGCGGAGGCCGCGCGGCTGCAACGGCTGCGGCGCGTGCTGCCGATCCTGGCGCCCCTCGCCCGGCAGCGGCAGGACCTGGCCCTGGTCGCCGATGCCCCCCGCCTGCCCGCCGATGCCGCCACCCGCCTGGCCGCCGGCCAGGACGCGCTGCGCCAGGGGGCGGAGGATGCGCGGCGGGAAGCGGCGGAGGGCGCGCGCCTGCGGGCGGAACGCGACGCCATCGCGCCCGATGCCGCGGTGCTGGCCCTGCAGGACCGGATCGATGCCCTGGCCGCGCAGCGGGTGGCGATGACGGAGGCCGAACGCGACCTGCCTGGCGTGCTGCGCCAAGTGGCGGGGTATCGCGCCGCGGTGGCGGAGGCCGCGGGGACGATCGGCAGCGAAGCGCCGCCGGAAGCCCTGCGCGATGCCCTGCCCTCCCCCGCCGCGCGGGACCGCGCGCAGAAGTTGATCCGCCGCCGCACCGAATACGCCACCGCGCTGCGCAGCGCGGAGGATGCGCTGCGGGAGGCGACGCGCCGGCGGGACCTGGTGGCGGCGCAGTTGGCCGCAGCACCGGCGCCGCCCACCGCCGGGCCGCTGAAGCGCGCGATCGAGGCCGCTCAGGCCGAGGGCAAGGTGGAACAGGAATGGCTGGCGGCGGAGCGCGCGCTGGCAGCGGCCACAGCCCAGGCAAGCGCCGCGCTGGCCGCGCTGCCGCTGTGGTCCGGCGATGCCGCCGCCCTCGCCGCCTGCCCGCTGCCACTGCGGCCGATGGCGGAAGCCGCGAGCGCGCGGCTGCAATCCACCGCGGAGGCGCTGGACGCCGCGCGCCGCGCCGCCACCGCCCTGGCGGCGGAGGTGGCGGCGCTGGAGGAGGCGGTGGAGCATCTGGCGAGGGGCGAGGTGGTGCCGACGCGGGACGTGATCGCCGCCGCCCGTGCGCGCCGCGACGCGGCCTGGGTGGAATTCCGCGACGGCGCCGCCGATGAAGCGCCACGCTACGAAACCCTGCGCGACGAGGCTGACCGCCTGGCCGATGCCCGCGCCGACGACGCACAACGCGTGAACGATTACGCGGCCAAGCAGGCCCGCCTGGCGCTGCTGCGCGGCCGCCAGGCGGAAGCCGCCGCGGCGATCGAGGCCGCCGGCACGGAGGCCACGGCCGCGCAGGCCGCCTGGGCCGCGCTGTGGTCCCCCGCCGGCATCACCCCCGACACCCCCGCCGCCATGGCGGAATGGCGACGGGCGCGGGAGGAGGTGTTGCGCCTGGCGGCGCTGCGGGCCGAGGCCCTGGCGCGCCGGGACGGGCTGGCCGAACGCCGCGACCAGGCCCGCGCCGCGCTGCGGCCCCTGCTGCCGGGCGCCGCGCCGGATGCCTCCCTCTCCGCGCTGCTGGCGCTGTCACTCGATGCGATGGAACAGGCGGAGGCGGCGGCGCAGGCGCATCGGCGCCTGTCGGACCGGCTGTCCCAGGCCGGGGACCAGGTGACGGAGGCGCAATCACGGCTGCGCGCCGCGACGGCCGATTTGGCGGGGTTCGAGCCCGAATGGGGCGCCGCCGCGCAGGCGCTCTCCCTGCCCGAGGGTTCGGGGGCGGAGGCGGTGGAGGCGGCACTCGGCGCCTGGACCCGGATCGCGGAGGCCGCGCGGGCCTGGCGGAACGATGAGGCGCGCGTCGCGGCCATGCAGGCGGCCCTCTCCGCCTTCGGGCAGGAAGCGGCGGCGCTGGGCGCGGCGGCGGGGGAGGCAGCGGAAGCCACATCGATCCTCGCCGCCCGGCTGGCACGACGCCTGGCGGAAGCGCGGCTGGCAGCGGGCAGCGTGGCGGCACTCGGCAAGCGCATCGCCGAACGGGATGAAGCGGTGACGAAGGCGCTGGCGCGGCAGGAGGCGGCAGGGGCGGCGCTGCGGGACCTCGGCGACCAGGCGGGCACGGAGGAGATCCCGGCGCTGGAGGAGGCGATCCGCCGCGCCGCCGCGCGGGATGCGCTGGCTGCCTCCGTCGTGGGGCTGGAGGCAGAGTTGCTGCGCCAGGGCGACGGGCAGCCCGAGGAGGCGCTGCGGGCGGAGGCCGAGGCGGTGGACCCCGACCAGGCAGCGGCGCGGATCGCGGCCATCGAGGCGGAGCAAGCGGCGCTGCGCGACCGGCTGACGGCATCGGGCGCCGCGCGGCAGGAGGCGGAAAGCCGCCGCGCCGCCCTGGAAGCGGGGCGGGACGCGGCGGCCCATGCGCAGGAGGCCAGGCACCATTTGGCGGAGGCGCAGCACGCCGCGGAACGCTACGCCCGGCTGCATGTGGCGCGCACGCTGCTCCAGGCGGGGATCGAGCGCATCCGGCAGGAAAGCCAGGGCCCGCTGCTGCGCGCGGCCAGCGCGCATTTCGCCCAGCTGACGGAAGGCCGCTACGCCGGCCTGACGGTGGATGAGGATGAGGCGCGCCGGACCCTGATCCGTGCCCGGCGCGGCGATGGCAGCGAATGCCCGGTGGACGGGCTGAGCGAGGGCACCCGGGACCAGCTGTTCCTGGCGCTGCGCGTCGCGGCGGTGGAAGCCCAGGCCGCGCGGGCGGAGCCCCTGCCCTTCATCGCGGACGATCTGCTGGCCACCTTCGATGACCGCCGGGCCAGCGCGGGCTTGGCGCTGCTGGCGGGGCTGGGCGCCACGACCCAGGCCATCCTGTTCACCCACCACGCGCATCTGGCGGCGCTGGCCGCGCGGCTGCCTGGGGTGGTGGTGCGGGAATTGCCATCACCGGAAGGGATGCGGCCGGCGGCGTGACACGGGACGCTTGGCGTCCGGCCCCGCTGGCGTAAGCTGGCGCCAAAGAGGAACGCTGCCATGGACGCTCGCACCCTGCCCCCCGTCATCCGCCTCGGCGACGATGATACCGTCCTGATCGCCCGCATCGGCCTGCCCCCCGGCACGCCGGTGATGGAAGGCGTCGCGGTGCGGGACCGGCGGGTCCCACCCGGCCACAAGGTGGCGGTGCGCGCCCATGCCGTGGGGGATGCGATCCGGCGCTACGGCCAGATCATCGGCTTCGCGACGGAGGTGATCCAGCCCGGGGATTGGGTGCACACCCATAACTGCGCCATGGGCGACTTCGCCAAGGATTACGGCTGGGGCGTGGATGCGAAGCCGACGGCGCTGATCACCCCCGCCGCCACCTTCCAGGGCTTCCGCCGCGCGGATGGGCGGGCGGCGACGCGGAACTACATCGGCATCGTGACCAGCGTGAACTGCTCCGCCCATGTGGCGGAGCTGATCGCGGATGCCTTCAAGAAGAACCCGTTCACCGGCACGGACCCGCTGGCCGATTTCCCCAATGTGGACGGGGTGGTGGCGCTGACCCACAAGACGGGCTGCGGCATGACGATGGGGGAGCCGCTGAAGCTGCTGCGCCGGACACTCGCCGGCTTCGCGCGGCACGTGAATTTCAGCCACGTCATCGCCATCGGCCTGGGCTGCGAGGTCAACCAGCTCGGCCCGATGCTGGAGGAACAGCGCCTGGCCGGCCGGTTGCGGAACATGGACATCCAGGAGATGGGCGGCACGCGGAAGACCGTGGAAGCCGGCATCGCCTTCGTCCGCGAAGTCCTGGCCGAGGCCAACCAGGCGGTGCGGGAGACGATCCCCGCCAGCGAACTGACCATCGCCCTGCAATGCGGGGGATCGGACGGCTATTCCGGCATCACGGCCAACCCCGCGCTGGGCGTGGCATCGGACCTGCTGGTGCGCCATGGCGGCACGGTGATCCTGTCCGAGACGCCGGAGACCTATGGCGCCGAGCACCTGCTGACGCGCCGCGCCGTGTCGCGCGAAGTGGGGGAGAAGCTGGTCGGCCTGATGCGCTGGTGGGAGGAATACACGGAGCGCGAGGGCGCCGAGATGAACGCCAACCCCTCGCCCGGGAACAAGGCGGGCGGGCTGACGACCATCCTGGAGAAGTCGCTCGGCGCCATGGCCAAGGCGGGCAGCACCAACCTGGTTGAAGTCTATCGCTATGCGGAGCCAGTGACCGCGAAGGGCTTCGTCTTCATGGACACGCCGGGCTACGACCCGGTGGCGGCAACGGGCCAGGTGGCGGGGGGTGCCAACCTGGTCTGCTTCACCACCGGGCGCGGGAGCGTCTTCGGCTGCAAGCCGGCACCCTCCATCAAGCTCGCGACCAACTCCGCGATGTATGAGCGCATGTCGGAAGACATGGACATCAATTGCGGCGGCATCGTCACGGGGGAGGAGAGCGTCGCGGAATGCGGCCAGCGCATCTTCGAGCTGATCCTGCGGGTGGCGAGCGGGGAGCGGACGATGAGCGAGGCGTACGACTTCGGGGGGGCCGAGTTCGCGCCCTGGACACTGGGTGCGACCATGTGAGCGCGGCAGGCCGCTACAGGCCGGAATTCCTCGCGGCGCTTGACCTGCTGGCGAAGGCCTCCGCCCTGATGCTGGCCGAGGGCCGTTCCCCGCCCATCCTGGTAGGCGGCGCGGTAGTGGAGTTCGACACACTCGGCGCCATCACTTCCGGGGAGCTCGAGCTGGTTTCGGCGGATGATGGGCGCTGGACAAGGCGCTGCACGCCGTTGGTTTCCGGCGGGAGGATCGGCCGGGCCGGCGCCTGGGCGGCTACTTCCACCCAGACATCCCGATTGCCGTCGATTGCGTGTCCTCCCGCTACTATGACGGGCTCGGGGACCGCACGCGCATCCGCCTGATCGGCATGCCGTCCGGGGAGGTGATGATGGCCCCGATCGAGGAGATCATCATCGATCGCTACGGCCAGTGGGAGGCATCGGACCGGCGGGATCGCGACATGGCGGAGTAGCTTCGCGCCCTGATGTCGCTTGCACTCAGCCTTGACGAAATCTACGTGAAACGCCGCATTGTGCAGGATACGGGCGGCGAGCCTGATTTTGCCGCTCTAACCCACCCCGGCCCCATGGAAGGGGAGACGCCATGAACCGAATCACCCCCGCCGAACGCCGGGCGTAGATCCTGCAGAAGCTGGCCGAGGGCGTCGTGATCCCGCCCGCGGAGGCGATGATGAATTCCGGGCGTCGCCGCACGCCGGAGAAGCGGGAGATGCTCCAGCTCCTCAAGGAACTGGCGGAGGAACGCGGGCAGAAGCCCTGGCCGGCGAAGTTCTAGCCCGGCGGCACCGGCGCGCCGTTGATGGCACTCAGCGTCGCGTTGATGGTGCGGTATTCCGCGACCATCTCCTGCACGCCGCGCTTCGCGAGGCGCACCCGGTGCGCCTCGACATAGGTTTCCGCCAGGGCGCGGCTTTCGAACAGGTAGACGCCGCCGGCGCGGCCGGCCGCACGGTCCTCGGTCCAGATCTTCCACAGGAAGCCGGGAGCCCGGCCGATCTCCTCCGCCATCGGCTTCAGCGCCGCCGTTCGTTCGGCGCTGAAGTCGTGGTTGGCGAAGTCGACGAAGATGACGACCGGGCCGTCAGCCATGGGATCAGGGTGCCGGCGGCGCTGCCGGCGCGTTGAGGTCGAGGAACTTCATCGGCCGCCAGCCGGAGACGTTGTTCGCCTCGAAGCTCAGCTTCCAGGAACGGCCATTCACGCTGTCCACCAGGACGACGAACATCCCCGTGCCCACCGGGCAGGCGACGACCTGGTAACGCCCGTTCTCGCTGTTGTCGGCCATGCTCTCAATTCCCCTGTCAGCTGTAGGCGATGGTGCGCTGGGTCTGCTCGCCCAGGCCCTGGATGGACAGCTTCATCGTCTGCCCCGCCTTCAGGAACATCGGCGGCTTCTTGCCGAGCCCCACGCCGGGCGGCGTGCCGGTGGAGATGACATCGCCGGGATGCAGCGTGATGAAGTGGGAGACGTAGTGCACGAGGTGCCGGACGCCGAAGATCATGGTCCGGGTGGACCCGTCCTGCATGCGGACGCCGTCCACATCCAGCGTCATCGCCAGATCCTGCGGATCGGCCACTTCGTCCTTCGTCACCAGCCAGGGGCCAAGGGGGCCGAAGGTGTCGCAGCCCTTGCCCTTGTCCCAGGACCCGCCGCGCTCGATCTGCCATTCGCGCTCGGAGACGTCGTTGCAGACGGCATAGCCGGCGACATGGTTCATCGCCTCATCTTCCGACACGCACTTGGCGGTGCTGCCGATGATGATGGCGAGTTCGACCTCCCAATCCGTCTTCACGGAGTTCTTCGGGATCATCACGTCGTCATTCGGACCGCAGAGCGCGCCGAGGGACTTCAGGAAGACGATCGGCTCCTTCGGGATGGCGGCCCCCGTCTCCGCCGCATGGTCGGCGTAGTTCAGCCCGATGCAGACGAAGTTCTTCATGCCGGAGACCGGCGGGCCGAGGCGCGGGCTGCCGGAAACCGCCGGCAGGCTGGCCGGGTCCAGCGCGGCCAGCTTCGAGAGACCGGCGGGGGAGAGCGCATCCCCCGCCAGGTCCGGGATCACGCCCGACAGGTCGCGGATGGTGCCCGAGGCATCGAGCAGGCCGGGTTTTTCCTGGCCCATGGGGCCGTAGCGGAGGAGCTTCATGGGGGACGCCTATAGAAGAAAGTTGCGGGGGCGCGAAGAGGCTACAGGGTCCAGCCGCCATCGATGACGATGGCCTGGCCGGTCACGAAGGCGCTTTCGTCGCTGGCGAGGTAGGTGGCCAGCGCCGCCATCTCCTCCGCCGTCGCCAGCCTGCCCATGGCCTGGCGGGCCACGAAGGCCGCGCGCGCGGCCTCCACGCTGCCGGCCACCGCGGCATTGGCGGCGATGCGGTCACCGAGGCTCGGCGTATCCACCGTGCCGGGGCAGATCGCGTTGCAGCGGATGCCCTGGGTCACGTACTCCGTCGCCACCGACTTGGTCAGCCCGATCACCGCGGCCTTGGTGGTGCCATAGAGGAACCGGTTCGGCGCCCCTTTGATCGACGAGCAGGCCGAAGACATGTTGACGATGGTGCCGCGGCTTCGCGCCAGCATCCCCGGCAGCACCGCCTTCACCATCCGCCACATCGACCGGACATTGAGGTCGAAGGCGAAATCCCATTCCTCATCGGTCGCGGTCAGCACCGTGTTCTGATGCACGAAGCCCGCGCAGTTGAAGAGGATGTCGACCTCCCCCATCGCCGCCACCGCATCGGTGATGGCGGCGGGGTCGAGCACATCGAGCGCGCGGGTCGTCAGCCCCGGCGCCTTGAGGTCCGCGAGCTTGGCCGCGTCCTTGTCCGTCGCGACCACCATCGCGCCTTCCGCGGCGAAGGCGAGCGCGGTGGCGCGCCCGATCCCCTGCGCCGCCGCCGTCACCAGGCAGCGTTTTCCCGAGAGCCGTCCAGCCATGTCCGTTAATCCCCAGCCCGTGCCATCAGTGGTTGTGGCGTGATTCGCCGCGTGTTTCGAGGATGTTGAGGAACAGCGTCGCCGGTTCCAGGCAGCCGCCGGTGCCGAGCTGGCCGACCATGGAGCGGTAGATCTCCTCCCACGGCGTCTTGTGCAGCAGGTCCGGCGCCTTCCAGGCGGCGCGGCGGGCTTCCATCTCCTCGGCCGGGATCAGCACATCCACGCGGCGGGTCTTCAGGTCGATGCGGATGGGGTCGCCATGCTTCAGCAGCGCGAGCCCCCCGCCCACCGCCGCTTCCGGCGTGACGTTGAGGATCGACGGGCTGCCGGAGGTGCCGGATTGCCGCCCGTCACCCATGGTCGGCAGCGCCATGATGCCCTGTTTGATCAGGGCGGCCGGCGGCTGCATGTTCACGACCTCCGCCGCACCCGGGTAGCCCACGGCGCCGCAATTGCGGACCACGAGCACCGTCTTGTCGTCGATGCCGAGCGAGGGGTCCTCGATCCGGGCGTGGTAGTCCTCCGGCCCCTCGAACACCGCCACCTTGCCTTCGAAGACGTCGGGGGTCTCGGACAGGAAGCGCTCGCGGAAGGCCTTGTCGATGACGCTGATCTTCATCACGGCGCTGTCGAACAGATTGCCCGTCAGCACGATGAAGCCGGCGTGCTCCTTCATCGGCTTGCCGAAGCTGCGGATCACCTCGCGGTCGGGTTCGCCGACGCCTTCCAGGTTCTCGGCGACGGTCTTGCCGGTGACGGTCATGACATCGCCATGCAGGATGCCGGCGTTCAGCAGTTCCTTCATCACGGCCGGCACGCCGCCGGCGCGGTAGAAGGCCTCGCCCAGGAAGCGCCCGGCGGGCTGGCAATCCACCAGCAGCGGCACGGCGGCGCCGGCGCGCTGCCAGTCGGCCAAATCATGCTCCACGCCCATGTGGCGGGCGATGGCGATCATGTGGATGGGGCAGTTGGAGGACGCGCCGATGGCGGAGGCCACCATCACCGCATTCTCGAACGCCTTCTTCGTCATGACGTCGGAGGGGCGGAGATTCTCGCGCACCATGTCCACCGCGCGCACGCCGGTCATGTAGGCCATCTGCGCGCGCTGGCGGTACGGGCCGGGGATGGCGGCACTCCCCGTCAGCGTCATGCCGACAGCCTCGGCCAGCGAGTTCATCGACAGCGCCGTCCCCATGGTCGAGCAATGCCCGACCGAGGTGGAGGACGCCGCCACCATTTCAATGAAACCCTCATAGTCGATCTCGCCGGCGGCCAGGCGCTTGCGCGCTTCCCAGACGATGGTGCCGGAACCGGCCAGGCGACCATGCCACCAGCCATCCAGCATCGGCCCGCCCGGCAGCGCCACGGCCGGGATGTTCATGGTGGCCGCGCCCATCAGCATGGCGGGGGTGGTCTTGTCGCAGCCCGTCGTCAGCACGACGCCGTCGATGGGATAGCCATGCAGGATTTCCACCAGCGACAGGTATTGCAGGTTCCGGTCCAGCGAAGCCGTGGGGCGCTTCAGCGTTTCCTGGATGGGGTGGACCGGGAATTCCAGGGGCACGCCACCGGCGTCCCGGATGCCGGCCTTCACGCGTTCCGCCAGTGCGATGTGGTGGCGGTTGCAGGGGGAGATGTCGGACCCCGTCTGCGCGATGCCGATCATCGGGCGACCGGACTGCAATTCGGCCCGCGTCATGCCGAAATTCAGCTGCCGCTCGATGTAGAGGGAGGTCATCCCCGGGTCCTGGGGATCGTCGAACCAGCGCTGGCTGCGCAGCTTGAACGGCTTCTTGGTCTGGTCGTGATCGTCCATGGCCGGGTCCCTCCTGCGGCATCAGCCGCCCTTGATGCGGAGTGAGCGGCCCGTGCGCGCGCCTGTCAACGCCACGGGCCGCGGCGCGGTGGCGTCATGCGCGGCGGAACGGTACCCCGTTCCGCCGCGGCACCGTTACGGCCCGCCCCGCGGCATTCGTCAGGCCGCGGCTTCCTCCAGAAAGACCTGCACGGCCTGGAACAGCGCGCCGCGGTTGCGCTCCATCAGCATGGTGTGCGTCCCCTCGCCGAGCAGCACCAGGCGCTTGCCCGGGCTCGCCGTCAGCAGCGGGAAGATGGTGGTGGCCATGCCGGGGGGCGTGTCGCGGTCCCATTCCGCCACCACCAGCAGGGTGGGCACGGTGACGCGCGCGGGGTCCCAGAAGGGCCGGCCCGCCTGCCAGAACTCCGCGCTGTCGGCCAGCACGCCGTTGGGCGCGCGCAACACCGACGGGTTGCGCCGCATGCCCTCCGGGTCCGTCGCCCAGGTCACGCCGGACCAATGTTCGAACCAGCCGGGCGGGATGAGCCCGGCGCGCGCCGCCTCCGGCACGCCGGCCATCCAGCGGTCGCGGGCCTGGGCCTGCGTCACGCTCCGATAGGCGCCGAGCTGCGCGCCCGCCCCCACGCCGGCCGGGCTCGCGCTTTCGCGCAGCCATTGCGGCGCGAACAGGACCAGGCGGTCCACCATGCCGGGGTTGTCGGTGGCGTAGCGCGCCATCAGCGAGCAGCCCCAGGACCAGGCCATGTGCACCATCCGGGGCACCGCGCGGCGCTGGCGGATGAAGGCGGCCACGGCGGCGACATCGGCTACCGCGGCATCGCCGCGCATCAGGGGCGGGTTGGCTTCCGGCGGCTCGGCCATCACGGCGGGGCGCGTGCTGCGGCCATAGCCACGCAGATCCATGCACCACACGTCGAAGCCGCGGCCGGCGATGTAGTCCATCCAGGACAAGCCGCCCAACGGCAGGTCGAAGGCGGAATGCGCGGGATAGGTCGCGCCATGGACAAAGAGCAGGGTGCGGCTGGCGGAGGCCGCCAGCCCCTCCGGCCGCTTGCTGCGGACGAAGATCTCCCCCTGGCCATCGGTGGCCGGCACCATGAATTCCTCGGTGACGATGCGGGGCTGTGCCTGGGCGGCCGCCGGCAGGGCGGCGGCGCCGGCCACGAGGGCGGGCGCGGCCAGGATGTTGCGTCGCTTCATGGGGGGCGTCTCTCCGGGTCTCGGTTGGCGTATCCTACGCCGAGGCACCGCCCCGCCCCAAGCGTGGTCCACATACCGTCATGCGACAGGCGGTGGCGGAGCGGCTATGCCCCGCCGCATGGACGGGAATGCCGGCGGGAAACAGGCGGGTGGGAAGCCGGGGGCCGCGTGGTCCGCCGAATGGCGGGCGATGCTGGCGCTGGCCTGGCCGCTGGTGCTGACCAATCTCAGCCAGTTCGCGCTCGGGCTGACCGATTCGCTGTTCCTCGGACGGGTCGGCACGCTGGAACTGGCGGCGGCGACGCTGGGCAGCAACCTCTATTTCGCCGCCCTGGCGCCGACCTTCGGCCTGGCGCTGGCCGCGGCGCCGCTCTGCGCGCAGACGCGCGGGCGGGGGCGCGGGCATCTGCGGGGCATGCGGCGGGATGTCCGCGCCGCCTTCTGGGCCGTGGCCGCGGGCACCCTCCCCACCTGGCTGCTGCTGTGGAACACGGAAGCCGTGCTGCTGGCGCTGGGGCAGGAGGCAGCGCTGGCGGCGCTCGCGGCCGAGTATGTCGGCGCCATGATGTGGGGCATGCCGCTATTCTGCGGCTTCATCGTGCTGCGCGGCTTCCTGGCGGCCGAACAGCGGCCGAACGCCGCGCTCCTCGTCTCGGGCTTCGGCATCGCGCTGAACGTGCCGCTGAACTGGTGGCTGATCCATGGCGGGCTCGGCCTGCCGCCGCTCGGCGTGGCGGGGGCGGGGATCGCCTCCGCGCTCTGCAACCTGGCGATGCTGGCGGGTCTGGTTGCGATGATCGCACGGGACCGGCGGCTGCGGCGCTATCATCTGTTCGGCCGACTCTGGCGCTTCGATGCGGCCAGGCTGAGGGAGGTGGCGGCGATCGGCCTGCCCATCGCCGGGGCCATGGCGCTGGAGATCACGGTCTTCTCCGCCGCCGCCATCGCCATGGGCTGGATGGGCGCGCTGGCCGTCGCGGCGCATGCCATCGCCGTGCAGGTGGCGGCAATGACCTTCATGGTGCCGATGGGCGTCGGCCAGGCCGCCACGGCGCGGGTCGGGCTGGCGACGGGTGCCGGGCGCGCCAGCGCCGCGTCCCGCGCCGGCTGGGTCGCGATCGGCTTCGGGGCGGGGTTCATGGCCTTCGCGGCCACGCTGCTGCTGCTGGCGGGCGGGCCGATCGCCTGGCTGTTCCTGGATGCCGCCAATCCGGGCGCGGCGGAGACGGCGGCGCTGGCCACGACGCTGCTGCTGGTGGCGGGGCTGTTCCAGCTGGCGGATGGCGTGCAGGCGGTGGCGGCGGGGGCGCTGCGCGGGCTGAAGGATACGCGCGTGCCGATGCTGCTGGCGGGCCTCGGCTACTGGGTCATCGGCCTGCCCTGTGGCCTGGTGCTGGCCTTCCCGGCCGGGCTCGGGCCCATCGGCATCTGGCTCGGCCTCGCCATCGGGCTGTTCATCGTGGCGGGGCTGATGCTGGCGCGCTGGGTGCGGTTGTCGGCCTCGGGTGGGTTGACCACGCGCCGGTGGCCGCGCTGACTTCCCGCCTCAACGAGGCGGGTATCGGCATGGCTCTCTGGAAGCGCGACTGGACGGCGGAACAGATCAATGCGCGGATGGTGGGCAACATGTCCGGCCATCTCGGCATCCGCATCACCGCCATCACGGAGGATGCGCTGCATGCGGAGATGCCGGTGGATGAACGCACGGCCCAGCCCTTCGGCCTGCTGCATGGCGGCGCCAGCGTGGTGCTGTCCGAATCCCTCGGCACCCTGGCCAGCATCATGACCCTGCCCGAAGGCCAGCTGGCCGTGGGGATCGAGGTGAATGCCAACCACATGGCGGGCGTGCCGAAGGGCCAGACCGTGACCGCCATCTGCCGTCCGCTCCATACCGGCCGCCGCACCCAGGTGTGGCAGACGGAAATCCGCCGCGCGGACGGCAAGCTCGCCTGCGTCTCACGCCTCACCACCGCTGTCGTAGAAGGAAACGCCGCATGAGCCGGCTGCCCAAGGTTGCCGTCATCGGGACGGGGGGGACCATCGCCTCCCAGGGCCTCGATCCGCTGGATGTGCAGGACTACGCCTCCTCCGGCCGCCCGATCCTGAATGCCGAGGAGCTGGTCGCGGGCATCCCCGCGCTGAAGCAGGTGGCGGAGGTGATCCCGGTGCTGCACAGCGCCATCCCCTCCACCGCCGTCGGCTGGTCGGACTGGCAGGCGCTGCTGGGGCGGATCGCGGCGCTGCAGGCGGCGCATCCCGACCTCGATGGCATCGTCGTCACCCACGGGACGGCGACGCTGGAGGAGACGGCCTATTTCCTGTCGCTCACCGTCCCCAGCGACATCCCCATCGTCGTCACCGGCGCGCAGCGGCCCTTCACCGGCCTGTCCACCGACGGCCACATGAACCTGGTGAAGGCGGTGCGCGTGGCGGGCCACCCGGACAGCCGCGGCATGGGCGCGCTGGTGGTGCTGAACGATGAGATCCAGGCGGCGCGGGAGGTGACCAAGACCTCCACCGGCAGGATGCAGACCTTCCGCAGCCCCGATGTCGGCGTGCTCGGCCATGCGGATGCCGACCGCATCACCTATTGGCGGCGCCCGATGCGCGTGCTGCCGGTGGCGGATCGCTTCGCCGTGGCGGGGATGGCGACGCCGCCGCGCGTCGACGTGATCTATTCGGTGGCCGGCGGCGATGGCGTGGCGGTGAAGGCGTTCCTCCAGGCGGGCGCGCGAGGCATCGTGGCGGCCGCCTTCGCGCCAGGCTTCACCACCCCCGCGGAACGCGTCGCGCTGGTGGAGGCGATGGAGGCGGGTTGCCAGGTGGTCCTCTCCTCCCGCGCCATGTCGGGGCGCACCTTCCCCGCGAAGCGCTACCAGCAGGAAGGCTTCCTGAACGCGGATAATTTGACACCTCAGAAGGCCCGCGTGCTGCTGATGCTGGCCCTGACCCGCACGCGGGAACGCGGCGCCATCCAGGCGATCTTCGACGCTTGTTGAAGTAGGAAGTTGAGCATGGCGGGGAACCGCCGGGCGGCGCCGGGGCTTCTCCCGGACAGCCGTTCCGGACGACAGCCCGCCATGCCGCCGCCCTAGACCCCATCGGCCTGCCCCGCTGTGACGAAACCCTGGGGAGACGCCGATGCAACGAGACATCCGTGCCGGCCAGCCATCCGACCGGCTGGAGGAACTCGACGCGCTGCGCGGCCTGGCCGCCTTCGCGGTATTGGTCCATCACGCGCTGCAGCTCATTCCGCGCTACGAGACGCCCGCCATCGCGGGGGCGGGGTGGCTGCGCTACACGATGACGCAGCTGACGCCGCTGCGGATCGTGGAGATGGGGCGGCCCGCCGTCCTCTTCTTCTTCGTGCTGTCGGGCTACGTGCTGGTGCGGGCGCTGCTGCGCAACGGGTCGCCGGGGCTCGGCGCCTTCGCCGCGCAGCGCACCATCCGGCTGGGCCTGCCCGTCGCGGTGTCGGTCCTTCTGTCGGTCGTGCTCTACGCCGCTTTCGCGGAGCCGGCGCTGCCGGCGGAATGGCGGGAACGCAGCCTGTTCACCTGGCTGGAGCCGCCGACGGCGGGGCAGATCGTCTCCAACATCGCGCTGATGGCCGATAATGACGACATGCGGCTGAACGTCGTGTTGTGGTCGCTGGTGCATGAATGGCGGATGTCGCTGCTGCTGCCGCTGGTGCTGCTGTTCCGCGGCCGCGTCGCGCTGTTCATCGCCGCGGTGCTGGCGCTGATGGCGATCGGCATCATGGGCGGCGCCACGGAAAACCGTGTTCTGCTGGGGCCGCAGCTGCACAGTACCGTCGCGGCCAGCTTCTACTTCGCCGGCGGGATCGGCACCGGCGCCGCGCTGGCGCTGGCCCTCGGGCAGGATGTGCCGCGGCTGTCGCCGCAGGCGATGATCGCGGCTGGCATGGCGACGCTGGCGCTGTTCAGCATGTCCTCCGACCTGCCGGTCTATGCGGCCTCCGCGCTGCTGATCGTCATCGCGCGGCAGCCCGGCTGGCTGCGGGATGCGCTGCGGTCGCCGGTGCTGGTGGGGCTGGGCGCGATCTCCTTCAGCCTCTACCTTGTCCATGTGCCGGTGCTGGTGGCGACGATGCACGCGCTGCACGATGAGTGGCCGCCGGAGGCGATGGCCGCCTTCGCGACGCTGCTGGCCCTGGCGGCGGCGCTGCCGATGTATCGCTTCGTGGAGGTGCCGTCGCGCCGCCTGGCGCGGCGGGTGGAGAAGCGGCTGGGGCGCCGATCCTTCGCCGCGCCGGTGCCGCGCTGCCCTGCCCCGGCGCCGGATTGGGCGCCGGAGGGGGGGATGCCGAGCCGCGTTGCGTGATCAGCAGCCCGCGGGCAGCGCGGCCAGTTCCAGCACCTGGCCGGAGACGGAGAATTCGCCGAAATCCATGATGATCTCGTCCGCCACGCCATTCTCGAAGTAGCGCAGCCCGACCTCGTATTCCGGCTGGGAGGCGCCGTTCGCGCCGGCGCCGCGCTCGAAGAAGGCGATGCGCATGCGGCCGGAGGCCTGGTCCGCCATCAGCGGGAAGCGCGGCTGGGCGGCGGCGGGGGACCAGGCCGCGATGATCGTCGTCGTGTCCTGCGGGCCTTCGTCGGAGGTGCCGTCGAAGAGCGGCGCGGCCAGCAGGCGGCGGCCGGCGCGGGCGGTCTCCACGGCCAGGACGGTGTGGCGCATCGGCAGCAGGGTGCCGGCGGGCAGCGCCTCCTCCTTCCCCGCGGGTTCGGCGTAGCGGATGGTGCCGGAACCGTCGGGCTTGAGCTCCGCCTCGCCAGAGACGCGCGAGCTGACGGCGCCCTGCGTGGTCTGGGTGAGGGAGAAGCGGAGGCGCGAATTGTCCTTCGCCTCATAGGTCGCGTAGTCGGAGACGGTCTCGATCTCCTGCCCATCGCGATCCGTGACGGTCATGGTCATGCGCTGGCGGGTGGCCCAGCCCTCGCAGGCATCGGCCACGTCGAAGACCATGGCGCCGCGGACGGAGGCGATGCCGGAATTCCGCGCCTCCCCCAGATCCAGCCGGTAGGCGGCGCGGTGGGCCGCCATGCGGGCGATGCCGGCCGAGAGCGCTTCCTCGCCCACCCCGGCGCGGGGGCCGGTGGTCACGGGCCCCTGCGCGAAGGCGGGAGCCGCCAGCAGGCAGAAGGCGGCGGCGAGCGAGAGGCGGCGGGTCTGGGCCATGGATGCTCCTGGAGGCGCTGGCCCCCGGTATCTAGGACGCCTTGGGCCCGGCCGCACCCGTCTTGGCGGGGGGGATGTCGAGTTTGATCGACAGCTCCTTCAGGCGGGCCGGCTCCACCGCCGCGGGGGCGCCCATCATCAGGTCTTCCGCCTGCTGATTCATAGGAAACAAAATTACTTCACGAATATTCGGCTCATCGGCCAGGAGCATGACGATGCGGTCGATGCCGGGGGCGGAGCCGCCGTGGGGGGGGGCGCCGTAGCGGAAGGCGTTGAGCATGCCGCCGAAGCGGCTTTCCACGACGTCGGGGCCGTAGCCCGCGATTTCGAAGGCGCGGAGCATGATGTCGGGGCGGTGGTTACGGATGGCACCTGAGCTCAGCTCGATGCCGTTGCAGACGATGTCGTACTGGTAGGCCTTGATATCCAACGGGTTCATCGTGTTCAGCGCCTCCAGCTCCCCCTGCGGCATGGAGAAGGGGTTGTGGCTGAAGTCGATCTGGCCGGTTTCCTCGTTCAGCTCGTACATGGGGAAGTTCGTCACCCAGCAGAAGCGGTAGACATCCTTCTCGATCAGGCCCAGGTCGGTGCCGATGCGGGTGCGGGCCTTGCCGGCGAGCTTGGCGGCGTCCTCCACCTTGCCGGCGGCGAAGAAGACGGCGTCTCCGTCCTTCAGGCCCATCGCGTCGCGGAGCGCGGCGGCGCGGGCGGGTTCCAGGTTCTTGGCGATGGGGCCGGCGCCGACACCGGCCTCGAACGTCATGTAGCCGAGGCCGCCGGCGCCCTCGCTGCGGGCCCATTCGTTCAGCTGGTCGAAGAAGCGGCGGGGCTGGCTGGCGGCGCCCGGGGCCGGGATGGCGCGGACGACGCCGCCGGAGGCCGCGATCTTGGCGAAGAGGCCGAAGGAGCCGCCGGCGAAGTGTTCCGTCACATCGGCGATGCGCAGCGGGTTGCGCAGGTCCGGCTTGTCGGAGCCGAATTCCAGCATCGCCTGGTCATAGGGGATGCGGGGGAAGGGCGCGGGCGTGACGGCGCGGCGGGTGCCGGAATAGTCGGCGAATTCCTCGAACACGCCGGCCAGGACGGGCTCGATCGCGGCGAAGACGTCTTCCTGGGTGACGAAGCTCATTTCGAAATCAAGCTGGTAGAACTCCCCCGGGGAGCGGTCCGCGCGGCTGGCCTCGTCCCGGAAGCAGGGGGCGATCTGGAAATAACGGTCGAAGCCGGCGACCATCGCCAGCTGCTTGAACTGCTGGGGGGCCTGGGGGAGGGCGTAGAACTTGCCGGGGTGGTTGCGGGCGGGGACGAGGAAGTCCCGCGCACCCTCCGGGCTGCTGGCCGTCAGGATGGGGGTCTGGAACTCGGTAAACCCTTGATCGATCATGCGGCGGCGGATGCTGGCGATGACGCTGGCGCGGAGCATCAGGTTGCGGTGCTGACGTTCGCGCCGCAGGTCGATGAAGCGGTAGCGGAGGCGCAGATCCTCGGGGAATTCCTGTTCGCCGGCGACCTGGATGGGCAGGACCTCCGCCGCGGACTGGACGGTGACCTCGCGGACGCGGAGCTCGATTTCGCCGGTGGGGAGCTTGGGGTTGATGGTGGTGCCCTCACGCGGCACGACCTCACCGGTCACGGTCACCACGCTTTCGGGGCGGGCGTTGTCCAGCGTCTCGAAGCCCGGGGCGCCTTGGGCCACCACGCATTGGGTCAGGCCGTAATGGTCGCGCAGGTCGATGAACAGCAGGCTGCCGTGGTCGCGCTTGCGGTGCACCCAGCCGGAGAGGCGGACGGTCTTGCCGGCATCGGTGGCGCGGAGGGCGCCGCAGGTATGGGTGCGGTAGGCGTGCATGGGTATGGGCCTGCGAGCAAATGAGGATTCCGGGGCGAAAGCGCCGCACGGGGCCCCTCCTGTCAAGGGGCCAAGGGGAGCAGCATGGCTTCCCCCCGCCCCCGCGCGGGTCTACACGGGTTGGCATGAGCCGCCGCACCCCGGGCGCCGACGCGTCGCCTGACCTGATCACGGATACCGAGACCCTCACCGCGCTGTGCACCCGGCTTCGTGCCGAGTCCTTCGTGACGGTCGACACCGAATTCATGCGGGAACGGACCTACTGGCCCGAACTCTGCGTCGTCCAGCTTGCGGGCGACCATGAGGTCGCGGTGGTGGATGCGCTGGCGCCGGGGCTCGACCTGGCACCACTCGGGGAGCTTCTGGCGGACCCGGCCGTGGTGAAGGTGTTCCACGCGGCCCGGCAGGACGTGGAAATCTTCCTGCTGAAGTTCGGGGCGGTGCCGACGCCGCTATATGACACGCAGGTGGCGGCGACCGTCGCCGGCTTCGGCGACCAGGTGAGCTACGACCAACTGGCGCGGTCACTCGCCAATGCGCAGATCGACAAGGCGCATCGCTTCAGCGACTGGGCGGCGCGGCCGCTTTCCCCCGCCCAGATCAACTATGCCGCGGCCGATGTGACGCACCTCCGCCGCATCTATACCGGCCTGACGTCCAAGCTGGCGCGCGAAGGCCGCGACGGGTGGGTGGGGGAGGAGATGGGGGAGCTGGCGAACCCGGCGACCTATCGCCAGGACCCCGAGACGGCGTGGGAGCGGCTGCGGCCGCGGACGCATAACCGCCGGTTTCTCGGCATCCTGCGCGCCGCGGCTTCGTGGCGGGAGAAGGAGGCGCAGCGCGTCAACATCCCCCGCCAGCGCCTGGTGAAGGATGAGACGCTGCTGGAGATCGCGGCCACGGCGCCGGAGACGGTGAACGACCTGGCGCGGGCGCGCGGCATCTCCGAGGGTTTTGCGAAAGGCAAGTCCGGCGCGAGCCTGCTGGCGGCGATCACGGCGGCGAAGGGGCTGCCGGAAAGCGCCCTGCCGGAAGCACCGCGGGAGCGGAGCGGGGCCGCCCCCTCCCCCGCCCTGGTGCAACTGCTGAAGGTGCTGCTGGCGGCGAAGAGCGAGGAGCACCATGTGGCGCCTCGACTGCTGGCCAATACGGATGAGCTGGAACGCCTGGCGGCCGGGGAGACGGATGTGCCGGCGCTGGTCGGCTGGCGGCGGGACGTGTTCGGGGAGGCGGCGCTGTCGCTGAAGGCGGGCAAGGTGGCGCTGGGCGTGGACGGGAAGAAGATCCGTCTGATCTCAGCGGGTTAGCGGGTGGGTGTGGCTTTTTAGCCTCAGTATCCGTTTAGAGGATTTTAGATTTGAGGGCCCGCTCGCGGGCCCTTTTTTTTTCAAGGGCTTGGGCGCGATTCTAAAGCGCATTTAGCCGTTTTAGCACCTTTAGCACCGTTTTCAGCGTGGCCGGCCGGAAGGCGGGGCGCCGGTTGCGGCCTGGTGCCGGGCGCGCGGCGTTGCGGCCGTGGTGGGGCCGGCGGCGGGAGGCCGCGAAGCGCATGGGCGGGGATGGCGAGGGCGCCATCCGGCGGCGGCAGATCAGCGGGATCCACGGGCAGCGCGGTGGCCATGCCGAGGGTGCGGGCGAGGAGCAGATCCTCCGGCGGGAGAATACGCGCGGCGCGCCGGAAGGTGGCGGCGATGCGGTATTCCAGGGAGGCGAGGGCCGGGTCCGCGAAGGGATGGCGGGAGACGGCGAGGAGGAGACGGGATAGGACGCCGGTCCTGGCCGTGGTGGCGAGCGCGCTGTGGGCGTTGCCCTTGGTGACGTGCCGATTGGCCTGGATGGCGGACCAGGGGGCGTTGGTGACGGCGAGCCAGAAGATGGCGTCCCAGGTGGCGCGGCGGTCCCTCGGCGGGCGGCCGGTGCGCTTGTTGGTGGGGCGGAGGTAGGGTTCTAGGGCGTGCCACTCCGCATCGGTCAGGGGGGACCAAGGGTGGGAGGGGGTGGGGTGGAGGGGGAGCATTCACAAGGACTAGCATCCAAACCGCGCGCCATCAAGACAATTTTCCTATCACAGCCAGGACTTTTTCCGTTACTGTGTCATCATGCCCGAAACAGTGACTTCAATTTTCTGGCTCAGCTTGGAAAAAGCATCGTGGTTTGCAGACCCAAATATGAAAGCGCGCTTTAAGAGCGGAAGATCAGAGAGAAGCTGAGCCGCCCGCATATCCAAATTCGGAAGAGTTACATACTCTAATTTCTTAAGCTCACGCAATTCTTCGATTCCATCGAGCGCGCCCCGGTGAATCTGAAGATGTTTGAGCGCTCGCAACTTTTCAATCCCCGCGACCGACTGGATAGGCGACGATATAATCAAAGTGGTCAGATTTTCTGACTGAGAAAGAGACTTCAAATCATTTAGATTGCAGTCAACAATACCAAGAGTTTCAAGCTTTAGAAGCGAAGTGATGTCCGTAAGCGCGCCCGCATCAGCGGCGACCACGCGCAGCGTTTTCAACCCAGCCAAGGAACACACGACGGCGAGGCTCTTTTTGTCGATACTGAGCCCGCTAAGTGCGCGAAGTCGCGGAAGGCGCCGCAACACCGAAATATCATCTGGAATTGTGCCGTGCATCACAATCTCGACCAACGCCGAATATCCATCAAGATAGTCGATCGCCTTATGCTCTAGAGCCGAAATATTCAAATATTCCAGCCCTGGCAGGCGCGGCATCGCTGAAGCGTCAAGCTGCTTGCATGAAGAAATATTCAAACTAATGAGATCAGGAGACAACGCAACCGCACTGATGTCTGCAATACCTGTCCAACTCAGATCCAACATCGATAATTTTTTCAGTCTAGATACAGCAGATATGTCTTGAACGCGAGTACCCTCTAAATCCAAATGAGTTAGATTATCCAGACCGGAAAGCAACCCGAGTGTCGCGACGTCACTATGCATCGCGTCAAGGCGGACTAGCGTTCGTATGTTTTGCAACTCCTCAAATGACTGCACGCTTGAATTATGAAGCACTAAATGTTGAAGGCCGTGGATTTGCGTCAGCGGCTCGAGACTCATGCTCCGAATGCCCGGAAGCCGGATTGTCCCTGCCGCACATCCACGCAGCGGACCAAGATCTGATATTTGACGCAGCGTTCGATAATCGAGAACCTCGCCAGCCAATACTGCTTTACGCAGGACTGATATTTTTAATGGATTAACCGCCAACGCAAGCTCTGAAACTACGGCTTGCCTGTCATCAATCATGTAATCGTCCAAAGCGCGAGCAGCAAGCTTGCTTTTTATGAGTCGCAAAGCCCGTACGCAAGCGGCAGCTGTCCGCGCTTTCATTCTAGTGTAGCGCAAAAGTGGCACCACATGATCGCCGCCCGCCGCCAAAACCTCCGCCTCACTAAATGTTTTGGGGGGAAACAGCGAACGCTCCAAAGCCTTAAGTTTTCCAATCAACTCGGGCTCCAGCTGCACAGCTGCTGAACGGCAATAAACAGCCGCAAGCTTATAATGGTGAGACGCGCGGGCGCTCATGTTTGCCTGGGACAGAGAAATCATTTCCTGGAATATTCTGGTCGCAAAAGCCATATTGGAAGCAGCAACCGCAAACAGTACCACTTGGCGCCATGCATCATCTACGGCTCGAAGTGCCAACAAATGCACATCGCCCCCCCTACAAAACGCCTCAGCAGCAAGGAATTCTTTAATTGTATTGTGAACAAAGTCAACTTTTCCGCCTGGCTGCTCCCTTAAAACACCACTCCGCTCGACAAGAGCAATGAGTGATCGCCTAGCATCTTGGTGAGCGTATGTCGGAAATGTACGCAGCGTTCTGTCTACCACTGGGACGAGGTCGCTATCCAGAGCAGAAGACAGCTCATTGCGAACCATAAAATGCGCAATCTCTAGAATGATTGTCCGCTTCTGCATATAGCTTAGGAGGCGATATTCAACTGGAAATTCGGCGATCGATAATCCGGCTTCGACTTCCCGCCTATGCAGCAGCAAATGACACATCGCCTCACAAAGATCGCTCTGACTCTCGGGCAAATTACGGTGACGGTCTCGATGAAGCGAACAAACTACAGCGCACAAGAGCGGATTAGATGCCACACGCGCGATAGCCGGCGCCTCCGTCAATTTTAGAATAAGATCCTCAGCAAGCTGATGAGTGTCTGACGGACGCCCTTGAAGCTTAAGCTCTTCTGCGATAGCCGCGTGCCACCGACGAATAAACTCGCTCTGATCAACGTCGCTCATTGGCGAGACTGAAGCTTCTGTAAAGCCCACCCTGGCAAGCCAATTATCAGGGACGGCAGTGGGCCTGGTTGTAACTACACACCAAATATCCGGAAATTGCTGCACGATTGCCTCAATCGCACTCCGGATTTGATTTCGATTTGCATTAGGAATTTCATCAACACCATCGAGGAGAAGTAACCCTTGGCCTGCCTCTAGCACTGATCTAACCCAGTGCTCTGGGGGAGCCCCAATTTCTGAAGCTATGAGCGCGGGGAGGTCGTCCGGCGTGGGCAGTTTTCCACCCTGGCATTCGCGCAATCTTACGAGGAAGGGCACACGGTGCCGACCGAAGAGAGTTGTATGCATCCACGCGTGCGCTATCGCCACGTCAGAGGCAGTCGCAGAAATTACACCTGAGATGCCTTTAGTCAGGATTGTTTGAAGGCGGCCACGATCAAATGGTGTGCCGAGTGACTTAAGGCGCAAATAGGACGCATCTGTTGATGCAACGAGTTCGCCGCTGACAGATTTATCTCCCCCTGATGCTGCGTCAAGCATAAGCGCAAGCTGGCGTGGATTAACATCAGGCATTTCGTATGAAGCGGCAGCTATAGCTATCCATCGCATAAGCGTGCTCTTGCCGCTGCCGGCATGCCCCCGAATTAGCGCACGCCCCTTAGCCTTTGACAAAAAAACGAACACATTGTCCCCAGAAAATGCCGCGACTGAAGATGCGGACGAAGCAACGTTAAGCGAGACATAACCAACGGTGAGTGCATGGCGTTGCGCCTCCGCGCTAATATCAACACCAAATAATTCCAGATAATCAAGGTTTCGCATAACCGCCTGCCGATAATCCGCCTCATATCTTGCACTGCGATGAGTACGCTCGTCTTGCGCACGGGCTGCAAACGCTTCGATACGAGCAACGCGATCTAAAATCTTCTCGATATCGGCACCCAAACGGCTAATGCGCCCAAGCACGGCCGCCGCACTTCGACTTTGGAACTCCGGCAATGCCTCGGCTGTAGCCACGATAAATCGAACCACCTCTTCAAGTGCGCGCGCGTAAAGCGCATCTTCAGAAGCACCGAAATGTCGGCGCGACTCGGCGCGCACGGCAAACAACTCCGCACTTAGTTTGGCAACATCGAGGTCATTGCGAATAATAAACTCCGCAGTTATCGCTTGGGACAGAACTTCGCCCAGTTCCACGGTCACAGCTTCCGCGACAATATCTTGAGCACCGCTAAATGCGGGCAAAAGACGCTTGACGATTCGATCTGACAAATCTTCAAAAGTGCGAGCAGCTATCCGCTGATCCTCTATGGATTTTAGTTTTGCACCTGCTAGGTCCAGCAAGCTTCCGCCCACAGTGGCCGCTGGTTCATTGAAAAATTTATTCAGCAGAAGCTTCGCGATCGGCATACCCAACTGCGCGACGGCCGTCGTAAACGAGAGCGCCATAGCGATAAATCTCCACAATCGCTGAGATAGCAGCACAACCTTAACATATGACTTGGCGCGATCAACAAATGACATCAGACCACGCTGCCAATGATCTTGACGGCAATTTCTGTTGACCAGGAAGGGGGGTGTAGGGCGCACGGCTTAGGCGGCCGGGCTAGCGGAGGTGGATGTGAATGCTGAGCTTGCCGCCTGGAACGCCGAGCGGCGTAGATTCGCGTGAAGGTCGCGCGCCCTGGCGGTATGCTGGGGCGCAGGAGGTTCCGATGAACCAGGTGGTGATGGTGCCGATCCCGTTGTCGCCGGAGGCGGCGGAGGCGTTGCGGGGTGATCCGACGAAGCTCTCCTTGATTGGGGGCTTGGTGGATGATGTGCTGCGCGCCTCCGCGCCGGCCGATCCGCTGCTGGCGATGATCGAGGCCGTCGGGCGCAAGGCCCAGGCGGCCGGGCTGACCGAGGCGGATGTGGATGCCGAGCTTGCCGCCTGGAACGCCGAGCGTCGTTCTTGATACCAGCGCGGTTGTCAGGGCGCTGCTGAAGCCGGGTTCGGTGCCGGCGCGGGCGGTAGCGGTGGCCTTCACGCGCTGTGATGTCTGTGCGTCCGACGCGATGGAGGCGGAGTTGGTCGGCGTGCTGGCGCGGCCGAAGCTCCGGCGTTTCATGGATGAAGGGGCGGTGCTGGGTTTTCTCAGCCTGATGCGCGGGCGGGCGCGGCGCGTGGTGCCTGCGGTGCGGGTGACGGATTGCCGGGATGCCAAGGACAACATGGTGCTGGAGGCAGCGCTGGCGGGTGGGGCGGTGGTGATCGTGTCGTGGGATGCGGACCTGCTGGTGTTGCATCCGTGGCGGTGGTGTCGGCGGGGGAGTTTCTGGCGGGGTTTGGGGGGTAGGGTTTCGGCGAGGGGCGCGTGGGTGGGGAGGGGGGGGGGGGGCCCCCCCCCCCCCCACCCCCCCCCACCCCCCCCCCGAGGGGCGGGGGGGGGGGGGGGGGGGGGGCTTTGGGGGGGGGGGGTGGGGGGCCCGGTTTCCGGCGCGGGGCGGGGGGGGGGGGAGGCCCCCCTCACCCAACCCTCTCCCCCCAAGAGGGTGGAGAGGGCTATGCGCGGGTGGCGCGGGGGCGCGGGTTCTGCGAGGGGCGCCAATTTGGGTGGGGTCTGGGGACGATCATCGTCCCCAGCGGGGTTCGGGGCGGCGCCCCGATCTTTTCACCCTGCCGCTGACACTTCCACTGTCGCCGTCAGGCCCAGGGCGGCGGCCAGGGCGTCCAGGCGGCGTTGGACGCTTTCGCCGGCGAAGACGCCGGTGCCCTCCACCAGTCTCAACTGCAGTTCGCCGCCGTGGCGGCGCAGGGACGTTCCCCTCAGAAGCACCGGCGTTCCCCCGGACAGGGTGAAGGCCAGGCGCAGGGCGGCGCCCAGGATTTCGGCGCGCTTCACGGCGGCGGCGTCCAGCAGGACGCGGGCGGTGGCCAGGAATCCCATACTCGTGTCGGCTTCGTAGCGCAGGGCGACGACCATCGCGAGGAAGGCGCGCTGGTGGTGGTCCAGGCCGACGCCGGGCTGACGGAGTACGCGGTAGAAGGCTTGCTCGGCGCGGTAGTCCGGGTGGTCGTGGCTGCCGATGTCGGCGATCCAGCAGGAGGCTTCGCGGAGGTCCTGTTGTTCGGGGGCTTCATCCTCGAACAGGGGGTGGGTCCAGGCGAGAAGGGCGGGGGCGAGGGCCGTGTCGCGGCCCCAGCGCTGGGCGAGTTCGCGGCCGGCGGCGAGGAGGGGTTCCTCCTGCCGGATGGGGGTGGGGAGGAGGTTGGCGTACCAGCCTTCGCGGAGGCCGTTGGCGGAGAAGACGACGCGGCGGGCGCCGGTGGCGCGGAGGAGGCGCCGCAGGGTGATGGCGGCGAAGGGCATGTCGCCGAGGCGCTTGGCGGGCGCGCCGGGGATTTTCTCCAGCACCTTGCGGGGGGATTGGGCGACGAGGCCGGCGAGGTCGCGGGCTTCCTCACGTCTCAACACGTAGTGGTGGACGATGGAGAGGGGGTAGGCGGTCTGGGCGATGTGCATCCGGGCCAAAGCGCGCCAGGCGCCGCCGACGAGGTAGAGGTCCCTGCCCTCCCCCTGCTTGAGCCACGGCACGCGGGCGAGTTCGGATTCGACGATGGTGCGGGCGCGGATGGGGTCTCCGCCGGCGCGGTCGGCCAGGCGGATGGCGCCGATGGGGAGGGAGGCGGCGGGGCCCGCGGTGCCGTGCTGGAGGTCCACGAGTTCGAGGGAGCCGCCGCCGAGGTCGCCGAGGATGCCATCGGCCTCGGGGAAGCCGAGGAGGACGCCGTCGGCGGAGAGGCGGCCTTCTTCCTCTCCGGTCAGGACGCGGACGGGCATGTCGGGCAGGCGGGTGCGGATGGCGTCGATGAAGGCGGGGCCGTTTTCCGCGTCTCGTGCGGCGGCGGTGGCGATGACCTGGACGGGGTTGGCGCCCATGGCGCGGGCGACGGCGGCGTAGCGGGCCATGACGGTCAGCGCGGGGTCGATGGCGGCTTCATTCAGGCGGCCGGTGAGTTGGAGGCCGCGGCCGAGGCCGAGGACTGCTTTCTCGTTGAAGATGGTGAGGGGGTTGCGGGTCAGGCCTTCGAAGATGACCAGGCGGACGGAGTTGGAGCCGAGGTCCACGACGCCGAGGCGGGGCGGGTGGCTGGTGCGGGCGGGGGGGAGGTCCAAGCGGGGTATGTCCTGGTTCAATCCTGGGCCACGCGGTCCTGTCGGGACCGGCGGGATGGGGCGGCGGGGCGTTGCTGAAGCGCGCTGCCGCGGCCGGAGAGGGAGGGGTTGGTCATGAAGTATTCGTGTGCGGAGACGGGTTTGGCGCCTGGCGGCAGGCGGCGATAGGTGCCGTCGGCCAGCAATTGCCAGCTTTGCATGCTGTCCTGGAGGTTCACCACCATGACCTGGTCGAGGATCTGGGCGTGGACGGTCGGATTCTCGATCGGGACCATGGTTTCGACGCGCCAGTCCATGTTGCGGGCCATGAGGTCCGCGCTGCTGATGAAGACTCGGGCGCGGCGGGATGGCAGGCGGTGGCCGTTGCCGAAGACGTAGATGCGGGAGTGTTCGAGGAAGCGGCCGACGATGGATTTGACGCGGATGGATTCGGAAAGGCCGGGGATGCCGGGGCGGAGGCAGCAGATGCCGCGGACGACGCAATCGACTTTCACCCCGGCCTGGGAGGCGCGGTAGAGCGCGTCGATGAGTTGTTCGTCGACGAGGGAGTTGAGCTTGAGCCAGATGGCGGCGGGCTTGCCTTCGCGGGCGAAGGCGATCTCCCGGTCGATGAGGCCGAGGAGGGCGGGGCGGATCGTCAGGGGGGCGAAGGCCAGGCCTTCCATCGTCTCGGGCCGGGCGTAGCCGGTCATGTAGTTGAAGAGCTTGGCGGCGTCGCGCGTCAAAGCGGGGTCGGCGGTGAAGAAGCTGAGGTCCGTGTAGATGCGGGCAGTGATGGGGTGGTAGTTGCCGGTGCCGAAATGGGCGTAGCTGCGGAGGGCGTCTCGTTCGCGGCGGACGACGAGGGAGACCTTGGCGTGGGTCTTCAGTTCGACGAAGCCGTAGACGACCTGGACGCCGGCGGCTTCGAGTTCGCGGGCGAGGGCGATGTTCCGTTCCTCATCGAAGCGGGCCTTGATCTCGACGATGCCGGTGACGGATTTGCCGGATTCCGCGGCCTCAATCAGGGCCTTGGCGATGGGGCTGTCGCGGGTGGTGCGGTAGAGCGTCTGCTTGATGGCGACGACGTTGGGGTCTCGCGCAGCCTGGCGGAGGAACTGCACCACCACGTCGAATGATTCATAGGGGTGGTGGACGACGATGTCCTTGGCGGCGATGGCGGCGAAGCAGTCTCCGCCGAAGTCGAGGATGCGTTCGGGAAAGCGCGGCGTGTAGGGGGTGAAGAGCAGGTCGGGGCGGTCGTCGACGATGAGCTGCTTGAGGTCCGTCACGCCCAGGAGGCCGTCGAGGGTGAAGACGTTGTGGCGGTCGGCGTCGAGTTCGCGGGCGACGAGGTCGATCATGTCGGGGGACATGCGGGCATCGACGGAGAGCAGGATGGCGCGGCCGCGGCGGCGGCGCTTGAGGGCGGTTTCGTAGCTGCGGACCAGGTCCTCGGCCTCTTCCTCGAACTCCACATCGGTGTCGCGGATCAGGCGGAACAGGCCGTGCTCGGCGGTGATGAAGCCGGGGAAGAGGCGGCGGAGGAAGAGGACGATCAGATCCTCCAGCATCACGAAGCGGATGGCGCGATCGGGCTGGGGGGGGAGGCGGATGAAGCGCTCGATCTGGGGGGGGACGGGGAGAAGGGCGCGCATGGTGCCGCCGTCTTCCTCCCGCACCAGCTTCAGGACCATGCAGAGGGCGAGGTTCTGGATGAAGGGGAAGGGGTGGGCGGGGTCCACCGCGAGCGGCGTCAGGACGGGGAAGACGCGGTCCATGAACCAGCCCTCCAGCCATTCGCGGTCGGGGGCGGGGAGGGTTTCGGGGTCGCAGACGACCAGGCCGGCGGTGGCGAGGAGGCCGCGGAGCTCATGCCAGGCGGATTGCTGGGCGGCGATGAGGCCCTGGGCGGTGCCGTGGATGGCGGAAAGCTGCTGGGCGGGGGTCAGGCCATCGGGGGATGGGGTGGAGATGCCGGCTCGGTCCTGGCCGATGAGGCCGGCGACGCGGACGGAATAGAACTCGTCCAGGTTGGAGGCGCTGATGGCGACGAAGCGCAGGCGTTCCAGCAGGGGGTGGCGGGGGTTGGCCGCTTCCTCCAGCACCCGCGTGTTGAAGGCGAGCCAGGACAGTTCGCGGTTGATGAACCGCTGCGGGCTGTCGGCGGCGAGGGTCGCGGGGGCGTGCGTGTCCATGCGCGGAGACTAACCCGGGTTGCCGGCATCCGGGGAGGTTTCGGGGAAATCATTCCCGAAACGGTCATCATCGGCATCGTCCAGGCCGAGCTGGGGGCCCAGGATCTGGCGGGCGAAGGGGCGGGTGATGGGGGCGGATTGGGCCAGCGCGGCCTCATCCAGCGTCGCGATGGCGGCGGCCAGGCTGGCGGCGTCCCTCGGCAGGCGGGCGAGGAGCCAGGATTGGACGGGGGCGTCGAGGCGGAGCTGGCGATCGGCCAGGTGCTTCGCGAGCAGGGCGGCGAGGAGGGCGTCCGTCGGCCCCGCCAGCGCGACGGCGTGGGTGGCGCGGAGGCGGCTGGCGAGGTCGGGCAAGGTGGTGGCCCAGCGGGCGGGGGGCTGGCGGGCGGCCAGCAGCAGGGGCGCGCCGGTGGCGGCGGCCTGGTTGATGAGGTGGAAGAGCGCGTGCTGGTCCGCAGCCTCCGCCGCATCGAGCGCGGTGCCGGGCGCGGGGGCCACGGCGAGGTCGGGCGTCAGCGCGGCGCCGTCGATCAGGCGCCAGCCGTGATCCGCCACCGCGATGTGCAGCAGATGGGTCTTGCCGGTGCCGGGGGGGCCGAAGAGGGCCAGGCGATGCAGCGGCCAGGTGGCGGGATCGGCGAGCCAGGCCAGGGCCTCGGCATTGGAGGCATCGGGCACCCAATCCGCGCGGGCGGAGGAGGGCGGGCGCGCGAGGGGGAGTGGGAGCTGGGCGGGGGGGAGCATGTGGGGGGAAGCGATAGGGCAGATGGGGGCGGGGGGGGAGTGGGTGGGACACTCCAATATCTCAACCAGGATAGTAGAAATCAGGCACTATCGGGCGCCACTTCAAGCGCGCGCAGTGTCTGCTGTGTCATGGAGACAGGCGGTCGTACACGGCCGTCTTCGGTCGGCGCTGCGGCACGGCACAATGCCGATTGGCATACGGCTACTGTGAACGCCCCAGGCCGACCCGCGCGACAAGATACGGGAGCGACAACGAGCAGCAAACAATCGTTTCATTCAGCTGCATTTCGGCTTATGTTCCGCCGCCATGCGCTTCAAAGCTGACACACTGGATGATGCGCTAGGCGCAATAATCCGTCGCCTTCTTTCTTCCGGACAAAGAATCCGAGCCGGGAAAGGAGCCGCGAGAGAGTTCATGAGCGTTCTCGTCGAGATATCGGACCCGCGAGCGCGGTTCAGCCGCACCGAAGATCGAGCGACGCTATTTAGCTGTCTCGGGGAAACACTTTGGTATCTTTCTGGAGCTGATGATCTTAGACACATAGAATACTACATCCCCAATTATAGGAAATTTATCGGCGCATCAACACGCGCGACACGAGCACCAGGCGCGTACGGACCTAGGCTGTTTGGCGGCGGCCAAGAAAGCCAAATGGCGAATTTGATAGGTACCCTAAAGGAAAAACTAGGAAAATCAGATACTCGCCAAGCTGTTGCTCAAATATTTGATAAAGCCGATCTGAGAATGAGCAGGGGGGATGTCCCTTGCACAACGACGATTCAATTTCTTCCACGCCGAGATAGATTACACATCGCAGTAACCATGAGATCAAACGATATATATCGAGGTTTCCCACACGACGTTTTCGCATTTACATTCCTACAAGAAATTGTGGCACGACAGCTCGGCCTCGAATTGGGCACCTATAGCCATTTTGTTGGCAGCTTACACTTGTATGAAGATGATATCGCGCGCGCTCGTGATTATCTCGCGGAAGGTTGGCAAACGCCGATGAGTATGCCGCCTATGCCATCAGGAGATCCGCAAACTGGGCTTGGATGGCTGCTGAAAGCAGAGGCTGCAATACGATCAGGAAGCGAAATCCCACCCGTCAAAAGCGTTGATCCGTATTGGATCGACCTGGCCCGCATCCTAAGCATTAAGGCTCTAGTGCGTCGGCGGGCACTACGCGAAATCGTCCAGATCAAGCAGGAAATGGCCAGCGATGTGTACGCCGCATTTATTCGCGGCAGAGAGATTGCGTTACAAAAGCGCGTTTCAGCACAAGCCGACCTGCCTGGGCTCGACCTAACGGCAACCAAACATACAGCAGGAAGCAACTAAAAAATGAGCCCAAAAGACATAGCCCGCGCTCAGGTTCTACAAAATTCGATTATTTATTTTGACGCAAGAATTTTGAAGCTTCCCGGAACAAAGCCCTCAGGCCATCTGGACTGCTTAGTCCGGCAGTTCATCGATAGCCTGCGCAGGGTGGAGTATGCGGTCCACCTTAGTCAGGCAAAACACGACCCGCGCCGAATGGACCCTTCGTCCGACATTTTTGACCCGCTGCGCGCAGCAGTCCTAAAGAATCGGAAGGGAGAAATAGACGAGGCTTGGTGGCTTGTCTTTCTGGCAACTCACTTTGGGAAGCACCATCACGACGGCTGGCGACTGGTTCGTGACATTTACGGACGCATGGGCCAGACTGGACTTTGGGACTGGAAGGCAATTTCCAAAAGCCCAGCAGCATTCAAAACATGGCTTAATTTGAACTACAGCGCCCTGCGTGGCGGCGGCACACGTAGACGCTTCAGCAACCACCGAAAATACGAAACGCTAGACCCAAACTCACCTAAAGGTACATCAGCGGTATTTGAGTCCTACGTTGCCTGGATCGCGAACCGAGGCACACACACGTCTCTCGTGCAAGCGTTGCACAAGCAGGTTGGACAAAACCCGGAGGCACTATTTGAAGCGCTATACCACGAAATGGACCAAGTCCAGCGGTTTGGCCGCTTGGGTAAGTTTGATTTTTTAGCCATGCTCGGCAAACTCGGCATCGCTCCAGTTCACCCAGGCTCGACATTCTTAGTAGGAGCTACAGGCCCCCTTGCGGGAGCGCGGTTACTATTGACTGGCAATTCTCAAGGCCGGCGCAGGGCGAAGACACTGGATGCAGAACTTCACGCCTTTGGACAATCAACAGGCTTAGGCATGCAAGTTCTTGAAGATGCGCTCTGCAACTGGCAGAAATCTCCCGCAGTATATCGGCGGTTCACGGGATAAGGCGATCCATCCCTATCTCGCCCCAGTCATACCTCCGCTTTAGGTGTGGTAGCCGATCATGCCCAATGCGGCCTCTATGCTGTAGCTGCCCCACAACAATACCTGGAGCAACCCCGATATGACGACTAAAGCTGATCACTTCATTTGCCGTCGGACGCAGCTTTGAGAAAGCATCCGAGTATTCGGCTGGGATCAAGATGCTTTCAGCAAACTCATTCGCTTCAGCTTCTTCGACGGAGGTCACCTCGCTGCCGTCCTCCAGGAATAATGCATCCGGTCCATGCAGGAGCAAATGGCCGGCCTCGTGGAAGAAGGTAAACCAGAACTGGTCGTCGGTCTTGTAGCGGAAGCTCAGCACCATTAGTGCCTTCGAAGGCGACACGAATCGAGTCGCCCCGCTTGCGGGACATCCCTTGGGGGCGCGCGCAACTACAATTCCAACACCGGCAGCCGCACAAATGCGACGTAGCGCTGGGAGAAACACGGCTGGACGTCTTTGCCACGTGAGTCGGCGGATTTCGCTCAAGCTATTTCTGAACTGCTCTGCATTCCAAGGTGCGGTAGGGGTGCGGCTTGCAACTAGCTCGGCCCAGCGCAGCCATGCGCATACTGCGCCAGGGTCGGTCCTGACCGCCGATGAAATCCGGAAAGCGGCTGCGCTGGCACTCCCAGCATAGCGCTGGTGCCAGCTTGGTACATCTTGAACGTCAAAAAATTGCAGACAAAGGTGGGCCGCCTCGGATAGCGAGTGAAATTTTGCGATCCAGCCAAGATCAGCCATTTCCTTAACTGGAAACTGCTTTACCCAGATTTCTTGGGAGCTATTGACCTCGGCTTGACGAATGCGTCTTAGATCGGCGCGGTACTGGGCTTCTCTACGCAGCCAAAACTGAGGCGAAGAACCAAGATATGCGGAAAGCTTCTCTGCAAGCAGCGCATCAATTGCCTCCAGGCCAAGCAAGAGCCTATGAATGGCGTCAACAGGAAGGTCGATTTCTTGTGCAAGTGTTTCGCGGGGAAGCGCACGGGCATTTAGGATACCGGCGATCGTAGCTCCGGGTGGCGATGTCCAATCCGGTTCAAAGGGCAGCGCATCAAGCATGCGAGACCTCAATCCGCTGAATTATCACCCGGTCCAGCCCCTCCCAATCCACGGCACCATCCGCCCGTACAGGCGGCTCCAGGGACCCTGGCCTCAAGATCAACTGCACACCGGTTCCTAAATCCAAGGTCACATCCCTTTCCAGAATAGCCGCCGGCTCAACTATTCGGGCAAGCGGGACGTCGGAAAGGGTTTCTGCGGCACGCATGTCCGCAAAGCGCTCGCGAAGCAGTTCCGCGCGTTCGGGGCCGAACCGTTCATTCATTAGGTCCCTGCTCAAGCATAAGGTTCGCAGAGCCTTCGTTCGGAAGGCAAGTTCCATTGGCCTCGGACAGACTGCCGTGAACACCACCTGATCTAGACGCACGCCGCTCGATTCGGAAACGGTGTATTTTGAGGCGCAACTGTAAGTTTGGCATAGGCCGATGCTCGTATCACTGGTCGCATCCCCGCTTGTCCGCTCACGCCCGTGCCGTTCCGCACCGCCGCGGCCTTCTAAGCACCGCGGCGAGCCATCTGATGCCCTGCTCGGCCAGTAGTAGAGCCGTTGGCTGAGGCGAAGTGCCGCCCCATACGTCTGGTCGATCATCGGCGCTAAGCCAGCGGCGAAGCCGTACGCGCGCTTTCTCCCTGCTTCGGCGCAACGGGTCTAGTCCACCATCGTGCACCGGGCCAACCGTCGGGCTGCGAACCCCGCGCCTTCGCAGTGGAAAGCACCGCCTTTCTAGGAACGGAGATGGAACACTTATCTTGCTCGGCGACAAGGACCATGAAGCCGAATCCCAACAGCGCAGGCTGATACGCCCCACCCCAACCGCCCCCTCACCTCCTCCGCCTCCCCTGCCCGGTTCGTCGCGTCCAGCGCATCAGCCAGCGCCACCAGCGCCACGCGGTCGGGGTGCGGGGCTTCCAGCAGCCAGGACAGGGCGATCACCGCTTCCTCCGCCCGGCCGGCGGCCAGCAGGGCCTGGGACAGGGCGCGGCAGAAGCGGATGGAGCGGGGGTTGTGGCGGTGGCTGTCGAAGAAGGCCTCGACGGCGGCGGGGATGTTGCGGAGTTCGGTATGGGCCCAGCCGCGCAGGAAACCCACCGTGGCGTGGCCGGGGGCGGTGGCGTCCAGCGGGGCCAGGCGGCCGATGGCGCGGGCGAAGCGGCCCAGGCGGCAATCATGGTAGGCGCGCAGCATCGCCATGGTGGATGCCAAGGGCGGGGCGTGGTGGTGGCCGCGGTGGCAATCCCACAGGCGCGTGTCGGCGGGCGCGCCGAACAGAAGAAAATCCAGCCGGCCGCTGGCGGCCAGGTGGTCCGCCAGGGGCTGGTCCCGGCCGGGGAACAGCAGCAGGTCCACGGGCATCAGCGCCGCCAGTGCGGCCATGGTCACCGCATCCACCGCATCGGCATCGCTGACCAGGGCGCGGATGCGCCGCGGGCGGGAGGTACGGAGGCCCGCCAGGCCAGCGCGCGCCTCGCGGGATTGCGCCGCGGTCAGGTCCAGCACGCTCTGCGAATAGCGCAGGCCGAGGCGGATCTCGGGGCTGATGGCGGTGATGCGGTCCGCGCCGTATTCGATGCCGAGGCGGATGGCCGCCGTGCCGCCCCTGGAGGCGCCGAGGAATTCGACCTGGCTCGCCTTGATGCGCCGGGCCAGGCGGTTGATCCGCCCGAGAAGCGCTGGCGTGTCATCCGCGAAGCCCGGCACGCCGCGGAGGTACCAGCTGTTCGGGCAGTTCAGGAACAGCACCGGCCCGCCGCGGCGGGTCAGGACATCCCACATCGCGCAGCGGCCCGCCGGCAGGTCCCGGGAAGCCAGCGAGACATGGAGGGTGGCGCCGGTGCCGGTGCCGGGATGGAACAGGGCGCAGGGCGCAGGGCGCAGGGCGCAGGGCGCAGGGCGCAGGGCGCAGGGCGCAGGGC
>NZ_JBHYGL010000012.1:0-50814 GCF_051859025.1 Falsiroseomonas sp. | reverse complement strand
GAATAGTCCCGCAGGGTGGGTGGGGTTCCCTGTCGCCATCTGGCGTCGCGCGTCTTCCCATGGCCGGGTCGCGGGACGCTCGATCGGGTTCGCAGACGGGATAGGGGCTCAGTTCCCGGGAAGCCATGCGGTCCGGGATGATGCGCGGCATTTCATCGCCGTGAAATGGCGGGCCCGGGCGGGCCTCAGAACTCCGCGTCGAGTTCGAGTTCCGTGATCCGGGGCTCCGGTTCGTCGAGCGCGGCGGCGATCCATTCGCGGAGGTCGGGCCAGGCCTCGATGGTGCGGGCATAGGCCTCGCAGGGTTCGTCGAGCGCCACGTGGTAGGTGCGGGCGCGCATGACGACGGGGGCGAACATGGCATCCGCGATGGTCGGGCGGTCGCCGAACAGCCAGGGGCCGCCCCATTGCGCCAGGCAGTCGCGCCAGAGGGTGAAGATGCGGTCGAGGTCGCCGCGGGCGGCGGACCAGACGGTGAAGCTCGGGATGCTGGCGCGGAGGTTGAACGGGAGGGAGGAGCGCAGCGCGTGGAAGCCGGCGTGCATTTCTCCGCTGATGGCGCGGCAGCGGGCGCGGGCGATGCGGTCCTCGGGCATCATGCGAGCCTCGGGGAAGCGTTCGTTGAGGTATTCGGCGATGGCGATCGTGTCCCAGAGCTCCGCGCCCTCATGCTCCAGGCAGGGCAGCAGGATGGAGGAGGCGTTGTTGAGCAGTTCCGCGCGGGTGGAGGGATCGTCCGGGGAGACGGTGATGGTGCGGAAGGCCAGGCCGGAGAGGCGGGCGATGAGGAAGCCGCGGAGCGACCAGGAGGAGTAGTTGCGGCTGGAAATGCGCAGGATGGCGGCCGGAGCGGCGGGCTTCACCGGGGGCTTGCGCGGCTTCGTCGCGGACATGGCGCTGACCTTCCTGCTTCGGGCAGAAGGCTAGCAGCGGCTTCGCGGTTGCGAAACGGGCCGGCGGTGGCACGATGGCGGCCGGACACACGAGGCCGCCGCATGATCTACCGGGCGTTGCAGGCAAGGCAGGACGCACTGGCGCCGCTGCGGGCCCATGCGAAGGGGATGGCGGGGTGGCTCGGCCCCTGGGCGGGGGCGCATCCGCTGTTCGACGGGGTGCGGGCCATGCGGGCGGCGGCGGAGGTTTTTGCCGGTTTCGCGGTGACGCAGGCGCGGCCGGATTTCGGGATCGCGCCGGTGCGCGTGGGCAACCAGGTGCTGGAGGTGGTGGAGGAAGTGGTGGCGGCGACGCCCTTCGCCTCCCTGATCCGGTTCAGGACGGAGGTGCAGACCCCCCTGCCCCGCGTGCTGGTGGTGGCGCCGATGAGCGGCCATTTCGCGACGCTGCTGCGCGGCACGGTGCAGGTGCTGCTGCAGGATCACGACGTCTACATCACGGATTGGCACAATGCGCGGGACGTGCCGCTGGCGGCCGGTCGCTTCGGGCTCGATGAGTTCATCGAGCATGTGATGCGGTTCCAGGAGGTGGTGGGCCCCGGCGGGCATGTGCTGGCGGTGTGCCAGCCCGTGGTGGCGGTGCTGTCGGCGGTGGCGCTGATGGCGGAGGACCGGAACCGGGCCTCGCCGCGGAGTGTGACGCTGATGGCGGGGCCGATCGACGCCAGGCAGAACCCGACCAAGGTGAATGACCTCGCCAGCGGGCAGGGCATCGAGTGGTTCGAGCGCAACCTGATCGCGGCCGTGCCGTGGCGGCACAGGGGGTCGGGGCGACGGGTGTATCCGGGGGCGTTGCAGCTCTCGGCCTTCATGCAGATGAACATGGACCGGCATCTGAAGGCGCATCAGGACCAGTTCTGGGCGCTGTTCGATGGCGATGTGGCGCGGGCGGCGCAGCACCGGCGCTTCTATGACGAGTACCTCGCGGTGATGGACCTGCCGGCGGAGTTCTTCCTGGAGACGGTGAAGACCGTGTTCCAGGACCATGCGCTGGCGCGGGGCGAGATGATGTGGCGCGGAAGGCGCGTACGCCCGGAGGCGATCAGGCGCACCGCCATCATGGCCGTGGAGGGGGAGAAGGACGACATCTGCGGCATCGGGCAGACGATGGCGGCGCTCGATCTGTGCCGCAGCGTGCCGGTGACGATGCGGCGGTACCATCTGCAGACCGGCGTCGGGCACTACGGCGTGTTCAGCGGGCGGCGCTTCGCCCAGGCGATCTACCCGCGGGTGCGGGAGATGATCCAGGCGAATGAGGGGTAGTGGCCTGGCCGCGGCGTGATGGCGCCGCCGCACCGCGGGGTCCTGCGCGGGCGATCACGGTTTCGTCATATTAGTGAAGTTCATTTTTAGAATCACACGCAAACGTGATCGGCTTAAATTAAGCGCGCACGCATGTCTTCGGCGGCGGTAAATTACGCGTTGACCGGAAACTATTGTCGCGTTAGTCACGCATGGCATCCGGCGCCGCGCTAAAATCAACTTCGTTGTGCCGCCGCGCATCGACGGATGCCTGCATCGCTTCGCCCGGATGGCACGCCTGGGCAGGCCCTCCAAAAACAATCACAATCCGGATTAGCATGGACACCGACATAGTCTCGCTCGGACTGGATGATATTGTCGTTGGTGCGCGGGTCAGGCGGCTTAATGACGCCTGGGTCGACCTTATTGCCGCGAGCATGCGCGAGCGTGGCCAGGACACGCCGGTCACGGTCGGCCCCGCTGATATGGATGGGCGGCACGCGCTTATAGCCGGGGCGCATCGGCTGGCCGCCGCGCGCAAGGCCGGGCTTCAGCGGATCAGCGCGATCGTGCGGGCTGAAACCGGCGCGGCGGCGGATCTGCTGGAGATCGATGAAAACCTCCTGCGCCACGAATTGACCCAGCTGGACCGTTCCGTATTCCTGGCGCGACGGCAGCAGATATGGGAGCGGCTTTATCCCGATACCGCGCATGGCAAGGCGCGGAAGGGCGCGGCCGGGCAAAAGACGACAGGCTTGTCGTTCATGCCGGAAACCTTCACGGCCGCCACCGCCCGGTCACTCGGGCTTGACCAGCGGTCGATCCAGCGCGCCATCGCGCGGGCCCGGATTGCGGAGGATGTGCGCGAGATGATTGCGCATCACCCCATCGCCAACAGCGGAGCCCAGCTGGATCAACTGGTTGCGCTGCCAGTCGCCGAGCAGCGTCGGGTCGCGCAGGCGCTGGCGCGCGCGGATAATCCCGCGCGCAACATCGCGGCAGCCCTGGCCGAAAGCCGTGCCGACACCGCGCCGCCGCCGGCCAATGACGCCAGGCAGATCTATATCTCCCTGGTCTCCGCCTAGGAAAAGGCGGGAAAAAAGGGCGATGCGGGGCGGGAGGCGCGGAAGCTGTTCCACGAATACCTGAAAGGCCTCGAACCCGATGATATTCGCATGGCTGCCAATCCGGCATTCCCGCCGCCGGGCCGCGGGGCGGCACCCCGCAGGGAAGCGTAGCCTTTGAATGACGGCTTGCAGGGCCGGGATTATCAGAATATACCGGATGGGCGCTTAATATACATCTGGATCGATAGCCCCGTTACCTGACTGCGGAGCGGGCCGGCGGCGCCGGAACGCGGTTAATCCAATTGACGGAGTGTTCGGTGATCGATGCAATGCGCCGGCTTCTCGGCGGAAAGAAATATGGCGTCATTACCGTCCCGGGCGATCCCTTCGTGCGCCCGGCGCGGGCCCGGCTCATCTGGGCCAATAACACGGCGCAGGCGGTGCAGAATCTCGGAATTGATGCCATGCTCGCCGCCAGCGTCCAGGGGCTGCCCATCAAGTTCGAATCCCGGAATGGCGTCACGTCCATGCGCCGGCTGATCGCGGAGCTGTATAATGTTCGCGCCGATTACGACGTGCGCGGGCTTTTCGAGGCGCCCGCCAAATTCGCGAAGATGCAGCCGGGGCAGTGGGCGCTGGACTATGACATCCCCAGGAACGTCTTCCCCTATTGCGGGCTGATGCATACCCGCCATCCCGTCGTCCTGGCCCGTGCGCTGAAGGCGGGCATCCCCTGCGTCTATGAGGATCATGACGAGGACCACAACAACGCTTTCAAGAAACTGCCCGAGCTGGTGCGGGAAAACCCGCATCTGCGCGTCGTCATCGCCATCACGGCATCCGTCCAGGAACGCCTGATCCAGTCCGGCATCCCGGCCGACCGGACCATGGTGCTGGACAGCGGGGTCAATTCCCAATCCTTCGAACGGCAGGCGGCCACGGCGGCATCGCTGCGGCAGAGCCTGCTGGCGCGGGGCGTGAACCGGATCGTCGTCTATACCGGGGGATTGCAGGTGGAACGCGGGCTCGACCACATCCTGGCCGCGGCCTCGGTCCTGACGGACTGCCTGTTCCTGATCTTCGGCGGCAACAATGGCGACCAGGCCTTCTGGCGGGCCAGGATCGTCGAACAGCAGCTGTCGAACATCATGGTGCCGGGCTACGTGCCGCAGAAGCACCTGTCCGCCTTCCAGCAGGCGGCCGACGTGCTGCTGCTGACGCGCCAGGCGGATGCGCGGGCGGCCATCACCTCCCCGCTCAAATTCTTCGAGTACCTGGCGGCGGGATCGCCGGTCGTCGCCGCGCGGCTGCCGGCGACGACGCGCGGGCAGGATGACGGCGCGGCACTCGATTTCTACGACCCCGCGGCGCCGGAAAGCCTGGTGGACACGTTGCGGCGGAGCTTCGCCTCCTTCGGGTGGAAGCCCGGCGGCTACGACAAGAACATCGACATCGCGCGGCAATTCACCTGGGAACAGCGGCAGCTGTCGCTGTTCCAGCGGCTCGTTTCCTGAGCGACGGGGACCATCGACCATGTCCGACGTGATGACCGAAACCCGGCCGGCCTCCCCCGTCACCTTCGACGAGACGGCGGCGCTGTACGACATCTGCTTCGTGCTGAACGTGAATTCCCGCGGCTGGATCCTGGAGAAGATCTGCCGGGTGATCGAGCGCGCGAGCGGGGCTGTCTGCTTCTACATGTTCTCGGAGACCAATGACCGGTTCTCCTATTCCCTGCCGCCGGCGCGGAACTACTTCTTCGCGCATTTCGCCCTGGCGGCGACGGCGCTGCGGAAGTACCCGGAAGCGCGCTCCGCCAACTGCTTCGTCTGGTACACCCACCCCGATCTTTCGAAGGGCGTCACCAAGGCGGAGCTGGCGGAACTCGCGGACAGCTGCACGGCGGTGTTCACGCCCTGCAGCCTGAACCGGGACACGCTGGTGGAATGGGGCGCCAAGGCGGGCAACATCTCCGTCCCGCTCGGCGGGGCCGATCCCGCCGATTTCCGCCCCAAGATCCGCGACGGCAAGGGCGCTGTCGGCTTCGTCGGCGCCTATTACGAACGCAAGCAGCCCGCGAAGATGCTGGCCCTCGCCCGCATGATGCCGGAACAATCCTTCATCCTGGTCGGCCCCCGGGCGGAGGATGTCGAGAACGCGTCGCTGCTGTGGCACAACTGGCGGCACTTCGCCGAATTCACCGCCCTGCCCAATGTCCGCTACGTCGAGGCCGCCTATGACGAATTCCCGCGCTGGTACGCGGAATTCGATGTGCTCTGCTCCGCTTCCTCGCTGGAAGGCGGGCCGATCCCGGCGATCGAGGCCATGATGTGCAATGTCGTGCCCGTCATCAGCGACACGGGCTTCGCGCGCGACATCATCGTCCACGGCTCCACCGGCCACATCTTCCCCGTGGATGCGACGCCGGAGGAGATCGTGCCGCTGATCCGCGCGGGACTGGCGGACACCACCACCGACATCGCGGCGGCGGCGGCGAATTTCTCCTGGGACTCCTTCGGCCGGCAGATCTGGTCGGAGATCCGCGGCGAGGTGGCGCTGGGCGAGACGATCGGCCTGGACAACATGGCCCGCGCCATCCGCTACCTCTCGCGCGGCTTCCACCTGCCGGAGAGCCGGGGGGTCTGGACCCGGGCACGCACGGCCGAACTCATGGTGCCGCTGAAGCGGGATGCCAGGCCGACCGTCCTCGAACTCTATGCCTGGGCGCCGCCCGAGGTGGGCGAGGCGGGGGCGCCGGTCTCCTTCTTCGTCAACGGCCACCAGGTCCACCAGCAGGTGGTGACGCCGCGCGCCGTCACGATCTCCCTGCCCATCGGCGCGCTGCCGCCGGGCGGGGCGCCGGGCACCCCTGGCGACGCGATCCGTGTCCTCATCCAGGCGGAGCGGCTCATCCTGCCCAGCGACCGGCCGGCAGGGTCGCGGGAACGGCGGAGCCTGGGCATCAAGCTCGGCTGGTTCAGGGCCCGCTGATCCGACCCGACACGGCGCCAACACCACCCCCCCGCCCGCCCCAACGCCACCCATCCGCCACCCGGTACCCACCACGCCGGGCATGGCGGCCTCGTGCCCCCTCGAAGGAGGAAGCCTCATGAAACGCGTGCTTCTGTTCGGCGCCTATGCGAACGGCAATCTCGGCGATGCGGAGCAGGCCGCATCGGTCGCGCGCCACATCAAGGCCCATGATCCCTCCATCGAGATCGTCGCCTGCTCCCATTCCACCGCCGATGGCGAATACTTCCCCGCGCCGGCGGAGATGGCGCGGAACATGACGGCGATCATGGACCCGGATTTCGTCAACAGCTTCGATGCGCTGGTGATCGGCGGCGGCGGGTTGCTGGCCAGCCGGCACAAGCCGCTGACGCGCCCCGGCTGGGCGGAATCGATCACCATCCCCGTGGCGATCCTGGGCGTGGGTGCCTCGCCGGAGGTCGCGGCGCTCTGCGCCGACATCCTCCGCAAGGCGGTCGTCGTCAGTGTCCGGGACGAATTCTCCCACCGCGCCGTGACCGCCTTCCGCGACGATGCCTTCATCATGCGCGACCCCATCCTGGCGGACCGCTCGATCAGCCGGCCGCATTCCAGCGCCAGGTCGACCGCGGATGGCCAGGTCTGCGTCATTCCGCGCAAGCTCGTCAGCCGGGCCGAACGGTCCTACGCGCAGCTGGCCGGGCTCATGCGGCCGGATGATTTCGTCTGCACCTTCTTCCCCGCGACCGACGAGGCATCCGGCGCGCTGGCGATCTTCGAGGCGCAGAAGGTGCGGCCCGCCGTGTCGATGCGCCAATTTGCCGCGGTCGCGGATGCGTCGGCGCTGATGGTCTCGGACCGCTACCACGGCTGCATCCTCGGCCTGAAGTCCGGCATCCCGACGCTGCCGGTCTTCGGCCACCGGCCGGATGAATCATCCAAGATCTTCAGCCTCTACCGCGACCTCGGCATCGCCGACCGGCTCTATGACGCCGATACGCCCCCGGCTTCGCGCGACGACCTGTTCCGCATCGCCGAGCGGGCGCTCGACATGGAGGACATCGCCGCGCGGCTGGAGGGCTGGGCCGCCGATTTCGATGCGCTGAGCCGGCGGGTCTGGCAGCAGCTGGGCCTGTAGGGCCTGCGGACACCCGGCCGGGGCGGGGCGGGTTGCGGCGGGCTTTCCAGGGAGCGGCTCAGCCCGGCCGGGTGATGTCCCGGGTGGATGAGGGGGTTGGGCAGAGTGGGCGTCAACCCTCGAGGCGGCGATACCGGCCATGCCCGAGAAAGGCCAGGAGCCCGGCATCACGCAGGCGCTGCAATTGCTGGCGCAGCTTGGGGCGGATGTGCTGGTTGCCGGGATGGCGGCGGCCGAACTCGGCCTCGAAGCCGTAGACCTCCGCGAGGGTGAATTCGGATCCAAGCCGTTCGACGCAGCGGAGGGTGTCGACGAGCCAGGTACGCGCGGCGAGGTCTCCCTCGACCAGCGCCGCACGCCGGACGGCGCCGACGACAACGGACCTGGGCGTCGCCACCCCGTCCCGGATCACGGCGATGCGGCCGGCATCCGGAATTCCAGCGATGCGGATATTGCAGCCGACCCAGCCCGCGCGCCGTGCAAGCGGGCCAAGCGGCGGCCTCTCCACGATCACATCGCGGGTGAGGAAGGAGGCCGGGACCACAAGCAGGTCCCGCACCGCCAGCTTCTCGGGGCAATACCGCAACAGCACCAGATGCGGCCCGCCGCCCCGTCGTTCCAACCGCTCGATCATGGTGGAAAACGCGCCGTCCGGGACGGTGGCGCCCAACGGCTTCCTGCCGCTCTTCAATTCGAAGCTCGCACCGCAGGCATGGCAGAAGAAATCATTGGCCTGCGCGTTGTTAGGGTGCTGCACCAGTGCCGCTTCACCGCAGGCAACGCAGTACATCGCCGTGGCGAACCAGCCTTCGGTCAGGCGGCGGGCGCGCTGGGCGCCGCTGCGGTAGCCGTCAGCCAGGGAGAGGTCGAAGCCCAGCTGCAATGCCTGCGTCCCCGTCCAGGATCAGCTGCCCGTCCGCGGCGGGTCGAGATACAGCGGGCTTTCCAGGTATCGCCGCAGCCAGTAGCGGGTGACGACGCCGATGGCGGCCGCCATGGGCACCGCCAGCAGCACGCCGAGGAAACCGAAGGCGACGCCGCCGGCGAAGAGGGCGAAGATCACCCAGACCGCATGCAGTTCGACGCGATCGCCGAGCAGGCGGGGGTAGATGATGTAGCCCTCCACGATCTGGCCGGTGATGAAGACCGCGGCGACCAGGCCGACGCCGTTCCAGGTGCCGAACTGCGCCATGGCCAGCAGGATCGCCGTGACGAAGCCGGTCAGGCTGCCGACATAGGGGATGAAGGACAGGATGCCCGCCATCAGCCCGACCGTCAGGCCGAGCTCGAGGCCCACCGCGCTCAGCCCCGTGGCGTAATAGACCGCGAGCAGGCCGCAGCAGAGCAGCTGGCCGCGCAGCCAGGCCGACAGCACGCGGTCCGTGTCGCGGGAGAGCTGGCGGAGCACGGCGGCGTTGCGGCGGGGCAGCCAGGATTCCAGGCGCGCCATCATCGCCTGCCAGTCGCGCAGCAGGTAGAAGCCGACGACCGGCGTCACCACCAGCAGGGTGAAGACGTTGAACAGCGCGACGCCGCCGCCGATCAGCCGCGCGACGGCGGTGCCGAGGAAGGTGATGATCTGCCCGGCCTGGCCGACGACGAGGTCGCGGAGCTGGGTGTCCACGACCTCCGGCCCCAAAGCCTCCTGCAGCCGTTCCAGGGCCTGGCGGACCAGGCTGCCGATGCCGGCGACATAGGCGGGCAGGCGCGTGACCAGCACGCCGATCTGCGCGACCAGCAGCGGATACAGCAGCAGCATCGCCAGCAGCGCGAAGGCCGTCAGGCCCGTGACCAGCAGGAAGGCGGCCAGGCCCCGGGGAAGGCCGAGCCGCGTCAGCTGGCGCGCCGGCGGGTCGAGGAAATAGGCGATGCAGGCGGCGAGGACGAAGGGCGTCAGGATCGCCGAGAAGAGCCAGAGGCTGAACAGCAGCACGACCGTGGTGCCGATGACCAGCGCCCAGCGTTCCGCCCGCGTCGCCATGCGCGCGCCGGGGGAAGCCGGCCAGGAAGCGGGGCGCGGGTCCGGCTTCGGCGCCGGGGGCGGCGCTGGCAGGGCGGGCGGCGTGGCGGGGGGCTTGCTGCCGCTCATGCACGGCCCCGCGCGGCCTGGGTGACGTAGGCGGCGCCGGAGGCGAAGGTGCTGGCGGCGACCAGCCAGATGAAGACATCGATGATGACGGAATCGCCCATGCCGTATCCCGCCAGAAGCAGGGCTCCGGCGGCCAGCGTTATCTGCAACGCGGTGTTCAGCTTGGAGACGAAGATCGGCCGGATGCGCGGCGGCTGGCCCAGTACATACAGCACCAGCACCCCCCCCACGATCAGCAGGTCCCGGAAGACGACGAGGATGGCGAGCCAGTCCGGCAGCACGCCGATGCCCGCCAGGGTCACATAGATGGAGACCAGCAGCGCCTTGTCCGCGACGGGGTCGAGGATGGCACCCAGCGTGGAACGGCTGTGGCGGATGCGGGCCAGCCAGCCATCGACGGCGTCCGAGACGCCGGCCGCGACGAAGACCCAGAAAGCGAGGTCGAGGCGGTGGTTCAGCACCAGCCACACCGCCCCCGGCACGGCGCAGAGCCGGGCGAAGGTGATGACGTTGGGCCAGGTGAAATAGGCGTCCTCCACCGCCGGGTTGATCCGGGGCGGCAGGGTGGCGGCTTCCGCCGGGGGGCCGGCCTTGTCGGCCGGCGGGCGGTCAACGGCCTCCGGCAAGGCTGAGGCGCCATCCCTCGCCGGGTCGCGCATCGATCGGGCCGGGGGCGAGGGCGATGCCGCTCTGCGCCAGTTCGGCCGCGGCTTCCGGCGGCTGGGTGCGCAGGCCGAGGCGCAGCCGCGCCCTTTCGCCGGTCAGGCTCACCACCTCGAAGCGCGCGACGGGGGAGGCGGCGCCGAGGCGGCGGGTGATCTCCACCCATTCGGGGAAGGAGCGGTAGATGGCCACGGCCTCCACCGTCGAGACGGGCGGGCCGCCGACGCCAGGCGCCTGGCTGGTCGCGCCTGGGGTGGCCGGGCCGGTGGCGGGGCCCCCGGGGGTGCTGAAGAGGGTCCCCGGCGCGCCGATGGCACCCGGGTTGCGGCCGCCCATGGCGGCGACGCGGCCGGGGTTGAAGTTCACCGTGAGGCGCGCGGTGTAGCCGCGCTGGGTGATGCGTTCGGATTCGATGACGAGGGACTGGACCAGGCCCTCGATCTGCGCGTCCGGGATGCCGCGGGGCAGGCCGAGGGCGGCGGCCATCCGCTCATAGGCCGCGCGCTGGCCGGCATTCAGGGCGCGGTCGCGGGCGATGACGGCGGTTTCGGCCGTGGCCTCCGCCGGGACGCCGCGCTGGACCAGGGGGTTTTCGTCAGGCGTCGCCTGGGCAAAGGCGGGTGCGGGCATGGCGAAGGGCGCCGCGAAGGCCATGGCGGCGCCCAGCATGATCGCCCCGATTGCCGTATGGGGCCGAAAATGGTTTTTTCCGCCCCACTGGCTGCGCCGCTCGCTGACCGGCATATCGCCATCCCTACCGTTGCAGGCATTTCTGCCTGTGTGCCGAATACCCGATCGGGGGCCGCCATGACCAGCCTGACCTACCGCGACGCCGGAGTGGACATCGAAGCCGGCGATGCGCTGGTGGACGCCATCAAGCCCTTGGCCCGCAGCACCGACCGGCCCGGAACGATGGGCGGGCTCGGCGGTTTCGGGGCGCTGTTCGACCTGAAGGCGGCGGGGTTCAAGGACCCGGTGCTGGTGAGTTCCACCGACGGGGTCGGCACCAAGCTCAAGCTCGCGATCGACAGCGGCATCCATGGCTTCGTCGGCCAGGACCTGGTGGCGATGTGCGTGAACGACCTGGTGGTGCAGGGGGCGGAGCCGCTGTTCTTCCTGGATTATTTCGCGACCGGCAAGCTGGATGTGGCGCAGGCCTCCGCGGTGGTGGGTGGCATCGCGGAGGGTTGCCGCATCGCGGGCTGCGCGCTGGTGGGGGGTGAGACGGCGGAGATGCCGGGCCTCTACAAGGGCGGCGACTATGATTTGGCGGGCTTCACGGTGGGGGCGGCGGAACGCGATGCGCTGCTGCCGAAGCCGGATGTCGGGCCGGGCGACGTGCTGCTGGGGCTCGCCAGTTCGGGGGTGCATTCCAACGGCTATTCGCTGGTGCGGCGGATCCTGGAGGGGACGAACCTGACCCTCGCCTCCCCTGCCCCGTTTGCCGCCGGCCAGAGCGTGGCGGAGGCGCTGCTGGCGCCGACGCGCATCTATGTGAAGCCGGTGCTGGCGCTGCACAAGGCGGGGAGGCTGAAGGCGGCGGCGCACATCACCGGCGGCGGGCTGCCGGGCAACCTGCCCCGCGTGCTGCCGGCCGGCGTGGTCGCGGTGCTGGATGGCCGTGCCTGGGCCGTGCCGCCCGTCTTCGCCTGGCTGGCGCGCGCCGGCGGCGTGGCGGCGGAGGAGATGCTGCGGGTCTTCAATTGCGGGCTCGGCATGGTGCTGGTGGTGGCGGCGGAGGACGCGGATGCCGCGACGGCGATGCTGACGGAGGCCGGCGAGACGGTGTTCCGGATCGGCGCGCTGGAGGCGGCCGAGGGCGCGGCTTCCGTGCGGATCGACAACCTCGGCGAGGGCTGGCCCGCTTGACCAGGCGGGTTCCGACCGCGGTCCTGATCTCCGGCCGCGGCAGCAACATGGCGGCGCTGCTGGAGGCGGCGGCGGACCCCGCCTACCCCGCGCGGATCGCGCTGGTGCTGGCCAACAAGGCGGATGCCGGCGGGCTGGACCGGGCGCGGGCGGCGGGCATCCCGACCGCGGTGGTGGAAAGCAGGGCCTTCAAGGGGGACCGGGCGGAGTTCGAGGTGGCGATGGAGGCCGAACTGGCCCGCCACGGGGTCGAACTGGTGGCGCTGGCGGGCTTCATGCGGGTGCTGACGGAGGGCTTCGTCGATCGCTGGCGGGACCGGCTGATCAACATCCACCCTTCCCTGCTGCCGAGTTTTCGCGGGCTCGATACCCATGCCCGGGCGATCGCGGCCGGTGTCAGGCTGCATGGCTGCACCGTCCACCTGGTGCGCAACGGGGTGGATGAGGGCCCCATCCTGGCGCAGGCCGCCGTGCCGGTGCTGGCGGGGGACACGGAAGCGACGCTCGCCGCGCGGGTGCTGGCGCAGGAACACCGCATCTACCCGGCCGCTCTGGCCTGGCTCGCCGCCGGGCGGGTTCGCGTGGAGGGCGAATTGGCGCTTGTCGAGGCGCCTGGCGCCGATTCCGCCCTGGCGAACCCCTTGCCCGGCTGGGCCGCGCTTTCTACAAGGGGCGCCGAAGGCTGATGCTCAACGAGGACACCCATGGCTGACCACGCCCCCGCGACGTATGAACTGGTCGAGGTGAAGTCCGAAGACATCATGGCGGAGCGGACCTCCTTCTATGACGGCTTCATGAAGGGCACGACCTGGGGCGTGGGTCTGACCGTCGGCATCCTCGTGCTGATGGCGATCTTCATCGTCTGAGGGACCGGCGCTGGGCGACCGGGCGGCGCCCGCCGCCGAACGAGACTGACGAAGGCGTCGGGCCCCGAGGGGCCGCGGCGCCTTTTTCATGTCCGGGGGTTTCATGTCCGGGGGGCGGATGACGGGCGGGCGGCCGGGGACGCGATGGAGGCGGGGTGCGATGGAGAGCGGCATCACGGGCTGGCACGCCCATGTCTACTACGACCCCGCGACGACGCGGGAAGAGGCCGCGGTGCTGCGGGAGGCGATCGGCGCGCAATTCCCGGATGCGGTGCTGGGGCGGTGGCATGACCGGCCGGTGGGGCCGCATCCCTCCGCCATGTACCAGGTGGCCTTCGGGGTGGCGCTGTTTCCCGCGCTCGCGCCCTTCCTGGCGCTGAACCGCCGGGGGCTGACCGTGCTGCTGCACCCGGAGACGGGGCGGCAGCGCGCGGATCACACGGCGCACGCGCTGTGGATGGGGGCGGTGCTGCCGCTGGATATCGGCGTGTTGCCGGAATAGGCCCCCCTCCCCCGCCGGGGGGAGAGGGTTGCGGGATCAGCCTTCGCGCTGGTCCCGATCGTGGTCCCGGTCGCGCATGTCGGACTGGTTGTCGTCCTGGTCCATGCCGTTGCCGCGGTCGTCCATGCCCCGGTCGCCCATGCCCCGGTCGCCCATGCCCCGGTCGCCCATGCCACGGTCGCCCATGCCACGGTCGCCCATGCCACGGTCGCCCATGTTACGGTCGGCATGGCCGTTGCCGTATTGGGGCGCGTTGATCTGCTGGGCCATGCCGGAATCGTCGCGGCGCATGGCGAGGTCCGGCTGGTCGCTATTGCCGTCCCCGCCGCCTTCCTGTTCCGGGCCGTTCTGGTAGCGGCGCTGCTGGTGCTGGGGCGGGCCGCCCTGTGCCTGGGCCGCCTGGCTCATCGCATTCAGGATGCGGAAGTAATGCTCGGCGTGCTGGAAGTAGCTTTCCGCCATGACGCGGTCGCTGGCGCTGGTCGCGTCGCGGCCGAGCTGGAGATACTTCTCGAACAGCTGCTGGGCGGTGCCGCGCAGGCGCATGTCCGGGCCGTTGCTGTCGAAGACGTGGTTGCGGTTCATCGGCTGGTGACCGCCGCCACCGCCCCCCCCGCCACCACCGCCGCCGCCGCCACCGCCGCCGCCCTGGCGGTACGGACCACCGCCGCCGCCGCCACCTCCGCCCCCGTGGCGGTTGCCGCCGCGGCCGCGCATGCGCTTCATGTTCATTGGTATGGCGTTCGCCGTCTCGCAATCGCGCCGCCGTGCGGGAAGGCCCCGACCGGGAACGCGGCATCTTCGGGTTGCGTCATCGCGGCCCACGGGCTGGCGGGAACCGGGCCTGTGCCCCTGGCGCCCCATGGCCCGGCCGCTTCTGCCGGCGGTGCCGGGACGCGCAAAGGCTTCCCGGGCCGCGGGGTCAACCTAGTGCGCCAGCGCCGGGCCGACAAACGGTTTTTTCGCGAAGTCGCCTTTCCCGAGGACCAGCGCGCGGTCGATCCCGCCGAGGTCGGCGTGGCATCCCGCAGGTTCCAGCCCGGCGGCGCGCGCCAGGGCTTCCACCGCCGGGCGCTGGCCCTGGCCGAGTTCCAGCACCGCGACTCCGCCAGGCGCCAGCAGCGCGGGCAGCGCGGCGGTGATGGCGCGGTAGGCGTCGAGCCCATCCGCCCCGCCATCGAGCGCCAGCGCGGGCTCATGCCGGGCGACATCGGGCATGAGGCCGGCGATGGCGTCGTGCTCGATGTAGGGGGGGTTCGACAGCACCAGGTCGAAGGCCGAATCGAGCGCGGCGGCCCAGTCCCCGGCCAGGAAGGCGGCGCGGTCGGCCAGGCCGTTGTCCCGGGCGTTGCGGGCGGCAAGCGCCGCGGCTTCGGGCGCGCGGTCCAGGCCGATGCCGAAGGCCGCGGGGCGTTCGGAGAGCACCGCCAGCAGCAGGGCGCCGGTGCCGGTGCCGAGGTCCAGCACGCGGATCGGGCGCCGCGGGTCCGGGAAGGCCTCCAGCGCCGCTTCCACCAGGGATTCCGAATCGGGGCGGGGGATGAGGGTGGCGGGGGAGACGGCGAGGTCGAGGGTCCAGAAGCCCTGGCGGCCGAGGATATGGGCGATGGGGGTGTGGTCGAGGCGGGCCTTCAGGGCGGTCCCGAAGCGGACGGCGGCCTCGGCGGGAACCTCGGCACGGGGGTCGCGGAGGAGGGCGTCCTGGGTGGTGCCGAGGGCATGGGCGAGGAGGAGGCGGGCCTCGTAGCGGGGCTGGTCGATGGCGGCGGCGCGCAGGACCTGGCCGGCCTGGCAGAGGTAGGCGCCGATGGTGCTGCCGGGGGGGCAGGTCATCGCGGGTGATGTGGGGAAGGCTCCGGCCACCCCCCCCCCCCCCCCCCCCCGGGGGGAGACCCCCCTGGACCATCTGCAATTGATGACGGTCCAGGGCCGGTTCGGCCCTGGCGGGGGGTGCGGGGGGCAGAGCCCCCCCGCCATGCGCCCTCATTCGGCCTCGGCCGCCAGCCGCGCCGCCTCATCCTCCGCCGTCAGCGCCCCGATGATGTCGTCGAACTCCCCCAGCATCACCCGGTCGATCTTGTGCAGCGTCAGCCCGATCCGGTGGTCCGTCACCCGCCCCTGCGGGAAGTTGTAGGTCCGGATGCGTTCGCTGCGATCACCGGTGCCGACCTGGGACTTCCGGTCCGCGGCGCGGGCGCTGTCCAGGCGGTTGCGCTGCGCGTCATAGATGCGGGCGCGCAGCACCTTCATCGCCTTGGCGCGGTTCTTGTGCTGGCTCCGCTCCTCCTGCATCGCCACCACCGTCCCGGTCGGGATGTGGGTGATGCGGACGGCGCTGTCGGTCTTGTTGACGTGCTGGCCGCCGGCGCCGCTGGCGCGATAGGTGTCGATGCGCAGGTCGCTCTCATTGATCTGCACATCCACCTCCTCGGCCTCCGCCATCACGGCGACGGTGACGGTGGAGGTGTGGATGCGGCCCTGGGACTCGGTCGCGGGCACGCGCTGCACGCGGTGGACGCCGGATTCGAACTTCAGCTGGGCGAAGACGCCGCGGCCCTCGACCGTGGCGGTCGCGCCCTTCACGCCACCCAGCTCGCCCTCGTCATATTCCAGCACCTCGAACCGCCAGCCCTGGGTGGCGGCGTAGCGCTGGTAGGCGCCGAAGAGCTCGGCGGCGAACAGCGCGGCCTCATCGCCGCCGGCGGCGGGGCGGATTTCGAGGATGGCGTTGCCCTGGTCCGCGGCGTCGCGCGGCAGGAGCATGAGGCGGATTTCGCGTTCCAGCACCGGCAGGCGATCGCGCAGTGCGAAATACTCGGGCTCCGCGAGTTCGCGGAGTTCGGGGTCGGCCAGCATGGCCTCGGCCTCGTCCCGGCCACGCTCGGTGGCGCGGTATTCCTGCACCTTCTCGACCAGGGGTTCGAGGTCCGAGAGTTCCTTGGACAGGGCACCGACCTGGGCGCCATCCGCGGTGTTCAGCGCATGGCGGATTTCGTCGGCGCGCGACAGCAGGCGGTCGAGTTTCTGGGGAAGGCTCATCCGCCCTAAGCTTCCGGGGCTCGCAGCCTGGCCACGGCCTCCGCCGGCGGGATGCGGTCCTGGGTGCCGGCATCGAGGTCGCGGAGCTGGACGATGCCCTGGGCCACCTCATCCTCGCCGAGGATCAGGGCGGCGCGGGCGCCGATCTTGTTGGCGCGTTCCATGCGGCGCTTGAGGTTGCCCTTGTAGGCGATCTCGGCCGTGACGCCGGCCTGGCGAAGCTGCTGCGTCAGCGCGATGGCGGCGGGTTCCTGCGCCTCGCTCACCGGGATCACGGCGACGGGGCGGGGGGCGGCGGGGGTCTGCGCCAGCAGCATCGACAGGCGTTCGACACCAGCGGCCCAGCCGACGGAGGGGGTGGCGGGGCCGCCCATCTCCTCGACCAGGCCATCATAGCGGCCGCCGGCCATGACGGTGCCCTGGGCGCCGAGGCGGTCGGTCACGAATTCGAACGCCGTGTGGCTGTAGTAGTCGAGGCCGCGGACGATGCGCGGGTTCTCCCGCGTCGGCACGCCCAGCGTCTCCAGGTGCTTGAGCACGGCGGCGAAGAAGGCGGCGGCGGCAGGGGTGAGGTAGGGCTGGATGGTAGGGGCGGTGGCGACGATCCTGCGGTCGCCCTCATCCTTGCTGTCCAGGATGCGCATCGGGTTCTTCTCGAGCCGGATGCGGCTGTCATCGGACAGGCTGTCCTTGTGCGCGGTGAAGTGGGCAACCAGCGCCGTGCGGTAGGCGTCGCGGCTTTCGGCATCGCCCAGCGTGTTGATCTCCAGCACCACGCCATCGCTGATGCCGAGGTCCTGGAGGATGTTCCAGCCGGCGGCGATGACTTCAGCATCGGCCAATGGCTCGGCGGCGCCGAGGATTTCCGCGCCGATCTGGTGGAACTGGCGGTAGCGGCCCTTCTGCGGGCGTTCGTAGCGGAACATCGGCCCGGCGTAGAAGACCTTGCGGGGCAGGTTGGACTGCGTCAGGCCGTTGGAGACCAGGGCGCGGCAGACGCCGGCGGTGTTCTCCGGCCGCAGCGTGATGGAATCGCCGCCGCGGTCGGTGAAGGAATACATTTCCTTGGAGACGACGTCGGAGGTCTCGCCGAGGGAGCGGGCAAAGACGCGCGTGTCCTCGAAGATGGGCGTGGACCATTCCTCAAAGCCGTAAAGCCCCGTGATCCGGCGCGCGGCGGTGATGACGTGGTGATGGCGGCGGTGGTCTTCGCCGATCAGGTCACGGGTGCCGCGGACGGGCTGGAGGGGGGTGCTGGCCATGATGGGCGTATCGCGCCTGTGGCGCGCAGGGGCAAGAGGCGCGGTGGCTCAGGGGGCGATGAGTCGGAGGCTCGGGAAGTTGGTGGCGTAGCGGCGGGGATCGCGCGTCAGCAGGGCCAGGTCGTCATGCGCGGCATGGGCGCCGATGAAGAAATCCGGCAGCACGCCGGAACGGGGGCCACCGCGGCGGCGATAGTCGCGAAAGACCTTACCAGCCAGGAAGAGGGCGCCGGGCGGGGTGGGGCGGCTTTCGAGGCCAAGCGCTTCGACGAATGCCAGGCAGTCCTCGATGCGGTCGTAGCCGATCGAGAGTTCGGCGAAGATGACATCGTTGATGAGAAGCGGGCCACGCAGCGCCGCGGCTTCCAGCATGCGCTGCGACCAGTCGGCCCAATGACCATCCTGCCCGGTCAGGTCGAGCAGGATGTTGGTATCAACCAGCGTCACCCCAGTCCTCGCCGCGCGTGAGTTTCATGATCTCCGCGGTGGTCAGCGCATTGCGCCCCGGGGGGCGTCCCGGGGCTGCGGCGCGGAGACGGGCGAAGCGGGAGGGGACGGCGGCAGTGCCGGGGGTATCGGCCCGCCGCAGCGTGACACGGCCATCGGCTTCGAGCGCGAAGGCGACGTGGCTGCCGGGCGTGAGGCCTAGATGGTCGCGGAGCGGCTTCGGCACCGTGACCTGGCCCTTCACGGTGACGGGCATGGGGGGGAGTATTACCTCGGTTTCCATGGGGTATTACTAGCGGGCAGGAGGGGGTGCGGCCAAGCGGGAAGTGGCGGGCCCGGGGTCAGGCATCCGTGTCCGGGGGGAGGATGACGCGTAGCTGGGCGATCAGGTCAGGCACATCCTCGGTCACGGTGACCCAGACGACCTTCAGCGCGACGCCGCCATAGTCATGGATCAGCTTGTTGCGCATGCCGATGATGACCGACCACGGGATATGAGCGTGGCGAGAGCGGAAGGCAGGTGAGGTCCGGGAAGCGGCCTCGCCGACGATGGTGAGGCAATGCGTGATGGCGCCCTGGTGCAGCTTGCTGGCCCGGAAGCGGGTTTCGTCCAGGTCTTCAGCATGGCTGAGAGCCTGCATGGCCCAGACCAGCATGTCAGCGACGCGCTTCAGGTCGCGCCCGTCGCCATCCTCCGTCATGCCGCGAAAAATGGCTGCGCATCGGCCAGCATGGCGCGGCGCTTGAACGGGTTCGGGCTTTCGGCCAGCGCCTCGAACTCCACGACATCCACGCGGCGGCCAACAACCTGCGCAACAGCGTCCTCGAACCCGAGCAGCGTGGCGAAGCTCCGCCGGACCTCCGGACCGAACTCCACCAGCAAATCCACGTCGCTCCGCGCCGGGTCGAAGTCGTCGCCCCTCGCCGCCGATCCGAAGACCTCCAGCCGGGTCACGCCGAAGCGGCGGCAGAGGGCCGCGATGGCGTCCTGGTGGCGGAGGATCTCGGGGTGCACGGGTTACTCGGCGGCCTGGGCCTCGGCGGCGGCGGCCACCTCGGCGGCCTTCGCGGCCTTCATGGCCTCGGCACGGGCTTCGACCAGGCTGACGATGTGCTCCACCATCTCCTCGGTCTTCACGGTGTGGCTGGTCTTGCCCATGCCGTAGACCATGTGCGTGCCGGCGCCGCCGCCGGTCAGGCCGATATCGGTCATCAGCGCCTCACCGGGCCCGTTCACGACGCAGCCGATGATGCTGAGGCTGATGGGCTGGTCGATATGGGCGAGCCGGTCCTCCAGCTTCTCCACCGTGCGGATCACGTCGAAGCCCTGGCGGGCGCAGGAGGGGCAGGAGATGACCTTCACGCCGCGGTGGCGGATGTGGAGCGACTTCAGGAGTTCCCAGCCGACCGAGACCTCCTCCTCCGGCTCCGCGGAGAGGGAGACGCGGACGGTGTCGCCGATCCCGGCCCAGAGGAGGGAGCCCAGGCCGATGGCGGATTTCACCGTGCCGGCGCGGCGGCCGCCGGCCTCCGTGATGCCGATATGGAGGGGGTGGTCGCAGGCCTCCGCCAGTTGCTGGTAGGCGGCGACGGCCAGGAAGACGTCGGACGCCTTCACGCTGATCTTGAAGTTGTCGAATCCCTCCTGGAGGAGGTGGTCGGCGTGCCAGAGCGCGCTTTCCACCAGCGCCTCCGGGTTGGGCTCCCCGTATTTCTCCAGCAGGTGCTTTTCCAGGCTGCCGGCGTTGACGCCGATGCGGATGGAGCAGCCATGGTCGCGGGCGGCCTTCACGACCTCCTTCACCCGGTCCTTGCTGCCGATATTGCCGGGGTTGATGCGAAGGCAGGCGGCGCCGGCTTCCGCGGCCTCGATCGCGCGGCGGTAGTGGAAGTGGATGTCGGCGACGATGGGGACGTTGACCTCCCGCACGATCTCCTTGAGGGCGGCGGTGCCTTCCTCGGTGGGGACGGAGACGCGGACGATGTCGACGCCGGCGAGTTCGCAGCGGCGGATCTGTTCGATCGTCGCCTTGGCGTCCTCGGTGGGCGTGTTGGTCATGGTCTGGACGGTGATGGGGCTGTCGCCGCCGACCGGGACCTTGCCTACATGGATCAGCCGCGACTTGCGGCGGGCGATCTGCTGGTAGGGGCGATAGGCCATGCTGCGTCCGTGGTCCCTGGTTCCTCGGCCCCAAGCATAGGGTGCCGGGGCCGGGTATCACAGGGGGAAGGCGCGAACCCGCTAGTTGGTTCGAATGGTGGCCGGCGGCGGGGTGTTGCTGGCGGTGGCCGGGACCAGGCGCTGGCGCAGGCGATCGGGGTCCAGCACCACGTTGCGCCGCACCCCGCTGATGCCGTCCAGCGCCGGGGAGAGCGTGTTCTCCACCACGATCTCCAGCGCATCGGCGCGGCCGGTATCCAGCAGCAACCCGTCCCGCGCCGGCACGGGCCAGTGTTCGCCCGCGCGCAGCACGCGGTTCAGCAGGACCTGGCCGCTGCGGGGGTCCCTCACCTGCAGCCAGACGCCGTTGTCCCCGCTGTTGGCGCGGGCGCGCAGCGCGACCCTGGTGCCTTCCGGCAGCCCGGCGATGAGGGGCGGCGGCGGGGCGGGTGCCGGGGCCGCCATGGGCGGCGGCGGGGGAACGGTGGCGGCCTGGGCGGCGGTCCCCGGCGCGTTGACGCCACCGGGCGGCGGCAGGGCGGAAAGCGGCAGCGCGCCCTCCCCCCGGTTGGCATTGGCGCCGGGCAGTTGGCTGCGGCCCTGGTCGGCGGCGGCTTCCAGCCGCGGCGGCACGGGGGGCACGACATCCACGGTGCGGTTGCCGCCGCCGGTCCAGTTGAACCAGGCGACATAGGCGCCGATGACGATCACCGCGCCGATGCCGATCACGCCGCCAGCCGGCATCCCGCGTTCGGGCACGGGCTCCGGGAAGACCAGGTTGGTCTTGCGCGTGACGGCGGCGCCGGAGAGGTCGCGGAAGCGGCGCACCATCTCGTCGGCGTCGAGGCCGAGCGCGTGCGCATAGGTGCGCACGAATCCGACGGCATAGGCGGCACCGGGGAGGTCCGCGATGCGGCCTTCCTCCAGCGCTTCCAGATAGGGGCGGCGGATGCGCAGCCGCACCGCCATCTCCTCCACCGACAGGCCGAGGGCCAGGCGGGAGTCGCGGAGTTCCTCACCGACCCGCGCGGCCTCTGCGCCGGTGGAGTCTGCCTTTCGGGGGATGCGCTTCAGGTCGTAGGGCACGGCGTGGAGAACTAGCGCGCTGCCTGCTGCGCCGCAAACCGAATCATGCGAAGCGCGGCGCGCGACATGTCAGGCCGCCTGGCGCGCCGCGAGGGCGGCGGCGGCCTGCCAGACCAGTTCCTGCACGATCTCCGCCGCCGGCTGTTCCTTCGTGACCATGCCGACGCTCTGCCCGGCCATCAGCGACCCGTTCTCGACATCGCCATCGACGACCGCGCGGCGCAGCGCGCCGGCCCAGTAATGCTCGATGTCGAGCTGGGCGGCGGCCTTCTCGACCTCACCGGCCAGGAAGCGGCGAATCGTTTCGGCCTGATGCTCGAGGAAGCGTTTCGTGCCGCCATTCTGCAAGGCACGGACGGGAATCACGGGAAAACGTTCATCGAGCTGCACGGTCGGCAGCGCATCCCGCGCGGCGCCGCGGATGAAGGCGCGCTTGAAGTTGGGATGGGCGATCGATTCGGTGGCGCAGACGAATCGGGTGCCGAGCTGCGCGCCGGCGGCGCCCATCTCCAGATAGGAGAGAATCGCCTCACCCCGCCCGATGCCGCCGGCGACGAAGACGGGGACATCGCGGATGAAGGGCAGGATCTCCTGCGCCAGCACCGTCAGCGACACGGGGCCGATGTGGCCGCCGGCTTCCGCACCCTCGATCACCAGCGCATCGGCGCCGGAGCGGATGAGCTTCTTGGCGAGTGCCAGGGCCGGCGCGAAGCAGACGACCTTGGCGCCGCCATCCTTCGCCGCCTTGATGGCGGAGCCGGGCGGAATGCCGCCGGCGAAGACGATGTGGCCGACCTTGTGGTCGAGGCAGGTCTGGACCAGCTGGTCCAGCCTGGGATGCATGGTGATGAGGTTCACGCCGAAGGGCTTGTTCGTCAGGGCCTGGGTGCCCTGGATTTCCTGGGCCAGGCGGTCCGGCTCCATCGCGCCACAGGCAATGACGCCGAAGGCGCCGGCGTTCGACAGCGCGGCGACCAGGTTGCGCTCGCTCACCCAGGACATGGCGCCGCCCATGATGGCGTAGCGCGTGCCGAAGAAGGCGGCGCCGCGCGCCATCAGCGCATCGATGCGGGCGAGGGCCTCGGCGGGCGGAGCCTGGGGGGGGAGCGCGTCCATGGTGTTCCTTCAGCCTTCGCCGCGCCGGGCCGGTTCCGGCCCGTCCAGCCCATAGGCCGTGTGCAGGGCGCGCACCGCAAGCTCCGTGTAGTCGGCGGGGATCAGGACGCTCACCTTGATCTCGCTGGTGGAGATCACCTGGATGTTGATCCCCTTCTCCGACAGCGTCTTGAACATGGTGGTGGCGACGCCGGCATGGGTGCGCATGCCGATGCCGACGACGCTGATCTTGGCGACATCGGGGTCGGCGATCATCGCCTCGAACCCGATCGTCGCCTGCTCCTTCTCCAGCAGGTCACGGGCGCGGGGCAGATCCGTGCGGCCGAGGGTGAAGGTCATGTCCGTGCTGCCATCGGCGCCGACATTCTGGACGATCATGTCCACATTGACGTTGGCGGCCGAGAGCGGGCCGAAGACGGAGGCGGCGACGCCGGGCCGGTCCGGCACGCGGCGAAGGGTGACCTTCGCCTCGTCACGGGAATAGGCGATGCCGGACACGATGGGCTGTTCCACGATTTCGTCCTCGTCAACCACCAGGCTGCCTGGCTTGTCCTCGAAGCTGGAGAGAACCTGGACCCGCACGCGCTGCTTCATGGCCAGTTCCACGGAGCGCGTCTGCAATACCTTGGCCCCGACCGAGGCCAGTTCCAGCATCTCCTCATAGGAAATGCGGTCGAGCTTGCGGGCCCGGGGCACGATGCGGGGGTCGGTCGTGTAGACGCCGTCCACATCGGTGTAGATGTCGCAGCGATCCGCCTTCACGGCGGCGGCGATGGCGACGGCCGAGAGGTCGGAGCCCCCGCGGCCGAGCGTGGTGACGCGGTTGCGCTCCGGCTCCAGCCCCTGGAAGCCGGCGATGACGGGGACCTGGCCGGATTGCATGCGTTCGATCAGCAGCGACCCGTCGATGCTCTCGACGCGCGCCTTGCCATGGGCCTGGTCGGTCAGGATGGGGATCTGCCAGCCCTGCCAGGACCGGGCCTCGACGCCGATGGTCTGCAGCGCGATGGCGAGCAGGCCGATCGTGACCTGTTCGCCGGTGGCCACCACCACATCGTATTCGCGGGCGTCATGGAGCGGCGAGAGGTCCTGGCACCACTTCACCAGCTGGTTGGTCGTGCCGGACATGGCGGAGACGACGACGGCGACCTCGTTCCCGGCATCGACCTCCCGCTTCACGCGGTTGGCGACGTTGCGGATGCGGTCGAGATCGGCGACGGAGGTGCCGCCGAACTTCATCACGATGCGGGCCATGGCCGGGTCCGGGCTACCGTTCAAATGGGGTCGGGGGGAGGATCGGGCGGGTGGACCCGTTGCGCCCCGCCGGGGGGCGGACAGATAACGGGGGGCGGGCCGGCGGGCAACCTCGCCTGGATAACCAGCGGTTCAATTGGGGGCGGCAATGGCGGGCACGGCGGTCGAGGCGGAAATCCGGAAATTCGGTGCGCTGGCGGATCGCTGGTGGGACCCGGCGGGGCCGATGAAGCCGCTGCACCGGATGAATCCGCTGCGGACGGGCTGGATCGCGGAGCGGATCGCGCGCGCCCATGGGCGGACGGGGCGGGACCTGTCGGGGCTGACCCTGCTGGATGTGGGCTGCGGGGCGGGCCTGGCCTCCGAGGCTTTTTCCCGCTTCGGCGCCCGGGTGACGGGGGTCGATGCGGCGGCCGATGCGCTGGCGGCGGCGCGGGCCCATGCGGCGGCCGGGGGGCTGGAGATCGAGTACCGGGAGGGGGGGCCGGAAGACCTGCTGGCGGAAGGTGCCCGCTTCGACGCGGTGGTGGCGCTGGAAGTGGTGGAGCATGTCGAGGAACGCGCGGCCTTCTACGCCGCGCTGGCCGGCCTGGCGGCGGGGCCGGTGTTCCTGTCCACGCTGAACCGCACGGTGCGGTCCTTCCTGATGGCCAAGCTCGGCGCGGAATACCTGCTGCGGCTGCTGCCGATCGGCACCCATGACTGGAAGATGTTCGTGACCCCCGGCGAGCTGGGCGCGGGGCTGAAGCGCGCGGGGCTGCGGGTGACGGATATCGCGGGGATGACGATGGACCCGCTGACCGGGGGGTGGCGGGAGAGCCGGGACCTGGGGGTGAACTACCTGGTGATGGCGGGGCGGTAGGCCGGGTCAGCCGGGGGGTGGGGCGGCGCGGGTGATGCGGCGGGCGGCGTGGAGGATGCGGAGGAGCTGCACCTCCTCCGCCGTGGTGCGATAGAGGATCACATACGGGGCCTCGGTCAGGCGGCGGACACCGGGGCCGAGTCGGGGAAGTCGTTCCCCGGCATCGGGATGGTTGGCCAGCAGGCGTACCCGATCGATCAGTCGGTCCACCAGCGGCCCGGCACTGGCGGGGCGGTGATCCGCCACATAGGCACGTGTATCGACCAGGTCGGCAATCGCCGCCGGGAAGAAGCGGAGTCGCAACACCTAGCGGGGCCGCAGCGTCGCGCCGTTCAGGACGTGGTCCCTCAGATTGCCGAGGTCCACCTCGACAGGCTCGCCACTGGCGAGCGCCGCCTCATAGGCCTGCTTCAGCCAGGCCTCGTCGTCATCGGCCAGGCTGGCTTCGGCGACTTCCAACTGGTGCAGGGCTTCCCGAAGCACGGCGTCGGCGGAGGGGAAGCGGCCGCTGGCCACTTTCGCCTCGATGATCGCGATCAGGTCGGGGGAGAGGGTGATGGTCATCCTGGGCCTCCTCTCCCCCCATAACACGCCAGCACCGCCGGCGTCGCGCGTCAGGCCGTAGCCTTATGCCGCGACGCTGGCGACGAAGCCGCGGACTTCCGCCGTCAGGCGTTCCGCCTGGCGGGAAACGTCGGAGGCGGCGCCGAGGACCTGGTCCGCCGCCGCGCCGCTCTCATTCGCGGCCTGGGTGACGCCCTGGATGTCGGCGCCGACAAGCTGCGTCGCCTCCACCGTCTGCTGCACGCTGCGGGCGATCTCCTGCGTCGCGGCGCCCTGTTCCTCCACCGCGGAGGCGATGAGGGTGGCGATCTGGCTCACCTCCTCGATCCGGCCGGCGATGGTCTGGATGGCGGTCACGGCGTCCTTGGTCGCGGCCTGGATGGTGCCGATCTGGGCGCCGATCTCCTCCGTCGCGCGGGCGGTCTGGCCGGCCAGGGACTTCACCTCGCTCGCCACCACGGCGAAGCCCTTGCCCGCCTCACCGGCGCGGGCAGCCTCGATGGTCGCGTTCAGGGCCAGCAGGTTGGTCTGGCCGGCGATGGAGGTGATGATGCCGACGACGTCGCCGATGCGCTGCGCGCCGGCGGCCAGCGCCTGCACCGTGGCATCGGTGCGGCGGGCGTCTTCCACCGCGGCGCCGGTGATGCGGGCGGATTGCGCGACCTGGCGGCTGATCTCCCCGATCGAGCCGCTGAGCTGTTCGGCGGCCACCGCCATGCTGCGGACGCGGCTGGTGGCATCCGTCGCGGCGGCCTGGACGCTGTCGGCCTTCGCATTCGTCTCCATCGCGGTGCCGCGCATGGACCGCGCGGTGCGTTCCAACTCGGCGGCGCGGCCGGCGAGGAGGGCGACGGTGCCGCCGACCTTCTCCTCGAGGTTGGAGAGCAGGCCGCGCAGCACGCGCTGGCGTTCGGCGGCGGCCTCCGCCTTCAGCCTTTCCTGGTCGGCGGCCAGGCGGGCGCTGTCCGCCATGCTGGTCTTGAAGACGGCGACGGCCTTGGCCATGGCGCCGACCTCATCCGCGCGGTCCTGGCCGGGGATCTCCGCGGCCAGGTCGCCGCGCGACAGGCGGAGCATCGATTCGGCCAGGCGCTTCAGCGGCGCCACGGCGCGGAGCGACCAGGCCGCGATGGCCCCGCCGATCACCAGCCCCGCGGCGACGAGGGCGATCATCAGCGCCTGGAAGCCTTCCGCCACGGCGCGGGCTTCGGTCGCCACGGTGCGGTTCTTGGCTTCCTGCAGGTCGATGAAGCGGTTGATGCGGGCCAGCCATTCGACGAAGGCGGGGCGGGCCTGGTCCATCAGCAGGCGGTGCGCGGCCTCGGCCTCCCCCCTGTTGCGGGCCTCGATGACCTGGCGGATCAGGGGCATGGTGCGGGCCTCGATCTCCTTGATCGAGGCGAGGATGGCCTGTTCGTCCGGCGTCACGCCGGCGCCGGAGGCCATGATGGCATCGAGCGGCGTGGCGCTGCGGGCGTAGAATTCCTCCAGCCGCGTGATGTCGGCCAGGGCGGCGGCGCGTTCGGCTGATGTGGAGACGAGGACGACGTCGCGCAGGCTGATAGCGCGGTCATGCACGCTGCCGCGGAAGTTGATGGCGTAGCGCTGCTTGACGCTGTTCACGTCATTGATGGTGGCCAGGCTGGCGCTGATGGCGTTGACGCGGTTGGCGGCGATGACGCCGAGCGTGACGATGAGGGCGAGGACGAGACCGAAGCCGATGGACAGGCGAAAGCCGATGCTGCCGCGGCGGGACGCCGGGGGAACGGTGGCGGACATGGAGTGACGGATCCTCGATTGGCGACTGCTCCCGGGGGGAGCGGGGCCGCGGGGGTTACGGGCCCCGGGCAAGCGGGGCCAGTCGAGGATTGTCGGTTAAATTCGCGCAAGGTCGGTGAAGGCGTGGTGCCTTCAACCGTCGGCGCGGGGCACCCAGGGCAGGCGGGCGATGTCGATGCCTTCCTCGGCCAGGGCCTCGGCCTCGGCGTCCGAGGCCTCCCCGTAGATGCCGCGGGCCTCGGCTTCGCCGTTCGCGATCTTGCGGGCTTCGTCGGCGAAGGAAGGGCCGACATAGTCGCAGGATTTCTCCACCTCCGCCCGCAGGCGCTGGAGCATGGCGAGGAGCTGGGCCGGGATGGGGCCGCCGGCGACGCGTTCGGGGTTGCCGATCACGGCGGGTTCGGGCGCGGGGGGTGGCGTTGCGGGGGCTTCCGCGGCCTCCGCCGCCGGGGCGGGCACGGGCAGCGCCTTGCGGCGGGATTTGCGGATGGCGGGCGCCATCAGGGCGCGTTCGACCTTGGCACTGCCGCAGTGCGTGCATTCGACCAGGCCGGCGCGGGCCAGCGTCTCGAACCCCGTGCTGTCCTGGAACCAGCCATCGAATTCATGGCCGGCGTGGCAGCGCAGTTGGTAGTGGATCATCCCCTGTGGTCCCGGTGGCCCGTTTCGGGCGGCTTGTCGGGGCACATTCTGGCACTCCGGCGGGCGGGGTGCCAGCGGCGGCGCATCATGCCGCGATCAGGGGGTCGAGCCCGCCCTGGCGGTCGAGCGCCATCAGGTCGTCGCAACCGCCGATGTGGCGGCCATCGATGAAGATCTGCGGCACGGTGGTGCGGCCGCCGGACCGGGCGGTGGCGTCCCGGCGGGCGTCGGAGCCGTTGGGGGCATAGATTTCATCGAAGGGCACGCCCTTCTTGCGGAACAGGCCCACGGCGCGCGCGCAGTAGGGGCAGAAATCCTGGACGTAGATCTCGATCTTGGCCATGCGGTCCAGATCGGGCCGGATGGCGTGCGGGTCAAGCCTTTGAGTCAGGCTTCAGCTTCAAGCCGCGGATCGGGCACGCGGGCGGCGGCCAGGACATCGACGGCGGCGGCGCCGGCTTCCAGCAGGGCGCGGGCGCAGGCATCGGCGGTGGCGCCCGATGTCATCACATCATCCACCAGCAGCACGCGGCGGCCGCGCAGGCGCGGGATGGCGCGGGGGCGGATGGTGAAGGCATCGGCCAGGAGCGCCGCGCGGGCGGCGGCGCCGAGGTCACCGAGCGGGGGCGTGGCGCGGCGGCGGCGCAGCAGGTCCGGGATGCAGGGGCGCTGCGCGTCCCGGGCCAGGCGCCCGGCCAGCAGGGCGGCCTGGTTGTAGCGGCGGCTGAACAGGCGCCGCCAATGCAGCGGCACCGGTGCCACCAGGTCGCAGCGCGCCAGCAGGGCGGCGCCCGCGCGGGCCATGTGGGCGGCGAGCGGGCCCGCGAGTTCCGGCCTGTCCGCGTGCTTGAAGGGCAGCACCAGCTTCTGGCTGCCGGGATCGTAGCGCAGCGCGGCGCGGGCGGTGTCGTAGCAAGGCGGGTGTTCCAGGCAGCCGGGGCACAGCCCCCCGGCGCCCGCCTGCCCGCCCCCGCCTTGGCCGGCATGCAGGAAGGGCACGCCGCAGCGCGGGCACATCGGCGCGGTGATGCGGTGCAGGCCGCGGAAGCAGGCGCCGCAGAGCGTGCCCTGGATCTCCACCGCTTCGTCGCAGGTCAGGCAATGCGGCGGCATCACGGCGTCGAGGACGCCGAGGCCGAGGCGCTTCAGAAGGAACCCGCTACCCATGGCCCCCTTGGGCACCGAAGGGGGCGTCGCCGTCGCGTTCCACCGCATGGACCAGGTCGATCTCCCAGGCCAGGTAGGCGCGCATCGCCTCCTCCACGCCGTCGTTCCGGTCATAGGGGCGGAGCCAGGCGTCGATGCAGGCCTCGTCCGGGGGGGTGCGGCGGTCGGCGTGCAGGGGCAGGCCGGCGGATTTCCAGGCGGCGGTGCCGCCTTCCAGCACGGCGACGGGCGCGGGGTGGATGGCCGCGAGTTCGGCGGCGGCCAGGGCCGCGATGGCGGGGTCCGGCGCGGTGACGACCGCCAGGCGGTCCGCCGGCAGCCGGGCGGCGAGCGGCGCCAGGCGGGTGCGGATGCCCCAATGGGCGCCCGGGATGTGGCCGGCGCGGAAGGCCAGGCTGCGGCCGCAATCCACCACCGCGGCGCCGCCGGAGGCCAGGCGGGCGGCGAGGTCGGGGGCGGTGATGGTGGCGGGCCTCGGCAGGCCGGGGATGGCGGGCGCCAGGTGGCCTTCCTCCAGCGGGCCGTCCAGGGCGTCCGTCAGGCACAAAACCTCCCACCCGCCGAGCTGCCGCAGCCAGCCGGCGGTCATGGCGGCGCGGGTGCCGGTATCATCGGCCAGGATGATGCGGGCGTGGCGGGTGGCGACCCAGGCATCGGTGGCCTGAACCAGCTGGCCGCCGGGGGAGCTCAGGAAGCCCGGGATGTGGCCCTCCGCGTATTCGGCGGGGTCGCGGACATCGAGGCAATGGGTGGTGCGCGTCGTGTCCGCCAGCAGGGCGGGCAGGTCGGCGCGGGGGGTCCAGCGCACGCCCGTGCCCTCGGCGAAGCGGCGGGCGCGGGCCAGGGTTTCCGCCGCATCCGGCGGCGTGCCGGGGGCGTAGCTGGCGTCCCGCCCTCGGTCGCAGGTGAAGCCCGCGAGTTCCCAGCCCATGGTGCCGTTGCGCAGCGCGACCACCGGGTTGGGCAGGCCGGCGCGGCGCAGGCTTTCCGCCCCCAGGATGGATCGCGTGCGGCCGGCGCAGTTCACCACCACCGTGGTGGTCGGGCGCGGGACCATGGCGGGGACGCGATAGGCGAGTTCGGCGCCCGGCACATCGATGGCGCCGGGGATGGACATGGCGCGGAATTCCGCGATCGGGCGGCTGTCCACCACGATCATGTCCTGGCCGGCAGCCTGCATGGCGGCGAGTTCGGCGGCATCGATGGAGGGGGTGGCGTAGTGGTGCTCCACCCATTCGCCGAAGGCCTTGGAGGGCACGTTGAAGCCGGAAAACAGCTCATACCCCGCTGCCGCCCAGGCCTGGGTGCCGCCTTCGAGGATGTGGACATCCGTGCAGCCGATGGTGGCGAGGAAGGCGGCGAGGCGTGCGGCGTAGCCCCCTTCCCCGGCGTCGCAGCAGACGATGCGGGTGGCGCGGCGGGGGAGCAGGCGCGGCGCGCGAAGCTCCGCCTGGGACAACGGGCAGGGGATGGCCCAGAAGAGGTGGGAGGCGCTGAACTCGCCTTCCTCCCGCGCATCCAGGATGGCGAGTTCGGCGCCGTCGCGGAGCCAGGATTTCAGTGTGGCAGCAGCAACGAAGGCGGCCTTCATCGTGGGCTCCTGGCAAGGATTGGAGACGGCGGACGGCCGCGCTTCACGCCGGCCGAGGCCGCGAATGCGGCCCGCGCGCAAACGGGCCGCGCAGCCAGCACGGCCCGCGGCCCGCGCGAAGGCAAGGCCGCGGATGCGGCCGCCCGCCGTCTGAGGGCATGAAGAAAGTCAGGCCCTGGGCTGGCTCGTCGGCTTCATGAAGGCCTTGTTGTAGAGGGTGACGGCGCCCGTCTCCTCGTCATAGCCCTTGCGATCCTCCAGCTTCTCCAGCGCCAGGCCGTACATGTGGAGGTGGCGGGTGGGGACGTCGCCGGTGGTGTGGATGGAGTGGATGTCCTCCGGCATCAGGCAGATGCCGCGGCCGGGCTCCACCATGATCTCCTCCGCCACATGGATCTGGCAGCGCTCGGGGTCCGAGCCATCATCGGTGCGGGCGTAGACCTTGTTGAGTTCCTGCCCGTCCACCGCGACGACGACGGCCCAGGTGGTGTGGTCATGCGGCTTGGTGCGGTTGCCGGGGTTCAGCGCGTTGAGATAGAGCGCGAAGCGGTTGTCCGGGTCTTCCTGCATCAGGTAGCGGTTGGCGCCCTTGGCGCCGCCCTCGGGCGGCGGGAAGACATGGCTGGGGAAGAGGTGTTCCTGCGCAGCGAGGGCCATCAGCTCGGCGCGGATCTTCTCGAGTGCCGGGCGGGTGACGCCCATCTCGGCCTCGATCGCGCGGATGCGGTCGATGGTGGAAGCGACGGCGGCAGCGCGGGCGGCCGAGGCATCGGTGACGTTCATTGGGGGCCATCCTCCGGTTTGTCGGTCGAGCCTAGCGCGGCTTGTCGCCGGGGCGAAGCGGGGGCATGTCCCATCGCATGGATGCGATGATGGTCTTCGACCGCGCCCTCGTGCGACGGCGGCGGGACAGGGCGGCGGCGACGGTCGGGCGCGTGGCGCCGGTGCTGGAGGATTGCGCCGACCGGCTGCTGGACCGGCTGGATGACACGACGCGGCGCTTCACGCGGGCGCTCGATATCGGCGGGCGGGGCGTGGTGGCACCAAGGCTGCGGGCGCGGGGCGTGCCCTTCGTGGTGTCGATGGATCTGTCGGCCGGCATGCTCCGGGCGGGAATGTTCAAGGCGGGCGGCGAAGCCCTTTCCGTCGCGGGGGATGAGGAATTCCTGCCGTTTGCGCCGGGGTCCTTCGACCTGATCGTGGCGTCCGTGTCGCTGCACTGGGTGAACGACCTGCCCGGCGCGCTGGTGCAGATCAGGCGCGCGCTGGCGCCGGATGGGCTGTTCCTGGCCTCGCTCCCCGCGCTCGGCACCTTGCAGCCGCTGCGGGATGCGCTGGGGCAGGCGGAGGCGACGCTGCGGGGCGGCGTATCGCCGCGGGTGTCGCCCTTCCCGGAATTGCGGGACGGCGCCGGGCTGCTGCAGCGCGCGGGCTTCGCGCTGCCGGTCGCGGATCTGGAAAGCGTGGCGCTGGCCTATCGCACGGCGCTCGGCCTCTTCGCCGATCTGCGGGCGGCGGGGGAGGCGAATGCCGTGCTAGCGGCGGACCGGCGCACGCCGCCGCGCGCCCTGCTGCCGATGGCGGCGGCCAGCCTGCCGAAGGGGCCGGAGGGGATCGACCCGGCGCTGCGGCTGATGGTGCTGACGGGCTGGTCCCCGCATGAAAGCCAGCAGAAGCCGGCCAGGCCCGGCAGCGCAACGCATCGCCTGGCGGATGCGCTGGGGACCGTGGAACGGAAGACGGGGGAGAAGCCGGGCCACTGAAGCCTGGTGGGTAGGGCAGCCCTGCCCGCCACGCGCTTGCAACGCGAAGGAGCGCGGCGCATTTATCGGGCCACCCCCACGCAAGCCCGGACGGTCCCAGAACGATGGAGCAGCAGGGCGGCGAAAGCCGCCGCATCACGATCCACTCCCCCTCCGACTTCGAGGGGATGCGCCGTGCCGGCCGCCTGGCGGCCGAGACCCTCGACATGATCACCGCGCATGTGAAGCCGGGCATCACGACGGAGGCGCTGGACCGGATCATCCACGACTTCACCATCGCCAATCACGCCATCCCCGCGACGCTGGGCTACCGCGGCTACACGAAATCATCCTGCACCAGCATCAACCATGTGGTCTGCCACGGCATTCCCGGGGAACGCGTGCTGCTGGACGGGGACATCATCAACATCGATGTCACCGTGATCCTGGATGGCTGGCATGGCGACAGCAGCCGCATGTATGTGGCGGGCCAGGCCTCCACCAAGGCGAAGCTGCTGATGGACGTGACCTATGAGAGCATGATGCGCGGCATCGCCGCCATCAGGCCCGGCGCCACGCTCGGCGATGTGGGGCACGCGATCCAGACCTTCGTGGAAAAGCACCGCTTCAGCGTGGTGCGGGACTTCTGCGGCCATGGCATCGGCCGGCGCTTCCATGAACCGCCAAATGTGCTGCATTTCGGCCGGCCCGGCGAAGGGCCGACGCTCAAGCCCGGCATGTTCTTCACCGTGGAACCGATGGTGAATGCCGGGCGGCCGGAGGTGAAGATCCTGGATGATGGCTGGACCGCGGTGACGCGGGACCGGAGCCTGTCCGCCCAGTTCGAGCACATGGTGGGCGTGACGGAAGACGGGGTGGAGATCTTCACCATCTCCCCCATGGGCATGCACCGGCCGCCCTATAGCGGGTGAAACCGCCCCGCCCCTCGCGGGGCGCCCGATGCGCCTGATCCAACCCTCGCCCCACCCTGGGGCGGGGGTTTTTTCATGTTGACCGCCTCGTCGCGTCGCCTTATGTAAATGTGAATTACATCTACATAAAGGAAGTTCGGTTGTGACCCTTGCCCCGCTCCTCGCCGCCCCCGCCATGGTCCAGGTCCATGCCTTCTCCGCGATGGCGGCGCTCGGGCTCGGCATCGTTCAGCTGGTCGCGCCCCGGGGCACGCTGCCGCATCGCCATCTCGGCCGGGTCTGGGTGGTGCTGATGGTGGCCGTCGCGTTGTCCTCCTTCTGGATCACCAGCGCCGCGCGGGGGCACCACTATTCCTACATCCACCTGATCTCGCTCGCGGTGCTGATCATGCTGCCGCTGGCGGTGCTGCGGGTGCGGCGGGGGAATGTGGCGGCCCATGGGCGGCTGATGATCTCCATCTTCTTCGGCGGGCTGATCATCGCGGGCGGCGCCACCATGCTGCCGGGGCGGATCATGGGGGCGGTCGTCTTCGGTTGGTGAACGCCAGGGTTGAAGATCGGGCGGTGTTCGTTGCACCCTCGGGGTCTTGCACCGTGGGGACGGGATGGCCCGGAAGCCGCAATTCTCGGAAGCGACCGCGGCCCTGGAGGGGCTGTTCCCGGAAGGCGTGTCACAGCCCGAGGATGCGGCGCCGCCGGGGCATCTCGGCCATCGCGCGCGGATGCGGACCAGGCTGCTGACGGCCGGGCCGGATTCGCTGCTGGACCATGAGATGCTGGAGATGCTGCTGTTCCAGGCGCTGCCGCGGCGGGACACCAAGCCGATCGCCCGCGCGCTGCTGGCGCGCTTCGGCAGTTTCGCCAATGCCATCGCCGCGGCCCCGCGCGACCTGCAGGCGGTGGAGGGGATGGGGGAGGCCGGCACGGCGGCGCTGAAGACCGTGCATGGCGCGGCGCTGCGGCTGATGCGGGCGGAGGTGCGCGACCAGCCCGTGCTGAACAACTGGGACCGGCTGATCGGCTACCTGAATGCCGCCCTGGCCCGCGAGAGCATCGAGCAGTTCCGCGTGCTGTTCCTGGACAGCAAGAACCGGCTGATCGCGGATGAGGCGCAGGCGCGCGGCACGGTGAACCACACGCCGGTCTATCCGCGGGAGGTGGTGAAGCGCTGCCTGGAGTTGCAGGCGACGGCGCTGATCCTGGTGCACAACCATCCCTCCGGCGATCCCACGCCGTCGCGGGCGGACCTGGAGATGACGCAGGAGGTGAAGGCGGCGGCGCAGGTGCTGGGCATCACGGTCCATGACCATCTTATCATGGGCAATGGGCGGCATCTGTCGTTCAGGCGGGAGGGGCTTCTCTAGCGACGGTCCAGGGCCGGTTCGGCCCTGGCCGGGGGTGCAGGGGGGCGGCGCCCCCCTGCGTTGCTCGCTTGGTGCAGGGGGGCGGCGCCCCCTTGCGTTGCTCGCTTGGTGCAGGGGGGCGGCGCTCCCCCCGGGCTCACGGCGCGCGGCACTCGAAGCTCTCGGCGCGCTCCGGGTCGCCGCCGGTGTAGTGGGCCTGTTGCGGGAAGGGGCAATGCGGCCGGGTGCGGCCGGGGAAGGACGCGCCGCGCGCGACGATCCGGGCGGGCGGTTCGTTGCGCTCCACCCAGGCTTCCAGCGCCGCGAGCGGGTCGAAATCCTCCATCGCCGGGCCGCCGCCGCAATGCGCCATGCCGGGGACCATGAACAGCCGGGCGAAGCCGGCCAGGGCCTGGTCCCCGCCATTGTCGCGCGCGAGGTCCTGCCAGTAGGCGGTGATGTCGCTGGCGGAGAAGACCGGGTCGCTGTTGCCGTGGAAGACCAGCAGGCGCGATCCGCGCTGCGCGAAGCTCGACATCATCGTGCCGGTGGCGTCGTTGATCGCGGCCGTCTGCGCCGTCATCGCCGTGTCGCGGTCGAAGTCGAAGGCGGCCAGGTTCAGGTCCGGCAGCGGCGGCGTCAGGAAGAAGTAGCCGAGCGAGGAGGCCGCGAGCGTCGCGTTCAGCGCGTTGGGGCGGCCGGTCTGGGAGGTGCCGAGCTTCCAGGCGCGCCAGCCCGGGGATGCGATGCCGGCATCCCAGGGCCAGCCGGCATAGATGGCCTCCCCCCGGCTGTTGCGGGCGCCGGCGAAGACGGTCTGCAGCGCCTCCACCTGCGCGGGGGCCAGGCAGGAGGCGGTCTTCTCGCCCGTGGGGCAGCGCAGCGAGGCGGGGTCGAAGCGGCAGGATGCGGGGGCCTGGACGAGGCCGTCCCGCAGCCCGTCCGCGCCGTCGCAGGAAGCGAGCACGGCGTTGGCCACCAGCGTCATGTCGGCCGGCGTCAGCGACGCGGCGAGGATGGGCTGGCCATCGGCATCGCGGGGCGCGGCGCGCAGCAGGGCCTGCACGTCCCAGGCCTGGGCGACCGCGGCGCGGCTGAGACGAAAACCGGGATTGCCGGCGACGATGCCGTCGAACAGCAGCGGGTCGCGCTGCGCGGCCAGCATCCCCTGCCTTCCGCCATTGGAGCAGCCCATGAAGTAGCGGCGTTCGGGGGCGCGGCCGTAGCGGCTGGCGATGAGGCTCGTCGCCTCCCGCGCCACCATCGGCACCGAACCTTGCGCGTAGTCGTAGCGCGCCTGCTGGTCGAGGCCGAAGGTGGCGTCGCGCGTGTCCCGCCCCTGGTGGCCGGCATCGGTGGAAACCACGGCATAGCCGCGCATCAGGGCGGGCGCCGCGGTGGCGCCGGCGATGGGGACGACGCCCGTCGCCTCCACCACCACCCCATCCATCCCGCCGCCGCCCTGGAACAGCAGCTTGCCGTTCCAATCCTCCGGCAGGCGAAGCTGGAAGCCGGTGCCGAAGCTGACGCCGCCGACGCCGGTGCGCGGCGCGATCATGCCATCCACCACGCAATGCGCGGGCATCGCCGCGCGGTCCGGCCCGGCCAGCGCGGCGCGGCCGCGATTCTCGGTGGGCAGCGTGCCGGCGGGGACGGGCTCGGCCCGGGTGATGCGGAGGTCGGGGCGCGCGAGGGCCGCGAGGTCCGTGCAGGCGCGGGTCTGCGCCAGGGCGGTGGCGCCGAAGCTGCCGGTCAGCGCGAGCGCCGATCCCAGCAGCCTGGCATGGCGGGACATCATGGTGGCGGACCCCTCCCCTTCACGCGGCGCTTGGCGCGCCGGTCGCTTGATAGTTATAACGTATAACGATCAGGCGCGCCGGCGCCAGGATTTCCTGCGTCGAGCATGCGAGGAAGGCTGGGGATGGGAGGGACGGCGATGCGCCGGGGCGCGATCCGGCGCGGGGTCCATGCTGGCATCGGGCACGGCGCTGGCGCAAGGCGCGCGGCCGCCGGACCCGGACGCCCCGCCTGGTGCGGCCCCGCGGTCCGGCTTGGCCCAGGGGGCCTGCCAGGAGGGCGTGCCAGGGGGCGTGCCAGGGGGCGTGCCAGGGGGCGCGAAGGTTTCGTGCTGTTTCGACATGGTTGACCCGGGGGTCCGCGCGCCGCCATCCTTGCCGCCATGCACCTCCGCCCCGCCCTGCTGCCCGCCCTCCTCCTTGGCCTGATCGCCGGGGGGGATGCGATGGGGCAGGGCAAGCCAGGCCCGGCCGCGCCTGGGGGCGCGCCGCAGGCGGGCTTTCCGCCGCTGCCCACCACCAAGCCGCCGGCGCTTCCCCCGGGACCGCAGGCGGGCGTGCCGGGCAAGCCGGGGGCGCCACAGCCGGGGGCGGGCACGGGGCGGATGGTGTCGTCGGGCACCGGCTTCGTGGTGGCGCCGGGGCGCGCGCTGACCAACCACCACGTCATCGACGATTGCCGCGCCGTGCGCGTGCGCCTGACCGGCGGCGCGGACCTGCCCGCCCGCGTCATCGCCAGCGACCGCGACCGCGACCTGGCCTTGATCGAGGTGCCGGCGGAAGCGGGCCCACCCCTGCCCTTCCGGCGGGACGTGAATGTCCGGCGGGGCGAGGGTGTTGTCACCTATGGCTTCCCGCTGGCGGGGCTCCTGTCCTCCGGGCCGACGCTGACAACCGGCGAAATCTCGGCCCTGGCGGGGCTGGCCGACAACCAGCGGCAGTACCAGATCAGCGCGCCGGTGCAGCCCGGCAATTCGGGCGGGCCGCTGCTGGACATGTCCGGCCAGGTGGTGGGCGTCATCGTCTCCAAGCTCAATGCGCAGCGGATCGCGCAGCGCACGGGCGACATCCCGCAGAACGTCAACTTCGCGGTGAAGGGGACGGAGGCACTGGCCTTCCTGCGCGCCAATGGCGTGAACCCGACCATGACGGAACTGCCGCCCCGCGGCGCGGCGGAGGTGGGGGAGATCGCGCATCCCTCCACCCTGTTCATGCGCTGCATGGGGTAGCGCGGCGTCCCACGCCGCGAACCCAACGTTGACACGGCGTTAGCACTCCGCGCGCAGCGTGCATCCCAGCGTCCTCCCCTGCGGGGCGCCGAGCACCGGATGCCCGCCTTGTCCCTCCGCCTGAAGATCCTCCTCCCCGTCCTGCTGCTGGGCGCGGGGGTGGTCCTGCTGCTCGGCCAGGCGGGGCTCGATGCCGCGCGCCAGGCGGGCATGGCCCAGGACCAGCAGACCGTGAATGCGCGGGTGGCGCTGCTGGTGGAAGCCGGCGTCGCGCTGGCGGTCGAACGCGGGACCACCAACGGCATCCTCGCCAACCCCGCCGCCGCGACCCCGGCGGCGATGGAAGCCGCGCGCGGGGCGCGCCGGCAGGCGGGACAGGCGCTGGCCCAGGCGCAGGACGGCCTGGCGGGGTTCGAGGAAGCCCGCGCGCGGCTGGCGGAAGCCGAGGCGCGCGTCGCGGCCATGCGCGGCGCCATTGATGCGGGCGCCGGCACCCGCCCCGCCCCGCCGGCCTGGTTCGCCGCCGCCACGGCGCAGATCGATGCCGTGGCGGCGCTGCGCGGGCTGATGGAGGCGCGGTCCCTGACCAGTACGGATTTGGCGGGGCAACTCGCCTCGCTGCGCGCCGCGCTGGCGGAGGCGGCGGAACAGGCGGGCCGCGAACGCGGCATGATGAACGGGCTGATCGCCCAGGGCCGCCCCCCGGGCCAAGCCGAACAGCGGGCACTTGGCGGTTTCGCGGCACGGGCGGAGGAAGCGCTGGCCCGCGCCGGGGCGCTGGCGGAGGGGCTGCCCCCCAGCGCCGCCCTGGCGCTGCGCCAGGCGCTGGCGACCTGGCAGGATACCATGCTGCCGCTGCGCCGCTCCGTGCTGGCGGCGGCCGACCAGGGCGCCCCCTACCCCGTCGCGGCGCCGGCCTGGTTCGCCGGATCGACCCGCGCGATCGAGGCCGTGGTGGCCGCGCAGCGCGAGGCCGGCACGGTGCTGGCGGCGCTGGTGGAGCAGCGGCGGCAGGACCAGCAGGCCGGCATGATCGCCAATGCGGCGCTGGCCCTGGCGGGCATCGCGCTGGTGCTGGGCGTGCTGGCCTGGCTGGGCCGGGCCGTCGCCGGGCCGCTGCGCCGCGCCGTCACCGCCCTGGCGCGGGTGGCGGAGGGCCAGGTGGAGGAGCCCATCGCCCAGCGCCGCGCGACCCCGGGCGGCGATGAGGTCGATGGCGTGCTGGCGGCGGCGGAGGCGCTGCGCCTGGTGACGCTGCGGGCGCGGGAGGCCGATGCGGAAGCGAAGCGCCAGCGCCTGGCGGCGGAGGCCGAGCGCACGGCGGCACTGCGCGCCATGGCCGACCGGGTCGACCATGAAGTGCATGCGGCGATCGACCAGGTGACGGCGCGGATGGAACGGCTGCGGATCGGCGCCGATGCCGTCGGCGGGTCGGCGGAGGCCATCGCACGGGACGGCGCCTCGGTCGCCTCCGCCGCGGAACAGTCGCTGCGCGCGTCGCAATCGGTCGCAGCGGCGACGGAGGAGCTGACGGCCTCGATCGGGGAGATCTCCGCCCAGGTGTCCCGCACCGCCGGTGCGGCGCGGGGCGCGACCGAACTGGGGGAGCGCGGTGCGCAGGCGATCCAGGCACTGTCGGAGACGGTGGCGCGGATCGGCGGCGCGGCGGCGCTGATCGCCGATGTCGCGGCGCGCACCAACCTGCTGGCGCTGAACGCGACGATCGAGGCGGCGCGGGCGGGCGAGGCCGGCAAGGGCTTCGCCGTGGTGGCCGGGGAGGTGAAGCAACTGGCCGCGCAGACCGCGCGCGCCACCGACGACATCACGCGCCAGATCGCGGAAGTGAAGACGGCGACGGAAGCCGCGACGGGCGCGGTGCGCGCCATCGCCGGCGCGGTGGGAGACGTGGATGTCGCGGCCTCCGCCATCGCCGCGGCGGTGGAGGAACAGGCCGTCACGACGCGGGAGATCGCGGGCATCATCGGCCAGACCACCCAATCCGCGCGGGAAGTGGCGGAGCGGATCGCGCAGGTGTCGCGGGAGACGGCGACGACGACCACGCTGCTGGCGGAGGTGCGGGCGGAAACCGGCCTGGCCGGCGACGCGGTGGCGGCGCTGAAGCAGACGCTGGTCGGCGTGGTGCGCGGATCGACGCCGGAGGTGGACCGCCGCATGGCGCCGCGCCGGGCCTATGCCGCGGCGGCGACGATCACGGGCGCCGATGGCGTGGCGGCGGCGGCGCGGGTGGTCGATGTCTCCGAGGGCGGCATGGCGCTGGAGACGACGGCCCGGGGACGGGCGGGCGAGCATTGCCGCGTCAGCGTGCCGGAACTGCAGATGGCGGGCGTGACGCTGGTGGTGGTCTCGGCCAGCCACGGCCGGCTGCGCGGGCGGCTGGAGGGGCTGGATGAGGCGACGCGGCGGCGGCTGGTGGCCATCGTCGCGGCGCCAGAGGGGAAGGCGAAGGCGGCCTGAGCTACCCCCCCGTCGCGGCCTTGTACCGGGCCTTGGTGGCGGCGTCCGGCGGGTAGGTGCCTTCGAGGGGAGCGCCGGCGGCGATCTCCTCCAGGATCCAGGCCTCCAGCTTCTCTTTCTCCACCGCCTCCGCCGCAATGTCGGCGGCGATGGCGCGGGGGATGCAGATGACGCCGGATGCATCACCCACCATGATGTCGTCAGGGAAGATGGCGACGGGGCCGATGGAAACGGGCAGGTCCCGGTCCACCACCATCACCGCGGCGCCCGACGGCACGGGGGCGGAGCCGCCGCCATGGAAGACGGGGAAATCCATGCCGGCGACCGTCGGCAGGTCCGACACGCCGGTATCCACCACCATCCCCGCGACTCCCTGGCGATGCAGCGCCATGGCGATGATGTCGCCCAGCACCGAGGTATGGGCGGCGCCACCGGTCGCGAAGACCACCACGGCACCGGGCGGGGCTTCCGACAGGAAGCGGCGGTGGAGGTTGGGGGCCTCCCCCTTGAGCACGGCATCTCGCAGATCCTCCCGCACCGGGATGGCGCGGATGGTCACGGCGGGGCCGATGACGCGCGCGGCGGCCGGGTTGGCGGGGACGATGCCATGCAGGAAGCGCGTCCGCAGGCCGCGGGCGTAGAGCATGGCGGAGAGGGTCGGCACCGCGACGGCGGAAAGCTGCGCGACCAGCGCGGGATCGATCGGCGTCATCAGGGGGATGCCATGACGATGTCACGGCCGACCTCATCCGCTTCGCGTTCCGCGCGCGCGCGCCATTCGCGCATCAGCGGGCTGTCCATGGCGCTGGCGATGAAGTCCATGCTGTCGGGGGCGAGTTCGATGCCGTAGGTGACGTAGCGGCTGCACATCGGCGCGAAGGCGGCATCGGCGAAGCAGAACTCCTCGCCGGCGATGTAGGGGCCGCCATGGCGGGCGCGGGCGTCGCGCCACATCGCCTCCATCCTTTCGGTGCCGGCGCGCACGCCGGGGCGGGCCATGAGCTTCACGTTGCTGGGCAGGCCATCGCGGATCGGCCAGCGCTTGATGAGGTTCATCGGCAGGCCGTTGCGGACATCGTCGAAATGGCTGTGGACCTCCGCCGCCACGCAGCGGGCATAGGCGCGGCGGGCGGGGTCCTTCGGCCAGATGGCGCAGCCGGGATCGCGTTCCCACAGCCATTCCGCGATGGCCAGGCTGTCCCACAGGACCATCCCATCCACATGCAAGGCGGGAACCCGGCCGGAGGGCGAGACGGCCTTCAGCTTCGGCGGGCTGTCGGGGCGGGAGAGGAAGATCCGGTTCTCCGTGACGGGAAGCCCGCCGAGCCGGCAGGCCATCCATCCCACGATCGACCAGGATGACGACCAGGCACTTCCGAGATGGAGGGTGGGCGGCATGCGTTTCTTCCGGATTGGTCCGGATATGTTGCGGGCTTCATGCTGCATCGCGCAACATGGACGCGGGACAGACGGAGAGATGACGCGATGACGACGCGACGTGGCCTGCTGAGCGGTTCCGCGGCCCTGATGGCCGCCCCTGCCGCCCGGGCGCAGGACAATTGGCCGACGCGGCCGATCCGCTTCGTCATCCCCTGGCCGCCCGGCGGCGCCACCGCCAATATCGCCCGCATCGTGGGCGATGCGATGATGGCGCAGCTGGGCCAGCCGCTGGTCTATGACCACCGCGCGGGCGCGGGCGGCGCGATCGGGACGGAGAACGTCACGAAATCCCCGGCGGATGGCTATTCCATCCTGATCGCCGGCGCGGGGTCCTTCTACCGTCCGCTGATCGAGCGTGACACGCCCTGGAACCCGGACCGCGACTTCAGCTTCATCGGCCCGATCGGCGACGGGCCCTTCGCGCTGGTCACGCGCACGGGGCTGCCGACGACGCTGCGGGGCTTCATCGACCATGCCCGGGCCAATCCGGGGACGCTGAACTTCGCTTCCTCCGGCCAGGGATCCACCAGCCATCTGACGGCGGAGGCCTTCAACACCGCGGCCGGCATCCGGGCCACGCATGTGCCCTATCGCGGGTCGGCGCAGGCGACCACGGACCTCGTGGCCGGGCGGCTCGACTACTACTTCGATGCCTTCTCCACGGTGCAGGAGAATGTGCGCGCGGGGCGCATCCAGGCGCTGGCGGTGACGACGGGGGTGCGCGCGGCGCAGGCACCGGAGGTGCCGACGATCGGGGAGGCCGCGCTGCCCGGCTTCACCGCGGCGCCGTGGTGGGGGATCGTCGGCCCGGCGGGGATGCCGGCGCCGGTGGTGGCGCGGCTGTCGGCGGCGCTGAAGCGGGCGACGGAGACGCCACAGGTGGTCCAGCAGCTGAACGACAATGGCTGCCGCGCCTTCTTCCTGGAACCCGGCCCCTTCGGCGATTTCGTGCGGTCCGAGAACGCCAAATGGTCACGGGTGATCGAGGCGGCGGGGCTGAAGGTGGGCTGAACCCCCTTTGTTGTGGACATGGGTGCTTCTTGCGCCCATGTCCCCGGCATGGACTGGCAATCGATCTTCGGCCTTCTGGGCTTCTTCGCGGTGTGCTTCGCGGCCGCCTGCACCGGCGCGGTGTTCAAGCCGGGGGAGTGGTATGACCGGCTCGACCGGCCTTCCTGGCTGCCGCCGGACTGGGCGTTCCCGGTCGCTTGGTCGCTGCTCTACATCATGATCGCGGTCGCGGCCTGGCTGGTCTGGCGGGTGGAGGGCTTCGGCCTGGCGCTGGGCGTCTGGGCGGTGCAGCTGGGGCTGAACGCGCTGTGGTCCGTGCTGTTCTTCGGCGTGCGGCGGCTGGGGCTGGCCCTGGCGGAGGCGATGGCGCTCTGGGCCTCCATCCTGGGCTGCATCGTGACCTTCGCGCCCGCGAGCCCGACGGCGGCCTGGCTGATGGTGCCCTACCTCGCCTGGGTGACCTTTGCCTGCGTGCTGAATTTCTCGATGTGGCGGCGCAACCCGGGGCCGCATCCCGTGATCACGATGGCGGAGATCAAGGCGCCGCCGCGGCGCTACCAGCGGGGGTAGGTTCGGCGGCGGCGCATACCCCCCCACCCCGACCAGCCTTCGGCGTTGGTGCGGCGCCCCAACCCCCGCGCAAGCGCGGGGGAGGGAGAAGCCATCAGCGCGCCCAGTAGAGGCGTTCGGGGTTGTCGACCGTCACGCGCTTGATGAGCGCGGCGTCGTCCGTCATGGCGCCCAGCAGATCCACCAGGTCGCCATCATTCGGCATGTCGCCGGCGATGTTCGGATGCGGCCAATCCGTGCCCCAGAGGCAGCGATCCGGCGCGGCGGCCAGCAGCGCCTGGGCGAAGGGCACCGCATCGGTGAAGGGCGCGCCGGCGGAGGACACACGCTCCGACCCGCAGATCTTCACCCAGGCGAGCGGGTTCTTCATCAGGTCCAGCAGCTGCAGGAAGGCAGGCTGGCCGGTGCCGTCCTTCGCCTTCACCCGGCCCATATGGTCGATGACGAAGGGGATGCGGATCGCGGCGATGACGGGCGCCAGCGGCACGATGTCCTGCGCATCCAGATGCAGGACCACGTGCCAGCCCAGCGGCTCCACCTGCGCGAGCACGCGCTGGAAGAACGCCATGTCGGGCATACCGCCGAGGTGCTTCACGAAGTTGAAGCGCACGCCGCGGATGCCGCCGGCATCGAGGCGCGCCAGTTCGGCATCGGTGACGCCGGGGTCCACGACCGCCACGCCCTTCATGGCGCCATTCGACCGCGCGATGCCATCCAGCGTCACCGTCATGTCGCTGCCGTGGCAGGAGGCATGGACGATGACGGCGCGGGAGACGCCGAGGGTGCGATGGAGGGCGACCAGCCCCTCATAGGGCGCGTCGGGGGGCGTGTAGGCGCGGTCTTCCGAGTAGGGAAAGACGGCGCCGGGGCCGAAGACGTGGCAATGGGCGTCCACGGCGCCGGGGGGCAGGACCAGGCGCGGCTTGCGGGTATCGGGGTCCGGGCCCTTGCAGGTGGGGATGATGCGGGTGGTCACTGGCGTTCGATTCCTGCCTTCTCGATCACTTCGGCCCAGCGGGCGGTATCGGCCGCGAGCAGCTGACCCATGGCCTGGACGGTGCCACCGCGAGGGTCCACGCCGACCTGCGTCAGGGCCTGGCGGAGGTCGCCGCTCGACAGGGCCTCATTCACCGCCGCGTTGATGGCGGCGATGGCTTCCGGCGGCGTGCCGGTGCGGGCGACGATGGCGTTCCAGGATGCCACATCATAGTCGGGCACGCCGGATTCCATCAGCGTCGGCACGTTGGGCAGCGTGGGGGCGCGCGTGGCGGCCGTCGTCGCCAGGACGCGGATGGCACCCGAGGAAACCTGGCCGGCGATGGGGCCGGTGATCTCGAAGGCCGCATCGATGTCGCCGCGCAGCAGCGCCGTCATCAACTGGGGGGTGGCGGGGAAGGCGATGGTCTCGAACCGCGTGTTGCTGCGGATCTTGAACAGCTCCGCCGAGAGGTTCTGCGTGCTGCCCGCGCTGATCGTGCCGATGTTGAGACGGCCGGGATTGGCGCGGAGACGGGCCAGCAGGGCGGCGATGGTGGCATCCGGCGAATTGGGCGCGTTCACCACCGCGATGGGGAAGGCGCCCATCGTCACGACAGGGGCGAAATCCCGCAGCGGGTCGAAGGGCAGCGTGCGGAACAAGGCGCGGCTGATGGCGGTGCCGTTGCTGGCGACCAGCAGCGTGTGGCCATCGGCGGGCTGGGCCATCAGCGCCTGGCCGGCGACGATGCCGCCGGCGCCGGGGCGGTTGTCGATCACCACGGGCTGGCCGAGGCGCTCCGCGATGCGGCTGGCGACCGCCCGGGCGGTGAGGTCCGCGACGCCGCCGGCGGCGAAGGGGACGAGCATGCGGATCGGGCGGTCGGGCCGCCAGGCGCCCTGCGCGCGGGCCGTGCCGATGACGGGCAGCGCGAGCGCGGTGCCGAGGAGGAGACGGCGGCGCATCACGAGGCGGCCCAATCGGCGGGGACGTAGCGGTAGCCCTGCCCTTCCTTCGCGATGAAGCCATGCGCGGGGAAGGGGAAATGGTAGCCGGTGACGTGGATGCGGTCCGTCGCCACGCGGTCCAGCATGCGCTTGCGCGTCTCGACCGCCGTGGTGGGATCGAAGTCGAACATCACCTGCAGTTCGGGGCGGCGGGCGAAGAGTTCGGGACGATGGGTGATGTCGCCCAGCACCATCAACTGCGCGGCGCCGTCGCTGACATGCCAGCAGGTATGGCCGGGTGAATGGCCGAAGGCGGAGACGGCGCGGATGCCGGGCACGGCTTCCTGGCCTTCCTGCACCTGGCGGATCTTGCCCTGATAGGGGCCGAAGCGGCGGGCGGTGTTGGCGAAGTTGGGCTTCTGGCGCGCGGGGGCCGGGCCCTCATTCGTCGCATCGGTCCAGAAGCGCCATTCGGCGGCGGGGACCACGATCTCCGCATTCGGGAACACCGCCTGGTTCTGCGCGGTGGTCAGGCCGGTGATGTGGTCGCCGTGGAAATGCGTGAACACCACATGCGTGATGCGCGCGGGGTCGAGGCCCGCGGCCGCCATGTTCGCCGCCATGCGCCCGGCCTGGGGGGAAAGCTGGCCGCCGGTGCCGGCATCGAACATCACAACCGCGCTGCCGGTCTCCACCACCGTGACGGTGTAGGGCGTCAGATAGTGGTCCGTCGGCAGGAAGCTTTCCGCCAGCACGGCCTGGACATCGGCGACGCTGGCATTGGCGACGAAGCCTTCGAGCGGCAGGCGTGCCGTGCCATCGAACAGCGTCGTCACCGTGAAGCCGCCGATGCGGAAGCGGTGGAAGCCGGGGTTCGTCACGGGCGCGGCCTGGGTGGGCGCGGCCTGGGCTGCGGCGTGGCGGGGCAACGCCGATGTGGCGAGGGCGGCGGCGCCGAGAAGCGCGCCACCCCGGCGGGTGATGAGGGTCATTCCTGGTCTCTCCCTGTTGCTGAAGCAGCCTGGTCGTCGAGTCACGGCGGAGCAGGCCGGGGGCCACGCCTGCGGTCGCGCCCTGGCGGCCGCAGGCAGGGTGGCCCTCAGTCCGGGCGCATGTTGGTGGCGCGGATCAGCTCACCCCAGCGGGTGCGTTCGCGGGCGATGAGGTCGCGGAATTCCTCGGGGGTGCCGGGGGCGGCGTCGGCGCCCTCCCCTTCCAGCCGCGGGCGCAGGCGCGGGCCGTTGAGGATGCGGTTATGCGCTTCGTTCAGGCGATCGATGATCGGGCGCGGCGTGCCGGCTGGGGCGACGAGGCCATACCATTGCGTGGCATCGAAGCCGGTGACGCCCTGTTCCGCAATGGTCGGGATGTCCTGCGCGGAAGAAAGGCGGCGGAGCGAGGAGACGCCGAGCGCCTTCACCAGATTGCTGCGCACGGCGGGCAGGATGGCGGGGCCGCCGGTCAGCGTCAGGTCGATGGTGCCGGCGATGAGGTCGTTCATCATCGGGCCGGTGCCGCGATAGGGGATGTGCTCCATCTGCGTGCCCGTGGCCTGGCAGAAGGCGACCATGGCGGTATGGGCGGCGGAGCCGTTGCCGCCGGAGCCGTAGGTGAGCGCCCCGGGCCGGGCCTTCGCCAGCGCGATGAGTTCCTGCACGTTGTTGGCGGGAACCTTGCGCGGGTTCACCGCCAGGATGTTCGGCACGATCGCCATCAGCCCGATGGGGGCGAAGGAGGTGGACGGATCGAAGCTGAGGTTGCGGTAGAGGGAGGGGTTCACGGCCAGCGTGCCGATATGCCCCATCATCAGCGTGTAGCCATCGGGCGCGGCACGGGCCACGACTTCGGAGCCTACCGTGCCGCCGGCGCCGCCGCGATTCTCGATCACGAAGGGCTGGTTGAAGACTTCCTGGAGTTCGGCCGCGATGGCGCGGCCCAGGATGTCCGTGGTGCCGCCGGGGGTGAAGGGGACGATGACGCGGACGGGCCGTTCCGGCCATGCGCCTTGCGCGACGGCCAGGCGCGGCGCGGCGAGCAGCGCGGTGGCGGCGGTGAGAAGCGTGCGGCGATTCATGGTGTTTCTCCCGTTTTTATCTTCAGCGCGACGTGTCGCGCGGGATTGTCTTCAGCGCGCCGTGCTGCGCGAGTTCGTCGATCTCGTCGGCGGAGAACCCCGCCGCTTCGAGGATGGCGGGCCCATCGGCGCCGAGGCGCGGTGCAGCCGGCAGGGGCGGCGCCATGCCGCCGGAGAGCTTGTTGGGCGCGCCGATCGCGAAGGTCGGGCCCTCGGTCGGGTGCTCCTCCTCCCGCACCATGCCGGTTGCCCGCAGATGGGGGTCCGTCAGCAGGCTCTCGATGGTGTTGTAGGGCATGGCGGGGACGTCGTAGCGGGTGAAGAGGTCCAGCCATTCGGATGTGGGGCGGCCCGTCAGCGCCGTGGCGCGCAGGGCGAAGTAATCCTTGGTGTTCGCGGTGCGCGCCGTGACGGTGGCGAAGCGCGGATCGGTCTTGAGATCCGGCCGGTCGATGGCGTCGAAGAAGCCATGCGCCTGCGCGTCGGTATTGGCGGAGACGCAGATGTAGCCATCGGCCGTCCTGAGCGGACGGGCTTCCGGGCTCAGCACGCGAAGGTCCCCGGGCACGCCGAGGCCGGGGCGGAAGGACATGGCGCCGAGGTGTTCCTGCAGCACGAAGCCGGCCATGTTCTCGAACATCGGGATCTCGAGGCTCTCGCCCCTTCCCGTCTTCTCCCGCCGATACAGCGCGAAGCCGATCTGCTGCGCGGCGATCAACCCGCAGACATGGTCGGCGACGAGCATGGGGACGTAGCGAGGTTCGCCGGTGCTGGCCTCGAAGCAGCTGGCGACGCCGGAGACGCCCTGGATGACGGTGTCGTAGGCGGGTTTGCCGGCATAGGGGCCATCGGTGCCGAAGCCGACGATGGAGCAGTGGATCAGACGCGGCGCGGCTTCCGCCATGGAGGCCGCATCGACGCCGAGGCGCTTCTGCGCGTCGGGGCGGATATTCGTCACTAGGATGTCGCAACGGAGCGCGATGCGGCGCAGCACCGACTTCGCGCGGGGGTGCTTGAGGTCGAGGCAGATCGACCGCTTGCCGCGGTTGAAGTTGAGGAACTTGCCGGCCATGCCGGGATTGCGCCCCTTGCCGCCGAGCTTGCGCAGCAAATCGCCTTCCGGGCTTTCGAGCTTGATGATTTCAGCGCCCTGTTCCGCGAGCACGCCGGTGCAGACGGGCCCGACGACCACCGAGGAAAGATCGAGGACGCGCAATCCTGAGAGCGGGCCTGCCAATTTACGAAATCCTCGCCTGGATGCGCAGCGCCATGGCGCCGGTCTCGTCTTCCACCCAGAGGGTGCGGTTGCCCTGTTCGTCGGGCGCGGTGCCGGCCAAGGTCGCGGGGCGGTTGCACATCACCGGGCGCATGGTGCGGATATCGGCGGCGCGCAGCGTGGCGCCGGGCGCCTGCTTCATCGCGGCATCGAGCAGCATGGTGGTGCTGAGCCCGCCATTCACGACCAGGCCGGCATAGCCTTCGGCATCCCGCGCATAATCCACATCGTAATGGATGCGATGGCCGTTGAAGCAGAGCGCGGAGTAGCGGAACAGCAGCACGGGGTCCGGGTTGAAGGGGACGCGCCAGGCGGCATCGGGCTTCGTGGCGGGCGCCTCGGCCTTCGCGCTCGCGCCGGTCGAGGCCTCGCGGTAGGCGATGTCCTGTTCCTCCGTCGCCACCACGCCATCGGGGCCGGTGACGGTATGCAGGACGGTGACGAAGCAGAGCTTCCCGCTGCGGCCTTCCTTCGGCGTGATGGCGGTGATCTCGGAACGTCGCGTCAGCTTCTGACCGATGCGCAGTGGCGAGGCGTAGTTCATGCGGCGGCCGGCGAGCATGCGGCGCGGCAGCGGCACGGGGGGCAGGAACTCGCCCTTCTCCGGATGGCCATCGGCGCCGAGGCGCGATTGCGGCTGCGCGTCGTCGAAGAGGATCGCGATCCAGAAGGGGGGAACAGGGGCACCAGGCGAGAGGTCCGGCGCCGCCTGGTCCAGCATCGCGGCCATGCGCCGCGCGGCGGGGGCGGACATCTCATCCGCCACCTCCCTCGCGCGGCCGATCCAGCCTTGCAGCTCCTGCACGGAGGTTACGCCAGCTCGTCCATGATCATCGGGAAGAGGCGCTGATAGGCCTCGCCATACACCATCGCCTTGCCGGAGTTGCGGCCGCCCTGCATGCCGCGGTTCAGCGCCACACGCTCGTAATAGGCCCAGAGGTGCTTCTGCGCGGGCAGGCATTCGAAGGCACGGCGCTTCGTCTCCCAGGCCTCGTCGATGTTGAGGATGACGTTGGGCTGGAAGTTGCACTGCTCGGGCTGGTGGGGCTCGAACAGGAAGACGGGGGGCGCGGCGTAGCTGTAGCCGGGGCCGGGCTTGTGGCCCATCGCCTGCGCCACGATGCGCGCGGCCTGGGCGAAGCGCGTCGCCTCCGGGTGGTCGAGGTTATAGGGGTCGTTGAGGGAATGCGTCAGCACCCAGGCCGGGTTGAGCTCCCGGAACAGGTCGATGGCGCGGTCCATCATCGCGGGCGTCGTCACCAGCGGGTAGTCGCCGGCATCCATGAACTCGATCTCCGCGCCCAGCACGGCGGCCGCGGCCTCGGCCTCGGCCTTGCGGGCGGCCTTGACGGATTCCAGCGTGGCGGAGGGGTCCTTCCAGGCGAACTGGCTCTCGCCGCGCTCCCCGAAGGAGAGACAGAGGATCTTCACGCGCCAGCCGCGCTTCGCATGCAGGGCGATCGCCCCGCCCGCACGCCAGACGAAATCGCCGGGATGGGCGGTGACGACGAATCCGGTCTTGGGCATGCGCTTCCCCTGGGTTTCCGATTGCCGGCCATATGGCGCCTGGGCCGTCATGCGACAAATGGAAAGAACGGTGGGATTATGCGGGGATGTGCATGAGTGCGGTCAGGCGGATTTCCGCCCGCGCGCCGGGGCGGCCGGCCTGAAGCGCTGGCGCAGCAGGGCCAGCAGCGCCTCCGCCGCGGGCGACAGCGGCACGCCGCGGCGTGAGACCACGCCGAGGCGGCGCACCACCGCGGGGTCCCGCAACGGCACCGCCACCACCCCCGCTGTGCCGGCGGCATCGACCGCCAGGCGGGGCACCACGGCCAGCGCGATGCCGGCGCCCACCATGCTGATCGCGGTCGCCAGGTGCTGGACCTCATACCGCCAATCCATCGCATCGCGGCGCGCGCCCAGCGCCTCATCCAGCAGGGCCCGGTTGCCGGTATGGGGCGCGACGCGGACCAGAGGCTGGCCTTCGAGATCCGACCAGGCCAGATGCGGGCGCGTGGCGAAGGGATGCGCGGCGGGACAGGCGAGGACGAAAGCCTCCGTCATCAGCGGCACGATATCCAGGTCCCAGCGATTGGCGGAGACGATGGTGATGCCGAACTCGGCCTCCCCCCTCGCAACCCGCTCCGCGATCTCGCTGGCGGAATTGTCGAAGACCTTCACCGTGACGGCGGGATGGGCCGCGCTGAAATCGGCCAGCAGGCGCGGCACGTGATGCACCGCGATCGTCGGCAGGCAGCCGATCGTCACGGATTGCTGCGCGGAACCGGCGCCGGCGCGCAACTCGCCCAGCGCTGCATTCAAGGCCTCCACCGGGGCGCGGGCGCGGGACGCCAGGTCCAGCCCCGCAGGCGTCAAGGTCACCTGCCTGGTGGTACGCGCCAGCAGCTTGAGGCCCAGCCCCTCCTCGAACTTGCGGATGCGATGGGACAAGGCCGTCTGCGACAGGTTGAGATGCGCCGCCGCCTTGCGGAACGACCCGCGCTCCGCAATCGACAGGAACGCCTCCAGCCCGAGGAAATCGATCGCCATGACCGCCAACGTGTAGCACGGCTGTGCGGGGGTGGGGGGAGGGTGTTCCCGGGGGGTGCGCTTGTGGCCCGGGGGCTGGGGGGCGCCCCCCCCCCCCGCCCCGCCC
>NZ_JBHYGL010000011.1:111897-122759 GCF_051859025.1 Falsiroseomonas sp. | reverse complement strand
CCCAAGGAGGCCAACTCTCTCATCACAGGCGGATCCCAGGCAGGGGGGAAGGTCAGCGAAGCCCTTCGCTCTCTGCTTGTTCGGATTGAGCAAGGTGAGTTGCGCGGCGTAGCTACAGGTGCCCATGCACGGGTCCTGTGGTGGTCGGCCCGCTTCGCGGCCTCTGACGCCGGCTCGGACTACGACGCTCTTGTCGCACGAGCGCGCACCCTTAGCCCTCACTCTGACTTCGTCCCTCACGAGGCGTTACGCCTCGAGGCGATTGGCGGAACCGACGCCGCGCTCCAGATGCTTCGGAAACGCGATGACCCCGACGCACGGACCATCCTACTTTCGATACTAACAAAAAGGGGGCGCACTGCGGACGCATTAGAGTGGCTTGGGCAAGTTGATTCCCTCGAAAGTCGGCACTTAACCGCAGTCGGATGGCGAAATCTGGCAGTCACGTTCATGCTGGAGAGCCGCTATGGCGACGCCGCGCGTGTCCTCGCAAAGTGTACGCCAGAGCATGAATTAGAATGTCCAGACATTCTATACGTCCGCGGCCTGGCGCGCGCTGCATGCCTTTATCCCGACTACGCGCGTGAGGCGTTGCGCCATGGCGTCGTACCTGTTGGCGTGGCGATGCTCGAGGGATCCGACGTCGACACTATCCATACCCGTGCCGTCGCAGACCTGGAGCGCGCTAGCGCCGCCTTCGAATCGCTCGACCTAACGGAGCGAGGCCGTAACGCGCACGTAAGCGCACTGGCGTTGCGCCTCGGGTGCACGACGACACGTGACGCAGCACGTTCGGATCTAGCGCAGGAAATGGCACGACCGCCCTCGCCACCGCTCGACCTCATCAGCTTGGCACTCGAATACGGCATCGAATTCGACAAAGAAGGTGTCGAAGTGAGGCTCGCTCGTGCCGAACGCCTGAGCGAGCTCAGCCCGCAAGAAGTGGAAGCCCGCATTGCCCTTCTTCAGCACCAGCACCCGGCCCAACTTGCGATGTATCTTGAGACGAAAGCGGCTGTCCTTGCGGCATTTTTGACCGAAACGCGTGTAGCTGGGCTTCGTGTTGAAGCGTTGGCCCGCACGGGCGACATTGTTCGCGCTCGTCAGGTACTTGCTGATGCGCGCGATCTGCTTGGTGACGATCACGACCGGCTGTCAGCCCTCGTCGATTCCCACGCCGGACTGGACCCTACTGACGCGCTCGCGACGCTAGCGCGGGCAACTGGCGAGCCGCTCGACCTAGAGAATCTGTGTCGGGCTCTTGAGCGTAAACAAAACTGGCCAGCACTCGTTACGCCCGCGAAGGATTTAGCCGCAAAGGTGCCGAACACCCAGAACCTGCTCCGCGTCGTTGTGGCCCTGCAGCGCAGCCGTAGCCCGGACATGGCCGTGCTGGCCGCGCTCGATGAACATCCCGCACTCACGAAAGGCGACCAGCGGCTGAGCTTAGCCAGGGCGCACGCATTGCTTGGGGCTGGTCGGACCGCCGACGCGGTGACTTCAGCACGCGAGATTTACGCGGAGCACGGCGGTGCCGACGAGGCTGTCGTGGCCTGCAACGCGGCAATCCTCTCGGGTGACTGGGAGGCACTGCGCGAGATCGCGGGTAGGGAAGTCATGAACCGTGGAAAACGGAGCCCTGCGCATCTCGCTTGGTTAGGCACGGTTTGCGGTGAGCAGGACGAAGGCGCAGCTCTCGTGTTCGTCCGTGAGGCTGCGGGCCGGGAAGACGCAGACAGCATTACCCTGCTCAGGTGCGCCAATGCTGCACTGCGCGCTGGTGCGGATGACGAGGCCTTCGGCTGGATCCGGCGAGCGCATGACTTATCCGGTGACTCGGGTCCAGTCCAAACTCTTGATCGATCGCGTGCCGTCTCGGTTCTGGTCGAGCGGGCTGAACAGTCACGGTCGATTGGCGAGCTCCTCTCGTCGGGTCAGATCCCAGTCCATCTTGCAGCAGAGGCGCTCGGCATCGGACTTGGGCGGCTACTTCTCCAGAACCTGATCACGAACGCGCGGCAGTCTGATGGACGACGCCGGTCCGTGATTCCTCTCCGGCCCGGCTCCCGTCCGCTCACCCCACCATCGGGCGTACGGAGGCCAATCGTAGACGTGACCAGCCTGTTGGTACTGGCCTACCTAGATGCCTTGCCGATGCTCGACAGTGCCTTCGACGAGGTGGTGCTCCCATGGTCAACGATGGTCGTGTTGCGTCAGGAGACTGATCGGTTGCGTCACCATCAGCGCTCGATGGTGTTGCAGGCCCAGCAGTCGCGCGATCTGCTCGCATCCGGCGTTCTAAAGCGGCTCCCGGCATGGCGGGGACGTCGTGAAAGATCTGTCGAAACCGAGGCAGGTTCGGAACTCGCGGAGCTTTTGTCGCGGGCGAGCGCAGTCCACGGTCGCGTGGTGCACACGGCGCATATCTCACGAGTAGGCGCTGACGACGAAGAGCAGGCGCAGTTGGGAGACTTGGCACAGATCGTCCTAACCACGCGGCAGTTTGCCGAAATGCTCCGCGCGCGCGCGGCGTTGGACCAGGACCGCTTTGCGACGGCAACGGCTGTGCTTGAGCAGCATGATGCGGCTCCACCACCCGGGCCTGCCTACAGTGAGGGGCCTCTCTTTCTCTCATGGCTGGCGGTCGCCTACCTTCAGCCGCTTGGGCTTCTGAATGCCTTGGGGCAGGCAGGCCTGAACGCCTTCGTCTCTGACGAGGTGGCCGAAGAAGCGCTGGCGCACAAAGACCAAGAGGCGGACGCATTGGAAATGTCCCAGGCCTTACGGCGAGTTCGCGAGTGGTACAAAAATGGGCTTGCCGCTGGCAAGGTCCGGATCGCACCGCGCCTCCGGGGAACAGGCGATGAGGACGAGGAGGGCGAAGACAATGAACGGGACTCCGGGCGACTTTCGACGCTGAAAGAGTTCCTCCTCGCCCCCGATTGCGACGGCGCTCTGATAGACGACCGCTACCTCCTCCGACACACAAACATTGAGAGGCCTGGCGGTTCGGTGTCAGTGTTTGGCACACTGGACTTGCTTCGACACCTCGCAGGCAGCCCACTCCTCGCTGCTGAACGACACTGGAACCTGCGGCATCGCCTTCGTACGGGAGGCGTCGCGTGCGTGCCGCTCGACGCAGAGGAGCTTCGCTACCATCTCGGCCATCTGAACATCGAGAGTACGGGCGAGAGTGCGGAACTCCGAGCGATCCGCGAAGCTACCGCAGCCCTCCAAATTCGTAACATTTTGATACTGCCAGATGACGAGCCGTTCCTGTCATCTCTTCTCATCACTGCCTGCGGTACCATTCGACAAGTCTGGGCTGACGAGCACCTTTCCATCGACGTCGTGCGTCAGCGCGCAGACTGGGTCTGGGACCATGTTGCTCCAAAGCCATCGGATTGGTGGCACCGGCTGAAGTCCGAAGGCCGGTCAAATCCCACGGTGGACGTGTTTCGGAGCACTCTTGGGCTACTGCTACCGCTCTTCGTGATGGGGCGGGAGCGCCGTAGGGCAGCGCGGTCCTGGCTAGAGGAACGAGTGCTGTCCCCGTGGTGGACTGATCCGGCATTCCGGCAGGTCGCCACCGATGTGGCTCGGACACACATACTAGAGTTCTCAGCAAATCTTCCGCCGAACTTTGAGCAGGCTGATGTGGCCGACGAGCTCCTTGCTCAGCTACCCCCAGCCTTGGCTGCAGAGCTGCGCGCCGACGCGGCATTTCTAGAGGCGGTGGGGCTGAATGAGAGGCTTCCGCTGGCCGGTGCGGGTTCCGACATCGTGTTCTCACGCCCTCAGATGCTCGCGGCTGCACGTGCCGCACTTAGCGGCCAGTCGGCTACGGCTCGAGACCTCCGTCACGACCGCGATGTTGAGTTTACTGCAACGGATGGTCTCGTCATGCTGAGTTGGGAGGTCGACGGGCAACGAGAGCAGCGGGAGGCTCCGGCCGACCTCGCGCTGCTCTCGCCGCGCGCTGAAGAGCGCGTCCGCGCTCTCGAGCTACTCGTGGAGACCGCGGGGCCGTCTGGCCCCGACCCGTCGCACTGGCGTCCAATCGTAAAGGCGGAGGCGCTCGCGGACGTCGATTTCGAAACGATAGTCGAGGAGACGGTCAACGCCGTCCCAATCAGGCTTGCTCGCGCAGCGCGGGCACTTTCGCAAGGCGTCTTGGATCTTGAGCTCATCGTTCCAAAGGACATTCGGTACTGGGAAGGCCTTTGCGGCGATGCCCCGGCCTCACTGACCCAGGACGAATGGCTTTCGTCGGTGTGGCGGCCGCGCGCGAGACGCTTGTTAGCAACATTTGAAGGCCAAGGCTTTCGGCTCGTCGCAGCTGCAAACGGAAAGCCTGGGTTCATCGACAACTGTGCCGCGCTGCCGGCCGACGTACTCGCAGGTCTCGAAACCGAAGCGCAGTTGGAGTGGGGTCCGCTTGCCCGATTGGCCTTTATCGAGGCGGGAGCGGACCTCGTCTCAGCCGACAGGGCGCGGCTGGCCAATGGACTTGTGTTAGACCTCACCCAGACAGACGGGGACGAAGCAGAACGCACCAAGATTTTTGCCGGCCTTTTTCGGTTGGTGGGTCGTACGCTCCTTGTCCGCCCATGCATGGCAGATCAGCCTTCATGGTGGATCAGATTGTGTGCCTTGGCGCAGGCCGAGATGCTTTTTGCTCCGGTTATGGCGGTGCAACCGGATGTCCCGGAACTCCTTAAATCGATGCGAGATCTCGCACCAGCTGGCGGGCACTGGGCGGAGTTGCTGTCATTGCGCGAGGAACCGCTGTGGCGACCGGAGATGGTAAGCGCCGATTGGCTGCGTGCAGAAGTGCTCGGCCGGTTAGCGGCGTTAATTGCCCAGATGGGCAATAGTGAAGACGCGAAGAGCGCAGCGATTGCCGCTGGAGCAGCCGGCATTGCCATTGGGTACCCACCGGCCGGATTCTCGCCGGGCCCGCTCGAGTGTGTGGCTCTGCCGCACACTGCTCCCGATCTTGATCCAGATCTCGACGAGGCTTTGGATTTTGCCGTCCAGGCGCTTGAAGGGGAGCCTCCAGCTCCAGGCGCTTGGCGCTTTCTCGATATGGCGTCGCGCCACGTCAGGCTGGGTGATGCACGGCTAGCTAAGCTGGCTTCGGTTGCCTCTGGCTGGAAACCTGGTAGCGACAGCAGCGACGAGCGCTGGTCGCCACTGTTCCATCTCGCCCGCGCGGCGGCTGCCCAGCGAAACTCGCATCTTGCAGAGGCCATCCTGCAGACGCTCCGCGCTGCTCCTGAGGCGCTGGACGACTCGGCTGCCGCGCTACAGATTGCGCTGGCGGCGTCTGCGGCTTGGCCCGATTGCGAGGAAGCGGTTTCGCGATTTGCCGATGTATCGCTCTCTCTGGCGTGGCGAGCCGAGCGCCCTGGATGCGCCGGAATCGAAGCCGTTCTGGAGAGTGTCACCTATCACTTGCCGATTGGCGCGGCTTGGCGGTTATCATTGCCGCTGGTTGTCGCGAGGCTTGGTGCCAGCTCCCGAGGAGAGTGACGATTGTGTCTTCGAATTCTCAATGAGCGCGCGCCTTGACCACGGGGCGGCTCGGAGATGAGGAGCAGCTTTCTCGTCTCCGGTACCCTCTGCCAGGCGGTAGCCTCGCTAAATTTCGGCAATCTTGGTTCGCTTAAATCGCTGCAATTTCAATAGGATATAGCTTGAGGGTTAAATCGTCCTACCCCCAAGCTTCGGAGATTTTTAAGGCTCCGGAGAGCGATTTCCGGGGTCGTTGCGTTCTCCAACCCTCAAGCCGACCCAGAAAAATCCCAGGAAACCTGCGGTTCACGGCGCTACTCGGGAAGGGGGAATGTGAGGTTGGGAAACCGACTGGAGCGGGCGAAGGGATTCGAACCCTCGACCCCAACCTTGGCAAGGTTGTGCTCTACCCCTGAGCTACGCCCGCGCTCCGTTCGGCGTGGGGGGTTATTACCATGCCGGCGGCGGATTGCAAGCACCCCCCTCTCGCCCATGGACAACGCGTCGCGCAGGGGCAGGATGCGCCCGCTGCATGGCACCGCCGACCCAGGACCCGATCGCCCATGGAAACACCCGAAGGCCTGCTCGCCCGGCTCGACGCGCTGGGGATCGAGGCGCGGACCGTCCGCCACCCGCCGGTCTTCACCGTGGCGGAAAGCCAGGCGCTGCGGCCGGACCTGCCGGGCGGGCATTCCAAGAACCTGTTCCTCAAGCCTGCGAAGGGGGAGGGGCCCTTCCTGCTGCTGGTGCTGGAGGAGGATCGCCGCGCCTCCGTCAACGCGCTGGTCCGAGCCGCCGGCGCGCCGCGCAGCGCCTTCGCGGAGGCGGAGCACCTGCGGGCGCAGCTCGGCGTGGAACCGGGCTCCGTCACGCCCTTCGGCCTGGTCAATGCCAGCCCGGGCGCGGTGCGGGTTGTGTTCGACCAGGGCTTGATGGAGGGGTTCGAGTGGGTGAATTTCCATCCGCTGACCAACACCATGACCACGGCGATCCGGCCCGCTGACATGCTGCGCTTCCTGCGGATGCTCGGCCATGAACCGGCCCTGCTGGCGGTGCCGGAGGCCGGCTGAGCGCCACCCCCGCTTGCTTCGCGCGCCGCGTGGCGCATCTATGCACCAAGAACCCCCCTCGCCGTGCCCATCGGGCGCGGCCGGACCGAGGAAAAGCTGCCATGGACGTGATCTTCGACCCGACCCGCCAGACGGCACCCGGTGGCTCCCCGGCCGGCGGCGATGTCATCAAGGATGGCGACCAGCGGACTTTCATGGCCGACGTGGTGGAGGCCAGCAAGGAAACGCCGGTCCTCGTCGATTTCTGGGCGACCTGGTGCGGCCCCTGCAAGACGCTGACGCCGACGCTGGAGAAGGTGGTCCGCGCCGCGCAGGGCCGCGTGAAGCTGGTGAAGATCGACATCGACAAGAACCGGCAGCTGGTCCAGCAGCTGGCGCAGATGGGTCTGCCGCTGCAATCCGTGCCGACGGTGGTCGGCTTCGTGCAGGGCCAGATCGCCGACCTGTTCCAGGGCGCGCTGCCGGAAGGGGAGGTGAAGAAGTTCATCGAGAACCTCCTCAAGATGGGCGGCAGCCAGAGCCCGGCGGCCGACCTGCTGGCGGAAGCCAAGGCGGCGGTGGAGGCCGGGGACCATGCCGGGGCGGTGGAGCTGTTCGCGGCGCTGGCCGAGCAGGAGCCCGAGAATGCCGAGGCCCTGGCCGGCATGGCCCGCTGCCTGGTGGCACTCGGTGAGGAGGAGCAGGCGCAGGAGGTGATCGACGGCGTCCCGGCCAAGATCCGCGACCATGCCGAGATCGCCTCCATCCGATCGGCGCTGGAACTGGCCGCCGAGGGCCGCAAGGCGCGGGAGAAGACCGGGGAGTTCGAGCGGCGCCTGGCCGCGGACCCGGATGACCACGCCGCGCGGATCGACCTGGCGGTGGCGCTGAACGCCATGGACAAGCGGGCCGAGGCGACCGATGCGCTGATCGAGGCGATCCGCCGCGACAAGGCGTGGAACGAGGAGGCGGCGCGCAAGCAGCTGCTGAAGTTCTTCGAGGCCTGGGGCTTCACGGACCCGGCGACCCTTGCGGGACGGCGGAAGCTCTCCACCCTACTGTTCCGCTGATCATCGCGGCCCCAGCCCGGGGCCCGGGGTGACACGCGGCGCCATAGTGACCGCCGGGCGTATTGGCCCGGCGGCGGAAACGGAACCGATGCCCCCCTTCCATCCCGCCTTCGACGAGCTGCCCACGGAGATCCCGATCTTCCCGCTCTCCGGCGCGCTGCTGCTGCCGGAAGGCCGCCTGCCGCTCAATATCTTCGAGCCTCGCTACCTCGCGATGGTGGAGGACAGCCTGGCCGCCGGGCGGATGTTCGGCATGGCGATGCCGGACCCCGGCCTGCCGCGGACGGAGATCGGCAGCCAGGTCTACCGGGTGGGCTGCCTCGGCCGCCTGTCCTCCTTCGCGGAGACGGATGACGGGCGCTACCTGATCACCCTGACCGGCGTCATCCGCTTCCGGGTGATGGAGGAGGTGGCGGGACGCCGGGGCTACCGGCGCGCGCTGGTTGAATACGGCGACTACGCGCCGGACCTGATGGTGGGGCACAAGCCCCGGATCGACCGGGAGGCGCTGGTCGGCGCGCTGCGGCCCTACTTCAAGGCGCGTGGCATCGAGGCGAATTGGGAAGCCGTGGAGAATACCGGCGACGCCATGCTGGTGACGACGCTCTGCATGGTCTGCCCCTTCGATGCGCGGGAGAAGCAGGCGCTGCTGGAGGCCCGCGGGCCGGAGGAGCGGGCGGCGATGCTGGTGGCGCTGATGCAGATCGACGCCCATGGCCATGGCATGGCGCCCGAGGGGCGGCCAAGCTAAACCGGCCCTCTCTGACGGAGCCTGACGATGAGCGAGACGAGCACCGGCGCGGTGGACCCGCGGCTGCTGGAGATCCTGGTCTGCCCGGTCACCAAGGGGCCGCTGCGCTATGACCGTGAGGCCGGGGAGCTGGTGAGCGACAAGGCGGGGCTGGCCTATCCCGTGCGGGACGGCATCCCCATCATGCTGCCGGATGAGGCGCGCAAGATCGGCTGACGCTCGCCCCATGGCGAAGCTCACGGAAATCCGGCTCAACCGGGCGGAGAAGCGGCTGGAACTGGCCTGGGATGACGGCACCCAGGCGGGGCTGGCGGCGGAATATCTGCGGGTCGAGAGTCCCTCGGCCGAGGTGCAGGGGCATGGGCCGGGGCAGCGGGTGATCGTGCCCGGGCGCCGACATGTCGGCATCATGCGGGTGGAGCCTGTCGGCCATTACGGCGTGCGGCTGGTGTTCGACGATCTGCACGACACCGGTATCTACAGCTGGGACTTCCTCCGCCAATTGGTGGAGGAGCAGGAGGCGCGCTGGGCGGCCTATGAGCAGGCGCTGGCGGCCAAGGGGCTGTCCCGCGATCCGCCGGCGAGGCGGGGCGCCGGGGCGAGCCCGGGGTGATGGTGGGGCCGGCCGGCCTTCCGCGGCGCGCCTTCTAAAAAATACTATGCCCTCAAAAATACTACGGATTTAGGGCCTTTAGGCCATTTAGTGCCGATTCCGGGGTGGCTTTGGACAAATTCCCGGCCCTGCGCAGGGTTCGGATGGGGTGGTTCAAGGAGCCGCCTTGTCGGCGTATCCGGAACATAAAGCGAACATACCCGCCAGGGCCAGAGTTTTCGGTCGCTCCGCCGATTCGAGACGGTCCAGGGGGGTCTCCCCCCCATGGTCCGTTTGGGCGGTTGGGGTGCGGGGGAGGGCAGGGCCCTCCCTGCCCCTTTCATCCCCGGTTCAGGAACGGCCGTGCCGCCGCCAGTGCCGCCTCGCATCCCGGTGCCGCGTCCCGTAGCACGGATTCGGGCGTGGTGGTCCCGATGGTGGCGCCGAAGGCGGTGGAGATGGCCCACCAGGGGTCGTCCATGGCGCGGTTCACCAGGCGGGGCGTGGCTTCGGTGGCGCAGCGCGTCACCTGTTCCACCACGGCGGTGGGGGCGCGTCCGGCTTCGAGGGCGGTGGCCATGCCGGATTGCAGCGGCCCCAGCAGGAAGGTGGCGACGAACCAGGCGAAGAGGGCCTCGATCATCTCACGCGCTGCCTTCGCCGTGGCGGGGGCGCCCGCGCAGCAGGGCGTGGGCCAGGCCGGCGAGGGCCAGGATCGCCACGATGGCGGTGGTGGCGCGGGATGCGGTGGCGGGGCCGGCATCGCCCGCCAGCAGGGCCGGGATCTGGGGCAGGGCGGTGCCGCCGCCCATCAGCGCGATGGCGCAGACGAAGGCGCCGAGGCCGGCCGCGGCCCAGGGGTTGCGGAGGAAGGACGCGCCGAGGGCGATGGCGCCGAGGATGGCGGGGATCAGGGCTGTCCAGTGCACCGTGCCGCTGGGCAGGAGGTAGCCGGCGGCGCCGATGACGAGGAGGACCAGGCCGGCGGCGCGCAGAACCCCGGCCAGGCGGATATTGGGTTTGGTGGTCATGGTCGAGGCCCCCATGTCGTGGCGCCCCGGCATCGGCCGGGTGGCACGAGGTGGTGATCCGACATCGCGCGGCCTGTCCCGCTTGCGGCGGGCAGGGCGCGCCAGAGGGGCCCGGATCGATGGCTGGGAGATGGCCTTGGAACCGTGGAGGTTCAAGGTGGGGCGGTTCAAGGTGGGGCGTCAGCCCAGCGCGTGCACCACATCCTTCACCGCGCCCAGCACGCGGCGGGTGGTGGCGAAGAGGGTGATGAACTCATAGGCGATCAGGAAGACCGCCAGCGACAGCAAGGCGGGGGCGTGGCGTTGCAGCCGGGCGAAGCCGCGCAGCGGGGCCTCGGGCCAGGGCAGCGCCATGATGAGGCGCGTGAGGCCCACGCCGAGTGCCGCGCCGGCCAGCAAATCCGTCAAATAATGGAAGCCGAAATAGAGCCGCGGGAAGCAGACGACGAGCGCGGCCCAGAGGGCGGCGACCAGGCCGAGGCGGCGGGAGAAGGCCCAGGCGGCGGTGGCCAGCGCCGCGGCCAGCACCGCGTGGTCCGAGGGGAAGGAGGACCATTCGCCGAGCGTCGGCAGGGCGGCGGATTGCGGGAAGAATTCGGGCGGCAGGGTCAGGCGCGGGCGGTCCCGGGGCGGCATCGCATCCTGGATGAAGCGGCCGAAGGCGATGGTGAGGATGACGCCCGCCAGGCTGCCGAGGACGCGGCGGGATCGCGCGGCCGGGTTCTCCCCCGCCGGCTGCGCCGGCCTGACCCCCGCCGGCTGCGCCGGCCTGACCCCCGCCGGCTGCGCCGGCCTGACCCCCGCCGGCTGCGCCGGCCTGACCCCCGCCGGCTGCGCCGGCCTGACCCCCGC
>NZ_JBHYGL010000011.1:100099-111797 GCF_051859025.1 Falsiroseomonas sp. | reverse complement strand
CCCCCGCCGGCTGCGCCGGCCTGACCCCCGCCGGCTGCGCCGGCCTGACCCCCGCTGGCTCCGCCAGCCATGCATAGACCGCGCAGAGCACGGGCACGCCGAGCTTGGCGAGGTCCACGGTGAGGAGGAAGCGCAGTGCCCAGTCGAAGACCTCCGACCGGCCGGACAGGGCCTGGACAAGGGAGAGGCCGGCCGCGTCGATCGGGTTGAGGGGCGGCAACGGCAGCGGATCGGTCACGATGGCACCCCGGTATGTCGGGGGGCGCAATGCAACGGCATCACCGAAGGTTCCGCCGGCCCGGGCGCGTCAGCGTCGATGTGATGACGATCCGGGGACGGTTTCACCACGACCGGCGCCTTGGCTGGTGGCGCGCAGCCGGAATATTGCGGCTTTATGAATAAAGTTTGTTTTTTTTGTCGCTTGTGCGCCTGCGGCCCCGTGACGCGGCGCTGTCAGTATGTAACCGTTATGGTATGAAACAGAGGCGGTCATGCTGGTTCCGATACGAGGGCGATGGCTTCAGGCCAGCAGGCCAGGGCCCGAATGGATCGGCCTGTAACGACTGATGCTGCGTAACCGCGTCCTGCAGGCTGTCTCCGGCGGGCTTGACGCGCTCGATAGCCTCGGCGTGCCGGCCCTTGCACTCGACGAGGAGGACCGGGTGCTGCGGTGGAGCCCGGAGCTGCTGGACATCTTCCCGGAGCATCGCGGGCACATCAGCGTCGGGGAGCCCTATGCGGAGGGTCTTCGCCGTCTCTTCCAAGGCAAGCTCGATGCGGCGGAACTGCCGCATATCGATCGCTACATCGCCGAGGCGCTGCAACGCCACCGCTGGCAGGAGGCGCCCTACGAGTTCCTGTATCATGGCCGCTGGGTCCGCGCGAATGTGCTGCGCCTGCCGGGAATCGGCAGCCTGCGATTCTGGAACCTCGTCGCCGCACGCCGGGATGGCGACACGCTGGCGGCGAGCATGGCGGGTTCCGGCGGGCAGGTCGATGGCGAGATCATCGACCGGCTCGCGGACGGGCTGGTGGTGCGCGATGCGCAGGGCCTTATCCTGCGCGACAATCGCCGCTTCGCGGAGACCTACGGGCTGGCATCGCCCGCGGATGCCATCGGGCGGAGCTTTCCCGATATCCTGGACCTGGCCTGCACCGTGCCGGCGGAGAATGAGGAAGCCCGGCGCTGCTGGTCCAACTATTCACGCGTCCTGGGCGCGCCCTTCGAACTGCCCCTGCCGGGCAATCGCTGGGTGCGGGTGCGGGAACGCCGCACGCATGATGGCCGCCTGATCGGCACCCATGTCGATGTGACGGACCTCGTCCGGCTGCGCCGCAGCGCCGGCGAAGCGCGCATGCGCGCGGAGGACCTGGCGGCGCAGCTCGCCCAGGAAATCGAGGATCGCAAGCGGACGGAGGCGCAGCTGGTCCAGTCTGCGCGGATGGTGTCGCTCGGGCAGATGGCGACGGGCCTGGCGCATGAATTGAACCAGCCCCTGGCCATCATGGTCCTGGCCGCGGATACGGCGATGCTCAAGCTGGAGCGATCCGGCGCCGACGCCATCCCGGACGTGCTGACGCGGCTCGAACGCATCGGCACGACGGCGCTGCGCGTCCGCGCGATCATCGACCATCTCCAAGCATTCGGGGGGCAGGATGACGGACAGGCGGCGCTGCGGCGCCTGGACCTCCGGGACGTCGTCAGGAGCGCGCTCCTGCTCACGGAGGCGTCCATCCGGTCGGCCGGCATCGCGCTGACCATCTGCCTTCCCCCGTCGCTTTCCGGGGTGATGGGCCGGCCGATCCAGCTGAGCCAGGCGATCATGAACCTGCTGCTGAACGCGCGCGATGCCATCACGGAGAAGGCGCGGCCCGATGGGGCGATCCGTCTGGCGGTGGAGGCGCTGGAGGGGCGGGTCATGCTGACCGTGTCCGACAATGGCGGCGGCTTTTCCGCCAGCGCGCTGAAGCATGGGCTGGAGCCATTCTTCTCGACGAAGGATGTGGGCAAGGGGGTCGGGCTTGGCCTCGCCCTGGCCTACACGACCGTCACGGGCTGCGGCGGCGGCATCACGCTCAGCAATGCGGATGGCGGTGCGGTGGTGCGGGTGACGCTGCCCGCAATGGCACCGGACGACGCTTCCCCGGGCTGATCCAGGGCGGGGGGGCAAGGCGGTTGGAACGAGGCCTCCGCTGGCTGTGGAGGGAGTCGCCCCCCCCGGGGACCCTCAGCCCCGCGTCAGCAGGCCCTGGCCGCCGAGCAGCCCTGTCACCCCCGGCCCCATGCCCATGGCGCGTTCCGCGAAGGCGCGCTTCAGCCGGGGCATCCGGTCCACCGCGGCGATGCCGATGCGGCGCGCCAGGCGGACGGGGCCGAAATCATTGCCGAACAGTTTCTCGAGTCCATGGCAGGCGGCGAGCATCAGCCCGGCATCGGGGCGGGCGCGGCGGTCATAGCGGGCCAGGACGGCGGCGCTGCCGGGGTCCTCGTTCGCGGCCGCGGCCTCGATGACCGCCTCCGCCAGGGCGGCGACGTCCCGGAAGCCGAGGTTGAGGCCCTGGCCGGCGACGGGGTGGATGCCATGGGCGGCATCGCCGATCAGCGCCAGGCGGGTATCCACCTGGCGGGACGCCCAGAGGGCGGTCAGCGGGTAGGACCAGCGGCGGCCGATGGGCTTGATGCGGCCGAGATGGTCGCCGAGGCGGCGGGAGAGTTCGCGGCCGAAGGCTGCATCATCCATCGCCAGGAAGCGGGTGGAGAGGTCGCGGCGATCCGCCCAGACGAAGGCGCTGGCATGCGGGAATTCGGCGCTGCCGAAATTGCCCGGGCCGGCCAGCGGCAATTGGGCGAAGGGGCCGTTCGGCAGGAACATCTCCAGCGCCGTGCCGTGGTGCGGCTTCTCATGCGCGAAGGCGCCGACCATGCCGGTCTGGCCGTAATCGTGGCGGGCGACGGTGATGCCGGCCTGCTGGCGGAGGGGGGAATTCCGGCCCTCCGCCGCCACGACCAGGCGGGCCTGGATGGTGGTGCCGGCGTGGGGGCCTTTCGTCAGGCGGAGCGTGGCGCCCTCGGCCGTGCGGGTGACGCTGGCCTCGGCGGGGGTGAAGACGTGCAGGTTGGGCAGGTGGGGGAGGCGGGCGTTGAGCGCGACGCGCAGCGACCTTGCCTCCACCATCCAGCCGAAGGGGGTGTCGCTGCCGGGCTCGGAGACCTCGGCGGCGTTGAAATCGAGCTTGAGGGAGGAGGGGCGCTGGCCGGGGCGGCCATCGGCGACGCGGATGTGGCGGATGGGCTGGGGCGCGTGGGGCAGGCGGTCCCAGATGCCGGCGGCGGCCAGCAGGCGCTGGCTGGTGAGGGCGATGGCATAGGCGCGGCCGTCGAAATCCGGGAGTTCCATGGGCGGCAGGGGCGCCTGGTCCAGGATGGCGGTCGAAACCCCGGCAGCGGCCAGGGTGGCGGCGAGGGTGGCGCCGACGGGGCCGGCGCCGACGATGGCGACGGATACGTCGAGGTGGGGCATCTGGCTCATAGGGGAGAAAGTCGGCCTGGAATCGCGGTTCGGCAAGGGTCTGTCAGGAAACAGGCAATTGCCCATTATTTGTGCTGTATTCGAATGCTGCGCTGCGAAATGGCAACCGCCGCGCGAGTGAGTCCCTGGGGCAACGGTGTTGCGCACGGGTGGCACGGTCCTTGGATTGGGATCGGGCCATAAGCCTTGGAAGGGGATCTACGGCGCGATGAAGCTGGTGATGGCGATCATCAAGCCCTTCAAGCTGGACGAGGTGCGCGATGCGCTCACTCCGCTCGGCGTGCAGGGGCTGACGGTAACCGAGGTGAAGGGTTTCGGCCGGCAGAAGGGCCAGACCGAGATCTACCGCGGTGCCGAGTATCATGTGAGCTTCCTGCCGAAGCTCAAGATCGAAGTGGCCGTGCCCGCCGAGATGGTGGATGCGGTGGTCGAGGCGATCGCGGGTGCCGCGCGCACCGGCAAGATCGGCGACGGCAAGATCTTCGTCCTCGATGTGGAACGCGCGCTGCGCATCCGCACGGGCGAGACCGACGACCAGGCGCTGTGACCATGCAGGGCCCCAGGGAAACAACGATTGAAACATCGATGACGGGGATTGGGGGAATGACGAAGCTTGCGCGCGCCGCGGCCTTGGCGCTGCCGGCGATGCTCGCGGCTGCGCCGGCCTTCGCGCAGGACGCGAAGATCGACACGGGCGACACGGCGTGGATGCTGACCAGCACGGCGATCGTGCTGATGATGACCGTGCCCGGGCTGGCGCTGTTCTATGCGGGCATGGTCCGCAAGAAGAACGTGCTGGCGACGATGATGCAGTCCTTCGCCATCACCGCGCTGGTCGCGGTGCTGTGGATGGTGGCGGGCTACAGCCTGGCCTTCGGCGAGGGCAACGCCTACATCGGCGACGTGTCCCGCCTGCTGATGAGCGGCATGGCCGAGAACTGGGACAAGCCCTTCACGCTGGGCAGCGGCGACAGCGCGGTGGCGACGACGATCCCCGAGAGCGTCTTCGCGATGTTCCAGATGACCTTCGCGATCATCACCGCGGCGCTGATCACGGGCGCGGTGGCGGACCGGATGAAGTTCTCCGCGCTGATGATCTTCGTCGCGCTGTGGACGCTGCTGGTCTATTCCCCGGTCGCGCACTGGGTCTGGCACCCGAATGGCTGGATCTTCGCCCTCGGCGCGCTGGACTTCGCCGGCGGCACGGTGGTGCACATCAATGCCGGCGTGGCCGGCCTGGTGGCGGCGATCGTGCTCGGCAAGCGGGTGGGCTACGGGACGGACAACATGTCCCCCTACAACCTGACCTTCGCCGTGATCGGCGCGAGCCTTCTGTGGGTGGGCTGGTTCGGCTTCAACGCGGGCTCCGCCGTCGGCGCCGGCGCGCGGGCGGGCATGGCCATGCTGGTGACGCAGATCGCGGCGGCCGGCGCGGTGCTGGCCTGGCTGATCGCGGAATGGGCCACCAAGGGCAAGCCTTCGGTCCTGGGTGCGATTTCCGGCGCGGTGGCGGGGCTGGTCGCCATCACCCCGGCGGCCGGCTTCGTGCTGCCGGGCTCCGCCCTGGTGATCGGCATCGTGGCCGGGCTGGCCGGGTTCTGGGGCGCGACCGCGCTCAAGCACTGGTGCAACTACGACGACAGCCTGGACGCCTTCGGCGTGCACGGCGTCTGCGGCATCGTGGGTGCGCTGCTGACGGGTCTGTTCGCCTATGGCCCGCTCTCGGCCTCGGCCGCCACGCCGGAAGGCTATGGCGCGTCCCTGTCGCAGTTCCTGATCCAGATCTACGCGGTGGCGGCGGTCTTCGTCTTCACGGCGGTCGCGACCTACATCCTGCTCAAGATCGTGGACGCCGTCGTCGGCCTCCGCGTCAGCGAGGAGGAGGAGCGCGAGGGCCTGGACGTGACGCTGCATGGCGAGCGGATCGGCTGACACCCCCTGCCTTCGGGGTCGCTGAGGAACGCCGGGGGGCAGCCCCCGGCGTTTTTCGTTGGGGGGCGGGGATGCCGGGGACGGGTATGGCCTGCACAAAAGCAGGCGAGGGTTGCATCCCACGCGCAGCCTTGCCCCTTGGCCACGGGCCACGACCGGAGTAGATAGCCAGCATGCAGGCACGCAAGCTGTTTGACTTCAATGACCGTCGCACCGCGGCGGAAGAGGCCCGGAAGAAGACCGCCGAGAAGTTCCAGGCGCTGAAGAGCCGCCTCGACGATCCGGCTGTCCAGCAGAAGATGGCGGAGCAGAAGGCGATCGCGGATGCGCGCGCCGCCCGCCAGGCCGAACGCGCCGCCGCCAAGGCCGCGGAAGCCGCCCGGATCGCCGCCGAGAAGGCCGCCGCCGAAGCCGCCGCCGCCGCCGCGCGGAAGGAGGAGGAGCGCCTCGCTGCCGAGGAAGCGATGCGCGCCCGCGCCGCCGAGATCGACGCGATGAACCGCGCCGCCATCCTGGATGCCGAGAAGAAGGCCCGGGCGCTGGCGGTTGCCGCCGAACAGAAGGCCAAGCGGGACGCCCGCTACGCCGCCCGGAAGCAGCGCACGAAGTAACGCCTTCGACCCATCGCTTCGAAGCGCCCGGCTGGCCCTCAAGGCCCGCCGGGCGTTTCGCGTTTCAGGGCTTGAGCAGCGCCGCCAGTTCCGGGTTGCAGGCCGTGAGCGCCGGGCCCGCGGGCAGGCCGAGGCGGGCGCAGACGGCCCAGGCGCTGGCGAGGTTGGAGGAAAGCAGGGGCACGCCCAGCCTCTCCCGCATCCATGCCATGGCATCCAGCGTCGGCATCCCCGTGCCGGACAGCAGCACGGCGCAATCGGCGGGCGGGTTCAGCTTGGCCAGGCCATCCGCCACTTCCTCCGGCGTCAGCTCATAGGCGCGGAAGCTGTCGCTGACCTTGAAGCTCTCCGCCAGTTCCAGCCCGGCCTGGCGCCAGTAGCGCTCCGCCCGTTCCGTCAGCCAGCCGGGATAGGGGGAGAAGAGCAGCAGCTTCGGGCGGCCGAGCGCGGCCAGCGCTTCCGCGATACCGCGGGCGGCGAGGACCAGGGGGCGGCCGAGGGTGTCGGAGACGCGGGCCTGGGTGGCGGCGTCCTGGTCCGGGGTCACGGCGTAGCTCGGGCCGGTGATGCCGTAGATGGCGGCGTCCATGCTCAGCGCCCCGAAGCCGTCCAGCGAGCGGTCCAGCGCCTCCAGATAGGCGGCGTTGCGCTGTTCCAGCGTGGTGCCGGGCATGACGGGCATGCGGGTGACGTGCAGCGCGGCCTGGGGCGGCAGCAGGTGGCGCGTCTCATGCTCCACCGCGGGGTTGGCGGAGGGCGTTACCAGCGCGATGCGGTGGGTGGGGTGCCAGGCGCGGGCGGGGTGGGTCATGCGGGGGCTCCGACGCGGGCAATGTCGATCATGCTGGCCTCCCGCGCCCAGGTCAGGGTTTCCCTCGGTGTCAGGGCGGCCATGCGGGCGACCTCATCGGCCGGGGTCGCCGCCACGCGGGCATCGGTGCGGGGGAGGAGGGCGTCGCGCACCACGCGCAGCCGCGCCTCGGCCCAGGATCGCAGCAGGGCATCGGGCGCGCCGGCGAGCACGGCGGCGATGGTCGCGGCCAGCGTCATGGCATCATGGATGCCGGCATTCATGTTCATGCCGCCGCGGGTGTTCGTCAGATGCGCGGCGTCGCCGGCCAGCAACACGCGGCCCGCCTGGTAGGACAGCGCCATGGCGCGCTTCACGCCATAGACGTCCCGGCCCTCGATCGGGAGGTCGCGCAGCGCCGGCAGGAAGCGGGCGATGCGGGCGCGGGCGTGGTCCTCGGCCAGCGCGGCATCGTCCGACATCTCCGGCGCCACGCGGAAGATCAGGCGCCAGACCTTGGGCATGCGGAGCAGGGAGCAGGAGCCGGCCTGGTCATAGAGGTAGCCGAGGCCGTCGAGGCCCGGGATGTGGTCCCGCAGGTCGATCGGCGTCAGCAGGCGAAGCACGCGATGGGCGTAGTCATTGGTCTCGGCCGGGATGCCGGCCAGCGCCCGGATCGCCCCGCCCGCGCCGTCGCAGCCGATGGCGTAGCGGGCGCGGTGGGTGGTGCCGTCGGCGGCGGTGATGGTGACGCCGGTGTCGTCCTGGGCGAGCGCCTCCGCCCCCGCGTTGAAGCGGACGGTGCCGGGGGGCAGGGCGGCCAGCAGGGCCGGGGTGACGTCCTGCTGTTCGCGGTGCCAGCGATGGGGGAAGCCGGTCTCCTCCTTCAGGATTCCGAGGTCGATGCTGGCCGCGCTGCCATCATCGACGCGCCGCCACAGGATGCGGTCGATCCGCACGCCGCCGGGCAGCAAGGGCGCCAGCACGCCGAGGCTGTGCAGCGCATCCAATGTCGGCGGGTGGAAGGTGGAGGCGCGGGAGGCGGCGGAAAGCCCTTCGCGCTTCTCCAGCACCCGCACGGCGATGCCGCGCTGGTGCAGCGCGAGGGCCAGGGTCAGGCCAACGGGGCCGGCGCCGGAGATCAGGATATCGGTGTCGTGGGTGGTCACCCGAATAGATCCTTGGCGGGCTGGTCATGCAGCAGGGCGGCGATGGCGGCGGCGGTGCCGGCCTCGCCCAGGGTGGGGGTGGCGAAGCGGTGGAATTTTGTCAGTGCCTCGGCTTCCGCCATCGGGCGGTCGGGGTCGCCGGTGACGCCGGTGATGGTGGCGGATTGATCGCCGATGGTGAGGGTGGCGCCGCGCAGGCCGGCGGCGGTCAGGGCCGCATCCTCCCGCAATTCGATGGCGGCTTCGAGGGCACGGAGCGTGGGATCGGCCAGGGCTTCGTCCGTATAGGCGGAGGGCCCGAGATCGCCGAAATGGAGCGCGCAGGCGACCGCCCAGGTGAGGCTGAACTGCGCGGTGATGGCGGCGGTGGGCGCGCGGTTGCCGGCGTAGCGCAGCGCCTCGGCATAGGTGGAGAGCGTGATTCTCGAATAGCCCTCTCCCCCTGGAAGGGGGGTCGGACGCATGCGTCCGACGGTGGGTGAGGGGGTTGCCGATTTTGACCGAAGCTCGATCGCCGCCGCCGCCCCGTAATGGGCGTGCCGGACACCCGCGAAAGGTTTCAGGTAGGCGGCTTCCAGCAGCCATTCGCCGGGGGGCGTGACCGGCGCCGGGACCTCAAGGCCCAGCGCGATGCGGCGGCCTTCCTCGAAGCCCGCCACCGGCGCGTCCATCCCCGCGGCGGCGCCGGCGGCGGCCATGGTGCCGAGCAGGGCGGCGTGGCTCGCGTAGCTGTTGCGGCCATCCATCCCCGCGGCGATGGGGGCGTAGAGGGAGAAGGGGATCTGGCAGGACGCCAGGCGCACGGCGCGCGCGATGCCGGCCTGGTCCAGCCCGATCAGCGCGGCGGCGCAGGCGGCCGCGCCCAGGCTGTGCCAGGATCCGTCCACATGCATCCCCGGCCGGATGCGCCAGGCCTGGCCGGCGCGGCCCGCGACCTCATACCCCAGCGCGAAGGCCGACAGCGCCAGCGCCGGATCGCCGCCTTGCGCGCGGGCGACCAGGGCGAGCGGCGCGACGGGCAGGGCCGGGCGGCCATGGGCGCTGGCGAGGCCTTCATTCGCCTCGTCCCAGCAGGTGGCGGCGGCGAGGACCGCCGCGGCGGCACCGGGCGCCAGGCGCGCGCCTGCGATGGCGACATCGCCGGGAAAGGCGTGCCGCATCGCCTGCGCGAAGGCGGTGACGCGTGGGTGCCTGAGGCCCGCCAGCGCGCAGCCGAGGCTGTCCAGCAGCAGCAGCCGCGCCTTGGCGGCCGCCGCGCTGCCGCCGGAAGGCCCGGGCGAGGCCCAGGCGATGACGTCCGAAAAAATCACTCGGCGCGGGCGCCGGAGCGGCGGACGGCGTCGCGCCAGGTCCGCCGCTCACGCTCCATCAGGGTGGCGAGGGTGGCGCGGCCCTGGGGCATGGCGTCGGCTTCGCGCTGCGCCAGCACGGCGGCCCAGCCCGGGCCTTCCAGCACCGCGCGGAAGGCGGCTTCCAGCCCGGCCTGGATGGGCTCCGGCGTCGTGCCCTGGGCGAAGACGCCGTACCAGGGGCTGGCATCGAAGCCGGGCACCGTCTCCGCGATCGCGGGCACGTCAGGCATGGCGCGGAAGCGGCGCGCGCTGGTCACGCCGATGGCGCGCAGCGCGCCGCCCGCGCCGACCTGCGGCTTGGAGGTAGCGAGGCCGTCCAGCGCCACGGGGATGGTGCCGGCGACCATGTCCGTCAGCAGCGGCGCGCTGCCGCGATAGGGGACATGGGTCATCGGCACGCCGAGCGTCGCGCGCAGCAATTCCATCGACAGGTGCGTGAAGCTGCCCACACCATTCGAGCCATAGGGCAGGCCATCCGGCGTGGCGCGCAGTTTTGCCACCAGCGACGCCACGTCGGTCGCATCCGGCAGGGCGCGGGGCGAGACCACCAGCAGGTTCGGCTGTTCCGCCAGCATGGCGATGGGCAGGAAATCGGTGTCGGGGTCGTAGCTCAGGCGCTCGAACAGCACCTTGTTGATGGCGATGATGCCCTGGGTCGCGACCAGCAGGGTGTGGCCATCCGGCGTGGCGCGGGCCACGGCCTCCGCCGCCAAATTGCCGCCGGCGCCGGCGCGGTTCTCCACCACCACGGGCTGGCCCCAGCGGGCGGAAAGCTGCTCCGCCGCGGCGCGGGCCAGGATGTCCGTCAGCCCACCAGGCGCGAAGGGCAGCACCAGGCGGACGGGGCGCGTGGGTGCCCAGGCGGCTTGCGCGCGCGCGGCCATCGGCAGGGCCAGGGCGGCGGCGAACAGGCTGCGGCGGGGAAGACGGATCATGCGGGCGGGGCTCCGGTGCGGCCTTGGGTGGGCCGCACGGTCCCGCATCCCGCGCCCAGCGTCCAGCGTCCCCCCCCCCCGGTTCGGCGCGGGGTTCGGCTTGGCGAGGCTACGCCTCCGCCGGCATCCGGGCCTCGGCCTCCCCATGCTGGTCCAGCAGGGCCAGCAGGCGGCGGCGCATTTCGATGCCGGGCTTGTCACTGGGCATGTGCAGTTCCTCCGCCATGGTCAGCGGCACGTCCCAGGTGGTGCTCTCCAGGACATGCCTGTCCTCGATCGTTACGGCGCGGTCGAAGGCGATGACCTTCTCGGCGGGAGAATCGGCTTCCGTGTCGTTGCGATAGACCCATTGGCAGATCTGGCTGCGGCGATCGTCGATGGGGGTCGCGGCGGTGACCAGCACATGGGTCAGCCCCGTGGGGTAGTCGATACGGCTGGCGCGCATGAAGGGCATGAACCAGCGGCCCTCGATGACGCGCACCGTGCGGTCGCCGGCGCCCTTGATGAGGTCCCTGGAGATGCCGCGGTTCGCGACCGGAGCCTCCCCGCGCATGACAAAGCCCCAATCCGTGTGCTCGATCGCGACGGGGGCGGGGCGCGGATCCTCCAGGATGCCGAAGGTCTCGGCATGGACGTAGCTGATATGGGCCATGTCGAAGCTGTTCTCCATGAGGCGCAGGCCGGAGACGGCCCATTCCTCATGGAACTCGTCGATCTGGCGGAAGGCGGGGTCGGCGGCCTCCGGGATTGCCGGGATCGGGTAGAGGGGGTCCTCCAGCGCCACCCAGATCCAGCCGTAGCGGGAGGCGGCGTGGTGGCCCCTGGCGCCCGATTTCAGGCCGCGCGTGGGGTCATGCGCCTGGGGGACCTTCACGCAGCGGCCATCCGCGCCGAAGGCCCAACCGTGATAGGGGCAGCCGATGGCCGGACCCTCCGGCGCCGCATCGTCGATGAAGCCGAGCGAGAGCTTGGCGCCGCGATGGGGGCAGCGATCGGCGATGGCGGCGGGGGCGCCGGCGGCGGTGCGCCACAGCACGATTTCCTGCCCCAAAAGGGTGAAGGGCACGGGCCTGCCGGCGGGGAGGGAGGCTTCCGGCATCATGGGATACCAGAAACGGCGTAGCAACTTCTGACGGGTCGGGACCATGGGGCGAGGGGAAGGCAATGGGCGTGCCAGCCTGCGATGAAGGCAGGCGTGCGGGTCTGGTGAGGGTGGCGCCCAAGGGGTGGGCAGGGTGGCGCGGGATGGGGCGGTTGGGGGGGGGGGGGGGGGGGGGGGGGGGGGCCGCCCCCCCCCCCCCGGCCCGCCCCCCCCCCCCCCCCCCCCCCGCGCCGGGGGCCGGGGGGGCGGGCCCGCGGCGGCGGCGGGGGGGGGGGGG
>NZ_JBHYGL010000011.1:0-100089 GCF_051859025.1 Falsiroseomonas sp. | reverse complement strand
AAGGCGCTGCCTTCCCCACACCCCTACCGCCAGGGGGGAGACCCCCCTGGACCATCGTCAATGGCCTGGGTTCCAAGGGCCAGCTGGCCCTTGGCGAGGGGGTGCAGGGGGAGCAGCGCTCCCCCTGCGGCAACCGGCACGCCCATTGCTTCGCCATCCTCATAACCAACGGCCACCAACCGGCCGCGCAGGAGAGGCGGATCATGACCACCACCCGACGCACGCTGCTGGCCGCCGCCGGCGGCCTGCTCGCCACCCCCCGGATCGCGGATGCGCAGGGCGCGCTGACACCCATCCGCTTCTCGCTGGACTGGGCCTTCCAGGGGCCGCAGGCGCCCTACCTGCTGGCGCTGGAGCGGGGCTACTACCGGGACGAAGGGCTCGCCGTCACCATCGACCGCGGCTTCGGCGCGGGCGACGTGCCGGTGAAGATCGCCACCGGCGCCTATGAATTCGGCGTCGGCGACATCTCCGCCACCATCCGCCTGCGGCTGACCCAGCCCGGCACCGATGTGATCTGCCCCTTCGTGCTGGCCCAGGGCAGCCCGTTGTCCGCCATCACGCTGCGACGCACCAACATCCGCGCGCCGAAGGACCTTGAAGGCAAGCGAATCGCGGCGCCGGAGACGGATGGCGGCCGCCAGTTCTTCCCGGCCTTCGCCCGCGCCACCAGCATCGATACCGCGCGGATCAACTGGATCACCGTCACGCCGCAGCTGCGGGAGCCGATGCTGGCGCGCGGCGACGCGGACGCCATCACGGGGTTCGAGACATCGGGCGTGTTCAGCCTGCTGGCGCTGGGCGTGCCGCGCGCCGATATCGTGGTGATGCGCTATTCCAGCTTTGGCGTGGCGCTGCTCTCCACCGGGCTGCAGGTGCGCAAAAGCTACGCGGACGCCAACCCGCGCATCGTGACGGGCATGATCCGCGCCATCATCCGTGGGCACCTGGACGCGCTGCGCGACCCCGATGCCGCGATCGCGGCGCTGGTGCGGCGGGACGCGACGGCGCCGGTGGCGCTGGAGAAGGAACGCCTGGCGGCGAATTTCGAATTCGTGCGGACGCCGGAGGTGCTGTCCGGCGGCTTCGGCAACCTGCCGATGCCCCGCGTCCAGGCCTCCATCGAGACCATCCGCGCGGCCTTCAACATCAGCGCGACGCTGGCGGCGGAGGATTTCTACATGCCGCAGTTCCTGCCGCCGGCCGAGCAGCTGCGCCTTCCCGCCGCGGCGGGGTGATATTTGAGGCTGCCAAGGCGACAACGGTTTCCGGGACGGGGAGGCGCCTTCGGGGCCTCCCTTTTTCGTGGTTGGAACGTGGCGGAAAAAAGGCGTATACGACAATCCATCGCCATCTTTGCCCCCCGCCGTCTTTACCCCCGGGGACCGTTCCCCGGGCCCGCCCCTTCCCGAGGAGGTGCTGCCGTGTTGATCGCCCTTTGCCTCCTGGCCGGCTTCACCGCCCTGGCCGGCATGTCCACCGTGGCGCTGGCGCTGGTGCCGGCCATGGGGTTCGGCCTGATGGGCATCGCCACCGCGGCCGGGTTCGGGGTGGTGTCGCTGGGCGCGGGGTTGAGCGCGGCGATGATCGCCCTCTCCCGCGAACGCGCGGTCTGAGACAGGCGCGCGGGTTTCGGCGCTACACCGGCACGGGCATGAAGGGCGCCAGTTCAGGGTCGGCGTAGCGGATGCTGCCATCGCCGACCATCGGCGGGCCAGGATGGGCGCCCGTCACGACGGTCAGGCACAGATTGGCGCCGGCGAGGCCGAGGCGCTTGTCGCCCCGCACCGGCAGAGGGATGCGCGCGCCGCGGCACAGGGTCAGCAGCACCTGGTGCAGTTCCTGGCGCGAGACTTCCCAGGACATGGTGGATCTTCCGCCGGCGCGGCGGCGGACGATGCGGGCCACGACATCGCCGCGCGGATCGGCGGCGAGTTCCAGCGTGAAGCTGTCCGGGGTCTGCGCGGGCGTGGGGCGGCCCTGCATCGCCTGCTCCATGATCGCGCGCAGCAATTCCTCCGGCGTGAACAGGATGTGGCGGACCTCCTTCGGCATGGCGTGGCGCTGTTCCCGGCGGCGATTGACCGGTGACGCTATCGCCTTCCCGCTGAAGGAAGGCTGAACGGGTCAGGGCAGCAGGATGGGGATGGGCGCGGGCGCGTCCTCGATCCGGGCGGGGAGGCAGCCCGCCGGGTCCCCATCCGCCTGGAGCGCGACGCCACTGCCGGCCAGGCTGACGCGGCTGGCGGGCATCAGCCTGAGTAGCCCCAGGCGCGGCAGCAGGCCGAGCGGCAGGGCGAGGGCGGCGCCGACCACGCCGGCGGGCCCGGTGGCGGCCAGCAGCGCGACCTGGAAGCCCGGCGCGGCGGGCCGCGCGGCGGGGGCGAGTAGATGGCGTCCGGCATAGAGCCGCCCCTTGGTGACGATGACGCTGGTGGCGCGGTGCGGCATGCCGTCCAGCACGGCCTCGATCGGCGTGAAGGGGTGGCGCGCGACTTCCCGCAGCGCCTGCAGCACATAGGCGGCGCGGCCGAGGCGCCGCTTCAGCCGCAGGTCCAGCCCGTGCACGACGGCCGCGTCGAATCCCGCGCCCGCCATCTGCACGAACAGCCGCTGCCCGCCGGCTTCGTCGGTGATCACGCCCGGCCAGATCGGGCGGGGCCGGGCGGTGGCGAGCAGTGCGGCCGCTTCCTCCGGCACCAGCGGCACGCCGAGTTCCCAGGCCAGCACATTCGCGGTGCCGAGCGGCAGGATGCCGAGCGTGGCATCGCTGCCCGCGATGCCGGCGGCGACTTCCGCGATGGTGCCGTCCCCGCCCGCCGCGACGATCACGCGCCTTCCGCGCGCGGCGGCTTCCGCCGCGATCAGCCGGGCATCGCCGGGCGCGCGCGTTTCCGCGACATCGGGCGGCAGGCCTTCGCGGCACAGCCAGTCGATGGCGCGCGACAGGCGCCGCCGGCGGCCCGCGCCCGCGGTGGGGTTGAAGATGACGAGCATGGGGACTTTTCGCGCGCAAGCGTGACGATTCGCGGTCCTTGCGTTGACGGGCGCGTGACATGCGCGCGCCGCATCACCCCACCGCAGGTCCTGCGTGTGCCTTCATGCAAGATTCACGTCACGCCCCGTGCGGGCGCGTTACAGCGCGGTCGCGCAACGGCGGGCCGATCGGCGCGTTGCGCGATGCGCTGGCGTTGATCTGCCGGCACGACACGGAAGATCGCGAGGCGCTGACGCATGACCGGAACCGAGACGAAGCGGCGCTATCGGACGGTGTTCCTCTCGGATCTGCACCTCGGCACGCGCGGATGCCGCGCGGATTTCGCCGCGCAGTTCCTGCGGTCCGTGGAATGCGAGAAACTCTATCTGGTCGGCGACATCATCGATGGATGGCGGCTGCGCAAATCCTGGTACTGGGATGCCGATCATGACGAGGTGATCCGACTGGTGCTGCGCATGGCGCGGGCGGGAACGGATGTCACCTACATCCCCGGCAATCATGACGAGATGTTCCGCGCCTGGACCGGGCTGGAATTCGCCGGCATCCGCCTGGCGCAGGAAGCGGTGCACCGCACGGCGGATGGGCGGCGCCTGCTGGTGATCCATGGCGATGAATTCGACAGCGTCGTGCGCTACGCCAAGTTCATCGCCCATCTCGGCGACTGGGCCTATGACGCGGCGCTGGGAATGAACCGCTGGTTCAACGCGCTCCGACGGCGCTTCGGCTATCCCTACTGGTCGCTCTCGCAATGGCTGAAGCGCCAGGTGAAGGGCGCGGTCGCCGCGATCGATCGGTTCGAGGTGGCGCTGGCGCAGGAAGCGCGGCGGCGCGGGCTGGATGGCGTGGTCTGCGGCCACATCCACCACGCGGAGATGCGGGATGTTCAGGGCATCCTCTACATGAATGATGGCGACTGGGTGGAAAGCTGCACCGCGCTGGTGGAACACGCCGATGGACGGTTCGAGCTGGTGGACTGGGCGCGGGAGAACCGGCTGAGCTTCTTCCGTGGCGAGGCCACGCCCGAGCCGCAGGCCGCCTGACGGCATTGGACACGGACCGGGTCTGGGGCATGGGGGCCTTCGCGATGCCGGGCACGCCGGGGCTTGCCGTGGGGAAGCGGCGCATCCTCATCGTCTCCGACGCCTGGCTGCCGCAGGTGAATGGCGTGGTGCGCACGCTGCAGGCGGTGGTCGCGGTGCTGCGCGCCGGCGGCGACGAGGTCGCGGTGATCGGGCCGGACCGGTTCGTCACCGCGCCGATGCCGGGCTATGCCGAGATCCGCCTGGCCATCGCGCCGCGGCGGCGCCTGGCGCGGCTGGTCGATGAATTCCGGCCGGACGCGCTGCACATCGCGACCGAGGGGCCGCTGGGCTGGGCGATGCGGGCGATCTGCCGGAAGCGGGGATGGCGCTTCACCTCCTCCTTCCACACCAAATTCCCGGACTACCTCCATGCGCGTACGCGCATCCCGAAGGCTTGGTCCTGGGCGCTGATGCGCCATTTCCATCGGCCGTCATCGGGCGTCCTCTGCGCCACGCCGTCGCTGGCGGCGGAGTTGCAGGGGCGGGGTTTTGCCCCTGTCGTGCCGTGGTCGCGGGGCGTGGACCTCGACAGGTTCAACCCCGATGCGCGGGGCGAGCCCGAGCCGTGGGAGGGGCTGCCGCGGCCGATCTTCCTGGTGGCCGGGCGCGTGGCGGTGGAGAAGAGCCTGGAGGCGTTCCTCGCCCTCGACCTGCCGGGCAGCAAGGTCGTGGTGGGGGATGGGCCGCAGCGCGCGGCGCTGATGCGGCGCTTCCCCGACGCGCATTTCGCGGGGTGGCGGGAGAATGGGCGGCTGGCGCGGTCCTATGCCGCGGCGGATGTCTTCGTCTTCCCGTCGCGCACCGATACCTTCGGCCTGGTGCTGCTGGAGGCGCTGGCGAGCGGCACGCCGGTCGCGGCCTATCCGGTGACGGGGCCGCTGGATGTGATCGGGGATGCGCCGGTGGGCGCGCTGGATCAGGACCTGCGCGCCGCCTGCCTGGCGGCGCTGGGCGCGGACCGGGCGGCCTGCCGGGCCCATGCGGCGGGGTTTTCCTGGGACGCCTGCGCACGGCGGTTCCGGGACAGCCTGGTGCCGGCCGTGTGGCGTGCCACTGGGCGTGCCATGGGGCTTGAGGGGGGCTCAATTCCCTAACGCCGTCTCGCCGTGCTACGCGGATGCCTTGATGGCGACAAGATTGCGCGGCCCCGACGCTGCACCCCCATGCGCAAGCTGATCCGGCATCCCGCCACCCAGGCGGTGCTGGCGCGGCTGGTGGGGCTGTATCTGGTGCTGGTGGTCAGGACCTCCCGCTGGGAACTGGTGGGCGCCGGGCCGGCCCTGGCGCGGATCGCGGCCGGGGAGCCGCTGGTGATCGCCTTCTGGCATGAGCGCCTGCCGATGGTCCCGCCGCTGCGCGCCCTGGCGGGGGCGGCGGAACCCGCGGCGCTGCGCGTCACGCCGAGGGTCCTGGTCAGCCAGCATCGCGACGGCCGCTTCATCGGGGATGCCGTGCGGCGCTTCGGGGTGGAGATGGTCTATGGGTCCTCCCGCCGCGGCGGAGCCATGGCGCTGGCCGGGCTGCTGCGGACGCTGAAGGGGGGCGACCCCATCCTCATCACGCCGGACGGGCCGCGTGGGCCGCGGCGGCGTGCGGCGCCGGGGGTGGCGCAGCTTGCGGCGCTGTCCGGCGCGGCGGTGGTGCCGCTGGGGGCGGCGTCCTCCGCGCATCGGCGGCTGGGGTCCTGGGACCGGATGATGTTCCCGCTGCCCTTCGGCCGCGGCGTGCTGGCCTGCGGGCCGCTGATCGAGGTGCCGCGGGATGGCGCGGCGGCGGCGCTGCCGGCGATCGAGGCCGCGCTGGATGCGGCCTGCGCGGCGGCGGATGCGGCCTGCGGCATCCCGGCCGAGCCCGCGATATGAGCCTCCTGCCGGAGGAAGCGCGATGAGCCTCCTGCCGGAGGCGGGGCCATGAGTCTCGCGGGACGCGCCTGGGCGGTGGGGGCGCGGATGATCGCGCCCTTCCTCGCGCTGCATTTCCGCCGGCGTCTGCGCATCGGCAAGGAGATTCCCGGCCGGGTCGAGGAACGGCGCGGCGGCGGCGCGGCGCGGCCCGCCGGCCGCCTGTTCTGGCTGCATGCGGCCAGCGTGGGGGAGACGGTGTCCGCCCTGCCGGTGCTGGAGGCGATGGCCGCGCGCGATGCTGGGCTGCGCTTCCTGGTCACGACCGGCACGGTGACGGGGGCGGAGATGCTGGGACGGCGCCTGGCGCCGGCGATGGCGGCGCGGGTGGAGCATCGGTTCATGCCGCTCGACGTGCCGGGCTGGGTGGCCAGGTTCCTCGATGGCTGGCGCCCGGATGCGGCGGCCTTCGTGGAAAGCGAGTTGTGGCCGAACCTGCTGGCCGCCGCCCGCAGGCGGGGCCTGCCCATGGCGCTGGTCAATGGGCGGATGAGCGGGCGTTCCTTCGCCCGCTGGCGGCGCGCGCCGGCGCTGGCGGGGGAGGCGCTGGGCGGCTTCCGCCTGGTGCTGGCGCGGTCGGAAGGGGACCGGGCCAGGCTGGCCGCGCTGGGCGCGCCGGGGGCGCTGTGCTGGGGGGACCTCAAGGCCGCGGCGGCGCCGCTGCCGGCGGATGCGGCGGCGCTGGCGCGGCTGCGGGCGCTGCTCGGCGCGCGGCCGGTGTTCCTCGCCGCCTCCACCCATCCGGGGGAGGAGGCGCAGGTGGTCGCCGCGCACCAGGCGCTGCTGCCGCGCTTCCCTGACCTGCTGACGGTGCTGGTGCCGCGGCACCCGGAGCGGGGGGAGAGCGTTGCGGCGCAAGCCGGTGCGCTTGTGACGGGCGCGGTGGCGCGGCGGACGGGTGGCGGGGCGCCGGGGCCGGGGGTTTCGGTCTATGTCGCGGATACGCTGGGGGAGCTCGGCCTGTTCTACCGGGTGGCGCGGGTGGCGCTGATCGGCGGCAGCCTGGTGCCGCATGGCGGGCAGAACCCGCTGGAGGCGGCGCGCCTCGGCTGCCCCATCCTGTTCGGCCCGCATACCCAGAATTTCGAGGAATCGGTGGACCGGCTGCTGGCCGCGGGCGGCGCGATCCGTGTGGCGCTGGCGGCGCCCGGGGGCGGGCCGGGCGGGGCGCTGGCGGAGGAAGTGGCGGGCGTGCTATCCGATGGGGCCCGGGCGCAGGCGATGATAACCGCCGCCTCCGGGATTGCCGATGCGCATGCCGGGCTGCCGGGCCGGGTGGCGGAGGCGCTGGTCGATCTGCTGCCCCCGGCCTGACCCCAGGCCGCCTCGGGGGCGTGGCCGGCCGGTCGAGTGCTGAATGGCCATGGCGGGCGTCCCGCCCCCGGGCCCCCGTCGCGTAGCGCCCGCAAGGGCACCAACAAGGGTCGAGGAACGGTTAGGCACGATGCGAGCACCCGCCTTCTGGGCGGGCGGCGGTGGCGTGATGCCCCTGCTGCTCGCCCCATTTTCGGCACTCTATGCCCAGGCGACGGCGCGGCGCATGGCGCGGCCGGGCTGGCAGGCGCCGGTGCCGGTGATCTGCTGCGGCAATGCCACGGCGGGCGGCGCGGGGAAGACGACGGTCGCCCTCGATATCGGGCGGCGGCTGGCGGATCGCGGCGTGGCCGCGCATTTCCTGCTGCGGGGCTATGGCGGCACCACCAAGGGGCCGCTGCGCGTCGATCCCGCGACGCATGACAGCACGCTGGTGGGGGATGAGGCGCTGCTGCTGGCGGATGTGCGCCCCACCTGGGTCTCCGCCGACCGCGCACTGGGCGCCAAGGCCGCGATCGAGGGCAATGCCCGCGCCATCGTGATGGATGACGGGCTGCAGAATCCGGGGCTCGCCAAGGACCTGTCCCTGCTGATCATCGATGGGGGCTTCGGCTTCGGCAACGGGCAGATCATCCCGGCCGGGCCGCTGCGCGAACCCGTGGCCGCCGCCGCCGCGCGCTGCCAGGCCGCCGTGCTGATCGGGGAGGATGAGACGGGCGCGCTGGCGCAACTGCCGCCCGGGATGCGCGTGCTGCGGGCGAAGCTGGCGGCGGGGCCGGAAGCGGCGATGCTGCGCGGCCAGCCCGTCTTCGCCTTCTGCGGCATCGCCAACCCGCGCAAATTCTTCGCCACGCTCCAGGAATCCGGCGCCGTGCTGGCGGGGCGCGAATCCTTCGGCGACCACTACCAGTACGATGCCGGGGAGATCCAGGACCTGCTGGCGCAGGCCGAGGCCGCGCGCGCCCTGCTGGTGACGACGAAGAAGGATTTCGTCCGCATCCCCGCGCAGTTCCGCAGCCGCGTGACCGTGGTGACGGTGACGCTGCAATGGGAGGAATCGGCGGAGATCGAGAGCCTGCTCGACCCGCTGGCGCAGCGGGTGCCGATCCCGGCCTGATTGCCGCTTCCTGGTGCAGCAGGGGCCCGATCGGGCCCTGCTGCGCTGGCGCGCCGCTTGCATCCCGCCGTCCCGCCTGAAGGACGGAGAGATCGCATGAAAGTCGGGGACGCCCCGGTATTCCGGAAATTCTGGTACGTCGCGATGCCGGTCGCGAAGCTGAAGGCGGGGCCGCAGCCCTTCAGCCTGTTCGGCGAGGACATGGTGATCTGGCAGGCGGCGGATGGCACCGTCTCCGCCCTTCGCGATGAATGCTGCCACCGCGCGGCCAAGCTCTCTCTGGGGGAGATCATCGGGGATTCGATCCGCTGCCCCTATCACGGCTGGGCCTTCGGCGCCGACGGCCACTGCACCAGCATCCCGCAGCGCCCCGGCCTGACGCCGGAGATCGCGGCCCGGGCCTTCGTGAAGAAGTACCACGTGGCTGTGCGCTACGAGTATGTGTGGGTCGCGGTGGAGGAGCCGCTGATGGACATCCCCCATCTGCCGGAATTCGGCGCGGAGGGGTTCCGCTTCATCGACTGCTTCCACGAGGAATGGGACATGTCGCTGTTCCGCCTCGCCGATAATTTCTTCGACCTCGCCCATGTCGCCTTCGTGCACCGGGAGACGCAGGGCGACATCAAGAACCCCGTCCCGCCCGCCGAGGATGTGGAGGAGACGGAGTTCGGCATCATCTCCCGCTCCATCGTGCCGGTGGCGAACCGGCAGGTCGGCCAGGACTACACGGGGATCAAGGAGGAGACGACGGTGCGCGACCGCACCGCGACCTGGTGGGCGCCCTGCGCGCGCCGGCTGCACATCAAGTTCCCGAACGGGGTGCAGCACATCATCTTCACCGCCGGCACGCCGCTGGCGGACCGGAAGATCATCTTCACGCAGTTCTGCATGAGGAACGACACCGAGGAACAGGTGCCCGCCGCCGCCGCCATCGCGCATGACCGCAAGGTGACGTCGGAGGACCGCTTCATCCTGGAATCCACGCGCCCCGATGTGCCGATCATGCCGTGGGAGACGCCGGAAGCCGGCATGCCTGCGGACAAGGCGAACAACATGGCGCGCAAGAAGCTGCGCGAGATCGTGGAGCGCTATTCCGACCCCGCCATCGCCGTTCCCTCCAAGGCCGCCTGAGGAGATGACCCCGATGATCACCCGTCGCGCCACCCTCATCGCCGGCCTCGGCGCCGGGCTGTCGCTGCCCGCGCTGCATGCGCGGGCGCAGATGCGCAGCACGCGCTTCACGCTGGACTGGGCCTTCTCCGGCGCCTCCGCCTTCGCCATCGCCGCGCACCGCCTGGGCTATTTCCGGGAGGAAGGGATCGATGCGCGCGTCAACCGCGGCTTCGGATCGGGCCGCGTGCCCGTCGACATCGCCGGTGGCGCCTATGACATCGGCTTCGGCGACTTCTCCTCCATGGCGCGCTTCGCGGCGGAGAATCCGTCCATCGGCATGATCTGCGTGATGATGACCTTCGACGGTCTGCCGCTGGTCTGCGTCTCCCGCGCCGGCGGGCCCATCCGGGAGCCGAAGGATCTGGAGGGCCGGCGGCTGGCGGCGCCGGAGGGCGATGCGGGGCGACAGATCTTTCCCGTGTTTGCCGAAGCGGCGGGCTTCGATGCCAGCAAGGTCAACTGGATCAGCGTCTCCCCTGAATTGCGGGAGCCGATGCTGGTGCGGGGCCAGGCGGATGCGATCACGGGCTTCGTCAGCTCCGCCGTCATCAGCCTGGAAGGGTTGGGCGTGGCGCGGGCGCAGCAGAACATCATGCGCTACCGGGACTTTGGCGTGCCGCTGTACTCGAACGGCGTCATCACCACGCGGCGCTATGCGGAGGCCAACCCCGACATCGTCCGCGGCATCGTGCGGGGCATCAGCCGCGGCGTGCAGCTGATGGTGCGCGACCCCGCGGCGGCGGCGACGACGGTGAAGGAGGCGGAGCCGCTGTCCGACCTGGCGCTGGAGACCGCGCGCAGCCGGATCGTGGTGGATGAGATGATCATGACCGATCACGTGAAGGCGAACGGCCTGTCGGCGGTGGTGCCGGCGCGGCTGGAGGCCGGGCTCGGCATCCTGGAGCGGGTCTATCGCTTCCCCCGCAGGCCCTCGGCGGCGGAACTCTATACCGACGCCTACCTGCCGGCACGGGCGGATCGCCTGGTCGCCTGACCGAACTGTACCGGCTGGACGGTTGGGTCTTGACAGACCGTCCGGCCGGTTTAGTTGAGGGGCATGAATCATGCTCCCTCCGTGACCACGCAGCCGCCGCCCGATGCGCGCACCCGTGTCCTCGACGCCGCGGAGGCGATCGTGCAGGCGCGCGGGGTGCCGGCGATGACGCTGGAAGCGGTGGCGCGGGATGCCGGCGTGTCCAAGGGCGGGCTGCTGTATCACTTCGCCTCCAAGGAGGCGCTGCTGGCCGGGATGCTGGGGCGGCTGGCGGACAGCATCACCGCCGATTTCGACGCGACCGTGGCGGCGCAGGCGGAAGGCCCCGGCCGCGTGGCGCGGGCGATGCTGGCCTGGGCCTTCGATGAGATGGCCTGCGAACACCAGGACCGCGCGGCGGCGGTCTTCCTGGCGGCCTTCCACCATGACCGCGCGCTGCTCGACCCCGTGCGCGCGGTGTTCGACCGCATGCGCATCGCGGTGGCGGAAGATGGCCTGGCGCCGGGCGCGGGCCTCGCCATCATGGCGGCGACGGACGGGCTGTTCATGTCCCACGTCTTCGGCCTCTACACCTTTGGCCCCGATGATTTGCGCGCCATGCGGGGCGCGCTTGAACGGCTGCTGGAGGCCGCGCCATGACGCGCCGCACGAAACTGCTGCTGGGCGGCGTGGCGGTGGTGGCCGCGCTGGCGGCGGGGTTCCAGGCGATGCAGCCCGGCGCGGCGCCCGCGCCCGTGGTGGCGCCGGCCGCACCGGCCGGGCCCGCTGGTGTCGGCGCGCTGGGGCGGGTGGAGCCCGCCTCGCGCATCCGGCGCCTCGCGCCTGGGAACAGCCAGGAAGGCGCGCGGATCGACCGGCTGCTGGTGGCGGAGGGCGATGTGGTCGCCGCCGGCCAGGTGGTGGCGGAATTCCATGATGCGGGGCTGAAGGATGCCGCATTGGCGCAGGCGGAGGCGCAGCTGGCGCAGGCCCGCGCCAGGCTGGACCGCACCCGCGCCGCCGGCAGGCCATCGGAGATCGCGGCCCAGCGCGCGCGGATCGAGGCGGTGACCAGCGCCGAGGCCTCCGCCCGCCGGGATGCGGAGCGTGCGGAACGGCTGGAGCGCAGCGGCGCCGGAGCGGAGGCGACGGCGGAACGCGCCCGCTTCGCCGCCAACCGCGCCCGGGCGGAGCGCGCGGAGGCGCAGGCCACGCTGGAGACGCTGCTGAGCCCGCGCCCGGAAGACCTGGCGCTGGCCGAGGCCGAATTCGCGGCGGCCGAGGCGGCGGTGGCGCGGGCCCGGGCGGAAGCCGCGATGGCCCGGCTGCGGGCACCAATCGCGGGCACGGTGCTGCGCGTGATCGCGCGCGCCGGCGAACGCGTGCCGACCGATGGGGTGCTGGAGATGGCGGACCTCTCGGCCATCGATGTCGTGGCCGATGTGTTCGAGACGGACCTCGCGCGGCTCCGCCCCGGTGCGGCGGCGGAAGTGCTTGTGCCGGGGGAGGCGCGGCGCTTCGCGGCGGTGGTGCGGGAGATCGGCTGGCAGGTGCGGCGCACGACGCAGGCGGGGACGGACCCGGTGGCGGCGGTGGATGCGCGGACGGTGGAGGTGCGCCTCGCGTTGGGTGCCGATGGCGTGGCGGCGCTGGCGCGGCGGTCCAACATGCAGGTGCAGGTGGCGATACGGCCGTGAACGACCAGCTGCCCCCGCTGCTTCCCTGGGCGCCGGAACTGGCGACGCCGGCGGGCACGCCCTCCGTCGCGCCGCGCCGGGCGCCGGGCTTCGCGGCCGCGACGCTGCTGGCGCTGCGCCTCGCCTGGCGGCAGTTGCGGAGCGAGAAGGCGCGCTTCGCCTCCGCCATCGCCGGCGTGATGTTCGCCTGCGTGCTGGTCTTCATGCAGCTGGGCTTCCGCGCTGCGCTGTTCGACAGCGCCACCGCGCTGATCGGCGCCATGCGGGGCGACCTGTTCCTGATCCACCCGCTGACGACGGCAAGCTTCAAGCCGGAACCGCTGCCGCGCGGCCGGGCCTACCAGGTGCTGGCCCTGCCGGAGGTGGAGCGCGCCGTGCCGGTCTACCTGGCGCAGGCGACATGGCGGAACCCGGAGAACGGCACGCGCCGCGCGATCCAGCTGATCGGCGTGGATACCGATGCGGGGGTGCTGGACTTCCCCGGCCTGGCGCCGCTGGTGGAGCAGCTGAAGCGCGCCGACACGGTGGCCTTCGACAGCCGGTCCCGCCCCGAATTCGGCGCCGTGCCGCGGCTGCTGGCGGAGCGCGGGCCCTTCGCGGTGGAGGTCGGCAACCGGCAGGTGGATGTCGTGGGGCTGATCGAGATCGGGCCCAGCTTCGGTGCCGACGGCAACCTCGTGCTGTCCGACGTGAACTTTCGACGGGTCGTGAAGGAACGCCAGGTCGCGGCCATCGACCTTGTCGCCATCAAGCTGCGACCGGGTTCAGACGTGCTCGCCGTGCAGCGGCAATTGCGGGACATCCTGCCGGCGGATGCGATGGTGATGACGCAGGCCGAGTTGAACGCGCATGAGCGGAAATACTGGGAGGAGGCGACGCCGATCGGCTTCATCTTCGCCTTCGGCAGCCTGATGGGATTGGTCGTCGGGATGGTGATCGTCTACCAGATCCTGTTCAGCGATATCGCAGGCCACCTCAAGGAATATGCGACGCTGAAGGCGATGGGGTATTCGAATTTCTACCTCGGCCGTGTGGTGCTGGGCGCGTCGCTGATCCTGGCGATCGGCGGCTTCATCCCGGGCTTTCTCCTCTCCGCCTTCCTGTATGACGTGGTGGGGGCCGCGACCTTCCTGCCGCTGGCGATGGATGTGTCGCGCGCGACATCGGTGTTCCTGATGATCTTCACCATGTGCGCCGTGGCGGGCCTGCTGGCGATGCGCAAGCTGCGGGACGCCAACCCCGCGGACATGTTCTGATGGAGACGCTGCGTTCGCCGATCCCCGTCGATCTGCGTGGCCTCAACTACGCCTATGGCGAGGGAGAGCTGAAGCGCCTGGTGCTGCGGGACGTGACGCTGGCGGTGCAGCCCGGGGAGATCGTGCTGCTGACGGGGCCCTCGGGCAGCGGCAAGACGACGCTGCTGACCCTGATCGGCGCGCTGCGCGCCATGCAGGAAGGCAGCGCGCAGGTGCTGGGAGAGGAACTGCGCGGCGCGAGCGAGGGCACGCGCGTGAAGCTGCGCCGGCGCATCGGCTTCATCTTCCAGAACCACAACCTGCTGGGTTTCCTGACGGCGCGGCAGAATGTCGCGATGGCGCTGGAACAGGATGGCGCCATGGCCGAATCCGCGCGGATGAAGCGGGCGGCGGAACTGCTGGGCGCCGTGGGCCTCTCGGATCACGTGGACAAGCTGCCCTCCCAGCTCTCCGGCGGGCAGCGGCAGCGCGTTTCGGTGGCGCGGGCGCTGGCGGCCGATCCTGGCCTGGTGCTGGCGGATGAACCGACGGCGGCGCTCGACAGGGCGAGCGGGCAGGAGGTGGTGAAGCTGCTGCGCAACCTCGCGAAATCCCGCGGCGTGCCGATCCTGCTGGTGACGCATGATCCGCGCATCCTCGACATCGCGGACCGGATCGTGTCCATGGAGGATGGGCGCATCGTGGATGCGGGCAAGGAGAAGGCGGCGTGAATCGCTTCACATGGAACGCGGCGCCTGGGCGTGTCGTCTTCGGCACCGGCACGCTGGCGGCGCTGGCGGAGGAAGTTGCCCGGCTGGGCGCGCGGCGCGCGGTGGTGGTGGTGACGCCGACGCAGGCGCGGCGGGGCGCGGCGACCCTGGCGATGCTCGGCGATCGCGGCGCGGGTGTGATCGCGACCGCGGCGATGCATACGCCCGTGGATGTGACGGAAGCGGCGCTGGCGGAATTGCGCGCGCTGGACGGCGATTGCCTGGTGGCGCTGGGCGGCGGGTCCGCGATCGGGCTCGGCAAGGCCTTGGCGCTGCGCACGGGCCTGCCGCAGATCGCGGTGCCCACGACCTATGCGGGGTCGGAGATGACGCCGCTGCTGGGCCAGACCGAGGGTGCGCGCAAGATCGCCATCCGCGATGCCGCGGTGCTGCCGGAGGTTGCCGTCTATGACGTCGACCTCACGCTTTCCATGCCGCCGGCGCTGACCGCGACATCGGGGCTGAACGCGATGGCCCATGCGGTGGAGGCGCTCTATGCCGTGGACGCCAATCCCGTGACGTCGCTGATGGCGGAGGAATCGCTGCGGCTGCTCGCCGGGGCCTTGCCGCGCTGCGTGGCGGGGGATGCGGCGGCGCGGTCGGATGCGCTGCAGGGGGCCTTCCTGGCGGGGGCGTGCCTCGGCGCCGTTTCCATCGCGCTGCACCACAAGATCTGCCACGTGCTGGGCGGCAGCTTCGGCCTGCCCCATGCGGAGACGCATTCGGTGATGCTGCCGCATGCCACGGGATTCAACGCGCCGGCGGCCCGCGATGCGATGGCGCGCGTGGCGCGGGCGATCGGGGCGGAGGATGCGGCGCGGGGGCTGTGGGACCTGGCGTCCCGCATCGGTGCGCCGATGAGCCTGGCGGCGCTGGGCCTTTCCGAATCCGATCTGGACGGCGCGGCGGCGATCGCGGCGGGGAGCCCCTATCCCAATCCGCGGCCGCTGACGCGGGAAGGCATCCGCGCGCTGCTGGGCGATGCCTTCGCGGGGCGGCCGCCGTCACGATAGGTCATTGACTCCCTGTATCCGGCGGCGAGACGATCCCGCCGCTGTCGAACAGGGAGAACAATCATGTCATGGTTCCGAGGCCTCGCGGCCGCGGCTGTTGCCGCATGCGCTGCCATCGTCACACCCGCTGTAGCGGGACCCACCCTTGATGCCGTCCGCGCGCGGGGGACGCTGGTCTGCGGCATCCATACCGGCGTCGCCGGCTTCGCGCTGCCGGACAGCCGCGGTGTCTGGCAGGGCATGGATGCGGATCTCTGCCGCGGCCTGGCTGTCGCGATCTTCAACGATGCCAGCAAGGTGCGCTTCGTCGGGCTGTCCTCCTCCACGCGTTTCACGGCGCTGGGATCGGGGGAGATCGACGTGCTGTTCCGCACCTCCACCCAGACCATGCTGCGGGACACCACGCTCGGCCTGCGGCATGCCGTGACGTATTTCTATGACGGGCACGGCTTCATGGTGCGCAACACGCTCGGCGTGTCCCGCGTGGCGGAGCTGAACGGCGCGACGATCTGCCTGATCCAGGGCACGACGAACGAACAGGTGACGGCGGACTATTTCCGCAGCATCAACGTGCCCTTCCGGCCGGTGGTGTTCGAACGGACCGACCAGGCATCGGAGGCGCTGCAGGCCGGGCGCTGCGATGCCTTCGGGACGGATGCCTCGCAGCTCGCGGGCGTCCGTTCATCGATGCCGCGGCCGGCGGACTGGACCATCCTGTCGGAGCGCTTCAGCAAGGAACCCTATGGCGCCTATCTCCGCCGGGGCGACGAGGAATGGTTCGACCTGGTGCGCTGGTACACCTACGCCGTGATCGAGGCGGAGGAGCAGGGCATCACGCGCGCGAATGCGGAGGAACAGCGCCGCGCCAGCGTGAACCCGAACACGCGGCGCCTGCTGGGCGTAACGCCGGAACTGGGGCAGTCCCTCAAGATCGATCCCGCCTGGGCCTACAACGTCGTGCGCGCGATCGGGAATTACGGGGAGCTGTATGACCGGCATTTCGGGCCTCAGACGCCGGTGAATTTGCCGCGCGGGCCGAACAACCTCTGGACCAATGGCGGCTTGGTCTACGCGCTGCCGCTGCGGTAGCCTGAAGACGGTCCAGGGGCGGTTCGCCCCTGGCGGATGGGGCATGGGGAAGGCAGAGCCTTCCCCACATCTCCAGTGACCCCGCCTCACGCTTCCTTGTAGCGATACCCCAGCCCGTACAGCGTCTCGATCATCGAGAAGTCCGGGTCCACGGCGCGGAACTTCTTGCGCACGCGCTTGACGTGGCTGTCGATGGTGCGGTCGTCGACATAGATGTTCTCGCCGTAGGCGCCATCGATCAGCTGGTCGCGGTTCTTGACCATGCCGGGGCGGACGGCCAGCGCCTTGACCAGCAGGAATTCCGTGACGGTCAGCTGCACCTGGCCGCCCTTCCAGATGCAGGTGTGCTTGGTCTCATCCAGCACCAGGTCGCCGCGGGCGATGATGCCGCCGGCGGGGGTGCCGCTGCCTTCCGCGCGCCCGGCCTCGTTCCGGCGCAGCAGCGCGCGGATGCGTTCCAGCAGCAGGCGCTGGCTGAAGGGCTTGGTGATGTAGTCGTCGGCGCCCAGCCGCAGGCCCATCAACTCATCCAGCTCGTCATCCTTGCTGGTCAGGAAGATGACCGGCATGGCGCTGCGCTGGCGGAGGCGCTGCAACAGCTCCATCCCATCCATGCGCGGCATCTTGATGTCGAGGACGGCCAGGTCCACAGGGCGGGCCATCAGCCCCTGCAGGGCGCTTTCGCCATCCGTATAGGTGCGGACGGTGAAACCCTCCTGCTCCAGCGTCATGGAGACGCTGGTCAGGATGTTGCGGTCGTCGTCCACCAGGGCGATGGTGTGCGGCACGGGTCAGGCTCCTCGGGCGCGGCGGTCGCGCGGTGGGGGGATTGTGGCGGCCAATTGTGGCAAAGGCGGGTCAGGCTGCGATGGGAACGGAAAGCTTCGGCTTCGAGGCCCGGAAACTGGTGCGGGCGGCGGCTTCCGCCACCCTGAGCACGGTGACGGAGGGGCAGCCCTTCGCCGCGCTGGCGACGCCGGCGGCGGCCGGCGACCTCTCCATCCTGATGCTGCTGTCGTCCCTGTCCGAACACACGCGCCACCTGCGGCAGGAAGGGCGCTGCGCCCTGATGTTCATGGGCGCGCCGGAAAGCGTGAACCCCCAGACGGCGCCGCGCGTGACGCTGACCGGGATGGCGGAGCCGGTGCCGGAGGCGGAGGTGCCCGCGCTCAAGGCTCGCTGGCTGGCGCGCCACCCCTACGCCGCGCTTTACGCCGATTTCGGGGACTTTTCGCTATGGCGGCTGCGGCCTCAGGCGGCGCTGCTGGTGGGCGGCTTTGCCCGCGCGACGCGGTTGAAGCGGGCCGAATTGCTGCCGGACCCGGCGGCGGTCGAGGCGCTTGCGGCGGCCGAATCGGAGATCATCGGCCATGTGAACAGCGACCACGCCGATGCCCTGGCGGCGATGGCGGAGGGGCTGCACGGCCAGGCGCCCGGCCAGGCATGGCGCCTGGCGGCGGTGGACACGGATGGCTGCGACCTCGCTTGCGGCGAGGCGGTGCTGCGCCACGCCTGGGCCGCGCCGGTCGGGGATGCGGATGGCGTCCGGGCGGGGCTGATCAAGGCCGCACGGGCAGGGCGGGCGGCGGCGTCTCAACCAGTGCGAGATTTGTAAACAGAAGGTGCAACAAGTAACCATCCAGTTATCTTGATTATGGCAGCTTACCCGCCCTAATCTTGCCGCGCTCAGCGCCCAAAACAGCGCCCGCGACCGTGGCCGGACCATCCATCGGCCATCCCCTCTGGAGGTTCCTGATGACGTCCGACGCAACCGCCCTCTCCGGGACCGGCGTAGCCGGCTCGGCCCTTGTTTACGCCAATCTGACGGCGGCGGGGCTCTACGCCCATGCGCTGCGGCGGGGCGAGGGGCGGCTTTCGGCGGATGGCGCCTTCATGGCGATCACCGGCCAGCACACCGGCCGTTCCGTCCAGGACAAGTTCGTCGTGGACGACCCGGAAGTGCATGACGCGATCTGGTGGGGCAAGATCAACCAGCCCCTGCCGGTCGAGAAGTTTGCAGGCTTCTCCGCCAAGGTGCGCAACTGGCTCGGCGCGCGCGATGAGCTCTTCACGCAGGACCTGTTCGCCGGCGCCGATACCGGCCACCGCATCAAGGTGCGCCTGGTGACGACGAATGCCTGGCACGCGCTGTTCGCGCGCAACATGTTCATCCGCCCGACGGCGGAGGAGCTGAAGACCTTCGAGCCCGACTTCTTCATCCTGCACGCCCCGGAATACGAGGCGAGCCCGGCCGAGGATGGCTGCCGCACCTCCACCCTGATCGCGCTATCCTTTGCCAAGCGCACGATCTGCATCGCGGGCACGAGCTATGCCGGTGAGATCAAGAAGTCGATCTTCACCGTCATGAACTGGCTGCTGCCGGAACGCGGCGTGCTGCCGATGCATTGCTCCGCCAACCTCGGCAAGGGCGGCGACACGGCGCTGTTCTTCGGCCTGTCCGGCACGGGCAAGACCACGCTGAGCAGCGACCCCGAGCGCAGCCTGATCGGCGACGACGAGCATGGCTGGTCGGACACCGGCGTCTTCAACTTCGAAGGCGGCTGCTACGCCAAGGTCATCAAGCTGTCCAAGGAAGCCGAGCCGCAGATCTGGGACGCATCCCACCGCTTCGGCGCGGTGCTGGAGAATGTCCATGGCGATGAGCACGGCGTGCTCGACCTGGACGACAACCGCTACACCGAGAACACGCGTTCCTGCTACCCGATCGAGTTCATCCCGAACATCGTGACGGGCGGCCAGGCGGGCAAGCCGAAGAATGTGGTGATGCTGACGGCGGATGCCTTCGGCGTGCTGCCGCCGATCGCCAAGCTGTCGGCCGCGCAGGCCATGTACCACTTCATGTCCGGCTACACCGCGCGCGTCGCCGGCACGGAAAAGGGCCTGGGCAAGGAACCGCAGGCGACCTTCTCCACCTGCTTCGGCGCCCCCTTCCTGCCGCGCCACCCCGAGGTGTACGGCCGGATGCTGGCCGAGCGCATCGGCCGCGACGGCGCCGATGTCTGGCTGGTGAACACCGGCTGGACCGGCGGCGCCTATGGCACGGGCAAGCGGATGAGCATCCAGCACACCCGGGCGCTGCTGCGCGCGGCGCTGGACGGGTCGCTCGCCAAGGTCGAATTCGTGCGTGACCCCTTCTTCGGCCTGATGATCCCGAAGGCCGTGCCAGGCATTCCCGACAACGTGCTGAACCCGCGCGACAGCTGGGCCGACAAGGCCGCCTACGACAAGCAGGCGAAGCACCTCGTCTCCCTGTTCGAGAAGAACTTCGAGACCTTCGCCGGCGCCGTCGGCGATGACGTGAAGGCGGCCGCGATCAAGGCCGCGGCCTGACCCTGTGGCGCGACCCTCTCGTCCCGGGATGTGAGGGTCGCCGCCATGGTGAGGAAGCGGGCTGCCGCCGCCGCGCTCGCCCTCGGCCTGGCGGCGACGTCCGCGGCAACGGCGCAGGTGCCGCGCGAAGCCGAGGGCTGCTACGACCTCATGGTCGGATTGACGCGGTGGGGAGAGGCCATGACCCGCGCGTGCCGCGCCGATTCATCCATGGCCGAGACCCTGCGCCTTCACGCCGATGCGGGTGAGCGACGCTTCGAGGAGCTTTTCGGCAGCGCCGCGCTGGCGGCGGCACGGCAGCGCCTGGGCCAGGCGCTTCAACGATCGGTCCAGGGCGATCCCCAATCCTGCGCGCAGCTTGGCAACCGCCCGCCCCTCACCATCGATCAGCAGCGCGACATGGAAGCCGAACTGGCACGAATGGTGCCGGACTGGAGCCGCTTCGCCTTCCGCCCCGTCCCCGGCGCCATGGCCTGCGAGTGACGACCGGGTTCTGACAACCAGGCCCCGCTTCTTGCGATGCGGCGGGTCATGCCAAGGTGACTGCCGAAGCCGCCGCCAGCAGGTACGATCATGCCCCTCGATGACACCACGCCACGTCGGCAACCCCAGCGGCCCGAACCCGCGCGGAACGTGCTCGGCGGCACGTTGCTGCCTTGCTCCGTCGCGCCGCTGACGGGGTTCCTCCGCGACGGCTGCTGCAACACCGGGCCGCAGGATCTCGGCCTGCATGTCGTCTGCGCCGAAGTCACTGCGGAATTCCTGGCCTTCAGCGCGTCGCGCGGCAACGACCTCTCCACCCCCCGGCCCGAATACGGTTTTGCGGGGCTGAAACCCGGCGACCGGTGGTGCCTCTGCGCCGCCCGGTGGGAGGAAGCCCGCCTGGCCGGCATGGCACCGCCCGTGCTGCTGGAAGCGACGCATGAAGCGGCGCTGAGCGTCGTCCGCCGTGAGCACCTGCTGGAGTATGGGGTGTAGCGCTGGTGGTTCCTGGAGAAGGGCCGCCGGCCCCTCTCCAGACCTCACCCCGCCAGGGGCCAGCGGGCCCCTGGACCCCTGGCTTTGCATCGATGGGTGAGGGGAGGGGCACGGAACGCGCGTTTGTCCTGCGGGACCGCCAAGCCCCTCCCCTCACCCATCGATAGAAGGGGGTTCGAAGGGGCCGCTGCCCCTTCGCGGGGTAGGGGTCTGGGGAAGGGGCGGAGCCCATTCCCCAGGGCCGTCAGCGCCGCAGCCCCTGCACCCCGGCGGCGATCGCGGTGGTGGCCATGAAGGCGGCGCCCAGCAGGAAGACGGCCTGGGGGTGGCCGCTGTCCATCAGCCAGGCAAACAGGATGGGCGCGATGACGCCGCCGATGTTGAAGCCGGTGGAGACCACGCCGAAGACGGCGCCGGCCTGGCCGGGGGGGGCGGCGGCGCGGACCATCATGTCCCGCGATGGCATGCAGAGGCCCGTCAGGATGCCCGACGCGCCCATCAGCACGGGGATCAGCAGGGTCGGGACGGAGAACAGGCCGAGGGTCGCGGTGATAACCGCGCCGGCGCCGAACCCCGCGGCGGCGACAAGGCCGTGGCGGGTTGAGCGATCCGCGATCCAGCCGCCAAGCAGCACGCCGAGCGCCGAGCCCACGAGGAAGAAGGTGAGCGCCGTGGAGGCGAGGGTGAGGGAGAGGCCGTTGCCGGTGACGAGGGCCGCGACGACGAAGCCGTTCACGCCGCCGATGGACAGCGCGATGAGGATGAAGAAGCCCGTCAGCCCGATGACGGCGGGGCTGAGCACGCGGCTGGGCTGCCCGGCTTCGGCTTTCACGCGGCGGACGGGCTGGTCCACGGGGCAGGCCGTCCAGACAAACAGCGCGACGCCGATGGCGATGATGCCCGCGGCCGCGACGGCGCCCTGCACGCCGAAGGCCGCCGCCAGGCCGATCATCAGCGTGGGCGCGACGGCGCCGCCGAGGTAGCCGGCGAAGGTATGGAGGGAGAAGGCGCGGCCCATGCGCGCGCCGCCGATGCCGCCATTGAGGATGGCGTAGTCCGCGGGGTGGTAGACGGCGTTGGCCAGGCCCGCCATGGCGGCCGCCACCAGCATGAAGGCGTAGCTGCCGGTCAGGCCGAAGACGGTGAAGGCACAGCCGCCCAGCACCAGCCCCGCCGTCAGCACGCGGCGCGGGCCCATGCGGTCCACCATGAAGCCCACGGGCGCCTGGGTGAAGGCGGAGACCAGGCTGAAGATGGTCATCGCCAGGCCGAGCTCGACGAAGGTGACGTCGAGCCTTTCCCGCAGCAGGGGGAAGAGCGGCGGGAAGACCATGATGTGCAGGTGGCTGACGGCGTGCGCGACGCCGATGGCCAGCAGGGTGCGGCGTTCGGTGGGGGTCCAGGCGGTGGGGGGGACGGCGTCGGCGGTGGTGCTCATCAATGGGCTTCCGCCCAGGACAGGCCGTGGCCGACCTCAACGGCCAGCGGCACGGCCAGGTCGGCGACGTTTTCCATGATCCGGCGGACCAGGGCGGCGGTGGCCTCGATTTCGGCGTCGGGGACTTCGAAGACGAGTTCGTCATGCACCTGGAGGAGCATGCGGGCGGAGAGGTTGGCTTCGCGCAGGGCCAGCGGCAGGCGGACCATGGCGCGCTTGATGACCTCCGCGGCGCCGCCCTGGAAGGGGGCGTTGATGGCCGCGCGTTCGGCGCCACCGCGGCGGACGGGGTCCTTGCTGGCAATGTCGGCGATCCAGAGCTTGCGGCCGAAGGGCGTCATCACGTAGCCGGTGGTGCGCGCATCCTCCTTCAGCTTTTCCATGCAGTTCCGGATGCCGGGGTATTGGGCGAAATAGGCATCGATGATGCCGCGGGCCTCCCCGGGGCCGATGCCGAGGCGGGCGGCCAGGCCGAAGGCGGACATGCCGTAGATGATGCCGAAATTGATGGTCTTGGCGCGGCGGCGGGCTTCCTTGTCCACCTTGTCGGGCGGGATGCGGAAGATGTCGGAGGCCGTGCGGGAATGGATGTCCTGCCCTGTCGCGAAGGCTTCCTTCAGCGCCGGCACATCGGCGACATGGGCCAGGATGCGGAGCTCGATCTGGCTGTAGTCGGCCGCCATCAGCACATGGCCGGGGTCGGCCACGAAGGCGCGGCGGATGCGCTGGCCTTCCTCGGTCCTGACCGGGATGTTCTGCAGATTGGGCTCGGTCGAGGACAGGCGGCCGGTGGATGTGACGGCCATCGCGAAGTCGGTATGGACGCGGCTGTTGGCGTCGAGCCGCTGGGCCAGCGCATCCACATAGGTGGATTTCAGCTTCTGGATCTGGCGCCAGTCCAGCACGCGCCGCGCCAGCGGGATCTGCTGCTGGGCCAACTCCTCCAGCACACTCGCATCCGTGCCCCAGGCGCCGGTCAGCTTGCTGCGCTTGCCGCCGGGCAGCTTCATCTCGTCGAACAGGATTTCTCCCAATTGCTTGGGTGAGCCGACATTGAAGGGGCGGCCGGCGAGTTCGTGGATCTGCTTCTCGTAGAGCGCCAGCTTTTCGGTGAAATCCGCGCCGATGCGGGCGAGTTCGCCGGCATCGATGCGGATGCCCGCGATCTCCATGTCGCGCAGCACCGCGACCATGCGGCGCTCCACCTGTTCGTAGAGGGTCAGCGCGCGGGCGGTGCGGAGTTCGGGCTTGAGCGTGTGCCAGAGGCGGAGCGTGACGTCCGCATCCTCCGCTGCATAGGCCGTGGCCTTGTCGAGCGCCACCTTGGCGAAGGTGATGCGGTTGCGGCCCGTGCCGGTGACGCTGTCGAAGGTGATGGGCGTGTGGGCGAGGTGCTTGAGCGCCAACTCGTCCATGCCGTGGCCATGCGCGCCGCAGCGCAGCGCGTAGGACATCAGCATGGTGTCATCGACCGGCGTCACGGCGATGGCGCCGTTGCTGTCGCGGCAGAGTACTTCCAAATCGTATTTGGCGTTGTGCAGCACCTTGAGGACGGAGGGGTCCTGCAGCAGGGGCTTCAGTTCGGCCATCGCCAGGTCGTGGTCGATCTGCTCCGGCGTGCCGGTGCCCATCAGGTCGCCGCTGCCCTCATGCCGCAGCGGCACGTAGCAGGCGCGGCCGGGGGCGGTGGCGATGGACAGGCCGACAAGCTGCGCCTTCAGCGCATCCAGGCTGTCGGTTTCCGTGTCGAAGCCCATCACCCCCGCGCTGCGGGCCTCCGCGATCCAGGCGCGGAGCGCCTCGATGGTGGTGACGGTCTCATAGGGCCCGAAGGGGGCGGCGCCGGGCTGGGGGGTGGGTTCGGGCGCGTCGGGGGAGGCGGGGCGGGGGATGTTCCGCACCACGGCACTCGCATCGCCCAGGCCGAGGCGCGCCAGCAGGCTGCGGAAGCCGTTGTCGCGCAGGAATTTCTCCAGCACCGCCGGGGAGGGTGGGCGGACTTCCATCTTCGGGATGGGGCAGGGCAGGGGCGCATCGGCGTCCAGCATCACCAGGCGTCGGCTGATGCGCGCCTTCTCGGCATTCTGCTCCAGCGCTTCGCGCCGCTTCGGCTGCTTGATCTTGGCCGTGTTGGCGAGAAGGGTTTCGAGGTCGCCGTATTCGTTGATCAGTTGCGCGGCGGTCTTGATGCCGATGCCGGGGACGCCTGGGACATTGTCCGTGCTGTCGCCGGCCAGGGCCTGGACTTCCACGACCTTGTCCGGCGTCACGCCGAACTTCTCGAAGACCTCGGGCTCCCGGATCGGCTTCTGCTTGATCGGGTCCAGCATCTCCACGCCCGGCCGGACCAGCTGCATCAGGTCCTTGTCGGAGGAGACGATGGCGACGGTGCCCCCCTCCGCCACGAAGGCCTTGGCATAGGCGGCGATGAGGTCATCGGCCTCGAAGCCCGAAAGCTCCGCCTGGCAGACGCCAAGGGCTTCGGTGGCTTCCCGGATCAGGGCGAATTGCGGGACGAGTTCGGGCGGGGGTTCGGGGCGGTGGGCCTTGTAGTCGGGGAAGAAGTCGTTGCGGAAGGTGGTGCGCGCGGTGTCGAAGACGACCGCGATGTGGGTGGCGGAGTTGCGGGCGAGGAACTGGGACAGCATCTGGGTGAAGCCGAAGACGGCATTCACATGGATGCCGTCCGGCCGCGTCATCGGCGGCAAGGCGTGGTAGGCGCGGAAGATGTAGCCCGAGCCATCGACCAGGATCAGCCGCTTCTGGCCCGGCGCGACGGGCGCGACCGGGTCTGCGGCCGGTGTTGTTTCCCCCCCTGACACGGGCCGATCAGTGCCCGTGGTCGTCGCCGGCGCCCTCGGCCAGGACATGGGTGCGGGAGCAGTAGGGGCAGGTGACCTGCTTGTCCTCGATCCGGAGATAGACCAGCGGATGGCCGAGCGCGCCGCCGCCGCCATCGCAGCCGACGACGCGGCTGTGGACGATGATGGTATCCTCCGGCGTCACCCCCGGCAGGGCGACCGGCGCATAGCCGGTCATTCGCTGGTCGCGCATGGCGGTCCCCAAAGCTGAGGCCCGGAAGATAGGGGCTGGGGGGCGGATCGGCCAGCCCGGGGCGGTGTGGTGGACCCCCGGCGGCCGTCGCGCTACCGCTTGGGGCATGACGCCTCCCCACGCCATCGAGATCGCGGGCCTCCGCAAGACCTATGCCGGCAGCAAGGGCGCGCCGGGGAAGGAGGCGCTGAAGGGCGTGGATCTGGTGGTCCCCCGCGGGTCCTTCTTCGGGCTGCTGGGACCGAATGGGGCGGGGAAATCCACGCTGATCGGCATCCTGGCCGGGCTGGTGCAGAAGACCGGCGGCACGGCCTCGGTCTGGGGGATCGACCTCGATCGGGACCCGATCGGGCTCCGCCAGCGGATCGGCGTGGTGCCGCAGGAATTGAACCTCGACCCCTTCTTCACGCCGCGGGAGGCGATGGAGATGCAGGCCGGCCTCTATGGCGTGCCGAAGGCGCGGCGGCGGACCATGGAAATCCTGGATGCCGTGGGCCTGGCGGACAAGGCGGATGCCTATGCGCGCAGCCTGTCCGGCGGCATGCGGCGGCGCCTGCTGGTGGCCAAGGCCATGGTCCATGCGCCGCCCGTGCTGGTGCTGGATGAGCCGACGGCGGGGGTGGATATCGAGTTGCGGGAACAGCTCTGGCGCATGGTGCAGGGGCTGAACCGGGCCGGCACCACCATCGTGCTGACCACCCATTACCTGGAAGAAGCCGAGAGCCTCTGCGACCGCATCGCCATCATCGGCCAGGGAAGGCTGATCGCGAATGAGCCGACGCGGGACTTGATCGCCCGGCTGGACGACAAGACCATCACGGTGACGGTGGCGGCGGATCTGGGCGCGGTGCCGCCGGGCCTGGCGGGGTTCGAGGCGCGGCTGGACGGGCCGAGGCGGTTGGAAATCCGCTACCGCGCGCGGGAGACGCGCGTCGAGGATATCCTGGACGCGGTGCGGTGCGCGGGCCTCGCCATCCAGGATCTGTCCACGAAGGAGGCCGATCTGAACGCGACCTTCCTGCGGCTGACCCGGGAACAGGCGCCGGCGTGATCCGGGCGCTGCTGGCCGCCTGCGCGCTGCTGCTGGCGGCGGCCTGCACGCCGGTGGTGATGCCGGCGGGGCCGCCGGTGGCGCTGCCGCGGCTGGAGGCAGCGGCGGTGGTCGCGGCCGATGGCGCCCGCCTGCCGATGCGGGTCTTCCCGCCGGAGGGCGCGCCCCGCGCCGTGATCCTGGCCCTGCACGGCTTCAACGACCACAGCGGCAATTTCCTGACCGACAGCCTGGAAGCCCTGAAGCAGGCCGGCATGCTGGTCTATGCCTATGACCAGCGGGGCTTCGGCCGCGCGCCCAATCGTGGCTACTGGGCGGGGGCGGAGACGATGGCCGCTGACGCCGCCGCCGCCGCCCGCCTGCTGGCCGAACGCCATCCGGGCCTGCCGCTGTTCTTGATGGGGGAGAGCATGGGGGCCGCGGTCTCCATCCTGGCCGCGGGCATGGACCCCGCGCCGCCGGTGCGTGGCTATGTCCTGCTGGCGCCGGCGCTGTGGAACCGGGAGCTCATGAACCCCCTGATGCGGGGCGGCATCTGGCTGGCTGAGCGCACCATCCCCGCCCTGCCCGTGCAGGGCGGCGTCGGCGGGGTGGTGGCGAGCGACAATGAGGCCGCGCTGCGAAGGCTGGGGCGCGATCCCCTCGTGATCCGCGTGACCCGGGTGGATTCGGCGCTCGGCCTGATGGATCTGATGGACAAGGCCGTGGCGGCGTTGCCGCGGTGCTGCGGGGGGGCACCAGCGCTGCTGCTGTATGGGGAGCGCGACATGATCGTGCCGCCCCGCATGACCCGCGCCGCGGTGGCCAGCGTGCCGGCGGAGACGGGGCTGCGCATCGGCGTCTATGCCGGGGGGTTCCACCTGCTGCTGGCGGGCCGGAACCGGGAGGAGGTGGTGCGCGACATCCTCGCCTTCATCGAGGACCCGCGCGGGCCCTTGCCATCGGATGCGGAGGCGCGGGCACCGGGGTGGCTGGCGCGGTGAGGCGCGCCAGCGTGCTGGCGCGCTGAGGCAATCGGGGAGCGCGACCCCCGCACCCAACCCTCTCCCCCTTCCAGGGGGAGAGGGCTTTTCGAATCACGCCAGTGTCTTGAATACTGAAAAAAGCTCGTTCTTCGCCTCGAACCCGATGCCTGGGATGGTCGGCATGGCGACCTTGCTGTCCACCACGGGCACATCGTCAGCGAAGCCGCCGAAGGGATGAAAGACCTCCGGGTAGCTTTCATTGCCGCCGAGGCCGAGGCCCACCGCGATGTTCAGCGCGAATTGGTGCCCGCCATGGGGCACGCAGCGGCGGCGGGACCAGCCATGGAGTGCCAGCATGTCCAGCGTGCGGAGATATTCGACCAGGCCGTAGGAGAGCGCCGGGTCGAACTGGAGAATATCCCGGTCCGGCCGCAGGCCGCCATGGCGGATCAGGTTGCGCGCATCCTGCATCGAGAACAGGTTCTCGCCCGTCGCGATGGGCGGGGCGTAGTGTTCCGCCAGCGTCGCGTGGGTGGAATAGTCCAGCGGGTCCAGCGGTTCCTCGTACCAGCGCAGGCCCATGGGGGCGAGCGCCGCGGCATAGGTCAGGGCGGCGTGGAGGCCGAAGCGGCCGTTGACGTCGACCGCGAGCTTGGAGCCATCCCCGCCCAGGAGCTTCACCACGGCCTCGATCCGGGCCATGTCCTCGGCCAGGGCTTCCTTCAGGGGCGTGCCGGGGGCGCCGCCGATCTTCATCTTGACGGTGGAATAACCCATGCCGAGGTAGCGCTTCATCTCCTCGATCAACTGGTCCACGCCCTTGCCGGGGTAGTAGTAGCCGCCGGCGGCATAGACCCAGGCGGCCTGGTCCGCGACGCCGTTGTTGAAGCGGTCCGCCAGCAGCCGCCACAGCGGCACGCCTTCCAGCTTCGCCGCCGCATCCCACAGGGCCATGTCCAGCACGCCGACCGCCACGCTGCGTTCGCCATGGCCGCCGGGCTTCTCGTTCTTCATCACGGCGTTCCAGGCGCCGGCGGGGGAAAGCTTGCCGTCGGGGCGCGTGATCTGCGCTTCCGTCGCCTCCAGCAGCCGGGGTATGAAGCGTTCCGCCAGCAGGCCGGGCTGGGCATAGCGGCCATTGCTGTTGAAGCCGTAGCCGGTGGCGATCTTGCCGCCCTCGCCCTCCACCGTCACGGCGACGATGGAGGCGGTCATCTTGGAGAAGTCGATATAGGCATTGGCGATGGCGCTCGCGATCGGCGCCGTGCCCTGCTTCACGCTGACGATGCGCATGCGTGGGGGTCCTTGTGCTGGTCGCCACCTTGTCGCCCCGGGGCGCTTGCCGGCACAAGAGGGGCGAGTGACCATTTGAGAACAGCGGCGGGTCGGTTTCGCTGGGCTTTTCCGCCCTGGGGGCGTCAGCGGGCTTGCCGATGCAACCAGCATCGGCGGCGCCCGCTTTCTTCCCAGAACGAAAAATCCCTCGCGAACCCTCAGCCGCCGCCATTCTCAAACGGTCACAAAGCGAGAGGAAACCCACCATGCCCGACATCCTGCACGAGACCCGCGGCCGCATCGCCTGGACCACGCTGAACCGGCCCGACCAGCGCAACGCCATGACCTTCGCGATGTATGAGGGCCTGGTGGAACAGGCGGAGGTCGTGACCAAGGACCCCGCCATCCGCGCCTGGGTCATCACCGGCGCCGGCGGCAAGGCCTTCGCGGCCGGCACGGACATCAGCCAGTTCAAGGCGTTCAAATCGGGCCAGGATGGGCTGGAATACGAAAAGCGGATCGACCGCGTGCTGTCGGCGGTGGAGGACTGCCCGAAGCCGGTGATCGCCGCCATCGCGGGCGCCTGCACGGGCGGGGGCCTCGGCATCGCGGCGGTGTGCGACCTGCGCATCGCTTCCGCCAATGCCAAGTTCGGGGTGCCGGTGGCGCGGACGCTGGGGAATTGCCTGAGCACCTCCAACGTCTCCCGCTTCGCGACGCTGATCGGGCCGGCGAAGCTGAAGGAGCTGATCTTCACGGCCAGGTTGATGGAGGCGCCGGAGGCGCTGGCGGCGGGGCTGATCTCGGAAATCCTGCCCTCGCACGAGGCCGTGGTGGAACGCGCCATGGCGCTGGCGGAAACGGTGGCGGGCATGGCGCCGCGGACGCTGACGGCGACGAAATTCGCCCTGAAGCGCCTGCGCCTGGCGGCGGGGACGATCCAGGGGGACGATCTGGTGGAGCTCTGCTTCGGCAGCCAGGATTTCCGGGAGGGGATGGACGCCTTCCTCAACAAGCGCGCGCCGAACTGGACGGGGAACTAGGCGGGCGGCATGCTTCCTCCAACAAAAGTTGGAGGAACCGATGCTCACCAGACGCATGGTCATGGGCGCGGCTGCCGCGCCCGCGCTGCCGATATCCGGATTCGCGCAGGCCCCCTATCCCGCGCGCCCCGTCTCCATGCTGGTGGGCTTCGCGCCCGGCGGCGGCACGGACATCATCGCGCGGCTGCTGCAACCGGCCCTGAGCGAGGAATTCGGCCAGCCCATCGCGATCGAGAACCGCGCGGGCGGATCGGGCACCATCGCCGCCACGCAGAACGCCCGCGGGCGGCCCGATGGCTACCAGATGCTGATGACGACGGTCAGCGCCAGCGCCGTGGTGCCGCCGACGATGAGCCCTCCGCCCTTCGACATCATCAACGACCAGACCGCGGTGGTGCTGGCGGGCACGGTGCCGCTGGTGGCGGTGGTGCCGTTGACCTCGCCCGCGCAGAATTTCCGCCAGTTCCTGGATCACGCGAAGGCCAATCCGGGGAAGCTGAACTACGCTTCCTCCGGCATCGCGACGCAGCAGCACCTGGCGAGTGAACTGCTGAGCTTCGCGGCGGGGCTTTCGATGCAGCACATCCCGTTCCGCGGCACGGGCCAGGCGGTGAATGAGATCCTGGCCGGGCGCATCGACATCGCCATCGACACGCTGCCGACCTACCTGCCGCATATCCGCGCCGGCCGCGTGCGCGCGCTGGCGACCACGCTGCCGGACCGGGTGCCGACGCTGCCGGACGTGCCGACGGTCGCGGAACACGGTTTTCCGGGCTTCGATTCCGCCGTCTGGTACATGGTGATGGGGCCGCCCAACCTGCCGGATGCGATCGCACAGCGTTGGGTGGCGGCGGTGAACAAGGCACTGTCCGATCCCGCGCTGCGGCAGCGCGTGATGGATGCGGGGTTCATCCCGGGCGGGGGGACCAGCGCCGATGCGGCGGCACTGCTGCGGCGGGATGCGGCGAAGTACGCCGGGCTGATCCGGCAGGCTAACATCAAGTTCGAGTAGGCTGCCCGGGGGAAACGCCGTTTCCCCCGTACCCCCTTTGCCAGGGCCGAACCGGCCCTGGACCGTCATCAGTCGCCTGCGGCGATGCCGTCGCGGCGGGGGTCGGCGGCGCCTTCCAGCGTGCCGTCGGCCAGGCGGCGGATGATCTGCATGCCCGTGTTCATCACCACCACGCGCGGCGCATGGCCGAGTGCCGTGAGGGCCGGTGCCAAAGCCTCAAGCGGCGTGCCGCGTTCCAACTCCTCCACGCCATTCTGCGCGCCGATGCGCGGGCGGGCGGTGGCGGCCTCGGCATTCGCGCCATGGGCCAGAAGGTCGATCAGCGCGGCCGCCACGGCATCCGGGATGCGCGCACCACCCCCGGCGCCGAGCACGATCACCGGCCTGCCATCCGCGCCCATCACCATGGTCGGCGCCATCGTCGTGACGGGACGCTTGCCGGGTTCCAGGCGATTCTGCGCGGGCGCCTCCGCCGTGCCGGGACTGGTCGCGAAATTCGTCATGCCGTTGTTCAGCGTGACACCCATCGCCGCCAGTTCCGCCCCGAAATTGAGGTTGTTGGTGGTGGTGAGGGAGACGGCGTTGCCGCGCGCATCGACGATCACGATCTGCGTCGTCGCGGCCTCCGCCCAGGGATCGCTCTCCCCCGGCAGGGTGCCGCGCTGATCTGCCGGCGTGCCGGGCGTGACATTCGTCATGGCGCGATCAGCGCTGGCCAGCGCCGCGCGGTCATCGAGGTAGCCTGCGTCCACCAGGCCGCGCAGTGGCACCGCGACGCGATCGGGATCGCCGATCCAGCGGCGGCGATCGGCGGTCGCCAGGCGGCTGGCCTCCAGGAACAGATGCGCGGCCTCCGCGCTGTTCCGCTCGGCACGCGCGATGCCGAGGCGCTCCGCGATCCCCAGCGTCTGCAATACGGCGACGCCGCCGGAGGAAGGCGGGGAGGCAGTGCAGATCTGGTGCGCGAAGGCCACCATGCAGACCGGATCGCGTTCCACCGCGCGATAGGCGCGGAGATCCTCCATCGTGGTCCAGCCTGGCACGGGGTGCGCCTGTGTGGCGGCGACCAGCGCCTCCCCGATCGGCCCGCCATGGATGGCGGCCGGACCCTGGACGGCGAGGAGGCGCAGCGCCTCCGCCTGGTCCGGATTGCGGAAAGGGGCGCCGGGCGCGAGGGGTTCGCCGGCGGCATCGAAATACAACGCACGCAGCGCGGGGATGCGGCGGAGTTCGGGGGCGCGGGTGCGGATGACCTGGGCCAGGTAGGGCGGCAGGGGGAAGCCGTTCTCGGCCAGGGCGATTGCGGGGGCGATGAGTTCGGCCCAGTGCAGGCGTCCATGGGCTTCGCGGGCCAAAGCGAGGGCGGCGATGGCGCCGGGGACGGCAACGGCGCGGCCGGATCGCGCGACGGTGGCGGGGCCGATGCCGCCGGCCGCCAGGCGATCCGCGCTGGCGGCGGGGGCGCTGGCGATGCCCTCGTAATAGCGCAGCCGCCGCTGGCCCTCGTCCCAGACCAGGACGAAGGCGCCGCCGAGCAGCCCGCTGGCGTGCGGCTCCGCGACTGACAGCGCGGCCTGGGCGGCGATGGCGGCGTCCACTGCCGTGCCGCCGGCGCGGAGGATCGTGAGCGCCGCTTCCGTTGCATGCGGGCTGGCGGTGGCGACCATCTGGCGCGGCGCGCGCGCCGGTTCGGCGAGAGCCGGGGTCGCAGCCAGCAGCAGGGCGATCAGCAGGCGGCGCATGGCGTCAGTTCCCCTGTTTCAGTTGCGGCGCGCGAGGACTTCCTTGTTCACGACGATATCGGGGTCGAGCGTGCCATCAAAGCAGGCCAGGCAGGCTTCCGCTGCGTCCATCGCCATCCGCGCCAGACCTTCCGCCGTGCTGGCGGCGACGTGCGGCGTGAAGATCAGATTGGGGGCGGTCAGCAGCGGGATCGCGGTCTCCACGGGTTCGTCGTGGAAGACGTCGATGCCCGCGGCGCCGAGATGGCCGGCGCGGAGTGCGGCATCCAGCGCGGTCTCATCGACCAGCGTGCCGCGGGCGGTGTTGATGAAGACGGCACCCTTCTTCATGCGGGCCAGGAAAGGCGCGTTGACCATGTGGCGGGTGGAGGCGTCGGAGGGGCAGTGGATGGTGACGATGTCGGCTTCCGCCGCCGCTTCCATCACGTCGTCCACGGGCGTGAAGCCGAGGCCGCGGATGCTGCCCTTGCCGATGTTCGGGTCGCGGACCAGGACCTTCATCCCGAAGGCCGCGCAGAGTTTCGCGACGCGCGTGCCGATGCGCCCGAAGCCCACCACCAGCACGGTCTTGCCGGCCAGGTCGAAGGTGGGGAGGTTCGCCTGCCCGCCCCAGACGGGCTTCGCCTGGCGCAGGTTCGCATCGTAGCCGGAGAGTTGCCGCGCGCAGGCCAGCATCAGCATCAGCGCGTGCTCGGCCACCGATACCGCGTTGGCTTCGGGCGTGATGGTGAGCGGGATGCCGCGTTCGGTGAGGGCCGGCACATCCACCGCGTCGTAGCCCACGCCGTGGCGGGCGAGGAGGCGGAGGTTCGTGCAGTGGGCGAGGAAGGGCCGGTCGATGCGGATGGTGCGGACGATCAGGGCATCCGCCTTCGGCAGGTTGCGGGCCAGGCTTTCAGGGGAGATGTCCATCAGGATCTCGACGGTGACGCCTTCGGTTGCGCGCATCTTCTCGATGGCCGCTTCGTGGATGGGTCGTACGCAAATGACGTGCGGCATTGATGGGTCTCATTTGAAAAGCCCTCTCCCCCGGACGGGGGAGAGGGTTGGGTGAGGGGGTCGACGCTTACAGTTGATGATGGGCCGCCGGCCCCAGGATCGCTTCCCGGAACCTGGCCGCGAGGTAGGCGCCCTCCCGCGGCGGCAGTTTCAGCGGCAGGTTCGCCGCATCGATCTTGATGACCGCAAGCGTCGGCCCTGTGGCGGTGTGGATCGCCTCCCGCAGTGGCGCGATGCCGTCCGGGGTCGTGATGGTGCTGGCGTTGGCGATCCCCGCGCCGCGGGCGATGGCGGCCAAATCCACGCCGTGTTTCGTCGCCGTCTCCTGCCCCCCGGTCTCGCCGTAGTGTTCGTTGTCGAGCACGACGATGGAGAGGTTGGGCGGCTGTTTCGTCGCGATGGTGGCGAGCGCGCCGAGGCCCATCAGCGCCTCCCCGTCCCCGGTGATGACCAGCACTCGGCGCGTCGGCTGGGCGAGGGCGAGCCCGAGGCCCATCACGGCCGCACCGCCCATGCCGCCCCAGAGCGGCATGTTGGTGGGGCAGTCGCCGGCCGCCGTGATGTCCCAGGCGGGGGCGCCGAGGCCGGCGATGACGAGGAGGTCGCCGCGATCCGCCAGCAGGGCGTTGACGACGGCGCGGCGGTCGAGCTTGCCGGAAGGTGCGAGCATGGGCCTCAATCCTTCCCGAAGGTCTTGGCGCCGATCAGGCGCTGGCCGAGCAGTGTCGCGGTCGGGCGGTAGGTGTTGAAGGCCATGCGGATGGTGGCGTCCACGCAGGCTTCCACATCCTCCGGCACATCGGCGCGGCGCACCAGCGTGCCCATGGCTTCCAGCACCGTCTGGGTGGCGTTGCCCATGGGGATCTGGGCTGGGTTGAACTCCCCATAGTCGCCACGCATCGTCACGATCATCGGCATCGGCGTGCGGTGCAGGATGGGCAGGGACAGCATGTTGATGCAGTTGCCGACGCCGGAGGATTGCATCAGCAGCACGCCCTTCACGCCGCCCATCCAGGCGCCGGAGAGGAGCGCGATGCCTTCCTCCTCCGTCGTCAGGGTGACGACAGTGATCTCATTATCCGCGATGCAGCGTTTGATGAGGCGGGAGTGCCCGGCATCCGGCACCAGGGCGACCTGGGTGATGCCCTGGGCCTTGAGCACGGCGTAGATGCGGTCGGGCCAATCGGCCGCCGCATCGGGGCGCATTTCCAGCGCGTCGCGATCCATGATGTTCCTCCGTCGTGGGGGCAGGATCGGGCGCGGCAAAGATGTTGGCAAGTCGGGCGGGGTGATGCCATGTGATCGCCGTGGTTCAGGGCACAGGGGGCGGCATGGGATTCGCGCAGATCGTTGGCGGCACGCGGCATGTGTTTCCCGATCTGCGGGCGCTGCTGGCCTGCGCAACGCCCTTCCGGTCCGGCGATGCGCTGGCCGGGGTCGCGGCCGAGTCATCGGCGCAGCGGGTGGCGGCGCAACGGGCGCTGGCCGATCTGCCGCTGAAGCATTTTCTCAGCGAAGAGGTGGTCCCGTATGAGGATGACGAGGTCACGCGGCTGATCCTGGACCGGCACGACGCGGCGGCCTTCGCGCCGGTCGCGCATCTGACGGTCGGCGGCTTCCGCGACTGGCTGCTGGCGGAGGCGGACGGGGCCGCGATCAGCGCCCTGGCGCCAGGCCTGACGCCGGAGATGGTGGCGGGGCTGACGAAAATCTGCCGGCTGCAGGATTTGGTTGCCATCGCGGCGAAGTGCCGTGTCACCACGCGGTTCCGGAACACGCTGGGGCTGCCGGGGACGCTGTCGATCCGGTTGCAGCCGAACGACCCGGTGGATGACCCCAAGGGCATCGCCGCGCAGGTGCTGGACGGGCTGCTGCTCGGCGCCGGCGATGCTGTGATCGGCGTGAACCCCGCCACCGACAACGTCGACAATCTCCGCCGCGTGCTGGGCCTGCTGGATGCGGTGCGCGACCGCTATGCCATCCCGACGCAAAGCTGCGTGCTGGCGCATGTGACGACGACCATGCTGGCGATGGAGCGCGGTGCGCCGGTGGATCTGGTGTTCCAGTCCATCGGGGGGACGCAGGGGCTCAACACCTCCTTCGGCGTGTCGCTGTCCCTGCTGCGGGAAGCGCATGAGGCGGCGCTGGCGCTGAAGCGGGGCACGGTCGGCGACAACGTGATGTATTTCGAGACCGGCCAGGGCAGCGCGCTCTCCGCCAACGCCCATCACGGCGTGGACCAGCAGACGCTGGAAGTGCGGGCCTATGCGGTGGCGCGGGAATTCCGGCCGCTGCTGGTGAACTCGGTCGTGGGCTTCATCGGCCCCGAATACCTCTATGACGGCAAGCAGATCATCCGCGCCGGGCTGGAGGATCACTGCGCCGGAAAACTGCTCGGCCTGCCGATGGGTGTCGACGTCTGCTACACCAACCATGCCGAGGCCGACCAGGACGACATGGATGCGCTGCTGACCCTGCTGGGCGTCGCGGGCGTGACCTATGTGATGGGCGTGCCGGGGGCGGACGACACGATGCTGGCCTACCAATCCACCTCCTTCCATGACGGGCTCTATGCCCGCGCCGCGCTGGGCAAGAAGCCCGCGCCCGAATTCGCCGCCTGGCTGGAACGCATGGGGCTGGCGGAGCGCACGCCGGATGCGCTGCCCGCGCCGATGATCGTGGCGGGGCTGCTGTGACGGCGCCGACGCTGTGGCGGGACCTGCGGCGCTTCACCAGCGCACGGGTGGGGCTCGGGCGGGTGGGACACGCGCTGCCGACGGCGGCGCATCTCGATTTCCAGGAAGCCCATGCCCAGGCGCGCGATGCGGTGTGGTCGGCGCTGGACGTGCCAGCCTTGCAGACGGCGCTGCCGGGTGCCCAGGTCGTTGCCTCCGCGGCGCGGGACCGGCGCAGCTACCTGCTGCGGCCGGATCTCGGGCGGTGCCTGGCGGAGGGCACGCAACTGGCACCGCGGCCGGGATGCTTCGCGATCGTGGTGGCGGATGGGCTCTGCGCCAGCGGCGTACAGGCGCAAACGGCGCCGCTGCTGGCAGCGCTGGTGCCGGGGTTGCAGCGCGCGGGGTGGGATGTGGCGCCGCCGGTCATCGCGACGCAGGCGCGGGTCGCGATCGGCGACGATATCGGCCAGGCACTGGGGGCGGCCATGGTCGCGGTGCTGATCGGGGAAAGGCCGGGGCTCTCATCCCTCGACAGCATGGGCATCTATCTGACCCATGCGCCGCGGGCCGGGCGCAACGACGCGGAACGCAACTGCATCAGCAACATCCGGCCGGGCGGGATTTCGCCAGCCAATGCGGCGGCGAAGCTGCTGTGGCTGGTGGCGGCGGCCAGGCGGCTGGGGCTGACCGGGGTGGGGCTGAAGGATGAGCAGCCGGCGGCGCTGGAAGGCCAGGCATCGACGTTGATCGAGTGATGCTGGGGAAGGTGCTGCCTTCCCCAGACCCCTACCGCCAGGGCCGAACCAGCCCTGGACCGTCTTCAATCAACCCGGCAGATGCACGGCCAGCCACAGCGCTGCCTCGCTGGTCCAGGCGACGCGGTGGCGGCAATGGGCGGGCAGCACGGCCCAGTCGCCGGCCACCATCTTCCGCTCGCTGCCATCATCGAAGGCCAGCGCAGCCTCCCCGGCCACCAGCAGCACGAACTCCGTCGCGGGCTGGTCATACCAGAAGCCGGCAGGGCTGGCGGCGCGGCGGCTGGCGATGCGCTCCACCGTCACGCCCTTCTCCGCCAGCAGCGTGGCAACGGCCTCGCCACCCTCACGCGCCGTGGCACCGGCGCCAAGCGCGCCGAAACGAGGGTTCGGGTTCAAGATCCCAACACCGCCTCCACCGCCTTCGCCACGCTGAACAGCTTCGCATCACCCATGTGTTCCCCCATCAGCATGAAGCCCACCGGCGCCTCGCCTGGCCGGTGACAGGGAATGGAAATGCCGCAACGATCGAGGAAGTTGCCGACCGTGGTGTTCCGCAGCAGCAGCATGTTGATGCGGCCATACTCGGCCTCGTCCTCCACCGCCGCGATGGCGGGGGGGATCAGCGGGCAGGTCGGCATCACCACTGCATCGAAGCCCGCGGTCCGCGCCGCGAAGGCCGCGATGATGCGCGCGCGTTCCTGCATCAGCAGGATGTAGTCCGCCGCGATCATCTTCGCACCACCCTTGATGCGACCGAGGATGCGCGGGTCGTAGCGATGGCCCTCCTGCTCGATCAGGTCGCGGTGCCAGGCATAGGCCTCGCTGGCCGCGAAGGTGCCGCGGGCATTGGCCTTCGGGATGTCGGCAAGCTCCGGCACATCGAGCGGCGAGACATGCGCCCCGGCGGCCGACAGGGCGGAGAGCGCGCGTTCGAACGCCGCCGTCACCCCCGCATCCCAATCCCCCGTCACATAGCCCTGCAGCACGCCAAGGCGCAGCCCCGCGACGGATAGCGGCGCGATGGGCGGCGCCGATTCCGCGCCCGCCATGAAGCCATCGATGATGGCGCAGCATTCGACGCTGCGGGCGAGGGGCCCGAGGCTGTCGAGGGAGAAGGAGAGCGGCAGCGTCCCCTCCAGCGTCACGCGCTTCGCCGTCGGCTTCCAGCCGACGATGCCGCATAGGGCCGCCGGGATGCGGCAGGACCCGCCGGTATCGGACCCCAGGCCCGCGAAGCCCATGCCATCCGCGGTGGCGACCGCGGCGCCGGAGGACGACCCGCCCGGCAGTCGCCCCGTCGCGCGGTCCCAGGGGCTGCGCGGCGTGCCGTGATGCGGGTTCACGCCTAGGCCGGAGAAGGCGAATTCCACCATGGTGGTACGGCCCAGCACCACGAAGCCCGCGCGCTGCAGCCTGGCGACGGAGGGCGCGGTGGCAGTGGCCGGTGCCGCGCGATCCAGCGCGACGGAGCCGCCACGCGTGACCTGCCCGGCCTCGTCATACAGATCCTTGATGCTGATCGGGATGCCGGCATAGGGGCTGGGGGCGCGGCCGGCCTGGCGCAGCGCATCCATGGCATCGGCGGCGGCGAGGGCCCGGTCGGCCTGGACCACCATGAAGGCCCGCTCGCCCTCCCCCTGGGGATCCGCGATTCGGGCCAGCGCCTCCTCCACCAGGGCCCGCGACGTGGTGCGCCCGGCGGCGAGGGAAGTGGCGGCCTCGGCGATGGTGGGGAAGGGCATGCTGACGGAATCCCGCGGAAGTGACGCGGGATGCTGCGCAGGACGGGGGCGCGGCGCAACCCTCAGCGGGGCGGCTTGGCCTCGCCCTGGTCATTCGCCGGCGGGACGGCCAGGATGAGCTGGACAGCCCAGGGGTACAGGAGAAAGCCCACGGCGGCGGCGGGCACCAGCGGCACCTCGTTCTCCTCCGCTTCCTCGATCTCGTCTTCCCGGTCCATGCTGCCATCCTCCGCCCACCGCGGGCGCCCATCGCAGGACAGCGCGCGGCGGCGGGTTCCGTTCCCCGGCCAGGCCGCAGGTGCCGCATTTGACAAGCCGCTGCCCGCTGGTTGTATGATGTCATATAAGCCGTTGGAGCATCCGCCGGGGACGGGAAGGAGACGGGACGAAATGATCCTCAAGACTGCTTTGCGCGCTGTGGCCGTGGCGGCCGCCGTGCTGCTGCCCTTCGCCCCCAGCGCGGGCAGCGCCCAGGAATGGCGCGGCTGGAACATCCATGCCGCCGATTATCCCAATGGCCGCGGCCTGGATCGGTTCGGGGAGCTGGTGGGACAGCGGACCAACAACCGCATCCGCATGCGCACCTATCACAGCGCGCAGCTGGGCCAGCAGGATGAGGCCATCCAGCAGATGCGGCTGGGCTCCATCGACTTCGCCAATTTCAACCTGAGCCCGTTCAACAACCTGGCGCCCTCCACCAACGTGGTGACGCTGCCCTTCCTGTTCCGTGATGTGGCGCATAGCCATGCCGCGATCGACGGCGTGGCGGGGCAGGAGATCGCCCGGGACCTGGAGGCGATCGGCATCATCGCGCTGTCCTGGTTCGATGCGGGGGCGCGCAGTATCTATACGACGCGGCCGGTGCGCACGCCCGCCGATCTGCGCGGCATGAAGATCCGCGTGCAGACCTCCGACCTCTGGATCGACCTGATGCGCGCGCTGGGCGCGAACCCGACGCCGCTGCCCTTCGGCGAGGTCTTCACCAGCCTGCAATCCGGCGTGATCGACGGCGCGGAGAACAACTGGCCGTCCTATGAAAGCACCCGCCACTTCGAGGTCGCGCGCTTCTATTCCACGACCGAGCACAGCAACGTGCCGGAGGTGCTGGCCGTGTCCCGCCAGCGCTGGCAGCGGCTGAACGAGGCGGAGCGCAACATCCTGCGCGACGCGGCGCGGGAGGCTGCGACGCTTCAGCGGCAGCTCTGGGCGGAGCGCGAGGTGCAGTCCCGCCAGCGCGTCGTGGCCGCCGGCGCGACGGTGATCGAGATCACGGATCGTTCCCCGTGGTCGGCGCTGATGGCCCCGGTGTATGAGAAGTACACGGGCAGCAATCCGCGCCTGTCCAACATGGTGCGCCAGATCCGCGAGCTTCGCTGATCGCCTGCCAGGGGCGCCTTCGGGCGCCCCTTTTTGTTGCCTTCCCCCCAGCCAGGAAACGCGCCCATGGCGATGTTCTCGCGCGCCCTCGACTTCTTCTCCCGCATCGTGGTCGTGGTGGCCGGCATCGCGCTGGTGGGCCTGGTGGCGATGATGGGGTGGATGGTCTTCGGCCGCTACGTGCTGAATGATACGCCGACCTGGATCGAGCGTGGCGCGACGCTCGCCATCCTCTGCATCGCGCTGCCTGTCGCGGCGGTGGGGGTGCGGGAGCGATTCCACCTCTCGGTTCTGGGGTTCCGGGAGGCGCTGCCGATGGGCGCGCAGCGCGTGATCGCCATTGCCTGCGACAGTGCGGTCGGCGTCTTCGGCTTCGCCATGGCCTGGTATTCCCAGGAACTCGTCGACATGGTCTGGGCCTTCAAGATCCCGCTGCTCGGCATCAGCCAGGGCTGGACCTATGTGCCGCTGCAGGTCTGCGGCGCGCTCGTCACCCTTTTCGCCATCGAGCAGGTGCTGCTCGACATCCTCAGCAAGGATGGTCCCGAACAGCGCGGCGTTGCCGCGGCCTTCCTGGAGTAGCCCCGCGTGGAATTCGGCCTGTTCCTGATCTTCGCGGTCTTCGTCCTCGGCGTCATCGCCGGCGTGCCGGTGGCCTTCGTGCTCGGCATCGCGGCGCTTGTCGGCTTCATGTATGAGGGCATCAACCCCGCCGTCGCCTTCCAGCAGATGGCGAGCGGGATGAGCATCTTCGCCCTGCTGGCCATTCCCTTCTTCGTCTTCGCCGGTGAATTGATGCTGCATGGCGGCATCGCGCGGCGGCTGGTGGCGCTGGCTTCGGCGGCGGTGGGCTGGATGCGGGGCGGGCTCGGCATGGTCGATGTCTCGACTTCCATGCTGTTCGGAGGCATCTCGGGCTCCGCGGTCGCGGATACCTCGGCCACCGGCGTCATCCTGATCCCGGCCATGAAGGCCAAGGGGTATGGGGTGGATTACGCGGTGTCGCTGACCGTGACGTCATCCATCGCCGGCATCCTGATCCCGCCCAGCCACAACATGATCCTCTACAGCCTGGCGGCGGGGGGCGGCATTTCCGTCACCGCGCTGTTCATCGCGGGCATCGTGCCGGGGCTGATGATGTGCGGCTTCCTGGCCATCGCCGCCTATGTGATGGCGGTGCGGCGCGGCTATCCGGCGGAGCCCTGGGCGGGCTTCAAGCACCTGTTCCTGAAGTTCATCGACGCGCTGCCCGGCCTGTTCACCGCCATCATCATCCTGGGCGGCGTGCTGTCCGGCATCTTCACGGTGACGGAGAGTGCCGCCTTCGGCACCATTTGGGCGCTGCTGGTTACCATCGTCGTCTATCGCAACCTGACCTGGGAGAATTTCAAGGTCGCGGTGGCTGCCGCCGTCCGCACCTCCGCCGTGGTGTTCCTGCTGGTCGGCACCGCGACGGCCTTCGCCTATCTGCTCGCGCTGTACCGCCTGCCGGACATCCTGACGGATGGGATGCTGGCGATCAGCAGCAACCCCGTCGTCATCATGCTGATGATCAACCTGGCCCTGCTGCTGCTGGGCTGCGTGATGGACATGGCGGCGCTGATCCTGATCACGACGCCGATCTTCCTGCCGGTGGTGGTGGCGATCGGCATCGATCCGGTCCAGTTCGGCATGATCATGATGATGAATCTCGGCCTCGGCCTGACCACGCCGCCGGTGGGCGCGGTGCTCTTCGTGGGCTGCGCCATCGGGAAGATCCCGATCGAGGCCGTGATGAAGACGATCTGGCCCTTCTACGGCGCCATCCTCGCCGCGCTGATGTTGACCACCTATTGGCCCGCCGTGTCGCTGACCCTGCCGCGGCTGCTGCTGGGCTACGAAGGATAGCCATGGCCTTCACCTTGGCCGCCGACCTCCGCGCGGAGGTTGGCGAAAGCCCCGTCTGGGACGCCCGCCGCGGCGTGATCTGGATGGTGGACATCACCGCCCGCGCGGTGATCCGCTTCGACCCCCGGGATGGGGCCACGCGCCGCATCCCGGTGCCGGAGGTCTGCGGCAGCCTGGCGCTGTGCCGGTCCGGCACCCTTCTGGTGGCGCAGCGCGCCGGCGTCATCCGGCTGGACCCCGAGACAGGCGCCATCACGCCCTTTGCCTCAATGCCCGATGAGCCCACCCATAACCGCCTGAATGACGGCAAGGTGGGGCCGGATGGCTGCTTCTGGGTCGGCAGCATGGATGACCGGCCGGAGAAGGAGGCGACAGGCATCCTCTGGCGTGTCCGCCCCGATGGCGTGGTGGAGCGTCGGCGGGATGGGCTGGTGGTCTCCAACGGCCTCGCCTGGAGCCCGGACGGCACGCGCATCTGGCATTCCGACAGTCGCCGCGCGGTGCTGGACATCGCGGATTTCGACGCCGCCACGGGCGCCATCGGCGGATGGCGGCGGGTGATGACCCTCGATGAGGCGACCGGCCGGCCGGATGGCGCGGCGATGGATGCGGCGGGTAACTACTGGTCCGCGGGCGTCTCCGCCGGGCGGATCAACGTGATCTCCGCCGAGGGGCGCATCCTGCGCCACATGCCCTTCCCCGTGCCCGCGCCCACCATGCCCTGCTTCACCGGGCCCGATCTGCGCACCGTCTTCGTCACCAGCCTGAGCCGGGGGAAGGATGAGGCGACCATCGCCGCGCATCCGACGCTGGGTGGGCTGTTCCGGGGGGACGGCCTGGATCAAGGTGCGCCCGTGACCGACTTCGCGGACTGAGGAATCAGATCAGATGACCAAGCCCATCCTGCTGACCGGCGCTTCCGGCAACCTTGGCCGCATGCTGGCGAAGGAACTCTCCGATGCCGGGCACACGCTGCGCCTGACGGACATCGCGCCCTTCCCGGACCCGCTGCCCGCCAACTGCACCTTCACCCGCATCGACCTGAATGAGGGGCTGCGCATCCTGCAGGTCGCGGAGGGCTGCGGCACCATCCTGCATTACGGCGGCATCGCCAATGAGCAGCCCTATGAGGTGGTGCTGGGCCCGAACCTGCGCGGCCTGCACCACATCTATGAAGCCGCGCGGCGGGAAGGGGCGCGGGTGATGTTCGCCTCCTCCAACCACTCCATCGGCTTCCACAACCGGCCCTCCGGCAATGCGGAGCGCCTCGACCTCGACTGCGCCTTCCGGCCGGATGGCTTCTACGGCCTGTCCAAGGCCTATGGGGAGCTGATGGGGCGGATGTACTGGGACAAGCATGGCGTGGAGAACGTCAATGTCCGCATCGGTTCCTGCTTCCCGAAGCCGGTCAACCGGCGGATGCTCTCCACCTGGCTGAGCTATGCCGACCTCGCGCGCATGATGAAGGCGATCATCGGGGCGGAGCGTGTGGGCCATGCCGTGATCTGGGGCGCCTCCCGCAACCCCGAGACCTATTGGGGCAAGGATCACCGCGACCGTATCGGCTGGGCGCCACAGGACAGCGCGGAGGATTACCGCGCGGAGGTCGGGCACATCGTCTCCGACGACCCGGTGGAGGAACGCTACCAGGGCGGCAGCTATACCTCCGACGGCTATACGCGGAAGGGCGGCTTCTCCCCCCGCGACCAGTTCGACCTCGACTGATGATCCTTCAGGCAGGTGACTGGCGGGCGGAACTGCTGCCGGAGCGCGGCGTCGCCTTCCGGTCGCTGACCCTGGCGGGGCGGGATGTGCTGCGGCGCATCCCGGACGGCGCCGATCCGAATAACGGCTTCCACGGCGCCTTCATCATGGCGCCGTGGACCAACCGGCTGGAGGATGGGCGCATCCGCGTCGGTGGCGTGGACCACTTCATGCCCATCAACCGCCCGGCGGAAGGCAACGCGCTGCACGGCTTCCTGCGCGACCTGGCCTGGGTGGTGGAGGAACAGGGCGCGGAGCGTGCGGTGCTGTCCTCCGCGCTGGACCATGCGCCCTTCCGCTGCACCGCGCGGCTGGTGGTGGCGCTGTCCGCCGCGGGGATGTCCTTCGCGCTGTCGCTGCGCAATACCGGCGATGCGGCGACGCCGATGGGCATGGGCTGGCACCCCTGGTTCGCGCGGCCCGCCGGCACGCGACTGCGCGTTCGCGCCACCACCATCTTCGGCCGCGACAGTCGCAGCATCGCGACCGGCGCGCGGCCGAGTGCCGGGCTGAACGGTGACGACGCCGTGCTGCTGGGCCTCGACACGCATTTCGCGGGCTGGGATGGCGTGGCCGCCATCACCTGGCCGGATGGCGCGGGCATCGCGCTGCGGGCGCAGGGGGAATGGGCGTCCAACCTCCAGGTCTTCGCGCCGCGCGGCGGCGACGTGCTGTGCGTGGAGCCGGTGAGCCATGCGCCGGATGCGGTGAACCGCCCGGCCAATGCGCTGCATGGCGCGATGCGCGTGCTGGCGCCAGGCGCGTCGATCGACGCCTCACTGATGATTCATCGACTCTGAGCGCCTGATGCGCGGTTTTCGCGCATCGGCGTTTCATCGCGCGGGAACAATCGCCGCCTCGTGACGTTCGCCTTCGCAACCCCGCGCCATTCCCGATGGTGCGTGGCGGAGGGAGCGGATTTCGATGGCGAGCACCGCGCAGCGGACGGACCCCGCGCTCTGGGAAACAGTGAAGCGCCGCGTGATGCGCGGCGACAAGGGCGGCGCGGCCGGCGGATGGTCCGCGCGCAAGGCGCAGCTTGCCGTCGCCGAATACAGGAAGGCAGGCGGCGGCTATCCCGGTGCGAAGAAGCCCGGTGCGAAGAAGCCCGACAATGCGCTCGCGACCTGGACGCGGGAGGAATGGGGCACCGCATCCGGCAAGCCGTCGGGCGAGACGGGTGAACGATACCTGCCGAAGCAGGCGCGACAGCGCCTGACGAAGGAGGAAGTCGCGCGCACCACGGCGAAGAAGCGCGCGGACATCAAGGCGGGGCGCCAATTCTCCGCCCAGCCCCGGGATGTCGCGCGCAAGACCGCATCGGACCGCAAGGATGCTTCGTCATGACCGACGAGGACGAGATCGCGCGGGAATTCCGCCGCCTGGTGAACCTCTCCGCCGCCGAGTTTCGCGAATGGCTCGGCACCGCGGAAAGCCGGGCGGCGGGCTGGACGCGGGAGGGCGAGGCGGAATCCGTCGGCCATCAATCCGGTCGCTGGAGCCTGGGCTTGCTCGAACGCGGCGCGCCTGACCCAGAGGGGGAACCGGAAGGAGAGCCGGAAGGAGAGCCGGAAGGGGATGACGCGGCGCATATGCGGCGGGTGGTGGGCACCATCCACCGCCACCTCGCGCAGCGGCCGGAAGGCGACGTCAGCGACACGCGCTGGCGCCACAGCCTGATGAACTGGGGCCATGACCCCCTCAAGGAGGATCGACGCATGAGCGACGAGATGAACCAGGCGAATGAGGCCGAGGACATGCCGGCGGAGCCGATGCCCGCGCCGGTCGAGGAAAAGCCGAAGCGGAAGCGCGCAGCCCCGCGGAAGGCGGCGGATGGCGAGGCGAAGGCGCCCGCGAAGCGTGCCGCGAAGGCGGGCCCGGGCCGCAGCGCCGCCGGCCGCACAGCGGCCGCCGCGAAGGGAGGCCGCGCCAGCGCCGGCACGCGCAAGGCATCGGCCGACGGGGCGGCCAAGGCGCCGGCCCGGCGTGCCGCGAAGGCGGCCCCGGCCAAGGGCGCCCGCACCACCACCACCCGGAAGGCCGCCGCTTCGACCGGCACGCGGAAGGCCGCCGGCACCGCGACCCGCAAGGCGGCGTCCACCGGCACGCGCAAGGCCGCGGCGCCGGCCAAGCGTGCCACGAAGGCGGCCCCTGCGCGGGGTGCAGCGGGCCGCACGCCGGCCGCCGCCAAGGGCGGGCGCAGCAGCACCACCCGGAAGGCGGCGGCTTCGACCGGCACCCGCAAGGCGGCGACCTCCGCTACCCGCAAGCCGGTGGCCAAGGCGACGATGAGTCGGTCGGAGGCCGCGTCCAAGGCCGGCAGCGCGCGCACGCCGAAGAAGGCCGCGGCGGCGCGGGCGAATGGCGCCAAGGGCGGCGCGGCACGCGCCAAGGCCGCGGCCACCACGCGCCGCGCCAGCACGGCCAAGACGGCCGCGCCCAAGGCCACGAAGGCGAAGTCCGGCCCGCCCAAGGCGGCGCCGAAGCGTGCGGCGAAGGCCACAGCCGGCCGGGGCGCCGCCGGGCGCACGGCGGCGGCGGCGAAGGGCGGGCGCAGCGGCGGCAGCCGGGCCAGCCGCGCCTGATGCGGCGCGCCGGGGGCCCCGGCCCCCGGCGACCGGCAAAACCCTGCCCTGTTGGAGCCCCCCCTCCCCAAGCGGCGCGGGGCGGGCGAAACTGGGGGCATGGGAAACGCCATCATCCTCGGGGCCGGCATCATGGGCCTGTCCACCGCCTGGGCCCTGGCCCGGGCGGGCTGGTCCGTGCGGGTGGTGGAACAGGATGCCGTGCCGAATCCGCGCGGCTCCTCGGTGGATGACCACCGGCTGATCCGCCACGCCTATGGCGCCGCGGCCGGCTACATGCGGATGATCGACCCGGCCCATGCGGCCTGGGACCTGCTGTTCGCCGAGGCCGGGGAACGTCCCTACGTCCCGACCGGCGTGCTGGCCCTGGCGCATTCCCGCGGCGGCTGGCTGGCCGACAGCCGCGCCGCGCTGCTCGGCGACGGCCATGCGGTGACAGACCTGACGGGTGAGGACGTCGCCGCCCGCTACCCCTATCTCTCCGGCGACGGCATCGCCGACGCCTTTCATTTGTCGACCGGCGGCGTGCTGCTGGCGCGGCGGATCGTGGAATTGCTGGCGGGGTTGCTGGCGAAGCGTGGGGTGGAAGTGCTGCGCGGGCAGGCCGCCTCGGTGGACCCCGCGCGCGGCGCGCTGACCCTGGCGGATGGCACGCGCTTGCAGGCCGACCTGCTGGTGGTGGCGGCCGGCCCCTGGGGGCCGCGGCTGCTGCCCTCCCTCGCGCCCCGGGTGCGGGCCACGCGCCAGATCATCGTCCGCCTGGCCGCCCCGCCTGCCGATGCGGAAGCCTGGACCCGCGCGCCCATGCTGCTCGATCTGGCGGAGGATGGCGGTTTCTACGCCGTGCCGCCCGTCGCGGGCACGCCGCTCAAGATCGGCGACCACCGCTTCGCCCCCCATGGCGACCCCGAGGATTCCCGGGATGCCACCCCGGCGGAGGCCGAGGAGATCCTGGCCTATGCCCGCCACCGCATCCGGGGCCTGGCCGATTACCGGGTGCTCTCCGCTAGCGCCTGCTACTACGACGTGGAGCCGCAGGAGCGTTTCGTGGTTGAGCGGCTGGGTGATCGCGGTTTCGTGATGTCCGGCTTTTCCGGCCACGGTTTCAAGTTCGGCGCGCTGCTGGGCCTGGCGCTGGCGCGGGCGGCGGGTGACGAAAGCCTGGGCGCCGCCATATCCGGCTGGGCAGCCGGGGAAGCGCCGCCACCGGACGGTTTGTTCGCGGATATCAAGCAGGAAACGACCGCATGACACTGCCTTCCGCCGCCGATGATCTGATCATGGGCCTGACGCATGTGGTCGACCTGCCTGGCCTGACCGCCGCCGCCGGCGCGCCGCTTGCGGCCGAGGACATCGCCGCCCTGGTGGGGGAGGCCGCCCGCTTCACCCGCGAACAGATGGCGCCTGGCTGGCAGGACGCCGATCGCCACGGCGCGCACTACGCCAACGGCACCGTCACCACGCCGCCGCACTACAAGGCACTCATGAAGGCCTGGATCGAGAGCGGCTGGCAGGGCGTGGCGGCGCCGGAATCGATCGGCGGGCAGGGGCTGCCCCATGCCGTCTGGATCGCGGTCACGGAACTCGCTTCCGCCGCCGACATGGCCTTCTTCCTCGGCCCCGTGCTGACCGCCGGCGCCATCGACCTGTTGCTGGGCCATGGCACGCAGGACCAGCAGGACCGCTTCCTGCCGAAGCTCGTCACCGGCGAATGGAACGGCACCATGTGCCTGACGGAGCCGCAGGCGGGCAGCGACCTGGCCGCGCTCCGTACGCGCGCCGAACCCTTGGGTGACGGTCGCTACGCCCTGCACGGCCAGAAGATCTACATCACCTGGGGCGAGCACGACACGACGGAGAACATCCTCCACCTCGTCCTCGCCCGCCTGCCCGGCGCGGCGGAGGGCAGCCGCGGCATTTCCCTCTTCGCCGCGCCGAAGGTCCTGCCGGACGGCACGCGCAACGGGCTCCGCTGCGGCGGCATCGAGCGGAAGATGGGCATCCATGCCTCCCCCACCTGCATCATGCTGTTCGAGGGCGCGGAGGCGGAATTGGTTGGCGAGCCGGGCAGGGGCCTCAATGCCATGTTCGCCATGATGAACGCTGCGCGGCTCGCCGTTGGCGTGCAGGGCGTGGCGGCCGGCGCCCGGGCGCTGGAACTCGCCGAGAAATACGCCGCGGACCGCACGCAATCCGGCCGCCCCATCGCGCGCCATGCCGATGTCGCCCGGATGCTCGCGGAGATGCGCGCCACGACCCTCGCCGCCCGGCTGCTGGCGCTGGAAGCCGCCGCGGCGCTGGACCGGCATCACCTGCTGGGGGATGAGGCCGGGCAGACGCGCCTGGCGCTCCTGACCCCCGTCGTGAAGGCCTGGTGCACGGATCGGGGGGTGGAGAATGCCAGCCTCGGCATCCAGGTGCATGGCGGCATGGGCTTCGTGGAGGATACCGGCGCCGCCCAGGTGCTGCGCGATGTCCGCATCACGCCGATCTATGAGGGCACGAACGGCATCCAGGCGATCGACCTGCTGGTCCGCAAGGTGGCGAAGGATGGCGGGGCCGCGATACGCGGGCTGCTGGCGGAGGTTGCCGCCGCCGACCCCCGCCTGGCAGCCGCCGCCGCCCGCCTGGGCACCGCGACGACGCTGATGCTGGAAGCCCAGGCGCGCGACCCGGACGCCGCCCAGGGACTGGCCACGGCTTATCTGGACGCCTGCGGCTGGGTGCTGGGGGGCTGGATGCTGGTGCGCGCCGCCGCCGCGGCGCCGGACCGGGCCGCCCTGGCCGGTTTCTACCTGGCCCGGCTGCTGCCGCGCGCGGAAGCCCGGTGCCTGGAAATCGAGCACGGGGCGCTGGTCCCGATCCCGTCCGTGCTGTAACCGCTCATTCATGCCTCTTGCAGCCCCCGCCGTCGCACGCATCTGCTGCCCACGATCATGACCGCCCCCCTCTCCTCCCCCGCCCTTCACCGTCCCCGGCCCAAGGTGGCCATCATCGGCGCGGGGCCAGGCGGCCTCGCGGCCGCCATGATGCTCGCCGCCTCGGGCGCCCGCGTCACCGTCTTCGAGAAGGACGGCGTGGTGGGGGGGCGTACGCGCACCCTCACCACCGATGAGGGCTACAAATTCGACCTGGGACCGACCTTCTTCCTCTATCCCCGCATTCTGAAGGAGATCTTCAGTCGCTGCGGCGCGGATCTGGAGCAGGAGGTCGATATGCGGCGCCTCGAGCCGCAATATCGCCTGACCTTCGAGAAGGGCGGCACCGCCACCCATATCGAGGCCAGCGCCGACCTGGAGCGCATGGAAGCCGCCATCGCGCAGCTTTCGCCGAAGGACGCCAAGGGCCTGCGGCCCTTCATGGAGGAGAACCGCGCCAAGCTCGCGGCCTTCCGCCCCGTGCTGGAACGCGCCTTCTCCACCGCCGCCGACATGATCCGCCCGGACATGATCAAGGCGCTGCCGCTGATGAAGCCCTGGTCCACCGTGGACAAGGACCTGGCGCGGCATTTCAGCGACCCGCGGGTGCGCCTCGCCTTCTCATTCCAGACGAAATACCTGGGGATGAGCCCGTTCAAATGCCCGTCGCTCTTCACCATCCTGTCCTTCCTGGAATACGAGCACGGCATCTTCCACCCCATCGGGGGCTGCGGCGCCGTCTCTGTCGCCATGGCGAAGGTGGCGGAACGGCTCGGCGCTGAAATCCGGCTGAATTCCCCGGTGGACCGCATCGGCTTCGAAGGCCGCCGGGCCAATGGCGTCGAGATCGGCGGCGTGCGGCATGAGGCCGATGCCGTGGTCGTCAATGCGGACTTCGCCCATGCCATCCCGCGCCTGATCCCGGACCACCTCCGCAAGGGCTGGAAGGACAAGAAGATCGGGCAGGCCAAGTATTCCTGCTCGACCTTCATGCTCTATCTCGGCCTGGACCGGGAATTGCCGGAACTGGCGCACCACAACGTGCTGCTTTCCGAGGGCTACCAGGAAAACATCAACCAGATCGAACGGGGCGAGATTCCGGAAGTGCCGTCGCTGTACGTCCAGCATGCCGGCGCGACGGACCCGACCATGGCGCCCAAGGGGCATTCCGCCCTCTATGTGCTGATCCCGGTGCCGAACCTCATCAAGCAGCCGGATTGGCCCGCCCAGGCCGCACGGTACCGGGAGATCGCGCTCGATCGCCTCAAGGCCCTCGGGCTTCCCGACCTGCGCCCCCATATCAAGTACGAGCGCGTCGTCGCGCCACAGGATTGGGAGAGCGACTTCGCCGTGGGCTATGGTGCCACCTTCAATCTGTCGCACGAATTGCCGCAGATGCTGCTGTTCCGCCCGGGCAACCGGTTCCGGGATGTGGAAGGCGTGTACCTCGTCGGCGGCGGCACGCATCCCGGCAGCGGGCTGCCCGTGATCTACGAAGGGGCGCGCATCACGACGGGGCTGATGGCGCAGGACCTCGGCCTGGCCAGCGCGCCAAGCCGGCCCACCCCGGGCGGCGACTTCGCCTCGGCCACGCCCGCGGCGGCCTACGCGCCGGAACGGTAGGCGGGTTTCGCGGGTGGTTCGCGGGGGCTCTGCCCCGTCGAACGCATGCGTTCGACCCCACTTCGGGGGGCGTGGCGCCTCCCGGGCCCCGCCAGCACTGAACGCTGGGGAGGGAGGGGGGCGAAATACCCCCCTCCCTCCCCAGCGTTCAATACATGAGGTCCAGGAGGCCGCTGCCTCCTGGCAGGGGGTGCAGGGGGACAGCGTCCCCCTGCGAATCCCCAGCAAACACGCTACGGTTCCAGGCACGGAGGTGCGTTCGCATGGCTGATCGGGTGGTGGTGGTCGGGGGTGGCCTGGGTGGTCTCGCGGCCGCGGCGGTGGCGGCGGCGCGTGGGCACAAGGTCACGCTGCTCGACAAGAACCCTTGGCTGGGTGGCAAGGCGGCGGTGTTGAACCTGTCGGCGCCGGATGGCAGCGGCGATTTCCGCTTCGACATGGGCCCCACCATCCTGACCGTGCCGCGCGTGCTGCGCCGGATCTATGCGGAGGCCGGGCTCGACCAGGCGAAGGAATTGCCGCTGATCCGGCTGGACCCGCAATGGCGCTGCTTCTTCGAGGATGGGACGCAGATCGACCTGATGGCCGATGTCGCGACCATGCAGGCGGAGATCGAGAAGTTTGCCCCCGGCCGTGGCCTCGGCGAGGGCTACGCGAAGTTCCAGGCGGAAAGCCGCCACCTGCACGGTGTCTCCGAGAAGTTCTTCTTCTGGCGGCCGGTGGAGGGTGTGACCGACACCATCGACATGAAGGCCAACCTCAGCCCCTCCACCATCCGGGACGTGCTGAGCCTGAAGATGGGCCAGACCGCGGCCAAGGTGATCCGCGGCCATGTGCCGGATGAACGCCTGGCGCAGATGCTGGACCATTACTGCCAGTATATCGGCTCCTCGCCCTATCTGGCGCCGGCGGTGGTGTGCTCGATCGGCGACATGCAGGCGAGCGAGGGCGTCTGGTACCCCGTGGGCGGCACGCGCGCGGTGGCGGAAGGGCTGGCGAAGCTGGCGGCGGACCTCGGCGCCGATCTGCGCCCCAATTCCGAAGTCACGGGCTTCGATATCGAGAACGGCGCCATCAAGGGCGTGCGCGTGGGGTCGGAGCGGATCGCCTGCGATGCCGTCATCTCCAACATGGACGCCATCAGGACCTACAAGGAACTGGTCGGCGGCGATGTCGGCCGGAAATACGAGAAGAAGGGGTTCGAGCCCGCATGCAGCGGCGTCGTGCTCTATCTCGGCCTGAAGAAGCGCTACGACCATCTGGCGCATCACTGTTTCGTCTTCTCCCGGGATGCGGAGGAGGAGTTCGACGCGATCTACAAGAAGGGCGAGCCCGCGCCGGACCCCACCGCCTACCTGGCCGCCACTTCTTGCAGCGACGACACCACGGCGCCGGCGGGGGGCGAGGCGCTGTATGTGCTGGTCCACACGCCGCATCTGCGCCCGCATCATGACTGGTCGAAGATGTTCCCGAAGTACCGGCAGACCATCCTCGACAAGCTGAAGCGCACGGCGGGGCTGGAGGATATCGAGGAGCGGATCGTGGTGGAGAGCCAGCTCACGCCCGTCGACATCCACAACCGCTACAAGGTGCTGGATGGCGCGATCTACGGGCTGGCGAGCCATGGCAGCTTCACCGGCGCCTTCAAGCCGGGCAACCGCAGCAAGGCGGTGAAGGGGCTTTACCTGTGTGGCGGCGCCGCGCATCCGGGCCCCGGCATGCCGATGGTGATGATGTCCGGCTGGATCGCCGCCGATGCGCTGGATCGCGACCGGGGCGGGCGGGGGATGAGCGAGGCGGCGCGGGAAGCCGGCCGGCGCGAATCCGAAATCGCCGCCGCGGCCGAATAGCCACCGCCATGCCTGTCGCGCCTGTGCCGGAGAGGCCGAAGCCGGAGGGGGAGAACCCCGTCCCCCTCTTCGACCCGCGGCGCATGGCGTTCTTCCATTTCATGTTTTCCCGCTTCTTCGCCAAGCACATGCGGGCGGCGCGGGTGGCAGGCTGGGGGATGCCGCGGGATTACGGCAACCGCCCGCTGGTGGTCTTCGCCAACCATCCGGGTTGGTGGGATGGCGTCGCCTTCATGCTGCTGTCGCAGCGGCTGTTCCCGGGCCGCACCATGTTCATCCCGATGGATGCGGCGGCGCTGTCCCGCTACGGCTTCATGAAGCGCATCGGCGTCTTCGGGATCGAGGGTGGGACCGCCCGCGGTGCCGTCGCCTTCCTCCGCACCGCGAAGATCGTGCTGGGGGCGTCCGACCGGATGCTCTGGATGAACGCGCCGGGGCGGTTCAGCGACGTTCGGGAACGCCCGGTGCCGATCGCGCCTGGCATGTCCCGCCTGCCGGAAATGGCGCCGGACGCGGTGTTCGTGCCGCTGGCGCTCGACTACCCCTTCTGGACGGAGCGCAAGGCGGAGATGCTCTGCGCCTTCGGCGAGCCGATCGAGGCCGCAACCCTGGCCGCCCTGCCGCGCGATGATCGCGGCCCGGCGCTTTCCGCCGCCCTGGCCGCCACGATGGATCGCCTGGCGCTGGACGCCATCGCCCGTGATCCGGCAAGGTTCGAGACGCTGCTGCGCGGGCCGGAAGGCATGGGAGGCGTGTGGCAGCTCTGGCGCCGCCTGCGCAGTACCATGCGCGGCGAACGCTTCGATCCCCGACACGACCCCAAACACGATCCGGGGCAGGAGGCTCGCTAGACCATGGTTGCGGATTTCACCTGGGCCTGGATCGCCCTGGCGCTGGCCACCTTCCCCGCGACGATGGGGGTGATCAACCTGTTTCTCGTCCGCCCGCCGGAAGGCCGGCCCGCGGATGGCACGCTGGTGTCGGTGCTGATCCCGGCGCGGAACGAGGAAGCGAACATTGCCGCCTGCCTCGATGCGGTGCTGGCCTCGCAGGGCGTCGCCATCGAGATCGTCGTGATGGATGACGGCTCCACCGACCGAACGGCGGAGATCGTGCTGGGCTACGCGGCGCGGGATGCGCGCGTGCGTCTGGAACAGGCGCCGCCGCTGCCCGCGGGCTGGACGGGCAAGGTGCATGCCTGCCAGCGCCTGGCCGATGCCGCGCGCGGGACGCATCTGCTGTTCATCGATGCGGATGTGCGCCTCGCCCCCGATGCCGCCGCCACCATGGCCGGCCATGCGGCGCGGACCGGGGCCGGGATGGTCACGGGCGTGCCGCGCCAGATCATCGGGTCGCTGGGTGAGGCCGCGACCGTGCCGATGATCAATTTCCTGCTGATCTGCTACCTGCCGGGCGGCGGGCGTGCCTTCACCAAGCGGTCCGGCATGGCGGCGGCCTGCGGGCAGCTGCTGCTGGTGGAACGCGGCGCCTATGACCACACCGGCGGCCACGCCGCGGTGAAGGGCGTGCTGCATGACGGCCTGGCGCTGGCCCGTCTCATGCGCGATGCCGGCCACGCGACGGAGATCGTGGAGGGCGCGGGTATCGCGACCTGCCGGATGTACACGACCTTCGCGGATTGCTGGTCCGGCTTCAGCAAGAATGCGCGGGAGGGGATGGCGACGCCGGTCGGCCTGCCGGTCTGGACCGCGATGCTCGCCGGCGCCCATCTCTGGCCCTTCGTGTTCCTGCCCTCCACCGCGGCGATCATCGCGCTGGCGCTGGGCTTCGCGCTGCGCGCGGCCGTCACGCTGCGGGTGCGGGAGCCCTGGTGGACCATCCCGCTGCACCCGCTGACGGTGGCGGTGGCGCTGGCCATCCAGTGGACCGCGCTGGTGCGCGGGCTGATGGGCAAGCCGGCGGGCTGGAAGGGCCGCGCCTACCAGGGCACGGGCTGATTGTGGACGGGACAGCGGTTGCCGCCGGCCCGCCGACGCGGGACGAGAATTCTGAGAATTTCCCCGTCGCATCCCGGCTGATCCCGGCCGCCCAGCGCCCGAAGGTGCTGGCCTTCTACCGCTTCGTCCGCACCGCCGACGACATCGCCGACCATGCCACGCTGAACAGCACCGAAAAGCTGGCGCGGCTGGAGGCGATGGAACTGCTGCTGGACGATCCCGCCGGGCCGCTGGCGGAAGTCGGCACCGAGGAGGCGCGGCTGATGCTGTCCGCCTTCCGCCAGGATGCGGTGCGCCCCCGCTACCCCGACTGGGCGGCGCTGGAGGATTACTGCGCGCGATCGGCAGACCCGGTGGGCCGGATGCTGCTGCGGCTGCATGGTGAGGATGATGCCGCCGCGCGCCATGCCTCCGACGGGCTCTGCACCGCGCTGCAGATCCTGAACCACCTGCAGGATCTGGTGCCGGACCGCCAGGCCATGGACCGCATCTACCTGCCCGTGCCCTGGATGGCGCTGGCGGGCGGGGAGGACGCCTTCTTCGCGCGGGACAACGCGGCCCGCCGCGCCGTGCTGGATGCGGCGCTTGATCGGGTGGAGGCGCTGCTGGAACAGGCCGCGCCGCTGCCGCGCCTGCTGCGGTCGCGGCTGCGCTTCCAGGCGGCGGTGACGCTGGATTTGGGATGGCGGCTGCTGGCGAAGCTGCGGGCGGCTGATCCGGTGGCGGGCCGCGTCGGACTCGGAAAGGTGGATTTCGGAAAGGCCTTCGCCCGCCTCGCCCTGCCGCCACCCTCCGACGCGGCAGTGGTCACGGCGCGGGTGACCCGGGCAAAGTCATCCTTCGCGCGGGGGATGGCGGTGCTGAAGGGGGAACGGCGCCGGGCCCTGTTCGCCGTCTATGGCTTCTGCCGTGCGGTGGACGACATCGCCGATGGCGCCATGCCGGAAGGGGAGAAGCGCCGTTTCCTCGCGGCCTGGCGCAGCAAGCTGGAGGCGCCGGATTGCGCGCTCTCCGCCGAACTCGCCTGGGCCCGCCGGACCTTCGCCCTGCCCATCGAGGAATGCGAGGCGATGATCGCGGGAATGGAGACGGATGCGACCCCGGCCCTGCGCCTGCGGACGGAGACGGAGCTGGACGAATACTGCCGCCGCGTCGCCGGCAGCGTCGGCGCCATGGCGGTGCGCATCTTCGGCGCGCCGGGCGCGCAGGGTTTCGGGCTCGCGCTCGGCCGGACCTTCCAACTGGTGAACATCCTGCGCGACGTGGATGAGGATGCGGGGATCGACCGCGTCTATGTGCCGGCCGATCTGCTCGCGCGCCATGGCGTCACGGCCACGACGCCGGCGGCGATCGTCGCCCATCCCGGCTTCGCCCGAAGCTGCGAGGAACTGGCGCACCGCGCCGCCGCCGGCTTCGCGCGCGCCGATCAGGAATTGCGGGAACACGACCCCGCCGCGCTGAAGCCGGCGCGGGTAATGATGTGGGGCTATCGCCAGATCTTCGACCGCATGCAGGCGCAGGGCTTCGCCCATCCCCGCACGCGGCCCCGCCTGACGCGGGGCGAGAAGCTGCGCATGGCGCTGCTGGCGATGAAGCCCTGATGACCGTCCATGTGATCGGCGCCGGTGTCGCCGGCCTGGCGGCGGCGCTCACCCTTGCCAGGGCCGGGCGGCGGGTGGTGGTGCATGAGGCATCGCCCGGCGCGGGCGGCCGCGCGCGCGCGCTGCCGGACGGAACGGATAACGGCACCCATGCGCTGCTCGGCGCCAACCGGGCGGCACTCGCCTTCCTGCGCGACATCGGCGCGCTGGAGGGCTGGGTGGAGCCGGAGCCGGCGGGGCTGCCGGTGCTGGACCTGGCGAACCATGCGGCGCGGCGCGTCGCCCTGGCGCCGCTGGGCTGGCTGCGGGCGGCGATGCGCCCGGCGGGTATGGATGCGGGCGGGTTCCTCGCGCTGATGCGCCTGGCCCTGCCTGGGTTGGGCCTAGGGGGGCGGGACCGCAGCGTTGAACAGGCCTTCGCCCGCCACCCCGTGCTGCTGCGCGCGCTGGTGGAGCCGCTGACCGTGGCCGCGCTGAACACCCCGGTGGCGGAAGCCTCGGCCAGCCTGCTGGGCCTGGTGCTGCGGCGGCTCGGCGCGCCGGGCGCCGCGCGGCTGCTGGTGGCGCGGCGCGGCCTCGGGCCCGATCTGGTGGCGCCTGCGCTGGCGACGATCGGCGCGCATGGCGGCGCGATGCGCTTCGGGTCCCGCCTGCGCGGCCTGCTGCGCGCCGATGGCCGCGTCGCGGCGCTCGATTTCGGAGAGACGGCGCAGCGCCTGGCGGCGGATGACCAGGTGGTGCTCGCCCTGCCGCCGTGGGAGGCGCTGCGCCTGCTGCCGGACATCCCCGCGCCCACGACCCATGCCCCGATCCTCAACGTCCATTTCGCGCGGGAGGAGGAGGCAGGCGATGTGCGCTTCATCGGGCTGCTCGGCGGACTCGCCCAATGGGTGCTGGTGCGGCCTTCGGGGGTTTCCGTGACGGTCAGCGCGGCGGATGACGCCGTCGGCCTCTCGGATGCCGAGGCTGCCGAGCGCATCTGGCCGGAGGTGCTGGCCGCCGCCATGGCCTTCCGCCTGCCCGGCGAATGGCCGATCCGCACCCCCCCTGCCCGCGCGGTGCGGGAGAAGCGGGCGACCCCCCGCCACGGCGTCGGCCCCCGCCCCGCGCCGCCGCGCCGGCCTCTGGCCAATCTCGCGCTGGCCGGCGACTGGACCTTCCCGAGCCTGCCCGCGACCATCGATGCCGCGGTGCAATCCGGGGAGGCCGCCGCCCTCGCCCTGCTGCATCCGGGGCCGCGCGCGTGACCCCCGCGGAGGCCCTGGCACGGCTGCGCGCGGCGGAGGCCCGCGACGGGCGGATCGCGGTCGAGCAGCGTCGCGCCCTGCTGGCCCGCCTGGCGGACAGCCTGCTGACCCATGCGGAAGCGATCGCCGCCGCGCTGGATACGGATTACGGGGGCCGTTCGCGGCTGGAGACGCTGCTGGCCGACGTGCTCTGCGCCGTCGATGCCGCCCGCTACGCGCGCCGGCACCTGCGGTCCTGGGCGAAGCCCCGGCGCGTCGCCGTGCCCTACCCCTTCTGGCCGACGACGGCGCATGAGGAGCCGGTGCCCAAGGGCATCATCGCCATCATGGCGCCCTGGAACTACCCGGTGCAGCTGGCCCTGGTGCCCGTCGTGGACGCCATCGCCGCCGGCAACCGCGTGGCCGTGAAGCCGAGCGAAGGCACGCCCCGCTGCGCCGCCCTGATCGCCCAGGTGCTTCAGGAAGCACTCGGCCCGGACATCGCCGCCACGGTCCAGGGCGGTCCCGATGTCGCCGCCGATTTCGCTGCCCAGCCCTGGGACCACCTGGTCTTCACCGGCGGCGCCACCACGGGCCGCAAGGTTGCGGAGGCCGCGGCGCGCAACCTGGTGCCGGTCACGCTGGAGCTCGGCGGGAAATGCCCGGCGGTGGTGCTGCCCGGCGCGAACCTCGCCCAGGCGGCGCGGGACATCCTGGTGGGCAAGGTGATCAATGCCGGGCAGACCTGCGTGGCGCCCGACACCGTGCTGCTGCTGGGCCACAGCCCCGAAGCCTTCCTGGCGGCCTGCCGCGCCAGCGGCATCGGCCTGCCGGAGACGGCGCTTGCGAATGACGCCCAGGCCGCGCGGCTGGACCGGCTGGCAGAGGGCGCGCGGCTGGAACGCCTGGCGCCGGATGGCGCCGGCCGCCATCGCGCCCTCGCGCTGGCCTTCCCTGAGCCTGGCCATGCGCTGCTGCAGGAAGAAGTCTTCGGCCCCATCCTGCCGGTCCTGGCCCTGCCGGACCTGCCCGCCGCCATCGCCTGGATCACCGCCCGGCCGTCCCCGCTGGCGGTCTATCTGTTCGGCGCGGTGATCGCTGAAACCGCCCTGGTTGCAGGCGCGGTTCGATGCGGTGCCATCGTGCAGGATCGTGCGGTGGAATATGCTGCGTTTCCCGCGCTCGGCTTCGGCGGGGCGGGGCATTCCGGTTACGGGCGGTATAAGGGATTCGCGGGATTCGTCGCATTTTCGACAATTCGCGCGCGGGTTGTGCATGGGAAATGGAGTCTTTCCCGTATCTTCGACTTGCCGAGAAAAAATTTCGCTCCGAGGTTGATCGAGAGGCTGGTAAGGAAGCGTTAACGCTGGCAGCTTCCGCCCATGATCGTATCCGGCGAGCCTGACGCGCCCATCCACACGCAAAGGCTGCGTTTGCGTCTTCCCCAGCCCGATGACGCGCCGGCGCTGGCGGCGCTGATGGCGCCGGCGGTCAGCGCCAGGCTTGCCTCCTGGCCCGCCAGCCTGGCGCCGGAGATCGCGGCGCAGCGTCTGACGGAAGCACGCGGCGCGGCGATGGATGGCCGGGCCCTGCCGTTGGTGATCGAACGCCGCGCGGACAAGGTGCTGATCGGCTGGATCGGCGCCACGCGGGCGGAACAGGATCCCAGCCGCGCCATCCTGACCTACTGGCTGGGCTGCGACCATCACGGCCAGGGCTACATGCGCGAAGCCGCCCCGGCCGCGATGGCGGCGATCTTCGACCGGCTGGGCGTGGCGGAAATCCGCGCCGCGGTGCAGTGCGACAATGACGCATCGCGCGCCGTGCTGCGGGGACTGGGCATGGGGCGGCTGGGGCTCGGCCACATCTGGTGCAGCGCCCGCGGGCGGGAGGAAGCCTGCGAATGGTGGGGCGTGGCGCGCCCGGTGGCGGCGCCCGTGCCAATGGAGGTGCCGGCGCTGATCGCCCAGGTGCCGGTCACGGCGCCCCTGCAAGCGGCCACTCCGTAGCTCCGCCCTGGAGCTCCACCCCGGAGCTCCACCCTGGCGGGCCGGGCAAGGCGCCGCCATAATCACCCCCGCGCGGGCGTGCCGGAACGGTAGACGGAAGGGTCTTAAAAACCCTCGGCCCTTGGCCATGCGGGTTCGATCCCCGCCGCCCGCAGTATTCTCATGCCCTCAGACGGCGGGCGCGGCCTCCGGCCGCTTGCCTTCGCGCCCTGCACAGCCTGCGCGGGTTGCCGGGGCAGTCTGGGCGCGGGCCGCGTTCGCGGCCTCGGCGCGTTCCGCGCCGCTGTTTCCGGGGGTGCTGGCGTCCCCGTTCCGCACTAGGTCCGGCGGCGTGGGCGTGCCCGTTCACCGCTGCGGCGGCTACCCCAGCCTCGCGAAGGTCAGCTCGTGCTTGTTGTGGGCGCTGTGGAAGACGATTGCGCCGGGGATGGCGGCGAAGGCTTCCGCGGCCTCGTGGTCCGTCTCGCCCTGGAACTTGATGGTGCAGACCAGGTTGCGCGCGGCGTCCGCCTCGATCCAGCGGCGCACCAGCGCCAGCAGCCGGCCGGGGTAGCAGATGACGTCGCTGAACAGCCAATCGACCTTCTGTTCGGCGCGCGGGTCGAGGCCGAAGGCGCTTTCCGCCCGTACCGTCACGCCGCGCATCGCCGCCACGGCCGGGTCCATCGCCGCCTTGTCCACCGCCGCGACCTCCGCGCACAGCTTCGCCAGAACCCAGGTCCATCCCCCCGGCGCCGCGCCGAGGTCGAGGCACCGATCCCCCGGCCCGGGATAGCGGCCGAGCCTGGTCAGCGCCTCCCACAGCTTGAGGTAGGCGCGCGACGGCGGGCCTTCCTTGTCCTCCACGAAGGAGACTGCCCCGTTCACGAAGGGGCTGGTCTTGGTTGGTGATGCCAGCATCCGGTCCTGCGCCAGCAGCGTCCAGGCGCCGAGATGCCCGGTCGGCGCGGGTTCCGGGAACAGCAGGGGCCTGGCCTTCACCGGCGGCAGGCGTTCAGTGATCAGCGCGCTGCGGCGGTGATGCTCCACCGCATAGCCGGCCCAGTTGCGCTGGATGGCGCGCAGCGCATCGGCGCCGGCCTTGACGGAGGGCACGGCGATCTCGGCCGGCGCCGTCCAGCATTCAAGCGCCCAGGCGGCGTGGCCGGGCGGGTCGGGGGACAGCGCCAGGCGGCCATGCCAGGCGGTCACGCGGCGGCGCGCGCGGCGCAGCTCCTCGGCCAGTTCGGCCTCGAACCCCTCGGCGGCCAGGTAGGCGCTGGCGATGGTCACTTCTGCGGCGCCAGCGCAGCCGCGGCCGCGAGGATGCCCCAGCCTACCAGGAGCACGGTGCCGCCGAGCGGCGTGACCAGGCCGAGGGAGGTGTCCGTCAGCGCGCGGAGGTAGACGCCACCGCAGAAGGCCAGCGACCCCACCGCGAAGCAGCCCGCCGCCACATGTACCAGCGGTCCGCGCCGCCGTTCCGCGAGCATGCCCGCCCCCAGCAGCGCCAGCGCGTGCCAGGCCTGGAGCGAGGCGCCGGTGGTCGCCAGCGCCGCGCGTTCCGGCGCGAGGCCGTGCGAGGCATAGGCCGCCATCGCCACCGCGATCAGCCCCGACAGGGCCCCGATTACCATCCAGATCCGTGCCATGGACGGGCATTACCCCGTGGTGGCCGCCGCCGCCAGCCGGACCCGAGCGGCCTCCTCATGCGCGAGCCGCGTCGGCTCCGGCAGCCGCCTGCCGCGAAGCGTCCGCTCCACCCATGCCAGCGCCGTCGCCAGCGACACGCGATGCCCGACCGAGACGTAGAGCGGGTTCGCCCCCCGCCGCGTGCGCAGCGCCATGCCGATGATGGCGCCCTTCCAGACAAGCGGCGCCCGCGCGGCGGGCGTGTCCGGGAAATCGCCCTCCACCGCGCCGCAGAGCACGGATTTCGCGACGCCGATGGTCGGCACGTCGAGCACCACGCCGAGATGGCTGGCGACGCCGAGCCCCTTTGGATGCGCCATCCCATGCCCATCGACGAAGATTAGGTCCGGCTTTACCGGCAACTTTCGAAAGGCCTCGGCCAGGACGGGCACTTCCCGGAAGCCGAGCAGCCCCGGGATGTAGGGCAGCCCGCCCGATCGGCTGGCGCCGCCGGCACCCATCGGCGCCAGCGTTTCCGCATCCAGCGCCACCATCGCCGCGTGGACCGTTCGCGTCGGATCGAAGCGCAGGCTGGACGCATCGGCGCCGCCCAGCACCCGCACCGGGCCGAACGCATCCTCCGCCACCACCAGCGCCGCCAATTCGGGCTGGAGGCGCCTGGCCTCCGCCGCCGATCCGACTTCGGGCGCTCTCGTGACGCTCCTCCTCAGGCCTCGCCGGGCGCCACGATATGGGTGGTGATCTCCATCACCCCCTCCAGCCCCGCCACGCAGACATCGCCTGGCTTCAGGTAGAGTTCCGCCGCGTTGGGCTGGCCGATCGCGGTGCCGCGCGGCGCGCCGGTGGCGATCACGTCGCCGGCCTCGAAGGGCATGAAGCGGGAGAAATGGGCGATGATGCCCTCGATCCGGTGGATGTATTCGTCGGTGTTCACGCGCAGCCGCTGCTCGCCGTTCACCACGCAGGTCAGCCAAAGGTCGTAGGGGTCCGCGATCTCCGCCAGCGGCACGGCATAGGGGCCTACCGGGGTGAAGCCCGGCATGTTCTTGGAGACCCAGAACTTGGTGCCGAGCTGGACTTCCTGCTTCTGGATCTCCCGCGCCGTGAGGTCGTTCAGCACGGTGATGGCGCCGACATAGTCGCGCGCCTTCTCCCGCGGCACCTGGAAGGCGCGCTTCGAGATGATGAAGGCGAGTTCGGGTTCATAGTCGAAGGTGGTGATGCCATCGGGCCGCACCACGCGGGCGCCGTCGCCGACCAGCGTCTCCGTCAGCTTGACGAAGCTCGTCGGCTCCTTCGGGTCTTCCAGCAGCATCCCCTTCGCCGCGAGTTCCGCGCGATGGACCTTGCTGTTCTTGCCGACGCAGAAGATTTTTCCTGGGTTCGGGATGGGCGGCAGGACGTGGCAGGACGCCAGCGGCAGCGCGACCTTCGCGGCATCGATGATGCCCCGCAGTTCCGCCACCGGCAGCGCCAGGGCGCGCAGCATGTCCCAATCCCCGCCGCGCGCCGCCGTCAGGTCCAGCATGGTGTCGCCGCGCACGGCGCCGAGGCGTGGGCGCACATCGCCGCGGGAAAGGAAAGTCGCCAGTCGGATCATGGAAGAAAGCCTATTCCAGGGTGATGTTGCGTTCGCGGACCACGCGCTGCCATTTCGCGATGTCCTGGTCGATGAAGGTGGTGAAGGCGTCCGGCGTCATCGGCTCCGGCTCCGCGCCCAGCGTCGCCAGGCGGTCCCTCGTGGACTGCAGGGACAGGGCGCGATTGGCTTCCTGGGCGATGCGCTGCGTGATGGGCGCGGGCACGCCCTTCGGCGCGAACAGCCCGAACCAGCCGACGGCGGCATAGCCCGGCAGGCCCGTGGTGCTGGCGGCCGGCACGCCGGGCAGCAGGGCGCTGGGGCGTTCCGACGTCACGGCCAGATTGACCACCTGGTTGGCGGCGACGGCGGCGGCCACGGTCTGCGGCGGCGCGAACATCAGGTGGATGCGCCCCGCGACCAGATCCGTCAGCGCCGGGCCGGTGCCGCGATAGGGCACGTGCAGCATCTCGATCCCCGCCATGGCGGCGAAGAGCTCGGCCGCCAGGTGGCTCGCCGCGCCGGTGCCGCTGCTGCCGAAGGTGAAGTGGCCGGGCCGCGCCTTGGCCAGCGCGATCAGCTCGCCGACGTTGCGCGCGCCTACGCCGGGATGCATGGCGATCACATAGGCAGGTGCCGCGATCAGCGAGATCGGCGTCAGCTCGTCCCGCACCGCGAAGACCTTGTCCCCGCCGGGGCCCGCGAGCCCCATGATGCCGCCGGTCGAGGTCACCATCAGCGTGTGCCCATCGGGCTGCGCCCGCTGCACCAACTGCAGGCCAATGCGCCCCGCGCCGCCGCCACGATTCTCGACGACCACGGATTGCCGCCAGGATTCCTGGAAATGCTGGCCGAGGATGCGGGCCAGCACATCCGTCCCGCCGCCGGGCGGGAAGGGCACCACGATGGTGACGGTACGCGTGGGGAAGGGCGTGTCCTGCGCGCGGGCGATGCCCGGCATCGACAGGGTGGCGCCCAGCGTCGCCAGCAGCGTCCTGCGCGTGGCCATGATCGTTTCCTCCTTGGCGGGACATTCCCATCGCATGGGGCGGAGGGCGGGCCAAGGGGGTGACGCGCTGCCGGGCGACCCCTACAACTTCCGGGCCTCGGAGGAGAATCCCGCCATGAAGCTCTATTATTCGCCCGGCGCCTGCTCGATGGGCATCCACATCATCCTCGAGGAGCTGGGCAAGCCCTATGAGCTCGCCCCCGTCGCGCTGAAGGATGGCGCGCAGCACAAGCCCGAATTCATGGCGGTGAACCCGAAGTCGAAGGTCCCGGCGCTCGACCGCGGGGATGGCAAGGTGCTGACGGAATTCCCCGTCATCGCCTGGTGGCTGGCGAAGTCCAACCCCGCCGCCGCGCTGATCCCCGCCGATCTGGAAGGGGAGGCCCGGTGCCTGGAACTGCTGGATTATGTCTGCGGCACCATCCACCCCCAGGCCTTCACCCGGCAGTTCCGCCCCGGCAACTACACGCTGCGGGAGGAGGATTTCCCGAAGTCGGTCGAACTCGGCAAGGCGAATGCCGACAAGTATTTCGCGACGCTGGAGCAGGGCTGGGCCGGCGGCACCTACCTGCTGCCATCCGGCTATTCCGTCGCCGATGCGGCGCTGTTCTTCGTGGAATACTGGGCGACGCGGCGTTCCGGCCTGACGCTGCCGCCGCACCTGGCGGCGCACCTTGCCGCCATGCTGGCACGGCCGGCTGTGCAGCGGGCGCTGACGCAGGAAGGCCTGGCCCTGTAAGGCGCGGGCCATGCAGAACCCCCTGCTCTGGACCTCCACCAACACCTCCGGCTCCATCGCCCACCAGGCGGCGATGGTGTCGGGGCTGGCGATCGATGTGCGCTTCATCTCGCTGCGCGGCGGCGACACGAAGAAGCCGGAATACCTCGCCCTCAATCCGAAGGGGGAGGTCCCGGCGCTGCAATTGCCGGACGGCACCGTCATCACGGAAATCCCGGCGGTGATCTTCTGGCTGGCGGAAGCGGCGCCGGATAGCGGGCTGCTGCCGCCGGGGCCTTCGGGCCGTGCCAAGGGCATGGAATGGCTGGCCTGGTGCCACTGGACCATGGGGCGGCACTTCAACCCGGCCTTCGGCCCGCTGCGCTTCGCCGGCGGCAACGAAGCCGCGGCCAATGCCGTGCGCGCCGCGGCGCTGGTCCGCGCCAAGGAAGCGCTGGCCTTCGCCGATGCGGCGCTGGCGCGCAGCGGCGGTACGCTCTGCGGTACGGAACAGCCCTGCGGGGCGGACATCTTCCTCGCCGCGCTCGTCACCTTCGCGGGATTCCTCAAGATCGACATCAGCGACCTGCCGGCGGCGCTGGCGCTGGCCGAACAGGTCTCGGCCATGCCGGGCGTGGCGGCCGCCAAGGCCCGCGAAGCAGCCCAAGGATAGCCATGCCTGGATTGACCCCCACCACCTTCTGGTTCCTCCGCCACGGGGAGACCGACTGGAACGCCCAGGGCCTGTCCCAGGGGCGCACCGACATCCCGCTGAACCAGGTCGGCCTGGCGCAGGCGCGGCGCGCGGCGCGCACGCTGGCGGCCCTGCCCATCGCCACCATCGTCGCATCCCCCCTCAAGCGCGCGCAGCGCACGGCGGAGATCGCGGCGCAGGCGCTGGGCCTGCCGCTCACCCTCGACCCCGACCTCCAGGAGGTGAATTTCGGGGAGCAGGAGGGCCTGCCGATGGGCGACTGGTACGATGACTGGATCGCCGGCACCTACACCCCGAAGGGCGCCGAGACCTTCGCCGAACTCCGCGCCCGCACGGTGCGGGGCATCAACGCCGCGCTGGTGCATCCCGGCCCGGTGCTGGTGGTGGCGCATGGTGCGCTGTTCCGCGCGCTGCGCATGGAGGCGGGGCTGGAGGCGAATGTCCGCACCCCCAACGCCCTGCCCCTGCTGATGGACCCGCCGAAGGCGGGCGAGGCCGCCTGGACCATCACCCCGGCCGTGCTGGCGGCGGAGGAGTAGAGCGCGATGACTTGAGGCGGCATCGCCGAAAAGTTTGAATCGCGCCTTCTGCAACGGGCTGTGATGCGATGCGTGAGCGAAGGCGAACGCATCACGCCACACCGCCGCTCACTCCGGGATCGAGGGCTCCTCCGCCACCGGTCCCGCCAGCGGCAGCGTCATCGTGCAGGCCAGCCCCCCGGGCAACCAGTCCACCGCGATGCTGCCGCCCAACTGCCCGCGCATGGTGGCTTCCAGTACGCGGCTGCCGAAGCCCTGGCGCCCCGGCGCCCCGGCGTCCTGGCGCCCCGGCGCCCCGGCGTCCTGGCGCCCCGGCGCCACGGCGGGCGGGCCGCCTGCCTCCTGCCAGTGCAGGTGCAGCGTGGTGCCGGGCGCATCCACGGACCAGCGCAGTGAGACGCTGCCGCCGGCGACGGACAGCGCGCCATGCTTGGTGGCATTGGTGGCGAGTTCATGGATCGCCATCGCCACCGGCTGCACCGCGCGGCCCTGCAGATGGACCGCGGGGCCTTCCAGGCGCAGGTGCTGGCCCTCCGCCACGAAGGGGCGCAATTCGCCCTCCAGCAGGCGCCGCAACTCGGCCCCCGACCAGCTTTCCGTCGCCAGCAATGTCTGCGCCCGCGCCAGTGCGGCGACGCGCCCTTCGACCGCGGCGCGATAGGCCGGCAGCGTCTCCGCCCGGGTCAGCCGCAGCGCCGCCATCACCACCGCCAGCGCGTTCTTGGCGCGGTGGTCGACCTCCCTCGCCAGCAGGGCCTGGCGTTCCTCCGACGCCTTGCGCTGCGTCACGTTCAGGAACAGGGCTGCGAAGCGGCCTGGCTCCGTGCGATAGGCGAAGACCTCGAACCAGGCGCCCAGCGTGGCCACGCGGTATTCGACATGCGCGGGCTCCCCGGTCCGCACCACGCGGCCATAGGTCTCGATCCAATAGGGTTCGATCCCGGGGATGAGGCGGGTGACCAGCTGGCCCTCCGCGGCTTCGCGGCTGATGCCGGTCAGGCGTTCCCAGGCGTCGTTGACCTCGATGTAGCGCAGGTCGATGTCGTGGCCTTCGGCATCCCGCACCATCTCGCACAGCGCGAAGCCCTCATGCATGGCAGCGAACAGGCCGCGCCAGCGGGCCTCGCTGTCCCGCAGCGCCGCTTCCGCGCGGGCGCGGGCCAGGCTGGCTGCGATGCGTTCCGCGATCTCCCGCAGCAGCGTCTCCTCCGCCGGCAGCCAGCGGCGGGGCGTGGCCTGGTGGAGATGAAGCAGGCCGCATGACCGCCCCGGCCCGGGAAGCGGCACGGCAAGGCCCGGATCGCCGGCCAGAAGGGTGCCGGGCGCCAGCAGCGGCAGGCTGCCATCGCCCCATTCCGCGACGACTTCCATGCCGCCTTCGGTCGCCTCCGCATAGCCGCAACGCCCGGCGCGGAGATGCTGGCCGAGCAGGCGGACCGCCGTTTCCGCCATTGCCTGGGGATCGCCGACATCCCGCAGCGCCTGGTCCAGCGCCAGGCCGAAGGCCTGCCGGCGTTCGGCCATGATGCGGCCGGTGATTTCCGCGCAGGCGCAGAACATGCCGGCCACGCGCCCCTCCTCATCCCGCACGGGGGTGTAGGAGAAGCTGAAATGCGTCTCCTCCGGATAGCCGTGACGGGTCATGAGGAGGGCGATGTCGTCCATATGCGTCGCCTCCCCCGCGAAGGCGCGTTCCAGGATGGGGCCGACATCGTCCATGATGTCGAACCACAATTCCCGGAAGGGCCGGCCCAGTGCCGCGGGATGGCGGGCGCCGCAGAGCACCGCATAGCCATCATTGTAGAGCATCAGGCGATCCGCCCCCCAGGCCACGAACATGGGCTGGCGGGAGCCAAGCATGATGCTGACGACGGTCTTGAGGGCCTCCGGCCATTCCTCCGGCGCGCCGAGCGGCGTGGCGCACCAGTCATGGTCCCGCATCAGGGCGCCGAGGGCGCCACCATCGGAGAGGAAGCGCAGCCGTCTGTCAGACATCGTATCGCGGCGCAGGGGCAGGCGGGGCGGGCATGGGCGGATTCCAGCGTTCCGGGCGCGACCCGGGCGGCCGGGCAGGGGTGGCGGGGCCGGTCCGGGACCGCTCCCCTGCCAACCCCGTCCGGCCACGCCAGCGAAGCGTTACAAGGCAGGAATGTAAACCATTGGTTGAGGTCCGGTTCCAGGCTTGGCATCGCTTCACGCAGGCGTGTCAGGCCTGCGCGCTGCGCCTCCCGCGGAAAAGCCGCGCCAGCAGCGGCCAGAACAGCCCGGCCAGCGTCACCACGATCAGCGTCATCGCGATGGGGCGGGACAGGAAGCCGGTCAGGTCATCGCCGAAGATCAGCAGGGATTGCTTCAGCGTCTCCTCCACCATGCCGCCCAGCACCAGGCCCATGATGAGCGGGGCAGGGGAGAAGCCGGCGCGGCGGAACAGCAGGCCGACGACGCCGGCCGCCAGCATCACCCAGACATCGCCCATGGACTGGTTCGGCCCATAGGCGCCGATCAGCGACAGCGCGAAGACGGAAGGCCACAGGAAGGCCGCGGGGATCAGGCTGATGCGGGCGAAGAACTTCGCCATGGTCAGGCCCATCACCAGGTAGAAGATGTTGGCCGCGAGCATCGAGGCGAAGACGGCATAGAGCAGCGTCGGCTGTTCGGTGAACAGATGCGGCCCCGGCCGCACGCCCTGCACGATCAGCCCCGCCAGGATGATGGCGGTGGTGGCGCTGCCGGGAATGCCGAGTGCCAGCGTCGGCACCATGGAACCGCCGACGGCCGCGTTGTTCGCGGCTTCCGGCCCCGCCACGCCTTCGATGCTGCCATGGCCGAATTCGTGCTTGTGCTTCGACCAGCGCCGCGTCTCGTTGTAGCCGATCAGCGCGGCGGTCGTCGCACCCAGGGCGGGCAGCGCGCCGATGAAGGTGCCGATGCCGCTGCCGATCCAGATCGACCGCCAGCATTTCCGCATCTCCGCCATCCCCGGCACCCGCGCGGCATCGAGGGCGATGATGGCGGGTTTGCCGAATCGTCGCGTCGCCTGGTCCAGCATCTCGCCCACCGCGAAAAGCCCGATGAGGACGGGGACGAAGCCGATGCCGTCCGACAATTCCATGACGCCGAAGGCATAGCGTTCGACGCCCGTGGTCAGGTCCATGCCGACGGTGGCGATCAGCAGGCCCAGCGCCGCCGCCATGAGGTTCTTCAGCGCGCTGTCGCCGCCGACCGCCGCGCACATGGAAAGCCCGAACAGCGCGAGGGCGAAGTATTCCGGCGGGCCGAAGGAATAGGCGGCGCGCGCCAGCAGCGGTGCCGCGAAGATCAGCACGACGACGCTGACGATACCGCCGATGGCGCTGCTGATCGCGGACATGCCGAGTGCGAGTCCGGCCTGCCCCTTCTCCGCCATCTTGAATCCCTCCAGCGCCGTCGCGCTGGCCGATGGATCGCCGGGAGCATTGACCATGATGGCGGTGATGGAGCCGCCGAAATTGGCCGCGCAATAGATGGCGCCGAGGAAGCAGATGGCCGGCACGGGGCCCATGCTGATCGTCATCGGCAGCAGCAGCGCGATGGTGGTGGACCCGCTGATGCCGGGCAGCGCGCCCACGAAGATGCCGAGCACGGTGCCGAGCAGCACCATCATCATCACATAGGGATCGGCCAGAATGGCGAGCCCGCCGAGGAACGCTTCCAAGCCCCTAGCCCCCGAACAGCCAGCCGCCCGGCAGGGTCAGCCTGAAGATCTTCACGAACACCAGCCAGATCACCGCCGTCATCGACAGCGCCACGCCGATGAGCAGGGGCCACCGCGTCTCCCCCCACAGCCGGCCGACCGCCACCAGGAAGACGGCGATGGTGCCGAGCATGCCGATGGTCGCCATCAGCGGCACGGCCGCCAGGCAGGCGCCGAAGATCAGCCAGGCATCGCGGCCGATGGGTGGCGCGGTTTCCGGGTCATGCGGCGGCGATTGCTGCAGGAACAGCAGCACCGACATCCCCGCCAGCAGCAGGCAGACCAGGCGCGGGAATTCCACCGCGCCCAGCCCCGGCAGGCCATCCGGCACCGGGTCGAAGCCATAGGTCGCGGCAAAGGCCGCCACCGCGACCAGCCCGACGCAGAGCGCGGCAAGCTGGCTCGACCCGAAGCGGCTGGCCTTCATCCGCGCAGCAGGCCGAGCGCGGTGAGGGCCTCGCGCCCGTCATTGTTGAAGGCGGCGAGCTGCGCGCCCCAGGCTTCCCGCCCCGTCACGCTGTCCGGCGCCTGGCCGGTGTTCTGCAGGTAGGTCGTGTAGATCGGCCCCGACATGGCGCGGATGAGGCCCTGTTCGAGCCGCGTGACCCGATCCTCCGGCGTGCCCTTCAGCACGCAGAAGCCGCGCAGCGTGTAGCCCGTGGCATCGATGCCGAGTTCCTTCGCCGTCGGCAATTCGCCGAAGGCGGCGATGCGGCCATCCGCCAAGGACATCAGCGGGCGGAGTTCACCGGCGCGGAGCTGCGCCTCGGCCTCGCCCGGGTTCACCACGGCGGTGTCGATGTTGCCGCCGACCAGGTTGATGACGATCTCGCCACCGCCACGGAAGGGCACGAGCGTCGGCCGCTGGAGCCCCGCCGCGCGGCCGAAGGAATGGATGGTGACGTGGTCGACGCCGCCGACATGCGTGCCGCCGAAGCGCAGCGACCGCGCCTTGCCGGCCGCGATCAGGTCGGCCGGCGTGCGGAAGGGGCTGTCGCGCCGCACCAGCACCAGCTGCGGGTCCGCCGTGGCGCGGGCCAAGGGGATGAGGTCGCCGAATTGCGGCAGGTTCGCGTTGCGCAGCTGCGTCAGCAAATGCGTCTGCGTCACCAGGATGATGGTGTGGCCATCGGCGGGCTTGCTGGCCAGGTATTGCAGCGCCTGCGCGCCGCTGCCGGCCGTGCGATTCACCACGGTGAATTCCTGCCCGAATTCGCCGGGCGCCTGCACCATCATCATCCGCGCCGTGATGTCCGTGCCGCCGCCGACGCCGGCATGGGTCACGACCTCGATCGTGCGGGAGGGGAAGCGTTCCTGCGCGCGAAGGCTAGCCGGCGCGGCGAGTGCGGCCGCCGCGCCGGCCATCAGCAGGTGGCGGCGATGGATCATGCTGGTCATCGTCGTTTTCTCCCTTTCGCCCTGTTGCGGGCGTTGTCGTGGTATCGGTCGCCTGGAAGCGGCGCTTGCCGCCGGCGATATGGGCTTCGCCGGCCTCGCGCGCCGCGGGCGCATCCCCGGCGGCGATCGCCTTCAGGATGGCAGCGTGTTCCGCGTTGCTCTCCCGCATATTCTCGGGCTGCACCAGGGCGCGGCGGCGGAACAGATGGAGCTCGTTGCCCAAATCCTCATACAGGCGCTGGGACCGCGGCCCGCCGCCGAAGCCGAGCAGCGCCGTGTGGAATTCGAGGTTGGCGGCGTAGTAGCTGGGCGGGTCATCGGCGCGGCGCGCCGCCTCCATCCGCTTCACCAGGGCGCGCAGCGCGGCCATCTGCGCGGGGGCGGCGGATTCCGCCAGGCGCGCGCAGGCCAGGCCCGTGATGGCGGCGCGAAGGTCGTAGATTTCCAGCGCCTCCGGCGCGCTGACGGTGCGGACATAGCTGCCCTGGTTGCGCACCGCGACGACCAGCCCCGAACGCTCCAGCCCTCGCACCGCTTCCCGCACGGGACCGCGGGAGACGCGGAGCTGGGCGGCCAGCTGCTGTTCGTTCAGGCGTTCCCCGGCCGGCAGGGCGCCGGAGAGGATCATGCGTTCGATTTCCTGGGCGACGAGGGAGGCGAGCGAGCGCGTGCGCACGATATCCAGCGCGCTGGGCGCGGTCGCAGCACCGGCTTGGGCCATGTCCTCCATGGTGCGGAGGGTGCCGATGCGGACTGCCATCTGTCAACAGTTGGCGCGGACGGATTTGCGTGGGCGGGGGGCGGTGCTAGACATCAGGGGTCCAGGAGAAACCGCCGATGACCCAGGCCCCCCAAGCGTCCTCTGCCCTGTCGCGCTTCACGGTGCTCGACCTCACCCGCGTGCGGTCCGGCCCCACCTGCGTGCGCCAGCTGGCGGATTGGGGCGCCAATGTCATCAAGATTGAGCTGCCGCCCGCCCTCGATGAGGGCGACCCCATGGGCGGGCCGCGCGCCGGTTCGGACTTCCAGAATTTGCACCGCAACAAGCGCGCCATCACGCTGAACCTGAAGTCGCCCGACGGCGTCGCGCTGCTGAAGAAGCTGGTGGAGAAGGCCGACGTCGTCGTCGAGAATTTTCGGCCGGATGTGAAGAAGCGGCTCGGCATCGATTACGAGGCGCTGTCGGCGGTGAACCCGAAGCTTGTCTATGCCTCCATCAGCGGCTTCGGGCAGGACGGCCCCTATGCCACGCGGCCGGGCTTCGACCAGATCGCGCAGGGCATGGGTGGCCTGATGTCCATCACCGGCCTGCCGGGGCAGGGGCCGGTGCGCGTCGGCATCCCGATCGCGGACCTCACCGCGGGGCTCTTCGCGGCGCAGGGCATCATGATCGCGCTGCTGGAGCGGGAAGTGTCCGGCAAGGGGCAGTGGGTGCAGTCTTCGCTGCTGCAGGCGCAGATCTTCATGCTGGACTTCCAGGCCAGCCGTTGGCTGATGGAAGGCCAGGTGCCGAAGCAGGCGGGCAACAACCACCCGACCAGCATCCCGACCGGCGTCTTCACCACCAGCGACGGCTACATGAACATCGCCGCCAGCGGCAACAAGATCTGGGAACGCTGCGCCAAGGCGCTCGGCCGCGACGACCTGCTGGCCGATGGCCGCTACAAGACCGCATCCGGCCGCAGCGAGCATCGCGATGAGCTGAACGCGGAAATCCAGAAGACGACGCTGACCAACACCACAGCGCATTGGGTGGCGGCCATGAACGATGCCGGCGTGCCCTGCGGCCCGATCTACAAGGTGGATGAGATGTTCGCGGACCCGCAGGTCCAGCACCTCGGCATCGCGCAGAAGCTGAATGGCGGCAACAAGGGGGAGGTCGCCTATGTCGGCCAGCCCATCCACCTGTCCCGCACGCCGAGCAGCATCGTCACGCACCCGCCGGAACTGGGCGAGCACACGGATGAGGTGCTGGCCGAGCTTGGCCTGGACAAGGCCACCATCGACGACCTGCGCACGCGCCAGGTGATCTGACGAAAACTCGCTCCCCCGCGCTTGCGGGGGAGGCGCGGGGTGGGGGTCCCCACCCATTCCTTGAATCGGAAAAGGTGGAACGTCCATGGACGGAATGCTCGTGACTGGCAGCGAGAAGATGCTGGCCCGCAAGGCCGATGGCATCGGCTGGATGACCTTCAACAACCCCGAACGCCACAACGCCGTCTCCATGGAGATGTGGCAGGCGGCGGAACGCATCCTGGCCGACTTCAAGGCGGATGATGCCGTGCGCGTCATCGTCGTGACCGGCGCCGGCGGCAAGGCCTTCGTCAGCGGCGCCGACATCTCCAAGTTCGAGAGCGAGCGCAGTGGCGAAGCCGCCGTCGCCGCCTACCAGGCGCAGACCGCCAAGGTCTATGACGCGCTGGCGGAATGCCCGAAGCCCACCATCGCCATGATCCAGGGCCATTGCATCGGCGGCGGCACCGCACTCGCCGTCTGCTGCGACATGCGCATCTGCGGTGAGACGGCGAGCTTCGGCGTGCCCGCGGCGAAGCTCGGCCTCGGCTATCCGCTGTCCGGCATCCGCCGCCTGGTGGACCTGGTCGGGCCGTCCTTCGCCAAGGAGATCTTCTTCACCGCGAAGAAGTGGGGCGCGGAGGATGCGCGGATCATGGGCCTCGTGAACCGCGTGGTGGCAAACGACAAGCTGGAAGACTTCGTGCTGGACTACGCGAAGACCATCGCGGGCAACGCGCCGCTGACAGTGGGCAGCGTGAAGTTCATCGTAGGCGAGGCGCTGAAGGATCGTGGCGCCGCGAATGCCGAGGCCTGCGACGCGATGGTGAAGGCGTGCTTCGCGAGCGATGACTACAACGAAGGCCGAAAGGCGTTCCTCGAGAAGCGGGCGCCGCAGTTCAAGGGCCGTTAATCCCGGGGAAGGCGCTGCCTTCCCCGTACCCCACCCGCCCCCTGTGGAAGATTTCGGGGGGTGAGACCCCCCTGGACCATCTCAAATACCAGGGTTCCAAGGGCCGGCTGGCCCTTGGCCGGGGGTGCAGGGGGACGGCGTCCCCCTGCGCTGGGCCTTTGGGTGCGGGGAAACGGCGTTCCCCCGCGGGCCACCCGGTTTGCAGCGACGGATAGGGCGCGGTAAAACACCCGCCACCCCGCCCGTCCTCCGGAAGCCGAAACAATGCCCGCCTATCAGTACGTCTACGTGATGAAAGACCTCACCAAGTCCTATCCGGGCGGGCGCGAGGTCTTCAAGGGGATCACCCTCTCCTTCCTCCCCGACGTGAAGATCGGCGTGCTCGGCCCGAACGGCGCCGGCAAATCCACGCTGATGCGCATCATGGCGGGCCAGGACAAGGAATTCGGCGGCGAGGCCTGGGCGGCGGAGGGCGCGCGCGTCGGCTATCTCTCGCAGGAACCGCAGCTCGATCCCACCAAGACGGTCGGCGAGAACGTGATGGAGGCCTTCGCGGAGCTCTCCGCGCAGCTCCGCCGCTTCAACGAGATCTCCGACAAATTCGCCGAGCCGATGGAGGAGGAGGAGATGAACACCCTCCTCGCCGAACAGGCGGAGCTGCAGGAGAAGATCGAGGCCGCCGAGGGCTGGGAGCTCGACCGGCGGATCGAGATCGCGCTGGACGCGCTGCGCTGCCCGCCCTTCGACAGCCCCGTGGCGCATCTGTCGGGCGGCGAGAAGCGGCGCGTGGCGCTGTGCAAGCTGCTGCTGGAAAAGCCTGACCTGCTGCTGCTTGACGAACCGACGAACCACCTGGACGCCGAAAGCGTCTCCTGGCTCGAACAGACGCTGAAGGATTATCGCGGCGCGGTGCTGATCGTGACCCACGATCGCTACTTCCTCGACAACGTCACCAACTGGATCCTCGAAGTCGATCGCGGCCGGGGCTTCCCCTACCAGGGCAACTACTCCGCCTACCTCGACCAGAAGCGCAAGCGCCTGCAGCAGGAGGAGCGGGAGGAAAGCGCCCGCCAGCGGCAGCTCGCCAAGGAACAGGAATGGATGGGCCGCAGCCCCGCGGCGCGGCAGGCCAAGTCCAAGGCGCGTATCTCCGCCTATGAGGAGATGCTGGCCAAGCAGAACGAGCGTGCCGGCGGCGACACGGAAATCGTCATCCCCCCCGCGCCGCGCCTGGGCAACACCGTCATCACCGCGGAAGACCTGCGCAAGGGCTATGGCAACCGCCTGCTGATCGACAACCTCAACTTCAAGCTGCCGCCCGGCGGCATCGTCGGGATCATCGGCCCGAACGGCGCCGGCAAATCCACGCTGTTCAAGATGATCACCGGCATCGAGACGCCGGATGGCGGCAAGCTGACGGTGGGTGAGACGGTGAAGCTGGGCTATGTCGACCAGTCCCGCGACAGCCTGGCGGACGACAAGACCGTCTGGCAGGAGATCTCGGACGGCATGGACCAGATCACCATCGGCAAGCGGACCATCCCGTCCCGCGCCTATGTCGCTGCCTTCAACTTCAAGGGCGCGGACCAGCAGAAGCGCGTCGGCGTCCTTTCGGGTGGTGAGCGCAACCGCGTCCACCTCGCGAAGATGCTGAAGCGGGAACACAACGTCCTGCTGCTGGACGAACCGACCAACGACCTCGACATCGACACGCTGCGCGCGCTGGAAGATGCGCTGGAGGAATTCGCGGGCTGCGCCGTGGTCATCAGCCACGATCGCTGGTTCCTCGACCGCCTGGCGACGCACATCCTGGCCTTCGAGGGCGACAGCCACGTCGAGTGGTTCGAGGGCAATTTCGAGGCCTACGAAGCGGACAAGCGACGTCGACTGGGCGCCGCGGCGGACCAGCCGCACCGCATCAAGTACCGCCCGCTGGTCCGGTAGGTCCTTGGTCCCCGCCAGGCTGGCGGAAGGCAATGGCATCACGACGGAGCGGCTTTCGCTCCGTCCCGTGGCGCCGGAGAACCTGCCCGATCTGATCCGCCTGAAGGCGGATGATGCCGCCTTCGGCCTCATGCTTCATGGCACCCGCACGCCCGATCGGGCGCGGGAGGAGCTTGAGGACGACATGGAGTTCTGGCTGGTCCGGGGCTACGGCACCTGGGCGGTCTTCGAACGCGGCACCGGCGATTTCCTGGGCATCGCGGGGCTGATGGAACGGCCGGACGGGCGCGGCGTAGCCGTCCGTTTCGCGTTGTGGCCTTCCTGCCGCGGCAAGGGCTATGCTCGCGAAGCCGCCCGCGCGGCGCTGGCCTTCGGTTTCCGGCGGGGCCTGAAGCGCATCGCCGCCGTCGCCTGGGAAGGCAACCACGCCAGCCGTGCGGTGCTGACCGACCTCGGCATGGTGGAATGCGATCGCTTCCACTACCGGGGGCGGGAGATGCTGGTGTTCGAGGCGTTTCCGCCGGCCGGGTGACCCTGAAACGGCGCCCGCCGCAGGCGGGCGAGGGCCCGAACGGGCGCCGCCGGCAGTCTGGCGAGCCAAGCGGCCGGAGGCCGCGCCCGGCGCCTGAGGGTCTGAAAAGGTTCAGCCCCCTTCGCGGGCGGCCAGCTGCTGGATCTGCTGGCGCATCGCCGTCAGCAGGCTGCCGACATTGCCGCCATTGCGGCTGATGACGCTGCTGTATTCGCTGCGCGTGGTCAGGCGCAGGCTGGTGCCTTCCGCGATCACATCCACCACGCGCGGCACGCCGCCCACTTCCGCCACGCGCCAGTCGAGGCCGAAGGCCGCGGTGCCGGGGCGTTCGACAACGGTGTTGACCAGCACGTCTTCCTCGGTCCGCGCCTGGCTGCGGCCGAGGGAGAAGCGCACCCCCTGGTATTCGCCGAAGCGGGCGGAGAGGTTGCGGATCAGGATCTCCTCGAACAGCTTCAGGTATTCGGCCTGCTGTTCGGCATTGGCGCTGCGCCAGAAGCGGCCGAGGATGAAGCGGCCGACGCCTTCCACATCCACCGCGCGGCGCAGCACGGCTGCCACCCTCTCGCGCCGCTGGGCGACCGGGGCCCCGGCGGCGTTGATGGCGGTCACCAGCTCCTCGCCAGTCTGCTGGATGAAGGCGGTGGCGCGGGCGGTATCGATCTGCTGGGCATGGGCGGCCCGGCCCATCAGGGCCAGGCCGGCGGCGGCGATCAGCAGGCTGCGGCGGTCGAGGCTGTGCATCATGCGGTCCATCTGTTCAGAGGCACCCAGGGCGGGGGCAGCCAGGCCGCGTCAGCGCGGCTGCTGCGACACGCCCGTGCCGCCTTGCTGTGGCACGCCGGTCCCGACCCCGAAGCCGGTCCCGCGCGCCGCGGCAGGGGCGCCGCCCTGGTTGCGGATCTCCACAACGCGGCGCTGGCGATAGGCGCTGCGGATCGTGGCGTAAGGATCGAGTGAGCCCGCCTTCACCTGGTCCACCGTCTCGATCAGGCCTTCACGGATATCGAGGGCGGTGAGCGCGGTGCGGGTGATGGTGATGGCTTCGACCGTCTCCCCGGCATTGCCGGTCCAGGTCAGGGGGTGGAAGGCGGTATCGACGCCGGTGCCCACCAGGTCCCGCGGGTTGGACGGGCCGAGCACGGGGATGAAGAGGTAGGGGCCTTCCGGCGCGCCCCAGACGGCGAGCGTCTGGCCGAAATCCTCGGTATGGCCGAGCAGGCCGAAATCCGTGGCGCGGTCGAAGATGCCGCCGATGCCGACCGTGGTGTTCACCAGGAACCGCCCCATGGTGGTGGCGGCGCGCTGGGTGTCCCCCTGCAGCAGGTCGTTCACCAGGATGACGGGGGTGCGGAGGTTCGCCAGCACGTTGCGGATGGCGGCGCGCAGTTCGGGCGGCAGGAAGACGCGATAGATCTCCGCCGCCGGGCGCAGCACCAGGGTATCGATGCCGTCATGCACGAAATAGGCGCCGCGGTTCAGCGGCTCCAGCGGATCGTTGTTGGCATTGAACTCCGCCACGGCTTCAGTATCCGCGGGGTTGGGGCGCGTGGCGCAGGCGGAAAGGCCGAGGGCTAGCCCGAGCGCCAGCACGGGCACGGCAAGGCGCTTCGCCGTCAGGCTCTGGCGGGGGGGCGTCATGCGGCTCAACGATAGACCTCCGAAGGGCTGAAGGGGGGGGCACAACCTCCCCGTGCGGGCCAGCCCTTCCCGGCCCGCAGGGTCTTCCTTATATGCGGCGCGGGCGGCCAACGGAACAACGGTGCCGCCGAAGTTACGAACAGTCATATCAACCTCGGGTTCCCGCCCCCCGGCGCGGCGGCCCGTCACCGGCAGGCGAGAGAACGGACCGATGGACCAGGCCTATCCCGGCACCCTGCAGCGTTGGCTGACCGGCCCCCGCGTGGCCGGCCTTCCCGTGCCGAGCGAGATGCCGCCCCCGCAGCTGTCCTTCGAATTCTTCCCGCCCAAGAACGAGGCCCTGGAACAATCGCTCTGGGCCGCTATCCGGCGGCTGGAGCCGCTGGGGCCCCGCTTTGTTTCCGTCACCTACGGCGCCGGCGGCACCACCCGGACCCGGACGCATGAGACGGTGGCCCGGCTGGCCCGCGAAACCAGCCTGACCCCGGCCGCCCACCTGACCTGCGTCGGCGCCACCCAGGCCGAGGTGGATGAGGTCGCGCGCGGCTACCTGGAAGCCGGCGTCCGCCACATCGTAGCGCTGCGCGGCGACCCGCCGGCCGGCGCCAGCCAGTACACGCCGCACCCCGGCGGCTATGCGCAGGCCGAGGATTTGGTGCGGGGCCTGCGCCGCATCGGTGATTTCGACATCAGCGTCGGCGCCTATCCGGAAACTCATCCCGCCGCGACCTCCGCCGATGCGGACCTCGATTTCCTGAAGCGCAAGATCGATGCCGGCGCGACCCGCGCGATCACCCAGTACTTCTTCGACACGGACATCTACCTCCGCTTCATCGATCGGTGCGCGGCCGCCGGCATCACGGTGCCCATCGTCCCGGGCATCCTGCCGGTGTCTAATTTCTCCCAGGTGAAGAAGTTCAGCGCGATGTGCGGCGCCTCCGTCCCCGCCTGGATGGGCAAGCTGTTCGAGGGGCTGGACGAGGATGCGGATACGCGGCGGATGGTCTCCGCCGCCATCGCCGCCGAACAGGTGCGGCTGCTGCAGGCGAACGGGGTGGACGAATTCCACTTCTACACGCTGAACCGCGCGGACCTGACCTACGCCATCGCGCATCTGCTCGGGGCACGTCCCAAGGCAGCCTGACCCCGCGGGGGCCGAACGGCCTTCCCCTGGTTTGCCGCCGGGTCCAGCATGGCTGGACCGGCGTAAGACCGGAGGAGGAAGCGCCCCATGACCCTGTTCACCCGCCGCGCGGCTTTGCTGGCCGCGCCCGCCCTGGCTGCCCCCATGCTGGGCCTCGGCAGCACCGTCGCCCGCGCCCAGGCCTTTCCCACCCGACCTGTCCGCATCGTCGTGCCCTATACGCCGGGCGGTGTGTCCGACATCACCGCCAGACTGATCGCGGACCCCATGTCCGCTGCCATGGGCGTGCCGGTGCCGGTGGAGAACCGGGCCGGTGCCGATGGCGTGATCGGGACGGAGGCCGTGGCGCGGTCCCCGGCCGATGGGCACACCCTTGCCCTGGTGTCCGTCGGCCATCCCGTCAACGCGGCCTTCTACCGGCTGCCCTTCGACACGATGCGGGATTTCACCTTCATCACCCTGACGACCAGGACGCCGCTGGTGCTCTGTGCGGCCCGCGGCTTCGGTCCCTCGACCCCGGCGGAGCTGGTGGCCCATGCGAAGCGCAACCCGGCCGGGCATGTGACCTTCGCCGGCACGGGCGGCGTGGTGCGGCTGGCGCCGGTGCTGTTCGGCCAGCGGACGGGGATCGAGATGACCTATGTCCCCTATCGCGGATCGACCCAGGCGCATCCGGACCTGATCGCGGGCCGGGTGGACATCATGTTCGATACCGTCCCGGCCGCGCTGCCGCATATCCAGGCCGGCACGCTGAAGGCGCTGGCCACCACGGGGGCCACCCGGGCGCCCCAGCTGCCCGATGTGCCGACGCTGGGCGAGAGCGTGGCGGGGTTCGAGGCTTCGACCTGGGGCATGGTGATGGGCCCCGCCAACCTGCCTGCCGCCGTGCTGGACCGTCTGCACCGGGAGATCACCGCCGCCGTGCAGCGCCCTGATGTGGTGGCGCGGCACCGGACCCTGGGCGCGGAGGTGGTCGTCTCCAACCCCGACGACACCCGCAGTTTCGTCCAGGCGGAGATGGAGAAATGGGGCGCCGCCGCCCGCGCCGCCGGCGTCCAGCCGCAGAACGCAGGCTGACCGAAAACGGTCCAGGGGGGTCTCCGCCCTCGTGGATGGGGTCCGGGGAAGGCAGCGCCTTCCCCGGGAGTCACCAGCGAACCACCTTCTCCGCCAGGAACAGAGTCGCGAACAGCGTCCCCGCGAAGATCAGCAGGTGCACCCGCACCGCGTCCTTCTTGTAGATCATCGCCGGCGGTGGCGGCGGTGTGGCGGAGGCGGCGAGAGCCGCAAGGCCCCGTGGCTCCGCGCTGGCGGCCTGCGCCGCCTTCGTCTCCTCCGGCGTCAGGCAGGGGCCGAGATAGGTGAAGCGTTGCGCGGCCTCGGCGGCGGAGACGGTGCTGCCGTCCCACACCATCCAGGCCCGCATCGCCCCGTTCCAGCCGATGGGCAGCGGCACCCGGCTGGTGTCGTCGCTGCGCGCCACCCAGTGCCAGGGGCGGTTGGCGTCGGCGGGTTCGCCGGGGCGGGTGGGGTTGGGCCAGGCCATGGGCGCGTCGCTTCCTCGGTGTTGTGGCAAGCCTAGACCGGCCTGGCGCGGGCTGTGAACGCCCTTCAGCGGACGCCGCGTGCCCGCAGCGCGTCATAGACCGGGCGCAGCAGGAAGGGGCTGAGGAACAGCGGGAATTGGCAGAGCGCGAAGAACAGCAGGATGCGTGGATCCGTCGCCGCCGGCAGCACCGCGATATACAGCGCCATGTTGCGGTTGCCGGACAGCAGCCCGGCCGACAGCGCGATGCGCGTCCCCGCCACCGGCCGCATGGCGAGTGCCGTCAGGATGTTCAGCCCGAAATTGCCGGCGAAGGCCAGCGCGACGCCGCCCGCGACCCAGAGCGGTTCCGCCAGGATCTTCGCCTGCATGCCGTCCATCACGCCGAAGCCGTAGAGCACGACCAGCAGCACCACCGCGCCATCCACCGCGCGCCCGGTGCGTTCCAGCCGCGCCGGCCCCGCCAGGCGGCGGATCACCAGGGACAGCAGCAGCGGCAGCCCCACCACTAGCGCCAGCCGGCCCATCAGCGACGATAGCGAGATCGCCAGGTCGATCCCCAGCAGCCCGAGTGCCAGAGGCGGCGCGATGAAGGGCACCAGCAGCGTGGACAGGACGGAGACGACCAGCGCGATCTCCCCATCCAGCCCGACCAGGCGCGCGAAGGCGGGGGAGGAGGTGGCCGCGCAGCCCGTCGCCATGATCACGACCGCGGCACCCAGCGCCCCGTCCAGCCCGACCAGCCGCGTGATGGCGAAGACGATCAGCGGGCAGGCCAGCAGCACCCACACCAGCAGCCCCGCCACCATCAGCGGGCGCCGCAGGTAGCCCAGCACCTGCACGAAATCGACGCGCAGCATCACCAGCGTCATCAGGCAGAACACGCTGGGGGAGACCAGGTCGCGCGTCGCGGCGGCCAGCGGCGGGAAGATCACGCCGGCGAAGACGCCGAAGCCCAGCAGCGCACCGCCATGCCGGGCCGACCATTCGAAGGGGGCGAGGAGTGTGCGCACGGCCTGGCGGTTGGAGTTGTTCGCTCCGTGTTCTATATCCTGGGTGTGCAACCCCGTCATCTCCCTCCGCTCATCCTCGCCGCGATGCTGTTCGCGGCCCCGGCCCTCGCGGCCTGCACCTCCCCGGCGGCGCCGGAGGTGGTCTGGCGACGCTGCCTGCTGGATGGGCGGGACCTGACGGGGGTGGACCTCAGCCGCGGGCATCTGCGCGACTCCTCGCTCCAGCGGGCGAAGCTCATGCAGGCGAAGATGGTGGGCGTGGACGCCACCGATGGGCGCTTCCTCTCCGCGGACCTCACCGGCGCGGACATGACGGAAGCGACGCTGCGGGAGGCCGATTTCACCCGCGCCATCCTGCGCGGCGCCATCCTGGTGCGCGCCGACATGCGCCGCGCCCGCCTGTTCCGCGCGGATTTGACGGGCGCGGACCTCACGGGCGCGGATCTGACCGGGGCCGATTTCTCCGGCGCGATCCTGGACGGGGCGCGCTGGACGGATGGCCAGCGCCTCTGCGCCACGGGAAGCATCGGCACATGTCAGTAGGCGCACCCGACTACATCACCCGCCTCAACCCGGAGCAGCGGGAGGCGGTGGAGGCCCTGGACGGCCCGCTGCTGGTCCTGGCCGGCGCGGGCACCGGCAAGACCCGCGTGCTGACCACCCGCTTCGCCCACCTGCTGATGACCGGCAAGGCCCGCCCGTGGGAGGTGCTGTCCGTCACCTTCACCAACAAGGCGGCGAAGGAGATGCGGGAGAGGGTCGCCGCCATCATCGGGCGACCTGTCGAGGGTCTCTGGCTCGGCACCTTCCATGCACTCTGCGCGCGGATGCTGCGGCGGCATGCCGAACTCATCGGGCTGCGCACGAACTTCACCATCCTCGATGCCGATGACCAGATGCGCCTGCTGAAGCAGGTGATGGCGGCGGCGAATATCGACAGCAAGCGCTGGCCCGCGCCGGGGATGATGGCGGTGATCCAGCGCTGGAAGGATCGCGGCCTGACGCCGGCGCGCATCACTGCCGCCGAGGACAGCGATTTCGCCAACAACCGCGCGAGTGAGATCTATGCGGCCTATCAGCGGCGCCTGCTGGAACTGAACGCCGCCGATTTCGGCGATCTTCTGCTGCACGTCACGGAAATCCTGCGCACGCGCCCCGATGTGCTGGCGGATTACCACCGCAGCTTCCGCTACATCCTGGTGGACGAATACCAGGACACCAACCTGGTGCAGTATCTCTGGCTGCGCCTTCTCGCCCAGCACGAGGACCCCAACAGGCGAAACATCTGCTGCGTCGGCGATGACGACCAGTCGATCTATTCCTGGCGCGGCGCGGAGATCGAGAACATCCTCCGGTTTGAGAAGGATTTTCCCGGCGCGCGGATCGTGCGGCTGGAATCCAACTACCGTTCGACGAAGCCGATCCTCGCCGCCGCCGCGGGCCTCATCGCGCGCAACACGGGCCGGCTCGGCAAGACACTCCGCTCCGGCCGCAACGATGCCTCCGGCGACAAGGTGCGCGTCGTCTCGCTGTGGGACAGCGAGGATGAGGCGCGCATGGTCGGCGACCGGATCGAGGCCGCGCGCCGGTCCGGCCACCCGCTGTCGGAAATCGCCATCCTGGTGCGCGCGGGTTTCCAGACCCGCAGCTTCGAGGAACGGCTCATCACCCTCGGCCTGCCCTACCGCGTCGTCGGCGGGCTGAAATTCTATGAGCGCGCGGAAATCCGCGACGCCATGGCCTATCTCCGCATCGTCCAGCAGCCCGCGGACGACCTGGCCTTCGAGCGTATCGTGAACACGCCGAAGCGCGGGCTTGGCGACAGTGGCCTCCGCGCCATCCACGACCTCGCGCGGGCGCAGGCCATTCCGTTGTCCATGGCGGCGGAACGCATCACGGAAACGGATGCGCTGAAGCCCAAGCCCCGCACCGCCCTGCGGGAATTGATGCGCGGCTTCGCCCGCTGGCGCGCGGTGAATGAGAAGGAAGGCCATGTCGTGGCCGCCGCCACCGTGCTGGACGAAAGCGGCTACACGGAGATGTGGAAGCTCGACCGCAGCCCGGAAGCACCCGGCCGGCTCGACAACCTCAAGGAGCTGATCCGCGCGATGGGGGACTACCCGTCGCTGGCCGGCTTCCTCGACCACGTCGCGCTGGTGATGGAGACGGATGAGAACGCGGAGCAGGAACGCATCCAGTTGATGACCCTGCACGCCGCCAAGGGGTTGGAATTCGATACCGTCTTCCTGCCGGGCTGGGAGGAAGGGCTGTTTCCCTCCCAGCGCAGCATGGACGAAGGCGGGGAGAAGTCGCTCGAGGAGGAGCGGCGCCTGGCTTACGTGGGCATCACCCGCGCGCGGAAGACCGCGGTGATCAGCCACGCCGCCAATCGCCGGATCTACGGCAATTGGACGTCGTCCCTGCCGTCGCGCTTCCTCGATGAATTGCCGGCGGATGCCATCCAGCGCGAGGGCGCTTCCCAGATGCGCCAGCACCGGATGGCGGATACGCCCTCGGTCTTCGCCGGCGGGCAGGGGCTGATGGCGCGCCGCCCGCGCGTGATCGAGGCCGGCGCCTGGGAGGTGAAGGAACGCCCCGCCCCGGCTTCGGGAATCGCGAAGGGGGAGCGGGTGTTCCATCAGAAATTCGGCTACGGCACCGTCGTCGCGGTGCAGGATGATCGCCTCGACATCGAATTCGACCATGCCGGGGAAAAGCGGGTGCTGGACCGGTTCGTGCAGAAGGCAAGCGACGTCTGATGGTGCGTGACACGTATTCGATGCAGCGGGACCGGCGCGCCGATCCGCTGGAATCCATCTGGATGGACGGGCTGCCGGAAGACGCCGTCCCGGCCTTCGAGGCCGCCTTCCTGACCCACTGCCGGTCCGTCGCCCTGTTCAAGGACGACCCGACCGATAGCTGGCGGGTGGAGGGGGTGCGCCCCCAGGGCGCGGCGGATGGCGAATTCGCGGGCGCGCTGGCGCTCGCTTCCCTCATGGCCGGCATCGAACAGCCCGAATTGCAGGTGGCGCCGGTGGAGGCCGAGGGCTGGCTGGCGCGCACGCTCTCCTCCTTCGAGGAAATGCCGATCGGCGGCGATGTGCTGGTGCGGCCGACCCATGTGCCACCCCGGCGCCTCTATGGCCGCACCGTGCTGACCTTGGATGCGGGCATCGCCTTCGGCTCGGGCGAGCATAATTCAACCCGCGGCTGCCTGATCGCCTTCGAGAAGGTGGCGCGGGACCGGCGGCCGAAGCGGCGGCTGCTCGACCTCGGCACCGGGTCCGGCATCCTCGCCATGGCTGCGGCCAAGCGGCTGAAGCGGCCGGTGCTGGCGACGGATATCGAACCCTGGTCGGTCCGCGTGGCGCATGACAATGCGCGGATGAATGGCGTGGGTCGTCTGGTTCGCGCGCGGCTGGCCGATGGGTGGCGGGACCGGCATGTGAAGGCCGGGCGGCGCTACGATGTGGTCTTCGCCAATATCCTGGCGCGGCCGCTCTGTTCCATGGCCTGCGCGATGTCGGTCGGCCTGGCGCCGGGGGGCACGGCGATCCTGGCGGGGCTGCTCGGCACCCAGGCGCGGATGGTGCTGGCGGCGCATCGCCGGCGCGGCATGGTGCTGGAACGGATGCTGCCGCAGGGCGCCTGGACGACGCTGGTTCTGCGCAGGCGCTGAATCATGCAGCGGGGCCGGCTTCCCTGGGTATTCCCCTGGGGAAACCGGCCCCGTGCTTCCGCCCGGGGACCCTCAGGGTCCCCGGTGGGTAACTCAGGCTGGGGACCCGTCAGGGTCCCCGGTGGGTAACTCAGGCTCGGGACCCGCCGGGGTCCCCGGTGGGTAACTCAGGCCGCGAGCGCCTTGCCGGAAACGGCGAGGTTGCCATTGGCGGGGCGCGGCGCCAGGCCGTTCGCCGGGCGCGGCTGGTTCGCGCTGAAGTCGGGTTCGAACACGCGGAAGATGTCGCTGCGGGTCAGGCCGATATCGGCCAGCTCGCGATCCGTCAGGGCGCGCAGGTTCTCATAGGTCCGGCGGCGCTCCGGCCAGGCGCGCATCGCCTCGGCGGCGAAGACCAGGCCGCGGCCGATGGCGGAGAAGAGCTTGCGCACGCCGGCGGCGATGGCCTCGTCCCGCGCGCGCATGGCGGCGAAGCGGATCGCTTCGAGCTCGGTCTCGCGCGTCATGCGGGTGGTGGCGGCGTGGGGGAACAGGCCAACCTGTTCCTCGGGGATGCGGGCGTTCATGATGACCTCTGTTGTGGTGCGCGCCGGGGAATGTTCTGTCCCTGGCCGCGCTTCGCAGGTGCAACATAGGTGTTTCGCCGCCACAGGTGATGCGGTGAGGCAACAGCCTAGCCATGCGTTGTGCGCATGAAATCCTGTGGACTTATGTTTCAACGTTAGAGCTTCGGTAACACATCCCGTGACGCAACCCGCCCCCCACACCCGCCTCGCCGTCCTCCGTGCCCGTTTCGACGCAATCGGCGTCGATGGCGTGCTGGTCCCGCGCGCCGACGCCTTCCTCGGCGAATACGTGCCCCCCTCGGCGGAGCGCCTGGCCTGGCTCACCGGCTTCAGCGGTTCCGCCGGCCTCGCCTTGGTGCTGCGGGACCGCGCCTTCCTCTTCATCGATGGCCGCTACACCACCCAGGCGCGGCAGGAGGTGGATGGCAGCCTCTGGGAGTTCCGCCACCTCATCGACCAGCCCCCCGCCGCCGTCCTGAAGGCGGAGGCGCCCTCTGCCCGCATCGGCTACGATCCCTGGCTGCACGCGGAATCGGCGCTGGACCGGCTGGCCCAGGCCGGCGTCACGCTGGTGCCGCTCTCAGCCAACCCGGTCGATGCCATCTGGACCGATCGCCCGGCCCCGCCCACCGCCCCCGCCATCCCCCACCCCATCGCCTTCGCGGGGATGGAGGCCGCCGCCAAGCGGGCGGAGGCCGCCGCCACCCTGCGCGCGGCAGGGCAGGGCGCCGCGGTGCTGGCGGATGCCCATTCGGTCGCCTGGCTGCTGAACATCCGCGGCAGCGACCTGGCCCATACGCCGCTGGCGCTGGCCGTCGCGATCCTGGAGGAGGATGGCCGGGTGCAACTGTTCCTGGACCCCGCCCGCGCCGACGCCGCCCTCCGCGCCCATCTCGGCAACCAGGTCGCGCTGCATCCGCCGACCAGCCTGCCGCAACGCCTGGCCGCGCTGGCCGGCCGCAAGGTGCGGCTGGACCCGGACCTGACCCCCGCCTGGTTCGGCCAGGCGCTGCGGGACGCCGGCGCGACGCCGGAGGTGGGGGAGGATCCCTGCCGCCTGCCCCGTGCCCGCAAGAATGCGGTGGAACAGGACGGCGCCCGCGCCGCCCATCGCCGCGATGCCGTGGCGCTGGCCCGATTCCTCGCCTGGTTCGCGCAGGCCGCGCCGGCCGGCGGGCTGACGGAGATGTCCGCCGCCGCCCGCCTGCTGGCCTTGCGGGCGGAAGGCGCGCATTTCGTGGCGGAAAGCTTCCCCGCCATCAGCGGCGCCGGGGAGCACGGCGCCATCATCCACTACCGCGCCACTCCCGCGACGGACCGCGCGATCCGCGCGGACGAGGTCTATCTGATCGACAGCGGCGCCCAGTACCGGGACGGCACCACGGATGTCACCCGCACCCTCTGGACCGGGCCCGGCGATCCGCCGGACGAACTTCGCGAACGCTATACAAGGGTGTTGCAGGGCCATCTGGCGCTCTCCGCGCTGCGCTTCCCCGAGGGCATCGCGGGCCCGCATCTCGATGCGCTCGCGCGGCGGCCGCTCTGGCTGGTGGGGCTCGACTACGACCATGGCACCGGCCATGGCGTCGGCAGTTTCCTGTCGGTGCATGAGGGTCCGGCCGGCATCAGCCGCGCGGCGAAGCCGGTGCCGCTGGCGCCGGGCATGGTGCTGTCCAACGAACCCGGCTTCTACCTGCCCGGCGCCTACGGCATCCGGATCGAGAACCTGCTCCTCGTCCAGCCCGCGGCCCCGCTGCCCGGCCAGGTGAAGCCATTCCTGGGCTTCGAGACGCTGACCCTCGCCCCCTATGACCGCCGCCTGGTGGCCCTGCCGCTGCTGGCGCCGGCCGAGCGCGCGCAGATCGATGCCTACCACGCAGGGGTGCTGGCGGAGGTCGGCCCCCTGCTGCCCGCGGCGGAGCGGGCCTGGCTGGAGGCCGCCTGCGCGCCCTTGATGTGAGATGCGGAACGAGTCGATGGCGGCTGGATTTCAACCTATGCGGGTATTTTCTGGCGTGGCGGTGAAAAAAGTTGTTGAATAAGGCGGTCAACTTCCGCTTCACCTGCCGCTGCGACCCTGGAGCCCATGCCAAGCCCCTATCTCCGTCGCCGGACCGTCCTCCTGACCCTCGCGGCCCCCGCTTTGGCGGTCCCCGCCGCGGGGGGCGCCAACGCTGCGATGCGGGCGCTGGAGGCCGCCGAATGGCAGGCCTTCTGCACGCGCTTCCTGGAGCCGGATGGCAGGGTGGTGGATGGCGGCAATGGCGGCATCTCCCACAGCGAGGGCCAGGGCTGGGGCCTGCTCTGCGCCGAGCGCGCGCATGACCGCGACGCCTTCGACCGGATGTGGGGCTGGACGCGGCGGACGCTGGCGCGGCGCGGCGATGCGCTGTCCTCCTGGCGCTGGCGGCCGGAGGGGGCCGGCGGCCTGGTCGATGACCCCAACAACGCCACCGATGGCGACCTGATGATCGCCTGGGCGCTGCTGCGGGCCGCGCAGCGCTGGCCGGATGGCGACTATGGCGGGCAGGGCGTGGCGATCGCCCGCGACATCCTCCGCCTGCTGGTGCGCCAGGTGGGGGAGGAGACGGTGCTGCTGCCCGGCGCGGCGGGGTTCGAGCAGCGCGACCATGTCGTGCTCAACCCCTCCTACTACGCCTTCCCGGCCATGCGGGCGCTGGCGCAGGCGGTGCCGGACCCGATCTGGCTGCGGCTGGCGGCGGATGGGCTGTCCATGCTGCGCCGGGCGCGCTTCGGCCGCTGGGGCCTGCCGCCGGACTGGGTGGCGCTGCCGCGCGCCGGTGGGCGGCCCGCGCCGGCCCCGGGCTGGCCGGCCCGCTTCTCCTATGATGCGGTGCGGGTGCCGCTCTACCTGGCCTGGGCGGGGCTGGGGCGGGAACCGGCGGTGGCCAGCGCGGTGCGCTTCTGGCTCGACCCGCAGCATGCCCGCCTGCCGGCCTGGGCGGATCTCAGCTCCGACAGTGTCTCCCCCTACGCGGCCTCTCCGGGCATCCGGGCGATCGTCCTGGTGGCGACCGCCCGGCAGGGGGGCATGGCGACGCCTTTTCCGATCCTGCCCACCGTGGACGAAGCCAGGGACTATTATTCAGCCGTGCTGACCCTCCTCGCGCGTCTCGCTTGGAGAGATTCGTGAAAGAGTAAAAGTTGCCGATGCTTTGGAAACGGGGATTGGCTATTCCCTTAACCGCCTGGGCACGGCATGTTGCATTGCAATCGGGGGTTCATTGCATATGGCGCAGGATACTGATGTGGCACGGGTGGCTGCCGCGTTGCGCGCCCCGGCCATCCGGTATCGTAGTTTCGGAAACGAACCGGTCAGGACGCCGCTGCCCGCGCCTGAACCGGATGGGTATTCCCTGCTCGGCGCCATGACGCAGGCGGCGGAAACGCCGCAGGAACAAGGACTTCCCCCCGCCGAGCCCTGGCAGCCCCCGCCCGTGGAGGCCGCCCCGACGGCCTGGGCCGAGCCCCCGCCGGCGCCGTCCTGGCCGGAGCCTGCCGCCCCGTCCTGGGGTGCGCCGCCCGCCCCCGCCTGGCCGGACCCGCCGCAGGAAGCGGTTCAGCAAGCCGTGCCCGACTCCGCGGGGCGCGCCGAACCGCAGGCGCCGTCCTGGGCCAACGCCGCCCTGCCGCCCTTGCCGCCCCCCTTGCCGGCCGAGCACGCCTGGACGCCGCCGCCCGCCCCGGCCCCGCGCGCTGAATTGCCGCCCCTGCCGCCCTTGCGCGCCCTGCCGCCGCTGCCTGAACCGCAGGCGCCGATGCCGGTCGCGGCATCGCCGATCGCGCCCGCGGCCGCGCCGGGCTGGACGCCCGCCGCGCCTGAACCGGCCCCACCCGCGCCCGTCATCGCCCCGCCCACCCCCATGCCCGCGCCCACCCCCATGCCCGCGCCGGCCCCGTCGCCGCCGCCTGGCGCCAGGCCGGGCGTGGAGGCGATGACGCTGCTGCGCGCGGCCGACATGGTGGCGCCGCTGCCACCGCCGCCCCGCACCGGCCTGACCACCCTGGCCGCCCTGTCCACCGCCGCCGGGGGCAGCGCCGCGCCGGCCGAGTCGCCGCGCAGCCTGTTTCCGCTGATCGAGGCGCTGGACCTGCCCGGCGGGATGTCCCATGGGATGCCCAATGGGATGGCCGGTGCTATGCCCGCCCGCCGGGACGCCGTCCCACCGCCCTATGCCATCCCCGCCCTCCGCGCCCGTTCGGCCCTGGTGCCGGCGGCGGAGGTCGAGATGGCGCTGCCCGACCTGTTCCGCCTGCTGGCGGCCGGCCCCGCCGGCTCCCCCGACGCCTATTCCGCTATGCGCCGCCCTGCGCGCGCAGACCGGCCAACGAATTGACCGGAGGCTTTCTTCGCCCATGCCCCTGATCTGCTTTGCCTCTCCCAAGGGCGGCGTCGGCAAGACGACCCTGGCCGCCAACATGGCCGATGCGCTGCAGCGCGATGGTCGCCGCGTGCTGGTCATGGATTTCGACCCGCAGAACACGCTGCGCCTGCATTTCGGCGTGCCGCTGAGCGACATGGGCGGCTTCACCGCGGACCTGCCCCGCCGGCCGGACTGGCGTTCCTGCGTGCGGGAGACGCCGTCCGGCGTCATGGTCCTGCCGCATGGCGCCATGGAACTGCGCGGCGCGCTGGGCCTGGCCGCGGCGCTGGAAAGGGACCCGGACCTGCTGGCGGCACCCTTGCGCGCCATCCTGGCCGATCCCGGCCTGACCGTCATCGCCGACACCTCCCCCGGCCCTTCCCATGCGCTGGCGGTGCTGGTGCCCATGGCGTCCATGGTGATCGCGGTGCTGCAGGCGGAAGCGATCAGCGCCGCGCTGATCCCGGACATCGACAGCGGCCGCTTCCTCGGCTCGGGCACCATGGCCGCGCTGTTCGCAGGGCGGTTGCGCGTGGTGCTGAACGAGGTGGATTTGAACTCCCGCCTCTCCCGCGCCGCGGCCGATGCGGTGGCCCGTCACCTCGGCCCGCGCCTGCTCGGCGCCGTCAGCCGGGATGAGACGCTGGCCGAGGCGCTGGCCATGCAGAAGCTGGTGCAGGAGATCGCGCCCGACTCGCGCGCCGCGGAAGACATCCGCGGCATCGCCCGCGCGATCGAGGCCGCGTTGCCGCATGCGCCGGAGAGCTTCGGCCTCGGCTGGGGCGCCCGATGAGTTTCAGCCACGCGCTGCGCCACGGCCGCGCCTTCCGGGGCGGCATCTGGGGGCGCCCGTGGATCTCCCTGCCTATCATGGTGCTGGCCGCCCTGATCGGGACGACCTTCATCGTGGCGCCGCTGGATGCGGAACAACAGGCCTGGCTCGCGATCGCCGGCTTCCTGCTGTACCTGGTGGCGGACCGCATCCCCGGGCGGGGGATGACAATCTTCATCGTCCTCGTCTCCGTCCTCGTCTCGCTCCGCTACATCCATTGGCGGCTGGTCGACAAGCTGGAATTCACCAGCTTCTCCCAGACCTTCCTCGGCACCGGGCTGCTGCTGGCGGAAGTCTACGCCATCTCCACCATGCTGCTCGCCTATCTCCAGGTGATCTGGCCGCTGGACCGCAAGCCGGTCCCCATGCCGGAAGACCCGGAGGAATGGCCGACCATCGACGTCTTCATCCCGAGCTACAACGAGCCGCTGGAGGTGGTGAAGCCCGCCATCTACGGCGCGCTGGCCATGGACTGGCCGCGCCACAAGATGAACGTCTTCCTGCTGGATGACGGGCGGCGCGACGAATTCCGCCGCTTCTGCGAACAGGTCGGCTGCAACTACGTCATCCGCGCCGACAACAAGGGCGCCAAGGCCGGCAACATCAATGCCGCGCTGAAGAACACGACCGGCGAATACATCGCGATCTTCGATTGCGACCACGTGGCCACGCGCGCCTTCCTGCAGCTGACCGTCGGCTGGCTGCTGCGGGACCGCGACCTCGCCATGGTGCAGACGCCGCACCATTTCTATTCGCCCGATCCGTTCGAGCGGAACCTGGCTTCCGGCCAGCGCGTCCCCAATGAAGGGCTGCTGTTCTACGGGCTGGTGCAGCAGGGGAATGACCTCTGGAACGCCGCCTTCTTCTGCGGCTCCTGCGCCGTCATCCGGCGCGAGGCGCTGGAGGAAGTGGGCGGCGTGCCGACCGTGACGGTGACGGAAGACTGCCACTGCTCCCTCAAGATGCAGCGGCGCGGCTGGCGCACGGCCTATCTCCGCATCCCGCTCGCCGCCGGCCTCGCGACCGAACGCCTCATGCTGCATATCGGCCAGCGCATGCGCTGGGGCCGGGGCATGATCCAGATCCTGCGGATCGAGAACCCGATGACGGCGGAGGGCCTCCGCTTCGCCCAGCGCTGCTGCTACTTCATGTCGCAGTTCCACTTCCTGTTCCCGCTGCCGCGCTTCGTCTTCCTGACGGCGCCGCTCGCCTTCCTGCTGTTCGGGGAGAGCATCATCGCGGCCAGCCCGCTGGCCATCCTGGCCTATGCCGGGCCGCACATCCTGCATTCGGTCGGGGCCACGAGCCGTCTTTCAGGCCATGTTCGCCACAGCTTCTGGTCCGAGATCTATGAGACGGTGCTGGCGCTCTACCTGATCCCCGTCATGCTCGCGACGCTGCTCGACCCGAAGAAGGGCAAGTTCAACGTGACCGACAAGGGCGGCACGCTGCAGGAAGGCTTCTTCGACCTGCGCGCGGTCGGCCCCAACATGGTGCTGACGCTGGCGCTGATCGCGGGGCTGCTGTCCGGCATCTACGGCCTGACCACGAACCCGGTGGAGAGCCTGGATTTCCAGGCCTTCGCGCTGAACTTCATCTGGGCGCTGCTGTCCTTCGTCGTCGTGCTCGCCGGCCTCGCCGTCGGCCGGGAACGACGGCAGGTGCGCGAACGCGCGCGCGTCGGCGCCGTGGTCGCGGCCAATGTCGTGCTGGCCGATGGGCGGGTGCTTGAGGGCGAGACGATGGACCTCTCGCTCGGCGGCGCGGCGGTGACGGTCGATCGGCCGGAAGACGTGGCGGACGACGCGGCGGTGACGCTGGAACTCGATGTCGGCCCCGAATGGGTGGCGATCCCGGCGGAGATCCTCCGCTGGACCGAAGGACGTCTGCAGGTGCGCTTCGCGGCGCAGACGCTGCATGACGAAGGCAATATCGTCCGCGCCGTCCTGGGCCGCGCGGATGCCTGGGTGGATTGGGACGACGTGCGAGAAGACAAGCCTCTCCGCAGCCTGGCGGAGGTTGCCCGCTCGATCGGCGGCCTGTTCCGTGGCGACAGCCAGTTCTCCTTCTTCGTGCGCCGCGGCAAGCGCGCCAAGCCCACGGTGCGGATCGTGCCGCCGCCGGGTTCGGAAGGCGCCGACACCTTGGTGGCCGGGGAGGACGCGACACCGCCCGCCCCCACGCGCCGCCCGCGCGGGGAGAGCAGCATCCGTCGCGCCGCCGCCATCGCGCTGATGCTGGCGCTGGGCGCGCCCGGCATCGCCACCGCGCAGGTGAACCTGCGCGGCGCGCCACCGCCGCCCGCCGCCCTGCAGCCCGGCCCGCAGGGCCTGCCGCTGAACCTGCCGCCGCAATCCCCGGGCACCGGCACCTTCGGCGCGCCGGCGAGCACGGGCAATTTCGGCGCTCCCTCGGCTGGCCAGCCGCTCTCGCCCGGCGCGGGGTCCCCTTTCGCCGCCCCGGCCGCGAGCCCGGCACCGACCTCCGGCGGCTTCGCGCCGCCGCCGCCCGCCCTCGGTGGCGGGCTGCTCTCCACGCCCCAAGGGGCAGGCCAGGCCCCTCTCTCCGGCGGGCCGCTGCCCGCGGCGCAGCCCGGCTTCCTCGGCGGCGTGCCGATGGTGGGCAGCTTCGGCTCCCCCACCAGCGACGGTTCCTCCCGCACCGAGACGCGGACGCTGCGCCAGCTCGGCCTGCGCGCGCCGATGCAGATGCGCGGCACCTCCGACCTCCAGGGCGTGCTGTTCGGCGTCCGGGGCGATGAGGTGGTGACGGGCGCGCGCCTGGTCCTCCAGGGCGCGACCAGCCCGGCGCTCATCCCGGAATACAGCCAGATCGCGATGTCGCTGAACGAGCAGTTCGTCGGCGTCATCAACCCCGATCGCAACCGCCCGGCCTTCGGCCCGCTGGAATTCCCGATCAACCCGGTCTTCTTCGCCGACCTGAACCGGCTGAACTTCCGCTTCACCGGCCGCTACACGGTGGAATGCAACGACCCGCTTTCCGGCCTGCTCTGGGCGAATGTCTCCGACCTCTCGACCCTGCAGGTCACGCTGGAACGCCTGCCCCTGCAGCGTGACCTGGCGCGCCTGCCGGAGCCCTTCTTCGACCCGCGCCTGCTGCGCGAACCGCTGATCCTGCCGGTCGTCGTCTCCGAAGGCGCGGGCAATGATTCGCTGAAGGCCGCGGCCTCCGTCGCCTCCTGGTTCGCAGTGCAGGCGGATTACCGCGGCGCCAGCTTCCCCGTCTCCTTCCAGCTGCCGCCGCGCGGCAACACCGTGGTGATCGCCGCGGGGAATGAGCAGATCGCGGGCATGGCCCTGCCGCGCTTCGATGGCCCGACGCTCGCGCTCGTGCCGCATCCCTCGGACCCCTACAGCCTGCTGCTGATCGTCGGCGGCCGCACGGGCGCCGAGGCCGCGCAGGCCGCGACGGTGCTGGCCGGCAGCAAGGAAGCCCTGGCCGGGGAAGTCGCGGTGGTGCAGCCCATCACGCTTCCCGCGCGCCAGCCCTATGACGCACCGCGCTGGATCCGCAGCGACCGCCCCGTCCGCTTCGGCGAACTGGTCGACCCCAGCGAATTGCAGGCCTATGGCTATGCGCCGGGCCCGATCGCGCTGCCCTTCCGCACGGCGCCCGACCTCTACACCTGGCGCGGCCGGCCGCTGCCGGTCGAACTCCACTACCGCTCGCCCCCCGGCCCGATCATGGATGTCGCGGTCTCGCGCCTCGATGTCGCGCTGAACGACATCTACCTGCGCAGCCTGCCGCTCAGCCCGCCGGAAGCGCCCTGGCCCATCAACCTGCTGAGCCGCCAGATCGGCCAGGCAGACCGGCAGAGCTCCCGCTTCGGCCTGCCCGCCTACCTCGTCTTCGGCATGAACGAATTGCAGCTGCGCTTCGACATGCGGCCGATGCACCGCGGCGACTGCGTGGCGGTGCCGGCGGATGTGCGTGCCTCCATCGATCCGGACAGCACGATCGACCTGACGGACGCCTACCGCTTCACCACGCTCCCGAACCTCGCCTTCTTCGCGGGGTCGGGCTTCCCCTACACGCGCATGGCCAATTTCAGCGACACCGCCGCGGTGCTGCCGGAACGGCCGAACCCGGTGGAGCTGTCCTCCTTCCTCACCCTGGTCGGGCGCCTGGCGTCCCATGTCGGCCATCCCGCCACGGGGATGGAGGTGGTGCGGCCCGGCGGCATGGAAGCCGTCGCGGCGCGGGACCTGCTGGTGATCGGCACGCTCGGCCGCCAGCCCGCGCTGAACACGCTGCTGCGGGAAGACGGGCCGGTGAAGCTGGACGGCAACCGCCTGTCCGTCGCGCTGCCCGACACGATGGAAAGCTTCCGCAACCTGTTCCTGGGCGATGAACCCCGGGTTGCGCGTGAACAGGCCTCCGCCCTGCTGACCTCGACCGGCGATGGCCTCGGCATCCTCATGGGCTTCGAAAGCCCGCTGCGGTCCGGCCGTTCCGTCGTGGCGCTGACCGGCACCACGCCGCAGGGGCTGGAGATGATGCTGGCCGCGCTGCGTGACCCGGAGCAATCGCCCCGCATCCAGGGCGACCTCGCCATCCTCAGCGGCGGGCGGATCAGCAGCTTCTCGCTGGGCGGCCACTACACGGTGGGCACCCTGCCGCCGCATGTCTGGCCGCAGTATTTCATGTCCACCAGGCCCGACCTGCTGCTGCTGCTGCTGGTCGCGTCCTGTGCCATCGTCGCCATCCCCGCCTATTGGGCGCTGCGCCGCCGCGCTGCCATCCGCCTCCGGACCCGCACGACATGATGTCCCTGCGAACCCCCCCCAGCCTGCGCACAGGCCTGCGCACCAGCCTGTTGGGCACGGCGCTGGTCGCCGCGTCGCTGGCCATGCCGCCCGCCATCGGCCCCGCCTTGGGCCAGGAACGCGGCGTGGCCGCGCTGCTGGACCAGGCCAATTACTGGAAGCTGCAGAACCGGCCGGACCAGGTGATCCGCACCCTGGAACGCGTGCTGCAGGTGGATGCGCGCAACGCCGATGCCCTGTCCGGCATCGCGGAGGCGCAGGCCCAGCTCGGCAACACCGCCCAGGCGCAGGATGCGCTGGCCCGGCTGCGCGCCACCGCGCCGGCCGATCCGCGCACCATGCAGGCCGATGCCGCCGTCCGCACCTCCACCGTGGATGCCGCGGCGCTGGCGCAGGCGCGGCAGCTGGCCGCGGCGGGCCGGAACGCGGAAGCGGTGGAACGCTACCGCCAGATCTTCGCCGGCGCCCCCATCCCCGACACCTTCGCGCTGGAATACTACCAGACCCTGGCCGGCACCGAGGCCGGGTGGCGGGAGGCGCGCGACGGCATGGGCGCGCTGGCCCGCCGCGCGCCCAGCAACGTCGCCATCCAGCTCGCCAACGCGCAGATCCTGACCTACCGGGAGGAGACGCGCGCCCAGGGCATCGACCAGCTCCGCCGCCTCTCCGGCCAGGGCGACAACCAGCAGAGCGCCTCCGCCGCCTGGCGCCAGGCCCTGACCTGGCTGGGCGAGGGGCCGGAGGCGGTGCGGCCGCTGGAAGGCTACCTCCAGCAATTCCCGGACGATGCCGAGATCCAGCGTCGCCTGGAACTGGCCCGGAACCCGCCGCAGGCCGCCGCCGACGACATCGGCATGAACCGCGTCACCGGCTGGCGGAACTTCAACGGCAACCGGCTGCGGCAGGCAGAGGAGAATTTCAACGCCGTCCTCGCGCTCGATCCGAACGATGCCGATGGCCTCGGCGGGCTCGGCCTGATCCGGCTGCGCCAGGGCCGCCAGGCCGATGCGCGGCGGCTGCTGATGGCGGCGATGGAGGCCGATCCCTCCCGCCGCGCCTCCTGGGAACGGGCGCTGCAGGGCGCATCCCAGCGCGGCGGGCCGGGTGGCCCGGGCGGCGGCGGCGGTGGCGCGCCGGGGCCGGATATCCAGGCCGCGCGCAACCTGGTCGATGCCGGCAATTTCTCCCAGGCCGAGGCGCTGCTGGCGCGCATCACCGCGCGCAATGGCGGCGACCGCCCGGATGCCGAGGCGCTGCTGGGCGACATCGCGCTGCGCCAGGGCAATGCCGGCCTGGCGGAACAGCGCTACCGCGCGGCACTCGCCCGGCGCGGCAATTTCGGCGCGGCCATGTCGGGCCTGGCCAATTCGCTCCAGGCCCAGGGCAAGTTCAACGAGGCCGAGGAAGTCTACCGCCGCATCGGCGGCACCAACGCGCCCCAGGTCCGCGCCGATGCGCTGCGGGCCGAGGCGCAGCGGACGGACGACCCCGCCGCCGCCGCCGCCCTGCTGCGCGCGGCCGTGCAGAACGACCCCTCCAACCCCTGGCCGAGGCTCGACCTCGCCCGCCTGCTGGCCCGCAGCGGGCATGGGGGCGATGCCCGCGCGCTGATCGATGGCAGCGTCGCCAGCCGCGCGACGCCGGACACGATCCACGCCGCCGCCATCTTCGCCAGCGAACAGTCGCACCCGGCGGAAGCGGTGCGGCTGCTGGAACGCATCCCCGCCAATGTCCGCACGCCGGACCAGACGCGGATGATCACCTCCTCCCGTGTCCAGGCGCAGGTGGCCGCGGCCGCGGCGCTGGCCACGCAGGGCCGCCGCCAGGAAGCCCGCCAGCAATTGCTGGCCATGGCGTCCCGCCCCGACCCGAGCGGCGAAATGGGCCCCGCCGTGGTCCGCGCGCTGAACGCGATGAACGATCCGCGCGGCGCGCAGGAAGCCGCGCGGCTCTATGCCGTGAACGCCCGCGCCCAGCAGCCCTCCACCCAATTGGCCGCCGCCGGCGCGCTGATGGAAGCGGGGCTGGACCAGGAAGCGGCGCAGCGCGCCACCCAGATCGACCCGAACCGGCTGACCGCCGAACAGCGCCGCGTCGCGAGCGGCCTGTCCTCCGGCCTGTCCATCCGCGCCTCGGACCAGCTGGCCGCCCGCGGCGACCGCGCCTCGGCCTTCGACGTGCTGGTGCCCACCCTCCAGAACGATCCCGCCAACCCCGCCGCCAATCTGGCGCTGGCGCGCCTGTATCAGGGCGCGCGGGACCATGAGCAGGCCGGGCGTATCGCCGATGCCGTGCTGTCCCGCAACCCGCGGGATACGGATGCCCGCACCGCCTCCCTCGATGCCGCCGTCGCGGCGCGGGACTGGGCGAAGGCGGAGGCGCTGATCAGCGAAGGCCGCGCGCTGATGCCGAACGATGCGCGCATCCCGCTGATGGAAGCGCGCCTGGCCCGCGCCTGGGGCGACCAGCGCCGTGCGCAGACCGCGCTGCAGCAGGCGGCGCAGCTGCGCCGGCAGCAGATCGGCATGGACGTCCAGCCCCCCAGCATCATCACCGGCGGCGTCCTGCCGCAGGCGACGGTGCCGCAAGCCCGCGCCACGCCGGGCTATGAGAACCCCTTCCGCCGCACGCCGCTGGCCGGGCAGGACCTCTCGCCCGCGCAGCTGCAGATGATGCAGGCCAGCCAGGGCCTGGCGCCGGCCACCCGGTCACCGGGCATGCCGGGGCTGCAATTCGCCCAGGCGCAGCTGCCCAACCAGACCGCCCAGCCGCCCGACCCGCTGCTGAACGAGATCACGCGCCAGCTGGCCGAGGTGCGGGAGGAAGCGGCACCCCGCATCAACCCGGCCCTCGGCATGCGCGTGCGGTCCGGCGACGGGGGCATCGACAAGCTGAACGAAAGCCATGCCGGCGCCGAAGGCAGCATCGCCATGCCCGGCGTTGGCGGGCGGCTGACCGCCCGCGTCAGCGCCGTCAGCCTCGATGCCGGGGATCTGTCGCCGCAGCTCGGCGCCATGCGCCGCTATGGCGGCTTCGCCTCCACCCTGCCGGCGCCGAGCGGCACGCTGTCCTCCCAGCAGGCGGCGCAGGCCGGCAGCACGGGGTCGAGCCAGTCGGGCGTGGCGCTCGGCGTCGCCTATGCGCGGCCTGGCTTCACGGTCGATATCGGCACCACGCCGATGGGCTTCCTGCAGGAGAACTACGTCGGCGGGATCGAGATCGCGCCCGAGATCGGGGATGGCGTCCGCCTGCGCCTGACCGCGGAGCGCCGCGCCATGACGGACACGCTGCTGTCCTGGGCCGGGCGGCGCGACCCCGTCACCAGCACCATCTGGGGCGGCGTGGTCCGCACCGGCGGCCGCGCGCAGATCGAGTTCAGCAGCGGCGAGACCAATTTCTACATCGCCGCCGGCTACTTCACCTTCGCCGGCGACGGCGTGGCGGAGAACAGCCGCATGGAAGCCGGCGCCGGCTTCCAGACGCCGCTCTGGCGCGGGCCGAACGAGGAACTCGTCACCGGCCTCGACCTTGTCTACTTCGCCTATGACAAGAACCTGCGCTTCTTCACGCTGGGCCATGGCGGCTATTTCAGCCCGCAGAGCTTCATGTCCGCCAACGTGCCGCTGGATTATCGCGGCCGGTCCGGGGATTTCTCCTACCGCGTCGGCGCGACAATCGGCCTGACCACCTTCACCGAGGACCGCACGCCGGTCTTCGCGAACGACGCCGCGCGCCAGGGTGCGCTGGCCTCGGCGGCGGCGGCGGACAGTTCCATCAACGCCTTCTATGCCGGCCAGACCAAGACCGGCCTGACGGGCGGGCTGCGGGGCGACATCGAATACATGCTGACGCCGCAGCTCCGCATCGGCGGCGCGCTGCGCTTCGACCAGGCGGCGGATTGGAGCGAGACGCGCGGCCTGGTCTATGCCCGCTACCGCTTCGATCGCTGACCGGGACGCGCGCATGACCGAGAACACCCCGGCGGATGCCGTGACCGCCGCCTACCTTGCGCGGCGTGGCGTCTCCGCCCAGTGGCGCGCCTTCCTGCGCGCGCTGGTGGAAACGCTGGACGCCCATCTGGACGAGGCCGGCCGCGCATCGCTGATGCACATCATCGGCCGTCGCATGGCCGAATCCCTGCCGCTGCGCCATTGCGACACGCTGTCCGGACTCGAAGCCCAGGTGAATGACGTGCTGGCCGGCGCCGAATGGGGTTTCTGCCGCCTGGCGGTGGATACCGGCGCCCGCCGCCTGGTCATCACCCACCTGGCCGCGCCGTCCATCGGCACCGGCGCGGATGCGGAGGGTGCGTGGATCGGCGCGGTGCTGGAAGGGCTCTGGAGCGGCTGGATGGCCGAACAGCCAGGCGCCGATCCGGCGATGGCGGCGGTGGTCGCGACCACCGCGCCGGGGGAGACGGTGCTGCACTACGCCAAGGGGTGAAGCCCAGGGAGGGCGCTGCCCTCCCTGACCCTCCCGCCAGGGGGGAGCCCCCCCTGGACCATCGTCAATTGCTGGGTTCCAA